>CAYTKM010000001.1:0-12991 GCA_964438425.1 uncultured Gammaproteobacteria bacterium
AAACATCAATACTTAGAATTACTTTATAAAATACACCTAAATTTAGAAGTATTTTCTAATTTAAGGCTGTTTTTAGAATTTTTTTCTAAATTATAAACAGTTTCTTTAGTTCATAAACAGCTTCAATAAAACTTTAAAAATATATAGTTTTATTGAAGCTGTAAAATTAAATATAAAAACAAATAACTCTAAAAGGTTAAAATAGTTTCTTCATTTTACCGACAAAACTACGCTTAGGTTTAGACTTTTCAGGGTCTACAACCTGAATACTAGCTGGAGCTTCTACTAGCGAAAACTCTTCTTCTTTAGGCGCTGCTACGACTGGCTGTGGTTTAGGTCTACGGATCTTATGATAGATTTTTTTAATAGGATTACTTATCGCTGCTTTAGGCGCAGACTTAGTCTGAGTTTCTGCCTGCGCAAGTGGCTCATCTTCAATAACTGGCACAACATTGACATCTGGAACGTACTTAGCCACTAACTCATGGTACTTCGCCTGATCTTGCTCTAAAACTAAAGTGTCAATGATTTGCTTAGTTTTAGCATCTATAAATAATACTTCGCCTGTATGTTTGTGAGTATCATAAATATCTTTGATTCCTAAATCATTAGCCAGCATACGACTTTCATCAGTAGTAGTTTTAGTAGTTAAATCAAAGGTCATAAAAGCCACTTTAGGTTTGCCCTCATAATTTTTCGCTACTTCTTCAAAGTTTGGTGCTGTAAGCGCGCAACCACCACACATATCATGATGAATATCAACTACATAAAGCTCTGCCTCTTCAAGATCACTCGCGTTAGGTTTAGACAATTCATAATCTCTTTTTTCAGCAAGTATGCTCTGGACATCATGACCAGCAAGTAGCTCATCGATAGCATTTAAATACTTGTCTGCGTCTTGAACATCATAATACTTAGCTAAAATTTTAGGTTTGGGGTGACGCGCGCTGGCTGGCTCGACAAATAGCACTTCGCCTGTGTGTCTTTCATATTCGTAGATCTCACTAAGCCCATTAAGTTCAGCTGTTTCTTTAGATAAATCAAGTGCGTCTGGTTCAGTTTGATTTAAAACTAAAAACTTAACTTTAGGGTCTTTAGCAAGCCTTTCTTTAACTATAGTCAATGCCTTATCGGTTCTCTTGCATGTATTGCACCAGTCACCATGAATATCCACCACATAAAGTTTAGGTTTATTAGTGGTACAGGCAAACTGCAAAAGTGCAAGCAAAGCTACTAACGTTAAGTTAAAACGCATAATAGTGATGATTATAGCAAGCGGTTTATCTCAGCGAAATCAGTGCCTGCAGGTTTAATTTATTTCAAGGTAAACGCTGAAACTTAAGCTCCATGCCAGAGCCAGTGTAATGTGGTACCCAACCCTGCGCATCTTTAAAAAAGCGCAGAGCTTTAAAATCGGGCTCAGAACCGAAATCAAACCAATGCTTATAATTGGCTGGCACATTAATAAAATCGCCAGCCTCACATAAAATTTCGTAGACCTGATCTGCCTGATTAATAGTAAATAATGACTTGCCCGAAATAAAATAACGCGCCTCATCATCAGCATGCGTGTGTTCAGCATTAAATTTAGCTCGCGTCTCAGTAAATTTGAAGTCAGCAGCAAAATCAGGAGTCAAGTTAACAATATCTACTGCCTGAAAATCGTTTAACTGTTTAATACGCTTGATATCTTCTTGATAAAATTCTAGAATTTCAGCATCACTAAAATTTTCGAGATTATGATTGCACTGCCAGCTTTCAAAATTAACCTGAATTTCAGCTAAAGCCGCTTTAATTTTTTTAAAATCATGAAACTCACTTATTAGTGCTACTTCATCATTAGACTCTACAGTATAAATTTTTAAATAACTCATAATTTAGTTAATTGCATTTCAAGTATATAACATTTAATTAGCGCTTCTAAAGCTTCAATCTGACGAGTAAGCGCGCTTAGACTTTCAGCCCAAATATAAGTTCCGTGCCCAGCTATTAAATAAGCATGACTATCAGGGTTAAGGACATTTTTAGTTTGCTCAGCTAACTTAGCGATGTCTTGAGTGTTAGCAAAAATAGGAATAATCTCTTGGTGATCATGTGAGCTTACACCTGTAAAGGCTTTTAAAAGTTCAAAATCATCTAAAATCAAAGCTTTTTTAGCGCGGGCATATAAGATCCTTGCAATAATTGCACTATTTGTCGAGTGGTAATGAGCCACATATTTAACAGCAGGAAATATTTCGTATAAGCCAGTGTGTAAAAGTGTTTCAGCTGATGGCTTAAGTGATTCCTGAGCTGCTGCGCTTCCAGCTGACTGTATCTTACCTGCTAGATCGACTATTAGAAAATCTGCTTCAGTTAAATTTGCTTTATCTTTACCCGAAGCTGTAATTAACACTTCTTGAGCCGAAATACGCGCCGAGAAATTGCCACTAGTAGCTGGTACCAGATCCTGGTCAGCACAAAATTTTGACAGATTAATAAGATCTTTTGCTAAATTTAACATTAAAACCCAAGATAGCATGAAATCAAGCACATCCATCACTAAAAACCTTTATCAGCATGACCTAGCTTTATTTAATAATCCAGAAGTAGAGTATATTATCGGGCTAGATGAAGTAGGACGCGGCGCGCTAGCCGGGCAAGTGAGTGTAGGCGGAGTTTTATTAAAAAAAAGTGCTTTAGCTGGTCTAAAACAAGCTATTTATGACGGAAGTAAACTTATAGACTTAAACGATAGTAAAAAATTAAAAATGCCCACCAGAGAACTAATCGTAAGTGAGCTTGAAGAGCTTGCAGCTAGCTCCGTACTTTCAAGCATAGTTAAAAGCCGCTCAGCTTTGCAGGTAGATAAATACGGTATTTTAGTTTGTATCTTTAAACTGATGAAAGAAATTATTAGTTACTTTATCAAAACACATAAGCTTGAGCCTGGAAAATTATTAGTTTTAGTGGATGGCAGGCAGCTAATTCCTCAACTAAAAAAAATTATAAAACAAAAAGCCATTATTAAAGGTGATACTCAAAGTCTGGTTATAGCAAGTGCAGCGAATCTAGCAAAAGTGAGTCGCGATCAGAAAATGCAAAGTTTAGCTAAGAAAAAAAAGTATGCTAATTACCTGTGGGAAAGTAACATGGGCTATGGTAGCTTGAAACATAGACAGGCTGTTTTAAAAGATGGTCTGTCAGATTTACATAGAAAAAGCTTTTGTCGTAATTTAAGTTAGGTTGATTAAAGTTTTTTAAATTAAAAACCTTCAAGCTAAATAGTTTCAAGAGGCTGGATATTATCAGCACTATGATTTTGCTGCTCTAAACTTTCATCCATTAACCTCAGCGCGCGCTCAGCTAAAAACTCATTTTTAAGTTTTTTGTTGCGGCGCATTTCTTTAGTCAGGTCGCCTGGATTAGTATTAATTAATCCCCAATTAGAATTAATCGGCTGAAAATTTTTACTATCAGCGCTAGCTATGTAATTAGCCAGCGCGCCAAGCATAGTTTGCTTAGCCAGTGGCTTAAATTCTCGCTGGTAATATTTAGCAGCTATACTTCTTGCAACAATTAAGCCTGTGGCAGCTGATTCTGTGTAACCTTCCACCCCAGTTATCTGACCAGCAAAATAAACTTTAGAGTTAGACTTTAAACTATAGTCACTATTAAGGCAAGCTGGACTATTAATATAAATGTTCTGGTGCATAACACCGTATCTGACTATATCTACATTCTCTAAACCTGGAATCATAGAAAATATACGCTTTTGCTCGCCCCATTTTAAGTTGGTTTGAAAACCTACTATGTTATACAATGAACCGATAACATTATCCTGTCTAAGCTGCACCACAGCGTATGGCTTAGGAAATTTATCATTTTGGCGGCGCTCATCTATTAAACCCACTGGCTTTAATGGTCCGAATCTTAGTGTATCTCTGCCACGACGCGCAATCTCTTCAACAGGCAAACAACTTTCAAAAAACTTAACATTATTTTTCTCAAAATCCTTTTGGGGAGCTTTCTCGCCGGCTAGTATTTCATCAACAAAATTATAATAATCTTCTTTCAAGTAAAATGGACAATTTATATAATCATCAGTCTCACCCTTGTCATAACGCGAAGCTTTAAAAGCTATATCCATGTTTACACTATCTACTGTTAGAATTGGACTGGCTGCATCAAAAAACTTTAAAAAATCTTGACCAGGGATTAGGGTTTGGATTTCACTTGCTAGGTTCTTACTAGTTAGTGGTCCTGAAGCAATTACAGTGAAGTCATATTCTTCGATAGCCTGATTTAGATTCTTAAACTCATCTCGTATAAGATTTACATTATCTAAACTAGTGATCTTACTTGTGATAATCTCAGCGAATTTATCTCGGTCTACAGCTAGCGCCTGACCTGCTGGCACCTTAGCCTCTAAAGCTGAGCTAATAATTAGACTGCTTAGTCTTCGCATTTCAGTTATAAGTAATCCCCTAGCAGTAGTTAGAAACTCAGATCCCAGACTGTTGCTACAAACGAGCTCAGCTAAATTATCAGTATGATGAGCTTCAGTTTTAACTTTAGGACGCATTTCATACAAATCCACTGTTAGTTCAGGAACTAGGGTCGCTAGCTGGTAGGCTGTCTCTGTTCCAGCTAAACCTGCACCTATAATTAAAGCTTTTTTATAATTCATGTTAGTTAATATTTACAATATTGATTAAACCAATTGTCGTCTCGTTAAAATTTCAGTAAAAATTCTATACAATAAGCTAGCTTAATCATTAAACTAGATGTTTATAATAGCATTCCCGCACGATACCAAGTTAGATAAGCACTACCAGTTCAAGATATGCGTTTAAGTGATTAACAAAAAGCTACTGGAAATACCTTAATCATTTCAATATTTTTAATAATTTATTCGTTTTTCTTGAAATACTATTTACAAGTTAAGTGCTACTTGCTAGTATATTAACACGATTAAGATAAGCTACTTTTAGCACTTTAATATATTCATGACACTTACAGCCAATCCCCCACCAGGTAGAGACTTTATACGCTCTCTAGCAACTATTAAGCCTAATCAATTTAAGAGCGCAACAGTTAATAACAAATCTTCTGTGCTTGCTACCAAAACTAAAAAGTCAGATAAACGCCCTGATCAGTCAGCACTTCAAAAAAGCTTCATGAAAGCGGAAGCTACTTTTAAACCTGACACTCATTTTGCAGGCTCAAATGTTAGCGAAGCTGCTAAAATCTATAAAAAAGAAAAAGCACGTCTAGCAGCGACTAAGTTACACAAAAGAGTTAAAGTAACTGAAAGATTTAGCAAACAAGATTATAAAAAAGCACTGTCGTTATCTAGATCTCTCGATACCAGATCAAAAGTTGAAGATTCAAAATTAAAACAAAGCAGTCAGCGACAAGCTAGCAAACAGATCCCTAAAAGTTTAAATACTGAAGAATCAGCCCAAATCAATTATCTGGCTAAAAAAAGTGCTGCTGCTCACAAAACCCTAAATCAATTTATAAAGCTTGAAAATCAATTTTTTATAGATGAAATCGGTAATATAGATACTAAAAATGTAGCCGAAAGTAGTAATTTTGTTGAAAATCTTGAGGAATTAAAACATAGTAATATATCAGTACCTACGAAGTTAGGCTCGAAATCAAGCCACTTTGTTAAAGTGCAACCATGGAATCAGTTTCAGCATTATATGGAGGTTGTGGGTACAGTTGATCGCCTTAAGTTAGCTAAAGAAGCGTATAAAATTATAAATCTGCTAAAAGCTACTCAGAAAATCGAGCATGAAATTAAAACATCATCTAAAAAAGAGGATAAATTTAGTCTAGATCAGAGAACTAAAAAACTTAAAAGCTCTATAAATATACTAAAAAATACTAAAGCTGAGCTTAAATCTCAATACCAAAACTTTAAAGATAGGTATGGTATAGACTTTAAGCCTGAACACTTTAAAGATATAATTAGCAGTCTAGAAATTAGAGGTTAAGTTGTAGCTTTAGTCTTATTAAACAAATAATATAAGCTAGGAACTACAAATAAAGTCAAAATAGTCGAAAATAGCATACCAAAAACTATTACAATGCCTAAGGCCTGCCTAGATTGCGAGCCCACACCCAGAGCAAGTGCTATCGGCAAAATGCCTAAGATTGTTGAAAAAGCAGTCATCAGGATCGGTCTTAAACGCAGCTTGCAAGCTGAAATAACCGCATCTTTAAGTGGCAGAGTACGTTTAAGCTGGTCAATAAATTCAACCATTAAAATACCATTTTTAGATGCCATACCGATGAGCATGATCATCCCAACCTGACTATAAATATTTAAACTGATATTTGAAAATTGCGGTATCACATAACGTATCCAGAACGGCGCTCCTAGTGAAATAGCACCGAAAGTAAGCAGTGGGAAAATCATAAACACCAGTATACCGATCACTGCGCCAGCTAAAGCCAGTGGCACAGTAGTCATAATAACTAATGGATTTTTAAAGCTTTCAAACTGACCAGCTAAAAATAGATAAGCAAACATTAAAGCAATCACAAAGGAAATATAAATAGCTAAATTATTTTCTTTTAGATCTTTAGAGGTGCCTTTATAATCTAGCTCAAAGTCTATAGGTTTATTAGCACTTTTTTCTACTAGCTTATTAATTACTGCTTCAATTTCAGCAAGCGCGCTTGCTGGCGTTATCCCAGGTCTAGGCGCCGCCTCGATCGTAACAGCTCGGCGGCGATTATAATGGTTATAAGTCTGTATACCGATCTGCTCGCTTAAGGTAAGCACGCTTGATAGCTGGATCAGCTCGCCCTGATTATTTTTCACAGCTAGCTCAAGTATTTTATCGGGTGTATTTTTCAGGCGGCGCGGCAGGCGCGCGATAACCTTATATTCTTCACCACTTTCATTAAATTCAGTTAGGTCATCACCAGTGAACAAAATCTCCAAAGTGCGCGCGATGCTTTGCATAGTTAAACCTAACTTCAAAGCTTTATCTCGATCAATATTAACGTGAATTTCAGGTTTATCAACAGCCAAATCACTTTTACTAAAAATCAAACTGGGCATACTAGCCGTTTTTTTAAGAATTTCAGCACTTAAATTAATCAGATAATCAAAGTCCTGACTTTTTAAAACGATTTGAACTGGCAGTGAACCGAAACCATTACTAGGTCCTGATTTAGGTATAATCGGTAAAGCAAAAGCCTCTGGTATACCATTACCAAATTGCGGGTATAACGGACCCACTATCGCAAACACACTTTTAGCTCTTTTAGACCAATCAGTTAGCCTGTTAATAATGATACCGCTGGTAACCTCACCAGGAGCGTCTAAACCAAAAGCTGCTACTGCGATACTGGTTTCAACTTCAGGTATTTTCTTTAAAATATTTTCTGCCTTGCGTAGCTGCTCATCTAAATAATCAATGTTAGAGCCCCGTCTAGTCTGGACAATGGTTAAAAAACTACCACGATCTTCATCTGGGATAAAGTCTTGTGGCACGATTTTAAAGCCAATCACTATAATAAAAATAGAAATCGTTAAGCTAAGTATAACTACAAGTTTAGATTTTTTTAAAGTACCAGTGACTCGCTTTTCATAGCTAGCTTCAAGCTTAGCTAAGGAGTTACTTATTTTATCTAACATACGACTGATAAAAGTCTTTTTAACCACATGTCGATTAGCACTTTCATCAGATACCACTACCAGGTTTTTTAGTAATTTAGATGAGAGCATCGGAGCCATAGTTAAAGCCACGAACGAAGAGATTCCAGTAGCAAAGCATAGCGAAAAAGCGAACTCAGATAATAAACGACCTGTAATACCAGTCATGAAACCAACTGGCAGAAATATAGAGATTAAGACTAAAGTAGTTGCGATAACAGCGATAGTAACTTCTTTAGTACCTTCAATAGCAGCTTGTTTAGGTGGCACGCCCTCTTCAACCTTCCGGTAAATATTTTCTAAAACGACTATCGAATCATCAACGACTATACCAACTGCGATAATTAACCCGAGTAAAGTCATTAAGTTTACGGTAAAACCAAGTATTTGCAAACCACCCATGACTCCGATCAGTGAAACTGGTATCGAAACAGCTGGAACCAGTGTACTTTTTAAGTTTCTAAGAAAAACGAAGATAATAATTAAAACCAGTAAAGTGGAAAAAGCTATCGTATAGTAAAGATCTTTTAAACTCAGCCTGATAAATTTAGCAGCATCAAAACCAACTTGAATATCTATATCTTCAGGTAATCTTTTCTGCAAGTATGCTACTTGCTTGCGCACTGCATCTGATATTTTAACTGTATTAGCTTTAGACTGTCTGACGATCCCCAGCCCGAAGCCCTGCTCACCATCAAATCTAACAAAACTACGGTCTTCTTCAGGACCTAGCACTACCTGCGCGACATCACGCAAACGTATCATGCCTTTAGCGTTACTTTGGATGATTAAATCTTTATATTCCTCAACTGTCTTTAATTTAGCGTCAATTTTAATACTATATTCCTGATTTTCACCTAAAATACGCCCACCAGGCAGCTCTATATTATTATTTCTTAAGGTGTTTTGCAGATCTAAAATGTCTAGATTATAATAAGCGAGCTGTTTAGGATCAATTAAAATCTGAATGGATTTACGTTTTTCACCACCAAAAATAACTTTAGAAACACCATTAATAGTTTGAAAATAATCTTTGATATTGACATCAACGTATTCAGATAACTCAAGTAAATTTCGTTTATTAGATTTCACCAGTAGCCACATAATCGGCTGCGCGTCAGCTTCAGCCTTAGAGATAACCGAATCTTCAGTATTTTCAGGTAACCTGAATTTAACCCGCGCCACTTTCTCGCGCACATCTTGCGCAGCCAGATCTATACTACGCTCAAGACTAAACTCAATAGTTATACTACTTACTTGCTCGCGGGAAACAGAGGTAATCGATTTAATACCATCGATGCTTGTGAGCTCTTCTTCGATAATATTAGTAACTTCACTTTCAATTACACTTGGGTTTGCGCCAGGGTAGATTGTCGTCACTGTTACGACTGGCGCATCTATATCTGGATATTCTCTAACCGGTAGCTTAATAAAAGCAATTACGCCCACTAAGATAATAATCAAAGAAAAGACAGTCGTTAAAACTGGTCTTTCGACTGAAAGCTTACTTAGAGACATTAATTAGCTTTGCTCCTGGATAAATACTATATAAACCAGCATAAATCACTTGATCACCAGCTTTTATGCCATCAACTATCTCAACCTTACCTGTTTTTCTGATCCCAGTTTGCACAGGCAAACGCCTAGCGATAAAGTATTTTTGGTCTGGGTCGGCGGGTGGTCCAGGCTGGCTAGCTAGCTTATCTAAAAACTGCTGGCGCTCTTCAGCTGACATATTTTCAGCTAGGTAAACATACTCTTGGCCTTGATCTAAATATAAAGCTTCTTCGCGAATTACAACATGATCGCGCACATCTTCAAGCTGCTGAGTCACGCTTACATACATATTAGGTTTAAGTAAGTTTTTTGCGTCCAGTAAGCGCGCTCTAACTAATAAAGTGCGAGTCTGTCTATCAATTATCGGTGAGATGAAAGTTACGCGCGCCGAAAATAACTCATCCGGGAAAGCTGGTGTTTTTACACTTACCATCTGACCTAATTTAACGTAACGCAAAAGTTTTTCAGGCAAATTATAGCTAACTTCAAGCGGATCTACCTTTACTAACTCTAAAATCTTAGTACCTACATTGACAAAGTCTCCAGTATCGATATAAATTTCACCGACTACACCTGAAATAACTGCTCTTAAGTTTAAATCGTTATAATTAGCGCGAGCTTTGTCGTAAGCGGTTCTAAAACTTAGTAGTTCAAGCTCTGAAATCGCACCTTCATCATATAGTTTCTGGTAAATTTCAAAATCTTTTTTAGTTCTTTTCAGATCAGCATCAAAAGCATCACCTTTAATCTTTATTAATTGAGTGCCTTTTTGGACATAACTACCTTCACTTACTAGGATTCTAGTTACCTGTCCTTGCTGTCTTGCTGCTACTTCAACTAATTCAGCTGCTTTAAGCTCAGCTCCTGTAGTAAAATCTAAAGAAATCGGCTCAATTTTAGCCTGCTCGAATTTAACAGCAAGTGGTCTTTCTGGTTTGCCAGAGCTTTTTTGTTTGCCACAGCTACTTAAAAGTAAATTAAATAATATAATACTAATTATTACTAAGCCAACTGAGCCTAGATTAAGCTGATAATTTCGTATCAATTTATTTTGCAAGACATTATCAATGTTAGCTTAATTTTAGTACTAAAGATATGTCTATAAAAAAAGAGTTTATTAAAGTTAAAGATCGTCTGGCAAGCCTGCTCGATAGCTCAAGTTTAAGCAATCCTGATCAGCCTACCATCGCTGTCAATATAATCTGTAAAAATAATGAAAACTGCATCGAGCTAGCGCTCGCTTCTTGTATGAGCTTTGCTGATGAGATAATAGTAGTCGATACAGGTTCAACTGATAGCACTTTAGCTATTTTAAAGAAATACTCTAAAGTAAAAGTCATAGCAGAAGCTGAATTTAAAGGTTATAGTTATCACCGTAATCAAGCTATAAAAAGTAGCACCAGCGACTGGATTTTAATTATCGACAGTGATGAGTTTGTCGGTAAAAAGCTACAAGATGAGTTTAAAAACTTAGCTAAAACCAAAATATACAGTGCCTACAGATTTTATTACCGTTGGGTCAGTCATTTAGATAATAATTCAGCTACTTATCATAGGCCAGTTAAAAAGATCAAAGGACGTTTTAATCCACGACTAAGATTCTTTCGCAGATTAGCTAATGTTAGATATGAAGGTGAAATTCATGAAGCTGTTTTCGGCTTAGAGACGAAAAGAATTAAAGACTTAAGCCAGGATTTAGCTTTATATCATCTAGATGTACTTCTTAATAGTTTTGAAACTCGCTCAGCTAAAGCACTTGCCCGCAACAAACTAAAAGCGGGTGCGGCTCTAGCTGAAGAATACTTACCTGAATTATTTAAGATGAAAAATTTTAAAGTTCCAGATGATGACCAGCAATTAATACGTAATTATCTAAACCAAATAGAACTAAATAATCATAGTAAAGTAGTAAATAGCTAAAGTTTTAATGGATAGCTTCTAAATTTTTTGAATTTATATTTAACAGATTTAATTATTTAACTAAATTTTAAATGATTAGTGATATGAAGTTATTATAAAAAATATCCCTTAGGAGCAAAAATATGGAAAATATTGATAATAATAACAAAGATTTATTAAATGAGCAGCGTATTAAGCAATTAGCAGAACGTGAAAATGCCGTTAATAGATTTGCAAACAATATAGACGCCAGACCAGTAGCAAGTACTGGTAGTGTTGATTTAGCAAGTGCATCAGCGAATAATGATTTAGCTGCTCAAAGCACACCTAAAGCCGCTAGCCCTAGTATTATGAGCTTGTTTGGTAACAAAGCTAATAACACTAGTCCTACTAGCACTCCAACTAACATAGTTGATGCTAATCCTGGTAACTTAAATTACGACCAATTCATTGAACAAAATCCTGAATATGTATCAGACCCGAGTTTATTTCAAAAAAATAATCTGTTAGAGTTTGTGCAGCTAAAGCCAGAGCCTAAGCCTAACAACATCAGCAGTGACGCTTCTGTCAGACCAGAGACTTTTGGTAAGCAGTTATCTGACCAGTTCGATAATAATTATCTTTTAACACCATCAGGTGATTTATTTGCGATGAACAAGCCAACTGAAGGTCAGGGTAACTCACCATCAGATAAAATCAGTGCTTACAACGGTGCAGTTCCAGGTACTCGTTTAGCTAAACTAAGCCCTGAATTTTACAATGATACTTCTAAATTAGCTAACTTAGATTTTGGTGCAATCGATACAGTTGATACTGGTAAGTTCGGTGGTAGCGGTCTACCTAATTTAGATAACTTAGGTTTGCAGGATACTGGTAGCTATAACATGGGTGGCGATCGTATGATGGTCGACAAAAATGGTTTTGAATATACTTTAGAGCCAGATGGTACTGTAAATCAAGTACTTTATAATCCAGCAGAAGATGCTTATTATGAAAATCCTATTGCTAATTTAGGTCAAGACTTTTACAACGATCCGACTAAAGTAAATGTAACTGATGTTGGTGTAAATGGTGATGTTGGTAGATTATTTATCGATCCTGAAGCTAATGACACGGCATTCCCTCAAGCTGAACCAACTGGTAAAGTGAATGATCTATTAAATAGTCAACTAGGTCCTAACAATCAAGATGATGTTAATAACTTTGTTGCAGAAAACGCTGACAACTTAAACAAAGGTTTTTATGATGATCAAACTTTAGCTATCGTCGGTGCTTTGATTAAAGCTGGTGCTACACCAGATTTAATTGGTGAATTTTTCGATGGTAGAAGTGATCTTGAAGCAGCTAAGCGTAAACAAGATGCTGTAGGTGAGCTAGCAGCAAACAACCCTAATTCTGATAAAGCTGAAATCTTCCAGATGATGAAAGATGATTACGGTAATGAAGTTGAAGATAAGCAAAATGCTCAGCAACCTTTAGTTGATCAATTAAATGAAGAATTTCCTGAAGCTAATGTAAAAGGTACTTTAGATAAAGGTAACCCAATCGTTCCACAACAAGGCGGCGGTTCACCTCAACCACAATCACCAGCTCCAGCTGCTGGCAGTGGCGCTCCTCAGCAACAAGAACCAGCTCAGTCTCCAACAGGTGGCAGCGGTGCTCCTCAGCAACAAGAACCAGCTCAATCTCCAGCAGGTGGTAGCGGTGCTCCTCAGCAAACAGGTGGCGCTAAGCAAGGACAGCCAGCAGGTGATAATGCTTTCGAGAAAAACTACGATGATATCCCGACTGCGAGCGGCGCTAAACCAAAAGAACAAGTAGGTGGCGCTAAGCAAGGACAGCCAGCAGGTGATAATGTCTTCGAGAAAAACTACGATG
>CAYTKM010000001.1:13091-13159 GCA_964438425.1 uncultured Gammaproteobacteria bacterium
CGAGAAAAACTACGATGATATCCCGACTGCTAGTGGCGCAGCACCTAAACAACAAACAGGTGGCGCTA
>CAYTKM010000001.1:13259-540702 GCA_964438425.1 uncultured Gammaproteobacteria bacterium
AGCAAGGACAACCAGCAGGTAATAATGTCTTCGAGAAAGATTACTCTGATATCCCAACTGCTAGTGGTGCAGCACCTAAACAACAAACAGGTGGCGCTAAGCAAGGACAACCAGCAGGTAATAATGTCTTCGAGAAAGATTACTCTGATATCCCGACTGCTAGTGGCGCAGCACCTAAACAACAAACAGGTGGTACAGCAGCCCGAGGCTCTGAAGCTAGTCCTAGTGTATTTGATCAGTCTTACGCTGATACTCTACCTACTGCACCAAGAGCAAATGGTGGTGGTAATTCTTCAGCTAGTGGTGGTGGTTCTCCAGCAGGTGGCGGCTCAGCTCCAAGCAAGCAAGCTGGTGGCGGTTCTCCGGCATCAGGCGGCGGCGGCGGTAGCTCACCAGCAGGTGGCGGTTCAGCTCCGAGTGGCGGTAATAAAGCTGCAGCTCCACAGTCTGCAAACCCAAGTTCATTTAATCAGGACTACTCAGATCTAGCTAAAGCAAGACCAGGGCCATCTGGCACTGTTAGAGAAAACACCATGGGTGAAAAAATCAATGGCAAGCTAACAGAAGTTGGTAGAAATGGTGATGGTGCAAGATTATTTACTGATGAATTAGGACATAAATACACTTTATATCCTGGTGGTGATCTTTATAAAGTTATGTATAACTACATGACTGGTGAGTATGAAGAAATTTACATGGGTAACGCTAATGAAAATCCTAGTCTTCTAGGTGAAGCTGGCATGGGTGCTTTAGAAAACACTAGTCCAATTAGTACTGATGAAGAAGGTCCTAGAGATGATTTCAAATTAGGTACTGGCAAGATCAACGAAAGTTCACAAAGAGGTTCTGATGCTGGCGGTGGTGCTAATGCTCCAGCTGGCGGCGGCAATGAAGCGACTGGTGACGGCAGTGGTTTAATCCCTGATGTAGATAGATCAAAAGTTCAACCTGAAGAGTCATCTGGCGGTGGCGGCGGTGCTGCTCCAGCTGAAGGTGGCGGCGATGCTGGCGGCGGCGAGGAAGCTGCTGCACCTACTGAGGCTAGTGGCGATGCTAATGGTTTAATCCCTGATACTGAAAAAGATGCGGCTGGTGCGGCTGAAGAAGCTGGCGCGGCTGGTGGAGTCGATGCGGCTGGTGAAGCTGGTAAAGTTGAAGATGCTAAAGCAGCTTCTGGTGACCTTGCTCCATCTGACTTCAAAGAACTTGGTCAAGGTGGTGACGGTTTTAAAGTTGAAGATGGTAAAATTATCGGTCCTGACGGCGAAGAGTTTGTTCCACATGGTTTCAATATTGGTGGTGATAACTACTGGACTTGGGATCACGATGAAAGTGGTGACATAGATAAGCTTAAAGCTTGGGGTGTAAACTCAGTGCGTATGGTTAATTACTCATCAAGTGATGAACACCAAAAACTTGATAACTTTAAAGAGTATGTTGAAGAGTTTACAGACGCTGGCATCGTAGTAATTCTTGAAGATCACACTACTACTGGTAAGTATTTAAGTGGTAATGAACTTGAAACCTCTAAGAACTGGTACAAAGAGCAAGCTGAAACATTTAAAGGTAATGATTTAGTGTGGTTTGATACTGGTAACGAACCTGGACGTCACGGTGATAGCATGGATCAGTGGGTTGACTTCCAATCAGAAATGATTGAAGCGATCAGAAGTACTGGTAACGATAGTATGCTTGTAATCAATGAACAATGGTGGGGTCAAGGAGAAGGCGGTAAGAGTTCTGCTGTCCTTGAAAGAGGTAAAGAGTTAACTGAGAAATACGGTGATAATATGATCTTTACTCCACACGTTTACGGTGAATTTGATCAAGGTAAACTTGAAAGCTACATCCAGGATGCTCAAGGTCAAGGTTTAGCAGTAGCGATTGGTGAGTTTGGTGAAAAACAAGCTGACTATGTACCTGAAGTTGCTCTCGCAAATGATGTTGGTGCCTTTGCATGGTTATGGGATGGAACTGGGGACTTTAACGGGGACTTCAGAACTACTACAGGAACTAACCGAGGTGCAGCGTTTGAGATCAATGATCTAGAAAATCCTACTAACTTAAACGAGTACGGTAGAAAAATGTGGAATTACATGAATACTCAAGAGTAATTTACAATATTACCTATAAAATTTAGACTATGACTTTATGTAACTCCGCCTCAGCTTTAATTTGGGGCGGAGTTTTTATAATTTAAAGCTAATGACTTCGATTTTTATTAATCACTATATTAAGACTTTTTTATACTCTGAGTGATGCAGACTGACTTGGATGTACATTTATATGACTAGTTGTAAATGATATATCTGCCGGCATAAATACTATCTATATAGCCAGTAACATCAAATAACTAATCAGCTTTTTATTTAATTACCAAATAAATAACCTTACAAAGGTATCGTCAATTTCTGTCCGACGCGAATAAATCTCGAATTTTTAATACCATTTACTGATTTAATCTTGGAAATATTTTCATAAGTAGCCGAACCATAATATTTAATCGCAATTTTTTCTAAAGTATCACCCGATCTGATAGTGTAAATTATCGGTGCAGGTAGCTTTTTAGCTAGCTCTGGTTGCTCGCGCTTAATCTTTTCTTCAATTGATTCCTCATCATCACTTAAAGCGATATTTTTAATATGTAAAGGCTTTTGCTGATCGACTATTTCATCTGCATCTTCAACTGTAGACACTTTTTCTGTTTCATCTTTAGGTGCTTGCAATTTAAATGGCAGCTTACGTTTGGTGATCTTAGTACCATCTACTAGTGTAGTAGCGCCTTTACGCCTAACATGCTGATCATTTGGTAAAATCAGTGAGAAAAATAAAAATATTAATAGTGCAAAGATAAAAGTAATAAAAATTATTACGATCGCTTTAACTTTATTAGCTTCTTTACTATTATATAACTGGGTATGAACCGGTTTCCAGAACATCTGAATCTGCTCATCTTGGGTAATATTTTTTTCGTCAGTATCGACTTTTCTGATACGCAATTCTTCCTTCATATCCTTAGTCAGAGATCGATTGACCTTACCAAGGATCTTACGTTTTAAATTTTGAAACATATTATTTTGAGACACGAACTTGCTCCAGAAAAACCACATCCATGGGATTTACTGTTAGTCCTTCTATTTTACTATTTTTTAGCAAAATCTGTGTGTTTACGAATAAGGGTGAAATTGCCATCTCATCATCTATCAAGATTTTTTCAGCTTTTAAATATAATTTTCGCCTTAAATCTGGATCTAAACTTATACCAGCTTGGTAAATATATTTATCATAATCAGGGTTAAACCACTTGCCATGGTTGATACTATTATTTTTAGTAAAAAGCTGCATAAAAGTGTCTGGATCCGGATAATCTGCGCCCCAGTTTAGTCTAAACATATGTGGCGTATTATCTTCAAGCTCTTTTAAAAACACTTTCCACTCTTTAGCAACTAAAGTCACTGGCACGCCTAGCTCTTCATGCCACATAGATTGCATAATTTCAGCTAGAATCTTGGCATCTTCGCGGCTGGGATATAAAAACTTGATCTCAGGGAAGTTTTTGCTATTATAGCCAGCCTGCTTTAAAAGCTTGCGAGCAAGTTTGGGTTTATAGTCTAGGTCCTTAGACTTATTATGGTAAAAACTTAAACCTGGTGGAATCCAGGTGGTGTTGGCAAGACTTTCCCTTGCTTGCAATTTACATAGTTTCTGACGATCAAGCGCGTAGGCAAAAGCTTTGCGCACTCTAGCATCATTAAAAGGTTTAATCTTTGTATTAAAGCCCAGATAAGTGTTTCTAAGTAATGGTGTTTTAGTGGCAAGTGGACCATTAAAGTCTATCTTACTAAGCTCACTATTAGGAATAGAGCGACCGTCTATCCAGTCAAACTGCTTGTTTTTAAATAAGGTAAAAGCACTGGATTGCTCGGCTACCATAAAGTATTTGAGTCGACCCACGTTACCTATGCTCGGTTGCCAGTAATCTGAAAACCTTTCGAGCACTATTTTATATTCATGCTGCCAGCTTTTTAGCTTAAAAAAACCATTAGTAACTATGTATTCAGGTTTAGTCCAGTCATTACCATATTTTTCAATTAAATCGTGCCTAATCGGGTAAGCAAAAGGTGATGCCATCAAATATTTAAAATAACTAGCTGGACGTTTTAAGACTATTTTCAGTTGATCAGCACTTAAAGCAGTAGATTTTTCTAAGTCTATAATACTTAATAGATCACTATAAGGCGCAGCTGTCAGTGGATCTAAAGTACGCTTAAAAGAATCGATAAAGTGCTGAGCTGTGACTGGCATACCATCATGCCACTTAGCTTCAGGTTTAAGTTGATAAATATAAGTTAGCTTGTCTTCACTTACTTCATAAGAGTTCGCGCACGCCCCTTCAACTACAATCTCACCAGCTGGAGTGAGATTAAAGCGGTATAAACCTTGCATCAGATTTACGATAATGTCAAAAGACATGGAATCTTTAGCTTGGTTCCAATCCAGTGTATCTGGCTCAGAGCCTAGATTCATTCTAAGAGTTTTAACCTGGTTTTCTTCAGGCAGGCAAGAGCATACAGCCAATGACAAAAGCATTAAACATAAAAATTTAATTACGCGGCATAATCGCTGACTCATAATCTACCGAAAAATTAACCCTATCATCTACCAGTTTGAGCTTAACATAAACCAGATTCTGTCCTAGTATCGTATCAGAATTTAGGAAATCATACTCTATTTCTGATTCATTTAGATCAAATAAAGGTGATTTAACACTTAAGCCGATCTGATTAATAAAGTGCAAACTACCATCACCAGTATCTTTATAACCTTCTTCAGGTAGAAAAGGCCATGGTTTAGTATTAAATTCAGTGTAAAGCTGGCTTTGTTTAGTAAAAACGATAGCTTTCAAACGGTGTCTTTGCAGGTAGTCAGGCTCATCCTCATCTTTTTTTTCTTTCTTTACATAAAACAGGTAATAATCGTAAGTTCTTTTAGAATCCCGGGTCACTTTATCTTTAATACCTTTAACTTGAGAGACATTTTTATCTGGGATAAGTTTAGCTATATACAGATAAGGCGCCGAGTAGCTAATATCTTCAGGCAAAGGGACTCTAGTATTAAAACCTCTACCGATATAGATATATTCTTTAGAAGAAGACTTAATAGTATCTATGACTAGCTCTATAGTGGTTTTAGCTTCCAGTTGCAGGCGGTCATACACAAAAACCGTATTAAAAAAGCGGGTACCCTGATTCCTATATACAAAATAAATACCTATAACGATGGACAGTATACCTACTGCCACCATTGTTTCAAATAAAGTGTAACCACGATTTGAGCGCATTTAGTTAAATTAAGCCAGCTTTAAAAGTTTAAGTAACTTAGCGCTAGCTTCTTTAGCAGCCACTACCACGCCTTCATGTCCTAAATCAGCTGTTTTGCCATAAACATTAGTAATGATACTAACAGCTGTTACCTTAAGATCATTTTTAAGTGCAGTTTGAATCTCAGGAATAGTCGACATACCGACCGCTGAAGCGCCTAAAGTTTTAAACATACTAATTTCACTATGAGTTTCATAAGTAGGACCATGTACCCCCACATAAACGCCTTTATGTAACTTGATCTCTGGATCATCATTAGTAATTTCAGTGGTTTTAAAACGGGTCACTTCCTGAGTTAATTCAGCCAGTTTACCTTTACCTGTCGGCTCCATAAAGTTTAAGTAGCCAGTAATTTGCATTAAATCACCGATTTCGAAGTTTTTATCAATGCCACCAGCAGCATTAGTAATGATTAACTCTTCAATACCGTGATCAGCTAAATACTGGGTCGGGAAGCAGGCTTGCTGCCAGCTAAAGCCTTCATAAATATGCGCGCGCCCTCTTAAAACCCAGACATCTTCGTATTTATCTAAGACTCCTTTATGACCTTTAACTTTACCTACCGGCCATGAAGGTATATCTTCGTATTTAATGCTTGCTAAAGGTTCTTTATCCTCAAAAACACTTAATCCAGATCCTAAAATTATCGCTTTTTTTACTGACATAGGTACTATTAGACTAATATTAGCTTATTTAGGTAGATATAAAAATAGAGCAATTAACTAGATATTAAAAGATAACTAAGCTACCATCCATAAATGACAGCAACTTACTAAAACTCAAAGCCACAATTAACATTAAAAATAGCAGCGGCATTAAAGTTAGCAAAATTACCCTAGAAACACTAATCTGGCAGCTAGCAGCAGTCGCCTTAATAAATAGGTTATAAGTCCAGATCCAGACCACCAGCTGTAAAATAAAAGCGATCACAGGTAGATCAAAAGCAATCAACTTTAAGCATGGCACTAAAATAAGTGGTAAATTAGCAAATCCCAGTAGCGCAACTAGCTTAAACCAGGCTTTGCCAGCCAACTTAAAAACAAAACCTATTAAGAATATAAATGTTGCCACTAAGATAAGTTGCATGAAATTACTAATAATCTCAGTACTAGCAAAGTAACTTACACAGCTAAAAGCAAGCAGGCTGGTAATGATACCTTGAATAAACACGCTAGTATTAAACTGAGCGCTAAGTTGATCGAAGGTTATATTCGGTCTCATCAGGACACCATACATAGCACTTAAATAATTCATGATTGTTTTTGTTGATCAAGGTAACTCATTTACTAAATTTCATTTAAAAACTCGGACTTTTTACAATAAACCAAGTTTTATTACCTATATATCTGAGTTTACACCAGATGAGCTAACTTTTTATCTGCTTGCCAGTAATTCAGTCTGGAATAAGCAGCTGCAAAGTGCTTTAGGTGATGATCTTAAAGTAAGTAAAGTAAAACTAACTTTTAAAAGTGCGTTAAATCTCATACCTGATGATCTGCAAGGCAGTTACCCTAGCTTAGGTGAAGACAGGCTAATTAAAACTTATGCAGCAGCTAAATTTTGCAGACTGCCAGCTTGCGCTTTATTTGATTTCGGTACGGCGCTCACCTTGAACCTTTACGCGCAAGCTGGCTTTTTAGGTGGTTATATAACTTTAGGTTTTAAAACAAGCCTCGAAGCGACTTTTCAGTCAGTACCTTCACTTAAAAAATTTGAAGCTGATGTAAAAAGGTTGTATAAGTCTGATCTTAAGACCTTTACTAAATCTAGTGAGGAGTTGCCTAAGGGAAATAGCATTAAGTCAGCTAGCGAGCATAACACAAGCTTTTATAGTGGAGCTGATATAGAGTCTAATTTTAACCAGGGTAAACAATACACTGCTATTAATGCTGCTAGTTCTAGTACTTCCACTCATAAGCCTACTTTAGATTTTCCAGAATCAAGCGCAGCTATCTATCAGGGTTTAAAACAAAAGTTTGTCGGAGCTATTAAACAATATCAGCAAGATACTTACTATAAATTAGCGCCTTATTTTAAAGAAAATGATTTACTGAAAAGCAATAATTTAGCTGATAAAAATGCTAATCTAATTAAACAAAACTATGACTTCGTTAAGTTAGGCAATAGTACTCATTTCAAACAAGCTAGCACTGCTAAAGATAAAGATTTCAGAATTTCTATGCTCGCCTGTGGAGGTGAGGCGCAACTTTTCAGTAGGTATTTCGACCTGGTGCTAAGTGACCGGGAGTTGTACTTCTCTTTAATCGATTCTAGTTTATAAATTTTAAAATTATAATTTTTTTCTAAATTTTTATCTATTTTATAAAAATATTCTAGATTCAAGCTTAATTTAGAATTATTTTATAAATTAAGCACTTTTTTAGAATTTTTTTCTAAATCTGTGCGCACCGCTAACCTTGCTATTAAACATAGTTTACTAATTCGGTCTCATGATTATTTAGACTTACTTTAAGCCATCTATAATTCATGATACTAATTCTAAAAATTTGCAGTATAAAATACATTTTAGCTTTAACTGTGCTTTGCAAATATTCACTTAAAATTGTAAAACACTGCTAATTCACTAATCATCATCGGCATTTACTTTAACAAACTCGTCATTTTTAATCTTATAAACCGCTAAATTATGACGCGTGAAATCACCATAGAAATCATATAAGGTATTTTGCTTTAAAATAGTGCAAAGACTACTACCTGAATTATAGTGATTAAGCTTGTAGCTATCTAAAAGGCTTTTAGTCGCTAGATATGAATTATAAGCGTAACCATAGGGCTTGGCTTTAAAACGCTTTTCAAACTTTTCATTAAAATCTTTATCACTAAGATCATTGCCGCATACATAAAAACGATTAGTTTTAGCTGTAATTAGCTCTAAAGTGCGCTCACTAAAAGCACCTTCACTAGCCAGAAATTTACACAAAGTTAGCTTAGGTCTGATTTCATTATAAATAAAAGCAGCGTCACTATATTCACCGATAAATACCACTAAATCAGGCTTCAACTTTAAAATCTCAGCTATCTCTCTTTCATGGTTAGTACTGTGCATCTCGATACTTTGATCAAAAACTATATTGTAGGTATTTTTAATTCTATTTCTAAGTTGATCTGCGATGCCAGAGCCGTATTGATTTTGATTATAAAGCAAAGCTATCTTTTTAATCCGAGGCTCAGATTTGATGAATTCGCTCATCTCGATTGCTTGAGCAGTATCAGTTACTATGGTTCTAAAAGTATAATTACTACTATTACGAATTCTAGTAAAACCCTTATTAGTGCTGGCTGGTGATATTAAAGGTATTTTTTCAGCAGCGTAAACCAGTGACATAGCAGCTGAAATCTCTGAATTTAAATGTCCAATCACCCCAAATACTTTGTTTCTAAGCAGACTTTGCCCAGCATAGTAAGCCTGATCAGGCAAACCACCATCATCTACTACGATCATGCCGATGTTATCGTCTTCACTTTCAGCTGCGCGAGTAAATTCTTCGCGCGCCAGGCTGGCACCTTTAATAATGTTGGTGCCTAAGCTTCGGTACGGCCCGGACTGTGGCACTGCTACCCCAAAGTAATGCTTGCCTTTTATTTTTAGTTTAGGCAAAGCCTCTTCTTGTCTAAATTCTTTTAACTGTGCGCTTCTTGATATCTGCGGGGCATTGCAGCCCAGACAGGTAAATAAAAATACAAGCGTAGTTAAAGCAGTTTTAATGGTCATTGATATTATCTAATTTTACTTACATTTCTAATTATTAGTTATACGATTTTAAAGTACGTTTTTAATTAGTACAGAGTCAGCTCACTAATTATTTAGAAATTATTTCTAAATTTAGCCCCAAGTTAGAAAAACATTATAAATTAGAGGCTTTTTTATAATAAAATTCTAAACTTTCCTAATTAGTTCATTTAACTCTTAAGCTCTGCCTAGCAGAAATACTTTAAATTAAATAGCTATAATCTTACTTTATGAATAACGAAGTCAGTGGCACTTTACTTAAAATGAACCGGGAACTAGATGAAAACAATCTGGTGAACTATTTTATGAACTTTAGGAATCAGCCAGATTTAAAGCTTAGATTAAACGATTTAATCGGTGAGACTATCGAGCTTAGCCATACAGGTCAAAAAAACTGTATTAGCTGCGAGCGCAAGATTAATAAAACCTTTAATCAAGGTTATTGTTACCCATGTTTGCAAAAACTAGCTGAGTGTGATGTCTGTATCGTTAAACCTGAATTATGTCATTTTGATCAGGGTACTTGCAGAGATGATGAATTTGCCAAGAAATATTGTCAAATCGATCATGTGATCTACTTATCTATAACTAGTGGCTTAAAAGTAGGTATTACCCGAAATAATCAAAGAATAGGGCGTTGGATTGATCAGGGCGCAGTGCAGGCAATACCTTTAATAAAAGTTCGTAGAAGGAAAGATGCTGGTTTAGTAGAGATTAATTTAGCTGAATTAGTTGCAGATAAGACCAACTGGCGCAAAATGCTGAAAAATGATTATCCACAGGATTTAGATCTGCATGAAATTAAAGAAAAGCTGCTCAAGGTTCTAAGTAAAGAAGAAAAGCTTGGTGAGATTTTTTATCTAAGTGAGGCTATCGAGGAGGCAGCTGAAGATAATCAAATTCAGAATATTACTTACCCACAAGTCGCTGAATTAAATAAGATTAGTAGTTATAACTTTGATAAAACAACGGTATTTGCTGATAAATTAATCGGCATCAAAGGCCAATACCTAAAGTTTACTTCAGGTGTTATTAACCTTAGAAAATTTGCTGGCTATCAAGTCAAACTAAGTTTTTAGTCTAGATGATCTGTTATAGATTAAATTATTATTACTTATAAAATAAGTATCAATTAAATGAGATTTTAGCTCAAGATATATGCTAATTTAATCTCTAAGAGTATGAAGATGCTTAAACTTAAGACCATATTAAATAAATTCACCAGTTTAACTGCCCTAGCGTTAATATTATTTTCCAGTATTATATTAACTCCTAAAACGCAGGCTAAATTTGTACCTTTAGAGTGCATAAGTGGCAGTTGCAACCTTGATGCTCAGATCGACGATATCGATCTAATCAAAGTGTTTCCTAGAACCTTTCCTGGCGTACGTTTCCGTTTAGACATAGGCTCATTGCGTGACTCTAATAATCCTTCTAACACCTTTAGAGTTATTATGTACGAAAAAGAAAGTGAAAATGATCCAGTAAAAGTCTTAACCAGTACTAATATTAGATTCCCTAATAAATCTAGAAACTTTGATAACTTTGCTATTTTAATGCAGTTCAGACCATTTTCTGGTCAACGCCAAATGTTCCTTGATGTCTACAGTTCAGCTGGTCAGTTAAACTCTAGTTATAAGTTCACTTTAATTGCAACAGGTTCATTTGTACCTAACCAATCTCGCTCTAAAGGTGCTTTATTCGGTACAGATGCTACCGTGGGTACTACTACCAGCCTAAACTGCGCAACTTCACAGTTTGATGACTGTAATTTAGATAATCTATTCTTTAATAAAGTTATTTTTGAGTCTGATACAGTAATTGACACTAATTACTCACTTACTAAAAAAGATAACGATGATGCGATCCGCGTTAGAATTCCAATCGCAGCTTCAAGACTACCAAGACCATTTTTCGGCTCGACAGTAGTTACACCAACGTTCGTTAATACAGGGTTTCCTGATAGCCCTAATCCTAACCCGGGTAATACTAACACTCAGATTGATAACGTAACAGCTGTTAACCGTTTAAATCTAGGTCAACCTGAAGTTAATAGTTTTTATATTAATGGTAACGGTAAACTTGAATCTCAATTCCAGCTTACTGGCACTACACCTTTAATCTTTACTGAAAATGGTCTTGGTAACAATCCAGCTACTTTAATTGAAGCTGGCGCTAATAACCTACCTGAAGATTCTGTTCCTGCTTTAGCTTTAAATCAAGGTGTGTTAGCTACCACTCCAGTTGATGGTTCAGTTGAATTTGATGGTACTAACCTATATTTCACTAGTGGCGGTGAGCGTAAGTTTATCATTTTAGATGAAAACAATCAAAACGGCGGTACTAGTACTACTGTGCCTACTGTTGACGCTAGTGTACCTAACAGTGATGACGCCGCAGCACTCGGTGGCAACCAACCAGCTTTCTTTACTTCAGCAGATAACTTTAATGCTGGAACTTTAGATTCAGCAAGATTGCCAGCTGGTTACGGTGAAAACATCGATATTCTTTTAAACGGTGGTTCTACCAGTAACGGCTTAACTTTAGCTGGCGCTAATAATATCGAAATGACTGCAAATGGCAGCGATGCTAAAACTTATACTTTACCGACCACAGGTAAACTAGCAACTGATGCCTTAATCCCGATTGCAAATATTAATCAAGTAACTTCTGTGCAAATACAGGACGATAATTTACTCGCTGTAGACTTTGCTGATAATTCTGTAACTAATAATAACCTACTAAGCGTAAACCCTGAGCAAATTACAGAAGGCACTTTTGATGCTAGTTTACTTCCTGCACGTGGTATCGATAATGTTATAGGTTTAGCTGACGCGCTTAACAGCAAGCTTGCACGCAGCGAAGTTATCAATAATTTAACTACCCAAACGACAAATGAAGCTTTATCTGCAAATCAAGGTCGTATTTTGTTTGAAAAAATTAAGAATTTAAATGATCCTTTTAATAGTCAGTTTGTTGATTTAGCAGCTGGCGAGCTAACTTTAAACTTTGATAGCTATCATAATACCTTTGTCAAATCTTTAACAGCGCAAGATGATACTACAGCAGGTCAAGCTGAAGATCAGCAAGTCAGTTTAAATCTACAAAATTTACAGTTAGGTCACCGTTTGATTTTAGTAGTTGATGCTAATTCATATAATTTGCAGTTACCCGACTTTGTTAAAGTAGTATCTGGTATTTTTGATCCTGAAAGCAATAATGTAATTGAGTTTGAAGTTACTGATGAATCTAGTACTAACCCTGAAGTGGTAGCTAAAATCTTCGGTTCACCAAGTGAGATGTTAATTTCAGTAAGACGTTTAAACCCAGCTTACGAAGGTCCAGCATTTACTATAAGACGTGCTTCTGATAATACGACTTTAGATGTATTTTTCCTAGCAAATGGTGATCTAGATGAAGCTGCTATTACAGCTTTTGCAACAGCTAACCCAAATGATGAAGTGTTTGTTACTAAGTGGTTTGACCAATCTAGTGCTGGCTACCATTTAATTCAGCCTGATACTAATTTTCAGCCAGTAATTTATGAAAATAACGCTATAGTTACCGTAAATGGTAAACCAGCGGTTGAGTTTTCAGATGGCGCAACTCGTAGATTTATGTACAATGATTTATTTAAATTCCTGACACGTAAATTTACTATCTCAGCTTTATTCACTCCAACTATAGACCACAGAGATAATAGCGTTCAGCAAGATCCTAATGATAGTAATTCTTTTGCTAGAAACTTCTATGTAGTAAATATTGGTCAAAGAGTTATCAATGGTAACAATTTATCTGATCGCGAGAAAGGTATAGGTATTACTTTGCAGCCTTTAAATGATAATTTAACTACGCAAGTTGAAAAATTCTTTGCTGACTATGGTAAATCTACTCTGGTTACTGTACCTAACGGCAACGTGGTAACTAATAACCAATACTTCAACACTTCTATTCTAAATAACTCTAATTCTTTCTATATTAGTAACAGCTCATCACCAATTGCTTCAGGCGCTGATCCTGGTGACGCTAATATTTTTGTAGATCGCTTTACAGTAGGTAGACAGTCTAATACTGATAATAATTACGCTCAGTTTAGATTGCAAGAATTGCGCGCTACTAAACAGTCAATCGCTGCTAGAAACCGTAATTCTTTCCATACAAATTTATTAACTAACGTAAAAAACTATTTTAACTTTTAACTTAAGGTAAACTTCAAACATGAAATTCAATAAGTATATTTTCAATTTAACTTTTCTGGCAGTTTTGCTACCATTACTAAGTCAATTACCAGCGCAGGCTGCTAGATTTAGACGCTTAGAGTGCGTGCAAGGCAACTGTGATACCAGGCTGAGAGTTCGTAAAAAAGATCTAACTAAAAAGTACCCAGGTGATAACACTAGAGTGCTAATGAATGTTGATACACGTAAACTTAATATCGGCGAAAACGATTCGATTAACTATAAAGTAATTGTTTATGAAGATAATGCTGGTATCCAAGACATTTTAACTGTCAGCTATGTACGTTTACCTTTATTAAAGTCTAATATTGTTAAACAAAGATTCTTTATAGAGTTGCCAGCATTTATAGGTACGAAAAATCTGAGAGTAGCTCTTCATAACAGTTCAGGTAAACTTGAAGCTATTTACGGTATGAACGTCACTACTAGAGGAACGATCGAAACTAGTAACAATATAGACACTAATAGCTTTTTAAATACTACTGATAATAATAATTTTTCAGTGGCAGGTTTTGACTGTGAAAGTGGCAAGCTTGATGAGTGTGTAACTGATGCGATCTTCTTTAAAAAGGCTGTCTTTGAAACTAATAACCGTAGATTTGCTAACGAAACTAATATAGTTAAAGAATCTGATGGTACTTATAGAGTAAGAATCCCAGTTAAACCAGCTAGTATCAGAATCTTAAAAGATAGACCTAACCGCAAATTTGTTACTTTAAATGATGGTTCTGCGCCACCTGATTTGGGTAATCAAGACGATTTGGACGCCTTTTCGCTAGTAACTAATGAACTTACTATAGGTTTAGGTGCAGAAAACTCTAAACTTGCTTTTAATCCTGAAACTGATACCTTCACCATTAGTGTTAATGGTAGTCCAGCTATCTTAACGATTGACGGTGCTGGTAATGTTTTACTTGGTTCAGGTAGTGTAAATCCTAATGCTAAGTTAAGCTTAAGCCCTACAGCAGGTCAAGTGCCGATTATTCTAAATAACTCAAATCTAGATACTACTGTACCAGCTAACGGTTCATTTGAGTTTACTGGTAGTGGTCTATATTTCACTGTAAACGGTGAGCGTAAATTTATCGTACTAAATCCAACTAGCTCTACTTTAACCAGTACTGTAATACCAAATGTAAATGTTACAGGCAGTAATAACACTAATAATTTAGGTGGCAATCCAGCTAGCTTCTATCAAAACGCTGATAATATCAATGCAGGTGTTTTTGATGCTGCTAGACTACCAGCAGATATCGGTGCTATCAGATTAAATAATGAAAGTGATCAAAACTTTATGGTCTTTAAAGGCGCTGCTAATGTAACTTTAGAAAATACAGCTGACTCTAACTTAGAACTACCAACTACTGGTACTTTAATTACTTTAGATGAAATTTCACTTGCAAGTAACTCAGTAACTTCAGCTGAAATTATAGATGGTGAAGTTAAATCTATTGATATTAAAGATGGTACTTTAGATAACCGAGTGTTTAATGCTGATTTAGATGCTAGTAAAATAAACGAAAATTCTCAATTTATCAATATTGATAGACTACCGAGTAGAACTATCGTTGATATCACTGGTCTAGCAGCTGCTTTAGACGCTATAGTTCCAGTTACTGATACTATAGATGCTTTAGATCAGACTGATACTGATAAGCCACTTAGCGCTCAGCAAGGTTTTAAACTACAACAACTAATTAATGACCCTTCTTCGTTATTATATAGTACTAAGACAGTAGGACCACTTACTACAAATGTGACTATTAGCTTTACTGAAAACCAAAGTTTTTACACAGTAGATTTAGCTAATGCAGAAAGCCTTCAAGTAGCAGATCTTGAGCAGGGTCATATCGCTTACGTTAAAGTTGAAGCTACTAGCGCTGATGTTGACCTGCCAGCTAATATTAGAGTGCTTTCAGGTAATCTATCGAGTGGCAACATTAACTGGATTCATCTTGAAGTAGTTAAAGCAGGTAACAACCCAATGATTCACGCAAAGATCTTTAACTAAGCTTTAGCGTATATAAATAAAAATAATATGGTAGCTAGTTGATTAATTAGCTACCATTTGTTTTTGAAACACTTAAACTCGTGGCATGCTAGTTAGCAGATCTCTAGTATATTCATGTGCTGGCTTCTCAAACAAATCATAAACATTTGCCTTTTCAACTATATTACCGTGTCTCATAACAATCACCTGGTCAGCAATCTCAGCTACGACTCCCAGATCATGAGTGATAAATAAAATAGTTTTATTAAGATCTTTTAGTAACCTAATAATAGTTGCCTGCACTGTAACATCAAGCGCTGTAGTAGCTTCATCAGCAATAATTAAATCAGGTTCATTGATGATAGCCATTGCGATCATGGCACGCTGGCGCATACCACCAGAGATCTCATGAGGGTAAGCTTCGTAACAACTTACAGGGTCAGCTATACCCACTTCAGCCAGACGCGAAATCACTAAAGCTTTCACCTCACTATTCGATAAAGCTTTTTGGTGAATCTTAACCGCTTCAGCTATCTGACCGCCTACTTTAAACACTGGATTAAGGGAGCTTAAAGTATCTTGCGGAATTAAAGATATATGATTACCGCGCACGTCCTTCGGGAAGACAGGAGTTAGTGACTGGTCTTTATAATATATTTCTCCAGAAACCTGCGCATTAATCGGCGCTAAACCTAAGATAGCTGATGCTGTCAATGACTTGCCACTGCCACTTTCACCCACCAAAGCAGTAATCTCACCTTCTTTTAAATTAAATGAGATCCCATTTACTGCTGTAAAAGCGTTTTCTGGAAAAAAGATCTTAAGATTTTTAACTGTAATCAAGCTAGACATGCTTTAATTATTTTAATGCAAAAGCTTAGTTTGGTTTCTAGCATTTTTATCGCCCTATCTTTAAATTTAAGTCCAGTAAGTGCGGCAGCTGACTTAGATCGTATCTCAAGCGCTCTCAGGCAGCATATTGTAACTAATTATTATCCTAGTCCCTTTCAAAGCAGCAAAGTTAATAATATTAAAGCTCAGGACTTGCAACAAAGCATTTACTTTTATGTAAGTGAGAATTTAGATGTAAAGGCATCAAGTATCTCTAAAGCCTGGCTTAATTTTTTAAAAAAGAATTTTAAAACCGCCAGTCAATATGAAAGCACTTTAAAAGCCCAAAACCTATCTAATAAAGAAGTGCAAGAACAGTACTACCAAAATATTATTTTTGATAAATACTTTGATGAGGTACTAAAGCCTAAACTTAAAATTGACTTTAATAAACGTATTAGCTATCTTAAGTATTTAAATAAGTATGATTTGAAAATTAATAGTAAGGAGTATTTCGATACTTTGATGAACATCGAAAATAAATATGGTGGTAAAGGTCGATTTTCAGCCTTTCTAAAAGCGAATAATGTGTTTGCTGAGGATATTGAATTCTATATTAGATCTGAGCTAGCTAAAAAAGTGGTAGCTGAGGATTTATTTAATTTTAAATATAAAAATGATCCAGATTTTCAGGCTTATATAGATGCTTTAATTCGCGAAACTTATGTAAAAGACTATAAAAGAGAGTTTGGTGGTTACCAGAACTTCTACTTTAGGCAATACTACGTCGATAAAGAAACTGATAACGCAAATAACATAATCAGTAAGCTTTATAAAACACTTTATAACAACCCTAAATACAGGTTTAACAATAGTGACTTTTCAGGTGAAATTATGAGATTTGATATGATCCTGCCTGAAAACAAATTAAATAATATTTATTCAAGTAGTATCGAAGGTTCTGTGAGCAAATTAAAAAAAGTCGGTGAGATCACACCTATTATCACTTCAAATAATGGTTATCACGTATTGCAGCTAACTAAACTTGAGACTATCGAAGATACCAAATTTGAAGAAGTTAAACCGAAGCTAGCTGCTCGCGTCAAAGACAATTATGTTAGCGAGCTTGTTGCAAACGACTTTGATCGTCTGGGAAGTAGTCTAATGCAAAGGTTAAAGTAAAGCGTCGCTCATCTTGCAATTCATTTGGGATGCGATTTGAACTAGTTAAACCACTGACAAACTTAGTAGCATAAGCATCTAAATCTTCAAATGCACTACGCTTTTTCAGATCAACATTAGCTACGCGACCAGAATTTGTTACTACCTCTATCTGAAAAACCATCTCAGTATTTTCAGCTATACTAGCATCTTCCCTAGCTAATCTTTCTAGCACCTCTACAGGCGATTCTAAGATATGTTTGCGCCACTTCTCGCGTATTTCTCTACCAAATGAGCTCAAAAACGCTTTGGATTGATCAGACAAGCTTCTTTGATAAACATCTTGATCTATATCTTTTAAACCTAATACTAGATCGGCACTAGCCTGTGGATTATATTTATAATCAAATAAATCTAAAAATGTTGTACCTAAAGAATTTTTACGTCTATGTATGTGGAAGATTAGATTGTAGACAGTAATATCATGTAGTTGTCTATCTTTAAAAATCAGTTTAGGGATTTTCACATAAGGCACAGAGCTATAACCCCACCATGATTTAGAATCTTTAATATAGTAATGTTTAGTTTTAGTGTAAGCGATATTAAGGCGCTCTAAACTCTCCTTAGATAGATAGTTTTTCTCATCTCGAGGATCAACTGAAAAATCTACATATTCAGGCTCTTCATCTTCAGCCTGCACTAAAGCATAAATTTGACCATTAGAAATAGGCACTTCGACTGCCTTATCTTCTTCTTTAATAAATGGATGGTTACCATTGAAGCTAGTTATATTGGTCAGATAAAAATAGTTGTTTAAAAGTGGTGTTGGCGCAAAGATCAGCATACCTACTACAGTAAGTATGGTAACTAAGCTAAGTACAAAAAATAAATTTCTAAAAATCTTATAAAAGATGCCTTTGCGGTCATACTTAGGCTTTTCAATAATAAGTGTATTAGCTGCGATATCTTGAAGAGTTAATCTTTCAGAATTAAAGATCATTGAAAGATTGCCTAAACCAAGCAAGATAGTTGAGATATATGACACCCAGACGCGAATCATACCCTGCCAGAAATTAGCATAGCGATTACCATGATAGTTAGCGATCTTCAGGCCAAATAAATACTTACCTGGATCAAAGTTTTTTTTAGCGACAAAATAAGAGTTAACACTAAATAGCACCATAGTATTAAAGAACAGCAACCAAAAATAGTTTAATTTACCAAATAAAAACCTAGCTAAGGGCTCAGTTGCCGCATTTAAAAATGATAATGCGATTAAAAATATCACTAAATTGATAAAGAAAGCAGCTAATCTGTCTTTAGTACTAGCAACAATGTATGTTAGTTCTTGTTCTTTACTCATATGCTTTGGCTTATTCCATTGTACTTAATTTTTCAATATATGCATTAATTTGCTCTAAATTAAGTGTTTCGCCACGTAAATTGGTAGATAAATCTAAGCAGTCAATCTGTTCTTTACTATAACCAGCTGCCTTTAAAGAGTTGGTTAAGACTTTACGGCGGTTAGCATATATAGCTTTAATAAAACGCCTAAGTACCTTGGGGTTACTGGTTTTAATAAGTGGTTCAGGTCTTTTAGTTAACTTGATAAAAGCTGATTGTACTTTCGGTTCAGGATCAAAACAATATGATGGCACATCAAACAAATATTCAACTTCTGCCCAGTAGTTTATATATAAGGTAATAGCAGCATGCTGCTTTTCTCCTGGACTAGCCATTAACCTTTCAGCATATTCTCTTTGGACTAATACATAAATCTCTTTTATATAATCCTGATTAGTCTTAGGCTCAGCTATCTCACCAAAAATATGCAACAGAATTTTAGTAGTAATCTGATAGGGTATATTAGCGATGATCTTAGCAGCTTCTTGCTTGCCAGCTAAAATTTCAGCGCCGCGCTCACCTAGTAAATCTTTAAAATCTGTTTGTAGGATGTCTTGATTTAAGTAACTAAAGTTACTATTAAGCTTTTCAATTAATTCAAGATGCGTGCAAGCCTGCGCGTCCAGCTCGACAGCCTTTAGCATGCCAGCCTGCTTAACTAATCTTTCAGTTAAAAAACCTATACCAGCCCCTATCTCGATAACGGTATCTCGATTAGCTGGTTGACTAACTTCAATAATTTGATCAAGAATCTGATCCGAAATTAAAAAGTTTTGACCCAGTTCTTTTTGTTTACTAAATAAGCGTGCTCTTTGAGTTAAATCTAGCATCATTAAGCTAGCATTTCAGCAAGTTTGCCGTTAGCTTCAAGTTCATGCAGATCATCACAACCACCGATAGATTCATTATCTATAAAAACTTGTGGTACAGACCTACGGTTACCCTTAGTCTTTTTAGCCATTTCATCGCGGGCTGCTTCATCACCATCAACTTTAATTTGTTTATATGAATAACCCTTTTTATCTAAAAGTGCTATTGCTCTTTGACAAAAAGGACAAGTGTCCCAAGTGTATATAGTTATCTCTTTAGTTTGAGTTGCCATGCTTTATATTCTATCAAAGACTTTTGAAGTGGCTGGTATTTTACATAATTTTATAAATAAGTTAATCTATAAGAGAACTAACACTTAAGCAGACTGTATATCATGACCATAAATCCTAAATTTGAAACTAAAACCTATCCAAGTATCAAGTACACTATAGGTCTAGAGAAGGTAAAAGAGTTTTGCAAAGCTACTATGGCTGACAGTAGTAAATTTACCGAAATAGCTCCGCCAACATTTCCTGTAGTGTATTCATCGGCTTTACTTGAAAATGTATTATTCGATAAAGAACTGAATTTAAATTTAAAAAAACTAGTACATGGTGAGCAAGAGTTCGTTTATCATCAAGCAGCTAAAATAGGTGATACGATTACTAGCACTTCTCATATAAATCGTATTTTTAGTAAAAAATCACATGATTTTGTAGTGTTTAAAACTATTTCTAGTAATCAAGATATGAAGAAAATCTGCGATGCCACTAGTACTTTCGTTATTAGAGGTGGCAACGATAAAGACTTTAGTCTGCAAGAAAAACTAGCTATTAAATTTAAAGCTCTAAGTGATAAACTTCAAAAATCTAAAACTGTTATAGATACCCCTAAACCTGTCGAATTTAGCACTGAAGCTGAAAGATATGTTATGAAAGCTTATATAGATAAATATTTACCACATAAATATGCAGGTGCTAGTGGAGATTTCAATGCTATTCATCTTGATCATGAGCTAGGTCTTAACGCTGGTTTAGGTGGCAATATTTTACACGGTATGTGCACTATGTCTATAGGAGCTAGCTTTGCTTTACATGCGCGCCCTGAAGTTAAAGAATTTAAGTACTTTAAAGCCCGCTTTAGTGGTATGGTTCAGCCAGGTGATACTTTAAGCTATGAAGGTAGTTTTAAAGAAGACCAAAAGATATTTTGTTTTGATTGTAAAAACCAGTCAGGCGCTAAAGTCCTAGAACAAGCTGAAGTTAGATATTAAGAGCTTTTTTCTCAGGTTCTGCATTAAGATCTGATATTATATCTTCGTACTTACGTTCAATTTTAAGCATAGAATCTAGATCGTTATATTCGTTTTGTATAACCAGCATCAATTTAATATACTTAGCTGCTAAATAATAGAACTGTAAGGCAGACTTGTTACTGGCTATTGGCGTAAACTGGTTAATTAAATTTTCCATATTTTGCAAGCGTTTTTTATTTAAACCATGTGCTATAGATTCAATAATCTTAATCAGGTCATATTTACCAGGTAAACTGAAATCAAACAAATTTTTAAAAATACCTGCGCTTTGTATATTTAACCAAATTGGATCATTTTCCTTTTTAAGAGCTAGGTTTTCGCTGCTAGCTATCACCATAAACCTAGCATCTTGAGCAAAGTAAGTAATTATTTCATTTACAGGTTCATAATAATTTTTATTAGTATCTTCGTAAAGTAAGTCTATCTCATCGAAGTAAATAGCTGTATTATCGGGTATATTATTTAGTTCTTTTTCCAGTGCTACTTGCGGTTCATTAGGACTTATTCTAAGTAAATCTGAAAAACTAAAATACATAAAGTCTAAACCTTTGATTAAACAAAATAAACGTGCCAGATATATTTTATCAAAAGAATTATCACCTTTAAATAGAGCCGTTTCATAAGATAAAGAGCCAAAGTCTCTTTCTTCTTCTAATTCATCTTCATAATTATTACTATATTCATTTACAGTTTTACCAAGTTTCTTTAAGGTTTTTTCGATAGTCTCAAGCTGGTTTTCAGGTATAGGTAAATCGTCTACGTTTAGCTCTTTACTATCAATTAAATCTTCTCTATCTAAATACTTAGGTAATTTTTCATCCAAGAACATCAGCTCAGATTCATTTAAACCATTTCTTTTAGCAAGAACATTGGTTAGATCTTTTCTATCTGGATCATCTAGGTTATAGATCATATACAGATGGTCAGCAGTTAACATGTCGTTTAAACCAACCAGAATATTGCTTATCACTGAAATAGTAATATTTCTTAGGAAATCTTTCTTTAGTGCCTTGGTAAATAAAGTCACTATCTCTCTTTCTGTAACTCTAAATATAAGGTTTTTGAGAATTTCCTTATAAATTAAACCTAAATTATCATCAAGAGCAGAAGTATGCTCTATAAAATATCTCAAAATCTTTACATAAGCATCTGAGATCACTTCATCATCAAAACCTTCAAGTATAGTAAAAGCTTCATATCTAATTATCGATTCTTCAGCATCATCATTTATGGTATCTAATATAGTATCTAAAACGTCAGCGTCAAAAACATTGTTTTCATTATAATTATCATTAATCCGACAAATCTGCTGTAAGACAAACTTCTTTTTTTCAATTTGACTTAATCCATCAGATTTATGTAAATGTTTAAGCTCTTTATTTAGCTGTTCTAAAGCTACTCCAGGATAAATAGTGACAAATGGTATGATTGCCGACTTAAAATATAGCATCTGGTTAGGTAGCTCTTCTTGAGATGTATTTCTAAGTTTTTCAAGTACATTAGTAAAAGTTTGTGAAAAATTCTTTAGACCCATAAATATAGGTAGGTTAATTAACACATCTGGTGTTACAGCTTCCTGCCAGTTACTTACAGGACCTTCTAAGTGAGCAAGTAACATTCCTAGAGCGCTTGTCTGGCTATCATTAGGTTGCCCTCTGACCCAAGCTAGCCAAGTATCAAAAGATTTATGTCTAAATTGAAAACAAATTCTAGATAGTAGTTTTTTAGATTTAGTATTTTTAGCATGCTGCCTTAGTTCAGTATGATATTTCTTTTTAGTCGTAATAGTATCAAAGAAACTAGTAAACATTACCATATAAAAAAATAGAAACGTTAGTAAAACTACCGTTATGACAATTGCATTAATAATCTGGTTGCCAAACAATTAAAATACTCCTATTTTTTTCATTTCTTCTAAATTAACCAACTTACCAAAAATTAATAAGCTTATATGAAAATATGTACGGATATACACATCAAACTCGAAAGAATATATTTTATAGTTTGAAACTAAGATATTATCCTCACTAACATTTGTTTTACCACGTTTATCATCTAACTCTAACAATACTTTAGACCATATTTTACTTTGTTTTTGGTAATCACAGACTGGAACAGGCAGCACAGCAGGAAAAAGTTTTTCATCTACACCTATTTCAGCTAAATGCTCTTCATCAATATCTAAAATATTACCTACGAAATACACTAAATTATTTTCAGATTTAAATTTACGCAGCAATTTAAAAAGTAGTTTTTGTTCATCATGCTTAACATAATCAAGATCATCAACATAGATTAAGGCTTGCGGGCTAATATTAACTTCTTCAGTCAATTTATCAAAGTCTTCACTATATTCGATCATATCCTGATAGTTAACATATATAAAACGCCATTTCATATCAGCAGCTATGGATCTGGCTGTATATAGTTTTTCAGTATCACTTAGACCAGTAAGTATGACTCCACCACCATCAGAAGACTCGAAATCTTGCTTTTGACTTTGGTTTCTACTAACTGTCGGTGCTAAATAATCAGCCACTTTTTCCTGAAAGCTAATTAAGTCTAAAGGTAAATTAATAGGCTCAGTTAATTTTTCAGTATTAAGATGACTTTTTCTAAATGGAAATAATTCTCTAATATCGAAAGCTCTAGTAAGCATTAATTCTTTATAGGTTAGTTGATTGCGTTTAGCCAGATAGTTTAAGAAGTTTCTACTAGACTCTTTATTATAAATAGCTACGCAGTATATTTTAAAAATATTATTGATAGATAAGTTTAAAGATCTATCACTAAGAGCCGAACCTACTACTGGAATAGATAGTTTGTATAGCTTGTCATGCTTGCATATATCTATTAGTTCATCTATATTATCATCACTATACTTACCAACTATTTCAGTAAATAATAGCGGGAAAAACTTTTTAGATTCCTTACTCAGCTCTTCGTTTTTACTTTTAAATTGACTAACCGCTTCAGATAGAATATATGTTTTATTTTGCTCAAAATTCTTATTAATATATTTTAATAATTTTTGACGTTGGCTGGAACTTAGATCTTCACTACCAAGCATTTCAACTAAAACTGGACTTAGGTCTAAATTTTCAGTAGCAGGTGTAAAACCTATAATAATCTGATAAATTTCTTTAACGATTAATTCTTTGTTTTTAGCCAGCGACAATTCTTCTAGCATAATTTCAGCTGCTTTTGGTTCATCAAGCTGGATTAGATAATTAATAGCAACCGCATAATTATCAATAAGCACCCTATGATCACTTAAAAATCGATGAGCCACACTTAAAAAATCTTCCAGGATAGAGATGGATTCTTCCTGCTTAATTAAGTAAACAGCCTGCAAAGTATTAGCTAAATTTTCTTGGTGCCAAGTAGCTGGGTTTTCTTGTAAGTAGTCTAGTAATTTAGCGTAAGACTGCAACCTGAAAGTCTCTGGCTGCTCATTTAACCATGCCACCCACTCTTCGATACTATCATGATGGTATTGATTAAAAATATCTCCTTTAGCTTTATCTGCGTTATAGATTTTGCGTAAAAACGGAATGTTGAGTTTTAATTTACTCTTTAAAAATTCATCAACAGCTTTTAGATTTTTATAAAGAATAAAAATTATTAAAGCAATTAAAGGAAATATAATGCTGTAAAGTATTTTGGTAACCATGATTTAGTCCTAGTGGTGACCACCACCTCCATGACCACCGCCATGTCCGCCACCACCGTGGGCTTCTTCTTTAGGCGCTTCTTCAGCATGCTCGCCGCCGCCGTGCGCGCCTCCATGACCACCAGCTTCACTCGCACCCAATGGATGATTTTCATAGTATTCAGCCCGGCGTTTGCGTGCCTTTAACTCTTCAAGAGTTGGCGGTCTATCTGGTTTACCCGCAGCGCCAGTGATACTTTTACTAAATTCATGACTATCATAAGAATCACGTTTTTTTGTAAATTCTTGGTTTTTTTCTTGTTTGACGTAGCTTTCGTTTTCCACCTTAAGGCGGTATTTATTTTTAATTTTTTTTAGCTCTTCATCTTGAAGTAAAGTTATAGTAATTCTACGATTACCAGAAGCTTGTGGATTTGCTGGATATTTAAGCTGAGTATCAGCAAAGCCCTCTACTCTAACGATACGATCAGGACTAATACCATCAAATTCAAGGCGCTCTCTAAGTCCATTTGCTCTATCAGCAGATAGCTGCCAGTTATTAGTTTTAGATTGTTTTGGATAGCTAGTACCATCAGTATGACCTGAAATTACCATAGAACTAGCATTTTTACGCAAAACCTCAGCTATCTTATCTATTAATTTTTTAGCGTAAGTTGTTGGTTTAGTTGATGCACTTTCAAATAAAACATGCTTATCTGTCTCTTTAATCTCTATTAAAATTCCTTCTTCAACTAGTTCAAAATTTACGTTTTCAAGCATTTCCTGATCAAAACTAAGTTCTAATTTCTCTTTAAGTTCATTTTTTAGTATTTTTTGAACTCTTTCTTTGTTTCTACCAGTTAAAACTATCTTTTCAAAGGCAAAGAAACTCGCACCTCCATCAAATTTACCCTTGCGAGCAGGATTTTTAGCTCCACCTAAAATAAAAACATTGCCATCCATCGGTCCACTTGAAGCTGGCTGACGAAAAACATCAGCAATCGCTGATTTAGTCGCTGGATCTACATTCAATAGCCATAATAATAGAAAAAGACACATCATCGCAGTTACAAAATCTGCATAAGCAACTTTCCACGCACCACCATGACCACCACCATGACCACCTTTTTTTATAATTTTTTTGACAATTATTGGTTGTTCTTCTTCATCTGGAGGCATAACTATAATATTATGTTCCTTATTTTGTAAGACAAGTCTCAGTCTAATCAGGATTTAAACTAAATAGGGTAGTCCAAATATATGAAATAGATATTAAAATTTTAGTTTAGCCCAACTCTGCCGATAAATTAATTTAACAGGATAACGAGTAGGATGTTACTAAATCAAAAAAAACAAACAACTAAAAATAAAAATATGGGAATTAGTCCACAACAAAGAAAATTCATGCAAAACATGGTGAACAGCGCATCACCAGAGCAGCTAATTATACTTTTATATAATGGAGCTTTGCAGTGGCTGTCCATGGCTAAAAATGAAATACAAAAAAACAAGGAGTTAACTGTACCAAGTTGGGGTAGTTATAGTCACCAAATGTCTATGACCCAAGATATTATCGTACATCTGCAGGATTCTTTAAATCATGATGTAGATCCTAAGTTCGCCGAAGACCTATTTTCACTTTATGATTACCTTAAAGCTGAGCTTTTAAAAGCAAATATCGACAAAGATGCCGGTAAAATAGATCTAGCAATTAAAATTCTAACTGAATTAAAGGAAGGCTGGACTGAAGGTATTAAAAACCTCAATAAAAAGTAAAGTATATGAAATATAGCTTATTTTAAGTGATTTAAAGTAGTTGAAAAGCACTTAGAGTTATATAAGGTTAAAGTACGTGAAGTAATTACAGATTTATAATCTTAAATTTTATTCAAAAGTAAAATTAGGGTCAACGTCAGCTTTTATACGAAATACAATACGATAATCATCGATGATATCGAAGCTATTACCAGCAGATTGGGCTTTACTAGCAGCGATCTGCTGTACTTGCATTTCGATTTGTACTCTAGCTCTGCGGCGTCTACGATTAAAAGCCAGTACTTTTACCGTACCTCGACAAAAAGCTTGTGGCGGTATTAGATCATCGCCAGCATTTTCAGCGGTGCTTTTACCTTCATTTTCAGCCAAAGTCGAAATAGTTCGAATCCTATTTAAGCGCGTGCGGCTAGCTATAAACTCACAATTAGGTAAAAATGATTGAGTTTCATCTGAATATAATGGTCCGAAATTAAATTCGGTATCTTTTTTTAAATCAAACAAAACCTGGCGCTCAGCAGCTGGTAAAGTATCACTATCAGCTGGGTAAAATTCTAACTTTCCTCTACTTTTATCAATGCGAGTTTCAGTAATATTACGTTCATTTACCCGCCATTCAAAATTAGCAGTTTGAGCGATTCTTTTTAACTTAGGTCGAGCAGCAAGCTCAGCTTCAGTAGCTGGTCTATAAGCGCCATTAAATCTGAGATCAGCTCTAGTTAAACCTTCATTAAACCCCATAGCCAGTCTATCCGATCTAATCTGCATGCGATCAGGTAGTGGCGCTGCTTGAGTAGCCATGCTTGAAATTAACATAGAAACGGCAAGCAAGCTAGTAGATAGTAATTTACGAATTTTCACGAAGCTTTTAGATTATAAAATAAAAATGGTTAATTTTAAGTTAAATTAACCATTTTAAAGTTTCTGTTATTAAGGTTATGTAAATTTATATATTAGATTTTAATCGACAGTAGCTTTTACTCTAACTTTGAAAGGTACATCGTTTCTAATTTTAGCCTTACGACCAGTCGCTGCTTCTCTAATTTTCATATTGATAGCTAAAGTTGCCACTTTAGTTTCAGGATTATATCTTAAGACCTTAAATTTACCGCGACATTCTGCTGCATTACCTTGTAGAGTAGATAAAGCTTGAATTTTACGACCACGCACTTTGTTAATACTAAAGATACAGTTAGGAGTAAAACCAGTAGCATCAGGAAGAGGGTTTTGTACTACATCACCTGTATAAAATGGCCCGAATTCATACACTTTACCTTTAACTAAAGGAAAAGCTGCTGATCTTTCTGATTGAGGTAAAGTTTCATTATTAGCTGGGTAAAACTGAATGCCACCTGTAGAAATATCTTGCTTAACATTTAAAAGATTCTTTAAATTAATTTTATTAGTAGCCCATGATACAGAGCGCAGACCACCATTTGCAGTATCTTCATCTAGAACTACTCTTGAATCAAATTTACCGTTTTCAGTAATATTCATTTTGATAAATTTCGATCTCAGTCTTATCTTGTCATTTGCTTGAGCAGCAGTAGAGACAAATAAAGTTGCTAACATTAAAATAAATAATTTTTTCATAATAGATTTTATATTATACAAAATTCAAGTACTCACATGATAGAAATTATTTTGTATTAAAATTTATCAGCTAACTTAAATTTATCTATATAATATGAGTTAAGTTAATCAGGTTATAATTCAGTTAATATTTTACTTATAGTGAAGTATTAATTTTCTGACACTTCTTAAGAAGCTACTTTTATTAAATATGATCTAAACTGTTAAAATCATTGATAATGATACAAACTTTGCAAGCTGATATTGGTATTTTTGGTGGTAGTGGATTATATAATTTACTAGAAAATGTTGAAGAAAAAGTAATTGAAACACCTTATGGCAGTCCGTCTGATAGTGTTTTTATCGGGACTTATGCAGATAAAAAAGTTGCATTTCTGCCTAGACACGGTCGCAAACATACTATTCCTCCTCAAAAAATAAACTATAAAGCTAACATCGATGTTATGAGACAGTTAGGTTGCAAAGTAGTGATTTGTCCCTGCGCTGTTGGTAGCTTACAAAAGAAAATTGCTCCAGGGTCATTTGTAATCGCTGATCAATATGTCGATCGCACTTCTGGGCGCGCTGATACTTATTTTAATGGACCTATAGCGACTCACGTAAGTGCTGCTGAACCTTATACCGCAGAATTGCGCGCGCTAGCCATTCAAGCTGCTAAAAAACATGAGGTAGAAGTTCATGAAAGTGGTACGGTAGTTGTAATCCAAGGACCTAGGTTTAGCACTAAAGCTGAGTCTAAATGGTTTACAGATGCTGGTTGGGATATTATTAACATGACTCAATATCCTGAAGTCCACTTAGTTAAAGAAGCTGGCATGGCAGTAGTTAATATTTCTCTAGTCACTGATTATGATTGTGGTTTAGTTTCAGATACTGAGCCGGTTAGCCATAATGCTGTGATGGAAGTATTTGCCCAAAATATAACTAATTTACGTAAAGTACTATTTACTTTAATTGAAGAAATACCTAAGGGTGAAAGTTTCGCTGCTGATAAAGTGCTAGAAACTGCTAGGTTCTAATTTTAGATTTATATATAAATAGGTTTAATTTCGCTTCATATTATAGCCAAACTATAAGCTTTATTTAAGTTTAGATTATAGAAGTGCTTATATTAAACAACAAAATCAGATTACTAAAAACTTTTTAAGCTTAGTTTAGAGTCTATGGTATATATTTTTAAATTTATCAAGTAATGTTATTGATAGCTACAATAGTTTCAATAATAGTATAAAAAGCCTGAAGTCAGCTCTAGATTTTACAAATTATTATTGAATTATAAAATTTTTTACTTAAGCTTTAAAGCTTACTTTAATCATATTATCTATACCCTTAAAGATATATTAATCTTGAACTGCTAGCATCTGGTTTAGCTTTTTAGCTCGATTATTAAAAGGATAGATAAAAAATGATCAACAAACTTAGTAAGTTTATGTCATTTGGTTTTTTAGTCTTATTTATATGTTCAACTTTACAAGTAGCAGCTCAAGTATCGATCAAATCTTTTGATTTAGTTGATGCTGCAAATAATACATATATTAAAACACTGAGTCCAAATGAAACTTTAGATTTAAATCAACTACCAAATCAGTTAAGCATAATAGCTAACACTGAAAATGGTGATGTTTCTAAAGTAATTTTACAGTTAGCAGGAACTTTAAACCTCAATCAAACAGAAAACTACGCTCCTTACGCTTTAGCTGGCGATAACAGCGGTGACTATAAAGATGTAGGCTTTAAAACTGGTAGCTATCAGCTTAAAGCAATTCCATACGATAGTAATAGCCAGAGCGGCGCAGCTAGCAGCATAGCTTTTAACATAAAACAAACAGATAATAATTCTGGCAATACTAATCAGGCGCCGTTTATAAACCTTAAAGCCAGCTATACAGTAAAGAAGAATAAAACTTTATCAATTCAACCAACTGTAAGTGATACTACCTTACCTAATGGACCTTTAAAATTCAACTGGTCTAAAAAATCTGGTGTAGGTTCAGTTAACTTTAATCCTAGTAACGCACTGGCAACTTCAGTTAAAATCAATGCGACTGGCAACCATATACTTGAATTAAGTGTTAGTGATGGAGAATTTACTAAAAAAGCTAGCACCACAGTTAAAGTGTCTGAAGCTGACTCTAATAATAATCCAAATACTGATGCACTGAGAATCAATGTAGCTGGCGCTGCGTTTAGTGCTAGTGGTACGACCTGGCAGGCAGATAAGTACTTTGCTAACGGCTCTACTTATACAGCAAGTTCTAGCATCAGTAATACTAATTTAGATAAACTTTATCAAAGTGAAAGGTTTGCACGTAATCTAGCTTATAATATTCCAGTAAAAAATGGTAATTATACAGTTAGATTGCATTTCGCTGAAATCTATTTTACTAGCAATAATAAAAGAGTATTTAATATAAAACTTGAAAATCAAACTAAACAGTCAAGTTTAGATATATTTAAAGAAGCTGGCGCTAAAAATAAAGCACTTATTAAAGAATTTAAAAATATTAGTGTTAATGATGGCAATTTAGATATAGACCTAAACGCAACTATAGATAACGGTAAATTGTCAGCTATCGAAGTTATCGGCTCTGGTAGTCAGGATAATGGTAACTCAGATGATAATAACGATTCTAATGATGATGAACCTAAATGCGCTAGTCCAGACGGTAGCAGCTGCTATCTTGGTGATTTTTGTGTAATGAAAGATTTACTATCATTGCATTACGATCATGCTCCAGATAAAGATGATGGGCACGCGACAGTAGCTGGCAAAACTTTAGTAGATTTTTATAACATTAATCATGTAGTAGTTGGCGGCGCTTATGGTACTAATGGTAATACCTATAATCCTAAATCTGAAAAAGTAATGGATACCACTTGGGGCACTAATGGCTGGCTAGATGCGCATAATAATAAATCGGCTGCAATTAACCAGTTAGGTTCTAAGTGGCTATCAACGATTAATAATGGCGGTATAGTCTGGGTAGCTGAAGGCGGGCAGGCTGATATTAGTCTAGCAGCAGCTAAGTACGTTAAAAATCGTGGTGGTGACACTGCTAAAATTAAAATCATACAACACAGTTCATGGAATATTAGTAAATATGGTAGTGGTGTTATAAGTGGACTTAATGCTCTAAATGTTGAACAAATCAGAATTGATGATGGTAACAACTCAGGTAATAAAACTGCTAAATTTAAAAATACTAATTCAAGTGAGAAAAATTACTTCGTAAATAAAGCTTTAGCTTCTAATTTAAGCTCAGCTTGGCAGGCAGCTTTCGATTACTATAAACCAAGTCAGGTTATAGATTTCTCGGATACGGTTGAAGCTTTATATATTTTAGGTGTAGGCTTGGATGAAGTTAGTGATATTAAAGATTTTGCTGATAAATATATGTCAGGAACTAGTAATAGTAGCAGCTCAGATAATAATTCAGCAAACGCAACTTCAGCTTATATTAATGTAGGTGGCGGGCAAATAAATCAAGGTAGTAAAACTTGGCAAGCTGATAAGTTTTTTAGTGGCGGCAGTGACTACACCTCACTTGCAGCTATTTCAGGTACTAGTTTAGATAAGCTTTATCAGAGTGAAAGATTTGCAAGTAATTTAAACTATGATATACCTTTAAAATCTGGCAAATATAAAGTCAAATTACACTTTGCCGAAATTTACTTTAATTCAAGCAACAAGCGTGTATTTAATATCAAGCTTGAAAATAATACGGTTAGTAGCAAGGTGGATATTTATAAAAGTGTAGGTAAAAACTCAGCTTTAATTAAAGACTACGAAGTGAATGTAAATGATGGCAACTTAGATCTAAACTTAAGTGCCAGCATAGATAATGCTAAATTATCTGCTATTGAAGTTTTTAAAATCTGAGCTATTTAGGTTACTTAAAATTTAATGTATAAAAGTCAGGCTTGCTTTAGAGTCTGGCTTTTTTTAAATCATAAAACTAAACTTATTAAATGCTAAGATTTCAAACTCAATTTTTATGGTCTAAATAGACAGATATAAGTTGATTATTTTAGCCAAATTAAAATTTAGAATTTATTTCTAGATTAAAGCTTATTTTGTAATTTTATTATAGATTTAGCTACTATTTATAATTCGATTCTAAAAAACAGATTATTTTAGAAAAGTTTTATAAGTTCTTCCATTTTATAGAAAAATTTTCCAGATTGTAATTTATTTTAGAACTTTTTTATAAATTAAAGCTTATTTTAGAACTTTTTTATAAATTTAAACGAACTTTAAGCTAGGGTTTAGTTCTTCTCTAGTTTTTTTGGCTAAGTTAGCTAGCTCTTCATATATATAGTCATTTTTAAAATTTTTATCAATATACATCTCTAAATGTTTAAATTCATCTAATAAAGCCAAATTTTGTCTGGTGTTAGTTACAAACTGAGATAGGTAAGTAAGCTTCCTTAAATAAGCCTGAATGATATCGCTTTTACTTTGCCCAGCTTCACGAATTTTAGCAAAAGCAGATTTAATTAAATCTCTTTCATCATATAGATCTGTAATTACTCTAATTTCACCTTGATCGTCATAATACTTAGATTCAGGTAAACCTAACTTAAAAATCTTAGTCATAGATTCGCATAGATGATCTATCACCGTAAGTGCCGTGTAGTCATCATTAATACCAGGTGAAAGTGCTCTTAATCCAATTTCAGATAGATGTCTGATTGAATACTCTATATCCTGGGTTGATGTTTGCTTAGAGCCCATAGTAAAACAATGTAATAAATCATCTATTAGCTCTTCACGGTCTTCTTTGTGAAGACCATAAACCTCAATTAACTCTTGATCATTGATCATAAAATCACCGGCTTTGAAAAGAACTAGTAAAATTAATTTTTTTTTACCTGCTATATTAGTTAGAGATTCAAAGTTTATGTTTTGAATATAACCACTTTGTTTAGATTTAACTAACAACTTAGCTTCCGTTTTCTGTGAAGTTATCTCACGAATCGCTCTAGGGTTGCTAGTTCTGCTATCATTCTGATTATTTCCATCACTATCACATAAACGGTGAATAATACTATTTAGATCGTTACTAACACTAACAATCACGTTATCTGCGATACATGACGCTGCTATGTGGTGCACGTAGGCAAGTAAAATGAATAGATTAATAAAGCACAATAGTAAAATAAAGTTAATCGTTAGTCCCATTTTAGATTGAAAGTATTCGTTTTGGTGTACTAGGTGATTAAAAATAAAACAGGCTGTTACCGTACCAAAAAAATAACCAACAAATAGCTGCGTTTTACGTCTACCAATAAAATTACGAATCAGTCTGGGACCAAGCTGCGAGGCTGATAAACTTAAAACCACCATAGTAATAGAAATAGCAAAGGTAGCTAAAGTAATCATGGAATTTAGCAGCGTCATAATGACACCTGCCATTTTCTCCTGGTTTAAATTTACTAAAACAGATGGTAGCTTGTAATCCAGGTTTACATTACTTTCAAAAATATGCAAACTAATAGTTGCCAGCGCAAAACCAAAACAAATAACAAGTGGTATAAACCACAAGCTCTCTTTAAGTAAAATCCAAAAATTATAAAGTCTGGTTTGCATATTAGTTTATAAGCTAAAGCCTCTATTTAAAAATAATTAAAGTTCTATTTAAACGTTAGTATTATGAACTTTACAATATTAATACACTAGAGGTCTCATCTAATAATACTAAATAATAGAAATTTTTCACTTAAGCCAATAAAAGTTCTACAATAATAAACTTAACTTTATAAATCATGTTGAATTTTTGGCGAAAAATAGGTTCTGCGATCGTTTTTGCAGGCGCAGCAGTCGGAGTATCTCATTTAGTGCAAGCTACGCGAGCAGGCGCCAGTTATGGCTATGATCTGTGGTGGCTAATAATTTTAGTGCATATAGCCAAATATCCGTTTTTTGAATACAGCTCTAGATACACTATAGCTACTAGAAAAACAGTGATTGATTTTATTAATAAATGTAACCCACTTTACACTCAATTATATTTACTTTTTAATGTATTAGTAGGTAGTACCGTAGTTGCAGCTATCTTAATGGTCTCGACCGGTATACTCGCTCAATTTATCGAGTTTAATTTCAGTTTGCTAGCTCTATTATTAATTTCTGTTGCTAGCACTCAGTTAATTTTAGGTAGTTATAAAAAGCTTGAACTAATTTCTAAAATAGCTATGATAGCTTTAACTATTATCCTTAGTTTAGTTGCTGCTCTTAGTTTTAAAAACTTCGATAGTCAAAACCTTAGTTTAAGCTTGCAAACGCAAGTTTTTGATTTTACTAAAAAAAGTGATTTTACCTTTTTAATCGCTTTACTTGGTTGGATGCCTTCACCGCTTGATCTATGCTGGTGGAATTCAATCTGGACTAAAGCCAAGCTTAAAAACCATCAAGGTAGTTATAAAAACGTTATTAAAGATCATTTCTTTGATCAACAAGTCGCTTATTATTTAACTGCAATCTTAGCTTTACTGTTTTTGGTGCTTGGAGCTAACCTCATTCACTATAACCATGAAGCTACTTTAGAAATCAATAGTTCTGTTGGCTTTATTAAAGGTTTAGTAAGCACTTTTACTGAAGTGTTTGGTGATGCCTCTTTTGCTTTTATCGCTATTATAATTTTTCTTTGCATGTACAGCACTTTAATTACTTGTATTGATGGTTATACTAGATCAACTTACAGTGCGCTTGAAAACCTAAATATCAGTAGTTTCTTTTCTTACAAATCTTTAATCATTATCTACACCTTAGCTGGTAGCTTGATTATTACTTTTTTTAAAGGTAATATGCTAACTTTAGTAGATTTTGTGACCATACTATCTTTTGTACTAGCACCGATCTTCGCGCAAGCTAGCATCGCTGCCATAAACAGCACAGAAGTTAATAGAATCTTTAAGCCTGGCTTAGTTAGTAAATTAAACTCATATTTCGGTTTAGCTTTCTTAACACTCTTTAGCCTAGTTTATATTTACTATAAATTTTTGTAATAGATGCTTTAGATTTAAGCCTAAGATAACTAACTATCGCCTTACCTAAGGTATTTAATTAAATACGCAACTAAATAATATACAAACATAACTTTAAATGCGCGCTTGCTGGTATATCTCAGCGTAAACTTGCGCGCCATCAGTAATCCAACGATTGTTAACTACCTTATAGTAGCTAATATTTTTATGCTTCTTTACTAAATATCTAACTTAACTTGTAGATTGATCTTAAATAAACCTTAATCTTATGTTCAAAACGATAATTGTTATTGACAATCAATGTATAAAGTCAGCTAGCACTAATATCTAGTTAAAAAAGCCTAGTAAATAAATATAAATCAGTTTATTAGCTTAGCTAGCAATAATTATTAGATTTATTAAAACGGGTATATAGTATTTAGATTTTAAATTCAAGTTTATAGCTAAAAAGTTTTTGACAAGTTTTTGACAAATTAACTTTTTTTACTGTTCAAAACATGTCAGTAACTTTTCAGATGTCAATTAAATATAAAGTTTCTACAGCTTTTGTTTTATTATTCTTTAAGTCAAGCTACTTTTAAACAAGTTATTGATAAGTTTTCTACATCTAATAATCTAGACTAGCTTTAGCTATTAATAGGTTTTCTACAAAACAAACAAACTTACTATTACTATATTTATATAAATTTTTTTTTATTAGAAATAGTACTTATAGATAGATCAGGTCTTAACAACTAAAAACCTGATAATATTTTTCTAGTAATGAAATTAACCGTCACGCAAAAAATACTTGATAAGGCAATTAAATCTGTAGTTAAAGCAATTCCAGCTAAAGGTATTCAGCCGATTTTAAATAATATTTTTATTGAAACCCAAGATAGCCATTTAAAATTAATTGCAACCGATTTAGATTTTTGGATCGAAGCTTTAATGCCTAGTTCTAATGAGCAAGCAGGTAATGTGGCAGTCTCGGCTAAAAAGCTTGAAGAGATAGTCTCTAAGTTTAAAGCTGATGATGTGGCACTTGAATTAAATCCTGAAAACCAAACTCTAAATTTAGCTACCAAGCAAGCTAACTTTGATTTGCTTGGTCTGGCTGGCTCTGAGTTTCCTACTTTTGATAAACCTGATCATGCTGTGCAAAGCTTTATCACTATAAACACTCAAAAATTCATCGAAATCGTTAATATAATTCAGATTTCAGCTTCTAAATTTGATGTTAGTAATATTTTAGGTGGCATTTATATAGGTTTAAAAGAAAAGTTTAATGAAGAAACTCAAAGTGAGCAATACTTTATAGAGTTTGCTAGCTCTGATGGTGGTAGACTATCTGCTTTTAGTATGCCACTTGATAATGTGAGTCCTGAACATAAATTTACTCATAAAGCAGTTATCGTACCTTTAAAAGTCATAAATGATATTAAAAATATTATTGATAGCAGTGTTGATGATCAAGTTCAAATCGCCTTTTTAGGTAGCCAAGTCATCTTTAAAACCGAAGATAGATATGTAGTTTCTAGATTGCTTGAAGGTGAGTTTCCTAACTTTATGGAGTTAATTCCAGCTAATCAAGATAAAAGCGCTGTGATTAATCGTAAAAACTTACTTGAAAGTCTTGATCGCGTGTCTGTTATGGCAAACGAAGTTACTAATCTGGTTAAACTAACATTTTTAGATAATGAGTTAACTCTTGAATGTAATAACTTAGATTACGGTCAAGCCTTAGAAACTGTAGCTCTAAAAGAATATAATGGCGCAGATATAACTATATATTTCAATGTGAGATACTTAATGGACTATTTAAAAGCTATAAGCGCTGAGGAGATTGAATTGCAGATGTCGAGCCAAGAAAGCCCTGCATTAGTTAAACCTAGTGAGGGTGATCAATTTTTATACGTCATCATGCCACTTAAAGCTGGTAAGTAAGCTCAGCTATAATTTAAGCATCACTTTTATAAGTGTAAATTTGCTTTTATATGTAGCTAGTCTTTAAGATAAAAGTTATTTAAACCTATAAACAGCTAAATTATTATAAGATATTAGTTGTAATGGATAACGAATCGAAAGTAAAGCTGCAAAAACTTATCGAAGAAGTGTTAAAAAGTTGTGTTAGCAGGCAGGCTAAACAAATTATTTATCAGCATGTAGCTAAAGAAAATTAAACATGCCACTTAAAGATCATCAATTAAAACATGGAATTATTAAAGGAATTGTCACAGTTGCTGCCAATATCGATGATCTACTAAACGCGCCTCCACCTAAAAAAGAAATATACGCGCTCGCTCTTGAAATAGCTAGTTTAGTGGCTATTTTATCAAAGCCACCACTAGATTTAGATTTATATAATGATGGGAAGCTGATTCGACCGCGCTCAGATAACTATTTATATGTAAAAAGAGTACTTGAAATGATGTTATTTCAAGGTGTCGAAGATTTTAACCTAGTAGCGCGCGAGCTAGAGGTTAGTTTAACTGAAGCTAATCGCTTGATGCAGGCTGGTATCGATTATTTAATAGATAATATATCCTTTCATAACTACGCGCGCCGCGCGCAAGCAGCTGACGCTGAGTACTATAGTAGCCTGGCTAGTAACAGTCAGTTGCCAGCTAAACTTCGCAAAGCTCCACCCACTTTAGATGAAGCAGTATACATGCATCAGGCTGCAGATTTAGATGCTAATCAGGCAGCTTACCAGCAAGCTATTAATAATGCAGGCACGCAGGAAGCTAATAGCACTAAGAAGAAATCTATCGGTTGTTTTGCACCGATACTGTTTTTAGTGCTGCTATTTGCAGTAAGTTTTTACTTATACCAAAGATTTATGAATCATCATGCAACTGAAGTGACATCTTTAGTGCAAGAATACCGTGATACTGACGCTGCTAATCCTTTATCTGTAGCTAAGCGCGCTACCAAGCTTGAGATCGGTGGTTCATCGACTTTAATTAGAGCTTTTGAAACCTTCCAAAAAGAATATCAAATAGATCATAAAAAATTAAAAATTAAGCTGGTAAAAAACGATAGCTCGCAGGCTATTAATGATTTAATCGAAGGTAAGATTAATTTAGCAGCAACATCTAGAGCGCCTACGACTGAAGAAAATAAAGCAGCTATTCAGGCAACTGGTAAGTCTCTAACTGAGTATAGAGTAGCTCTTGATGCTGTCGCAATTGTAGTACATCCAAGCAATCCTATTAGTAAAATCAGTATTACTAACTTAAAGAAAATTTATGAAAGTGATATCGCTTCCTGGCGCAAACTAACTAGATTCCCAGATAGTGATAAGCACTTTATTATTAAGTTTTCCAAGACTTTTCATCATGGAACTGTGGGTTATTTTAAACAAAAAGTCATGCATGGGGTAGAGTTTGATGAAAATGTTATGCAGATCTATGATGTAGATCAGATGCTAAGTATGATTGAGCATAACGAAGATGCGATCGGCTTTGCCAGTTTATCTGATGTAATTAATCGTCGTGTAAAAATTCTACCTGTAGCTTCAGTCTTTGAGGGCAAAGCAGTATCTCCTTTAAAAGGTAGAAAAACTGCTAATGCTGAAGCGATTAAAAAGGGCTTTTACCCTTTAACTAGATATATGTACTTTGTACATTTAGGAGAAAAACCTAATTTAGCTCAGGCTGAATTTATAGATTATATGCGCTCGGGCCCCGTACAGGTTAAATTGGCTAAGCTGGGCTTAGTTAGTTTATATTAATTGCCTAATTTAAGTATTTTACTTAGGTTATCCTCAGTAAAATTTAAAAAATTAATCTTAGAGCTAAAATAATTTATGAACTTAAAATACTTGGTTTAATGGTATTTATCCATTAAAAATCAATTTATGAGGCTTCAGTTATCAGAAAAATTTAAAAATTGTTTTGCAAAATAATAGTTTGAGTTGTTATTATTACAACTGTAGCTGATTATGTTATGTCTAAAGTGTAGTTTAGATTAATTAGCCAACTAAAAAAGTTGTACCAAATTAAATTTATAGAAGTTATAAATCTCAGTTGAGGTTTAGCTTTGCTTTGAAATTTTATTTAGTATGACTACTTTAAAACAAGAAAATAGAAAGGAAATTAAATATGTTAAAAAGTAATAAAATAAAACTCTTAAGCTTAGCTTTAGTAACTACCTTCATGGCAGTAAAACCTATTAAGGCTAGAGTCTTTGAAAATACAGTACCTAGTTCAGGTATTGAAAGTTCAATTATCGAAGTAAAGGGTCGTAGATTTCAAGTTAATGGCAATGACTTTAAAGCTGTATTAGCTGTAGAAGGTAATCAGGATAGAGAGTTGAGTTATGAAATAGTTAAAAGACCATCTAGAGCTAATTCAATTGCTATTTCCCTACCAAGAGTAAATGGTGATGTAAAAGGTATATTAAAATTATCAGGTGGTAATGTCCCTGAAAATAATCCACAAAGATTTGCGTTTAGAGTTATTGAAGATTTTACTAACCCAGCATTAAATACTGATATTGAAACCGATATTGAAGGTAATACTGATGTTGATAGTAACGATTTAACTTTACTAAATACTATTGAAAAAGAATTAAGTGGTAATCCAAATTCAGATAATGATAGTGATAAAAAAGGTATAAAAGCTAGATTAGATGATGCTGAAACTGATATCGATACTTTAGAAAGTCAAATTGCTACATTAAGTAATAATAACAACAATAATACTGGCAATAATAATACCGGAAACAACAATAATACTGGCAATAATAATACCGGAAATAACAATAATACTAATAATGGTTCAGTTATCACTTTAACTGATGTTAATCAGGCTATCGCTGATGCTGATTTAGCGACTAAGCAGTTTGTAAATGATCAGATTGTTGCTAACAATTCTGGTAATACAGCTATTAAACCATACTTAACTGTTGCTTCAAAAGATGAACTAAAGTCTTTGCTTGAAGCTATAGGTTTAACAGTACCAGCTAATATAGACTATGATGCTAACTTTACTTTATTAGATAATGTAGATTTTTCTGGTCTAAACTTGCATCAGACTATAGCTATCGATTTAAATTCAGTATCTAATGATGATGTTAAATTAGAATTTGGTAAAGTTTCTAAAGCTAAATTCGGTCAAAAAATTACTTGGATTATTTCAGATCGCCAGCAAAATAATAGTCCGACTGAAGCAGCTTTAAAAGTGCGTTTAGCTAATGAAACTAGCTATGAGATTGATGACTCGGATTTAGATTTACCATTTAATAATGGTCAGTTAGAAGTTGATAATGGAATTATTACATTTTTAAATGTATCGATTGATGAAAACAATCCTAAATTTGTTTTAGTTGATTATAAAGAGTTTGAAGTAAGCGAAACTCTAAATCCTACTACAGATAATAGCAATAATAATTCAAATGAAAACGATAGCAATGATTCGAATGATAACAACAATTCAGATGAAAATGATAACAATGATTCGAATGATAACAACAATTCAGATGAAAATGATAACAATAATTCAAATGAAAATGATAACAATGATTCGAATGATAACAACAATTCAAATGAAAACGATAGCAATGATTCTGAGGAAGAAAATAATATGGCATAGCTAAAAAGCTAACTGACTAAATGTTATAGTGGCACCTCAAGGGTATTCTTGGGGTGCTTTTTTATTTAAATTGAAGCAGCAAAATAATGCTTTTACTTTAGCTGCGATATTTTCTATATTATGCTTTCATTTCTATAATTAAATAAAAAATAATGCTATAAAAATTAATATAATATGTACTAAAAACTACATATTTAAACCTGAATTTTACTACATGAAACCTATAAAAATTTCATGAATTAGAGATTTTACAAAACCTTCAAGTTAACTTTATCTGTAAAAAACGCTAAATGATCTTTGATTTTCTTAATATCTTCTTGTGGTTCTGGGTAATACCAGGCTATATCTTCAATTTCTATTTGGTTATCTTTATAAGACTTGTATTTAGCCTTACCTTTAATTGGGCAACTTGATTCGGTATCAGAATTATGTAAATTACTATAATCTATATCTTCTATAGGTATATAAATTACTGCTGGATATTCATTTGAATCATTATGCTCTACTAATTGAAGCGCATTAGAGCTTCTAGCGAGCATGCGAGATTCGATTCTAACTTCGACATCTTTTTCAAGCTTATTTACTGTTGCATAATGACTCGGATTCTTTTGCATATAAATAATTATAACTGAAAGTATCGAATTGTAAAGTTAGCTAGAATCTAATATCTCAACTTAACTTAATAGCTTATGTCAAACAAAGCTATGCTTACTTAAAAAAGATATAACTATACTTTTTCAGGCATTAAAGAATTATGCATCTTTAAAATAGCTTTTTCAGTACCATTCCAGTCTAAACACTTATCAGTGATAGAGACTCCGTATTTAAGTTCTGCTAAATTTTCAGGTATACCTTGATTGCCGCCTTCAATATTACCTTCAATCATAAAACCGATGATCGAATCATCACCAGCCTGACGCTGCTTAGTAATTTCTTCTAGAATTTCAGGTTGTTTATAAGGATCTTTACCAGAATTAGCGTGATTACAATCGATAATAATCTTAGTATTGATACCAGATTTAGCGTTTGCTTTAGCTAAAGCCTGCTTAACTTCTTCTACATGCTGCTTAGAATAGTTAGGACCATTAGAACCACCACGCAGTACGATATGACAGTCATCATTACCAGCAGTATGGAAGATACAGATCTTACCATCAGCTTGGTTTACACCGATAAAGCTATGTGGATTTTTAGATGATTCGATCGCATTGACTGCTACCATAAAGTCACCATTAGTCGCATTTTTAAAACCTACTGGCATAGACAAACCACTTGCCATTTCACGGTGAGTCTGAGATTCAGTAGTTCTGGCACCGATAGCAGCCCAGCTAATCAAGTCTGCGATATACTGAGGAACTAATGGATCAAGCATTTCAGTAGCGCATGGTAAACCCATATCATTAATATTTCTTAAAAGCTCACGCGCGCGCTCTAAACCAGTAGTCATATCAAAAGTACCATTAATATGCGGGTCATTAATCATGCCTTTCCAGCCAGTAACAGTACGTGGCTTTTCAAAATAAACTCTCATTACAATTAAAATAGTTTCTTTAACTTCATCAGCTAACTGCTTTAGCTTTTTAGCGTAATCAAGCGCTAGATCCTTATCATGAATGGAACAAGGACCAATAACAGCTAAGATTCTTTTATCTTTACCATCTAAAATATCTCTTATTTCGTTACGGCTTTTAATTATAAAATTAGTAGTTTCATCTGAAGCTGGATACTTTTTACGCATTTCTTCGGGTGTTATCAAATCATCTAATTTAGCGATGTTTGTGTTGTATACTTTATCTTTGTTTAATTCAGCCATTGTTTAATTCCAAGTGTCAGATTCTTTTATAGACCTTAATTGACTAAGCTTAATGAAAGTCATAAAGAAATAATTTGAATCTTAGTACCGCTTATTTTAGCATGCATAAGTTTTAAAAATGCATTTATTTTGAACTTGATTAAAATTTGTCTTTATGTCTACTTATTTTAGTAATTTAAAGGTTAAGTGAGATGTGATTATAAATTTTAGAAGCACTTTGAAAAAATTAGTTTAAATAAACTATATCGTTGTTTATCTTAAGATTGCTATAATGCTTAACTATATCACTTATGATCGAAAATAATAATATGTCACCTGAGCCTAAATCAGTTGCTAATAATATAGTTAAATATAAAAGAAAAAGCGATACTAAAGGTCTATTAGAAGATAATAAATCAAAGTCTTTAAAAGATGTGATTCGCCATAATGCTCAAAAAGTTTCTAGCTATACTGGAAAATTTAATTCCCAAATTGCTAAAGCGTTTGATAGTCGTTCTGATAAGCCTGAAATTGAAAGTTACCAGAGACTTTTAAACAACGTTCGCAAGCACCAGGATCTCGATTTTCAGGCTAAGTCTGTTAGTTTTATACTTGAAATTAAAAATAAAATAGCTAGTGGAATTTTAAATGAGAGCTTAACAGTTACTAAGAAAAATAATCTAGATTACTATAAGGATATAGAAAAAAATTCTATAGAAGCTAGTATAGATGGTCTCGATGGAACTTTGCATTATGAAATTAACAAATCTGGAAAAAGTAAAAAAACTAAATCTTTTATTTTCAATGCTAAAGACCGACTAGATAAATATCAGCTAGATATAAATTATGTTAATGGAATTTTTCTGTTTCATGAGCTTAAAATTAATAACAAAAGTTTTAAAATTCTTTAAAGTATTTACATAATTCGTTGTTTATTTTTATAATAGTTAGCAGTTGTAAAACTGGTAGGTGTATAAAATGAATAAAGGTAAAGTGCAGTCACCATCTTGGTGGCATTTAATGAAGCAAAATTTTAAAAGTTTTTTTAGCAAAGATAATCCACGTAAATTATCTACTGATGAAGCTTTAATCCGTGAATCACAGTCTAAAAAAGATTCTTTCATTAGACATAATAATCTTAAGGATACTTCAAATAGTAAAAGTTACCGAGTTATTGAATAGAATAGACGTGGCAAATTATAAATAGCTAAAATTATTTTACTTTTCTTAATTTAGTTTTGCTAGCATTTATATTATGTTGAAAAAAATCTTTATTTCCTTATTAGTTCTGTCTAACCTTGCAGCTTTAAATGCTCAAGTTACTCCGTATTATGAAAAGGTGGAAAAAGAACTCGATTTTATCTTTAAATATGAAGCTAAAAAATTAGATCTTGAGAAAGATCAGCCGGCTGAATTAATGCTCACTATTAACCGTAACGGTGAAGTACGCCGCGCTGAAGTGTTAACCAGTAGTGGTAACAGTGATTTTGATAAGCACTGCATTAATACTATCTTAACTACTGAAAGCTTACCCCATTTAGCTAATACAGCTCATTCGTGGGTGACTACCACTATGAAATATAGCTGTAAGTAAGTTTTTAAATTATAATAATTTTATAAATATTGCATTAAATTATAAATTTATTGTAAAAAAGGTTCGAATTTAGAATTATTCTATAAAAATTGCGAAAATTTAGAAAAAATTTCTAAATTTGAAATATCTTAGTTTTGATTAAATTTATGTTTTAAACGATGGCTGCGCTGGATCTAGGTACAATTTATATGTTTTAATTGGTTGGCTAAACTACATCTTAATAATAATTAAGTGCTGCCTGTTAAGATAATGCGTGTATGTTAGGTGCTATAAATCCGATTTCATTTTTTTATTCTACCAATAAAGCGGTTAAACCTGTTGAAGAGAAAGGTGTGAAGCTTTCTAAACAAGACCTGAAAGAATTAAATCGCATGGGCATTAGTCATATCTGCCAGCAAGTGGAGAGTGATCATCATATTGACCAAGAACTATTAAAATCCTTGCAAGAAAAAGTGATTAAAATCTTAGCTGAAAACTTCGACAATTTTTCAGAGGGTTTAAAAATCGAAGCTAACGAAGAAGAAATTTATTTAGAAAGTCCAGAGTTACTTGAATTAGGCTTAGCTATTAATAAAGAGAAGGGTAAATTAGGTTTACTTATAATAGATATTAGTCTGCAAGATGAATTAAGAAATCAGGGTCTCGGGACTAAGATTTTAAATTTATTAGAATCAGTAGCTAAAGATCTTAAGTTAGATCATATTAAAATCGATTTATCAACGAACAACCCTTTCTGGAAAAAATTAGGTTTCACTCAAAATTATAATATTTTAGAAACTCTTGGAGTCGAACCCTTTAATAGTTTATCTGAAATAAATAGAGATGATATGAAAAGTGGCATTACTGGTGTTTTTACCAAAAAAATATAGGTCTAGGTTAAAAAATCTTTCTAGCTCTAGACTTATAACGTTAAACAAGAACTATCTATTCTACCAAGAGGATTAAATCTTACTTACTATAACTTAAAATATAATCTAGTAAAGTTCTAACAGGTACGCCAGACGCGCCTTTAGGTGACCAGTCGTTATCTTCATCTAACCAGCATGGGCCAGCGATATCCATATGCAACCAAGGAATCTGCTCATCTGATTTTTTTTGCTTGCCGATGAATTCTTGAATAAATAGACCACCGTTTTGAGCGCCAGCTTTACCGCCAGAGCCTGCATTAATCAAATCTGCAATTGAAGACTTAAGTTTAGACTTATATTCATCATACAAAGGAAGCTGCCAAACAAGCTCACCTGTATTTTCAGCTGAGGTTTTAACTCTGTCTAATAGATCTTGATTATTAGTCATTAAACCAGCACAAACATTACCTAAAGCCACTAGACAAGCGCCAGTCAAGGTCGCGATATCTATTATTTCATCAGGGTTTTTAGTAGAAGCGTAAGTTACAGCGTCAGCTAAAGTTAATCTACCTTCAGCATCAGTGTTATTTACTTCGATAGTTTTACCATTCATCGCCGTAATTACATCACCAGGTCTATAGGCTTTACCACTTGGCATGTTTTCAGTTGCAGCAATAATACCTGTTACTTGAACTCCAGCAGGTTGTAATTCAGCAATAGCATTCATCACACCGATTACAGCAGCAGAACCACTCATATCTTCTTTCATCATCTCCATAGCTTTAGGCGGCTTTAGGCTTAAACCACCAGAATCGAAGGTTACCCCTTTACCGATTACAGCTATATGTTTTTTAACCTTACCCTTAGGTTTATATGACATCTCTATAAACTTAGGTAATTGATCAGAACCTTCAGCCACAGCTAAAAATGCGCCCATACCTAATTTTTTACATTCTGCTTTTTCTAAAATTTTAGTAGTCAGACCAGCACCTTTTATTTTTTTAGCTTCTTTAGCTAAAAACGTCGGTGTCACGGTGCAAGCTGGCTCCCACACTAGATCGCGCGCTTTACATGTCGCGCGCGCTATACTTTCAGCAGCTTTAATGCAAGCTTTATCTTTAGCTCCGTAACTCTTGTTAAAAATTGTTACATGGCTTAATTCGATCTTTATATCTTTTTCATCTTTAGACTTAGATTTATATTTATTAAACTCGTAGTTAATTAAAATAGGAGTTTCAATCTGCAATTCGATTTGATCATAACTAGCAATCGCATAGCTAGCTAATTTTTCAGCTTTAACTTTTCTTACTAAAGCTGCCAGTGATTTACGTTGTATAGTCGGCAATGTCTTAGCTTTATCTTCTTCACCAAGACCAAGTAAAATGATCTTTTTAATATTAGTAATTTTAAGTTTAGTTCTTAGGCTAGCTGGAATTCTGTAAACTAAAGTTTCAGCTTGGTTAAATTCAAACTTCTCATCACTGACGAGTGCACTTAATTCTTTTGAAAGCAATTTATCAACCTGAGTAAATAGATTAGACAGTTTAGCTTTTTTAGTAGAACTTTTATATTCAGCAATTACTAAAGCTTCAGCATCTATTTTATCTTTTAAGGCGTCAAATGAATTAACGATATCGTGAGTTTTTATAGTAAATTTCATATATAAATAATATTATAAACTCAAATCCAATCCAGTTGTTAGTTATAAAGCTTAAATTGTAATATTTTATACTAGTTTAGAGTTTTAAAGTGATTTATAAGATTGATATAAGTTTAAAAAATTTTTTTTATATGCGGTCAGGTGCTTTTTGAAATTAGCTTAAATATACCGCTAATTATTAGAAAATAAATTTTTAAATAAAGCCAATTTTTTTTAAAATATATGAAAATATTGATACTAGGTAATATTTAAAAAGTTAATTTATGAAATGAAATTAGAGCTGAGTTTTATATCTAAAGACTAAAATTTTTAACTAGCCATGCTAAATACATTAAGGTATTTTTTAGAAATTTAAATATGCGTTTAGGCTGTGTTATTAATCTATAAAGCCATTCTAAACCTAAATTAATCAGCCATCTTGGCGCTCTAAGCAGGTTTCCTGACCAAATATCGAAAGCGCCGCCAACTGGCATTACAAGTGCATTTGAATATAGCTCAGGATAGTTATAGATAATCAGCTCTTGTTTAGGCATACCTTGAGCTATTAATACTAAGGTAGCTTTAGATTTAATGATTTCGTCTACAAGTGCGCGCTCATATTCTTTTTTATAAAAACCGGAGCGCGCAAACACTATTTGGTCTTTAAATTTAGACTTTAAGCTTTCGATACATTGATCTGAGCTTCCCCATAATGCTATTTTAGAATGCGACTTTATAAGCTCACTTGCAAGCTCAATACCTGGCTGCTTAGCTACCTTACTTTTAAAAAGAATAGAAGCAACCATACTGACGCTGATACCATCAGCAATGCAGTAGTTAGCCGCTTTAACTAGCTGATCTAGCCTAGGATCCTGATCAGCATGGATGATCTGTTCTTGATTTAGATTAATAATGTATCCTGGTGTATTAATATCACTAACTTCCAGCTTTAAATCTAAAGGATACTTGATAAAATTTACTCGCAAAATAAAAAACTGATAACCCCTTGATTAGAGATTATCAGTTTTAAAAGTAGAAAACTAGCTAAAGGCTTATTTCTTAGCAGCAACTTTTTTCTTAGTTGTTGTTTTAGTAGCAACTTTCTTTTTAGTAGCAGTCTTAGCAGTAGCTTTTTTAGCAGATACCTTTATAGGACCAGCAGCTTTACCACTTTGAACAGCAGCTTTAAATTCAGAACCAGCAGAAAAAGCAGGTACTTTTTTCTTAGGTATCTTGATTCTTTTAGTAGGGTTTTGTGGGTTAACACCAACTCTAGCTTTACGTTCACGGTTTTCGAAAGTACCAAAGCCAACTAAAGTTACTTTTCTTTTCTTAGCAACTTCTTCCACGATGCTTGCAAGTATCGCTTTCAGTACGCTATCTACGTCATTTTTTGAGATTTCAGTTGCTTCTGCAACTTTCTCGATTAATTCAGATTTATTCATTTAATTCTCCTAATTTATAAGCTAAACCTTGTTATGTATGGACTAATAAAAAGTCTCAATGAAAAGTTTAGCTAAATATTTGCGTTCTGTAAACCATTTACAGATTATTTTTTAAAATTTTTTCTTGATTAATGCCTCACATAGAATAGTAATGAGCTACTTCCATACTTTTTATTCTTCAAAAGGCTTAGTCCAGCAAGCTTATCTAATAATCCAGTCTTAACCTGACTCATATCCGTCTCGAAGATTAATAAACCATCTTCAGCTAAAATATTTTGAGTTATTAATTTTTCAATTAAATCTAAAGTTAACTCCATACTTTGTTTATATGGTGGATCCATAAAAATTAGATCGAACTTGGCTTCAGTAAGTGTCTTGCAGGCATTCAGCGCGCTTGATCTAAGTAGTTTCACCTGAGATTTAAGGTTTAAACTAAAAATATTATTTTTTAAAATTAACTGGCACTTAGGGTCTTTTTCTATGCAAGTTAACTCCTGAGCGCCATTACTAATAAATTCGAAACCTACAGTACCGATACCTGCATAGATATCTAGAACTTTAAGCTCACTTAAGTCATATTCATAATAACTTAAAACCATATTTATAATAGCTTCCCTTACTTTGGCTTGAGTAGGTCTTAGTTCTCTTGCGTTTGTAGTTGAGGCGATAGTTTTGCCACGTAGCTTACCTGTCGAAATTTTTAGTACCAATTAAATCTTTATCCTTAATCCCTGTCATAATACTTATAACAGTAGTATTATTAAAATTGATAGATGGTTGAAGATTCGCGCACTAAAATATTAATAGTAGATGATGAAGAGTCATTAAGAACTTTACTTAAAGCTGTGCTTAGCACCGAAACTAACCGTTTTAGCCTATTTGAGGCTGAAGACGGCGAGCAAGCATTAAAAAAAGTTTATGACTTGAAACCTAATATTTTACTGATAGATGTAGTGATGCCAGGTCACTCAGGCTTTGAGGTTTGTGAGAAAATCCGCGAAGATACAAATTTAAATCAACTAAAGATTATTATTTTAAGTGCTAAAGGTGAGGAATCTGAGGAAAAGTGGGCTTTTTCTATTGGTGCAGACTATTTTTTAAGTAAACCTTTTGATCCACTTGAACTATTAAACCTAATAATAAAAATTGACAATGAAAATTTTAATTCTTAATGGACCTAACCTTAACTTTCTAGGTGTACGCGAACCAGATAAATATGGCACTCAAACCTTAGCAGATTTAGAGAACCTACTAGAAAATCAACTTTTAAAAAGTGATCTAAATGAGCAGGTAGCATTGCATTTTAAACAAAGTAATCATGAAGGTGCTTTAATAGATTATCTTCAACAGGCACATACTGAAAACTACGCTGGTATAATTTTTAATCCAGCTGCTTATACTCATACAAGTATTGCTCTTAGAGATGCTATTGCAGCTATTTCAGTCCCAGTAATCGAGGTGCACATCTCGAATGTGCACGCGCGTGAAAAGTTTAGGCATAAGTCTTTTACGGCAGCTAGCTCCCTAGGGCAGATTTCGGGTTTGGGGTTTGATGGTTACAAGCTGGCACTTAATTATTTTTTAGATGGACGAAAATAACTTTACTTATCCAGAAAAATTTGACTTAAACAAAGAAAAGTTTCTGTTTGAGCGTATTAATGATGGTCCGATAAATATTTTATGCTGCTTTCCTAATACTTATCAGGTTGGTATGGCAAGCCTAGGTTATCAGCATGTTTTTAAGCTATTTTCTATGTCTGAGCTTAGCTCGACCTATCGCTTTTTTACTAATTTTAATGAGAAATATCCTAAAGACATTCACTTAATTAGTTTTTCTATTTCTTGGGAACTTGACTTTCATAATGTGTTTGAAATTTTAGAGCGCCTGCAAATCCCACTTCGAGGCGCTGATAGGGATAGTAGTCACCCTTTAATTTATGCTGGTGGACCTGTAATTACCGCTAACCCTGAACCCTGGTCTGATTTCTTTGATTTTGTGGCTATCGGGGATTGTGAGGAAAATATCTCAAGTATTGTTGAAACTAGCTATAAGTACTGGAATACAGAAAACATAGATCGTACTAACCTTTCATACTTTACTGAAGTGCCAGGAATCTATGTACCTAGTCTGTACCCAGTTATAGAAGCTTTAAGTAGTGAAGATTCTTCAAATAAACTACCTGATGAAAGTTTAACTAATTTGCCAGCAGTTAAACCCCAAAAAAGCTCAGCTAACAACCTTGCTATGAGCACAGTGATCGCGCCGGATTCTTGTTGGGGTGATGTAGCCTTAATCGAAGTGGTACGCAGTTGCCCTGAGATGTGTAGATTTTGTTTGGCTAGTTACCTGACTTTACCGTTTCGTAAGCCGGATTTAGAGTCAGATCTTATAAAAAAAGTAAATTTTGCTTTAGAGTTTACTAATAATCTAGGTTTGCTTGGTGCGAGTGTAACTCAGCACCCTGAGTTTATGAATCTACTACATTACTTAATTGAGCATCCTAACAAGCCATCTTTTCAAATCGCCTCGGTTAGAGCAAGTACAGTAACTTTAGAAATGACTGAACTGCTATTTAAGGCTGGTATTAAAACCTTAACTATCGCTATTGAAAGTGGCTCTGAGCGCTTGCGCGACATTATTAATAAAAAGTTACCTGAAAAGTATATTTTTGAGGCTGCTAAAAACGCTGAGCAAGCTGGTTTAAAGATTTTAAAGTTATATGGAATGGTAGGCTTGCCTTTTGAAACTGAGCAGGATATTGAAGATACAATAACTTTACTTACTAATTTAAAGAAAGAACATAAAAAACTAAAAATAGTCTGGGGTTGTAGTATTTTTACCCCTAAAGCTCAGACCCCTTATCAGGATTACGGTATAGATACTAGCAGTGAAGCTAAATTAAAAAAATTAATCAAAGCTTTAAAGCCTAAAGGCATTGAAGTTAGACCAGAAAGCTATAAGTGGGCGCAGGTTCAGGCTTTACTTAGCCGCGGTGATAGAACTTTAGGTAAATATTTAGAAGAAATTTATAATTTAAAACAACAGGGTTTTGGTATTTTTAAAAAGGTTTTACCTAAAGATTTATACAAACATATCGTGTTTAATGAATGGCACACCGAAATGTATCCTTGGCAACATATCATGCAGGATAAACAAAAAGAAATGCTAAAGAATCATAAGTTGCAAGCTAAAAGCTTGGCTGAACTTAACTAGTCTAATCTTTTAAATACATTTAATAAGCTATTTTAATTAGTTTGTTTGCTGTTTCTTGCTCGCTTTGAGGTTGATTGTTTTTAGTACTTTTTACTTTACTAATTTTTTTAGCTTTTAAGTCAGTTTCTTCAAGTAATAAACTTTTATAGACACTGATGACATTTTTCAAGTATTTTTTACTAGGCATCTCTAAACTGGTGTAATCTAATTCAAGTACTTTTAAATTAAAACTTTTAAATTTATTTGAGCTAAGTAAACTTAAAAAAGAGTTTTTAACTAACTCATCTTCTATAGTATGAACTAAGCTATAGATATTTAAAATGATAGTCGTTTTATCTTTCTGATCATTTTTCTCTAAATATTTAGTTAAGTAAAGAAAGGAAAAGGTGTTATTTTCAAAAGCATCTATTAAATGCTCTTGTTTAATAGATGCAAGCTCATAGGCTTTAGAATTAAGCTCTTGCGTGTAGATTAAGTAGTCAATTTTTTCATGCTCAAATATAGTGTTTTCAATAATTCTATTAATAAAACTCTCATCAGCAGTAAAACCTTTGTGAAACTCGTAGTCTATTTCTAACTCATCGAAGGCTTTTAATATAGCTTTTACTTTAGCTGACTTATTTTTATTAACAATAACTAATAGTGAGTTTTTTAAGTTTAAGGCGAGAACTAAGTTTAGGTTAAACTCTATTTCATTAATTAAAATCACTTTTTTAGTAATGCCTATTAGCTCTATTGCATAATTTTCATCTATGTACTGTTTTAAATTGACTTTAGTAGATTTTTGGCGTGACTTTTTACTTATGATATCTACTGGTAAATTTTGAAAATTAGATCTAGGTGCCATATAGTATCATTCTAATAAAATAGGTGGTGTGTTGTATACAAAATATTTGTACTGAAGCTATAATGTAAGTATGAAAAATTTTCAAGAAGGTAGCACCGTAGAATGGAACTGGTCAAATGGCACTGCTAAGGGTAAAGTGAAAGAAGTTTATAAAGAAGAAGTTGAAAAGGAAATTTCTGGTAGTAAGGTTAAACGTAAAGCTTCACCTAGCGAGCCCGCTTACCTAGTAGAACAAGATGATGGCTCGCAAGCTTTAAAATCTCATTCTGAGCTTGAGAGTGTTTCTTAACTTATAATTTTTTCTCAGTATCACCTTGTTTAAATTCTATTAGTTCTCTAAGATCATCAGGCAAGTTTTTAATGTCTGTTGTGAAGAATTCGTAAACTTTACCTAAGGGATTCATAAGTTTTCCGTAACCTTTATTTTCATCGAACATTAAACGGGTATCACACTCTACATTATCGTAATTTCTACCCCTGGAAACAACATCTTTTACTAAAATAGCATCAAAGTAAAATTCATGAATTTTACTTTGCGTGTCATACCTACCTGTCACATTATATGGCAGATCATTGATCATGATAGGCTCATCATTCGATCTAAAAGTTATAGTGTTATTTTTTTTGCCTACTCTTGCATAAGCTGCTCTGCCATTGCGATCGACAGTATTTTTAGCCTTTTCAACAGCATCCATGAACTGTTTAGGTGTGGTTTGCATGTGCTGCGCGCAGATAATTTCTTTATCAGAGTATTGACTGGCTATCAAATTTGACTTTTTTTGATCTAAGCTTTTGACTTCTTTAGAACCTGGTTTACTAGGTTTAATTTCCACTAGTTCCACATCTTTAGTAATTAGGTCTGTTAGATGATTTACTTTATATTTAAAGATTTTTCCAGTAGCTGTAGTTAATCTGCCTTCTCCAGTAGAATTATTATGAACAAGCTTGATATCGCAATTAGCTGGATCAAGTGAATTTCTTTTGTTTAATATAGCCTCAAAATCATAAGTAATGGTATAGCCTTTAGGATTTCTGGGTTCATGAGTTTCTTTTACATTAAATTCAAGATTATTAATTTTAATAGGCTCATAGTTAGATCTATAAACTACTGTATTATCAACTTTACCTGCAAGTGATATCTTCTTTAAATTTTTTGCATTTATTACTGAACTTAAAAGCTGTTTAGGAGTTATTTTTTCGTGTTCTTTGCAGTCTACTAAAAAGTCTATTGGACTTTTGCCTCCAGGTTTGTTAGTTCTGATTCCTTTATTATTAGTATGAGTCACTGGCACTTCATTGAAGTTGTTTAATTCAGCTAGTGCAGGTTTGGAAGTATTAACTAGAATTGCTGCTGGCAAACCTACCATAGAAAGAAATGTCGCTTTTAATCTATCACTATTTGTTTTATTGGAGCTATTTTTAAAGCTTTTTTTGTTTGTTGCACTGTAAGAACCATGTTTTTTTGTTTGAGTGTGCTTAACGTTCGGGTAATTAATGTTTTCGATCATAATAAGTTATTCCATCAAAGTAAAGTCTGACTTTAAATTTAGAGTATACAATAAACGCTCCTAAATAAAACAGCCCCGTACTCTTAAAAGTACAGGGCTATTTCTAATAGTTAATACTATTTAAATTAATTTACTTAACTTTAATCTTTTCTTCTTGTTCTTTTTTCTTATATTCTTCGCCTAATTCTTTAGCCTTTTTATCACTAATAACTTCCTTAGCATCTTTAAATAGTTCTTGCTCTTCCTCTTTCAAGTGATGTTCTAAACTTTCTTTTACTGCTTTAAAATTAGCCTTGAATTCTTCACTATTAGTATCCATTTCCATCATTTCATCGATAGTGTTGTCTACTAAATCATGCTCGCCAGTACTTTCTAAAGTTTGTTCTTTAGTTTTTTCATCTTGCTTTAGTGGTTTATAAATAGTTTTTTCTTCAGCTTTACTGTGTGCGATGATTTCTTGTCTTAGTTTTTGAAAGGTTTCTTTGTGTAAATTTTTGTTTTCGATACCTTGCTCTACTTCGCTTAGTAGATTTCTAATAGTTTCATGTTCTTTTTTAATTTCTTCGTATATTGTTGTCATATTGTTTAGCTCCTTTAATTATTATTCTTAGTTTTAAAGCTATGCGAACCTTTTAAGAGTGCCTTTAATATATTAGGCTAGCCTGGTTCCTTAGATATAAAATAGCTTTAAAACTATAGATTTTATTTGATTTAGTTATATAATAACCAACAAAAGTTATTTTAACATTAATGATTATAGCACAAATCATTTTATTGCGATATAATTTATATAATTGAGGTAAAAAAGTATACTAAATATTTATACAGTAATACTTAGTATACTTAATGTTAAAACGAAATAAAAGTTTATAATTTATTAGATATTAATGGCTAAAATATAAAACTTTTAAATAAAATATGGGTAGAACAGACATAGCAAGATCATTATCTGATATCAGCTTGCGCTTCGCTAATACTGAGCGTAAGGGTTACAGCAGAAAAATAAAGTATAAAAAATTTAAGTACTACAACACACGCGGTAAATTAATAGAAGATGAACAAACTATTAAGCGTATTAATAAGCTGGTTATACCTCCAGGTCTAAAAAATGTTTGGATTAATCCTAGTGCGCGCGAACATATTCAGGCGATAGCTGAAGATGATAAAGGGCGCAAACAATACTTTTACCACCCTGAATATATTACTTACCGTGAAGAAAGTAAATTTGAGCACTTATTAAATTTTTCTTTAGTCTTAAAGAAGATCCGCAAAGCTATCACTGACGATCTTAATGAATTGAATTTAACTAAAAATTGTATTTTAGCTTTAATTGTGAAAATAATGGATATTAGCAAATCTAGAATTGGTAACGATAAATACGCTAAAGATAATGAAACTTATGGTTTGACTACTTTACGTAAAAAACATTTAGAAACTGAAGAAGATAGTATCGAACTTAAATTTAAAGGTAAAAGAAGTAAAAAGTGGTTTATAAATATTGAAGATGACGAAATTGTCGAATTGGTCAGCCGTTTAGAAGATATTCCAGGTTACAGAATATTTAAGTATAAAAATTCGACTGGAGAATTTGAAACTATCCACTCTGAAGACGTAAATGAGTATCTAAAAGAAATAAGCGGTGATGAAAGTATTTCCTCTAAAGATTTTAGAACCTGGTCAGCGACTGTGCTTGCTATCAAAGAACTTAAAAAGAATTATGAAAAATACTCTGAAGCTAGTGTTAAAAAAGATTTAGTGAAAGCTGTTAAAAACGTCGCTAAATCGCTAAATAATACACCTCAGGTCTGTAAAAGAAGCTATATTCATCCACATGTACTAGAATGCTACGAAAAAGGTAATTTCTTTAAAATATTTACTAAAGATTTTAAAACCTCATCTAAATATTACTCAGCTGATGAATTGCAAGCAATCAAATTTTTAGAAGAAATTTATCATTAAGATTAAAGTAGGTTATTGATAAACTAGAAACAGTTTATTATGACTGATGATAATTCTATTCAAGCCGACACAAGCACATATTACGAGCATATATCAGTTATGCCAGTTGAGACTTTAGATCTTTTAAATGTCCAGTCAGGTAAAGTATATATCGATGCCACCTGCGGCGCTGCTGGTCATAGTAAGCTTATTTTAGATAAGCTAGCTAGCACGGGTCAGTTATTTTCATTTGATCAGGATAAAGAAGTGATAGCCAGGCATGAAAAAGAGGCTCTTAAACATACTAACTGGACTCTAGTGCATAGTAATTTTGAAAATATTTATAATTATTGTCTTGAAAACAGTCTTAAAATAGATGGTGGAGTGCTTTTCGATCTAGGTTTAAGTAGTATTCAGTTAGATGATCCTAGTCGAGGTTTAAGTTTTAATAGTAATCATAAATTAGATATGAGGCTTGACCCAGATTTAGAATTTAGTGCTTATGATGTTGTAAACGATTATCCAGCAGATAAATTAGCAGATATCATCTATAAATATGGTGAGGAGCGTTTATCCAGGCAGATTGCTAGCGAAATAGAGCGTACTAGACCTCTTGAAACCTGCAAAGAGTTAGCTGAGCTTATTAAAAGAGTGTATGTAAGACGTTATTCTAAGACTTTTAAGTCTAATCCAGCCACTAAAACTTTCCAGGCACTTAGAATACATGTTAACCGTGAGCTTGAAGTGCTTGAAAATGTATTAGCTTCACTTTCTAAAATACTGTTACCAGGCGCGCGCATCGTGATTATTTCTTTTCACTCACTTGAAGACCGGGTTACTAAGCATGTTTTAAAAGAATTAACTGTTAACCCTAAAAAATTTAACAAATATAAAAATTACCGTAGTACTGCTGCTGATTACCCTGAAAATCAGGGTTATAAAGTAAAAGAAGCTAGTAAAAATGCTAGAGGCGCTCAAGAAAGTTTAAAACCAGAAGTTAAGCTGGTGAACTTAACTAAAAAGCCACTTACAGCTTCAGCTGCTGAACTTGAATATAACGCGCGCTCACGCAGTGCTAAACTTAGGGCGTACGAGGCTATAAGTTAAACCTCAATAAAATATCTAAAGATCATATAGGCAAAACCGATTGAGAAGTAATGACTATCTATTCTATCTAGTAAACCACCATGCGAGCCAAGTAAGTTACTAGAGTTTTTAATACCAATAGAACGTTTAAAAGCACTTTCAAGTAAATCACCAACCTGACCAGCAGCGGCTATCAATAACCCGAGTAACATAAAAATCGTGTTATAGATGTAACTTAGGTTTAGATTTAAAGAATTCTTTACCATAAGTAAGTTAATTTTATTTCTCAAAGCTAAACTCAGATCAATATTTAAAAAATTGCAAGCTAGCATAAAAAATATGGCAGCTGAAAGTAAGCCACCAAGCGAGCCTTCTAAGGTTTTGCGCGGACTGATAGTAGGAAAAAACTTACGTTTACCTAAGAGTTTGCCGCAGAAATAGGCTAAACTGTCATTTACACTATTAGTAATAATAGCGAGTACCAGATATAGACTACCTTGCTCGAATCTTAGTAAGTGAACACCATATGAAGGAAATAAACCAAGAAACAAAATCAAATATAGATTAATGTTTCTAGTTAAATAATTTAGGGATTTGTTTTTAGTGCTTGTATGCTTTAAATTAGCTTCTAAAGCCTCATCCGCTACATTTTTTTTAGTATTATTTTCATGCTCATTTGTACTGGATCTATAGTTTTTTTCAGATAAACTACTTTTGACTTCACTCTTAGGTTTATTTTTATCGCGCAGCTCTTTTTTAACTACTCTTATTTTACTTAAGTCTAGATCTATACAAATAAATAAACATAAAAGCCCTAAACCTAAAACTACTAAAGCTAAAGAATCAATAATTTCAGTATTTTGAACTAGTCTAGTTAGTGCAACTGGCAGCAAAATGAAAAAAATGATTAGTATTTGGTCAATAATATAGCTAGAGCGGCTAATTGAAGGCTTAATAACCTTAACAGCTTCAAATAATGCTAAGGAAGAGAGTATAATGATGCTCAAAATCCAGGCAAAAGGTCCCAAATAACCAATTAGCAAAACTAACAGTGTTGCTACAATGGCGATAGGTAATCGTTTTACGAGGGAATTAAGCAAGTCTAATATAAATTTTACCCAATTAGGCATAAATAATAATACATGGTTACAAATCAACTAGACCTAAAAAATACTTTAAATAATATTGACGAAGATAAAATACTAGGTTTACGTCAAACTTTAGATGAATTTTATCCGCAAGACATCGCTGAAGCCTATAACAATCTTAATGAAGAAGAAGGGCAGACATTGTTTGATGTACTAAGCTTTCAGCAGGGCGCGCTGGTGATTATCGAGCTTGAAGATTATCAAATTAAAGATCTTTTCGAGTATTTATCTAATGAAAAAATAGCCAGATTCGTAAATGAGCTCGAACTGGATGATGCTGCTGATTTACTTGGTTTGCTGGATGATGAAGACCGTACCTTAAATATTATGGATCGTTTGAATCGACCATATGAAATTCAGGAATTGCTTAGTTTTGATCCTGATAGTGCTGGTGGTATGATGAACCCAGATTTCATCAGTATAAGAGCTGATCTAAAAGTAGCTGCGGCACTTAGGTTTTTAAGAATTAAAGCGAAAAATACTGACTCTCAGATAGTCTATATGTATGTAACAACTAAAACTGGTGAACTAAAGGGTGTTATCAGTTTAAAAGAGCTGTTTATGGCAAAAGACGACTCTTTTGTGGCTGATTATGTAAATGAAGATGTAATCTACGTGCAGGCTCATCAGGACCGAGAGGAAGTGGCGGAGATCATCTCTAAATATCATTTTTTAGCTTTACCGGTCGTCGATGAGAAAAAAGTGCTGGTAGGGGTAATTGCGATTAATGATGTCGTTGAAATTTTAGAAGATGAAGTCACTCAAGATATTTACCAAGCTAGTGGTATTAACGTAGAAGAAGATGCAGTTTACGGTACTTTTGATTTTAAACAGATTTTTGCTGCTTACAAGTCACGCACGCCATGGCTGGTAATAACTTTATTTGGGCAGGCACTTTCTGCTTCGTTGCTGCTCAATTATAATGATGTCATTTCAGCGGTGCCAGTCGCAGTTTCTTTTATGCCCTTACTTTCTGGCTTATCTGGTAATATCGGTAATCAATCGACTACCATTATGATTCGTGGTATCTATACTGGTGAAATTAATATCGGAAAATCTTTAGAAGTTTTAATTAGTGAATTTGCAACTAGCATCGGTATCGGCTTTACCTGCGCGCTAATTACTGCTGCCGTTTCATATTTTATGAATCATAACCTGTTACTTTCACTTTTAATCGCTATTTCACTGGTGGTCTCGATGATTGCAGCAGTGCTACTTGGTACTATGGTACCGATATTCTTTAAAAAAGCTAACTTCGATCCAGCGACAGCTAGCGGTCCTTTAATTACAACTTTAATTGACATCATATCTTTTATCGTTTATCTTAGTTTAGTTCGGATGTTTTTATTAAAATTGACGTAATATATTATAATGGCTTATCTTAAATATCTTAAATTGCTTAGTTTAATTGCCTTTATGGTACTTTTTAGTACTAATTGCCAGGCTTTTAGTAACATAGAGTTTAATAACACTTATCTAATCGCTACTGCGGCAGCTGATGAAGGTGAGTTGTATCTTGTACCATACCCAAATAAAACTAAAGAAAGTGAAAAACGAAGTGTGACCAGAAAAAGATCAGCTATCGAAACTTTTAAAGAAGATCTAGTTACTAAGCAGGCAGCTAAGAAAAGTGCTAGCTTAACAGAGCTTAAGACTTTGCAGGATGCTACTAATAATGAGCCCGTGCTAGATAGTGCACATGAAACTGCAATAAATTCAGGTAATAAAGTTAAGCAGACTTATACTGATCTAAAGCAGGTATCTGATAGTGCATTTAACCATAACGTGGAAGATAGCTCTAGTACTAATGTGCGTGCGGCTAAGACTGATTCAAAAAATAATAAACTTTATATAGATTTAAGTAAAAGTCCTCGCACACAAGAGAGCTTGAACTCAGAGGTAAGTGTAAATTCTGATTTAGAGAGTAAATATAAGAGATTCAGATTAAAAGCACCACGTAGCTTTACTAAAACTACTTTAAAAGATAAAGCCGCTCTTAAAGAGCAAGCAAACTTCAAACCTGCTCAAAAAATTTCTAAAGTAAATGTCCTCGAAAGAAACTTAAAGTCTACTTTCCAAAAACTAACTGACCTCGATAATGAGCATGAAGATTTATTAATGGTGCCACAAATTTTTCAAGAGCAAAAAGATATAACTCAAGGTAAAGGTATTTGGGTTAACTTATGGAACTACCCTCAAGATTTAGATAAATTCTTTACTAGACTTCAAGATCACCATATAGAGACTGTCTATCTCCAAGTGAACCGCTCTACTACACCAGTTTTTAAGCACCCTACTAGTGAAATAGATGAAATTTTGAAAGCTGCACATCAGTATCATATAAAGATCATTGGTTGGACCTATGCGTATTTAAATAATGTTGAAGCTGATGCTAAAAAGTTTATCGAGCCTGCTTTTTATGTAAGCCCTGAAGGTTATATGTTTGATGCGATGGCAGCAGATGTAGAAGAAAATATTAGTGCTACAGCTATTAAAAAATATACAGAGATGATCAAAGCTCGCATGCCTAAAGACTACCCGATGCTAATTATTGTCTTTTCACCTAAGATTAAAGACAATTACCCTTGGCAATACCTAGCAGATAACTGGGATGTCTTTATGCCGATGGTCTACTGGCATGGTATGCGTAGCCGCAACCTAAATAAAGTGGCTAAATTTGTTAGTGAGAGTATTCAGGGACTGCGCGCGCGCACTAATAAACCAGACCTGAAAATACATTTAATCACTGATGGCGAGCGCACCACACCAGCTGAAGTTGCTTTAAGTATTGATATAGCTAAGAAGTTAGGTGTTAAATCTGGTATTAGTATTTATCCTGAGCATTTAGTACCTAATAGCTCACTTGAGATGCTTAAGCATGCAGTAGTGGACTAAGCTAAAGCTAGCTTTTGTTTCTTAAAATATAAATTGTTTGCCTGCATCTTAGATTTGTACTTGGTCTATGCTCATTTATTTAATATAAGCTTATGTCTGATTATTAACTGGAACTAGCTTAAATTTACATAGAACTTTAGCTCTATTACTTGCTACTTTTATGGCTTACTATTTATAAAAGCAACTTATAAAATTTTTCTAAATTATGTAGAAATCTATAAAATACTTATAAAATTGATTTAAATCTATAAAAAAATTCTAATTTTAAGGATTTTTTAGAAAATTTTTTTAGAAAGTGCGCAGTTAATATAGTCAGTAAATTACCGCTAACTGATTAGGCTTTAAATAGAAAAAGAGTTTTAAGCTAAGTTTTTATTTACTTACAAGATATTAAGAACAATATCTTCACTAGGCTTAAGCATTAACTGGGCTTTTATATTTACATCTTTTCTATTAGCTAAACTAAAGTCTAGATTTTTTACTAATCTGGCAATGATAAGTTTAGCCTGATAAGTAATAAAGTTAAACTCAGGTTCATCTTTCACTGCTACCCCGAATGGCGTATAACTGTAACTTTCCTGAATCTCAGCATGTTCAAAGCGCTCCGGGATAAAACGTTCAGGCTCGCCCCAATTATTAGCATGCCTTTGCATAGCAAAAGGACATATATGTAGATTGGTGCCTGTTGGTATTTGAATACCTTTATATTCATCAGGTGATTTTGCTTTTAAACCACTAGACCAGATAGCAGGATACAGTCTTAAAACTTCTAGGATTACCTGATTTAAATAGGTAAGACTGTTTAGTTCATCGAAATCTATATACTTAGTTTTTTTATCTTGGTAAAAACCTGTTAATTCTTGTTTTAATTTAGCTAAAGCATCTGGATTGCGCGCAAGTAAGTAAGAGCTCCAGTCTAAAACATGCTTTAAAGTTTCAGCTGCTGATAGTAGGATAATTCTTATCTCATCTTTAGCTTGAGCCTGCTTTATAGTAGGATCTTTAATTAAGGTAGTAATCAAATCAGCGTGAGAAGTACCACGTACAGAAAAATCTCTAGATTTTAAAGTTATTAATTTGTCTACTAAAGTATCAAGCTTACTTCGAGCTTGTTTAAAACGCTTACTTACAGGTAGATCAGCTTTACGATTTTGCAAGAAATATTTAAAGTTAAAGTGGTTATGTAAATTTTCATTTTCATTAGCCAGATCTTCGGCCATGTATTTTAAATCTACGCCAAGTAAAACGTGTCCATTAACTACCTGAGTTAGTTTAGAGCTTGCTTTAGAGAAATTAAATGTTTCTTTAGAGTGAGCCAGCTTAGCAAAGTATTGGTCAGCGTAATCCACTATAGAATTACTAAACTTACTAATTCTAGCTTCTGTAAATAGTCCTTTAAGCTTAGTAGGTTGGTTAACTGCGATATCAGCAGGTGAAGCAAACAAACCCTCACTTAAATTACCTTTCATAAATTTGTTAAATGAACCTTTTTCGTAATTATGCTTTTTAGTTTTAAGAACATATTCTATAAAGCCAGGTTCAGTTAAATATAAGTATTTATTAAAAGGAGCTCGATAAAATACAGCTGGATTATAGTTACTTGCTACTTCATTAAAAAAATGATGTGGCTTACCAGCCACTAATAGCTGATACAAAAACTGCACGTCTGGTATAGTTTCAAGCTTGGTTTCGATATTGGTTTTAGTATCAGGCATTTATTTGTTTTAAAAATTCTCCTACACTATCTTTTATACCCAAAAATATCGAGTTAGCGATGATCGAGTGTCCGATATGTAATTCACTTACCTGAGGGATCTTTAACATCTGGCTTAGGTTATTAGGTGTAAGACCATGACCTAGATTGACTTTTATCCCTAAATTAATAGCTTTTTCAGCGGCTTGTTTTAAACGTTCAACTTCACTTAAGACACTTATATGAAGTTTGCGATTTTTAGCGTAATATTCTAAATTTTCATCTTCCAAAAATAAATTTGCATATTTACCAGTGTGCAGTTCGATAGATTTACTTTCGCATTCATACGCTGCTGTCACTTGCTCTAAATCAGGGTCAATAAAATAACTAGCTATGAAGCCTGCATTCTGGATCGGTTTAATAAACTCTTTAAAGTACTCTACATCTTTAGTTAAATCCATACCACCTTCTGTAGTAATTTCAGCCCGATTTTCAGGCACGATAGTAGCAGTGCGCGCTGAAGTTTTAAGTAAAATATCTCGCATTTCTGAGCTGGCTGCCATCTCAAAAGTAAAGCTTAGCTTAGAGTCTTTAAGGTAACGGTCAATTTCGTAGATATCATTATCTTGAATATGTCTACGATCTTCTCTAAGGTGCAAAGTGATACCATGGATGCCAGTATCTTCAAGTAGCATAACAGCCTGCAAGGGGCTGGGCTCTACAGTCTGGCGCGCTTGCCTTATGGTAGCAACATGATCAACATTTACATGTAATTCAGGCATATCTATATCATAATATCTTTAGTCAGTATTTAGTTTAATATTTAGAAAAACTTAAGTGCTAAGTGTTTCTTTTCTTGAAAACTTATCGGTTTTAGCAACTATTAAGCCTGTTAAATACTTAATAGACTTTGTAAAAACCTTGAATATTAATAGAAATTAACTAATGTAGCTTTATGTACTGAAATTTATTCAAAACTTAGTAGTCCAAGCATATAATCAGCTATACAATAGAAGTTTGTTTCGAGCTCAGCATTATAGTTTTTACTGAAAATTAAACCTTGCGAAAAATTTTGCTTTTTAATAAAAGTAAAGTCTTTAAGATCGACTTTATTTTGGTATTTAACTTCAACTGGCACCAGATTACCTTGATCATTTACAACAATAAAGTCAATCTCTTTATTAGCGTGCCAGAAAAAAACCTTTGAATTCATGTAATCAGTCGCTTTTTCAATATGTAAAAGTTGCTGTAAAATAAAACTTTCAGCTAACTTACTTCCAAAAAGTGTATCTTCAACCTTCTGAGCTGCATAATCAAAGCTATTACCGAGTTTCAAATTCCATGAAATCAGTGTCCATAATATAAAGTGATCGATAAAATAAACTTTCTTTTGTTTTCGGCTTTGCACAGTTTTTTTATGGATGTCGATTTGATATAAAGTTTTAGTAATAAAGAACGAATCTAAAAGCTTTATATATTCTACTAGTGAACTATGGTGTTTTAGATCATTAATATTTTTACTTAAAGCTTGCCAGTCCAACTTAGATACCAGTCTTTCAGTTACTTCAGCGCAAATTTGTCTGGTTATATTTTCACTTCTACCAAGTTTATTGATATCACCTTTAATCCATTGCAAGTATGTTTGGTAATATAATTCAGACACTTCTTGGTTTCGATAATACGAGTTAATAGAGTTTAAAAAGCCACCAGTTAAACGAAATACGTTATATAGTTTTTTTAGTTGCTGAGCATAAATATCCTCTTTAATTAGTCTGCGCGCTAAATTAAGATCATTCATAAGATCTCGAAGGTTAAAATCAAGCTTAGGAATATCAGGTGCTATTAGGTTAACAAACTCAGCGAAGTTTAGAGGTAACATAACTTTATCAGGATAAGGATCCTCACCCCTTCTTCCTGGTAGGCGCTCAGCTTGATGATGCAGATCCGTAGCATTAGAACCAGAGAGTATAATAAAAGAATTTTTTAGCATTCCTCTTTCATAAAGAGCTTTAATAGCACGCTGCCAGTCAGTAATAAAACTAACTTCATCAAGAAATATATAGTTTAGCTGGCTACTTAAAATAGCCTTTACGATCTTAAAATTTTTATAATTGTAGTTTATAGCTTAAATTTTAGTAAAGTATAAAGGCTTGAATTTAACTAATAATTCTTATATAGGCACAAATGAATCTCTAAAACTCCTAACCTAAGCCCAGGCTTCTGGTTAAAGGCAGCACTAACGTTTCTAATAACTTCACTACCTGCGGGCTTAAAAAATAGAAGTATAAGAATGAAAATAGCCAGCCACCAGTAATGTCGTAAACATCATGCACTTTAAGATACAAACGACTCAAGCCAAGTAAAAAAGGCAAAGACCAGATTATATAGCTATAAGGCGCTGGAATTTCAAAAAACCTTACCAGCGAAAAGTAAAAAGTAAGTGAAATAAAGGCGTGACCTGATGGAAAGCTATAACCTTTAACCTGAACTCTATGCGTACCCGAGTTTGGGCGCGGCTTGCGGATGGTATTTTTTAAAATTAAATTGATTAAATAACCAACAAACCAGACTGCCATTAGCTTAGCCCCAGCTTCAAAATCGACTAAAAAAGTTAAAATAGCTCCTAAAACGAGTAAAGGAAACATATTACCGATTAAGGTAAAATTGCGAATTATTTTAAAAAAAATTTCCTTTAAAGTCATCTGTTAGTGCTTAAATTATCATAACCCGTATTCTAGTTAATAAAATACTAATTATTTCTGAAAGTATAAAGCAGTGCACTTTAAAAGCTTAAGTAGCTCAGCAAGTATTTTAAATTTTAATGGTACGATCCCAGTAAATCTACGATCACTTTACCAAACACTGGTCTTAAGTAAGAAACTACCATTAAGCCATACCAACGATAGTCACTAGCATTTAGTTTGTTGTATTGTAGGACTTTAAACAATTCGGCGCGCGCTTTAGAATTTTCGTTAGCGATAATATACCAGTAACTTAAGCGCATATGAGCAAGACTAAAAGCGCCATTTACTTCTCTTTTATACAATCTAACTTTAATGCGATCAAGCTCAGCAAGCAGCTTTTCACGTCTTTCTGAAACTTTTAAAGCTTTTTCTTCCATTTTTAGATATTTTTGAAGGTTTTTTTGTTTTTTATCTGGGTCAGCTGCAGCAAATTCAGCTGATTTTTTCTGAGTAAAGTCTGTACCAAAGCGCCTGTCAGCTAAATATAAATAATGTTCATTTGATAAACTAAATGGATCAATGCGAGTGTTTTCTTTTAAGACTGCCATGGTAACTTCAGCTATTTTATAAGCTTTTACATTCTGGACTGATTGAGCTGAGTGCAAACGATAGGCGCCAAGTGCTTTTTTAAGATGTTTAAACTTACCTAAACGTGCGATTTTAAGCCAAAAGTCCCAGTCTTCATAAGGAATAAATTTAGTGTTTTGATCGCCTACTTCATCCAGGATATCTTTTCTGATCATGGGCGTGACTGATGGGATGAAATTACGTTTTAATAGATCGAAATACACGTAACCACTGGAGCCTTGTTGTTGTCTTTTAGCGGTTTTAATTTTTTTACTATGCTCGTCTATACGGTCGACACTAGCGTAGCATAGAACCAGCTCAGGGTCGTTTTCCATAACTTTTACCTGCTGCTCGACTTTGTTTTTATACCAGATATCATCAGAATCTACTAAGCATACATACTTACCTGTAGCTAGCTTAATACCATGCGAGCGCGCTACCGCGCGCTCCGAATTCGTCTGATAGACATATTTTAATCTTTCATCGTTAATTTTAGTTATAATTTCTTTAGTGTTATCAGTGCTGCCATCATCGATGAAAATCACTTCTAAATTACGATAACTTTGGGTTAAAATACTAGCTAAATTTTCAGCAAGAAAACTAGCTTGATTGTAACTGGGGATGACTACTGATACTAGTGGTTGAACGCTCACGATGTTTGCTTTTATAGTTTATCAACAAATTCATTAAGTGGTAAAGATGTTTTACATTCAAGCTGTCTGCCTGCAGCTGTATATGACCAGATTGTGCCTGGATAAACTAGCATCGGTGCGTAGTAAGTCTGAACTTCACTAAAGACTTTGGCCAGATTGGTACGCGCGCACTCAAGTTCTTCTTTTTGGAAGAAAGGTGAGCCCGACTGCGCGCAAAATACAGCTTCATCCTTCATAATGCGCTTTAATTTTAAATAAAACTCAGTTTCGATTAAACCAGCAGCAAAGCCAACTGGATCAGTAGAGTCGCATAAAACCAGATCGAAATGCTTAGCTGGCGCTTCATCGACATATTTAAGTGCGTCCATAACTCTTAAATCAAGTTTAGGGTCATTTAACTTCGCAGCGATTTGAGGAAAGTATTTACGTGAAGCTTCGATCACAGCTTCATCGATCTCTACCATGGTCACTTTCGCTATTTTCGCATCATAATTCGTCAGTAAATCTCTGACGATACCGCCATCACCACCACCTATAACCAGTATATTTAGCTTGCTAGCATTTTCAGGCAGATTCGACATGCCATAAGTGGTTAAAGCTTTATGATACATATGCTCGTCTAGATCACTTAGCATATAAGCGCCATCTAGCATCATAACTGTGCCGTAAGTCGCGTTTTCAAAGATCAAAACCTCTTGATAGTCGCTTTGTTTTTTATATAAAACTTCGTCAACACTTAGACTAAAGCTTTGAGCATTTTTAAAGGTTTCATTGCACCATAATTGTTTAGACATAAAAGTGAATTTTAGCGTGAGCTGGCTAATTGGCTCAATTTTATTTTTATTAAGTGAAACTATTATCTACTATAATTTCTTTTTTCTTTATCTTGCTATAAATTTCAAATCACTTCTTCTACTAAGCGCTCTAACTCACCGACTAGATAAAAGGGTACAGTTAAGATGTTATCCGAAAACTCTAAAGCTTTTTGAGAGATTTTAATACCAATCGGGCTATCATATTTAGTCATAAATTGATGCAAGCTCTTTAATTTTCCATTGATGGTAGCCTTAACTTCTATAGGTATAATTTGCTGCTCATAGGCAAGTAGATAATCTACTTCAGCATCACTAGATTTTTTTAGGTTCTCCCAATAATATACAGCGGCGTTTTCATAAAAACCTTGGTTAACTAATAATTCTTGTCCTGTGAATTGCTCTGCTAGTGCTCCACTGGCTGTTTGGTGCAAATCTTCAGCTAGTAAAATTTCCTGACTGAGTTTAGTGCCCGAATGTAATACCTTTTGCATTAATCCTATATCTAAGTATAGAGCTTTAAATTTTTTATCCGATGCTAAGTAATCTAAAGGTAAGCTTTCACCACTTGCAGCTTTGATCTTGTATATTAAATTTGCAGTTTCCAAAAGCTCAAAAGCCTTTTTCAAGCCATAATGCTTTTCATCAGGATCTATACGCGAATATTTAAATGTCTGACCTACGGTTTTACAGATTCTTGTGAAAGTTTTCTTTAGTAAGGCATGCTCAGACACTTTAGCGTACTTAGCGAAATCATCTTGGTAGTTGTTGATAATTCTACTTTGTACTTTTAAAGCCTCATTATAATCGTCTTGAGTTAGGTATGTTTCAATCACTTTAGGCATACCACCTAAAACAAAATACTCTTTTATATACTTTAAATAGAGATCATGATAGTCTTTGCCTGTATTTTTTAAGCTTAACTCTCGTAAGTTTTTAGCTAAAGCTAGATTTTTCGCCATTAAATATTCTTGGAAACTAAAAGGTTTTAAGTACAAGTACTGAATTCTACCTACAGGAAAGCTAAATTCACCCGAATTTAAAGCGAAATCTAGTAGTGAACCTGCTGCTATGACATGCAAACCAGGGATCTGCTCATAAAAATACCTTAAAGCTAATATTGCAGGATGTGAATTCTGAATTTCATCAAAAAACAGTAAAGTGCTGCCAGCTTCAATCTGTTCATTTTTAGTCAAGCTAATAAATTTAAGTAATTCTTGTGGAATAATACCTTGCTCAAAGCGCTCTACAAAGATTTTCTCAAGCTCAAAGTTTATTTCTATAAAATTTTTAAAAAATTTACCTGCGATTTTTTTTATTAGATAGGATTTACCGACCTGCCTGGCTCCTCTAAGCATAATCGGTACCGGTTCTACTTTCTTAGACCACTTTTCAAGCTCTATTTCAATTAATCTATCCACTTAACTATAATACTATTTTTTAAAAATACAGGGTGTTTTTGTGTATGTTTTTTAAAAAAGTAAGGGTTACTTTAGGCGTGTTTTTTAAATAATACAGGGTTAAAATGATAGTGAAATTTAAAAAGAGCAGGGTGTTTTCAGGTGAGTTTTTTAAAAAAGTAAGGGTTACATGTTGGCGCTAGCCTTAAATAGAAGTGTACATTAGAAATTTTAATATATGGGTCTCCATCAAAAATAGTGCTGCTATCTGACAACCTAGTACCTCAGTCAAATAAATTTTTTAATAAAATAGTGAGCTTTAAAGGTAAAAAGAAGAATGGTATATTTGACACATGTCAAGTAAAAAGCCACATAATTTTGCATATAGAATTTTTACTTGAAGTATTTTCTGGCATTCAAATAATTTCAAAATTGAGCTTAATTAAAACATAAATGATCATAGTTATTAAGCTTGAAGTCAACTTAAGACTCGCCAAAGGTTAAGGTTTTATTAAGCAGGTAGTTGCTAAGTTGATTTTTTTTGACCAATTAGTATATTTGTTTTATTAGACAGATAAATAAAAGGATTTTAAATGCAAATTAATAACATAAACCCTCAACCAGAAAATAAAAAAATAAATAATCAAGTTGAAAAACCGAGTAATCAAAATAAACCTAATCAAGAAAATCAATTAAACCCTGCTGATCAAAGAGATTTATTAAGTGCTCTTTTTGCTGCAAAAGAAGAAACTGTAAAGCCTGACTTAAAACTTGAGACTGCACCTACTTTTGATTATAGATCTCATACTAGACAAGAAACTATCCAGTATATTCTTAACAGTGCTGTTCGTCATGCTACAGCTAGCCCAGTAACTGGAGCTGCTGCTGAGATTATAGTTCAAGCAACAGAACACCATAGAATTAATTGGAATGATGTTAAAAAAGCTGCTATTAGGGGTGGATATACTGGAGCTGCTTTACAAACATTAAGAGATTCTTATGATACAATAAGACATAATGGAAGATAAATAATGCCTGACGGATTAGATATAGCAAATCTTGGTATAGCTTTAATAAGAAGTAAATTAGACCATAGAAAGAAAAAAATAGAATCTAAAGAGCAATTAGCTTCAGAAATAGATAATTTAAAGCAGGCTTATGATAATGGAAATCAATCTCAGATAAGAGAAAGTGTCACTAATTTATCTAACTATAAAGAGCAAAATTTAAATCTATTAGATGCTCCTGAAAATAATATTACTGAATCTGAAACTAATGAATTTCAAGCCAGCCTTAAAAAAGTCACTGATTTCTTAACTAAACTTTTTAAATAGAAGTTTAACTCTTTACAACAAATAATAAAGCAGTTAGATTATCTTTAACTGCTTTATTATTTCTTTAAATTGCATAAATTTAGATGAAAATTTTTAATTATATAACTCATTTTGCTCAGCAATACGAAGCTGAGCTACCTGATATTTCAAAACAAATACTATATAAAAATATAGATACTTTTGATGATCAGGAATATCAGAATAACCACAGTCTAGAAGATAAGCGTAGAAACTTACAAAATATATCTAACTTTTTTATTAAAAGAAATTTTAATTTCAATATTAGTAAAGATCTCAATCAGCAATTACTTGCAAACAATAGTGACTGTCAGCTCAACGTTTTTTATTATCTCAATAAATTAGGTAAACATGCTAAAAGCTTCCATATAAACTTTTTAAAGAAAGTTGGTGATGAATCTTCTCACGTAAATATTGGTATAAACGACCTACAATTATGGGAAACAACTTTACCTGATAATAGCCAGAAGATGGCTTTAGAAAAAAATTTTACTAACTTCTCATATAGAAAGTTTAGTAACGATAGAGTAATAAATATTGCAGATATCTTATTGATAGACTTAATTAGTACACAAAATCCTTACAAAGCTTTAGAATACTTAGATAAAGCAGAGCTAAATTCATACCCTTGTTCAAGTTTTAAGTTATTTAAAAAATTAGAAATATTAGATTTGTGCTATAAAAACAAAAATAAAGATGAGAATTACTACGAGTCTAAGGACGAAACGTTAGACTCTTTAATTGAAATTAGTGAGTTTATAGACAAAGAAAATGAACTTATCCAGCAAAAGGCTTATAACTATTTCGAGGCGCTTAATGAATCTAAAGGCGTTATCTCTTCAGAAACAAAGGATTCATTTTTCAAAGGCTTAAATAATATAAAAATTCAACCACTGTATAAATCTTATACAGCTTCTTATATAAATTTCATACAATTACAAGCTAACACAGAGAAGTTAATTGAAACTAATAATAATATACACCTTCAAAACATAAGAAAGAACTGTAATTCTATATTAAAATTAAAAATTGATAGTAATCATCAAAAACTAGCTCAAATTATTACAGATTTATATAAATTTACTTTACACTAACTAAACTAACAAATTTCTTTGGTTAATCGCACCATTCAGAAACAAATTGCACCTATTGCACCAGTGCATTTTTGTTTGGTGCAATTATAAGATTTTTACTTTAATGAATTTAAAGAGGTTATAAATTGCTCAATAGGGAAACAGTTTTAGGCTAGGGGTTAAAATATTAAATCTTCTACTGTAAATTTCTATTTGAGGGTAATGTACTTAGCCTAAAAATTTCAGCAAGCAATCTTTAAGCTCTAATGAATTTGACGCCAGGACCCTTGCCGATTCTTAAAGCTTTGCCTTGTTGAATTAGCTTGTTTATTTTTCTGGTTGCAGTATTACGTGATACTTCCAAGTTCTGAACAATATCTTTAATAGTAATCTCAGACTGGAATTTAAATAGATTTAAAATTTCATCTTGATCAAGATTATTAAAGTTAGTGGCGGGAGCGAATTTAAAAGTTAGCTTCACAAAATCGCCATCTTCATTATAAATGGGTTTCTTTAAACCTGCACTTAGACACGATTCGAAAATTAATCTTACACCAGAACCTAACTTTTCGATCAGATTTAATTTTTTAAAAGCTTGCGCGAGTGTAGGATTTCTTAAGTAAGTGGTACCATCACCTAGAGAATTGATATCCACCAAACCTGGAAAATTCCCAGGACTAAAAATCTCTAGACGATCATCGTAAAGTGAGATTTTAATTGCACCAGGCACTGAGTATTTTCTGTGTACCAGTGCATTTATAATAGCTTCTCTGATAGCCTCCGCTGGAATAATAGTTCTAGCTTCAAGTTTAGTTGAAACTAGCTTATAGTCGCGTTTGAGCCAGGATGTCACTAGCTTGCTACTGATATCTAATTGAGAAATTAAATTACCGTAAATTTCTTCTTTTTGAATGATATTTCTACCTGCTATGCCGTCATATCTGGTGCATATAATATAAGCCTCTGGAATATACTTTTCTGGTCTAGTATTAAACAGTAGAGTACCTGTAACCGTGGGGATAGATTTGTTTTTATCAGTCAAACTTTTTACCAGAAATTTATCTGCTTCAAGTTGTCTACTATTAGGTTTATTATTATAAAAATGCTCCAGTAAGTCACTTTCAAGTGAAACACTTTTATTTAAGATCGGCTCCTCATCATAATAAATACGGCGGTTTTCACGCATCAGCTCCTCTATAAAGTCTTGATTAGCTCTTCTAGTACTGGAACCCACTCTAATATACACGCCTTTAGTCGGTCCTTCTTTAGTGATAAAACATGGTTTATGACTCGCGTAAGCCATTTCAATAATTAAAATAGATTTAGTGCCGAAGTTTTTCTCATAAACTTCAGCCATTAAACTGGGAGTAGTAGAGTCATATAAACTGTTTAAAAAATCATGATAAAGTTTTTGACGGTCTTCATCCGTGCAACCAATTATTTCCTGCGTTTCATCTTCAATACCGATAAGAATTTGACCGCCAGAGCCATTAGCAAAAGCTACGCAGGTTTTGATTAAATTAATATACTTAGGGATCTTTGATTTAAATTCTAAATTTTTTGATTCCTGCTGATTATAGTATTGCACCATCTGCACCAATTATAACTCAATTGCACCAATTGCATCAAGGTAATTATATTTGGTGCAATTAATAAATATTACCTATTGATGCCATGAAGTTTGATAGTTTAATCCGATAAATCTAAGCTAATGCATTAGTTACTTTTGAAGAAAAAGTAATAGTTATTCATAAGAATAAAAAATATTTATCCAATAATAGAAACTCTTTCAAATAGAAGACAAAATCTACAAATTATAAACATTTAGCATTATAAATTTTTTAAATTATCAGAAAAACGCGGCTCAAACAATTAACAAACAACCATTAAAATAGCAAACTAGCAGACTGAAGCTCTAAACTTATATAATTATCTATAATGTCTAAAACTCTGCAAAAGTATTTTGGTGAATTTGGCGGGCAATTCGTGCCTGAAACCTTGATGCCAGCTTTAAATGAATTTGAAGCTGCTTTTCATGAAATAGCTGATAATACTAAATTCTGGCAGGAGTTGAATTATTATCTTAAAGAATATGTTGGACGTCCCACTCCACTTTATTTAGCTAAAAACCTGACTGAGCATTATGGCAAAGCTAAGATCTACCTGAAACGTGAGGATCTAAACCACACGGGCGCCCATAAAATTAATAATGCGATCGCGCAGGCGCTGATGGCTAAACGTCTCGGCAAACGTAAAATTATTGCCGAGACGGGTGCCGGTCAGCATGGAGTCGCGACAGCGACTGCCTGCGCATTGCTCGGTTTAGAGTGTAAGGTTTTCATGGGCGCTGAAGACATTGCGCGCCAAGCTCCAAACGTGGCGCGCATGAAACTGATGGGCGCTGAAGTCATCCCTGTAACAAGTGGCAGTCGCACGCTTAAAGACGCGACCTCTGAAGCGATTAGATACTGGGTGACCTACGTTGAAGATACGCACTATATCATAGGTAGTGCGGTAGGACCGCATCCATACCCTAGTATCGTTAGAGAATTTCAGCGTATTATCGGTGATGAGACGCGCGCTCAGCTTCTATCTATAGAAGGGCGCGCTACTCCTGAATATGTGCTGGCGTGCGTAGGCGGCGGCTCGAACGCAATCGGTATCTTTTATCCATTTATAGATGATAAAAACGTCAAACTCATCGGTATCGAAGCTGCTGGTAAGGGCGTAGAAACTGATAAGCACGCAGCATCGATGACTAAAGGCTCAGCTGGCGTGCTGCATGGTTCGATGAGCTACTTGCTTCAGGATAAATATGGTCAAATTCAAGAAGCTCACAGCATTTCAGCTGGTTTGGATTATCCAGGGGTAGGTCCAGAGCACGCTCATTATAAAGAATCTAAGCAAGTAAAATATGTCTCTGTAACTGACGAGCAAGCGATGATAGCTTTAAAGCTACTATGCAAACTAGAGGGGATTATTCCAGCTTTAGAAACAGCGCATGCTTTAGCTTATCTAGATACTTTAATGCCAGAAACATTAGCTAACGAATCTTTAGTGCTCAATCTATCTGGTAGAGGGGATAAAGATTTAGATACAGTGATGGATTTATTATAAAAAACTAACGCTTTCTTAAACTAAAGTGTACATAAAGCTCGAAGCTTTATGTATCTTAAATCTAAATATATAAAATTACTATTTTTAATCCTGTGTATTTGCATGAAGTTACCAGCGTATGCCAGCAATAATGACATTAATCTAGTAATTGCAGAAGATTCATATACTTTAAGTCAAGATATTACTAGCATCAATGCCTGGTCTGCTTTTAATGCTAATACCGCAAGTGACGCTGATTATTTAGAATCTTTAAATCAAATTAAGCCACATATGATTAGGTTGCATGCCGCTGAAAGTTTAACAGTAGGGCACAGCAAGGCTTTAATCGATAACAATGGGGATTGGAATGAAGCTAAAATCGTTAACATTGTTAATAACTTATCTCCTTACACAGATGAGATTATGTTTAACATTGCTAAATGGCCAGATCACATTGATGGTTCTAATACTTTAGACCCAGCTAAGTATACTGATTTTGTCGATTGGTGCAAGGATTTGGCTACTATTATAAGTAATAATAATCTCAGTAAAATAACTTATATTGAAGTTTTAAATGAAACAGAAGGCGGTTATAACGGTAATACTGCTGAGATGGCTAATATTGTTAATTTGGCAGCAGCAGGTATTAAACAAATACTACCAGGTATCAAGATCGTAGCTGGGGCTTGGACTCAGCCTTATGATAATACAGGTATAAATAATTTTATGGCAGCTTTAGATAATAATCTAATAGATGCATTTTCTTATCATCATTATGTAACTGGTGATAGTAATTTAACGCTATATGGTATCTACAGTAGAAGCGATGATTTTGCGCAGATTAGTAGTACCATGAGAGGTTATCTAGCTAATAACGGTTTAACTAATAAAAAACTTTATTTAAATGAAACTAATGTTTATTATTCTTGGAATCAAGACACCAGAGACCATATGAAGGGCATAGTTGGTGCAATTTCACTTGCTAGAACATGTTATTTCGCTCTAAAACGTAAATTAAGCGCAGATACTATCACTTTAGATGGTGTTTTTCCTTGGAATGATGCAGACAATACTTACGGTGTCTTAGATCCTAATAATTCTTACCGTTTAAGACCAGCTGGGGCTTTTATGGCTGAATTTAGTAAGCACTTTAGTGCTGGTGAAATTCATGATGTAGCTACAAATACAGTAGATCTAGTTGCCATGTTAAATAAAAAAGATGCTCAGCATGCAACTATGATGCTTATTAACGATAATACTAAAGCCTATACTTTAAAAGACCTAAATATTGCTGATAACTTTTATATTAAAAGTATCACTAGTATTGATGAAAATGATTATAAAACTATTATTCGTAATTTAAATCCTGAGCAGCGCATTAATAGTCATACGATGCTATTTGTAGAATACGAAGATGTAAGCTTGAAACAAGATACTAATACGATACATATCAGGGATTGCGAGCAGCTTAAAAATTTAACTAATGACCAATTAAGCTATGAATTGCACTTGGATACTAGTATTGATTGTGCTGGAGCTTTCAGTCCTATCGGTGATATAAATCATCCATTTACAGGGACTTTTTACGGTCATCATAATACTATTAAAAATCTTAATTTAAATTCGGCTTCAGACCATCAGGCTATGTTTCCTTATAGTGAAAATGCTACTTTTAAAAATATTAGTTTTACTAATTGCTCAGTCACTGGGCAAGACAATATAGCCTTGCTGGTAGCGCACGCAGATAATGTACTTTTTGAAAAGATAAAAGTATATAATTCAAGCTTAAATGTTAGAGATAAAAGTGCTTTTTTAGTTAGCGAAGTTTCGGGTTCAGCTGCTAGCATTAAAAATTGTAGTTTTAAAGATCTTAATGTAAGTGGACGAGATGAAGTGGCGATTGTTGGCTATAAAGCAAGTGATAACGTGTATATTAAAGATGTAAATTTAACTGATGTTTCGCTAACAGCTCGCGAAAATTCAGCGGCTTTATTTGCTGAATTAGCTAATAATATAAATGTTTCTAATGTCATAGCTGACCGAATAAAAATTACTGGACTAGCTAGCTCAGTAGATTTAGCTGGCTTAGTATCTCATATGGATTTTTCATTTTTAAATCACTTCAGACTTAATAACATTAGTATAAATGCCACTAATACTAGCGCTGAAAGGATTGCTGGTGTGGCTGCGCATATTATTAATAATTCTAAAATTAATGATGTTATCGCAGAAAATATTCAAATAAATTCCTTAGAAAAAGTAGCGGCTTTAGTTGGCGAAGCTTACTTCCAAAGCAACATCGAAAATTGCTATTTAAAAGATGTGATCTTGAATGTAAAGGAAGAAAGTGGAGGTTTAGTCGCTAATATAGACAAATCTTATGTCACTAATTGTCATATCGATGGTCTTGAACTTAAAAGTACACATAATAGTATAGGTGGCATGTTTAACGACATCCTAAACAGATCGATTATAGATAAATGTTCCTTGATTAATGCTCATTTAGATTTAGCTGGCATAGGTAACGGCGCCTTTGTAAGTACGCTTACCACTAACTCAGATATTACTAGTAGCTATGTAAACGACACTAAGATAACAGGTACATCGACTGGATTTTTAGGTGGTTTTGTCAATATTTTAAGCTGGGACGCTAAAATTCTTAGTTCATATGTAAATAACGTATCTATGGATCTGCCTAATGGTTCTATCGTAGCTGGTTTTGTACGTTACATGGATAACTTTCCTAATATTAGTAATTGTTATGTCGTGAATACTAAGATAAATGCTCAAGATCAAGTTGCAGGCTTTTTGCATCGTAGCAATAACAGTGTTAACTCAACAATCAGCAATAGCTATGCTGCTGTAGAGATGCTAAATAACCCAACTAATGCTGATCATTTTGCTTTGCAACCGACTAATATGACCTTAACTGGAGACCTGAGCTATAACTCTGACCTGAATAATGGTTTAGTTGCTAGTAATAACGCTAGTGCTGATGCCTTAAACGCAGCAGCCTTTACAGATATAAATAACTTTTCTAACTTAAATACTAATATTTGGCAGACTAATAACTTAGGTCTACATTTAAAAAATACTCCATTTAAACTTTTAAGTGATAATAATAAAATACAGTTAGGTTTTACCTCAGTTCCTAGAAAGCCTACCATAACTAAACTAATTAGTGGTATTAGGGTAGTAAGTAACAGTGAAACTAAGGACTTTAAATTAAGTATCAAGCCTAGTTTAAACAGTCATTTATTCGAGGTTAAAAACAATAAACTTTATGCTAACTATGATTTTATAAGAGATAAAACCAATTTAAATATAACTTTAGTTGCTACTAATTCTTTAAACCAGTATATAGAGCAAGAATTTAAAATAAATATTATCGATAGCGATAAAATTAATAATCGAAATAATGAGGAAGGTAATGTTGATGGTAGACCTATTGGTGAGCCAGATGAAGAAACACCAGTGATTGAAGATTGTCTTGAAAATCTTTATAACTATCTTGGTAAATCAGTAGACTCTGATGTCAGTTCACTTAGTGGTCAAGATTTAGCTAAAGTGTACTTAAAATATCTTGATTCTGGTGATGAAAGTTTTAAAAATATACTTGAATGTGATGGCATTAAAGCCAGAGCTGATGATGAAATTAAATTAATAGATATACTACCTTTTAATAAAAGGAATAGACTTAATTTTAAAACATATCGTAGGTTTCTTAAAGACTTTAGAAAAGAATTGAGAAACCAGCATGAAATTGCTTGCGCTGACTTAAATTATGATACTAATGAAGACTGTTTGCTTAATGAGCAAGATCTAGATAGGTTTAAAGCTTATTTTGAATTATCTATTGGCTCAAGAAAAAATAATAATAAGTTTGTTGATAGATTAAACAAGCTTGAAAAAAACTTTAAATTGACCAATATATAGTAAAAACCGCTATTATAAAAGTAATGAGACTTGTTTTACTTTTATTGCTAACTTTTTCTTCTCTCAGTTCTTTGGTGATGGCTGAGTGTGATTGCGAAAACACTGTTAAAAAACCTGCTGTAATTGCACCTTCTGCTAATAAAGAAATTAAACCTGCAACTATTGGTGTTTCAGATAAAAAATTAGCTATTGATAAAACAGAAGTTGAGCAAGGTCAGTTCTTTACAGTAGATATTTTAGGTTTTAATACTCAACCTAAACTATGGTTTAATACTAAGCAATACCCGCCTTTTAAAGTTTCAGATAAGCATTATCGTTCGCTGGTACCAGTAGAAAATTTAACTAAGCCAGGTGAGTACGCGATTTTAGCTAGAAATGGTCAGTGGGAACAAAAAGTTAAGGTAAAGGTTAAAGATAATCATAAAAAAATTCAGTACATTACTTTAAGTAGTTCTAAAAGTGGTTTGCAAGCTACTCCAAGAGAGCTAAATGAAATTTCAACAGCGCTTAGAACTATGTCAGAAACACTTTACGCTAATGATAACTTTATGTATCCATCATCAGCTGCTAAATCGAGTCCGTTTGGGGTAAAAAGATCATATAATAGAGCTCCAGTTAGTAGTTACCATAAAGGTTTAGACTTTGCTGGTGCTATGGGCTCACCAGTTTTTGCGCCAGCTTCAGGTCGCGTAGCTTTAACTGGTTATGAAAAAAATGGCTATAACATTCATGGCAATGCGATTGTACTTGATCATGGTCATGCAGTAACTTCTATCTACATGCACCTAAGTAAGATTGATGTTAAGCAGGGTGAAGTGGTTAAGAAAGGTCAAAAGATCGGTGAAGTAGGTCATACTGGTATTTCTACTGGTCCTCACCTTCACTGGGGAACATATCTTTACGGTACCAGTATAGATCCTGAATTGTTAGTAAAAAAATAGATTAAAAATTTTAATTTAGCGGTGTGACTATATTATAGGTCTTAGATCTAGCCATTTGACTGTTATTTTCCTATTTTCCTGAGATTTTGTTGGTAAAGCTTTTCGTGAAGCTTTAAGGCACGTTTTAAATTGGGCTTAATACTATTTAAAATAGGACTTGAAGCCTCGCTCCTACTATCTGTTTGCTCGGCTTTAGCTAATAAAAGCTGGTCTATATCTTTAAAAACATTTTGCAAGGCAGCGTACCTAGCAAAGCCTATTTTAGTGCTGCCTGAAGAGATTTCATCTGCTGTCGGCGAGAATAAAGCTAAGCTGATATCGTTTATTACAGGAAGCACAGTCTGGGTTAAAGTAAAATACTTTTCCTTTAGTAAAATCACTGGTTTTTAAATAAAGTGGCTTAGGTTTAGATAGGGCTGCTTCCAAACTTATATTTTCAGTTGTATCTCCGTTAATAGAAGATTTTATGTTTTGAACGAGCCTTTGTGCGATATTTCTATTGTTAACTTTGGTCGTCTTGAAATTTGGTGCTATTTTAGAGCTGTCCTGCACTCGATAATTCTTCATTTTATCGAAATTTATTGTAGTAGTAAGTGGCAAAGCATTATTTTCAGCGCTCTGTGTGTAAGAATCATTTATCGACTGTAAAACTACACCAACTTTAGCCATGGTATTTAACAGCTGATTTAAATTATTTTTACTAAGTTTGTCAGTAAAATTGGAGCTTTTATAGTCTTGATTAACTTGCTCATAGAGTATTTCAAATGCTCCTATGATATTGCTAGCTTTGGCTTGATCATCTATAACTAATTTAGATTGTATATCCTGATAACTGCCTTTATTAAGCACAGATTTAACAGCTGAAATAGCCATGTCTCTACTTTCATCTACATTTAGGGCATCATCATTACTTAAACCTAAGTTTTGTTGAATAGTGTTGCGTGTATCATTATCTAATTCGCTAAACTTTGGTAGTTTTTTAAGATAATTCTCAAGGTGATTCTTGTCTTTTGTACTGAAAAGTTCATTTAAACCAAGGCTTCTAAAGACTTGCGTGCTTAAGATAATAGCATATTGAAATAAAATAAGTAAGATAATTTAAGAATTGGCGTATCTATTAAACTCTATACTATCGCTAATTAAGTTCATTTTAATAAAATTAGAAAGTTTATTATCCTTAATGGTCTGATGAGGGAGAGCATTCAGTAGCTTGCGCTCAAAACTTTTAAGCCTACTTTGAACAAATGGTTTAATTGTAATATCTAACTTATGTTCATTGCGCTCAGCTTGATTGGATTTCGCGACTGCTCTTTGGTTGTATTGTCCTGAATTTAAATAAACTAATGGCTTAAGCTGATATTTTTCAGGATCTGAGTCATAAATATTATCTTTTAATTCTTCAAAATGCTTGCTATGGAAAATATTACTAATGATAGAAGATTTATTATGTGAACTTAAGGTATTGCCATCTAAATATTCCAACAGATTTCGATAAGCTTGTTTATATACTTTACTATCTTGATGACTATCTAATTCGTTAGGCTCTGTAAGCAGTTCATTAACTTTGTTATAAGCAATAGCTTTATCTAAATTTTTAAGTAAATTGTTATCAGGAACATGCTTATTAAAGGCTTTTTCTAGCTTAGGGTATAACTTAAAGACCAGATTTAACCTTTCTTTCATAAGTTTTAAAAGATTACTTGGAGGTACCATCGTTAGGTTTCTATCAATTTCATAAGATTTTTTATGACGCGGGCTTTGATAAGCACTTTTATAAACATTAAACTTGCGCTCATGAATCACTGGCTTAGTTTTAGATTTAAAAATGCCACTAGTATGATTTGCGTCATTTAAAACTTTATTTATTTCAGATTCTATAGCATTATCTGCTACCCTAATCATCTGTACAGTCTGCGGGTCTTGTTCAGGCTTAGTTTGCTTGATACTTCTTACAAATTCAGGAAGATTACTAAATTTTTGTCTTAAATTACAGTTAGAGCTTATTTCTACATTAGCTGTAGCTGAATCAGTAGTTTTAGATTGATACGATGAGCTCTCAGTAGTGCTAGGACTAACATGCAAGCTTTTTAAATAGTCATCTGGACTATTGTAAATATCATAAGGATTGCTGGTATTTGCCGTTGCTGATGATTTATTAGTATCAACATTTATATCAGGATTATTTGTAGTCTTACTGTAATTACGCCTATTAAAGCTAGTTTTAGAAGTATTTGCGCTTTTAGATGGAATTTTATTATCATCTGTAAGCTGTTTTCTTGATTTAGGAGCTAACTTATAACCAAATTTATTTAAAAATATATCTATATCCGGTTTCACTTAAATTAGCATAACCTAACCTTAAAGGAATAAGTTTGTTTATTATTTTGATTTAATCTTTGGGTGAGCGATTTAAATAAATAAAGTCTACTCTCTTTTAGAGCTAAGTTATAGACTCACTAATCTGGATTTAACTCATACTTTTAAAAACTAATCATCAGTGCTTATTATTTAAAGTATGAAGAAAGCTGCTACTAATTTCCTAAAAGTTAAACCATCTATCTTAAACTTATAAAATCATTTCTAAAGATGTGTAGGTTCTTATGAGCTCCATACGACTACTTATTTTTCATGGCTATAAAAATAAATAAACCCAAGCCGAAACTAAACAACAGACCTTCAGCAATTAGTTGAGTAACTTCGTAATGATTCTTTTTAGTCAAAACCTCGAAAAGCATTATGGGAAATCTTTTACATAAAATAAAGACTATTAAAAAAGTTGCTAAAGTCGTAAAGTCTAGTTTGGGTTTATTAGCTGACTTGACATTGCTTAGACTATCATGAGGAGAATCACTTTTTTCTGCTTTAAAGTTTGGTTCAGACTGCTCATTCATATTTTAGGTGTTAATAGTAATAATATTTTCACTTACTTTTATTTATATTATAAGTGCTCTCATTAAATATAGCTTAGTTGATGTCAGTACCGCTAAGTAAGATGTCAGATTTGCTAAAGTACTTTTAATAGTACTGCCCCTGTTAAAAAAATTTTGAGATCTTCTTTTACATTTTATGGCAGGGTTATGGATTTTTTAACAACGGTATTGTTTTAGATCAAGACTTTAATCTTAAATTTTCTGCTATACACCCTCATTTGTCGATAGTGCTTTAATATAGATTAAATTTAATTTAACTTAGGTGGAAAAACTAAAGCTTTTCTTAGTGTACTTATCATTTGAGCAGAACCTAAATGCTAAGATAGAGTTTATGTCACAATGTCCTTTTCATAATACTTCTGGTAAACCTATGATGACTACTACCGCAGGTGCTAGTGTCGAAAGTAATAAAGCTTCGCTAACTGCCGGCAAAAATGGTCCAGTAGGTATTCAGGATTACCAACTTTTAGAAAAGCTAGCTCACCAAAACCGCGAGCGCATTCCTGAGCGTACAGTACATGCTAAAGGGTCAGCTGCTTATGGTAAGTTTACTGTCACTCACGATATAACTAAATATACTAAAGCTAAAATGTTTAATAAAATCGGTAAAGAAACTGAAATGATCGCCAGATTCAGTACAGTGGCTGCTGAAAGTGGCGGAGCTGACGCTGAGCGTGATGTACGTGGCTTTAGTTTAAAGTTTTACACTGAAGAAGGTAACTGGGATATGGTGGGTAATAATACTCCTGTGTTTTTTATTAGAGATCCTTATAAATTCCCAGACTTTATTCATACTCAGAAGCGCCACCCTAAGACTAATCTGCGTAATGATACTGCGCAGTGGGATTTTTGGTCTTTAACTCCTGAAAGTATTCACCAGGTGACTATGCTATTTAGCGATAGATTCTTGCCGCAGGGCTTTAGGTTTATTAATGGCTATGGCAGTCACACTTTTAGTTTAATTAATAGCGAAGGTAAAAGACACTGGGTTAAATTTCATTTTAAAACTCAGCAGGGTATAAAATATTGGACCCAGAAAGAATCAGCTGAGATTATCGGCGCGACTCGTGAAAGCTCGCAAGAAGATCTATTTAATGCCATCGAAAGACAAGAATTTCCGAAGTGGAAGATGTTTATTCAGGTTATGGCAGAGCAAGATGCGCTGAAAGTGCCTTATGATCCATTTGATTTAACTAAAATCTGGCCTCATACAGATTATCCTTTAATAGAAGTCGGTGAGTTTGAACTAAACCGTAATCCAGAGAATTACTTTGCTGAAGTAGAGCAGTTGGCTTTTTCACCATCTAATAAGGTGCCAGGCATAGGCTTTTCGCCAGATAAAATGCTGCAAGCCAGATTATTTGCTTACGCTGATGCTCATAGATATAGACTGGGTGTAAATTACGAGAATATCGAAGTAAATAAACCTAAATGTCCAATTCATACTTACCATAAAGATGGCGCGCCGCCAGTACCAGCAGCTAAAAAAGCTAATGATATGAATTATTATGAGCCTAATTCTTTTGGTGGTCCAGTTGAAAAGAACCAGTTTAAAGAACCGCCTTTAAATCTATCTAATATGGCTAAAGATGACAAATCAGCTGAAAATAATGATGTGATGTTTGATTTTTATGAAGCTGGCAGTGATGAAAGGTTTACAGTCGATGATTACGAGCAACCAAGAGCTTTATTTAATCTTTTTAATGCTGAAGAGAAAGGCAGGCTATTTATGAATATCGCTGGTACGATGGCAGAAGTGCCGCAGGAAATAATCGATAGACAGATGGAAATCTTTAAAAAAGTGCATCCTGATTATGCTGCAGGTGTTAAAAAAGCTATCGCTGAATCTAAAGAGCCTGAAGAAGAATCTAAAAGTGATGAAGCGCTGCTTAGTAAAGCGTCTAAAGCTAAATTAGCTAATAGTTAATAAATTAGTGTCTTAATCTCTTGAGTAGATTATTAGATTAAGCAGTGAACTTATAGCTGCAGTATTTATGTTATATAATTTTAAGCTAGATACATGTAGTTTTCTAATATTTTTTATTGGAAAATTATATTAAAAGTAATTTTTACGATATCTTTTTTAATTCAGATGCAAACTCAGTTAAACTCTAAATCTCAAATAAAGAAAGCTGGTTTTCATTTGATCAAATCAGATAGTAATAGTATTGAATTTAAAGAAGCTTATGACGTTTTAAATAGTTATCGAAGTCTATTTCCACCACTTATGAAAAAAGTGGGAAATAGAGCTCAAAGCGTTATTGAAAAACATTTAAATTATTTAAAAAATAGTGACTTTATAATTTCACAACGTTCAAAAAGACTTGAGTCTATTATTAAAAAACTAAAGCGCTTTGAAACTATGCATTTAAATCGCATACAGGATATAGCTGGTGTTAGAGTAATCTTACCGAAGCTTAAAGATGTAGATATTTTTATAAAAAATTTTCCAGGTAAAAGGTCATCTATTGAAATAAAAAAAATTAATAATTATATATCTAAACCTAAAGACGATGGTTATCGTAGTGTTCATTTAGAGCTAGATGTGCCTTGCTCGAAAAATAGTGCCTATAAAGATAGTAATTTTGCTAACTTAACAGTAGAATTGCAGGTAAGAACCATGATACAGCACGCTTGGGCTACAGCGGTAGAAGTCGTAGGCTTAATTCAGAATAAATCTTTTAAAACTGGCGAATGGGATTTAGAGTGGTTGGAATTTTTTAAAGTTTCAAGTGAATTGTTTGCTTTAGCTGAGCAGCAGGACTTAAACTCTAAAGATTTTGCCAAAAAACTTAAAGAACTAAAAAATTTAAAACATTATAGTCATTTTATAAATTCTTTATCCAGCACGGCATTTACGATTAAAAATTTAAATTTAAATGAAGTTAAAAATAAAAATCTAACAGAAATCATTTTAGATAGTAACTTTAAAGAAAAAAAAGTAATAGCCTATTATATTACTAAAGGTTATGAAGATTTAAGACTGATTTTAAAAGAAAAAGAGCTTGCTTATAATCAAAACGGTGAAGGCTTGATTTTAGTGCTTCAAGTGGATGAAGTAAAAAAACTAAAGCAGGCTTATCCTTTGTTTTTTCAGGATACTAGGTTGTTTTTAAATGTATTACGTTCACTAGAAGCACTTTTAAAATAAAATATTCATATTATTACAGTCTTACTGGGTTTTTAAATTTAGTAATACTAGCCTGAAATAGCAGTTCGACTATACCAACTGGTCCAGAACGATGTTTGGCGATAATTAAATCTGCCATACCCGCTTTTTCAGACTCAGGGTTATAGTAATCGTCACGGTAAATCATCATTACCATGTCGGCGTCTTGTTCGATAGAATTATGAACTATGATATTTTCTGCTAAGAAATTATGAAATTCTGGTACTTCAATATCATAAACATCAACTTCATCTAATGGTTCTATAGAGATAATTTTGTCCCAAAATAGATCACTGTTTGCAAGTTTATTTATGTCTTCTGGATTAGGTAAAACTATTAGCTCTTGGTCATCAACTCTACATTTTTTTTCAGGAGTTGTGACAACTCTATTGCATGCTATATAGTCACCGACAGCTAAATCCTCAAGAGCTATCCAATCATGACCTCTTAAAAATGGATGATTAGCCGAAGCTTCTACTTCATTACCACTAGCTGTTTTTAACCTATAGGTTTTTTTGCGACCAGAGTGAAAACATTTCTTAGCTTTTACACTTTCGAGTTTTAATGTTTCAGGATTTAAAGCGCTAACATAAAAATTTTCTTTACCAACGAGATCTATGATTTCATTATATTCACCTGAAATTGGATCATAAATTTTAGTATGTGCAGCAAGGCAACCACTTTCACGAAGATCACTTAGCATAGGACGTTTATCCTGGCGCGATTCTACGGCTCTTGAGAGCTGTGAGAGCGCTAAAATAGGTACATTAAGTTCGCGCGCTAAAAGCTTAAGTCCACGTGAGATTTCAGACATCTGGCTAACTCGGTTATCTTGGTTTCCGCGTCCTTCGATCAGCTGAAGATAATCGATAACGACTAAACCTAAATTGCCATTTAAAGCTTGCAGGCGCCTACACTTACCGCGCAATTCCATAACAGTGACGCCAGCAGAATCATCTATAAACATCGGCGCTTCGCCCAGTTCAGCCATGGCTGTACTTAGACGCGCCCAATCATCTTCGCGTAGCTGACCAGTTCTTACCCGGCTACTATCTATTTCAGCGCGCCCACATAGAAGTCTTTGAACTAGCTGCTCTTTACCCATCTCAAGACTAAACACAGCTACAGGTTGATTATTGTTTAAAGCCACGTTCTCTGCGATGTTTAGTGCTAGTGAGGTTTTACCCATAGCCGGCCTGGCAGCTAAAATAATTAGATCACTTTTTTGAAAACCAGATGTAAAAGCATTTAGATCATAGTAACCAGTATCCACTCCTGTAAGCTGGTTTTGGTTCATAGCCCTTTCTTCAAGCTGCTCCCAGCTATCACTTAAAATGTTACCGATATGTAAAAGTGAGTCTTTAGATTTATTCTGGGCAAGCTTAAACACTAACTGCTCGGCTTTATCAACTAAAATATCTAGATCTTCGTCAGTGGTGTAACCAAGATCGACAATATCATTACCAGCTATGATCATATTACGTAAAAGTGCTTTTTGTTGGACGATCTGCGCGTAGTATTCAGCGTTAGCCGCGATCGGTGCTTTTTCAGTCAGCTCAAGCAAGTAAGCTCTGCCACCTACATCAGTCAGCTGGGCGTGATCTTTTAAATGCTCAGCTACAGTAATAATATCTATATTACGACCGCGCTCAAGTAGTTCTAAAAATGAATCATAAACTAACTGGTGACTATTTTTATAAAAGAATTTAGAATTTTCTATGCATTCTGTGACCTTCGAAAGACATTGACTATCAGCGATAACTGCACCCAGAACTGCCTGCTCAGCTTCGATACTACAAGGTAGTAGTTTGCTTTCACTAAGATTTACTTTAGCTTGGCTTGAGGATTTTTTATCTGTTGGCATTAAATCTAATTATATAAAATATATTGCTGTATGCAGTTTTTAAAAGCTTAGTTTATTTTTAAAGTTCTAAGCTAAAAGCTCCAGTATCTAATAAGAATTATGGTAGCTACTAGACCATTTAGTTCATCTAAAACCTTTTGAAGTATTAATATTTATAAAATTTTTCTAAATAATGCACTTTTTTATAAAATTATTCTAATTTTAGGGCTAATTTATAATATTTTTCTAAATTCTTGCTACATTACCTCAACGCGAATAGGTTTTCTATGCAAGAGCTAAAAAATAGGTTTTTGCTGGCTGATATGGGTATGCTAATAATATTTAAGAAAACTATCCGATATGTACACATTTAATTTACTGAAGCAAATAAAGCTTTAACTTCAGCGCCAGGGTTATCTACGGTAAAATAACAATGTGATAAACGAACAGCTATATATAAAACTTGAAGACACTGAAGCTACAGCTAAAGCTTATCAAAGTAAGCTTGCTGATCCAGAACTAGTTAAAGATCAAAACGAATTTCAAAAAGTCGCTAAAGCCTACAAAAAACTTGAAAAAACTGTAACTGAGTTTCATAGGTATAAAGATGCTATCAAGCAGATGGAAGATGCTAAGCAAATCATTAAAGACACTGAAGATGAAGAAATGGTCGAAATGGCGAAGATGGAAATCGAAGAAGCGGAATCTATTTTACCTGAGTTATCTGAAAAGCTAACTATTTTACTGCTCCCGAAAGATGAGATGGATGATAAAGATATTTTAGTCGAGATCCGTGCTGGCGCTGGTGGTGATGAAGCGGCTATCTTCGTTGGTGATTTGTATCGTATGTATACCAGATACTGCGATAATATCGGCTGGTCGCACTCAGTAAATGATACTAGTGAATCTGAGCACGGTGGCTATAAAGAGATGGTATTTGAGATTAAGGGCGAAGAAGTATACTCGAAGCTTAAGTACGAGTCTGGCGTGCATCGCGTGCAGCGTGTGCCTGCAACTGAATCCCAGGGTAGAGTGCATACCAGTACTGTAACTGTTGCGATTATGGCACAAGTAGATGATGATATTGATATCGAAATTAGACAGGAAGACATTATTTTAACTACTTGTAGGGCTGGTGGTGCTGGCGGTCAGAACGTAAATAAGGTAGAAACGGCTGTTAGACTAGAGCATAAACCTACAGGTATCGTAGTTCAATGTCGCGAAGAGCGCTCACAACTACAAAACCGCGAGAAAGCGATGCGTATGCTTAAATCTAAGCTTTATGAAGAAGAGCGTATTCGCCGCGAAACTGAGCAGCGCGACCTGCGTAAAAACCAGGTGGGTACCGGTGGTCGTGAAGAAAAAATCCGTACCTATAATTATAAAGATGATCGCGTAACTGATCACCGTATTAAACAGAACTTTGCTTTGGCTAAGGTGCTAGAAGGTAACCTAGAAGATGTGGTTAACGCCTGCGTTCAGTACGATCAGCGTATGCAGCTTGAAAATTTAGCAGAAGATGCTATCTAAAAATACTTAAAATTTATAAAATAATTCTAAAAAACCGCTTAATTTAGAAAAAATTTCTAATTTTGGGCTAATTTTAGAATAAATTTATAATTCTGTATCTGTTTAAAGTTTTATTGACACACTTAAGCTGAAACTTAAAAGTTAAAATTTTAAAGATAATTACCCTAAACATTAATTTATTATTTATAATAATAATTGGAAATATTTAAGCTCTAAACTAAATTCTAATGTTTTAGTCTAAATTAGGTTTTAAATTCAATAATCCTATTGACCAAAATACATACATAATTAGGTAAATAATCTAAGATGAATAACCATTCTAATACTGACCAGGGTAAAAATTTAAGTTCTTCATTTAAAACTGAAAGTGAAATACTTGAAAGTGAGATGGATGAATTCTTCGCGATGCGCGAAGCTGAAAGATCAGCTAACTCAAGTTATTCAAGTCAGATGAAAGCCACTTTAGATGCTAATAGTGGTTGTTGTATGACTGGTTGTGCTGGCTGTCCTTGGGGCTATGAAATACCAGCAGCTTGAGTCCAGCAGCTCTAGCCTGCTAAACTTATAGGCTAGATGAAAATAAGCGTAATTGGTACTGGATATGTTGGCTTGGTTACCGCAAGCTGTTTTGCTTTTTTAGGTCATGAAGTAGCCTGCCTTGATATTGATGAAAACAAGATAAACCAGCTTAAAGCAAAACAAATCCCAATTTATGAACCTAACCTAGATAAGTTATTAGAGAATTGTGAAAAAAATAACAACTTCCCACTTTTTACTACTGACGCGCGCGCAGCTATCAGTCATGGTGAAGTGATTTTTATAGCAGTGGGCACGCCACCTAAAGCAGATGGCGAACCTAACTTAACTTACCTAGAAGCTTGCGCGAAAAGTATCGCTGAGCACGCTCAGGATAACTGTATTATCATTAATAAATCTACGGTGCCGGTCGGCTCTGGCAACTGGGTGCAAATGATCATCTCTGAAGCTAACCCAGATCTTAAGTTCGAAGTAGCATCTAATCCTGAATTTTTAAGAGAAGGCTCAGCTTTGCATGACACTTTATATGCTGATCGCATAGTGATCGGCACAGATAGCGAGCCTACTAAAACTAAACTAAAAGAACTCTATAGTAAGTTGATTAACCAGGACTTTAATGCACCAGATTTCGCTCCCAGACCAGATCAGTGCCGAGAAGTTAGTTTCATCGCGACTGATGTGACGAGCGCTGAGATGATCAAATATTCAGCTAACAGTTTTCTAGCTCTAAAAATCAGTTTTGCTAATCAAATCGCTAACTTATGCGATTTAGTAGGCGCCGATGTCAAAGAAGTGATGCATGGTATAGGTACTGATTCAAGAATTGGTAGTAAATTTTTAAATGCTGGTATCGGCTGGGGTGGTAGCTGTTTCGGTAAAGATGTGCAAGCTTTGATTAAAATTGCTGAAGAATATGAATTTTCACCTGAAATTTTACAAGCAGCCTGCAAAGTTAATTATCGTCAGCGCGATTTGGTGATTAAAAAACTGCAAAACGAACTTAAAATCTTAAAAGGCAAGCGTATTGGACTGCTAGGATTAGCATTCAAGCCTAATACTGATGATTTAAGAGACGCGCCAGCTTTAGATATTGCTAAATCTTTAATAAAACTAGGTGCTAGCGTGGCAGCTACAGACCCGATCGCGATTAATAACTGCAAAAAACAGAATCCCGAGCTAAAAGTGCACTATTTTAATGATGTAAATGAATTGGTTAAAGATTTAGATGCTCTAATCTTAGTTACTGAATGGGATGAGTATAAAAATCTAAACTTCGCTGAAATTTCAAAATTAGTTAATAATAAACTATTTTTAGATGGACGTAATTTATACGAGCCTAGTGCAGTTAGAAGTCATGGTTTTACTTATATCGGTATGGGACGTTCTTAGAACAAGTCCAACTCAGCTTACGCGCAATGAGCTTTTATTTTAATCAGAAGAGTCTATCTAACTTGATATTTTGAAATAAATTAAATGAAATATCTTTAGTAAAATAAAACCCAATTATTAAGATTGAATTAAACCAATTTGTATTTTGTATATATTTATTATCTTGCAGCTATGATATTTAAATGCATTTATGGGAAAACCCAGTTTTTAAACAAGATCTAATACGATCTTTAAAAAGCGCTCAGCTATTTCGCCGTGATAGAAAAAAAGTTGATGAAAAATTAACTGATCTACCGTATGACTCTGATGTTAAAGGTGCTATGTCACTTGAAGATGCTGTAAAGCGGATGCATTCTTTTGAGGAAAAGGCTAAGCTATCTAAAAAAATAAAAAAACTGAAAAGCTCTAAAGTTAAACTAAAAGCCTTTAAAGATGTTACTAATCCAACTGAAAGTAAATCAACTAATTCTAAAAATACAACTAATGCAAGCACTACTGAAAGTGCCATCGAAACTGATCGACAAGCGCGCGCGCGCGCGGTTGCAAGCCTAAATTTCCGAGATCTACTTAAAGCTGATAGTAAGTTTAAGCATCCATTGTTTGAAGTAAGTTATAAAACTACTGATCTTGATGAATTAAATTATGATATTCCTAGCTTACTAAAAAAAATAGAAACATTCCCTAAGTCAGCCACTAAAACTTTAGATCAAGAACTGAGTATTTTAAGCGAGGAAAAAATTAGTTTTTTCAATGATTTAAACCTTTATTTAGCGAGCGTACCACCAGGTAGCTTCAAAACCAGCTTAAATGACTTAAATTCTATACTAAAGCTTAAGCTTGCTGATACTTTACCTAACTTACAATGTAATTTTAAAAATCTTCATAGTCTTAATATGATATTTTCAGACACAGATGATATCTTTGCGCAAAACTCTTCACTAATAACTCAGCTTTATAATATGCAAAATCTAGAGCAAGTACTGAAAAGTCAGCTAAATGTTATTGAAAAAGATCAAAAAAATGAACTTTTTAAACTGGAAGCAGCTGAACTAGAAAAAACCTATGAAGCTGGTAGTGCAGATAAAAGCTCACTTATTAAAAAGTCAGCACCTGAAACTAATAAAGCTGAAATCGTAACTGATGATCTTAAAAATATAAAATTAAAGCTTACTAGCTTGTTTCTTAGAGTTAACTTAGATAGAATCAAGCCAAACTTTAGTAAAGTCGAGTCTTTACCGACTACAAAAGAAAATCAGCTATTTTCAAAAGCTAAAACTAATCAAACTTTACCTAAGTTACTTAACACTGAAACTGAAAAACTAAGTCCCTTAGAAAAGAAAATTAAGATTTTGAAAGCAGCTCTAGATAAAAATAATAAAATCAAGCTAACAAAAAATGATTTGCAAACATTGATCGAAACATTATGTACTGATGATCAGCTACTTACCAATGATATCTTAGGTCACTTAGAGCTTACTAACTTGTTTGAAAATGTAAACTTAGATAATCCTAAGCAACCTGGCTGCCATAATAATGGAGAAGGGCAAACTAAACTCATTTATGAAAACCCAGGTTTTAAGCAGTTAAACACGCAGCTGCTTAAAAATAAAAGTCTAAAGCAAGTTTTAAACTTCGATATAAGTAATGAAAAAAATGCTATGAAAAGTCAAAATAGCTTTAATAAACTACTTAAATATTCTAAAAATATACATGAACCAAGACTTGTTAAAAATGTAATAGAAAGTATTTTAGACTATACGAAGCTAATCAATAAAGATAAAAAAGATCATTTTAGTAAGTATAGAAGTGACAGCCAAGGTTTTTTAAATAATCTTACCTATATTAATGATGATGCTGTATATAATCTAATAGTTTTATTACGCAAACTTAATTCTTATAACGATGATACCGAAATTGAACATAAAAAAATTGAACTTGATAGAAAGACTAAGCAAGATATTGTTAATTTAATCGAATCGCAAATTGAAAATATTAAGTTTGGGCTTGACCCTTCATTTAGAGCTAAAAAGATAGATATTTTTAGACTTTTAAGTATTTCTAATAATATAAAGATATTAGCAGAGGATCTTCAAGCAGATCAAGAACTAATAGATCGGCTTAATAGTCTAAATGCAACTTTAGAGCTGGAGCAGTCTAGTTTAGAAGATTTAAATGAAGATACTACTTTAAGAAAAACTTTAGACATTCAGTCAGCTAAAATTCAAGATGCAGCACTTAATTTGGTTGATACTAAAAAAGATTTTCTAAATATGGCTTTAGAACTTTTAAGCTACAGAAAAACCTTAGCTGCTGATGATAGTAAAGATTATTACAAATTAATCGATCAGCTTATGGAAAATAATTTTTTAGTTGCAGATCAAGACCCGCATCTAAATGCTAAATACACTAAATTAATGCTGATTTTAAATCCAGCAGAAGCTTTTGAAACTAGCGAGCAATATTTAGCAAAAAACCGCAATAATCTAACGCAGCAAATAAATTATTTAGAGGCTTTAAGTAAGTTATACCAAAAGTCCTTAAACTTCGAGCAGACCTTAGCTCAGCAGCTAATAGATTTAGAGAATCCTGAAAAAAGAGCTACAGCAAGTTTAAGTAAAAGCTTTTCTGAAAAATTAGCTAGCTATACTACAAGAAGCGAAGTTAGTTCTGAGCAGTTGGAAAAATTAATTATAAAAAGTCTTAATGATGTACTGGATAATATTAAAATCAGTAAAAACCCTGTCACAAGCAGCGCAGATGTAAAATCTAAAAAACCAAAAACCAATCTAATATTAGAGCAATTTAGCAAGCATTGGGAAAAAACTAAAAAAACTAATGATACAAAACCATTAGATATTATCATCTTAACTAAAATAAAAACTGAGCTTTTTAAAAACAATCTCACTAAAAGAAATAAAAATCTTATTAGTGCTCAACAAGAATACCTTAAATACTTTCAAAAACTTCCAGCAAATAGTTTAAATAATAAGTTAACTGATATATTTCATCAATTAACTACCAAATTAGATAACAATACTTAAGGATTTAGCAGATTAACTAGGCTTAGAGTATAATAACAAGATAAGGTTGAGACTAAGTTTCAGGTATTCATTTTGCAAAACATATTAATTACAGGTGGCGCAGGTTTTATAGGCTCACATTTAGCTGATAGGCTACTTGCCTCAGATAATCGAGTAATTGTACTGGATAACCTGGTTACTGGTAACTTAAACAACATAGCTCATTTAGAAAATCATAAAAATTTTAAGTTTATTGAGCATAATATCTCAGAGCCGATCAGTATTGAAGAAGATTTAGATTGGGTGATGCACTTTGCGAGCCCAGCCAGTCCGGTAGATTTTAAACGTTTGGCGATACCAATTTTAAAAGTGGGTAGCCTAGGTACTCATAATGCTTTAGGTATAGCTAAAGAAAAGCAAGCTAAGTTCTTTCTTGCAAGCACTTCAGAAGTTTATGGTGATCCTCTAGTGCACCCGCAACCAGAAACTTACTGGGGAAATGTTAATCCGATCGGACCACGCGGAGTTTACGACGAATCTAAGCGCTTTGCTGAATCGATTACCATGGCTTACCACCGCGAGCATCAAATCGATACACGGATTATTCGTATTTTTAACACTTATGGACCGCGTATGCGCGCCGATGACGGTCGCGTAGTTTGTAATTTTATTAATCAAGCGATTAATAATCTGCCACTAACTATTTATGGTGATGGTAGTCAATCCAGAAGTTTTCAGTATGTAGATGATTTAGTAGATGGTATCTGCAAGCTGATGGAAGTGACATACCACCAACCCGTGAACCTAGGTAATCCGTATGAATTTACAGTGCAAGATTTAGCAGAGCAGGTTATTAAAATGACTAACTCTCAATCCACTTTAAGTTATTTACCTTTACCAGAAGATGATCCTAAGCGTCGTAGACCAGATATTAGCGTAGCTAAAAAAGAACTTGACTGGGATCCTACGATAGAGTTGATTGCAGGTTTGCATAAAACGATTGATTATTTCTCAACTTTAATCGATTCTCAGAAGGTTTTAAAGCCAGCTAGTAAATAAAAGTGATACATTTATTTACTGACAAAGCTAAATTCTAAAAATATAAGCTAAAGATTTGCTTTTAATTAGTACCTAATGCCGCGTCAATAGATTACAAATCAAAATAACGTATCAAGTAAAGCCTTTAAAAGAATTCATATGAACGAACATGAAACTCAGATTATAGATATCACTAGCTTAAGCCATGGCGCAGCGGCTATTGGTACGCTAGCAGATAAAAAAGTGTTTGTTGAAAATGCTTGTCCTGGTGATAAAGCTAAAGTCGAGATCTATGATCATAAAGATAACTTGGCGTACGCTAATTTAATAGAGCTGATTGAAGTTAGTGACAGGCGCGCGGACGCTCCTAAATGCATCCTGCATAAAGTTTGCGGTTCTTGTCAGTGGCAGCATATAGAATACGCTGAGCAGTTAAAGTTTAAAAGAGCTAATTTAATTGATCAACTAATTTTACAAAAAGTTGAGCAAACTCACATGTGGGATTTAGACGGGGGGACGCAGCGCGCGGCTAAGGTCGAAACTATCATGAAAGCTATTCCAGAAACTTTAGGTATGACTGGAGATCCTTATTTTTATCGTAATAAAGTCATTTATCCAGTAAAAACTGTACCTAAAACTGGTCGTATGCTGGCTGGTTATTATAAGCGTAAGTCTAATGAGCTGGTAAACATTAAGCATTGTCCAATCCAATACTCGATTTTTGATCAGTATCTGGAACTTATTAAAGAAAAAGCCAGCCAAATGCAGATTGGGGCACCTTTAATTAGGCATATTTTACTTAGAGCAAGCGAAGACCAAGAGCAAGTGCTGGTAGGCTTTATTATTCGTAAAAAACTTTACGATAAGGTTGAAGATCGTAAGAAATTTTTAAGAATATTTAGGTGGCTAGCTAGAACTTTTCCAAGTTTTAAAGTCGGTACTATTAATTTTAATGATGATTCGACTAATGTTATTCTAGGCACTGAAACTGAGCTATTATACGGCGAGCAGGATTATATTGTTGATAATATTGATCAGGCTAAGGTTCAGATTTCTACTAGTAGCTTTTTTCAGATTAATAACCAGCAGTTTTGTAAAATTTTAGCTGTGATTAAGGATTTTGCCCGCGCTCAGCTTGTCGCTGGTGCTAAAGTGCTAGATGCCTATGCTGGTATCGGTACTATTAGTCTAAATTTAGCTAAAGAGTTTCCTGAAAGTGCTTTTCATGCTTTTGAGCTGGTGCCTGAAGCGGTTAATAATGCGCAAGCTAATATTAAGCTAAATAATTTGGAAAATTACCAGATTGAAATGGCTAAAGCTGAAGAGTTTTGTATAAATCATGATTTAACTGAGTTTAATTTAGTGATTGTTAATCCACCGCGCAAAGGTTGCACAAATAAAGTACTCGATAGCTTAAAAGACTGCGAGCAGATCGTTTATGTATCATGTAATCCAGCTAGTTTAGCGCGTGATATTAAGTATTTAGAGCGCTCAGGCTTCAAGCTAGCGCGCCTGCAACCTGTTGATATGTTTCCACATAGTTTTCACTTAGAGTGCGTGGCTTTAATTACTAAAGAAATATAGATATTAACTGATAAAATCTTTTTCGATCTATTTAGTTTATAGGCTGTTAGATCTATCTTTAAAATAAACTAGCTTAAAATTGTCAGAAAACTTGAGATTATAGAGTTGTAACTAACTTAAGAGATAGTATTTAATTTATGTAGGATAACTAAATTTAATTTAGCAATATTATAAATTGCTAAATAGATCTAAGAAATAACAGCTACTTTAAAGGTGTCACCTTTAGCTGCTGCTACCGCCGCCTGAAAATCATCGAAATGTTTGCCATCAACTGTAAAGCAGCCTAAACTTGATATAGACTCTTTGCCATCTTGTAGCTTATTACCTTTAAAGCCACCTTGGTCTGCGTGGATTTGGATAGTATTGTCTTCGGTTTTGATAACCCTGCCATTTTTTACATTACCGTCACCGTCGTAATCAGCTTTAATAACCTGACCATCTACTGGAAGGAACCTGCCATCTGACCTCATCCCTTTTTTATAGGTAATAATCTGATCTTCAATAACTTCAGCTACACCCTCAACATCTTTACGTGAATGTTTGTCTAAATGCTGACCAAGTGCTTTGTTATCTAATTTTAATAGTTCACTTCTCTTTAATGCAGTCGGTCTAGATGAAGCATCTACCATGGTTACACTTTTAGGATCCTCATCAATGGTTCCATCCGCGTTTACATGAATCACTAGTGCTTTTTCATTAGTATCACCGGCTGCTTTAGTGTTATCACGAATAAAAATGGCAGTGGTAAAAGCTTTACCTTTATTTTGAGCTAGCATTTTTTTGAAGGTCGCGCTCGCTTCAACTTTTTCAAGATTTTCTAAAACTTCTGGTGAAAGCTTACTAGTATTAGTAGCTTTTGTTGTATTTCCCGTGTTAGTTGACGCTGGAGTAGGCTGCGGTTGAGGAGTTGGAGTCGATACTGGCGGCGGTGCCGGGTTTGATGCACTTGGTTGATTTGTAGGAGTTGGCGTTGGTGCAGGCATCGGAGTAGGTGAAGTATTTACGTTACTACCTGTCGAGGTTTCTGTATTATTGTTAGCCTGCTCGCTAGTATTTTGTTGCTCTGTATTTTGTGGTGTGCTGGTAGCTTGATTAGAACTTGCTTGCGCGCCCAATTTATTAGAAATTTCACCAGATAAAGTCTTAGCATTAGTAGCAGACTCCCACTCTACATTAGCTTTTTTAGAATCTTCAATTAAAGTACTAGCTATTCTTTCAAGTAACCAGCTATTAGCCCGGCTGCCATCAGAGTTTTGATTAAAACTAACTACGTCATTGCCTTCAAGCTGGCTAGCAATTTTATTAGTTAAAGCATCCTTATTTTTTAAATCATCAGCTGAAAGTGAAATTTTGCTTGTAAGCTTATTTACACGGTTACTAACAGCCTGATCTTGCAGACCTGCCGTTGATATCATGAAATTAGTTGCTGTACCTGACATTTGTTATATAAGGTTTTAGCTGGGCTGAATTTTATATTAAACTGCTATTATTTAAAATACTCTGCTTTCACTTAAAGAGCCTTAAATGCTAGCGCTGGTAAGTCCGTATTAAAATATTAGAATTTTATTCTAAAAACGTGCGATATTTAGAAAAGATTTATAAATTTGAAGGTTATTTAGAATTTTTTTCTAAATTATCTGCTAGAGCTACATTGTAGATGCTTAAATCATAATTACTCTATTCTTCACAGCTTATGAACTATTTCTAATCCTGCTTAGCTTGTTAGTTATTAAGATGTTTTTAGCTAAAGTTATAAGTCTAATTAAATTAAAAAAGAGCACCATCACTGATACTCTTTTTTAATTGATATTTAGAACAAAATTTATATTGGAATCGATATAATTTTACTTCACTTAATAAATAAAAGCTTAGTAAGCGAAACTAATAGGTAAATGTTTTCTTATTTATTCAGAAACTTTAATTCTAAAACGACCGCGACCTAATTTATCTGAGCTAGCTCTCAACCTGCCAGTTAACACCACATCACCTTTTTTATTTACGCGAGCCATTGCTCGTTTAACATCAAATTCAACTGTTTTATTGACACTTTTCATGTCGCTCACATTCTCTTCTTCGCCAACTTCTTCAGAGATACTCGACATACTTTTCATGCTACTCATACTCATCTTCATCGCAGGCATTGCATCATCAGTATATGTTCCTTGCAACACAGCTACGATAGAGTTCATCGATGGTAGTCTCATTCTCTTTTTCTTAGTATCGCCAGACATTAATTCATTAATAGCAGTAGTCGCGATAGATGGTAGCTCGAAACTATATTCGCGCGTATCACCAGCAGGCGCGTCTTTGACATCTTCAGATAAAGTAATTTCAGCATCACCAAGATTGCCATCAAAGGTATCCATAGTCATTACAGTATTACGTAGCATCTTACCTCTTTTTTTGTAATCGCCACGACCAGCAAAAAACTCCATTAAATCACTTTTTTTATCTCTTAAAACTAAATCAACTTTACCCTGAACACTGACCGCCTCAACGTTCAAAGCAAAATTACTTAAACCTAAAGCACAGACAGCTAACATTAAAAAACTTTTTTTCATATCCTATAAAAACCTCACTCTTATTCTTATCCACGTGAGGGACTAAAACTATCTAATAAATAGTTCATTTATAGGTTTTAAAGTCATGTATTAGACTGATTTATTAGCGCTGAGACTAGCTTTTAAAGATCTTGAATTAAAATTAATTAATTTTAGGCTGGGTTTATCATTACGGCGCCAGTATCAGCGCTACTTACAAAGTGTTGGTAGCGAGCTAGATAACCACGTTTAATCTTAGGCTCGAAATCAAGCTTAGCTTCGAGGCGCTTATTGATTTCCTCATCACTAAGTTCGAGATTGATCTTACGCGCTTCGATATCGATATCGATAATATCACCGTTCTGAACGATACCGATCGGTCCACCAGAAGCTGCCTCTGGTGAAATATGACCGATACAAGCTCCGCGCGTGGCACCGCTAAAGCGCCCATCAGTAATTAAAGCTACTTTATCACCTAGACCCGCACCCATGATCGCACTGGTCGGTGCCAGCATTTCGGGCATGCCAGGACCACCTTTAGGACCCTCATAAATAATAACTACTACATCGCCAGCTTCAATCTTATTACTATAAATCGCTTCTAAGCACTCATCTTGCGAGGTGAAGACTTTAGCAGGTCCACGATGCTGTTTCATGCTGGCTTCAACCGCACCTGTTTTGACAATACCGCCATTAGGTGCGATATTACCGAATAAAGCTGCTAGTCCCCCACGCTCAGAATATGGCTCAGCTACGGTTCTAATAATTTTATGATCAAGTGATTTAGCTTCAGCGATATTTTCACCAAGTGTTTTACCTGTAACCGTTGGGCGCTCAAGATCAAGTAAACCTTCTTTTTTAGCTAGCTCAGCTAAAATCGCTGACACGCCGCCAGCATCATTAACATCAGCCATGTGGATATCAGGCACACTTGGACTTACTTTACATAAATATGGGGTTTTAGCTGCAATCTCATTTAGTCTACTTAATGGATAATCTATACCAGCCTCACGAGCGATAGCTAAAGTATGCAAGATAGTGTTAGTAGAGCCACCCATCGCCACATCTAGCATAAATGCGTTATCAATAGTAGCTTTGTTGACGATATCTCTAGGTTTAACATCTTTTTCGATCAAATCTACGATTCTGCGTGCCGCACTTTTCACTAAATCGATACGCTTTTCATCAACAGCTAAAATAGAGCCATTACCAGGTAAGGCTAGACCAGCAGCTTCAAGCAAACAGTTCATGCTATTAGCTGTAAACATTCCTGAACAGCTACCACAGGTCGGGCAAGCATTATCTTCGATATCTTTTAAAGTAGCGTCATCAATTTTACCCTGAGAGTAAGCACCAACAGCCTCAAAAGCACTTACTAAATCTACTTTTTTACCATCAGCAGTGGTACCAGCTTTCATCGGACCACCAGATATAAAGATAACTGGGATATTTACTCTCATCGCACCAATCATCATGCCAGGTACGATCTTATCGCAACTCATAATACAGACTAAGCCATCTAGTCTATGTGCTTCGGCGACAGTCTCGAGACTATCTGCGATTAGTTCACGACTAGCTAGACTATAGCGCATACCGATATGTCCCATCGCGATACCATCATCAACACCGATGGTATTAAATTCAAATGGCACACCGCCAGCTGCTCTAATTTCTTCTTTAACTACTTGTCCGAACTTTTGGAGGTGGACATGACCTGGGATCAGATCAATATAACTGTTACAAACACCGATAAATGGCTTTTTAAAATCATCATCACTTTGAATAACTCCTGTCGCTTTTAGTAAACTTCTATGTGGAGTTTTATCAAAACCTTTTTTTATAGTATCGCTACGCATGCTCTTCATTTTAGCTTATGATACTTTCACTCACCAAAATTATTACTTTTAGCTATTATAAGTTTTATTTATACTTGCTGCATCTTGGTCTTATCTAGCAGCTTTAACCTAGCGGCGTAAATACTGAGTTTTTTTAATTTACATAAAGTTAAAATGGCTAGGTAACATTTTGACATCACTGCATATAGAGTATCACTTAGTCACAGTATTTTAATGGTCATTTCTAAGCTAGTAATGTCATAATTTACGCTATGACAGCATATAAATTAACTAAAGGTCTAACTTTATGGTTAACTGGCTTATCTGGAGCTGGAAAAACTACCTTAGCCAATAAATTAACCGAACTTCTAGGTGAATATAGAGCTGAAATGCGCTATGAAGTGCTAGATGGTGATGATATTCGTGATAATCTAAACCAGGAATTAGGTTTTACACGTTCAGATCGTATGGTTAATATTAAACGCATCGCGTTTTTAGCGAGTAAAATTTCTAAACATCAAGTCTTAACTATAGTACCTAGTATCGCACCTTATATAGAAGCTCGCGAGCTAGCTCGCAGCCTGAATCCTGAATTTTTATTAGTTTATATTAAAGCAAGCATAGCTGAAGTTAGTAAACGCGATGTCAAAGGTCTTTATAAAAAGGCTTTAAATGGTGAAATAGACAACTTTACTGGTATTTCAGATCCTTATGATGAACCTGAAGACGCTGATTTAGTGGTAGATACTGAAAAATTAAGTATTGAAGAGGCTGCTAGGCAGATAATCGAGCTGCTAATCACTAAAAAAGTTATTCAAATTTAAAAAGTTAATTAGAAATTTAGAAGCTAGTAAGCTAAGAATTAAAAATAGCTATGATTTACTTGAAAACTGTATTTAGTGAGTCATCTGGTGCAAAATATATTACTAAGTTGGCATGTAGCCTAGCTGAGCGTTGCTGGCGCTGTGTAAATTTTCCAAGCTATCAGAAATAAAATCTTTAGCCTGAGCTACTTTACGGTTATTTTTAAATTTGCGAGCTGCCTCCTGCGCTTTAGCGATCGGGTTAGCAGCCTTAGTTATTTCTTTAGCAGCATTTGCCATATAAGCTACTGGGTTATCGAATAGAGTAGTAAAGTTCTCTTGGCGTTTAGTACTTTGAGCTTTATTACCTAAGATCTTAGCTGCAGAACCTACTACTGATCTTAAAGATAAAGTCAGTGGATTTTCACCTAATTTATCTACAGCCATATCTGCTATAAATTCTAATCCGAAACCGAAGGCTGAATTATTACGCTCAGCGTTTTTACTTAAGAATTTATCAGCATCTACAGCCAAACATTCTACGCCACGACCAGTTCTAGCCAGACCATCATTACCTTTAACCTGAGCAAAGCGTGAAGTAAAGGCAGCGCCTAGATTGATTAAACCAGTAGCGCCGCTGTTTTGCAGCCAGTCTTTATCTTTTAAAACAGCTGGGTTTTTAGCAATATCACCAACTAAACTTGTAACTAATTTTAGTAAAAGTTTAGGTCCTTGCAAAAAGTTTTTAAAGCGACCATCATCATCAAGTTCGTGTTCATATTTTTCCTGAACAGTTTCACCTATATTAGATAAACCAACAGCAACATTTCGAGTTACATACATATTTTCAGGCTTACTGAAAATCGCAGGGGTTATATCGAATAAAGCACCAGCTAATCTTAAAGAGTCATTATTTTTAAATGATTTAGTACCTTTCTGTAAAGTTTTCGTCATTTGATCAAAACGTGGAACATTTTCAGATAGTTTTTTTATACCATTTTTCAGATTTTCGTTTTTTCCTGCAAGTGCATTTAAAGCTGGGGCAGCGACATAAGAACTTAAATACACTGATTCTAAAGCCGGAATAAGGGCATCGCTATCGCGCGTCATTTTATCAAGCCAGCCAGCAAAGCCTTTAAAAACTTTGTTTTCACTAGTTTTTAATTTATTTATAGTCTTATCGTATAAATTAGGCGCTCTACTAATACTTTCAGAAGCAGTTCTACCTGAATTTTCAGACTGCATAGTAGAAGTTTTTAGATTTTCAGCAGCCTGAGTTACTATATCTGCTTGCGCTTTAATCAGATTATCTGCATTTTCTTTATTAGCTTTGCTTGCATTCGGTAAATCAGCTAGGTTGGTGGCTTCACTTCTTCTTTTATTAGCTAGCTCCATGGCTTGCTTTTCAGTAAGTGGACTATTTTTTTTAACAGTTTGCTTAAGAATTGCTCTTTGTAGATCTTCTTGAAGATTAGAGTTTACTACTTCACTTGCGCCATGATTAGTGGCGCTAAAATTTGCAGTAGTAGGAATTCCGTTATTCATCAATATTATTTGCAGCTGAGCTGCCATAAATCTTAAGAGATTCTAAAATATAAACCTTTTGTTAAATGTTAAGCTAATGTAAATTATATCCTATATGTAGATATAAGTGGTTATTTGAATATTAAATTAAGTATTGATAGTTTAAATTAATTTAATATTTGGTTAATATTAGGTTAAGAGGCTTTGGTGGTAGGAAGCAATGATATGTATAAATCTGTTATCTAATATAGTCAGCCTACTTCTTATCTAGAAACTAAATAATTGGTTGATATACAAATCATTATTGTATGAATCATTAAAGATTAGTTTAAAATTTAGTTTTACTTAATAAAACATTAGCTGCTTTAACAAAATTACTTAAGCACCATGCTATGGCTTATCTTAAAAGGCTACTTGCTACATATTTAGTAAGTCATGAAAACTATTGCAAATTTGTAAAAGCATACTTAGATAGTGGCTGAATATGACATAATATGTCCAAATGGCACTTAAACTGTTGATTGGCCTAGGGAATCCTGGCGAGAAGTATTTAAAAACCAGACACAACATAGGCTTTATGTTTATTGATTACATGGCTGACGGGCTTAGTCTAGCGAAGCCTGTAAAAGAAGCTAAACTAAAGGCTAAAATTGCTAAAAATTCTGAACTGATTATAGCTAAGCCCCTTACCTACATGAATGATTCAGGGGATGCAGTTCTAAAAATTAGTAATTACTATAAAATAGCTGTAGAAGACATTTTAATTATTCATGACGATGTCAGCTTAGCTACTGGCAGCTTTAAATTTTCTTTTAATCGCGGGGCGGGCGGGCAGCATGGTATCGAAGATAGTATTAGAAAGTTAAATTCTAAAGCTTTTTATAGGTTAAGACTTGGAGTGGGACCTGACCCTGGCGGTGATCAGAGGGCGAGCTATGTATTAAGTAATTTTCCTAAAGCCGAGCAGAGTGAAACCTTACCTGAACTATTTAGAGAAACAGCAAAGTTAGTTGAAATCTGGTTAAAAGACCCTAGCTTGATCCAAAATCCTAGTAAACCTAAGCCGAAAAAAAATAAAGTAGATAAAGAGCAAGCAGACTTAGAAAAAGCTAAGAGTATTAGCGATTTAAAACATACTCAGCTTTAAATTTATTAAGCTCACTTTTAATAAGCGGAGCTAGTAGATAGATACCACTAAAATTAATAAAAGTCATGGCAAAAAACATGGCATCAGAAAAGTTTATGACTGCTCTTAGATCCATAGTAGAACCGATAATAATACAAAGTAAAAAGATAATTTTAAAACTTAAAGATATAATGCTGTTATCTCCGAATAAATAACACCAAGCTCTTAAACCATAATAAGAATATGAGATTAAGGTTGAAAAGGCAAACATCAGTACAGCTAGTGTCAGTACATATGGAAACCAAGGCATAACACTTGCAAAAGCAGTCGAAGTTAAAGTGACACCATCAAGCTCTGTTTGCAGGTAGGTTTTAGTGATTACTATAACGAGTGCGGTAGTATTGCAAACTACCACTGTATCTATAAAAGGCTCAAGCATACTAACAAACCCTTCTGATACTGGTTTATCATTTTTAACCGGAGCATGCGCGATCGCTGTAAAACCAACTCCAACCTCACTTGAAAAAGCTGATCTTCTAAGACCCACTATCATCGAGCCGATAATACCACCAGTGACCCCCCTGGCTGTAAAAGCATCTCTAAGCATTAGCATAATCGCTTCTGGTAAGTCATTTAAATGAACAAAGATGATAATTAAGCCTGATCCGATAAATATAAGTCCCATCATGGGCACTAACTTTTCAGTCACTTTAGCTATTTTACTTAAACCACCAATGATTACAAATCCTACGAAAATAGCCAGCACTAAACCAAATAGCCAGGCTTTATCAGCAAAATAGCTATGTTCTATACCACCAGTTACGTTTACTAGTTGTTGGTAGCTTTGGTTAGCCTGAAGCATATTGCCGCCACCAAGCACACCGCAAATACACATGATACAGTAAAGTACACTTAAGATCGAGCCCACCAAAGGTAGTTTTCTATATTCTTTTAAACCCCGGCTTAAATAAAACATAGGACCACCGATCAGCTCGCCGGTTTTACTACGTTTGCGATATATCATACCTAAACTAGCTTCTAGAAATTTGCTACTCATACCTAAAAACCCAGCTAAGGTCATCCAGACTGCTGCCCCAGGACCTCCAGTCGCGATCGCCACGCCGACACCTGCTATATTGCCTAAACCTACTGTACCTGATATAGCTGTAGTTAAAGCCTGAAAAGAATTAATCTCACCTTCAGAATTTATGCTACGGTATTTGCCTCCTAGAACATCCCAAGTATGCTTTAGACCCGTAAAATTTACGAAATTTAAGTATATAGTAAAAATAAGCGAACCTAAAATAAGCCAGATTACTAAAAAAGGTATGGAGATACCATTTATTAGATTCAATTCAAAAAAAACAATTTTAGAAATGGAATTAGCTAGCGGCTCTAAAGCAGAGTTAATAGTAGTATCAATACCTGAAAAATTCACTTCTATGTATTATAGAATATATTTATAAATGACAGTCCTTTAGTTGAAGTTAATTTGACTTCATATTTATTAGTCTTTACTTGACCTAAATTAAAAGTAAAGAGTCAGTAACACTTTCTTGGTTTTTATAAAAAAACCCTAAATATTGTCTAAATTTATAATAAAATTCTAATTTTGGCTCAAATCTGTAAAATTTGTATAAAATAGCTCTTAATTTAGAAATATTTTATAACTCTAAATTTAATAATTTAGACCTGTTTGATCAATTTATAGCTTAATTAAGGTATATAAGTTCAGTATTAAAGTAGAGTATTTAGTAACTGTACCTTAGTAAAATTCTGAGATCTTAATTCTAAACTTTAAACGAAACAATTATAGCTTGAAACCTTTAGGCTTGAAGAAGTAATAATCCTGAATTAACGTAAAATCGAATTTACAGCCTGTGAGATAGGTGGCATGTAGGTATATTTAGAGCGAATAGTCCAGACTACAGCATAAACCGTTACAATAGCTGCGGCATAAAAATAAGCTTGAAAAAATATCACTGATAAAGTGTTTAAAAGCCCGATAGTGCCGATAAATATATCACCGAAAACAGCAAGTAAAGAGTTTAAGATCTTCAGTAGTAAAGAAATTAATCTAGGGAAAAAGTATATGATCATTGAAAACATAACAGCCTGATAACAATGATATTTAGCGAATTCACTCATGTGAACTTTTCTAAGATTACCTAAAATAATCCATACTAAGGGTATAAAACCGGTTAATGGTACCAAAAAGCTTAAATAGCCGATGCTACATAGAATTCGTTCAGTAAGTGGTTTATTGTTGTACATTTTTTAATAACTTTATAATAGCTTCGATACTTAGATCTTTAATTTCTTCGCCTGTTTTTAGGTTTTTAATTTTAAATGTTTTAGCTGCTCTTTCATCTTCAAGATAAAATAACACTAAATTAGCGCCGCGCTTATCTGCTTTGGTGATTTGTTTAGCTATTTTAGTACTAGCTTCATATTCGTACTCGACTTTAATCTTACATTCTTCGCGTAGTACGATAGCTAATTGTTGAGCCTTAATCGCATCATCACTAACTATAAATAATGATGCAGCATTACTTTTAGGTTCAAGTTCTTTAGCGGCTATCAGGTAGGCTAAACGCTCTAAACCTAAAGCCCAGCCTACAGCTGGAGTCTTGCTGCCACCAAGCTTTTCTACTAAACCATCATAGCGCCCGCCTGCAAGTACTGTGCTTTGTTGACCTAAGCCTGGATCGGTAGTTTTAATCTCGAATACTAAGTGATTATAATAATCTAAACCGCGAACTAGACGTGGATCTACTATATATTTAATGCCCAGTTCGTCGAAACCAGCTTTAATATCGTGCCAGATTGTTTTAGATTCGTCATCATAGTAATCTTCAATCTGCGGAGCGTTTTTATAGATAGCTTGATCGGCTGGCACCTTACAGTCTAAAGCTCTTAGAGGGTTAGTCTCAATTCTACGCACACAATCTTCGCAAACTTCATCTTTATGTTGAAGTAAAAACTCTTTTAAAGCATCTCTATATTTAAGTCTAGAGTTAGTATTGGCAATAGAATTTATGTGAAGCGTTAAGTCGTGCAATCCAATACGTTTCATAAATCTAATCGCTAAAGCTACGACCTCTAAATCTATATACGGGGCTGGCAAACCGAATACTTCTACCCCAATCTGCTGAAATTGACGATAACGTCCTGTCTGAGGGCGCTCGTAGCGGAACATAGGTCCTCGGTACCATAGTTTGCAAGGTTTGGTGCTACGGTCTAAAGCATGCTCCAGATAGGCTCTAACTATAGCTGCTGTACCTTCAGGTCTTAAAGTAAGTGACCTGTCACTTCGATCATTAAAGGTATACATTTCTTTATTAACGATGTCAGTATCTTCGCCTACTGCGCGCGCAAATAAACTGGTAGATTCAAAAATAGGAGTGCGGATTTCATCAAAGCCAGCTTCCATCAAAGTTTGGATGGCATTTAGTTCTAGCCATTGCCAAATTTTAGAAGTTTCATTTAAAATGTCTTTGGTGCCACGCACCGCTTTTATTTTAGGCATATCACAAAATTACAAGCACTTTATAAAAACTTTAACTTGTTTACACTTAAAATTTTAGCCTATATTTTGATTACTTATTATAAATTGATTATTTAATTGATGATGATACTTACTAAAAATGATACTTTTAGCTCAACTAAATAGATATTAAAGTAAATAAAACTATTAGAAACGTCTAACTAAGCCATTGTTTATTAATTATCATCTGCATGTTTATTAATAATGTTAGGTTCGTCAGGAATTGAAGTATAAGCGATTAAAGTGAAGTCCACATTTAGACTTTGGCTGGCTTCTTCAGCTAGACTTTTACCACGTTTGTTTTTTACGACAAATCTTTTATCTGCCTTAATAGTAGTATTAGTGCTACTACCTGCTCCGCGATTCATAGTTAAATTGGTCACTTCTACCGCACGATAATAGCTCATAATGTCTGCAAAGAAGCTCTTATAATCGAAGTAATTACCATTGGAGTCTATTTCTATGGAAGTTTTAAGGGCTTTAGGCTGAGTATACCTAGCATCTCTGCGATATAAATTAGAGCGCATTTTCCTTTGATCTATTTCTTCACCAACAAAATTAATTTTAGTGGTTTCTTTAGGTAAAAAGGTTTCAAGGTTAATATTATGTTTTTTAGCTAACGCCTCTAAATCTTTAATTAAAATACCTCTTTTTTCAGTGCTAGGTAACTGATTGCGCAATTCGTCTTTTTCGAGTTTTAAAGTTGATATTTGTTGTTGCAGCTCTAAGATGTCTTTTTTACTGATTTTCTTAGATTTTAAAACTGCCTGATAACGTTCAATCTCATTTTTTTTAAAATTTCGACCACTTAGAACTGGCTTAAACCAAAACAAACTGACTATTACTAATAGTAAAATGCTTAAGATTGTTATTTGGTTTTCACGTTTTTTAAACATTACTTTAAATTATGCCCTAGTAAAAGTGGATCGATCTAGCTTAAATTCACTAATTTTTTAAGAAAACTAACTTACCTTTATGAATCAATTATCTAATAACAACTGCTAATTCTAGCAAAATTTGTAGCAGTAAATTTTTTTAGACACTTATAGCTAACTAAAATAATCAATTAATTTAGCTAAATAGATATGCTTAAGCTTATGTTAACCAAAAATCCATATATTTAATATAGAAGTATGTGTAGTATGCAAGGACCTGAAGGAATAGAAAATCGAATGCGCTCCATTGCAGATCGCATCGACCGACTAGAAACATATGGAGAAAAAAATGGTTTATTATATGATCCAGAAGTTGCAAGAGCTAATCCAGTTCCGAACCCGACTGCAACTGGTACCAATATCAATCCGCAGCAAGCACAGAACTTTCAAGCGATGATTCAAATGATGCAATCACAGATGATTAGTGGTTCATTCGATAAAGATAACGATAATAATAACTCAGGCTTAGGTAGTTTGATGAATAACCCGATGGTTAACCAAATGATGATGGGGCAACAAAACGCTCAAGGTATGCCAGGTATGCAACAAGCAATGCCTGGAGCAGCTATGAATCCATTTGGAGGTAATACTTCTTCTGGGATGCCTTATATGGGAAATATGATGCCCAGCGCTGGTCAAGCTAACTCAGGCACTCAGGCAGCTGGTGCTAGCAATCAAGCGATGGGTATGAATTCTGTTAGCCCAGAGCTGTTAAAGCAGATGCAACAGGTTAAAATGATTGATAATTTTTAAATTTGTGATTTTAAATCTAAATTTAAATAAGCTTTCAGACCTTTCTCTTCTTTCAAATCTAAAATACAGTTAGCAAAATTCTCTAAACCGAGCGCCTGATGACTAACTAAATCTTTTACATTTATACTTCTACTATTTATTAGCTTTAGTGCTTCGTATAAATCATCCAAATTAGGTGAATAGCTAGATTTTATTTGCAATTCACGATAATAAATATCATTGTTTTTAAAGCCATTGTTATCTGAGATACTGCTAAATACCATAATAGTGGCGCCATCAGCCGCAATCTGATTAGCTAAAGTTAGAGTCATACTAGAACCTGCACATAAATATACTAAATCTGCTTTTTGATCAGCTAAATTCACATCTTTATATCTATTATCTGTTTGCTCGTGAGCATCGCTATCATCAAAATTCACACTTTTTTTCAATGCTTTAATAGTGGCTTTAGAGTTAAGTGCATCAGTAACAGAAGCTAAATGAGCTTCGTTTTTATTAAGTAAATTCATAGTTTGACAGCGCAGCGTGTTTTCTAGCTCTAGCTGGTTGGTTTCACTGCCTAAATCTAATTTTTTAAGTGTTTTAAGTGTGAAGCCTGTAAAATCGAATCCTAACTTTAAGCCTAAGTCTTGTTTATATTCAATCAAATCAAGCCCTATAAGCTCAACTTCGCTTGATAGTTTGTTCATTTTGCGGTAGTGATTGATCAGCTGTCCGATGATTAAACCAATCGAGCCTAAACCATAAATGACAATTCTAGTTTTACCTAGACGCTCAAACAAACCACTTTTTTTAAGAGATTTAATACAGCAAGCTATGGGTTCAGTAAAGCTAGCTTCAAGATTGCTTATATGTTCAGGCACTTTTAAAACAGTTTTTCTCAGGTGATCTTGGCTTAGAACTAAATATTCACAAAAAGCACCTGGACGAAAGTTAGTAGCTTTAAAAGTTGTACATAGACTTTCCTGTTTATTTAGGCAAAAGTTACAAACACCGCAAGGTACATGATGCGAGCTGATAATTCTATCGCCTATACCTAAGTCAAACTTCATACCAAGTTCTGGTGTAATTTGATTAATTTCGCCGATCATTTCATGACCTAAAACTGTGCCTTCTTTAACCAAGGCGCGGTCTAACTTTAACAAATCAGTACCACAAACACCTACACCAAGTACCTTAACGAGAATTTCGGTTTGGGGATTAAATTTAGGTATTTCTATGTTTTTTAAAGCTAGATTGACTTTATTAGGCTGATTTTTGCTGTATATAAGAGCTTTCATCATAAGAATCTGGAAGTCCGTGTACCTTGTATTGTACTACTTTTTCAAGTGGCAAGATTTTTTCATAATGCTCTTCCAGTACTGTCCAAGCCCAGTCTCGCATCAAAAACATCTCTGCTGATTCAGGATCAAGTGAACCTTGGACTGTCAGTATACCCGCTCTAACTAAAGTTTCTAAGTTAGGGTACAAGCGATGTTTTGCTGAAAAATAATGCACTTTAGAACCACTTTCATAGAAAATGGCCATAATATCTTTTTCCCGCGGTGCCAGCTTATATAACCTTTTCGCGCGATCTTCGCGACGACGCTGTTTGTCTTCTAAAACCTTAAGTTCGAGGCGCGCTTTTTCATTCTCGGCTGCTAGTTGCTTCGCTCTAGCACTAAAAGCACGCTGTTTTAGTTCAAAAATTCTTAGTATGTAGTTGTAAATTGAGCTAATCGCTACCATAATCGCTAAAATAAAAATCGCATCAGCAATAAACTTTAAATCTTCAGAAAAAACACCATCTTTAACTAGGTTATAAGTGAAATATGGGTTGATTACTAGTGCGATAGTCGCTGCTTTAAAACAAAAATGCAAAGATCTTTGTTTAGAGAAGGCTTTAATGTAGAGCCGGTACAAAAAAAGACCTGTTTTTTTTATATTTGAGTGTGGTTTGGCGTCTGACATCAACTGTTCATTTTACTTATCAATATTTAATGTTAAGAAGAGTGGTATTTGACCTTATAATATTTAATTAACTTAAATTTCTTAACATTTTTTTATCATTTTAGCAAAAATAGCATTAATGTATTAATAAATTGCTAGGCTGCAAAGCTTAGGTTGTTGGTTAAAGTGCTTAGAACTGCTTTAAGTACTAAAAATTTTTGTAAGAATTATGATTAATTAAAATATTGTTTCAACTAAAATCATTAATATTAAAGACTATAGGTTCAATTTTAATGTCAATAGCTCAATCAGATTGCCGAATAAGTCTAAAACAAAGATATTAAGTGCTTAATTTAAGGTAAAATATTAGTATAGGCTAAATAATATTGAATAGTATTAACTTGAATCTAGAATCAGAAAAACAGATTAATTTTGAAAGTAGCTCGAAATTTTTCACCGAGCAGCTCGCTCAGGACAGCTCGCACGAATTCAATAGTATCGCTAAAAAGCTACTAGCTGGCGAAAGAATTAGTCTTGAAGAAGGCTATCAAGTTATTAATAGTGATGAAATCGTAGAATTAGCACAGCTTGCTAATTACGCGCGTGAGCGCAAAGCCTATGAAGTAGCTTTAAGAAAAGGTTTTGATAAGAAAACTGCTCTTAGTAGAATTGAAACGGTTTGGTGGAACACAAATCTTCACTTGAACCCGACTAATGTATGTATCGCTAGCTGTGACTTTTGTTCATTTGCGCGCAAACCTAACCAAGAAGGCGCGTATACTATGGATACTGATGAATGTGTACGCCGCGTTATGTCAGCTCGCGAGCAGGGAGCGACTGAAGTGCATATCGTCGGTGGTTTAAACCCTAAATGTTTAATTGATTATTACTGTGAGGTGATTAGCGCGATTAAAAAAGCAGCCCCAGCTATCCATGTAAAAGCTTTTACTGCTGTAGAGATAGATTTTTTCAAGAAATTTGAAAAAAATATGAGCTATGAGCAGATTTTTGAGCGTCTAATCGCTGCTGGCTTAGATAGTATGCCTGGTGGTGGCGCTGAGGTGTTTGCCAAATCAGTGCGCGATGAGATGTGCCCAGATAAAATTCCATACACGCGCTGGCTTGAAATCCATAAAATAGCTCACGCTAAAGGTCTTAAAACTAATGCCACCATGCTTGCTGGTATTGGCGAAACCTCAGTAGAGCGCATAGACCATTTAGATATTTTACGTAAAGCACAGGACGAATCTTTAACAGAGTTTTCTAGTACTAGTATGGGTAGTTTCCAAACTTTTATTCCACTGGTTTGTCACTATGAAGGCAATGATTTACTTGAACGTGGCGTAGAGCCATTAACCGGGCAAGATCAGCTTAAAAATATCATTGCAGCTAGATTAATGCTTGATAATTTCGATAATATTAAAGCTTACTGGATTCAGCTTGGTGAAAAAACGGCTCAAATTGCACTTAAAATGGGTGCAAATGACTTGGATGGTACGGTCATGGCTGAAAGAATTACTAAAGCAGCTGGAGCAGGTAAGCGCTCACTGGCTGAGGAGACTATCACTGGCATTATTAAAGGTGCTCGCTTGCAAGAGATGGAACGTGATACGCTTTATAATCCGATCGAATTATCTAAGCATAAAGTATAACTTTAAATCTACTTTAGGACTATTTAATATACTTTTAGTTCTAAATGGTCTAATAGATGATGTTCTTGTTGCATATTTAGGGTATATACAGATATATCCATGTTGTTTTTAGTTTAAAAACCTTTAACTGCTATACGATTTTCAGCAGACTAAGGCAAGTAAACTAAATTTAGCTTCAGGACTTTTCATACATGCTTAAAAAGATTCTCTATTTAATTACTTTAAGTTTATTTAGCGCGCAGATCAGCTTTGCTAAAACTACATTTGTCAGATTAGACTGCGCTGATATTAGCTGCACTAGTAATTTAGAAGTTAAACAAAGTGATCTGATAAAGAGTTTTCCTGAAGATCTACCGAATTTTAAAATCCGTTTTAAACCTAAAGCTTTATTTGCGGTTAATAGCCTTAATAATTCAGTTAAATTCGTAGTTTATGAACAGCATAACTCTCAAATAACCTATCATTCAAGTAGTACAGTAAAATTAAGCAATAAATTAAATAAAAACCAGTTTGCTGAGCTGAGCTTTATGCCATTTACTGGTACTAAAGACTTGCAGATAACTGCTATAGACGGTTCGGGTACTAAATTAGACACATTTAATTTAAATATAAATGCAAGTGGTGATTTCGAGCAATTAAAAAAACAGAATTTAAATGCTGAATTTGAAAGTAGTATCGCTAAAGAAGAAATAGAGCATCTACTTTTCGAGCGACTGTCATTTGAAACAAGTCCTAATAACTCACTTGAAGTAGTAAATACTGATAGCGATCATATTACAGTTAGATTACCTAAAATACAGACTAAGAAACGCTCTAAAACTATAAATACTTTTCTAAATTCTAATCAGGAATTTAATAACACTGGTAGTGAAGCAAACTCTAGTCAGGAAATTACTATTAATACTGATAGTAAAGAAGCTAGTCTTACTATAGCTAAAAAAGATCCTGATAAACCTCATATTGTTTTTAAAAGTGCACCTTTAACCAGCATGCCAGTAAATGGGAGTCTTGAGTTTTTTAATAATAATCTATATTTTACTGTAAATGGTATTAGAAGAAAGCTTGTTAGTAATTTTAGCGGTGTAGATACAGGTGGTCTAGGCGAGCAGGTAGTTCAGGATTTAATAGATGATGTGGTAGATAAAGTAAATAATCCTCAGACTGAAACACTTACTGGAAATACCATCAGCTTTAAGAATTTAAATGCTATATATAATACAACTTTAACTGCTGATCTTAATTTAGAGTTTAATAATCTAAATCAGGGGCACCGAGTAGTACTTAATATAGATAATAGTGGAGGGCACAAGATTAATTTACCTTCTAAAGCGCATATAACAGATGGCAGCTTCTTTTCACCACTTTACTCTAAATATATTGTAACTTTTGATGTAGTAGATAATACTACTAATAAAGAAAGAATCAATGTAAGCATCTTTAATACAGGTGATGTTAATTTAGATAATGGTGCTGTAGCTATATACTCACTTAATAAGGTTAATTCTAGTTACAATGGACCACTAATTCGTATTAGACGTGAGGATAACCATAATGAAATTGATATTGGTTTTAATAATAATAACGAACTTGATGTAGCTGCTATAACCAGTCATTGCGCGGGTACTAACTGCGTAGTACCAGTTTGGTACGATCAGTCTTCTAATGGCAATAATGCTACCCAAAATGTAATAATTAATCAACCTACAATTTATAAAAATGCTACTGGTTTGGTCAGGAATTCACACGGTAAGCCAGCACTTGAAGGAAATGGTGTCGATGATCATCTGGAGTTCGATTTTACAGATTTAGTAAATTCAGAGTATTCAATTTTTATTAGTGAAGAGAGATTGAATAATGCGAGCGGCAGCTTTTTTATCGGTAATCAAGGCTTTGAGGGTAATGAAAGAAAATTTCATATCGGTTATCGCAGCAATAGTATTTTAACTAATGGTCATTATTCTAATGACGTTGACCTTTCTGTGTTACCTTACGGGGCGCCAGAATTGAGGTTGCACTCAGTAATTCTTAATGATCTGCAAGGCAGACAATATCATGTTAATGGTCATCTTGAAAATGCTACTATCGATACTACCCATATTCAGTTTCATGACGCGCAGTCTAATAGAGGCTTTATTTTTTCTGGGCATGATAGTAATATTCCAAATTTCAATCACTACTACGGTAACATAAGTAACGTTTTTATTTATAATACTGATAAAGCTGAGTTGCGTAGAGACATTGAAAACGTGATTAAAGATCTTGAAGACATAAATTAAAGCTAAATTCTAAAATTTAATTTTACTAATTTCATTTATTAGTAAGCAGCTTTGCAGACTAATTAAAGCAAGCGAACTTACTTATATTATGGATATAAAATGTTCTTTACTAGTGCGATAATAATAATGCTTTGAAAATTAAAGATCCAGTTTTTATCATCGGCTCATACCGTGGTGGCACCAGCTTACTTTTTAGACTACTAAGTGAAAGTAGCGAGCTTTTTTCACTTTATAGAGAGTCAAACAAAGTCTGGGAGCGCTGGCATAGGCATCCAGAAGAAGACGCTGATACTATCGTGCTAGAAAAGTGGGATTATATACCTGAATACCGCGCAGATTTTGATAATTACTATCATTTAAATGCTTACCCTAATTATAAATTCGGTTATTTATCCAGGGTTAAAGCTATTCGTAACTTCGCGCCAGCATTTAGTCTGTTAAATTCGATCAATTATTTTTATAAGTTAGTGCAGATTAAACAAAACGAAAGCTATCGTATTATCGATAAAACCCCGCCTAACTGTTTTCGAGTACCATTTATAGCTGAAATGTACCCAAGTGCGAAATTTATCTACTTAACGCGTGATGGTTACGAAAATACAAGTTCATTAATGAATGCTTGGAATGCAACTAAAAAATTTCAATTCAAACAACGAAAATACTTAAATGTAGATTTAGATATTAAAGGTTATTCAGGTGAGGTTTGGAAATTTGCTATGCCACCAGGCTGGGAAACTTTTACTACTGAAAAGAATTTAGCTCAGGTGTGTGCGTTTCAGTGGGCGGAAAGCCACCGTTATGCTAAGCAAGCTTTTAATGACATGGCAGATGATAGATATACTCAGGTCAAGTTTGAAAATTTGCTAGCTAAACCTGATGAAATCGTCGCACAACTATGTGATTTTATTAATATAGATTATAGTCAGGAACTTAAAGATATTGTTAGTGATATGCCACTAGTTAACACCTTTGATAAACCAAGTGAAGCTAAATTTAAAAAGAATTATGAGATGCTAAAAACTACGAAACGTTTTATTGATCCACTTAATCATCAATTAGGATACGATACTGAGCTTTAACAAGTTAAACTTCGTTATAGCTATAAGTAAGTATCTTAAATTATATTTTTAAAGATACTTTTTAAGTGCGCGTTTTTAAATATAGAGTATTTTATACAAAAATTAATAAAATTTATTTCAAACCTTGATAAAGTATTTGAAAAATGAGTGGTGGGCAGAGCTGGATTCGAACCAGCGTACGCTTACACGAACAGATTTACAGTCTGTCTCCTTTAACCACTCGGACATCTGCCCACGAGCTTAAATTATGATAGCGTATTTTTAGCTAAATATCTTTATATTTATTATTTTGTAAGGAAATTACAAGATATCTTTTTTAACTGGTGCATTAATCAATAAGCCTAAATTCTGATGATTTAGGTAACAATTTAATAGCAGCTGAGTTGAGGATACTCGATTCTTTAATTCGTTTGGATATAAGCTTGCCCGGCTTTAATTTCAATCACTTTAGTAGCGCTTCTAATGGTTTCTAGCCTATGAGCGATCACCACGAGTGTTTTATTATGAGTATACTTCGCTAATTCAGCTTGAATGTGGGCTTCAGTAACTAAGTCGATTTTAGCTGTGGCTTCATCTAAGATTAGCAGCTCAGGATTAGAGACTAGCGCGCGCGCAAAGCTAATCACCTGCTCTTCGCCACTGGAGATATTAGCCGCGCGCTCATTAAGGTTACTTTTTAGATCTAGGGATAATCTACTTAAAAACGGCTTTGCCAAGGCTAAATTTACATGATCTCGCTTTAGAGTGATGTTATCTTCAAGATTTCCAGCAAAAATATACGAATCTTGATGAATGACAGCGATAAATTTTCTCAGTTCATCCTGCTTCAAATCTCGAATGTCTACACCATTAATTTTAATAGCGCCGCTATCTACATCATACAGGCGTGTAAGTAACTTAATTACGGTACTTTTCCCTGAACCTGTCTTACCGACTATCGCGATAAACTCGCCAGCCTTAACTTTAAAGCTTAAACCCTGCAAAATCCATTGCTTTTTATCATAGCTAAACCAGACATCATCAAATTCTATTAAATATTGTGAAGTAATTTGATTATCAGTTAAGCTTAAGCATTCTTGCTTATCACTGATAGTGATAGGTTCATTTAAAAGTTCATCTATTCTTTCTGCTGCTGTAAAGCCTGATTGAATTACTGTAAAACGATCACTTAAACTACGTATCGGATCGAATAGTGACTGCGTGTATTGCAAAAAAGCGATAATCACACCCACAGTTAAAGCATTATCAAGTAAAATTTCCTTCGAAATAAATAAGACAGCGGCTAGACTAAGCAAGCCGATCAGCTCTACGCCAGCTGAAAAATTAGCGTCAGCCCAAATACTTTTATCATTAGCTTTAAAGTACTCCTGGTTACTTTCGTTATAAATATTAATGTTTTTATCCGCGCAATTTAACAATTGCACGACCTGGATACCGACTATGTTTTGTTGTAAGAAGGAATTTAATTTAGATAGTTTTTGTCTTGCAACAAGGCTTGCCTTGCGATATGACTTCTGAAAGACTGAAGCGATCACGATTACTGGCACCATAAAAGCTACTAATACTAAACATAACTTTATATTTATCGCTGCCATAAAGATGATCACGGTAATAATATTAAAAATATCTACTAAAACTAAGATTAAACCACCACCGATACTATCAGAAAGCTGCTCTACATCGCTAGTAAGTCTGGTAACTGAACGTCCGATCGGGTTTTTATCGAAAAAGGTCATAGGTAGCCTTTCTAAATGCTCGAATAACTTTTGTCTGATATCACTGACTATTTTTTGACCAGTACTATTAATAAGCCAAATCTGGGCTAACTGTAAAGTGAAGTTTATGATTAAAGCTAATAGGAAATATAAAACATAAACAATTAGACCATCTAAATTTCCGTTACTAAGTGGACCATCGATAGCTTTTTTAATTAAAAATGGTTGAATCGAAAAGGCAACCGAGCTTAGAGGCAAGAGAACTACAATTAAACTTAAGACCTTAGTATAGGGCTTAGCGAAATCTAATAGTAACTTGGCTAGATGCAGGTCATTGTTCATGACTTCACCTGACTATAGAGTTGTTTATAGAGACCACCTTGCGCCAGTAGCTCACCGTGCCTACCTTGCTCAACTATCTTTAGCTTATCCATAACTAAAATGTTATCGAAGCCAGGCATAATCTTCATTTTATGAGTAATAAAGATAGTAGTTTTACCCTTGCGGTACTCGTAAATATTATTTAAAAGTTTTTCTGCGACTACATCATCCACACTACTTAAAGCGTCATCTAGAATTAAGATTTCAGGGTTAAGTGCTAGCGCTCTTGCGATCGCCATCCGTTGTCTTTGCCCGCCAGATAGAGTAACTCCGCGCTCGCCGACCAAAGTTTCATATTTATCCGGAAATTTCATAATTTCATCATGTAAAATAACAGCTTTAGCTAATTTTTCTATCTCGTCAGCTGGTAAATTGATTGCGTATGCAATGTTATTTGCTACGCTAGTTGAAAATAAAAAATTGTTTTGGGGAACAAGTGTCACAAGTGATCTTAACGAGCAAAGTTTTATATTTTTAAGATCGTGACCATCTAGGCAAATTTCACCAGCTTCAAGCTCGGTTAAATGCATCAGTTTACTTGCTAGTATGCTTTTACCTGAGCCTATAGTGCCGACTAATCCTAGCTTTTGACCTTTCACGATTTTCGCTCCAAGCTTAGTTAGCTCTATTTCACTTTTAAATTCACTTACATCTTTAGAATTTTCATGATCCTTGATCTTAGGCTTAGTGTTTAAAACTCTCTTTATACGTTTAGAGCTTACCTGAACTCTATAAACTACCGTGATCAGCCAGCCTAGCGTAGCTATTGGCCAAATCAGCCTTTCTATATATAAAGAATACGCCGTAAAATCACCTAGGTTCATGCCTTCATTGATGACAGCTTTGCCACCGAAGTATAGTAATAATAAAAACCCTAAACTGGCGATAATTCTCATAATCGGGTTAATTAAACTGCGCGCCTTAATTAAAGCTAGATATTTTTGTAAGAGATCTTGGTTTTGGTTAGCATAACGCTTAATTTCAGCTTCTTCTTGAGCGTAAGCTTTAATAATATGTATGCCACTTAAGTTTTGTTCAATAAAATGACTTAAGTTCCCTAATTTTTCCTGGACGATTTGCTGGTAGTGTTTAATTTTATAGCTAAGTTGAGTTATAAGAAAGATAAGTATAGGAATTAAAGTTAAAAAACTAAGTGTAAGCCAACTATTCATCTGCCACATAATCGGTACGATGATACTAAAAGCTATAATACTATTTAATATATTTAGAATTGCAAAGCCACCAAGCGCTCTATATGACTGGACGTCATTAGTAATTATAGAAATTAGATCACCGGTTTTATTTTTATTAAAAAATGCAGGCTCTAAGCTAAGCAAATGCGAAAAGATGTCTCTTTTAAGATCAAACTCTATAAGGCGTCCGATACCGAAGATAATATGTCTGGATTTAGCGCGGATTAATGCCATTATCACGGCTGCTACTAAAATAAAGAGTATATTTTGTTCGATACCAGCTAGATTACTGGCATCTTGGTTATAGTTTTTAATGATATTTATCGAATTTTTAACTAGCTGCGGTATGTAAGCCGCTAGAGCATTAATAATGATGAGACAAATAGTCCCTAAAAGATAGCTGCGCCAGTATTTGGTAAAATATGTATAACTTTTCAAGGTTCCTTTTAAATTCTAGCAAGCAACTTAGTTTCAGGTCGAAAGTTTTCGGCACTAGAATATTTGTTTTAGTATTAAATTTGTTTAAAAGGTATTTCAATTTCTAAAATAAAGTTTACTTTAGGTTAAGGAAAGTCTAATAATATATATTATGATTAAGGATACATTAAACTCAGAACTCAGAACTCAGAACAATAGAAATAGAATAGACAGAGCAAATTTGAAACGAATCGAAACAACAGATAATTCAGATGCGGAGATCTCTAATAGCGTTACAACAAATCTACAAAAGCGAAAGTATCATGCTCCTAAAGACTTACTTGATCAGGTTCAAAAAAATGTTACTACAACTACTAAAATTGAATTAGATATTAATTCAAAAGTTGGTGAAGCAATTAATGAATCTTTTCCTAAATTTTTAAAAAATACCACAATTTCAGGCATTAAAAAGAATGTCGGACTACTTATTTGAAAGATCTAAATAAAAGGAAACTAATCTAATGTTAGTCGATAAATTTACTTACCAAAGAAAAAAAGAGTTGGAGAATTATGTTAAAAGTTCTTCACCTGGTAATTTCAAAAGTATTGATAATAACTCATTAGTTTTAGATTCTTTAAATAGTTCTGTTAGTGAGCAAAGAGAGGCTGCTAGAGCAGAACTAGAAAGAATATCCAATCCTGATTATAAGCCAGTATCAAATAAAATCATCGATGAAGATGAGCAACAAAAATTTATAAAAAGTGATATGTACTTACATAAAAATTTGTACAAGTGGCTGGCTTTACAAAAAATTAATATTAATAATAATGAAGTTACTTTACTTGGTTTGTTAAATAATACATTAGATGCAGTTAAACATGGTGAAGAAACAAGAGATGCAAAGTACCCTGATATAGGCGATGCTAATTCGCCAAGAAATATGATAAATTTTCCTACATGGTGGACCTTGCAAGGTTTAAATTTAATATTGAAAGCAGACGAAAAATTTTTTAGTGGTAACTTAGATAAAGCTTTTAAGCAACTTTTACCTGAAACTCACCGAGAGCCTGAGGTCTTTCATGATGAATTTAATCGTAAGGTAGCGGGTTTTAAAAGAACTTAAAGTGCACCAAGTTTATTAAATACTATACTTAAAAGTGCTACTTTAACCTAAGCTTTAGGAAAATAGTTTATCTAAATGTTAAGGTGAAGCGGTTGGAAGAGCTAAATTCTAAAAGATTAGTATTGCTGATGAATTTTGAGCAAGCTGATAATGACCAGCAAAAACTTAACATCTCGAATAAATTAATTAAACTTGAAAACTATATTTTACTTCATGTAAATAAAATGGTCAGTAAGCTTGATATCGAGGGTGAGCCTGTCAGTAACCTTAAGAAGGTTTAGATAAAGGCTTTTTATAATTTAAATGCGCTGTTTTTAATCAATAAACGTACAGATATAAATGTTTTAAAGAATTTAATTTAAAGTAATAATCACTTTTAAGATGTAATAATAGACTTTTATGGCGTTAATAGTTATACCAGTTAACTTTTAACCAAACTAAGTTCGCTAAAACTATGAATTTCAGCTTTCTTAAGTTCTAGTTGATCTGGATAATCTTCAGCGCGTCTAATTAAGCGTGCACTCATACCAGCTTCTTTAGCTGCTTTAATTTCATCAGGATGATCGCTTATAAAAACCACTTCTTTAATCGATTCTACAGAATCTTGAAGATCCTTAAAGATCTTTAAATAGCTCTTAGCTTCTTGTTTTAAACCGATAGCCGTATCATAGTAACCACTAATATAAGGTGTCAAATCTCCTGCCATATTAAATTTAAAATATAGTTTTTGTGCCTGCACTGAGCCCGATGAGTAAATGTAAATCGGCACGCCGCTTGCAGAAGTTTTCACTAAAAAATCTTCTACATCTGGGTATAGATGTGCCTTTAAGTCCCCAGCCACGCAGCCTTCATGCCAGATCATGCCCTGAAGGTCTTTTAAAGGCTTAATTTTTTGGTTATTTTTAGTCCAGATTAACATGGCTTGAATGGCTGTATTAACTTCAGCTTCCATCACTTGCTCCTCACCTTCAGAAAAATTTATACCTTCAACGCCCTCGTTTTTAATAATTTCAAGCACTTCATCGATAATTTTTATTACCTTAGGGTTAGATTCTATGTTTTGGTAAATGTAATCTTTCATATGCGAGCTAGCATAAGGAAATAATGTGTCCTGAACGTAGCTAAGTGAGCCAAGTGTACCTTCTACATCTAAAATAAGTGCTTCCATTAGCTTTAAATATAGCAAGTAAGTCAAGATAAATCTGCTTTTTAAGTTTAAAATAATAAAATGAAGTTGAGGCGCTTACTTATCAAAGTAAAAGCTCAGCTATTTGGGGATAACAGCTGAGCTTTCATTGTCTATAAAAGAGAAGTTATTCTCTTTAACTTTCTAACGTTAAAATTCGGGGGTGAATTTTTAGCCAGAAAAAAGTTTAAATCCAAAGCGCTTATTATCAACTGAGCTTTGAAATTTATAGATCTAAATAGATTAAGTATCCTGCGGTAAATTTAGCAAGATAATATATAAAATACATTTTAGAATTAAATTTTAGTAAAATATAATAGATTAAATTTGAAAATATTTAGGTTTAGCTATTTTATAACTGATACTTTAATTATATAAATATTTAACTAACCATAATTTTTAGCAAAAATCTTAATTTAATAGTCTCTAATTTAAGCTTTAATACATCTCTATAAAAACAGAATAAAAATTATTTTACTTAATTTTAAATAGATATTACCACCTAAGGCACTTCTACTGCGTCTAAAATCTTACGAATAATATCATCTTCAGTTTTTTCTTCAGCTTCAGCCTCGAAACTTAGTCCGATACGGTGACGCAGGATATCATAAGCGATATTTTTTACATCTTCAGGTACTACATAAGCGCGGCTTTGGATAAAAGCTCGTGTTTTAGCAGCTAGTAACAGTGCGATTGAAGCTCTAGGTGAAGCGCCATATTCAATTAACTCTTTAAGTTCTTTAATTTTACTTTTTTTTACTTGTTTGCTGCTTGCTTCCAGTCTTGTAGCAAAGACTATATCTAAAATATAATCCTGAATTTTTTCGTCGACATAAATTTTATCGACAATCTCTCTAGCTTTAAATAGTTCTTCTTTACTAATTACCTGATCAATACTTAAATCCTGCTGCTTAGAATTTAAATTCATAATCTGCTTTTCATCTTTACGCTCGGGGTAACCAATTTTCACTTTCATTAAAAATCTATCCATCTGAGCTTCAGGCAAGGTATAGGTGCCTTCCTGCTCAAGTGGGTTTTGGGTTGCAAGTACGATAAAAGGTTCGCTTAGCTTAAAGGTTTCATCACCAATAGTAATAGACTTTTCGGCCATAGCCTCTAAAAGCGCTGATTGAACTTTAGCAGGTGCGCGGTTAATTTCATCAGCCAGAATTAAATTACTAAAAAGAGGACCTTTTTTAACTTCAAAGTTCTGTACTTTTTCGTTTGGGTTATAAATCTGAGTGCCAATTAGATCGGCTGGCAGTAAATCTGGCGTGAACTGAATACGCTGCGATTCGAGTCCTACTACCTTAGCTAAAGTTTTAATAGTCTCAGTCTTAGCTAAACCTGGCACACCTTCTACCAGAATATGACCACTTGAAATAATGCCAAGTAACAGGCGATCGATAAAATCTTCTTGCCCGATAATCCTTTTATGAACTTCGTTTTTTACTCTGCGTAGTAATTGAGCCTGAACCTGAATCTCTTTACCGAGCTCTTCTAAATTAACTTCTTCAGTAGTAACTGTCATAATTCTTTCAAGTTATATTCTACTAAGCTTTTACCATGATTACTAGATCTTTATTACCCCTGCCCTTTATTAAGCTAGATATAAAAAGCAGGAGTGATATCTGTATCAAAATAATTTGCGCTGTGTGTTTATATATTGGTGTGTTGTTTAAGTGAAAAAATTTTTTATTTAAACACTTGTTAGACGAATAATAAGGAGTTATAAAATGTCAAATAATATCAATCCATTGCCTCAGGCAAGAGTAAATATGAATATACCAGTAGGTAATAAAGTTAATAAAGCAGATGCTGAAACTGGAAGTGCTGGCGAGCCTACTAAAATGAGCGATAGCTTTGAAGTTGCTCAAGCAAACAAAGGTAGTGTTAGAGTTCCAGATGCAAGTAAGCTAACTAGCTCATACTTAAAATTATTGACTAATAATCAAGGTCAAGCTATGAGTGGTAAAGATATGAAAGCGACAACGAATCTTTTAAAAGAAGTGCAAAATTTAGATAATAATAATAGCTGGCAGTTAGTTTCCCAGCCTAATTCATGGACTGAAACATCTACGTATCAATATAAAGATGGCGCTAATACATATACTAAGACCTCTTCCGGTGTATCGACTTCTTATACTAAATCTAATCGAGTAGCAGGTAAAGAAGCTAATCTTAGTATTGGTTATTCTAGGTCGACTGTAAACGGTCAAACACCACGTACTTTAAGTGTTTCGGCGAGCGTATCACATGGCACCGGAGAACCATTCAATATTTATCAAAATCAGGCTAAATAAATATATATTAGTTGAAATGTTTTTTTGCTATAATTATTTTTGTAAGCATTATGTTTATATCTTAGGTTTGTTTCCCCATTTAATATCATTAAATGGGGTTTTTTGTTAAAATAGAAGAGTGTCAGAAGCGATACTATTATTGCAGATGGGCGGTCCAGCTAATCAAAAAGAAATAAATAACTTTTTGTATAATCTATTTCGCGACCCACTTATTATTCAATTACCTAAATTTTTGAAGCCATTTCAGGTCGTGCTGGCTTGGATTATAGCTAATCGACGTACACCGAAGGTAGCTAAATTATATTCGGAGATAGGTGGTGGCTCGCCGATACAGTTTGAAACTGCCATGCAGGCTAAAGCTCTAGAAAAGCGCATGGGGATGAAGGTTTACCATGCGATGCGCTATACTAAACCATTTTTAAAGGAAGTGCTTGAAGATATGAAGGCACATAAAGTTCATAAGCTAAGTGTCATTCCACTTTACCCACAGTACTCTATAGCTACTACAGGCTCTAGCTTTCATGAATGCAAGCAGATGTTTAAAAAGTCAGGTTTTAGTAATATGGCTAAAATTAAATATGCACGTGACTGGCATACTGATGCTAGTTTTGTAGAGCTTCTGCAAGATAGAGTTAGAGATTCGATAAAGAAAATGCAGGAAAAATACACTAAATTACCTGCTGACTCGATTTATTTATTATATTCAGCGCACGGTCTGCCCCAGAAATACGTAGATCGCGGTGATCCTTATCAAAAGCAGATTGAAAAATCTGTTGAATTAGTGCAAGCCGCTTTTCCAGATAATGAACACATGATTTCCTACCAAAGTAAGGTTGGGCCTGTTAAATGGCTTGAGCCTAATACAGAAGATGTAGTTATAGATTTAGCTAGACGAGGTGTTACTCATACTATCGTGATTCCGATTAGTTTTGTTGGTGATCATATTGAAACCATGCATGAGATAGCGATTGAGTATAAAGAGCTTGCGATCGAGTCTGGTATGATCGATTTTATAGTAGCTAGACCACCTAAAGCTAACCCTAAACTAATCGATGCTTTAGTTAATGCTTATCATAAGCTTAATCCAGCCGAGAAGGCTAAGCCTAAACCACTTAAGACTATTGGTGTTAATAAATCTTTGAAAGCAGAATTTAGTGATGCTCTGTTACCTGAAGCTTCTAAGTTATAGTATTTTCCTAAAGTTATTTATCAACTTAGTTTAAGAACTATAAAAATTACAGAGTAAATGACAACTTAGGATTTTTTTATAAAAAAGCCTTGAAATTATAAATTTTTTCTAAGTATGCCATTGATTTAGAATGCATTTCTAAATTAAGCTCTTTTTTAGAATATTTTTATAAAAATTAAAATATGATTTTATTAAATTAAAGCCAACTTAAGCTAATTTAGGTGAGTTTGTTTAATATCGTAAGCTTATTTATATTAGACTCTAAATTTCTAATCTGAGGTTAGTTTAATACTAACGCTTAAGCTAAAATTAAGTATATGCGTTTATTACATACCATGCTTAGAGTCGGAGATTTAGAAAAGTCTAAAAAGTTTTATACTGAGATCTTTAAGATGAAAGTGTTGCGTGAAAAGGAATACCCAGCAGGTAAATTTACTTTATGTTTTTTAGCTTACGGACCTGAAAGTGAAAATACAGCACTTGAGCTGACCTATAACTGGGATAAAAGCTCTTACGATTTAGGTGATGGCTACGGTCATATCGCGATTGAAGTTGATGATGTGTATCAAGCGTGCGCTGAAATTAAAGCTGCTGGTGGAAAAGTAGTGCGTGAGGCTGGACCTATGAAGCACGGTGGTACTAGCATACTTGCCTTTGTCGAGGATCCAGATGGCTACAAGGTGGAACTGCTATCTCCTAAGCGTCAGGATTAATTCTAGTAAATAATACAACAACATTAAAGATAATATGGTGCTATTATCTTTAATGTTGTGTTCGACAGTCCTAAATTTAAAAGTTTTGCTGCAAGCGCTTTAACTATGCCCTTGGCTTTAGCAAATGTTTTGCCAGTTGATGCTTATGTGCCTCTGGTTAAAGCCTCAGGAAATATTAATAAGGGTAGAGAAAATATAACTAAATTATCCTATTTAAATAATAATGCTCTAGAAAGTGTAAAAAATATACCAGAAATTATGGTAGGCGCGGTTCCTAGATTAAACCTTAGAAAAGTGTTTGATGATATTGGTTTAGATATAAATCAAAAGTATAATTCATACGAAGAGCTCACCTCAGCTAAGAATAAACGCGGAGAAATTATTGTAGATGGCTTTATTAGCAAAACTAACGATTATATTTTAAAACCATTAAAAAATATTAGCGATCTTTCTAAAGTTACAGCTAAAGAAGAAAAAATTCTTGTAGACCAAGTGATTCAAAGAGTTAACAAAGTTTCTGATCAGCTCTTGAGAACAGTAAATGATTCTGAAAGTGTATCTAGAGCTCAGTTACGCTCAGATTTGCTTTACATGCATATTCAGAGTACCGAATATAATATTAATCATGAGCTAAGTGCTCTGCCTAGCTTTCAAGAGAAAAATAAGCAAAAAGTGTTAGCTGAAAAATTTGGCTATGTTAAAAATATAACGAATGAAGACTTTTTAGATGAAAATATTGATATATTTAAAGATCTTTTATCCATAGATAGTAATTTTAAAGCGAGGCGCGCTCATGAAATTAAACAATTTAACTCTTATGTCAAATTAACAGGTACAATGCAGGTATCTGAGGATTTACAAGACACATTAGTAAAATTGTTTCCTGGAGTACCTAAAGAAAATTTTGCTAAAGTTGCGCTGGTTGAAGATCCATCTATGACTTTTAGGGGTTCGATTGTGGTCTTGCTAGCTCCAGATGAATCCGAAAAGCTTTTACCTGTGATTAATTTAAAAAATATTCAACAGAAAATAAATGATCAAAACATTACTGATCCTGAAAAAATAAAGCTTGAATATGAAACTGTTATCGCAAATGAACTGACTCATATAGCTATGAAAGAGAAATTTGGTGTTTTAAATCAGACTAAAAGTTTTTTTAAAAACTATCTTGAATTACCAGACTATAAGGGAATGAATAATTTTCACTTTAATGAACTAGTTTCAGATTATATTTCTGCAGTCATTAACCCTAAGGGATCTTTGGTTACTTTGATCGCTAGAGACGAAGACCGCTATCAATTTAGTGAATTAACAGCTAAAAATTTTTTAAAATCTCAGGGTTTTACTGATAAAGAAATATTGAGTCTTAAAAAGATACCTTCAGAGCCTAAACGTCTTAAAGTTTTGAATTTGCTGGCGGTTTTGAAAGGTAAAAACATTAATAAATTAAATACAGATTTTATTCAGGAGTTCAAGCAGATCGGCGATAGCTTGATGAAGCACGCAAAATTTATTTATGAATTAAAGCAAACCCAAACCACTGAATTTGCTGAAGATGAATCTAGATAGCTTTGGTAGTTAAATTTTAAGAGAAGTGGGCGATACTAAGGAGCAAAAAGAGGGTGAACTTAGAGTTGCTTTGTATAATGAACTGCTATTTAGCGCTTAAAATGAGATCGATAAAACTTTAACTAAGCTACCAAGCTTTAAAAACAGCGAAAATAATGAATATGTTAGCTATCAAGTTAAACAGGTGACCAGTTTTATGAGGCATGCCAATATGAAAGCTGAAGTTAACTAATAATCAATCTCTATCAGATATTTGAAATTTATTTTATTAAATTAATAAGATCTATCCAAAATTTAACCTGCGGGCAGCGCCTTAGTCACTAAAGGTTTGATTCTGACTCTGCCCGCTGACCTGATAAGCGCCTATATAATAACCACTTAGAATAAATAAAGTGATATGTGAAAGCATACAAAACTTACAGTGCAGATGCAGGACGAAATATAAGATGATTAAGCAGGTGATCGCTGCGAGTATACAAGAAATCAGCACGAAGTTAAATGCTTTGCGCGCTAGCGGGTCTTTCATATGATGCATGCGAATAAAAAGTGCGAGTAAAATATTGAAGGCTATAAATCCATAAACAGGTATGGGTACTTTAAATAAAAGTGCGTACTTGGACATCATGACAGCGTCGCAACCACCTGTACAAGCTGATAGCGCAGCTAGATCTTCTAAGTTTTGGAAGTAATAAAACTTTAGATATTTGTAGCTTAATAGACCACTATTAATAATTAAAATGCCAAGCAGGGCATAGGGAATTAAAGGTATTTTTTTAAATTCTTGATAGATACTCATGTTTACTAGTAAAATTTTAATGGTATGAGAATAATTCTAACTTTTTTAATGATCTTTGTCTTGCAAGCCTGCAATCAAAATGCAACTTCCGACAAGATACAAGCCAGCCAAGTTACTGCTAAAGATGCTGCTGCTGCACCAAATGCTAAAAAACCTTCAGGTGAACTTGATAAAAAAGAAGCTAAAGCTAAATTAAGACCTGAAGCTAAACCCGAAGCCGCTGAAAAACCTGAAGAGAAACCTAAATTAACAGGTGAAAAGCTAGCAGCTAAGCTAAACACTTTAACCATTCAAGATCCAGAATTTAATGAACATATTTTTAAAGACTATGTGGTTCAGGGTAATAAAAAACACAAAATCCTGTTATTTGTAAAACCACATTGTATTTACTGCGAGACTTTACTTGCTACTATCGAAGCTGAGCAAAGTAAGCATAAACCGAATGCTGATCTTTATATCGTTATGGATGCCAAGCACGCCACTACTGATGAATTTAAGGCTAAGTATAACGACTCACGTAAAATAGATGCTAAGTGGATCTATGACGCGCAAACTCAGGTGGTAGATACTTTAGATATCGATGCTTTCCCTAGATTTGTAATCACTGATGACAGTCTAAAAGTAATTAAAGACCAAAGAGGTTTAATGCTACCTGAAAACCGCGAGAAATTAAAAGGTATGCAGCTACCAGAATTACTTAGAAGCTTATGTGAAACTACTTACGAATGGATGATCAAACAATAGTTTGACTGGCGCAAGCTCTAAACTTATTTAGATGAGCCACTATTTAATAAATTAGCAAAACAACTAAAAAGCCTTTTTGAACTAATAAATTAAGCGAAAAATTATTATCAACTTATCAAAATTAAAGGAATAAAATGATTAAAACAATTAAAGATCTAAATGCAACTCAACTAAAAGATAAAAAAGTCTTAGTAAGAGTGGATTTTAATGTACCATTAGATAAAAATATGAATATCACCGATGATACACGCATCCAGGCAGCTTTGCCGACGATTAAGTATCTAATATCTAAGCAGGCTAAAGTGATTTTAGTAAGTCATCTGGGTAGACCTAAAGGTAAAGTAGTTGAAGAACTAAGATTAAGTCCCATTGCAGCTTATCTAACTAACTTACTAGGTATTAATGTTAAAAAAACTAACACTAGCATCGGCGCTGAAGCTCAGCAAGCATGCGAGCAGCTTTTAGGTGGTGGTGTACTTATGTTAGAAAACATCAGATTTCATGCTGAAGAGGAAGCTAATGATCAAAATTTTTGTAAAGAGCTTGCTAAGCTTGCAGATATTTTTGTAAATGATGCTTTCGGCACTGCTCACCGCGCGCATGCTAGTACTACAGGTGTCGCCAGCTATCTAAATCCAGCAGTAGCTGGCTTTTTAATGTCAAAAGAACTTGAAATGTTAGGTGAAAGTTTAGATAATCCACAAAGACCGTTTACCGCGATTGTAGGTGGCTCTAAAATTAGCTCTAAAATTTCAGTTTTAAATTCATTAATTAAAAAAGTCGATACTCTGATCATCGGTGGTGGTATGGCATACACCTTTTTAAAATCACGCGGCGCGAGTATTGGTCAAAGTATTTGTGAACATGACCAATTAGACCGCGCCCGCGAAATTAGCGCGCTAGCTGATGAAAACGGTACCGCTATTTTATTACCTACAGATGTCGTTGCGACCGCAGCGCGCGACCTGGCTGGAAACCCGATTAGTGTATTTGAGGATTACCAACCTGATGATACTTTCGGTACTAAGGTACTGGCTGCTGATCAAATACCTGATGACTGGCAGGGTATGGATATTGGCCATGCAACTAGAATCGAGTACGCTAAAGTAATCTCCCAGTCTAAAACTGTTTTATGGAACGGTCCAATGGGTGTTTTTGAATATAAGATGTTTGAAAGCGGCACTCGCGAGGTGGCTGAAGCGCTTCAGTTGTTAACTAAAGCTGGTGGTAATACTATTATCGGTGGCGGAGATTCGGTAGCTTCGATCGAGAAATTCAAAATGTCTAAAGCTGACTTTACTCACGTTAGTACTGGTGGCGGAGCGTCATTAGAATTTTTAGAAGGTAAAATTTTGCCTGGAGTTGACTGTTTAGATCAAAAAGCAGACTCTGCTAAAGATTCTAAGGATGATGAGGCTAGCTCTAAAAGCTTTGCTGAAGAGCTAGATAACTTAGCCAGCCAGTCTTAAGGAAGTGAAGTTGAGGCTTTATTAAAACTGTAATTTTCACAGTGATGCTACCAGTTCTAGTGTAGTAAAGGTTTTCAAATAAATTAAGCTAATTAAATTTCAAACTAATAGGCTATGCTAATAAACTAATTTAAATAGAAGCATTAAACTTGTCTGCTAGAATTCATTTGACAAAGTTAAAGCTAAAGTGATTACCGACCTGCCATCTAATGCCATAAAGGAACCTAATATATGTTTAAAGTAGCTAGTTTAGTTGCGATCCTGACTTTGCTTAGTAAGGTTTTAGGGCTCGCCCGCGATCTGGTAATAGCTAAATTTTTCGGTACTAGCATTAATTCTGATGCTTTTAATATGGCATATCTGTTTACTGGAAACTTTTTCATTATTTTTGGTTGTATTGGTGGTCCTTTTTATAGTGCGGTGGTCGCTAGTATTCCTAAAATTGATTTAAAGAACCTTAGAGAACTGTTTTATAAAATTTTGTGGCGCGGACTAGCTCTTTTTAGTGTAATTGCAGCTTTGATTTACTTTTTTAAGCCTTACTTGTTGACATTTTTTATCGATAAACAACTAAAGCCAGCTTACTTCGAGCTGACCTTAACTAATATTGATCTTTTACTACCACTAATTATTATTACCGCTCCTGTGGGTATCATTTGCGCGCTCTTAAATATCTTTAAGCGTTATTATATGCCCAGTTTATCGCCAGCTGTAGTCAATTTAGCCTTAATTAGCACTGTTTTTATTATGGGTGCAAGCCAAGGCGGTATCTCACTTGCGATCGGCATGTCAATTGGTGGAGTAATTTCACTAATTCTATTAATTCCACAGCTGATAAATATACTAAAAAACCCTGAAGCTCAGTCGATAGATGAAAATAAACTGAAAACGAAAAAAAGTGCCGAAATTGATGGTGAAGCTAATAAGCAAACTCCAGCTGCTGTTAGTGTTGAAGCTGAAAATCAGGTGAAATCTGTTAAAAAAAATAGTAATTTAATAAGTTCACCAGTATCTGCAACTGGGTCTAAAGTCCTTGATTCTACTAAACCTAAAAGTGAACTTCAGGTTTATCACCATGTGCTTTATCCAGCATTGCTAAATACGGCTATGGCTCAGCTAATGGTTTTTATTGACAGTTATTTTTGTAAAGGTTTAGCTGACGGTTCCTGGACTTCAATTTTACTTGCCAATCGTCTAATTCAGATGCCAATGGGTATTTTACTAACAGCATTTCTAGTGCCACTTTTCCCGCAAATTTCTAAATTCGTCAAAGATGGTAACACTGCTGGTATTAAACAAAAGCTTTACCGGGCTTTAAAGATCTTAGTGGGCTTATGTCTGATCGCGACGATAGTCGGTATGAGTTTCAATGAAATGATTATTAGACTTTTATTTGAGCGCGGAGCATTTGACGCGCGCTCGACAGCCATGGTAAGTGAATTGTTCTTTTATTTATGTTTAAGTATGATTCCATACGTCTTAAAAGATAGCTTCGCGCGCACTTTTTACAGTTTTAATGATGCGCGCACACCGTTTTTCATCATGATCTTCGGTATGGCTTTTAAATTTACCCTAAATAGTTTTCTGGTTGAGCGATTTGGACTTAATGGTATCGCGATGTCGACAGTGATTTTAAATGTAGTTAATGCAAGTTTATTGTTTTTAATTTTAAGGGTTAAGTATTTTAAGGCTCGACACTAGGATCGTTAATATCTTCTTTTAAAATCTTTTCTTGGCAGAATTTTTCCCATTTCTCCAATATTGACTTTACATCTATACCGATAAACTTAAGTGCCTTAATGACCCCAGAATACATTTTTTCTTCTGCTTTTGCTTCTAATACTCCTGATACTAATGTTTGACCAATATTAGCAAAATCTTTCATCTTATTATTGATCACCTTTTAGTTTCTTCAGTTTGGATTCAATGTGTCCACCAATTTGCTCAATACCTTTTGCGATTTCTCTCTGTTCTTTGTTAAGAGGTATAGAAGCTTTTAGTCCATAGTATGTTGCTTTAAAATCACCAGCAGTATCCTTACCTTGAACATAGTTTTTAGCTGCTCTGACCAACAAAGCTATAATATAATCATAACCTAAAGTTAAATAAAAAATAAAGTTTATATTTTAGATTAAAGTTTAGAAACTTGTAAACATAAAACAAAGTAGCTAAGATTTTCTTAGTATTAAAGCTTATTATTAATGTGAATTTACTACTTACTTAAAAGATAGGCTATTGTACTTGAAAATAAAGTAACACCCTAAAGTCAACTTTAAAATTAGATTTTTATTAATTTATGAGGTGTTCTTGATGCACTTTAGCGACTAAAGAGACTAAAAACATATTAACTATCAGCGAGGTGCCTCCATAGCTCATAAACGGTAAAGGTACACCTGTAATCGGCATTAAACTGAGGTTCATACCGATATTCTCGAAGATATGAAAAATTAACATAGAAAAGATACCAACTAAAAGCAGGCTATCAAAGCGATCTTTAGCCTGATAAGCGCGCATAATAATTAGCACACATAAAGTGGCAAACAAAATAATCGTAAGTGCGGTGCCGATAAAACCGAACTCTTCGCCCACGAGTGAAAAGATAAAGTCAGTATGCTGCTCAGGTACGAAATTACCTTGAGACAGATCACCCTGTTTCCAGCCTGCGCCTGCTAGCCCGCCACTACCGATCGCATATAGACTTTGGATGATGTGGTAGCCTGCCCCGAGAGGATCAGCGTAAGGATCTACGAAAATAGTCAGACGTTTTTGTTGGTAGGCTTTCAAGAGTCCCCATGCAAGTGGTCTTAAAAATACTACCGCACCATTAAAAAGCACCACTGCAAGAGCAAGAGACATGTTCCAGGGTGAGCGCCAGATCTGATAATAAAATAGAATAACTAAAGCTAAAAAAGCTAAAAACACTAGCGCGGCTAAGGTAAAGTTAATCTCGAAATATTCGTTTTGGTAATGAACTAAACTGGGACCCAGAGCTGAGCAGATAGCTGTGATAATCGGTGACATGATTACCAGCAGTTGAACTAGGCTCGCACCAGCCCAAAACAGCATTCCAAAGGTGATCGCGATATAAACTAAGGTCGTACCTAAATCTGGCTGAATTAACACCAGCAGCGATGGTGGAGCTATATATATAAAGATTTTAAAGATGTCGTAATAAGTACTAATTTTACTTTTAGAGAGCACGGCAGCCAGGAAAATAATTAGGCAGATCTTAGCAATTTCACTGGGTTGAATATTAATTGGACCTAGACTAATCCAACGCTGAGAACCAAGTTGAGTGGTACCAAAGAATTTAAGTACGATAAGCAAGATGATATTAAGCCAGTAAAGTATCACTGCAGTTTTATTAAAAAACTCTAGCGCAAAAAAACGATAAATAAAAGCTACTATTAGTAAACTGATGGCAAAGTATATACTTTGCTTTAATAAAAAATTGCCATAAGCTGCGCTTGATAGCGCAACTAAGCCGATTGCACTAATCGCTGCCACTACAAAAGCTAATTTATAATCAGTAAATCTCACCTTGTTTTATTCTATTACTAAACATGCTTGATAGGGTAGCTAAACTTTTGTAACTTTAAAGTGATAAAAGCACTAATGATAAACAAAGTAAAATTTATAAAATAATTCTAAATTTGACCTAAATTTAGAAAATAATTCTAAAAAAGTCGAATATTTATAAAAAATTTCTAAATTTAAGATGATGTCATAATATTAGAAGATGTCTGCCCAGTCACCATATAATCTAGATTTTCAGGCAAATAACCAGTTTTGGGAAGAAGCCTGGCAAAGAGTCAGTAACGCGATTAATACGCCACCTAAACTTAGCTACATAGATAAAATTGTTCCTACTTTAAAAAAGTATCCTATAAGAAAAGTTGTCGATATGGCATGTGGTTCTGGCTGGCTTAGTTTTATGTTGGCGCAAGCCGATTATCAGGTCTTAGGTTTGGATATTTCTGAAAGTGCTATTAAGCTTGCTGATAACTCACTTAAACTAGCAGAATTTACTGATATAAAAAATAAAGTCGATTTTCAAGTGGCTAATATGCTTAATCTTGAAGCTACTCTTGCTTTTAAACCTGATTTATTAGTTTTTAATGCAGCACTTGAACATTTAAGTTTTCAGCAGGCTATGGATTTGTTTTATGATGCGGCTAAATTATTAAATTTTCAAAATGAAAACTATATTTTGGCTATTTTTGATGAAGTCGCCCAGGGCGATAAAGGTGAGTATAATATCTCTGCTGATGGTGCGCGTCAATATCATGATCAGTACCGCGAGGGTATGATAATACGCTACTACGATGATCAAGAGCGTGAAGACTTGTTTAAAAAAGCTGGTTTTAAGATAATTGAAGATTTTAAAACCAAAGAGGATAGCCGTTTTATGCTGGCAGTCAAAAATTAAGAATAACTGAAGGTCTTGGCCACGATTTTATAATGAGTTAACATTATGCTATATGCCATCTTATTGCACAGTATGCGGTGTAAAGCTTACCAGTGAAAACAAAATCTCTTATAGACCGAGCTCTTGTCGCGACTGTGAACTTGAGAGAAAACGATTATACTCTTTAAAGCGACGCCAGAAAAAAGCCCAGCAGGACGACGAAGCACCTAAAACTGCTAAAGCTAAAGAAACAGATAAGAAGTCTACAACAGTTAAAGCAAAAGCAAAAACTAGCAGTGCTAAAAAGCCTGTTGAAAAAGTGAAAGAAGTGATAGCTGAAACTGTTAAATCAGTGAAAAGTGCTACCAAAAAGCCAGCTGTAGAAGCAAAAGCCGCGGTAAAGGAAAAAGAAGTAGCTAAGAAAGATACTAAGACTAAAGTTGCTGAAACTGCTACTAAGGCGCCAGCTAAGAAAACTACAACTAAAAAAGCTGAAACTGCCACTAAGCCAGCTAAAGCTACTAAAACAGCTACCGAGACGAAAAAAGTAGAAGCTAGTGCCAAATCAGCTAAAAAGCCAGCAGCTAAAAAAGTTGAGAAGAAGAAAATGATCGATGTCGATACAATTTCTTCAGTGCCAGATTCAGTAAAATCTAGTGCTAAATTAAAAGTTAAAAAAAGACGTTTAAATCAACAAAAAGCTAGTATAGTCGACACTAAGCTGCAAAAAATTCTACGTTCTTCGACTTCTACTACAGTTGACCCAGAGGTATTTGGGTTAGACCGCAAGGATTTAGAGGAAGAAGATTTATTAAGGGCACCTACCGAGACACCTTGGGAAAGTGCTAGCTTTAAAGTAGTTAACGGCTCTTATATAGACCACGGTGTTGAAGATGATCCAGAAAGCAGAGGCCCAAGCCCTGAGGAGATTAAAGATATTATCGAGAGAATTAGGATAGAGCATAAAACTAGGAGAACCTAAATTTGAGATTTATACTCATACTAGTCGCTTTGTTTGTAAACTTCAGTAGCTCATTTGCAGCTATGAAAGGTTTGTATTTTGTAAATCCTAATTTGATTGCAGATACTAACGAAGAAGAAGTTGATGAAAACGAATTTTTTGATGAAGATTTTGATGACACCTTCGATGAAGATCTAGACGATCAATTTTTTGAAAATGATGTAGCTGATTTTGAAGAATCTGGCGGTGAGCGTGAGTCTGAAGTTGAAAGAATCCCTGAAGGCACTGATTATTCTAAAAAAGCCCGTCAAAGTGTAAATGATGATTCTGATACTGAGCAAGAAATTACTAAAGAAGCTTTAGATCCTGAAGATTTTGAAGTTATTGAAGCTGATGAAGAAGAAATTAAACCAGCAGAGCGTGGCTCAGAAGATGAAAAGTTTAGAATCGGCGGCGAGGATGAGCCTACTATTAGTTTTACAGCGAGAAACATACCTGTGCGTGACGCTTTTGCGACTTTAGCACGTATTTCGGGTAAAAGTATTACTGTTAGTGGTGATATTAAAGACAGGCAAACTATTTCGGTTGTCGAAATTAATGAACAAACTTTTACAGATGCCTTTTTAAGTTTAGTGAGAGCAGCAGATGTCGATTTTATCGTTCGTGGTAAAAACAACTTTACGATCTTAAAACCTAACAATCGCTCTAATGTACGTTTATTTTCGGCTTTAGAATCCTCAGGTATAGACACGTCTAAGCCTATTAAAGAAAGATTGTCTAACTTAACCTTTGATAATCAAGATATCGGTAGCATCATCAAAGACTTAGCTAATCGCTATGGTGTAGATATTATGATGACAGCTCAGCCATCTGAAAGAGTAACAGTTAAGCTTAATGATATTAATATTGTTGATGCTTTGACTTTAATTTTAAGTGGTAGTCAATTTAAATTTACCCAAAACAAAGACACTTTTATTATCTATAATGCTAGTAATAAAAACTTTGATTTGTTTAAAGAAAACTCATTTATTCCACTTAAATATCAGGAAGCCAAGGAAATCGTTAAGCTCTTACCTGAAAACTTGAAAAAACTTGCTAAAGCTAGTGATAAACAAAACGCAATCATTGCTTCAGGTTCAGCTGAAGAATTAGCTCAGCTAAGAATGTTTATTGATGTAATAGATAAGCCGATTCCACAGGTTGAACTCGATGTTAAATTAGTTGAAGTTAATGAAGCCTTTAGAAGAGCTATTACACCATATAGAGATAGCTTTAATATAGGTGCTGTAGGTTCTATTAATCCAGATATCTTTGGTGGCGATAATATTATTAGTGGTTTTAGTACTAACTTAGGCACAGATCAGTGGCAAGTGTTTTCACCGCGACCAAGCTTTAATCAAACATCTAATAACGGTCAAATTAAAGTCAGTCAAAAATTACTGGTAACATCTGGTAAAAGTGCGAAGATTAATTTCGATCAGGATGTCAACGTTGTTTTAAACTCTGCTCAAAACCAGAACGGTGGTAACATCGGTGTCGTGCAAAACCAACAGATTCAGACTATCACAGCAGGTAATAGCCTGAATATTACGCCGATTGTAGGTGAAGGTGGTATCGTTACGGTGCAAGTTGAAGTAGAAGTTTCAGCTAACGGTGCGATTGATGAGACTACAGGTGTACCACAAACCACTACTAGACGTAAGATTTCATCTGAAATTCAGATTGAAAATCACCGAACAATTGTTATCGGTGGTATCTTTGATGATCAAAAATCACGCGGCACCTCTAATGAAATACCAGTCCTGAGTAAAATACCGATCTTAGGTAGCTTGTTCTCGAATAACACTAAGCAAAAAGCTCTTACTGAGCTGATGATTTTAATTACGCCACACTTGAAGGATAGTGATTTACCAGAAGTACAAAACTTCTACCCAACTAACTAGAGCTATGATAAGAATACTGATTTTATTAACAATTTTAGGCTTAGCTGCACCAGCGGAGCTATCAGCGTATTCTTTTTCAAGCCCATTTTCTAGGCATAAACAAACTGGATTAATTTTAATTACTGAGCAGCAAGACTGTCCGCTTGCGATTACTGATCACCGTATTACTGATCGTGGCTGGCATGAATTGGACTTAGAAGGTTTACTTGAAACTGTTAGATTAGAATTGCATAATAAATCTGCTAAGGATATAATCGCTTGTCAGATTCAGATTACTGAATTTACTCCATTTAATGAGCAGGAAGCTAAGAATTTTTATCAAAACATAGTTGAAGTAGTTAAAGCTGGGCGCAAAGAAAGAATTGAATTTCAAAGAACTATCAATACTGCACTAGCTAGTTTTTACAAAATTAAAGTTGTTGAAATTTTATATAAAGACGGTAGTCGTTGGTTAGATAAAAAAGAAACTAGCGCCTCAAAAGTCTAGATTTTAAAAGAGAGTTCTATTAAATGTCTGAAGAAGAAAACCTAGATGCTGAGGCTGGTACTTTAAACAAAAATCTTGGTCCTATAGATCACTTAAAACATCTATTAAAAATCGGCTGGACGGCAGATAGACCTCTTATTAGAAACTTTGTCGAGCGTTATGAGTTGCATGATGAATTAAGGCAGCTGTTGGCTGAGATTTCGACCTAAATATAATTAGTCTTATAGATATGTTTAGAATTTACTTAAGCAAATAATTTATATAAGTCTTAGGAACTTTAAAGATACTTTCGCTGAGAAAATCTAGCTTAATAACCTAGGATATATAATAATATAAGTTCAGTGCTGCTTAGAACCCAAAAAGTTAATTTGCACCTGCTAAGCTAAGTTTTAATATAAAAGAGGACTTAAAACAACAAATGATAGATAAAATTTATTTAGAATTACTAGATTATTACTATCAGTCTAAAAAAATCCGTTTAACCAAATCTGCTGACTTTGTTAAAAAAAGCCGAGTTGAGCTGAAAAAATTTTTAACTTATATTTACCCAGCTGAAATTAAAACTGAAACTATAAAAGATTATATTCAATATCTAGCAGATAACTATAAATTTAACACTTTTAAAGTTAAAATCACTTATCTTAAGCAGTTTATTGCTTGGCTGGATTTAAAATATAATCCATTGTGGGAGTTTGATGAAAGACTTTATTATGACCATAACCAAAGCTTTGACTATTATAAAGCGCCGATCGAGCAGTTAGAGCTGAAAAGTGGGCTGGAACCTAACATTATTCGTGAAAAACTTATTTTACAGCTTATTTATAGCTTTCATCTAAGCATAAACGAGCTTTTAAGTCTTAAATTTAAAGATTTTAATCAGGCTAAAGGGGCGCTATGGCTTAGATTAGGTTGGTGTGAGTTTCATAATGAGCAACTTAAACAAGAATTTAGTAAATATTTTAAAAAAATTAAAAATCTAAACACTGAATTTACTTTAGCAAGTAGTTTAATCGTTAATTTAAAGGGGGAAGCTTATAAAATGAGCGAAATTTCTAAAATTTTAAACAAATACCAGCTTCAACTAAATATTTTGAAGCGTTCAGGTATCGTTCATAGTTTGCAAGCAGGTGTTACAGTTGGTGAAGTGTGTCAAAGGCTAAACTTGACTAGGCTTTCAGCGAATTATTATAGCTTCGTACCTAAAAACCAGCAAAATTTAATTAGTGAATTTAAAAAATTTCATCCACTAGAAAGCTTTAATTGATCATGTCGATAGCTTTTTCTAAAGTTTTAATTTTATTGTTTAAGAGAATCACTTCATCTTGCAATACTTCGTTCTCCAGTTTCAAATCCTTACCTTCTTGGGTAGAAAGTGTCTTAGCCTTGGAACTAGCAGTGCCTGGTATCAGGTTATAACGAAGAGCAATAAAATAAGTTAGCATACCGATTATAAAACCTGTAAAACCACTGATTAAAATTGTTATAGTTAAATCGTCCATCTGAGGCTTATTATAATAGCACTGCTAGCTAAAAGATAGAAATCTTAATAAAATTTGATTAAGAGCTCAGATAATACAGTGTAAATATTAGACATACCTTCAAAAAAATTAAGATGCATTGATATTTTCAGACTGAAAATGTATGGAAAAAACATTATAAAACATAAGACGTTTAACATAAGATCTTTAGTGGCCCGAAAAAACTAATTAATTTGACCTACAGGTGCTCAAAATAAGATCTGGCTTGTTTGAAGTTTGGTTCTAAGCTTTAGAGTTTGAAATATTAAAAAAAACTAAGCTTTATAGAAGGTCAGTCCAGTAAAGGCTTTCAGAGTAGGTATTCAAGATAACTTGTTCAACTTATTTAATTTCTTGCTAGCAAAAAATTAGCTATTTAATTTAAATTTAATTATAGTAAAGTAATTTTATTACATCTAAAAATAAAAATCTAAGAATAATTTGTGTTGAAATTGTTTTTGGTGTAATATTATAATTAGCAATAAATAAAGGGTAAATAAAAGTGTATGTTAATGACCAACGAAAAGAATACGGATATGAACTTATATCAACAGACTATAGAACTAGAAGACAGCTTACCAACTAAAGAGCAAGCTAGAAAAATTGCCTTGAAAAGAATGAATGGTAGCAAGCTTGAGATGAGAATTACCAATATGCTAAGAGCTAAGCCAGAGAATATGAGCTCTTTAAATCATAAGTTTATCTTAGAGCAGGCTAAAACCCAAATTAAAGAAGCTGTTTAATTAAACAGCTTGCTTTTGATTCTGAAGTGCTGCTTGCAGCGCTTCGACTTTATCTAATCTTTCCCACGGTAAATCTAAACCATCTTCATCTCTACCGAAATGTCCATACTTCGCAACTTGTTGATAGAAGTTTCCACCATTTAAAGCTGGCATTTCAAGTAATTTAAAATTCTTAATAATAGCCTGAGGTCTAAAGTCAAAGACTTTAGCAATGATATCAGCGATTTTCTCATCAGTAATTTCACTTGCAGTACCAAAAGTTTCAACGTTAATACTAGTGGGTGTCGCTACCCCAATAGCATAAGATAACTGTATTTCACAGCGGTCAGCGATACCAGTAGCAACTATATTCTTAGCTGCATGTCTCGCGGCATAAGCTGCCGAGCGATCCACTTTAGTAGGATCTTTACCACTGAAGGCGCCGCCGCCATGACGGGCAAAACCACCATAGGTATCTACAATAATTTTTCTACCAGTTAAACCAGCATCACCCTGAGGCCCGCCGATTACAAATCTTCCTGATGGGTTAATTAAGTATTTTGTGTTTTCATCAGCTTTAACTGGTGACTGAGCTAAAACTGGCTTAATAACTTTTTCGAGCAAATCATTTTGAATGATTTGTTGGATTTCATGATTTTCATTTTTCCCATTTATTTCTGGGTCATGTTGAGTTGAGATGACGATAGTGTCGATACGCTTAGCCTGACCATTTACGTATTCAATCGTCACTTGAGATTTAGCGTCAGGTCTTAAATACTTTATCTCATTATCATGCCTTCTGATTTCAGCTAAGGTTTTTACTAACTTATGAGCTAGGTTAATAGAAATAGGCATATAGTCTGCTGTTTCATTGCAGGCAAAACCAAACATAATACCTTGATCGCCAGCTCCTAAATTCGCATCCTTATCTTCAGTTTCCCGGCTTTCTAAGGCTTTATCTACGCCAGCTCCGATATCAGCTGACTGCTGGTCTAAAGTTACCATGACAGCGCAGGTATCAGCATCAAAACCGCCGCCCATTTTACCTGTATAACCGATGTCTCTTATTTTATCTCGAGCTATTTCATTAACCGGTACATAGCATTTAGTGGTGATCTCTCCGCCTACCACGACTAAACCGGTAGTACAGAAAGTTTCACAGGCTACGCGCGCACCTGGATCTTTACTCAAGATCGCATCTAGCACTGCATCCGAGATTTGATCACAAACTTTATCCGGGTGTCCTTCGCTGACAGACTCAGATGTAAACAGATAATTACCTTTAATACTCACAACTAGCTATTATACCTTAACAAGTTTATTTACGACCGTAATCATCGCTTTTACGTACGATATCATCTTCACCGAAATAAGTGCCACGTTGGATTTCAATGTAAATAAGATCTTGTGAATCTGAAATGTTTTTAATACGGTGGTAGGACTCTAAAGGTATATGCACAAAATCACCAGTTTTTAAAACTTGGATCTTGTCATCAAGTGTAAATTCAGCTTTACCTTGCACGATCAGCCAGTTTTCTTCTCTTTTAAAGTGTTTTTGGTAACTTAACCTTCCGCCTGGTTTGACAACAATCTTCTTTACCTTAAAGTTTTCAGCATCATCAAGCACCTCCCAAGTACCCCATGGCGAATTATGTTTAGTTGCTGAGATCGTCATCTACACTATATTAGCAAAATTCGGTACTTTTGCTGTAGTTTGATTTTCAGCTAATTTGAGTACAAAGTATATATGCAAGAAAAAAGTTTAGAAGAGTTGTGTGTAAATATACTTGAACTGAAAGATAAATATATTAGTTATCGTTTAAACCAAATCATTCTAGATGCTAAACCTAATAAAAATACTATCTTCGACTATAGTAACTACAGTCAAAAAAGTAACGAATGCGTGACTGATGTGATGTTTGAGTTTATCAAGCTTCGCAACAAAATGATGTTAATAGATCATGAATTTTATCAAAACTCGATAGATATCTTATTAAATACTGAATATAGAGATTTTAAAGATGAATATATTACTGATAAGGTGATCGAGCACTTCGGTGCTAAAGACACAATTGCCTTTGCTAGTGTTTATAATGATTTAGCTGAAGATTTTAACGCGTTATCGCGTGAGTTTGTGCTGACAGATGTAAAGCTTTAAGAGCTTGTCATTTTAGAAATGTTAAAATATTAACTTATGGCACTTGTCGCAATAAGAGGGGCTACCACTGTTAACAGTGATACTCCAGAAGAAATTAAAGCTGCTGCTACTGAGATGGCAGCTGAGATAGTTAAAAGAAATAACTTAGATATTCATCAGGATATCGCTATGGTCTTTTTAACCATGACTTCTGACTTACAATCATATAACGCTGCTGCTGCGATTAGACTTGGCTTAAATTGGGATGACTTACCTTTCTTTACTTCTCAAGAAGCTTATATTGACGGTACTTTACCGAAGTGTATCAGAATCTTAATTCAATGCAATATTCCTAAATCAAGATCACAGTTAAAACATGTCTATCTTAATGAGGCACGTAAACTAAGACCAGATTTAGTCGAAAATTAATCTAATCTACCCAAATAATTTTTACTGAAACCTTTTATTTCAAAATAAGAAATGTTAAAATTTTATATAGTACTTGCAAATTTTTAATTTTTATTAATTAAAAGTACAACCTGTATAGAAATATGCAATATTTCACAAGGGTGTGAATATTTGAAGACCAATGGAGATACCATAAATAATTTTAGTAATGTTGCTACTGAAGTGCCAGCTCAAGCTAATGTTAAAGAAGTTAAACCTCTTAAGTTTAACTCTAAAGCTAATCTAATCAATAATAATAATCTATCAACAGATCAAAAAAAGCAATTACACCAAGCAGACTTAATCCTCTTAAACACAGAAAATTCAAGGAAAAAAACAGATGATAAATATAATCAGCGCTCTCTCGAAAATAATCCAAAAACTAATCATGGCCAAAAGTGGCTTAAAGCTCGTCAAATACGCTCGCAAGTACATTCCTTTACCTCTTATGCTGCTTTTCTCGGTAATTTGGCTGGGGTTTGCTCTAAGCTCAGAAATAAAACAGATGAAGACGGTCCGATAGACGATCTAGCAGATAATATTAACCGTGTTCAATCTGTAAACAATGCTATAGATTTGTTTGATAAAGCTATAGAGAAAAAAAATATCAGCTATGTATTAGCTGGTATGAGTCAATTCTTAAAAGTCAAAGTCAAAGTAGATAAAATGCAACAGATTAGTGGGATTGCTGGTGGTCTTGAGCAATTACCTATAGCTTTAGGTAATGCTGAAGCTAAATATAATAATTTTTCTGACAGTATCAAGCACAGTTTGCAGCTACTAAATAAAAATATGCAAGAGATCTTTAGTGGTAAAGTGCCTTTAACTTCACCTAAAATGCTGCTACCGCTATGCTCAGCTTTAATTGGTGGTAGCGTAATTAGTGTTACTAATCCAGATGAAAGTAATCTTAGTAAATCTGGTAGCGTAACACGTAGTTTAGCTGGCGCGCTAAGTAATTTAAATTTAGGTGCTCAGGCTAATAACCTAGATATTAAAAAAGCTGGAACTTGTTACACAGGCTCGATGCTAGTGGATTTCCCGTCTATCTTCGGTATGAAAGGTAATATTAAAAAAGCTGTCAAGCAGCTGGCTTATAGTTTGGTTCCACTTGGTGATTTATTCATCTTGAAAGGTATGAGTAAGGTGGATGATGAACCGCCTATGATCAGTGCTTAATTAAAAAAAGTGCCTATAGACTAAGCGCAAGCTTTAAATTTAAAACTTTTCTATTTCAGATCCGGTTCATTAAAAATAGTATAAGGTTCTACCCAAGAAAAATTATTTCTAAGTGATTTAGCAAAGCTATCTGGGTTATCTAAAGCTGCGTTAGCTTTTATTCTAAAGTAGCGTTTATCTACATTCGTTTTATTAAAACTAAGGTTTATTAATGAAGCCACATTACCTAAATTAGCAAAACCTACACCTATTTTTTCTAAAATACTTTCGTTATGTTTAGGTATTAAACCATAACCATCAATAAACATTTTGTTTTTCGGATAATCGATGTCAGCTGCCAGTCTAAGTTCAATTTGAGGTGATTTAAGTAGCATTTTATCAGTGCTGACTTTACCTTTGTCATAATTAATCGAACTTACTAAATAGTCAAACCGACCTTTATCAAAATTGATTAAAGTATCGACTACATTATTAATATCAAAAGCTTTAATAGAATTAATCGCATTTAAGATTCTTTTCATCGGTTTTAATTGGCTGAGTTGACCATTTTTAACGAAAGTATGTGCTTTGCCTACTAGATTATTAAACTGTTCATCAGCTTCCAGGCCTTTAGTACTACCGATAAATGCTATATCTATTAGTCCACTTGGTATTTCATCGCCAAGCTCAAATATACTATCTGCGATATTATGAGCAGGTAGCTCGCGACCTCTGACATTAAATTTAGTAAAGGTTGTATTAAAGTTATAATCCATATCCACATGTAATGAGCCTGCAGCAATATCAGCTTCTAGATCACGAATATTAGACCAGGTATCATCAATTTTGACCTCAAATTTAGCGTTTTTATATGGCAGGCGATTCCAGTTACCTTCATCTATTCTAAATTTTAGCTCTGTAGGCTGGTTCATAAATGATAGGAAATCGATGGTGCCGCCTTTCATGACCAAGTCACCGATACCAAACTTTCTAGCAGTGCCGTTATCTACATTAAATCTACAGATAGTTAAACGCTCAGTATGGCTAGCGGTAGTATCACATAGAAAATTACCCATACCAACTTTTAAATCAAAAGGTTTCAAGGTTATGATATGCTTGGCTGCAAGTTGTAAGACTTGGTCCTTTACACCATTTTCAGGTGTACCAACAATAATTTCATAGTGAATATCATCAATATTTCTATAGTTAATAACCTGATAGCTCATATCCACTTCAGTGTGAACCTGCTCTCCAGTTACTCTAGTTTTATCAAAAATAAGCCTAGTATTCTTAGAGAGAATAATATCTGGGGTGATGGTCAAGTCAACTTCAGCCTTAGTTCTTATGCGACCTTTACGTAGCTTGAACCATTCAGCGAACTCTAAGTTTTCAAGCTGATTAGCATCAACTTTTAAGTTAAGGTTAGATTTAATACCAGAGCCTGTGAAGCTGGCTTCCAGTGGTATTTTACCCTGAACCTTAAGTAAGTGAAGTACTGATTCTGGAATTAAATTTAGGTAATTTTCAGCTTGCAAAATTCCTTTCAGGTTCAAATCAAAAACTCTGTTTTTCTGCGTAAAATTAGCTATGTCACCATTTAATTTTAAAAGTGAGTTTTCGTCAGTAAAGCTTACATCCTGGAACTTGATTTTTTGTGTGTTTTCGATAAATACTAACCCAGTAGCTTTGAAAATATGATGGTCATACTTCTCACCAAGGTTTAAATTAGCTGAAATATTATTTAAAAACACTTCCACATCAGCTGAGCCAGCTTCAACATTTACTTTAAGATCTAAGTTGCCACTAGCATCAGTAATTTTACTAGTTATCTCGGGGTTAGTTAAGCTAAGTAGTTGTAAAGTGCTTTTAGCACTAAGATTTTTAGCGGCTAACCTGGAATTAGGATTTTTAAGTGCGCTATCTATGCTACCTGCAAAAGCGACTGGCGAATCATCGATCTTAGCAGTTAGCTCATCTGAAATTAGATAACCATCTTCGATTTTAATATTACCATTGACATCAGAAAACACTGGTAAGTCCTTAGAATACTGAAAATCTATATTTTCTAGTTCAAGCGTACCAGCTAGCTGGTATTCGTTATCTATGGTTCTGATTTTTAAATTTATATTATTAATATCACCTCTAGCCATTAAAGGTTTTAACTTTTCAAATTTAAATAGTTTTATTAAGTTTTCTTCGTTTAATGCGTTTAAATCTAATTTCTGGGCTATTAAATCCAGATTTACTATATCTTTTACGCCTTCTTTTTCACTTAAAATAATCTGACCGGCACTTGAAAAATAATCTCCATTTAAATCACCATGCAATTTATTTACTTTAATGACATTATTATTAACTTGCAAGTCAGCAGTTAAGTTTTCTATATTAATAGTCGGAAAACTATCATTGTAAAAAGCTCCTCTAGCTACCTTAAAGTTACCTTGAAGTTTAGATTTACTTAAATTCATATCAAAAGTAGTAAAACCTTTTATTAAAGAAGAATTGATGAACTCTTGTTGCTCGCTGTAAACAGGTAAGCCAGTTAAAAAGTTTTGAACCTTCCTAAATGAAAGATCTTTAGCTTTAACATCTAAGTCATAATCACTAAAATCACGTTTAATGACACCATTTAAATCTATTTCAGAAAAGTTTATTGGTAAATGCAGGTCGGTAATAACAATATTTTCTGGACCTAGATCTACTTTGCCTGTGAGTTTACGAATTTCATAAGCTGATTTGTCACTATTAAGTTGATTAGTATCTAAACTAAAGTTGAAGGTCGGATGCTTAGCGGTGCCACCAACTTTTATCAGACCAGAGATATTCTCGTCTTTATTAATAATTCTGATTTTTTCTTTTAAGATTTTGGTATTTTTCTCGCTGAGTAAGTGAATCTTCTCAAAGAAATCTACTACATTTAATTTATTAATACTAAGCACTAGGTCAAGTTTAGTCGGCTCTTCATCATCAGCTACATTTAAAACTGAACCTTCCACTGCGACATCTAAAATGTCTGTAAAATTTAATTGACCAGATTTAACAATAACGCCATTTTTAAACTTATTTTTGCTAAAAAGAGTGATGGGTTTTTGATTATTAGGTGAATCTATTTCAAGGTTTAGCTTACTAAAGAGTATTCCTTTTTTATTATGAGCTACGTTAAACTTACTATTGATATTACTACCTTTAAGCTCTAGATCATCGATAGTCGCAGCAACTTTTCTATAAGTATCAGGCTCCAGGACCGAGCTTAAGATAGTGTTTAAATTATTTAAAGCAAACTTTTTCACATCACTTTCTACTTTAAAAAATTCTTTTTCATAAAAGTCTTTATCAAAACTGGTTAAAGCTTCAAGATTAATATAATTTAGGCTATCAGGATCTTTATTAGATAAAATATCTATCTGATAACGTTTACGTTTGGATTCCTGCCAGCTAACATTAGCCTCAGGGTACTCTAAAGTGTTATTTAAATATTTATCTTCTATAATTAGATGAAATTTAGTTAAATCCAGATTTACGATTCTTGGTAAAGCACTTTTCTTATCACTTTTCTTAAAAATATTTGTATAATTCCAAACTTTTTCTTCGTCTCTGACTAGTTTTAGGTAGGCTTCACTAGCACTAATTTCGTTAAAGCGCAGTTTCCTTTGTAAAATTAGATGTCGCCATGGTATTTCTAGATGAACATTACTGGCTTCAAAGAAAGACTCTTTTGCTAGATTTTCAACTCTAACTTTAGGTGCATCAAGGATAACTTCAGTGCCAGTTATCTTCAAGTCTAAAGTCTTTAATTCTAAATCTGTATGTAGCTTAGATCTGATAGATTTAATTACTTCCGAGCGGATTTTTTCTTTAGCAAAATCAGTGTTTAGCAGGACAAGTAAACTCACTGATATTAGAGCGATAGTAATTAAAGAAAAATAAACAACTTTTTTTAAAATAATTTCCTCCCTAGATTCATTTAAGCAACTTTCCTATAATAGTATTTGATACGAAAAACCCTTTTGGTGCTAATTTGAGGTTATCATACTGATCTAAAGTTATAAACTTAAGATCTATTAATAATTCTAATTGGTTTAAGTCTAAAATGGGTTTAAGTTCTTCACTTAATTTTAAACCCTGCTCTAAGCGTAAACCTAAAAAAACTTTTTCTTCTAATTTTTCAGGCTGGCTAATGTGATCTTCGCTAACTCTAGTAAGTGTTGCAGGCTTCTTTAGATACTGTTGAAGGTACTCATTTAGATCTTTAGTATTTGCGTATCTTACGCTATTAAAATATCCATGCGCACCTAGCCCGAAGGCAAAATATTCATGCGCGTGCCAATAACATAAATTATGTCTAGATTCATGACCAGCTTTAGACCAGTTACTAATCTCATACCTGTTTAAGCCAGTAGACTCTAGTTTAGTATTTAAACTTTCATACATTTGACTTAGTTCATTTTCTAAAGGCAAGTCTGGATGAGATGTGCTTTGATAAATTTTGGCGTAAGGTGTGCTTGCTTCGATGCTTAAAGCATAGGCTGAGATATGTGGTGGCTGATACTCTAAAGCTTCTTTAATAGAGCTTTCAAAACTGTTAAGGGTTTGCTTAGGTAAGCCGTACATTAGATCCAGGCTCCACGAATTAAACTTACAACTTATAATATCTTTTAGTGCTTGCCTGCTTTCTTTAAGTGTATGTCCGCGACCAAGTTTGTCAAGTAGTTCTTTATCGAAACTCTGGATACCTAAGCTAATACGATTAATACCAATATCTTTAAATTCAAGTAGTTTTTCTAAATCGATAGTGCCAGGATTGGCTTCTAGTGTAATTTCACTAGCTGTTAGACTAAAATCAAAATATACACTTAAAGTCTCTAAAATTTTTTTTAAATAACTGGCTTGATGAATACTTGGCGTGCCACCACCGAAAAATATAGTATCGATTTCTGGTTTAGTTCCAAGCTGATTAATTTGCATGAACAGTTTTATTTCATTGATTAAGGCTTGCTGGTATTTTTGCCAAATTTCTGGGTTTTTTTCGGTGCCAGAGGCAAAATCACAATAAGGGCACTTAGTTTTACAAAAGGGTAAATGAATGTATATGCTCTTTGCCATTAACGCACAAAAACCATGTTGTTTAAAGTTTCAGCAAATTCAAACTTTTTAACTAACTCAAAATCCTTAGCTTTAAAAACACCCATAATTTTACTATCACCAGAGCTGGGGATATAGATTAAACCATCAACTTTGTCATAGAACATTTTTTTACTTGCAATAAAGTCAGCATGAAGCTTTAGTTTTTTAGTAACTTCAAAGATTTCGTAGTCAAATTCAATCAAGCTAGATATTTTAGTTTCGTTATCAAACCCTAAGCAAATTACCGAGTGCCTATCAGGTATATGCTTCACTACATATGGAGTAAAATCTAAATCATACTTATGTTTTAGTTGCTTAGAGACAGTATCAAAAAATAGTAAACTACCTTTAGAAGTGCCTGCGATATCAGTTAATTCTGAAGCTGTAACTAAATAATCTTTATTAATGTCAAAGCTATGTACAATATTTTCAAAATCATCAACTTCGTATTTTATCTGATGGATAATACGGTAGTTAGCAGTGTCAACAAAACTTATTAAATCTCTGCCTTTAGAATTTACGATCAAGTAATTAGTATCACTAGCATCAGCGCTAAATTCTCGAATCTGATTAACTAAAGGTTCTAGGTTTAGGTTAGTTTTAATAGTTTTATATTTAAGATTATAGGCATATAATTCACTTTTAATTTGATCAAGAGCATAAAGAGTCTGATTTTCAATACTAAAATCAGTCAAACTGCTAAAATCTAGGCGTTCTTTTAAGTCCACTAGTACCTTTAAGCGATCAAACCTATTATCATAAAAATCATCTTGACTAATATAATAGATTTTTGCTTGATGATAATCAGCAAAGTATATTTTACGATCATGCATATGAATATTAGCTATCCAGCTAAACTCGGCGTTAGTAGGCTTAAATTCTGTAACGTCTAATTTATCTTCAGTTAAGGTTAAATGATAAAGTTTGTTAGAGTTACTAGAATAAGCCATTATATGCTTGTCTTTTTCGATCGAATTTTGCCTGATTTTTTGAAAAGCCACTTCTTTATCTGAAGCTAACTGCACATTATGCATTTTTATCGGTAACTTACCACTGATAATTGCTATATCGCGTGGAATACTAAAATTTTTAGGAACTAAAAAACTTTCGGTGATGCGCTTATCCAAAATTATTTCTTGCAGGGCTGGTGCGAATTCATCGTAACTTTTAATAGAGTTGTCTTTAATTAATGTGTACAGCCAGCCATTAGAGAATAAAAAGTCTTCATTATCAAAGTTATAAACAAGACTTACTTTATCTGGATTTTCATTCATGCTAGTACTAGGCTTTAATAGTAAAAATCTGAGCTGGTTTTTGGTGCTAAAGGTACCATCCATTAAGAATTTGGCTTCAGGATACTTTAGCTTAATAGCTTGCTGAATTTCTTTAGGAGTTTCCTTTATTAGTGCGCGCGCGCTGTTAATTAATAAGCTATTTAAGCACATAGCCAAACAACATATTATTAAGGTTTTTTTCTTAAGTAAGTTTCTAAGGGTTGCTAGCAAAGCTGAATTTTTCCTTTAGCTGATTATAAACTTTCTGAGCTGTTGGAGTCTCAATATTATGTTTACTTGCTTTTTTTATAATTATTCCAAGCAGTTCATCGACTTCTAGGGCTTTAGATTTTTCAGCATCCTGCAACATAGAGGTTTTAAATGATGCCCATTCTTTGCGGTTAGTTTTATTAAAGTGCATTTCAGGTGTATCATCGGCTAAAGCTATGCCTTCAGCTTGAGCTACCTTAGTCGTTTCACGCATGATACTAAGTACGGTTTCACCTTTTTGCTCATCTTTAAGTAGATCACCTAAACACTCACCATACAGCGCGCTTACTGGATTAAAAGCAGAATTCCAGACTAGTTTACGCCACATTTCATGCTTAATATCATCTGAGATACTAATATTAATGTTGGCATCTTTCAAAGTCTCTTTTAATTTAGTAATACGCTCGCTCTGTTTATCAGCACCTAGCTCACCAACAATAATTCTGTATTGATTATGAGTATTATGTTTTTGCAGGTAAATACCAGCCTCAGCAGTTTCAGCAGCGACGTTAGTAATGCAACCAATAGCTGCCCCCTCGCCTAATATACTTTCGATCTTTTCTTCATTATCTATACCGTTTTGAACTGAAACTACATACATGTTAGCTGGATTAAAGATAGTTTTGATATCTTCACTAGCATTTAAAGTGTCTTTAGATTTAACGCACAGTAAAATAGCTGTGGTTTCATCTTCAGCAAATTCTACTTCACTTAAATTCTCTACTATATTTACTTTTTTAGTACTAACTTCAACTACTTCGATAATCTCATCTTCAACAGAGGTGATCATTTTTAAAGTGCCAGATTGTCTAATTTTATCGGCTGAATTTTTTCTAGCAATTAAAGTGAGTTTATGTTTATCTTGGTAGTTAATAAAGTTTGCCAGCTTGCAGGCATAAAAGCCTCCTACAGAACCAACACCATAAATTACAAAATGCATACTTATCAACATTATGACACATGTAATACTTTCACTTGAAATCAAAAGTGGTAAGATAAGTTTTCATGGCAGATCTAGCGGATATTAAAGAAACTATCGAACCTGTAAAAGAAAAATCTATTGAAATCCTTCAATATGAATTTTTAGGTAATACTGTATTGCAAATTCTATTTGCTTTAATGGCTTTTATAGTCTTTAAGCAGGTATTCAGACTTATAGTTAAATTCGTTTTAAGCAAACTGGCTGAAATGTCTAAGACTTCTGAGACTAAGCTTGATGATTACATAATTCAGATGGTTAAAAAAATACACCCGCGAGTGTATGACTTTATATCTTTATATTTAAGTATTAAAATATTTTTAGATTTTGAACCGGGTTTAATGGGCTTTTTGCATGGTCTATTGACTTTCGTTTTAATCTTCCAGATAGTTTTATCGTGCAATAGTTTAATTGCATATATCTTGAAGCGTCTACTTAAAATGGATGATAGTAAAGATGAAGACCAGACTATGCTTCATGGTTTAATTTTGCTAGCTAAGATTTTACTCTGGACCATAGGTTTTGTACTTTTATTAGCTAATATAGGTGTAGATATCACCTCACTTGTAACAAGTTTAGGTATCGGTGGTATTGCAGTTGCGCTAGCAGTTCAAAATATTTTAGGAGATATATTTGCTGCCTTTTCAATTTATTTCGATAAGCCATTTGTAAATGGTGATTTCATCATGATTAATAGCGATAAATTAGGTGTAGTTAAAAAAGTGGGTATTAAGACTACTAGAATTCAGACTTTGCAAGGTGAAGAGCTTATCGTAGGTAATAAAGAGCTAACAAGTTCATATATCCAAAACTTTAAAAGAATGCTGCGTCGCCGAGTGGCATTTGATATAGGGGTAACCTATGATACAACTACTGCTGAGCTAAAACGTGCAGTCGAAATTATTAGAGAGGCTATTAATAAAGTCGAAAACACAACTTTAGATCGAGTTAACTTTAGAGAATTTGCTGCATATAGTTTAAACATCGAATGCGTTTATTATCACGAGTCACCAGACTACGCAGATTATATGGTACGCCGCGAGGAAATCAACTGGATAATTAAAGATAAATTCAAGGAGGCTGGTATAGATATAGCATTCCCTACTAGAAGTCTAATACTTGAAAACATCCAGGATGTTATGGAAGCAAAAAAAGATTAAATCTGTTATTATTTACGATCAAGAGTATCTGAGATTATGTTAAAAAGACTTTTTCCTATTATCACTTTAGCAGCTGGCATGCAAATGGCTACTAATTCACTTAGCGCAGCTAGATTCACTAATTTAGACTGTGAATCAAATTCATGTCCGCTTAATGCGCGTATTAAAGTAAATGACTTAGAGAAGCTTTACCCTAAAGAAAGTCCAGATCTAAACCTAAGGTTAGATACTAGACCTTTAAACATTAAGCAGGATGAAAATAAATCGTTTAGAATCTTAGCTTATACAGTTGAAAATAATCAAAATAAGATTTTATCTTCGACTCAAGTTAGATTTACTCGTCGACGTAAAGCAAATTTAAACGTCAAAGTGAAACTTAATCCATTTATAGGTGATCGTAAAATATTCTTTGCTATTCATGATTCTAACGGTAATTTAGTCAGTACTTATTCTACTGTAGTTACTGGTAGTGGTCAGTTTGTCGCTAACAATATTCAAGGTGGTTTAAATCCTAGTCTGTCTAACTTAGGCGAATCTGACATTACCTGTACTGATGAAGCTTTTTCAGAATGTAAAGTAGATGAGTTTTTCTTTAAAAAGTTTTTAGTTGAAGTAGATAATAGGCAAAGACCACGCGAAATCGTTGTTAAAAAAGATGAAGATGGCACTTATCGTTTAATAGTTCCTTTTATCCAGTCAGGCTTGGGTGAGCAAGATACAGTTAGAACTAGAAGAAGAGTCCGTGGTAATAATGCTGGCGGCGGTAATAGTGGACCTGGTTTAAGTAATACTCCTGAAGAAGTTAGTGTAGAACAATTAATTTTAGGTAGTATTACCGATAATACTAGAATCGCTACTAATCAAAACGATTTAGATTTAGAAGTATCTGTTAACGGTAATGCAGCTTTTACTGCTGATGAGGACGCTAATTTAGCTTTAGGTAAGACTGACGCTCAAGCTGGTGTAGAAATCGCAGCTACATCTGATCAGCAAGTGCCAGTTAAATTCGTTAATAGTGATTTAGTAGATACTTTGCAAGATGGTGCTTTTGAATATAACAATGGCAATTTATTTTTTACTTTAGGTGGTGTTAGATATTTCGTGGTAACTGACCCTAATAGCCCTAACCCTACTCCTCAGGCAGGTAACCCGCAGATCCCTAATTCAGTGGCTAATTCTCCTAATGCTAATAACTTAAATAATCAGCCCGCAGCTTTTTATACTAATGCTAGTAACCTAACTAGTGGTACTTTGGATGCAGCTAGGCTTCCAGTAAATGCAAATGCTGAAATTTTAAACAATATTGATGATAATACCTATGATCTAAATATGACAGGTTCGAACTCTGTTGTTTTCACAAGTACAGCTGATACTGCGCTTACTTTCCCCGCTAACTCTGGTACTATTGCTACCGAGCAAGATTTGCAGGTTGGTAATAGTGCTGTAACAACTGAAGTTGTAGTTGATGGCACTATTCAAACTCAAGATGTTGAAACTGCTGGTATCGTAGCTGATGATATCTCAAGTGTTTCAGCTGATAAATTTAATGCTGGTCAAGTGCCACTAAGTGTACTACCAAATAGAGACATTATTCAGATTACAGGTCTGCAAGCAGCTTTAGATGCTAAGATCAATCAAAGTGATGTGGTAGATAACGTAACTACCGAAAATGCTAACGTACCACTAAGTGCTAACCAAGGTTATATTTTAGACCAACAAATTACTGGTATTAACGATACAGATATTCCAGCAGAAAGAGTAGCTTTAAGTAATAACGAACTTGACTTTACTTTATTCTATACAGTTTATACAGCAAGTTTAAATGGTGATACTACTTTAACTGCTAGTAATATTAAGCAAGGGCATAAGATTATACTTATCGCTGATGCGGCTAATGGTGCTAGTTTAAACTTACCAGCTGAAGTAGAGATCGTTAAAGGTAACTTTCAGGCTGATGCAGTAAACATTATCGAACTTGAAGTTATCAGTGATGCTACTGGTAATGAAGTACTGATTGCTAAAATTAATCAGGCAGCATAACTTATAATTATTTTATAAAAAGCTTCAATTTTTAGAAGAATATTCTAGATTTGCTTAAAATCTAGAATATTCTTCTAATTTTTAGTCTTTTTTAGAATATTTTTCTAAATTGTAAAATTTGCTTTAAAGCTGGCAGAGGCATATTGCTGGCGCGTAAATTTATAAATTAAATAGAAGGTTTTGCGCATAAACTAAAGCAAAGCATAATATATACGCTATGCTAGGCTAAGCCTACTAAGAAAAGCATTAATTCTATAGTTTATACTTTAAAGCCTGACTTAATTCAGGATCGATTCTAAGCTGCAAAATATCAGCATAGTGCTTAAAGACGTAGCCTAAGCCAGTTTCATCATTTGAATGACCATATAAGATGGATTCAGCCTTAGCTTTACCGATAGCAACTACTATAATTGCAACTAAACTCTTAGTTTTAAAAATATCAGTACCGATAGTGTATGCCTGCTCAACTTTAAACTGTTCTTTCACCTCTTTTGATAGCTCTACAATAGCGGCTGAATTGTTAACATAGCTTTCACCGATAAAAGCTAGGTGAGCATTTTCAGGATTTTTACCTAATCCTAAATAAATTTTTTTAGGTGGCTTATCCTGAATAAACTTTTCAAATTTAGCGGGTTGAGCGGGATCTATTTTTATAAATCTTGTATCCAGTTTCTTAACTAATTCACTTAGATCAGCTTCAAGCTCTGCTGAAAAACTATGACTTTGATTCGGGTAAAGTTCATCAACATGTGATAAAAATGCCTGCTGGTGAGGGCTATTATTTAAATCTCTAAAGTGTGCATTAATCTTTTTAAATATTTCTTTATAAGTGTTACCGACTGGAAGTAGTATACTGCCTGGTCTAGATAGATCTTGAATAATCTCTGCTGCTAGCTGCTCTTCTAGTTCTTTAAGGCTATCATAGTTATGTATATTATCAGTGATCATGGGCATTTCGGGTCTTAGAGTGTTAATCTTTCTTAACTTAGTATTAATGATTTTATGTATCTATAAGTTTAGTAAGGACTAACGAAAATGTCAAAAGTAGAAAACGATTATTTAAGAATATTAGATGCTGATCAAGCAAGCAAATTAAAGAAAGCTAAAGAGAATACAAATGATACCAAAGAAAGTAATTTTCTTAAAGGTAAGATCTCTAAACTATATGATGATAACGAAAGGTTTTTAAGCGAAGATGCTTCTAAAACCAGCTCAGGTAGCACTTCTGAACTTTCTAAGAATGCTGGTAAGTTTGTAGATCAAAAACTAGTAGGTGGCTCTGATGAGGGTAAGAAAAACAACAATAAAGTAAGCGCTGAAGAGATAAGTAAAACAGGTAGTGCTAAAGAGACTGTCGAAGAGATTTTTAATTTTGATATCTCTAAAGTTAAAGATGGTAAGAAAGCTCAAGGTGCTTTTAATAAGCAAATGTCAGCTCTAGAAAGATATAACCAGCAGCAGATCAGAGAGATTATGCTAGGTGATTCAGAAGGTAGTATGTATAACAGTCCTTTTGAAGATAAAGTAGCAAACAACTTAGTTGACATGGCTGAAAAATTTGATGTCTCGACTGATGAAAACATTAAAGGTCAAGGTAAATTACAAGAAAACAGATTAATGACTTTACTTGATGATTCTATTTCTCCTGATAAAGCTAAAGGAGTTATGAATCAGCTAGATAAGCAAGATGAAATCATGCAAGATGTTTCTGTTAAGAAGTTTGAAAAACAATTAATGGATGTCATCGATGGTAAATCAGATAAGTTTGCTGGTCAAGAAGTTAGTGGTATGCAGGATGTTGAAAATATTTTCCTTGGCAACGCCAAAATGGTGTTTAATAACAGTGAGCAGATGAATGAAGCGATTACCACTGGTGGTTTTGATGCTAAGGAGTTAGGTCAATTACATGAAATTAATCAGGATCAAAAAGCTCAAATGCTGGCTATTCACAATGTAACTGGTATGGTTATCGATAATGACATCGCCAACGAACATATCGCTGCTGAGCAAGACTCTTTCGGTATGATGTTAGATGAAACTAAAGGTAAAGAAGGTTCTGAAACTAGAGCTAAACTGCTTGAATTCACTACTGATTCTTTAAATGATGATTATAAGTTCTGGCAGACAGTCCAAGGTGATGATCAAAACACACCAGACTTCAAGATTTCATATGAAAGTGATAAAAATACTAGCAGTTCAGCTGGTAAAAATGAAGATAAGGTTTCTTACGATAGTAAGGTAAATGATTCAAACAATAATAGTTACGATAAAGATGATAGTTACAGTTCTAATGATAATAAGAAAGATAATGACTACAACTCTAAATCATCAAGTGGTTCTGCGTCTAAATCTTTTGACGGTTCAGACAGTGCAGATGACATATTAGCAGCGACTAAGGAATACGCAACTGGCGGTTCATCTGGATCTTACCAATCTGAAGGAAGCTCAGATAGTAAAGGCAAAGTGCCATACAGAGCACCTGGTGAAAGAGATGAAGTGTCATACGATGATACTAATAATGATAAAGACTATGAACTTTATGAAAGTAATAGTTCAGCTGATTCTGGTAGAAAGACTAATGGCTACACTGTTGACCGTGATGCTGAAATCCCTGAGGCTCACTTTAGTGATAACTACGAACAGCGCTTTAAAAAATGGCATGCAGTTCAGGAACGTAATGTATGGTTGCCAGGTAGTATAGCTAATAATAATGCTAATGATTTTGGTAAGAACCCAAACAAAGTCTAGTTAACTAGGACATTTAATATATATAAAAAGGGGGGGATTTTAGATTTAAATATCGATTATCCTCCTTTTATTTTTAATAAGATTCACTCAAGGAACCAATTATGGACACTAACAATTATAAAGTACCAGGATTTGTAAATTTATCTAAGTCTCAAGAGCAGCGTAAACGTAATAGTTTAATTCATGATGCTTCGACTGAGATTTATAATAATTATGATCCAGAAGAGCTATTACCTTTGATGGATCAATATGAAAATGGTGATCTAAAAGATAAAGAACTTGCTAAGAATTTTGATCGTTTACAAGAGGCTGGCGCCTTTGGTTCGATGCGCAAGAATGTTAAAAATAGACTTTCGATTACTTATGGCGAAGATTTTGATCCAGCTGACTTTGTTAGTAAGCCTAGTAAAAAAAGTAGAAACGCTGCTAATAATGCTCTTGGAGTATCTCAGGGGCAGGCTAAAAGAAATCGCAACTCATTTATCGCAGATACATCTAAGAGTATCTATGATGATTATGAGCCAGAAGAACTATTCCCACTATTTAAGGCTTATGAAAATGGTAAACTCGCCGATGAAGAGCTTACAGGTCAATTCGACAGACTAAAAGATATCGGCGCTTATAAATCACTTAAACAAAACGCTACCAATAAACTTAAATATAAATATGGTGAAGAATTTGACCCCGAAGCTACTTTCGGTAATGCCGATCCAGTAGTTAAACAAAGAAGTGCTTCGCAAAGTGTTTCTAGCTCTTTACAAAAAGCAGCTAAAGGTTTAAGTGCTGATGATATGGACATGAATAAGTTCATGTACCAGTCCACTTCAGCTCTACTTTCTAGTGATGACTTAAGAACCATGCCAGTTTTGTTTGCACAGTATCGAGGTGGTGCTTTAGAAGAAGGCTCACCTGAATTAGAGCTTCTATCTAATCTAGATAAATTTGACAAGCTTGAAGCTGTTGAAGAGCATATGCATAATCGCCTAGAAGGTAAATATGGCGCTAATTACATGGATGAAGTAGAAAACTTCTATGAAGCTAGATCTGTTATCGGTGATGATTATGGTGAGCCAGAGCGTGTAATGACTTCTATGTCTTTAGAAAAAAGGCGCGCTTCTGAATTAGATAAGATGCTTGGCAAGCTTAGTCCATCTTTAGGCACCGCACCTGACGCGCAGTCTGCTACTAATTCGATGAGAGTCCCGCAAGCGACTCCTAATTCTGAAAGACCTCCACTTTATAATGATACTTTGCTTGATGCTATGCGTAAGCCAGATGTTGAGCCGAGTGTAAGCGCTTATACTAATGCTAGAATCGCTGAGCCGACTAATAACTCTGCTTACTTAGCGCAAACGACTCAGTCTACGACTTTAGGAAGTTTGTTAAATCCAGCACCAGCAGCTCAGCCAGCCCCAGTCACGCCACCAACGACTGCACCAGTAGTCGCGCAGCCAGCAGTAACTCCAGCGCCAGTCACGCCACCAACGACTGCACCAGTAGTAGCTCAACCAGCACCCGTGGCACCTGAAACTGCAGCACCAGTGGTAGCTCAACCCGCGGTAACGCCAGCTCCAACAGCTCAGCCAGCCCCGGTCACACCGCCAACGACTGCACCAGTAGTCGCGCAGCCAGCAGCTACACCAGCGCCAGCAGTAACTCCAGCTCCAACAGCAAACCCTACTCCAGTTGCTCAGCCAGCACGTCTACCATTTACAGCTGAAAGCCTGCAAGAGAGACGTCAAAATGAACTCAATGAAAGACTTGGCATCTTAAGTGCTGGTGCCGTACCAGATACTACTCAGAGTTTCCAGCAGATTTATCAAGAAAATGTTCAGTTTCAAAATCAGCTTGATGAAATAGACAAACAGTCTCAGATCCAGAATTTTGAAACCGAAGTTTCTCAATTACAGAGTGAAGTAACCGCAGCGCCCGAAGGCTCTACGATTAGAAACTTAAAAAAAGCTGAGTGGACAGCTAAATTAAATGAGCTTCAATCTTTACTGGCAAGTATTTAAATTCTTACTTATAAACCCTTAAGCTTGATGTATCTTGCTATATTAATGCCATCGATCTGGTTGATCTGGTTTACAGTTTGATCATCAATTTCTGAATCTATATTTACTACCATAACAGCGTTTGAGCTATCTTCCAGTCTACCTAAATTTAGCGAGCTAATATTAATATCTGCACTCCATAAAATCTTAGAAACCTGAGCTACAATACCTGGTTTATCAGCATGGAAAGTCACGATGGAGTGAGAGCCAGGCTCAATATTAACTGGATACTGGTCAATTTGGATAATAGCTGGTAGGTTACCTTGCAGTACCGTGCCACCAATCGACTTAGAACCATCTTCAGTAGTTAAAGTGACTCTCAATTTATCGATGTAAGCGCCTGAATCTTCAGATTTGCTCTCTACCACCTTAATGCCACGATCTTTAGCGATAATTGGCGCATTAACAAAGCTTACTCCGTCCATATTTTGGGATAAGATGCCTTTTAGTGCAGCAAGTTTTAAACCTTCCAGGTTTTTATCAGCTAGCTTACCTAAACCTTCAATCAGAATCTGTTTAATAGGACCAGTTGAAATCTGCGCGACTATCGAGCCCATATGCTCGGCTAAAGGTAGATAATGTTTAATAGCTTGAATTAATGAAGGTTTTAAACCAGGTAGATTAACTGCTGATCTTGCAACGCCACCAGCTAGCACATCTCTAATTTGCTCAGCTACATCTAAAGCTACATTAACCTGTGCTTCTCTAGTACTAGCACCGAGGTGTGGTGTCATCACTATTCTATCTGAGCAATCATGTAAGGGGCTACTTTCTAAAGGTTCATTTACATAAACATCGATGCCCGCGCAAGCTACTTTACCCTCTTTAAGAGCACTTGCTAGATCTTCTTCGTTGATCAGACCACCGCGCGCGCAGTTGATCACACAAACTCCATCTTTCATAGTTTCAATAGTTTTACTATTGATCATGTTTTCAGTGTGCTTGTTTTTAGGTACATGTAAAGTGATAACATCAGCTAACTTGAATAGTTCATCAAGTTCGACTTTTCTAAAACCTAAATCACTCACCTTTTCCTGCGATACAAATGGATCATAGCCGATCACTTTCATACCCATAGCAAGAGCTACTTTACCAACATGTTGACCAATTTTACCTAAACCTATAATACCTAGAGTTCTACCTTTAAGCTCGAAGCCCAAAAACTTACTACGCTCCCATTTACCAGATTTAGTACTGGAGTCAGCGGCACCGATTTTACGCGCCGCGCAGAGCATTAAAGCGATAGTATGCTCTGCTGCTGAGATGGTGTTACCTTCTGGTGAATTAACTACGATCACCCCTTTTTCAGTCGCTGCGGTTAAATCTATATTATCGACACCAACACCAGCTCTACCGATAATTTTTAATTTACCAGCTTGTTCTAAAACTTCAGCAGTAACTGTGGTTTGCGAGCGAATTAATAGAGCATCATAATCTTTGATGATCTTTAATAGCTCTGCTGCGCTAGTTCCAGGGCGGTAATCTACATCGCAAGCTGATTTAAGTATATTTAAACCAACTTCATCTAATTTATCTGTAATTAATACTTTTGACATTTTTAAAATCCTTTACTTTCTAATGCTAGCTTTATATTTCTCAACTTCCCATTGACGGATAGCTAGATCTAATTTTTCGTTTTGATGAACGCAATCCTGCAAACCTGCCTGCACGATAGTAATTAACATATCTTGCATCATAAAATAAGCTAGATGATACTCATCTTGCTTGGCAATTACACTAGTTAGAACTGGCTTTTTCTGTGAAATTAAATAATTTCTAAGTGGCTCAATATGATTTTTAACTAAAGATTGATGGTTAGATTCAGCTTCATATGCTTTAAATACTTGAAACTCTAAACTATTGATTTGAGTATCGGCGTATGGCTCAGCAAAAAAGATCTGCTCTAAAATAAGCTTATTGTTTTGCTTGAATAGTAGCTCTAAATCTGAATGGTGATTTACAGTGCCGATGCCTGGAATGTGCACAGTCGACTCTAAACCATCTTTATTAAGCGACTCACCTTTAAGCTGAGCTCTAAATTTATTTAGACCCTCTAAAGCATCACTGTAAACCATACTATAGCGATTCACTATGCCAGCTTCAGTTAACATGATATCCAACATCGCAAGTTTGGCTATCTGGTTCGTTTCAAGCTTACCTACCTGACAGAAATCACTTAAACATTTTTCGGCGCCTGCTAGTAGTTTTTCGCTATTTAAAGACACTAGTTCAGCTACGAACATACCTACAGGTGAAAACATTGAAAATCTACCACCTATTTCAGGATGATTCTCTAAAAAAGGAATCTTAACAGAGTATTTTTCAGCTACTTCATAAGATAATTCATGCAGGAAGTTCTTTTTTTCAGCTTGAGCTGGCTCAGTTATAAATACTAAATTAGCTAAGGTCTCTTTCAAGGCAGCTTTAGAGTCTGCGAAATTAAGAATAGTGTTTAGATTACGTTTAACCTCATCGGTGCCACCAGATTTAGAGATGATAATAAAAATACTTTCATCTAATTCATCTTGAATGCTATTAAGTTTACTCATAAGTGAGCTTGGATCTAAATTGTTTTGGATTAATAGGTTAGGCTTTGAACTATCTTGACTAGCTTTAAAGTTATACAAAGCATCTTTTAAAACTAGAGCATTTATGCCAGAGCCACCCATGCCGACTACTAAAATATTCTTGATACTTTTAGCAGCTTTCAATTCGCTAGCAAGTGCTATACTTTGCTCGTTAATTTTCTTAAGGTAGTTAAAATCTAGCCATTTAAAATACTCTTGTTTGTCGTTTTGTCTGGAAATATTTAGAATTTTTTCTTGCAGTTCTTTAAATCTACTTTCGTACTTAGAGTAGGACTTATTTAACTGATTGCCGAAAAATGTTTCCAGTTCAGAGGACAAAGTTTGATTGGTATCAAACGTTTGGAGTAGATCAATATTATTTGTAGTTTCCATAGACTACTTATATTGTAAAAAATTTTAGCTAAATAAACCAAAAATATTAGGGACTTATGGCAAATAGCGGGCTAAATATATTCAGACACCCCCCCTGGTTAGGCAGCAATCGAAATATAAGGTTGCTGTCTTCTCTTTTTTAAGTGTTATTCTCTGTAAAAAGTTTTATAAATATATTTTAATAGTAATTTTAGTTAGAGCTGTTAGAATAGTAGCTTAAATAATTTACGTATGAATAATACACAATATAACAAATTACAATTCTTGATAGCAATTGGTTTTGGTTATTTTACCTTCGGTGCCATTACTAATGTCGCTGGCGCCATCATACCTAAAATCAGGGATACTTACCAAGTTTCATCTACTATGTCAGCCGTGCTGGCAGCGAGTTTCTTTATAGCTTATGGTTTAACTTCGTTACCGTGGGGTATGTTTATCAGTAAAAAGGGTAAGAAATCTGCGCTGATAACGAGTATTGTAATTACCATAGCTGGTGTAATTTTATTTGCTAGTGTGCCAGGTTTTATAACTAACTTGATATCTATGTTTTTGTGTGGAGTCGGAGTAACTGGCATTCAGGTTGTATTAAACCCTTTAGTAGCTGATATCTCTGACCCTGCTAAGTATTCTCGTAATCTGACTACCTTTATGGTGGTTATGGGAGCAGGAAGTTATGCTGCTCCACAGGTTGTGACCTTCATGAAGAGTTTAGGGTTAAGCTGGAATTATACTTACTGGGTTTTTGCGGTGTTAGCTGTAATTCTACTTGTTGCTATGCAAATGCAGACCTTCCCTGGTAAAAGCGCGCAGACTGAAGGTATTTCAGCAGCCGGTGATAGCCAAGAAAGTAATTCAGTAATAGCACTTTTAAAGCAGCCTAAAATCTATTTTTATGCTTTAGGTATATTTTTGTATGTTGGTGTGGAAGTTGGCATAGCGAATACAATTGCTTTTTATTTAGAAGATAGGTTTGCTATTTCGTCCATGCTAGGAGAGCAGGCGGAGCTAGTTAAAAATACTACTATTAGTAATTACTGGCTTGGTTTATTATTAGGGCGTTTGATAAGCTCTAGCTTTTTAGATAAAATATCTGGGCGCCTAGCTATTAAAATTTATATTTCTTTGGCGACAGTAGCCTTGTATTTTGCAACTCATACCGAAAACCTTACCGTGGCATTATGGGCATTTCCAGTAATTGCTTTCTTTTTATCTATTATGTTCCCGACTATCTATAGTATGACGAATAATAGATTCCCTAAAAAATACTCCGATGCTATTTCAAGTGTACTGTGCACAGCTATTATAGGTGGCGCTTGTATTGGTCCAGCGATCGCTTGGCTTGCTGAAAGTACTTCTGTAACGAACACGCCTAACTGGAATACTGGTTTATATATAGCTTATGCTTGCTTTGCTTATTTGTTTATTGTCTCGCTCGCGCCGAATGATAAAGGATGACGCGCTTGTTATCTTGACTTGTTCTGGCTAAATATGTATAATATGTAATACGTATGTCGAGTGTAAGTGGTAATGATACTAGGTTTAATATTTTACCTATATCAAAAAGATTGGTAAGTAAGTTATCTGAAAAACTAACTGAAGGTGTAGCTGATTCCCCTACTGGTGCTGATCAAGTTGAACCTAGCGAGTTAAAAACATCATTAAGAGAAGCTAAACAACTGTTATTAGCAAAAAAGCCTGAATTATCTGAAGCATATATAGATAAAACAGATTATTCTGAAAATCTATTAAAGAAATCAGCAGAACTCTACTCTAATGCTATAAAAAATGGTCATGGTAAGTTAAGTACTTTGCTGACTTACCAAGTTTCGGAAGTCGCTAAATTAATTAAGCAATTAAAGCAAGTAAATACATCTAACCAATTGTATAAAGTGCTTAAAAATACTTCATCAGAAACACAATTAATATTTGAACAACTTAATGAAATTGAGTTTGATAATGCGGCTAAAGAAACTTTTAAAAATAAATTATCGCTAAGTATATCTAAGGTCGCAAATAAGATTGAAGATAAGATAGACAGGTATATAGAGTCAATTAATCAGCTAAAACCAAATTATACATTTAAGCCATATAATACTTCATACATAGATAAAAACCTTAAAAAAGATATTGATTTGTGTAATAACAAAGTGAAACCTAAATTAATTAAATTGCTCAAAGATTTATTAGCAGGTAGTGAAAAGATTAGATTTACTAATTATCGTAAACCTAATAAAGATTTTCCTTTCGGGCATAAGCACACCATGACTTTAGAAAAAGACTCAGATGGTGATTTTATACTTACATACTATGATGATGAGAGTAAGTCTCGCAAAAAGCCTGATGAACACCGTAAATTAGACTTTAAATTGAAAGTAACTCAAGACGGAAATTTAAAACTGGTGAAATTACCAGCGAAGATTAATTTCGAAAAGTTAATTAAACACAATCTTGTAGGTTTTGGTCAATTAAGTGAAGCTGAGCAAAAACTTTTTAACGGGAATGAATTATTGAAATCTCCAGTTGCATATCTGAGAGTCGCTTTACTAGAAGGTGGAGTATTTTCAAAAGTTCTAAATGGAGGCTTTATGCAACCTAGTCTTTTAAACCCTAAAGCAAGCTTATTGTTTGATAAATTAGAAGTTTTTTCAGGAGATAAGCGGGAAAATTTTAAACTATATTATGATGAACAAAACAGGTTTACTAATGCTTTAGACAATTATTTAGCTTAAACTAGCAAGATGATAATTTAGCCTCAGCTAAAACATCAGCAGCTAAGTTAGCTATAAAATTCTTTTGTTTACTGTATCCCCTAGTTAATATGACTAAAAAATAGTTATTACTTTTATATTTAAACATACAACTTTCATGTCTTACTTTAGAGTTCCAGCCAGCTTTAGAATAATATGAAGTAACACCTAATTTTTCTTTTAAAACGGGCAAGCTAAAGTGGGATTTTTGGTAATCGTAGCCTTCTGCGTTTAAGTCTCTACGCATATATTTAAGTAGATAAGCACTGTGGCTAAGTAGGTGACGCCATAGTTTTAAAACATCTTCAGTATTAATTTGGTTAAAACCTGCTTTAGCTGCTATTTGTGCTTCACTGCCATAGTAATCAAAGCTAAAACATTTATTTATTAAATTTAGATCACCACTAAAGCTGAGCTCCTGCTTATAATATTCATTTATGCGCCTGCGACGGTTAATAACCTGCTCAAGCTCTTGTTTAGCCAGCTCGCTGCCTGATCTAGATTCAGAATATAGATCTACGAGGTATGCCAAAGCGTCGTTATCAGAGTCTTTAAGTGAATTTATAAGGGCAGGCTTCAGGCTTTTTAAATGGCTGTTATTCGTTAATTCTATTAACCGAGTTTCATTTTCGATTCTAAAGTGGTAGGAAATGTAATTGGCAACGAATAACTTAAGCAGGCTAGCAGCATGATAATAGTCATGAACATTATGTTTGAGGATTATTTGATCCTGGCTCGCTAAAATATATGAGTAATTGGGCTCGCTTGCGTACATTTAACGGTAAACAGAAGTGCTTTTAGGCTTAATTGTGCTTTCGCTGCTACCTAAGATTATATAAAGTAAAGTTGCAACTGCTATGTAAACTCCGAAGGTAATTGCAAACTCGGTTAAATTTAGCTTGAACATGTGTTCAGGGTTAAAGAATTCATAGACTAAAGTAAGAATTAGAGTGTTAAAGAAACAAACAGGGTACTGATTTTCAAGTTCCTCAAACTTCAGGTGATATAAAACAAAACTTATGACGGGTAAAAACCAATACCAGCTTAAGTTATAGCTAAGCCCCATAGCAAGTAAGGTAACTATAATCACAAATACTGCAATTTCAATTAAGCTGCAACAAACACACAAAGCAGCTACACTAGGCACGATAAAATTTAATTCCAAAGTGCTAAATGGAGTAATTAATGCTACCTGAATGAAAAGTAGCAAAAAAGCATACAAAATTAGCCAAGCTCTAGAGATTATAGTAAGATTCCTTAACTAATTTAACTATCTAACATAGTCTGGCAGAGATGAAGATGGTTTGGCTTGAGCGCCACCTGGAAAAAATACTGAATCTACTTTATCAAACTCACCTTCAGGAAACAAATCATCAGCGGCTTTAGAAGCTGCTTCAATTTTATTTGGAGCATTTGGCGGAGAAAGTGATGGTAATTCTACTTCAATACCACTTTGTTCAGCTAAAAAAGCAGCATCTTTTAAATGGATATCAGAAGAAACCTGAATCTTTTCAGCTTTAGATCTAAGTTTAGCGGCTCTAAGCTCTTCTTTTACAGCATGAATCAGCTCATTTAAAGCTTTTTTCTGGGTTATTAAAGTATCTAACTGTGCTTGAGCTGTTACTAACTGATCTTCAGCGGATAAAACAGCCTGCTGGTTAGCAGAAACTGGCTTCATGCTAATTAAACTTACAGCTAAAGCAAGGCTTAAAATAGTAGGTACGGTCTTAAACATATAATACTATTATATTATATAACTGGAAATATACCTTTAGTATTAGTAGATTAAGCTAAAGTTTTTTACACAAGTGGTTTTTTTAGCTTAAATTTACATATGTTTTCATTTTAGCTAAGTAATCTTTATAAGATTTATAATAACTGACTATAAATCTTACACTTTACTTTAGAAGTTAGTTTCAGCTTTTAAATAAGTACTGTTAGTTTTGAAAAGACCTAAGCTCTATTTGCTATGTGATTTCAGTTTAAGCCAAGAAACTTATTAAAATTCATTTCAAGCAGACCGAAATCATAAAATTCTAGCAGTTTAAAGTAATTTTTACCTATCATATCTAGTAACTGAGCTTCAGAGTTTATTTCAGCATTTAGTGACATAAGTACAGCTGTGTTTAAAAATAAAGTCTCGCGTTTTTCTAAGTGGCTATTATTTTCGGTAGGATTAAGCAGATCAATTATTAACTGTGCGTTGTACTCTTTGTTGCCTGAAGCTAAAGTACTTACACTGGCAGATTTTAAACCAAGTAGTTTTTCTGGTGATAGTTTAACTTCAAGTACTTTCTTAGGTCTTTGTTTGCTAGTAATATAAAGCTCACTATCAGCTATGCTGGTGACTTCATCTAGTCTAAATTCGCTAGTCTGAGTGCGCGCAAATATAAACTGCGCGCGTTTAGTGCGCTCTAGCATTTTAAAGCTAAGCTCGAACATCGGCTCCAGCCAGCGGGCTTGGGCTACGCCGATTAATTGCCCCGAAAGCTCGAAAGGTGATAAAAATGGTGCAATTAAATTTAAAAAGGTAGTAGTTTTATGTTTGCGTGCCATCATTTTAACTGGCGCGAGCAGCTCCATACTTTTTTTACTGGTCATAAAAGCGAGATTAGTTTTTTTTAAAGCCTGCAATTTAGCTGCGCTAGGTAATGCTAAATCTACACCTAGCGCTTCTAAAACATCGACTGAGCCAACTGAGCTGCTAGCCGAGCGGCCACCATTTTTACAGATTTTTAGTCCTGCGCCAGCTGCGGTGATGGCGCTAGCTGTGGATATATTATAGGTGTTAGCATAATCACCGCCGGTACCTGCGCAATCATAAACAGGCTCAGCGATTTGAAAGAGTTTTTCTTTTTTAAGTAAATAACCTAAAAAAACCGCTAGCTCCTCTGCGCTTTCACCGCGCTCATGCCAAGTAAATAAAAACTCACTAAGCTGCTGCTCAGTTAAATTATGGTAATTAGTGAAAAGTGTTTCAGGATCTTTAAGCTCTGCTAGCTTCATCTTATTAATGCTAGCTTAAAAAATTTAGAAAGGTAATGATAAATTCTTATGATGAGCTTTAAAAATGCTAAATAAAACATTGACAAGCAGCTATTTCTAAACTTAGACTTTCTAAAAATTGAAGAGATTGATCAGCTAGTCAGTCATCCTAACTTTGGTTATATCTGGGAGGTGTTTATAATTGAACAGATCCGCAAAGGGCTCGCTCGTGATCAGCGTAACGTAAATATTTATTATTACAGAAGTAAAAATAAAGTAGAGGTTGATCTAATTATTGAAGGTGCTAAAGGTTTAATACCCGTAGAAATCAAATCAGGTACAAGTACTGATAAAAGTAAACTGACCCATCTAAATAGGTTCATTGAAGAATATAATAGCGCCTATGGCATCTTGGTTAATAATGGTGATCGCTTAGTACAATTAAGCGAAAAAGTTATTCAGGTGCCAGCTATTTATATATAGAATCTGTAAATTATCTATATTATGATGAATAAAATTAAAAACTTTAGAACTGATTAAAGTGACTTATAGACGCCCATACCTGAAAGCCAATTTTAGATATGGGCATTAAAAATTAAAAGTATTAAACTTTATACTTAGTTATATATAAGACTAACTTTATAAGTCAATGTATTTTAGTAATTAATTTAATTAAGCTGCAATTGCTTGAGCTTTCAGCTGAGCTGCGTTTTGTGCATGCTCAAGTCTTTCAGTCTCAATAATCTGACTAGCTTTAGACATAGATTTAGGGTATTCGCGTCCACGTAAGATTAGCTGTTGGTCCCATTTTTTAGGCTTATAGATCTTAACGATCTCATCAATCGCTACATTTATATCGAAATCTTTACAACTAAAGATGTCTACAGTTAAAAACCCATCTTTATCAGGAAAAGTATGCAAAGCAATATGACTTTCAGCGATTAAAACTACTCCACTTAGTCCCCACTCTTCTTCTACAGCTCCTTGGTATTTAAATACATAAGGTGGCATGATCTTAGTCATCTCCATCTTGGCTGGTAATTTGTCTAAAAGATCGCTCATAAGAGTCAAATTAGTCGAAGCATCGAAGTCGCAGCCGTAAGCTTCCATAGTTAAGTGAGGTCCAAACATTGCTATATCATAAATTCCTTTTTATTTTGTAGGAACTATCATAACATAAGTCTTAAACTATATTTACCTAATAAATAAAAAATCTTTAAGATAATTTAGTTAAGTTTATACCAGATAGCTTGCTACTAAGTTTATTATAGGTGAGAATATGTTTTTATACTTAAGAAAAAACTAAAGATTAGCTTAATTAAATCAGTGTTTTTAGCTGGTAGCTGATGTTATAGTTTTTAATCTTACTTAAATAATCTTAAGTTAAACATGGTTCTAAACACATTTTAGAGATCTTAAACATAGAAGCATTGAAAACTTAGGATTATCAAGCTAAATTTCTGGCACTGCAACTATAAATAGCTTCTTATATTATTTAAATTACGGTTCATAAGATTAGGGATCATCTGTTTAACGGTAATTTCTTCATCAACTAATTTTTTCACTTGTTCAGTGATCGGCAAATCCAAATTATATTTGCGCGCGTATGAAAACACGGCGCGCGCAGTATTAATGCCTTCGGCTGTAGCTTGAAGTTTTTCTTTGATTTCAGGCATAGTAAAGTCTTTAGCTAAAAAATAACCGACCCGGTAGTTACGGCTTAGAGTCGAGTTCGAGGTGGCGATTAGATCACCTATACCGCAGGCAGAATACAAGGTCAGCATCTCGCCGCCCTTACTTTTCAGTAAAGTTAGGTTTTCATTGAGGGCTCGAGTTATTAGACTCGCTTTAGTGCTAGCGCCAAGCTCTAGACCGTCAGCAGCGCCAGCAGCTATCGCGATTACGTTTTTAAAGGCCGAACATAACTCTAGACCTATTAAATCATCAGAGGCATATAAACGGTAGTTAAAAGCGCTAAATTTAATACGTAGCTCACGAGCGAGCTCTAGATCTTGAGTCGCGATAGTCGCGATCATAGGTTTTTTCTGTAAGACTTCGATAGCTAGGTTCGGCCCGCATAAACCAGCCAGAGTTAGCTCAGGTAGCAAGCGATGAATGTATTCACTCGGGCACTGCATGCTCTCAATATCTATACCTTTAGAGGTGTTAATAAGTATCTTACCTTTTAGATCTAAACCTAAAGCGGCGATCTGCTTAAAAAGCTTAATATTATGCTTGATAGGTACGGCATTTAAGACGTATTTATTCGACATAGCTTGAGTTAAATCACTAGTGAAACTAACGTTTTCGGGGTATTGACGTTCGATTGGTTGAGTAAAATAAGGTTTATTACGGAGCGCGGCTGCACGCTTTGAATTGTAATCATATAAAAGAATATTAAAAGTGTCTGAATAGAGGCAGCTAAGTGTGTTGCCCCATGAGCCGGCTCCTAATATAGTAATAGTTTCTTTATCTGCCAAATGAGTTCAATTCATTATACTATTTTATAAAAAGCTGAACCTTAGGTAAATTTAATCTAATTTTAAAGCTTTTTTATAAGAAGTATTACGTATTATCTGACGAATCCGTTATAATGAGATTACACTTGTTGTGCAAACAAAGGAGTTTTGCGGTCAATGGAGACTAACTCAGCATTTAAATCTACAAATTCAGTACTGGACATTAGTAAAAACTTAAGCTCGCAGCAACTTCAGGCTACTAAAGCTCAGGCTAAAGCAGCTAACTTAAGTGATGTCGCTGGTAAGCAAGCTGATGGTTTAGCGCAAAATCTGGCTAATAGTACAGCTGGCGCGGCTGAGCAGCAGGTCTTAAATAGACTTCAAAGTGGACAAATGTCTGAAGTCAGCATGGCTGATATCTTGAAAGAAAAGCGCGTACCTATAGAAGTAGTTCAAAAAGTAGCTAAAGATTTACTAGCGATTCCAGAAGATAAAGTTCAGTTTCCACTAGAAATGCTTAATGGTACTTATGGTTCTAATACAGCAGATGCTAGAAAAGCTAACTTAAAAACCAGAGCCATCGCTTTAAAGGCTTTGGCTTCAGGGAAATTACTAAAGTTTTCTTTAGATATGGATGGTAATATCACCATGAAAACCTCTGCTAAGACCCAGGACAGCGCTTCAAATAACTCGATTGTAGCTAAAACTGCTTTGCGTATCATCGCTTATGTTTCTCATATGATTGGTGGTGGTTTTGAAGTTAACACTCAGCGTGTGGGTATTTTAGAAAGTCCAAGTGTTTTAGGCTCTATGGGTGAAGATAGACCCTTCCCCCTGCAAGATTTGATCGATCATTATAAAAAAGAAGATAAAGTCGATGATAAAGCTGCTTTAAGACTAGTTAAACAAAATTATAAAAATGTTGATGAAAAACTAGGTATAGTTTATGTGCCGACCCAAAGAAATAGATCAGAGATTTCAAGTGCTCGAGATGAATTAGCTATTTATAATACTAAAGATCCTTTACATGACATGCTAGGTATGAAAGGACTAGGCTCAGCTATTATTCATGAACCAGGTAAACCTTTAAAGGTAAATCCTAAAGCGCTGATGTTTGCTGAAGTAATCGAAAGCATGGATAAAACTCATAACTTTACTAAAGAGTTTTCTCGGATAGTTAAAAAAAATGCTCTAAGGGTTCAAGAATTTAAGTCTTTGCCAGATTACATAACAGAGCACGATGGCGAAGTTCAGTTAGACCATTACCTTAAATTAACTGAAATTACTGATCAGGCGATTAAAAATAAAGTACCTGATGCTAAATTAGCTCAATTAATTAGAGAAGAAGGCATTCCTTTAAATGCCAAATACAGTAAATTACTTGACCGTTTAGCTAACCCTGAAGATCGTGAAGTTACCGCTAAGACTTTTATTAATGCGGCGCGTAAAGGTAAAGTTTTTTGCCTAGTGCCGCACACTATATCTCCTGATAATATATTCGATACTGAATCTAAATTAGAGTTGACTAAGCTGATCATGCAGTCTATTAGAGCGCCAGAGACCAAGAAATTTATTAAAGAGAAATACGGCTTAGATCCTGAAAATGTAGTTAATATAAATAATAAAAACATCAGCGATATCGATTTCAGTGGTGATAAACCTAAAAATACTAAAACAGGTCAAGTTTATCAAACTCTAAATGACTTATGTGAAGGTCTAAAAAGCGCAGAAGATGCGCCAGAATCAGCTATTTTTAAGGTTATTGTTAACTCACCGCCATATATGGAGTTTACAGCTAATACTAATAAACAAGATGGTTTGCCGCCGATTGAAAAAATAAAAGAAAATAACGAATTTTTCATAGGTGGTGGTGATAGCCCGTCTGATTCTGCTTTGCTCGCTCATTCATTGCTGGCTGGTGGTGCTGGTTTTATCGCCCGCGGTATGATCGATGAAAAAGGCACTTTAATCAAAGAAATGGTTAATATGCTGACTAAAGACAAGTATCAAAGTCATGAGTTTGCTTTAACTAAAAACCCTGATAAAACTTTCACTTTTAAGAAAACTGGCGAAATTTTACCGCAAGCTAAAGTCGTAGATAAACTTTATAATGTTTATAAAGATAAAATAAACCGTCAGGGTACGGTGCCAGATAATGTTGCTGCTATGGCAAGCGTGATGCTTGAAGTAGCTCAGGCTCTTAAAATACCTGGTTTAGATAAAGTGGTTGGTTTAGCTGACCCTAAGGCTAAATCTTTTAAAGCTGATCCTAATGCTAACTGGGTTAAACAATTTATCGCAACCCGCAAGCAAGAAAAGATTACTGCGCCATTAATTACTGGCTTAGATAAAAATATAGTTCAGGAAAATATGGAGAAAGGTGGTTACGCTAAAGCTTTTAAAGATGAAAGCTCGCTTAATGCTCTGATCGCCAAGATCCCACTTTTAGGAAAATTAGTCGCTTTAGATAAGCCAAGTGGTGCTTTTAAAGCTCTATTCGGTATTGTCGCAGCTGGTATGGCAACTGGCGCGGCTGTAGGTACCGCTGGTCTACTTACGAATAAAGACGGTTTAGTGAAAGCCGGTAAAGTGACCCAAAAAGCTTCATATATACCACAGGCGGCTACCGCTATGACAGCGTTTTATATGATGAACGCTCATAAGTTTACTTTAAAAACTGTTGGTGAGGGCTTCGGTTTATTATCTACTATGTTCCCTAAAGGTAGCTTTATGGAAAGCTTACTTAGACCATTATCTGAAATTAATATGGCTGGTATTTCTGCACAAGAAAATACTGCTACTAATATGAATATTAATCAGTACCAAGATATGCAAGCTGCTAGATCTAAGTTTAAAAATCCTGATAAATTTATTGACCCACGTACAGCTTCAACTGAGCTTACCGAAAAACGAAATGAAGAAATTAATTTCTTTAGAGATCAGTTTGCTGGCGGTGCACTGGGTAAAATGGGTATGCCAGGTAGATTCTTATCTAGGGTAGTACCTGACGTTAAGCAGGCTTTAACTTTAACTAAACAGTTTATCGAAGAGCCAGGTCTGCGTAAAGGTGTGCTGACTAACATGCTACCTAACACTAAAGCTGGTGTTGGTATGCGTACTGGTAAAGAAAATGGTCAGCCATATATGGCGCCACATAGTCAGGCTCATATTTTAGCGGCAACAGCTACAGCTACAGCTGGAACTGCTGTTTTAGCTGCGGTAGCACATAGAAGCGGTGCTAAGAAGGTTGGAGATATTATGGCTGGTATCGCTAACTTCCTGCCAACTATAGCTCTTGCTAACCGTGCTAAACAATTAGCTTTAAATGTAAGTGGTGAGCCGATTAGTGCTACTGGCTTGCATGGCGAGCAGATTAACTTCAATCCTAAAAAAGCTGCTAACTTGCAGTTACTGGGCGCTTACTTAATGGGTGCTGGTGGTCTAGGACGTGGTCTGGAAGATAGCAATCCTATCTTAAGTAAGCTACATGCTTTATCTGGCTTTACTCAAAACTTAGGTTTAGGAGCTCTTGTTTTAGGTATGGTTGAGGAGTTTAGTACCGTTCTTGATGATGCTGAATTCGTTAAAACTCACCAGCAAGGTCAGACCTTTAAGGCTCTTGAATTAAATAAAATGGGCAAAGCTGATGAAAACCTAGTTAATAACATAGTTAAAGACCCTAATTATTCTGCAAACAACATAGTACCGCTGTCATCTCGTAAAACTACACCAGCTCAAGCTAACAATATAGCTAAAGCTACTAACTTAACTAAAAAGAAAGTAGAAACTGGTGCTCGCGCAGCGGCAGCGAGTTTAGCTTAAGCTAGGCTAGCTTTTGTTTAATTACTTTTATACTTTTGGGCTTAATTAAGAAAGTTTTTATTTAATTGCTGCGATATTTAATTTCTATAGATTTAGTCACACTTTTAAAGATTTATTTTTAATGTCGCTAGTTATGATAGTGAAGTGTAAAAGTTATAAACTTTTTCTAAATTTAGGTTAGATTTAGAAAATTGGTAAAATTTAAAAGGATTTTTAGAAAATAATTCTAATTTTTGCCTTTTTTTAGAAAAATATTATAAAGTGATGCTTTTAAAAATTTCCTAATTGTTATTATTTCAACATAACCTAATCTAATATTAAACAAATTTAAACTATTTTAAAGACAATAAAAATATAAAACTGCACCTTAACTTAATCATAATGTTATAATAAGTATTACGCTTTAATTTATGTCAATGAACCCTACTAGCTTCAATAACCCGGCCCCAGCATCGGGGCGCATGAAGCCACCTGAGCGTCAAAGTAGTAATAATCCAATGCTACGACCAGAGCAAAAAGATTTAGCTGCTCAAATCGCTGCTGAATTAAATAACTCTTATAGTAGTCAAGCACAACCATTAATACCTACAGACAATCTTAATGTAGATGGTCGTAATAAAAATATCGCTCAAATGTCACAAGCACCGCAAATCGAGGAATCAGCTCCACAACCTAGTTTTACTGACGTGCAGCAAGCCCAGGAACTTTTAAATTCGCAGCAGACTCAAAGTGACGACCCTTTAGCGGCTCCAGCGCCAGTTGGCAACCCACTTGAAAACTTGAATCCAGCTAAATTTTTGAAATCCATGGAAAATAAACTTGATGATTCGCCTAATCCACTTTTTGATAGCGCGCGTGGTATCGGTAAGAAAATAGGTACTGCTATTGCTGGTTCAGGACTGGCTATAGGTGGTTTACTTTCTATTCCATTTGGTTTAACCAGCCCGATTGTATTAATTCCAGCTCTAGCACTTGGTGCTTTAGGTATGTTGGTGCGCACCAAAGCTGATGGTTTAGGTAAGCCACCTTCAGCTAAACAGGCACTTAATATGTTTAATAAAACAAATTTACCTGCTGAAGTGAAGCAGGCTGTAAATGATTTCATTAAACCATTTGTGACAGCTTAACTTTAACTAAAGTCTTTAATAGAAATTATGTTACTAAGAATGCTATATTAGTAGTTTAGAGCTGTTATATCTTATAATTAGCGGCATTAATAAATATAAATTTTATACTTAAATAATTATCATGAGTGAACAAAATTCTAACCGTAAAATCGATCTAAACTTAAATTTAGGTGAGCACTTTGGCTTTGGTCGCGAAGCTCTAGAAAGAGATTTAATGCCATATGCCAGCTCAGTTAATATCGCAGCTGGCGCGCATGCTGGTGATGCCTTTATTATGGACCAGTCATTAAGTTTGGCTAAAGAATATCCTGATCTTTGTGTGGGCGCTCTGGTATCATACCCTGATATTATCGGCTTTGGTGCTAGGCGTATCCAGCTAAGTAACGAAGAGCTTAGAGCAAGTATCATTCATCAATTAGGTGGTCTGATGCAACTCGCTAAATTGCACAATTTTGAATTAAAACATGTACGTTTTCATGGTCACTTGTACCAGCAGATGTATACTAATTACTCTTTAGTGGAAACTGTAATTAAGGCTATTAAAGATGTTTCTCAGTGGTTAATTATTGTTAGCCCTAACTCTAGTATCGTAAAAGATGTTTGTGGCTGGTTAAACATGCAAGCTAGCTTTGAAGCTCGCATAGACCTTAGGTATAATGCTGAAAATCAGTTGATTCCTTTTGACTATAATCATGATGGTAACTTAGCTTTAGATGTGATTTCTGAGCGTGCTAAAAATTTAATATTTCATTCTAAAATTAAGAACATTCAAAACCAGGAAAGTAATATAGATTTTGAAACTATACACTTACCTGCAACCTTGAAAAATTCGATCGATATCGCTAAGTTTATGCATGGTATGGTGCCTAATATCGCTTCATTAAAGCAGTTTGACTACGAACCTTATCTGCCTGAATTTCTATAAAAATATCCTTAGTTAAATTTGGTTAATTAATTATATTAAAATATCAGTTGCTTTAATTTAGAATTTTATTATAAAAAATGCTTAAATTTATAAAATTTTTCTAAATTGGGTGGTTTTTTGTAATTTTTTTATAAAATAAGCCTAAATTTAGAATTTATTTCTAACTTATAGTTAGGTGTAATTTAAATCCCCGGGTTTTATTAAAGTAGAGCGCAGCTTAGAGTAGGAGTTTTTTATGGATCTAGCTGGAAGTACGATTTATAGTAAATACCATTTAATATAAATTGATAATTAGTACTACATAAAAAGCAATAGTAAATATATAATCTAAAAAAAATTACTTACTTTCGTGCTCAGCTTTTAGCCTAGCTAAACTCTCATTAGTCTTGCGCTCGAGCTGTCTCATTAGTAACTCTACGTATTCATGACTACTAGTTTCATGATCAATATCTTTCATCACGCTAGTCAGCTCTATACCTTTGCGATATTCATATTTAGGACTGACTAATTCATTAAAGTATATATTACCCTTTTCTTTAGCTTTAGTACTTTCTAACTGACTCGTGGTAAAATATTCACTTAGCTTAGTGTTATCAAGCTCAGTTACGAAATTGTTTACTTGAGCTGTTAACTTATGACTTAACTCAGTAACTTCATCCTGACTTAGCATCTGAAGCTCAGTTTCACCTGCTTCAGTTGTTACTTTAATGGCATTAGGAATTGGCGCTAAAATCTTACCATTACCTAAAGCGATAGGTAATAGAAAATTTTCGTTACCATTAGTATCTTTAATATAATCTGCAAAACCATTTTCTAGATAGAAATTTTTTACTACTTCATTCAGGTCTTTAAGAACTTTATCAGCGCATTCAAGTGATAATTCCTTATTTAAAGCATTTAAATTTTCTAAACCTAGAATATTTACTTTTGGAACACTTTGTTTAAAGTTAGCTATAGAGCTCCCACTTTCTACATTCTTTTTAAGTTCGTTTAAATTACTAAACTCTATAGTAGGCTTTATATCATTGGCGGGCTCTAAAGCTATTTTTAGATTTCTTTTAATGATATTGTCATCTTCTTGCAAGCATTCTACAAACTTAGCTAAATTATTACCTGTACTAGTTTGAGTTACAGGGTCTACAGTAATAATACTTTGCATAGCATTTAGAGCATTTTTTTGTTCGGTAAATTCTGTGTTAGCTTGCTTTATTGTCTGCCTTGCTTTAGTAAGCTTTTGATCCTTATTAAAGATATAAGGCTTTAAATCATGCTGATGTTCTTCATTGGCGCTAATATTAATAGTCTTAGTCTCTTTGTAAGCTTGCTTTAGCTTAGTAACTAAATTATTTCTGACACGATTTTCATAAGGTGTAAAGAGATCTTGAATATCATTTTTAATCTCAAAATCTGGCTTGGCTTTTAAGTTGGAGTCGCTGATACTTTCTTGGTAATATTTTTCATTTAGCTCAAGCCACTCTAAAGCGTTTTGAGGATTAATTTTATTTTCAAGTGGAAACTGTTTTACTAGCTGATGTTTGTAGCTCATAGCTTCATCACGCTTAGATCTAATATGCTTAATTAGCTTAGAAGGTTCAATAAAAAGGTTAACATTTTCAATAACTTTACTGATGATATCTCTAAGTACAGGATCAGTATCAGAATCTAGTAATTCTAGTTTGCCATAATTTCTATCACTGGTATTGTAAAATGCCTCACTGGTGTAGCCTTCACTAGACGAATCTTCACTGCTAGCATAGGTATTTTCAATATACTCTAAAGTTTCGTGTGGACGTTTTTTTGCTTTAACTTCGCTAAGAATGCTATCAAAAGTTAAACTTTGAGCGCGCTCAGGTAAATAGTTGTCTAGCTCAGCGTCTAAGCTACTGGTAAAGTTCGAGTCACCATTTACTTTAAGCTGCGATATCTCCTCTTTAATACTATTAAAATCAAGTTTTTGCGTTTTAGTCTGTTTAAGATGTTTAGTTAAAATAGCATCGATATTATCAAATAATTCATGAGTATCTAATAGTCTGGTGGTATAAGCTAGCATATCTGGTCGTTCACTTTCAAAATTTAATTTACTTAAAGTTATTCTTGGCTTGAGATGATTTAATATTGTTTGTGCGTCCAATGAATCTTTAGGTGATTCTCTAAATAACTCTACAGTATGGTTTATTTCTTTGATTAATTTGCTGGTATTTGAAGAGCCGTCTTTTAAATGCTTTAGATTTGAAGCTTGATCATTAAATAGTAGATTATCAAAAGCTTTACTTTTATTAGGTTCTAGAAAATTAATAAAATGCTCGCGGTCTAAAAATAGCAAGCCTTGTCTTCTAAACCCTGTTCTCTGTTTTTCTTGTAGAACGTTTTTATCTAAATCATCTATTACATTACTTTCATTACCTAAAGAGCCCACATGTTTAGTATAAAAATCTAAAATATTAGCTTCTGAGCCCACCATGCTTAGACCATTCATCTCAGGTTGCTCGGAGTATTTACCATGCTGATAGGAAATTACATTTAACTCATGTGCTAGTGTATCTAATTCCTTGTTTAAAATCTGTATCGCATCTTCCTGAGGTTCATCAAGTCCATATTTACCAAATTTAATTATTGAAACTATGGCTAGTAGCTCATCACCACCATACCCTAAAAACTCTTCTGGTGCTTTTGCGAGCTCTTTTGATAGCTTAGCGTGAAGCTTAGGTGAAATAGTTTTTAATTCTGATAAAAGACTGTCTTTAAAGTTTTTATAGGTATCTTTAATTTTTTTAGAGAAGCTGACACCCTGCATATCTGTAATTTTACGCCCTGCATGTAAAATAATTTCATTTAAACGAGTTTCCTCTTCGGTGTTAAAAGTACTTTTCTTGTTTTGCTTTAATTGCTTTAAAAACTTTAAATCACTATTTAAAGTATACTTTTCAAGTTTATGCTCGATGCTTTTGTATAGCTTAGTACTACTATCACTTGCTGAATCAATATAATGTTTAACTAAAGCTTGAAAAGTATGAGCGTTACCTAAATTAGCGCCACTAATATTAGAAGCATCATAAAAAGCTATTTTAGATGGTGTATAGAGTGGGTTTTCTTGATTTGCTACTCCAGCTACAATCTCATAAGCCAGTACATCTGCTAAAGTGGCTTTACCAATATTGACTGCTTCAAAATTTGATAGATTATGCTTTTTAGCATTTACGTGGTCATGAACCTGCGCGACTAATTCTTTAGCTTGAGGATTTTTAATTGAAGCTAGCAAAACTTCCTGCTTCATCTTAGATATCGGTCTAAAACCTTTAATTAGCCAGCTAGCTTTTATTAGCTCAAAAGTATTACTTAAATCTTGCTTGGATATTGTAGCCTTGTTAGCTTCAGGTTTAAACGCTAAGTGAAAATCTAAGATACTTTTTTCTAGTTGATCAGCATAATTAATAGACTTTAAAATATAACCTAAGTTAACTATGTTGGTTTTAGCTAAATTTTTGTTGGTAGTTTTTTTATTATTTTGCTTTACCTCAAAAATGGCTTTATTTAATTTCCCTACATTTTTATTATTTGTAGAGCTTTTTATACTATTAATATCACTTAAGTTTTTAGCTACTGGCTGCCTATTAGGTATCACCTTTTTGTTATCGTCAGGCTTAACTTTATTACTATCAGGCTTAGATATATTTAAATTGTTTGGATCTACGCCTGTAAAATTTATATCGAATTTTCTAAGTGGTCCTTGAGGATTTAAAAAGTTGTTCATAATTGCTTGATCTTATCTATAAAATTTAAACTTCCCAACGTAACATAATATCACTTTGTTATAAAAATAAGAAGTGGTTAAGTATGTTAATTTTTAGTTATTATCTAAGCTGTTAAACTTGAGCATGACATTCTACACTACTTTACAAGGTGAAAGTCTAGTAGTTATTTATAGTATCTTGATTCTTATTTAGAATATTTTATTTTATTATAAAAATAGTTTGTATTCTAAACATTTTTACAGTAATTTTAAATTAACCTTAATACTTTTGCTATAATTTTAATAAAAGAAAACAACATTAGGAAAACAAGCTTTATGCTTAATCAATTTAAAAATTTCAATACTTTAGATGCCATCGATAGTATTGTCATAGCTACCGAAAACTTAATCAACCACGAAGAAACCAGATTTGCACCTCCAGTAGAGGAAGTCTGGACGGTCAAATCTTCAAATAGTTATAAAACCTTACTTGCAATCCAAGAGCGCATGCTGGACTTAGGGAAAGAATCTTTAGATGAAATTGAGAGTCAAAAGCTGTTTTTAGCTAAAGCTCACCAGAATCTTAATATTTTAAACGAATGGCATCGTTTGCATGAGCTGATAATTGATTACCATAAGCAGTTTAATCAAATAATTGATGATATGCAGGATTTTTCCAAACGTGATTGTAAGTTTTTATTAGATATCTATTTAAATAAGCTTAAAGCTAAGAAAATTTTAAAGGAATTCGATTTTTTGCAGAATCCAGAATATACCTTAAATAGAAATTTGAATTTTGATGAGTATGCTGATGAATTGAAAAAAATCTATAAGTTATTTATTTTACAGTTTAAATATGTAGCTGAAAATCTTATGCAGGACATGCAAGCCAATGTACAGATAGAGTTGCGTGGCGCTCGCATGAGTGAATATGTAAATGAGATTCTTAGTGTGGAACTAGATCAGCAAGAGTCTTTATATAGGCTGCTATCTTCAACTAATAAAGTTAGTTTCTGGACTCATATTATCTATAAGCTAATTAATGAAGAGAAATATTTTACTGATCTGCGTAAGGTTTATGACTACTACCTTGATTCGAACGCTTTTTATATTATCTATAATAGTAGAACCGTAAATTCTAGCTTTTGTCACTATAGTAAGGTTATCAGCCTGAATGATATCAAACAAACTTTAATTAAAATGGCCACAGCCAATAAATATCCAGCTGAATACTTAATCGCTCTTAAAAATATCGCGTTTGAGGAATTTGGCAAAGTTTACCTAATGCAAAAGAAACTAGGCGCAACTTTCAATAGTATGCGCGGAGGTTAAGGGCACTTTAGATAAGCATTACCTAAAATGGCAACTTTTTGAAAGTCATTAATACGGATACGCTCATTGATAATGTGCTCAGCTGGCGTACCTTTCAGTTTATCTAGTAGCGACTGATATAGACTATAAGCTGAAAATACTCCTAGGCGCGCCTCATTAGGTAGCTGACTGATACCCTCATAAGCAAGGCTAAAGTCATCTTCAATTTCCATAATTAAGTCCTGTTTTTGAATCTCATTAAAGTTTTCAGGAGTTACATCAGGAAAATAACTACGCCCTAGCTCCCTAAAGTCAGCTTTAAGGTCTCTTAGAAAATTGACTTTTTGGAAAGCTGAGCCCAAAGCTCGGGCTGGTTTAACTAGACTTTGGTAAAAGTTTTCTTCGCCATGACAAAATATCTTTAAGCACATTAAACCTACTACTTCTGCTGAACCATAAATATATTTTTCATAAAGTTCATTCGTGTAGTTTTGTGGATTCAAATCTAACTCCATGCTATAAAAGAAAGCCTCGATTAGGTCGTAGTCGATCAGATAGGTGTTAACAGTTTTTTGGAAACTATGTAGGATCGGATTTAAACTTATACCTTCACTTAAGGCTTTAAAGGTATCTTGCTTGAAATTATAGATAAGCTTAGCTTTATCATAATCATGAAAAGTATCTACAATCTCATCAGCAAACCTAACAAAGCCATAAACTGAATAAATATCTTGATGATAGATTTTATCCAGTAACTTGATACCAAGCGAAAAAGAAGTACTGTAATTTTCAGTAGTAATGCGACTACAATCTAAGCAAGTATTTTCATATAAACTAAAGCTATTGGACATAAAATATTAATTAGTTGAGCCTGCTAGCTGCTGCTGGTTTTGTTTGATCTTTTTTAAGATTTCCGAGCTTACAACCTGACCAGAGATTAAAGATGGTGGCACGCCTGGTCCTGGAACCGTCAGCTGACCAGCAAAATAAAGGTTTTTAACTTTGCGACTTTTCAAGCTAGGTTTTAGTAAAGCTGTTTGCATTAAGGTATTAGCTAAGCCATAAGCGTTGCCTTTAAATGCGTGGTAATCATCCATAAAATCTTGATGGGCAAAGGATTTTTTAAAAATTACTTTAGAGCGAATTTCTTGTTTAGTATGCTTTTCCAGACGATCCATAATTAGCTCATAGTATTTTTGACGAATTTCTTCAGTGTCTTGTAAGTTTGGCGCGACTGGAATTAAAATAAATAGATTCTCGCAGCCTTTAGGAGCTACTGTCGAATCAGTTTTTGAGGTGCATGAAACATAAAATAGTGGTTTAGTCGGCCAGCAAGGCTCTTCATATATTTCATGTGAGTGCTCATCAAGTGATTCATCAAAAAATAAATTATGGTGTTCCAGATTTTCAAGTTTGCCCTGCACGCCTACATAAAAAATAAGACTGGAAGGAGCCATTACCCGCGTGTCCCAGTAAGTGTCAGTGTAGCTACGATCTGAACTGTTAAGTAACTTCGTTTCCACGTGATGGTAATCAGCTGAAGCTACCACATAGTCACTTTCATAAAATTCTGTGTTGTTTACCTCAAGTCCGCTTACTTGCTTATTATTAGTAACTATTTTAGAGACTGGCGCACCTAGGTTCATCTTGACGCCATGATCTTCAGCTAGCTGACACATAGCTTTAATTACTTCATGCATGCCACCCATCGGGTACCAGGTACCTAGATAAATATCTGCATAGTTCATCAAACTATACAAAGAAGGAGTTTTAGCGGCAGTAGCACCTAAAAATAGCACCGGAAACTCGATTAACTGTTTTAAACGTGGATCTTTAAAGAAATTATCAACATATGTGGTCATAGGTGTAAATAAATTACACTCGAAAAGCCCTTTTAGAACTTTAGGTTTAACAAATTCAAGTGGATTTAAACTCGGTTTAAACACTAGATCATTCATGCCCACATCATATTTATAGGCAGCCTCACTTAAAAATTGTTTTAATTTAGCCGCTGCGCCAGCTTCGATACTCTCAAATAGCGCATACATTTCATCCAAAGAAGCTGGCATATCGATATAATCATCTTTAAAGAAGACACGATACGAAGGGTCGAGGCGCTTTAATTCGTAATAATCTTGAGGAGTTTTATCAAATAGCTTGAAAAAGTTTTCAAAGACATCTGGCATCCAATACCAGCTGGGTCCCATATCAAACTTAAAGCCTGCATTATTAAGCATGCGAGCTCGGCCACCTAAATTAGAATTTTTTTCAAATACTTCGACTTTGCAGCCTGCTTTAGCTAGTAAACTGGCTGACGCTAGTCCAGAAAAGCCAGAACCTATGACACTTACCTTTGTTTGGGGCATAAATAGATAAAATACCTCTATGATTATCTTAAGCTAAAATGAGATTTATTACTATGAAAAATACACAAATTAATACTTTGATACTTCTAACAACCTTACCATTAATCAGTTTTACTCCTGCTGCAAAAGCTGAGCAAGTTGAATTGATAAAAGTAAAGGACGCGAGCACTCATATAGAGGAAATAAAAGATGTGAGCGAGCTTACAGAAGCTGATGATGGGATTTCTAAGTATGTCGCGCCGTATCAGGCTGAAATTGAGGCACTGGAAACTAAATATCAGCGCGCAGATAGTAAATACTTTCAATTAGTGAATGAGCGTTTTAAACCTAAGGACCACGAATACTATTTAGAAGCTATATTTAAAACCCGTGGTAAGAGTTACGCTAAAATTACCCGCTCAAAGCAGGAGCGCGCTGACGAGCTGTTTAAAGCCAGTGTCGTCTACACTGAAGGTCAGGTTATTGATGATCAGTTTTTTATTACTAGTATTGATGCACGCAAGCGTAAAGTGAGAGTTTATAATTTGGCTGATCATAAAGAGTATGAATTAGGAATCACTTATGGTAATGCAGTTTCGCGTCTGGTACCTGTGAATTAATAAACTTAGATTACACATTTATATTGATTTAGCCTGGCATACAGTTTATTGTTTTGCTCAGCTTAATAAGCTAGGTAAATTCTAGGCTAGCGTTTTTTCTATATAAAATTAAGCGATTATTTGTTTCGGCTTATTTAAATTTTACGAAACTAGACTGAACTCGATACTTACCAGTCTTATCATTAGAGGTGACTTCTAAAAAGTACTCGCCAGGTGCAACCACTTTATTTAAAAACACATCATCTCCAATATTATCGGTTTCAAGCTCTTTACCTTCAAAATCTAATAATCTACCATCTAAATCTAAGTTTTTACGACGACTTTTTCTATTTCTAGAGGTATTTACTCTTAAGATACCGTTTGCAGGAATCAAGATCCTAAATAGATCCAGATCTTGCCTGTAATTCATGCTAGCTTGAAGGCTTCTACGCTTACGGCGGCGACCATCAGTGTAATCTAATTTTTTCTTCGAGATATTTTCAAGAGTACCACCATCGATATCGCTATTAATCTCGCTGTAATTAAGCTTTAAGGTGTACGAGTTTTCTGCGCTACCTTCAGCTTGCACTCTTAAGTAGTAATCACCAGCAGCTAGCTTGCGCACTAAACGTAGAAACCCGCGTTTACCGATTACGTAATTCACTAAATTAAGCTCGCCATCAAATAGATTAAATGCGATAGTGGCATTTTGATCAAAGTCTGCTTCCATAAGTAAGGTGGCAGCTTTCTCTAAATTAAAATAAAACATATCTAGGTCACCACGATAATTAATTTCCTGATCTAGCTTTAAAGCTTTATTGCTAGCTGAGAACTGAATTTTAGTCAGTTCCTCAGGTTTAAAGCCATTTGGAGCGTCATCAGTGGGGTTACCTAATGATGTTAATTCCAGGTCATAGAACCCAAGCACCTTGGCGTTATCTTGTAATCTAACAAAATAAGTACCAGGCTCAAATTTACTGGAAAAAAGTATATTCTTACCTTCACCATTATCCTGATCAAAGTTAATTTTATTAATATTACTATCGTAAATTTCTAAACTTGGATCTACATTACCGATAGTTTCAATTCTAATAGTCTGAGTGCTCGGTACGATAATTTTAAAGAGATCGACATCACCAGGAAAATCAAAACTACCTTCGATGAAATCAGCATCCGTACTAGCAAAATTAACTGTTCTTAAGTCACTTGCCGCAAAATTATCACCGTAATCGTCTAAAGTGGCACTTTGGGCTGGTAAGACTAAAAATGAAGTCAGTAGAATATAATAAAGATTTTTAAGGCTTATGTTAAGTATTGATTTCACAATTATAGTTACACGTTTGTAGTTTAAAAATTGGTTAAAGCTTGATCTGGCTTTTGCCAAGAACTACGATTAAAAGCGCTTTTAGATAGGTGTTTTATTATCTAAAGTTTTTACACTTTTACTGCTAAAAAGTAGCTTATTTTAAAATAATTTTAAAAATAACGGGTTTTTTTTGAAAAATTTTATAACTTGGTCAATAATATAGTGAGGAGTTTTTTAAAAATTCACTTCTCAAAGGTAAGGCTAGGGGTATTTCGTCAAAGATGAGTTCAAAAGATTATAAACAGGCATTAAGTGTGGCAAGGGCTGCTACAGCGTTATTTGGACCTGAGCTGGAATTGATTATTTATGATCATGAAGATGATCAGGTAGTGGTAGTGGAAAATGAAGCTAGTGGGGTGCGTCATGGTGACAAACTTAGTTATATAGCTGGTAATCTGCCAGAAAACGGAGAACCGGAAGTATTTAATCAACTATTAAATGCTAAGAGATTTAAAACTGTGACAACTAAAATCTCCTCTAAATACGCATTAATCTACAACTTCGATACTACTAAATACGAGAAGATACTTGGAGAAACCGAAAAACTGCTGAGTAACTTACTAGCAAGAAAAAGTACTAATAGTAATAGCAACTATAAAAATCCAGATGAGCAGATAATTGACTTTGTAAATGATTATCGTGTGGAAAATCAACTAGTGGATAAAAAATTAAGTAAGTTTGACCGTACTAATATTATTAAAGGTCTTCAGGATATAGATGCCTTTAAATATAGAAATTCAGTGGCTGTAGCTGCTGGTGCTATGAGCATTTCAGTAGCTTCTGTCTATAATTATCTTAGAAATCACTAAGAGTTGAGCTTTTTAAGTAAGTAAATTACTTATTTTGATTAAATTATTGTAAAAGAGTCTATAATTTATGTTGACTGATGTTAAGATAAGTCGCCATGGATCTCAATAATTTCAATGGTGCTACAAGTCAGATAGTTAACTTTCTACGTGGAGACGCTCAAAAGAAGCGACTACAAAATATAGCAAAAGACTTTAAGTTAGAGCAAAAAACTATAAAAGCTGAATTTAAAGATAGATCAGATAAACTGTATAAAATATATTCTATACATGATTCTAATTTAGATGATAAGCGTACTCAAACAGCATTAAATATGCTTGAGAAAAGTTTAAAGACACTTGATGATAACTTAAAAAAAGATAGCAAGAGAGTAGATGTTTTAAATGATGATAGCAAGATTAATCTATATCATGAGTTTTTGCATCAAGTTGCAGCTTTCGCTAATAGTTCAGCTATAGATCAAGATATTAGAGAAGATTTTATAATAGGTGTCTTAGATCAAGTAGAGGAATTATCTAAGCTGGTGCCACTTGGAAACTTCACTACTGAACTGAGAAACTATCATAATGCTCAGCTAATTAGTATGAGATCTTTTAATAGGATGAAGGCTGCTACCGAGCAGTCAGCTAATGCTCAAGCTGTTTTAGAATTAAAAGAGGCTGTAGAGCAAGGAGCTTTTGAAGTAGATATAATACCTCAACTATTTGATAGTAAGCTTGCAACAAATCTGGCTCAAAACATTACTGCTGATACTGATTTTAAAACAGCAGAAGAGCTAAAAGAAGATTTGCAAGCACTTAATATATTACAGCAAATTTATTCAACAAGTCCTTCTTTAAATAAAGAGTTTTCCAAGGCTGCCATAAATGTACTTAATAAAGCTATGCATTACGAAGATTCTGAGTTACATGCAGATCTATTAGAGCAAACTAATGAAATTATGGGGCTTGATCGACAGAAGCTAGGAATTGAAGATCTAATGCCGGGCTTAAACAAGTTCGATGACAGTAACTTGCAGGTTTCATATGAAGGCAATAATATTACAGATAATAATGTCAAGAAAATGAATAATATTTCTACTTTAGCTAGCGTGCAGATAATGCTGGGTTTACTACCATTATCTGCAACTGATATCAGCTCTCAGGAGAAATTTTCTAGGACTGATAAGCTGCTTTCGTATTTAAATTTTGTAAAGCCTGAAAACAGGTTAGATAGTCTTAAAGATATTATTGAAGCTGCAAATAAAAATCTTATCCCGATAGACTTAGTTAAAGTAAATCAAATAGTAAAAAAAGTGATAAGTACTGATCAAAGTAAGCAGTCTACTAATAACTCAGTGAATATTGAAATAGACAGTTTGAGAAAATTAAATTCAGCTATTCATAATCTTGATGCCGCCTTTAATAGCACGCAGATTAAAGCGGCTTTAAATAAAATGAATAATTTTTCAGCTGGACCTATGTTTGACTTAGAGGAAGATAGTTTTAATAATTTAATTAAACTTATAAATGATAGATTAAACAAATTTATGAGTGCAGAAGACGCTCTGCCAGGAGTAGACCCAGCTTTAACTAGTTTTAAAGATGAGCTTGATGAATATAATTCAATCTTTACTGACATTTCACCTGAAAAGATAACAGTTGACCAAAGAAATAATGCTATTGAAAGCTTTGCCTTAGGTCGCTTTAAGCAACTCAGTACTGCCTTGGGTCAGTTAAATAAACCAGAGTCGGTAAATGATATCTCGCTTGATACTAAGCAGGCTAAGCTTAAGCAAAAATTAGCTGAGATAACTAAATATGTGACTAAAAATATGGATTAGTTATGATGATTTTTAGATAATAAGTAGATAAAGTGTCTAAAATAACTACTAACTTAAAACAAAAATATGATTTGTTTCATACACAGCAAAAACTAAACTGAATCATCTGATTAGAGTAACTTTTATACCACTATCTAATAATATTTCCCTTGAAGTATTTACGTATTACCTGGAGTTTTGTTAAGATAATAAACATGCGTGTTAACTTTGGTGATAAAAGACATATATTAAGCGTTAATCCCGAGTTAAAGTCCTTTCGGTTATTTAAAGCTGCTGCAAAACTTAGAAAAACCCCGATAGGTAGTGATGCAAAATTAGTAAAAGGACGCTCTAATAGCAGTCTTAAAAAGCTATTACATTCTGTAAGTAAAATTCAATCTGATAGATTATTTAGATCTTTAGGTGTCTTAAGTACTGAGCTTAGCAGAGTGCTTGGTGGCGGCGAGTTAAATATAACAGCAGAAAACGGTGAGTACCGTTTTACTAAAAACGAACAGATAAATAATGATGAACTGCAAGGTTTATATCAAAAAATAGATAGATTTTTAGTAAACAATCATACTGACATACAAAACTTAGGAAATTCAGCAAAAAAGGATGCTAAGTTAAAAGATTTTATTAAAACTAAGTTCTCTAAAGTCTTTATCAATAAATTGACTGAAGATATTAGTAAACTAAAGCCAGTCGATATAAATAAAATTGATGAACTGACATCTAAAGTTACGGGTGAAAGTTTCTTTGATACGGTAGATGAAAAATCTAAAAGTGCTTTACTTAAAATTAATAGCAATTTCCTAAAAAACTACTTAGGGCACCAGCAAGAAAATACTAGTGTACTGAAATTTAACGCTGGAGCTGCTTTAGCTTTTCAGCAGACCGTTTTAGAAAATAATAATTCGTCTCAAAGCACTAAAACTAATATTTTGAAGAATAATATTGAATCATTTGCTCGTAGCCCGCAAGATAAAGGCATGGCTAAGCTGCTAGCGGCACAAAACATAAAATACACTTTAAAAAATCCTGAAGTTTTGAATGATTCTGAGTTGCAAGCTGGTTTAAATGATTCTATTCAACTGTATGAAGATCCAGATCTACTCCAAGTAAGTGATTATGAACTTGAGCGTTACGATTTAAATGACGCTTTAGTTAAATTTAAAGCAGCTGCGCTTCAACAAGATGTGGATAGTGCGACTTCTTCTACAGAGCAAAATGCTAGTAGTGCTCTACCAGTAAGTACTAGTCAACAACGAAACTTTACTTTTATAATGGCGTTAGTGAATTTAAGTGCTAAAAATGCAACCGGCTTAGATGCTAAGTTGCTTAATACAAATATTAATGAATTGAAAACTGATGGACTTATTTCTAACGAGCAAAGTCAGCTTATCAAAATGCACTATAGAAATTTAAACCCCAGTTTAAATGAGATAGAAAAGTTAGTTAATAATGATTTTAGTAAAGAGTTAGTTAAAGCTAATAACTTAGCAAAGCTAAGTGAGCTAGTTGACCAGACTGCTGAAAAACTTAACATAGCTGAAGGTAATTTAGATAGCTCAAAATTTAATCAGGAAAACTTTACTCGTCAGTTTATTAATCAGCTATTGAAAGTCTCAAATGGCTTAGATAAAGGGACTGAGGACTTGGATTTGTATAATGCAGCATATGAAAAATTAATGGGAACAGTTGAATATAAACCAGATCCTAGCAGTAGACTCAGTTTAACTGATAACCAAAATTTGTTAATGCAGCCATATAACTTGATTCCACAAAAGTTAACTGCAAGTAAACGCGCTCAGCAGGTCGCTACTACGCAGGCTTTTAAAAACAGTTTGCTTGAAGGTACCAAAGTTGAGCAAAATAATTCGATAGCTTTGTTAACTAAGCAGTTAGATAAAGAAAATAATATCTATGAGTATATTTTAGATCAGTTAACAGTTGATAGTAAGCCAGCATCATCTAATAAAACTCAGCCATCTATGAAACTAAAAAACGTAGATCCTGATTTTGATACTTGGATATTGCAGCATACTAGTCAGCAACTTAAACAAGGTGAAACACATGTGAAAAATTATCAGCAAGCGCTGCTGCTATTAAATGAAAATCAATCCTTACTAAAAAAATCAGTAGCTAAAACTGATATTGCTATAGGTGAGCCACTAAATCCAGCTGAAGTAGCAGCTTTAGCTGAAGTAAAATCAGATCTAACTTTAGTGCTTAAAAAAGTTTTTCCAAGTATTTCAAGAGAAGTGGTTGAAGAGCTTTTAACCAAGCCTGATCAACTAGCTGAAAATCTAAGTAATTTAGCTCTGAAAACACAAAACCTTAATAACACTTTAGCTAAAGTGCAAGAGCAGTTTTAAAAAGTATTTAGCTTCGTTTTTAAGAGCGTTAAGTGAGCTGCTAGACAAAGTTTTTAATGTCAGACTAAAGCAGGCTCCTGCTTGCTCATGCAATGCAAGCCGCCGCCTTCTTGAAGTAATAGGCGGCAATCGATCATTTCCAGCGCGCGCGCTGGAAATGATGCCTCGAAAATCGCTCGCACCTGCTGGTCTTGCTCGCAATTAAAACTAGGGATGATGATCGCATCATTTAAAAATATAAAGTTCGCGTAAGAGTCGGGTAGGATTAAGCCATCTCTATACCTAGGTTCTGGCATGGGAAGCTCTATGATTTTTAAGCCTGCTTGCTTAAGCTGAGCTTGCGTTTTTAGAAGATGCTGATAATTAGGGCTGCGCGCATCATTTTCAGCGCAGAGCATTACTGTGCCTGCTGCTATAAAGCGCGCGAAATCATCTATGTGCCCATCTGTGTGATCACCTTCCAGACCGCGCTCTAACCAGATCACTTTTTTTACATTAAAGTCTTGCTTTAGCTTTAAAGTTATCTCATCTTGGCTTAAATGCGAGTTCCTGTTAGGATTTAGCAAGCACTGTTTAGTGGTCATAATTGTATCAGTGCCGTTAAACTCGACGGCACCACCCTCAAGCACCCAGTCTTTATCTATAATTTCTAAATTTTTCAGGTTAGCTAATTTACCTGGGATGGCATCATCTAAAAACCAAGGTGGAAATTTTTCGCCCCAACTATTAAATTTAAAGTTAAGTAATAGCTTACATGAATCTTTCAAGATATAAAAAGGTCCATAGTCTCTAATCCAAATATCATCCGTGGCTAGCACTATTAGTTTAAGTTTATACTTGCTGTTATGTATTAGCGCGGTAAATTTTAAGGTTAGCGCGCTTTTGATAGTCTCATTTAATACAAGCAAATTAACAGCTTGATATTTAAGGCAAATGCTAATTAAGCTAAAGTAAAAATCTTGTATTTCACTTAGTTTATCACCCCAGCTCTCTTCGTTATGAGGGTAAGCCAGCCAGATGGCTTCCTGCTTCGACCATTCGGGTGGGTAATATATTTCAGAGCACTTTTCCTGCATTTAATTTTCAACCCATTCTTTAAGTAAATTACTATAACTATCAGTGCGGCGATCACGCGTAAAAGGCCAAATTTTACGTATCTGATCTATTTTAGTTAAATCTAGGCCAGCTCCTAAAATTTGCTCTTCTGTGCCAGCACAGAGCGTCACTTCACCACTTGGACTTGCGATAAAAGAATTACCCCAGAAATTAAGATGACCTTCTTTGCCAGTTCGGTTGCAAGCAACAACATAAATGTTATTCGCGATCGCATGTGATCTCATGATGGTGACCCAGGCATCTAATTGGCTTGGATATAAACTATCATCTTCGGTATCATCCCAAGCGATTGCAGTCGGGTATAGTAAAATATCTGCTCCCATCAGACTGTTTATGCGAGCAGCCTCTGGAAACCATTGGTCCCAGCATATAAGTAAGCCTAAGTTTGCTTTGGACTCCTGGTCTACTATGTAATCTCTATTGCCTGGTCTAAAATAATACTTTTCGTAGAAACCCGGATCATCAGGAATATGCATTTTACGATAATGAGAAGTGATTTTACCTACTGGATTTAGTATAAGCATACTGTTGAAGTAAAGCGCGCTTGATACTTTCTCGAAAAAGGGTAAAGTTAAATGTATGCTTAAGCTTTTAGCTAGTTCTTGAAAGTGTTTAATTTCATCTGCGGCTAAGCTTAAAGCGAGCTGGAAATTTGCTGGATCTTCGGTGATACAGAAATAGTCACTTAAAAACAGTTCAGGTAACACTACTAAATCAGTCTGACCTGACTTGCAAGCTTGTTTAATAAGTTTAGTGTAATGTTCAAGATTGGCTTGAATGCTGCCTTGGGAAGAACTCTGAATGATTTTTAGGTTATAAGTCATAGCTAAGTGCAAATCTATATTTTAAACTAAATTTAGTTTGTTATTTGATTAGACTTAATTAGCGGGGGCTATTTTTGATGGCTTGAAGTCAGTCACTTGATTTAAAAGTTTAAGCCTATTTTTGCTAGTTAGTGTTTAATAAATATTTGTAATATGGAAAAACTTTCAAACTGACTGTATTAGGTTAATTATTAATAGCTTTCTACAGTGCAGGCTTTCTAGGTTAATGTTCGCTTACTATAGTAGGAATGATATATCAATTTACTGCAATCTTTACCTGAACATCGTTTATCGAATTATATTTTTAGTAATTAAATCAACTTTAATAACGCACCTAGCAAGATTTTAACATCACCATAATCAGAGCAATACACATTTGCTATAAAATTTGCTATCATTAAGAGAATATACTTAACAAAATATCTATGGTAGGATCGGAATTCACTGTTAATAATTCGACCTCAGCTAAGGCTGGTAGCACGCCGCCCTTTAAAAGTAGAAAAATAGACTCTGAGCAGGTGGCAGATCCACGTCAAGTCATAGGTCTTGATGATTTAAATAGTGAGCCTGAAAATCAAACTTCAGAGCATATTAAAGCTGCCGATCAAGAAAAAGTTTTGATCGATTTAAGTAAAGCACCTAAGGATTTAGCTGATTTTATTAATCGACTTAAAGAAAACGATGCTTTAAGTTTAGATCAAGGTGATCTTCAAAGCACCAAAAAAACTCCCTTAGATATTATAAAAAATGCCTTAGCTATTTTCGGTGTTTTCGCTCATGGTTTGACTACCTTAACGGCTGGCGCTAGCGTACAAAACCCTGATTCTTTTCTGGGTAAAGCATTAAAGTTCTTTAAACCTATTTCAGACAGCTACTCTAAATATTTAAGCCCAGCACCGATTGCGATTAATGCCATGAAAAATTTAGGTACTAAAGATAAATTTTTTAGAGGTATTGCTGAGCTGACCCCACTTACTAAGGGACTAGCTGCTAATGTTAGTAATTTACCATTCTTTTCGGGCTTCTTTTCAGGCTTAAATGCCATGGAAAGACATACTAAAGAGTTTTTTGAAGAAAATGAACACTTAAAGCCTCATGAAGTTGAGCAGGATACACGTATCGGTCACCTTCAAGCTAAAATAAAAAACTATAAAGTACTGTTAAAACATACTGTGCCCTTGATGACAGCTAAGGGTAAAGCAGGAGCTTCATTCCAAGAAACCTTAAAAGAAAAACTTAAACACGCTTCCAGGGTCATTACACCACTTGGTTTTGGCTTACCGTTTTTCTATGGTTTAGCTTTCGGGCGCGGTGAGAAACTGGGTAATCCTATTCATAAGCTGGTGCGCTCACTTAGATCAGCTGTAGGTATGCTTGAAGATACTAGTATGCTTTACTCTCCAGACGCTGAAGTTCGAAAAATCGGTGGTATATTTTCTGTGGATAGTGGTTTGGGTATGTTTGTACCTTGGACTGAAGATAAACCAGACTTAGAGACTGCTGGTGCTAACATGAGTGCAGTCAGTGCCGAGTCTGCTAACTTTATGTACTCTAACAAGATGGGTCGTGAAGCTGCAAATAACATAGTAAAACTTTCACGCGACGAGTACGCTAATTACCAGCAGCAAGCTAATAACAAGGAGCAACAGCCAGTAGAGGGAGCTAATAATTCAGTACCTTTTAAACGTCAGGCTTTAGAAGTAATGTCGCAAGCTGTTAAAAAATCTGTTGATTCAAGCAAGTAAACTGACACTCTATTTTAAATTTACAAGTGCAGTTTAATAAAAAATGTTTGGCTAAAGAGCAGTAAAGATAGGGAATATCAATATATAAGATTTAATACAAATACACTTATAAGTAAAGACTTGACTGTTAAAATTTAAGCATAAAATTAAATCTCACCTTAAATTAAAATTAGAATTATTTTCTAAATTGTGCGATAAATTAGAAAATTTTTCTAATTTTGAGTGTTTTTTAGACAGAATTTCTAATATTTAGACTTTTTTAGAATGAGTCTGCAGTAAATAGTTTGCTTACTTTAATCGGTCTTTGGCTATGACGATCAACTCCAGTACAAAGTACATCAGCTAGTAAAACACTTTCTTTAGTGTTATCAGTTGTTATGCGCAAAATTTCCTGTTTAAAATTCAGCCTCACTGGACTAATTTTTTCAAGCCTCAAGGTAACTATAAACTTGTCATCAGGTAATAAGGACTTTTTATATTTCAGGTTCATTTCATAAACTACTAGATCTATTCCCTGTTGATGTAAAGTAGCAAAGTGTATATTGTGACTTTTTAAAAACTCATGTCTGGTGTGCTCTAAATAGTTTAAATAATTGGCGTTATTTACGATTCCTTGTAGATCGCACTCTGAACTTCTAACCTGAAAAGCTAATTCATAATTTAAATCCATAGTTCCATTTTAGCTTTAAACATAAGCTGATCATTTTTATTATAGATGTTAAAAGTTAGTAGCTACTTGCCTGCCTGCACTCGAAGCAGCTGACGATGAAACACATACTTAGAGCTTCCTTGTCCTAGCTGATAACCTCACGCATCAGCCAGCTATTAAACTTAGCTTGCGACCAGGGAAAGTGCATTGGATTATGGAAAGTCCAGTTAAAACATTTATGCTGAGCTTCTAAATTGTCAGCAAAATCCAGTACTTCAGCGCTAGGACAAAACTTATCAGTGTTGCAAGATGTGATATAAATATTGGGTTTGATATCTGAATTTTTAAATTGCTCACTTAAACTTTCTAGTAAACTTTCGTCCCAGTTATAGTAAAAATCTATTAATTTGTCTATAGTCTCAGTATTAGTAGACCAGCAAGAGTCATGCATGGCAAGCATCATCCAGATAAAATTGCTGCTACTTTTAATTAAGCCAGTTTGCGGGTCTTTTAAGAAGCTATACTTAGCTTTAGTTAGTACGCGGCGCACGCTACCCTTGAAAACACTTTGATAAAGACTAAACATCTTTTTAGCTGGGGCATGTACTTTAGCTAAAGTGCTTATAATACTATCTTGTTTACTTAAAGGTACCTGCACTAAAGCTATATTAGAGTTTTTTAGCACTTTTATAACTTCAGGATACTTATCTTGCAGTCGATTTAACTGAGCAAGTAGATATAACATCAGCATGCCGCCCATCGAGTGACAGATCAAGTTAACTTTAGTATCAGTTTTTAGGTCACTATGCTCAGCTAAAATTTCACTTATTTTTTCTAGTAGTTTTATTGCGGTCTGATCAAAGGTACTTTGTATAAAGCCATGATAATCACAAAAAACTACTTCGTGACCAAGTTCTTTAAAGTATATAAGCTGATCTAGCCAGTTAAGCTCACTTGAACCAGCTCCTGGGATAATAATAATCAGGTTTTTAGTCACTTGAAAGTCCCTGCACGGCTATAATTCTAGCGCTTAAGTTATGCCAGATGCTGGCTAACTGCTGCTTATCATTGAATGTATCACTTTTCTTAATGATATTAGAGTTTCCCTGTTTATCTTAGCCTAAATATTACTAAATCTAATAATGGTAAAGTTTTTATACCCTAAAAGCTGACTTTTATGACATGTTTAGTGAGTTTTGTCTTACTTTCATAGCTTTTCTAGATGGATTGATTTAACAGTGCGCGCAATGCCAGAATATTATTTATGGCAGGTCATAATAAATGGTCCAAAATTAAGCGTGGTAAAGCTATCAAAGATGGTAAAAAAGCTGCTAGTTTCGCTAAGTTATCACATAAAATAACCTTAGCCGCTAAGGGCGGCTCTAGCGACCCTAAAATGAACTTTAAGTTAAAGTCCATGATTGATCATGCTAAAGCTGCTGGTATGACTAAAGCTAACATCGATCAGGCGATTAAAAAAGCTGATAGTAAAGATTCAGCTAGTGTTATGCAGGAGCTGAGCTATGAAGGGTACTTACCAGGTGGCGTGGCAGTGCAGGTCTTTGTTGCGACAGATAATACTAATCGTAGCTTTAAAGATGTAAAGCATGCTTTTACTAAAAATAATGGTGACCTGGGTAGTCCTGGTTGTGTAAGCTATCTTTTTCAGGAAAAGGCTTATCTGCTACTTGATGAAGTGAGTGATGAAGAAAAATTATTAGAGGATCTGCTTGAATGTGAGCTTGCGGATTATGAAGAGGGCACTGTTAAGGGCAGCTATTATGTATATTTAACTGCAAATGACCTAGATAAAAGCGCTCAGCAATTAATCGATGCTGGCTATAAAATTAGTGAAAGTAATACTATGTATCAAGCGGATTTAGAGATCGAAGTTAGCGATGAAGAGCAGCTCAAATCAGTAAATAAAGCCTTGGATATGCTTGATGAACTTGATGATGTGGTAGATGTTGCTCATAATGCTATTTTACCTTTGTAGTCTTTAATATTTAGCTATTGGCAGCTTACTAATGTTTAATTACCTTACTATAAAGAAAAATGTGTGAGCTGATCTTTTGATTAACTGCTACTTGATTTAAATTAACTAAGCTAGATTACCCTTATTTTACTTCTCCCTTGTAACTTCATTAATCGTTAGTTAAGATAGCTATGGGATATTTAATTTCAAGGATAAATGACTAGAATTATTACTATCGAAAGTAAACTGTGAAAAAACTACTAACATTATCAATTATAGCTCTGACTTTAGCTTGCACGCAGGTGGTAAGTGCTAAATTTTTATGGTTTGGTAAGCGCAAAGATCCTGTCAAAAAAGCTACTGAAGATCAAAAAGAACCTTATCAATGTTTTAGGTTGCAAGAAATATATTTTCCTCTAGAAAGTTTTATTCTGGTTGACCGTAATCGTGATGGTGCAATTAGTTACTCTGAGGTAAAGGTATCTAACATAACGCTTTTTTTATATATTGATAAAGATAAATCAGGCGCACTTAAATATGAAGAGTTTAAATTGGCTTCAAGCCCATTGAGTATGAGTGAGGGGTGCCGCACAGCTGAGATGATTAAGCTGCATGACGATGCCATTAAATTTGAATTTAATAAGATAGATTTAGATAAATCTAAACTAATATCTAGTGATGAATTTTCTAAAGTGGCTCAGTTAGTTTTTGATCTGGTGGATAAAGATGACAATAATTTTATTGATTTACTGGAACTAAAAAAACATTTCTTACTTATGAATAAAGCGTTTTTACCTAAAGATCCCGAGAAAATCGATGTCTTACAAAAACGCGAAAAGGTGCGCGAAGCTCCTAAACTTTCTGCCGCTGATAAGGCGCGTAAAACAGCAGAGCAAGAGCGCTTGACTAAAGAGCAGAAAAAAGCTGAAGCTGAGCGCGCAAGTAAAGAACTTTCTGACCTTTATGATAATGCTTGGATGGATGTGCAAGACATTTTAAAAGCGCCAGCTGAAGCTGACACTCAACCTAAGATTAATTTTATGTATGATGATACCGCTGAGTTGATTCGTAAGAGTGAAGAGCTTAGAGCAGCCGATGCTGCGGCTAAAGCTGCTGGTCAACCTGTGCCATCAGCTACAAATGATAATAAGTCTCAATCTGAAGCTGAGCTTAAACCTCAAACTAATGAAAAAACTAAAGAGTTCAAGCCACCACCGATGAAACGCTAACTTACTTAGCGAACCATAATGCATCAAAATTATAAAAGCTCTTAAACGAAATTACTTAGTTCGCGGTTAAATTTAGCACTAGCTAACTTTAAAGTAGTGTGCAGGTTATTAATGACTTCACTGGCTTGATTTTGAAAGTTTAGTTTTAATTCTGATAAAAAGACCTCGTAAAGATTTTTACCCATCATTTCATAAATTTGGGTATTGAAATTACTACCGTGCTGTTTTAAGCGGTTACAAAGTTGTTTGTAATCTAGATTTTGGTTACTACAGAAGTCATAAAGCTGCTTTAAAATTGAAGAGCGGTTTAAACTACCGACACGGTTATCAATTAAAATATCTTCGTTAAATAGATTGTTTAAAATTACTTGCAAACCATACACTTCTTCGCTGATGATCGTGCCTGTAATTAACTCCAGCTCATTATCACTAATAAAATTACAGTAATTCAGGTTTCTTTCAATTTTTTTAGTTGCAAGTTTAGTAAAACGTTCACGCACAATCTCAGTTAAGCCAGGTTTGCAGCTGACCTCAGATAAAGCTTCAAAAAAATCTGACTCAGCGCCAGAGCTCAAGATTATATGGTGAGTTAGATGCAGTTCATCAACATCTTTCACTTTCAATACTTGGTAGATCGCCTGCTTAAGGTGTTGATGTAGATAATGACTAGTATTAAAGTAAATTTTATATAGTTTATGACTAGGTAATTCTCTAACCTGCTCAGCGAAAAAGTTTTTGTAATTTTCTAATTCTTGATTGTATTTCTCGATCTTGCTATTAATATAATGACTAATAATACGCGTGGCTGCATTTATTAAGATATTTTCGTAGCTAGTTTTTAAATGAACTTCAGTAGTATAGCTAAAACGATTATTTTTAAAATTAACTACTGAAATTCCTGAGTAGAAACATAGCTCTTGAATCATACTTTTTTCGCTAGAGATGTAAAGTTTATCTTTTATGATCTGCATCACTATTTTAGGTTTTAATTTAAAAGTTTTAGCTATGGTACTTAAACTGGCTTCATTTAGAACAGTAGGTTTTACTCTGTGAATCAACTTAAGTGAGTTTACTCTAAAATCTTTTAGGCTACGCTTAGCGTTTAAATTACTTAAATAATTTAACAGACTCTGATTCACACCTAATCTAAGTCTTTTTGCTGCGAACTTATAAATATTAGTTCTAGAGCCGTTAATGTTATAGAGTTGTTGCAGGGCAAGCTCGAAGCACTTTAATAAAATATGCTCTGCAAAATATAATTCAAACTCCTGGTTACTAGGCAAGCTGACTTCGTTAAAACAAATATTAATTCTACTAACCAGCATGTTGCAGATCTTTAATTTAGCTTCAGCACTATAATTCAATTTAAAATCTATATCATGTAAAAGATAGTTTTCAACAAGCTCGAATAAAATGTCTAAGTTATCAATTAAAAGAGGCTCGTTACAATTATATAAAAATCTTCTAAGTTGCCTGATATAAAAACTTTGATCAGTATTAGACTCGTTAAGTGTTTTAAGTATAAATTGTTGCTGGCATTGTTCAATACATTTCTTAGCGTGAAGGTCAGCTAACTCGAGCGTATTAATTAATGAAATATTTTGATGTACCATTGTTCCGAACATTACGACACCAAGAAAGATATACTAGCATAAAGCATACCCAACAATAAATATACAAAGCGTAACATTTTTTAAGTTGATATCAGCTGCTAGCGTATTATTGTAAAATTTATATTCTCTAAAAGATCTAGAAAACTATCTTAAGCAGGTCATTTAACGTAAAATTTTTTTGTTACATTAAGTTTATTATATGTGCTTGCTTTGAAAATATAAAAATAAAAATTACAGTATACTTTAGTCGCTTGGAATTAACTTAAAGTCTACTAGAGTTTTATGTTGATGTAGCCGCTGAAGAGCTTATGTAGAGTAACTTTAAAATAACTTTATGCAAATTGTTTTATAGCTTAACAAAATTTAATTTACATAACAAAATTTTTAAATTGAACTTTAGAGTTAGCATTGGCCACAAAAAAATACTATTTTCTAGTCAGGGAAAAGCTTATAACAATAAAAATTTATGAAAACATTATTATTACTTAGCTTGCGCACTAGGCTAAAACAGGCTATAATTTAAGATAATTGTTTTGTGGCGTGATAAGTTTTTATACTTATTTTGAAGCTCAAAGCTTGATTGGTAGGAGTAAAGAAGATCTTAACTTAATAGAATTGATATAAGTAGAATAAAATAATAAATTTCGTCTACCAAAATAGGCTCAATTACGTTATTATTATTCATTAATAAATTAAAAACAAAACTTATTTAGTTAAGTGTTAAAAGGGTATTTTCTTATGAAAGAGGTCAATAGTAGTAAAATTTCAGATTTAGTAGATGCATATTTATCTAGCATCCAAAAAGATAACGATACGTTAAAAGCATATCGTTTGGATTTAGAAAAATTTGTTGAAGCTTTTGGTGAAAAGAATATCGATGAAATTAGTAAAAACGATATCGAAGACTATTTAAATAGCTTAACTACAAAGTTAGGTAAAAGAGTGAGTGTTTCTACTCAAAACAGACACTATGCAACATTAAGCTGTTTTTACAACACTCTTATAAAAGAAGCTAAGTATCATATCAATCCTTTAAAATCTATTCAAAGACGTAAGCCGATGAAAGATTTAGGCGAAGTGAACTCAAAAGAGATTATTCGTTATTTAGATAAAGATACTATTCAACTTATTTTAAGTAGAGCTAAATCTATTCGTGAAGAATTTTTATTCGACTTATTATATAGTAGTGGTTTAAGAATTTCTGAAGCGTTAGCTTTAAATGTTGCTGATATCAAAAATGGTGTAATTCATATTAGACAGGGTAAAGGTAATAAAGCAAGAGTTACTTACCTATCTAAATCTAGTGAAAAACTATTAAAGAGATATCTTGAAAAACGTGTCCCTGAAAGAAGTGTGATGGCTCAAGCAAAAACAATTGAAGAAGCTAAATTACTTCATGACGAAGGTGCTTTATTTACTACTAATAATGGTACTAGACTTGGTTATCATAGAGCGAACCAATTATTCAAGCAAGCTGCTAAAGGTTTGAAAAATAATGATGGTACTGCTCTTACTATTCACCAGCTTAGACATACTTTCTGTACTGAAAGAGTTGGTTATATCGATATCAGAGTATTGCAGAAACTTGCAGGTCACAGTGATATCCGCACTACTTTGCGTTATGCAAAAGTAGCTGATCAAGTAGCTCAAAAGCAATTTAAAGACTTCGATACAGAGCGTAAAGGTGGCGGCACGCCAGCAGCAAGTGAAACTCCAGTTACTTTTAGTTAATAAACTAAGTAACTAAGTTCATCTACTCTTAGTTTTTTAAATGATAAGTTAAAGACCCCGGGTTGAGAGATTGATCCGGGGTCTTTAATGTTTACTAGTACGGATTTTAACTATATATAGTAAAGTTATGTATGAAAACTTATATTACATACCACCTGTTACTGCTTTTGGCACATACGCTCTAATGCTATTATTTATATTTTTCGAAATTGTGTGAAAATCGAAAAGCTTACCTCTCTATAAGATTAATCTAAACGTAGAGCCAGATGGTATATATTTACTCATCGATAATTCAGTTCTTAGTAACTGATTTTAATTTTGTAAGTCTGAAGCTTGCTTTGGAGTTTTAATGTCTTAGGCTCTTATGTAGGCTGCTTACAAGCTTTAATATAGCTTTTACTATGTAATTTATAATAATCAATATGATGTATGTTTAATTTTAGGTTTTAATGTAAAAGACTAACTAATTTACACAGAAATACAAATCTCTTTCACTACATGTGTTTGCCATTAGATAGTTGAGATTTCTTTCAAACAAAAAAAGACCACCCCAATTAAAGAGCGGTCTTTTTTTAAATTAAGCTAACTCAAAGATAAACTTAGATTATAAACTTTTAGGTTTACAGGAACTGAGCTACTAACGCTTCCTGTCTTTCTTTTGATAAACCTAGTTCATGTTTAGTTAATGGTTTTTCAAGAACTACTTTATCGGCAGCCTCGTAAGTAGGCCTATCACTTTGATAGAAAATACCAGTACCGATGCGTCCATCTTCTAAACTACGAGAAAATGCAGCATTAATATCTGATTTATCGTGATCTTCTTCCATAATGTCGTAAGTGTTATCTCTATAGTACTGTGCAGTGTTTACTTTATTAAAAGTTACACAAGGACTAAATGTATCGATAAAAGCAAAACCTTTATGGTTGATCGCAGCTTCGTAGATTTCAGTCAGTTGTTTAACGTTTCCTGAAAAACCTCTAGCAACAAAAGTACAACCAGCAGATAAAGCTAGCGCGATCGGATTAAGTGGCATTTCAGTATTACCGAATGGAGTAGACTTAGTCTTCATGTTCATACCACTAGTAGGAGAAGTTTGACCAGTAGTTAAACCATAGATAGAGTTATCCATAATAATGTAAGTCATATCAATATTACGTCTCATCGCATGAACTAAGTGACCAACGCCGATACCTAAACCATCACCGTCACCACCACAAGCAATAACATTCATTTCATGATTAGCAAGTTTAAAACCCTGAGCTATCGGTAATGATCTACCATGAAGAGTGTGCATACCATAAGTATTAATAAAACCAGGTAGGTTAGATGAACAACCGATACCAGATACAACCATCACGTCATGTGGAGCGATGTTCATGTTGACTAGTGCTCTTTGAAGTACATTTAAAACACCGAAGTCACCACAACCCGGACACCAATCTGGGTGAACCTCACCCTTATAATCTTTTACTGTAATTTCTTTTTCTACTGTGTTAGACATGAGCTAATTCCTTTTTTTTAATTTCGTTGCAAATATATTCAGCTGTAAATGGCTCACCATCAAATCTATTAATAAATTCAGTGATCTCAAAACCAGTTTCAGCTAAAATGTGTCTGCACATTTGATTGCACATATTGTTTTCAACTGCAATAATACGCTTGCATGAACCTAAAACTTCTTTTACTTTATCTTTCGCAAGTGGGAAGATATCTGTAAAATGTAGTTGATTCACTTTCATACCTTCAGCCTTAAGCTGACTTGTAGCTTCTTTAATATATTCGTAAGTTGACCCCCAACCTAATAGAGTGATTTCAGCATCACTGTCACCTTCGATCTCAGGAGCTTTAACATCACCAGCATTTACAGCTGTTTCAAGCTTACGCATTCTTTTCGGATGCATTTTAAGTCTAGTTTCCTTAGCATATGGCAAACCAGCAAGTACATCAGAAACTACGATACCGCGCTCATCATGTTCGTCTGAAGCTGAAGTATACATGTGGCCTTCTACACCAGGGATCAATCTAGGTGATACGCCATCTTCAGTTACTTCATAACGCTTGTATCTTTCTGCCGTCGGCTCAAGTTCAGTCATTAACTTACCACGTTTGATTTCAATTTGACTAAAGTCAAATGGCTCAACAGTACCATAGTGCTCTGATAAGAAGAAGTCACTTAGGATGATAACTGGGCACTGATAAATTTCAGCTAAGTTTAAAGCTCTAGCAGCTTGATAGAAAGCATCTTCAATGTTTTTAGGAGCAAGTACGATTCTAGGGAAATCACCATTACCACCCATAACAAGGTTAATATCAGCTTGCTCTTGTTTAGTTGGAATACCAGTTGATGGGCTACCACGCATAACGTTGATATAAACAGTCGGTGTTTCAAGCATGGCAGCTAAACCAATCGCTTCTACCATTAAACAGTAACCACCACCAGCTGTTGCAGTCGCTGAGCGCACGCCAGCTTGGCTCGATCCGATGATCCAGTTAGCTGCTGCTAACTCATCTTCAGTTTGTTTGATTAAAATTTTATCAGTCGTAGCTTTAGTTGATAGGTAATGTAAGATACCTGTTGCTGGTGACATTGGGTATGCTGCGTAAGCTTTTAAGCCACCAGCAAGTAAGCCCATACCTAAAGCTTCGTTACCAGTTAAAAACATAAGTTTTTTATCGGTAGCTTTAAGCTCGCAAACTTTTTCTTTAATGTTTTCAGTTGCCCAGTCGATACCAGCTTGGAAAACTTTTTGGTTAAGTTCAACTACTTTTTCACCTTTTTTAGCGAATTTTTTCTTGAAAAACTCTTTACCTACATTAGTATCTAAATTCAAAGCTTGAATCATCGCACCAGAAAGCATTACGTTTACCATAACTGGACTAATACCTTCAAAGTCACAAAGTTCTTTAAAGTTCATCGGGTAGTAATTAAGATCATCACGCATTACACTTAGATCCTGAGTGATTTTCGCTTGGTCATAAATTACCATGCCACCACTTTTCATTTCAGGTAAGTGTACTTCTGGACTAGTTTTATTAAGCAAGATGCATACATCAGGCTCTTCACCATGACAACGTACTTTTTCCTCACTTACATTCATCTGCAACCAGACATGTCCACCACGGATTGCTGATTGGAATGAATTATAGGCCACTAGACTGAGACCCATTCTAGAGCAGGTTTTACCAAATAGTTCACCAGTCGAGGCAATTCCATCCCCGGCGGCGCCCGCAATTCTTACTATGACATTTTTTCGATCACTCATTAATTTAAATTTAAGTTCCTAACTTCTTATATAGGTTAGCATTTATGCGCTCTATATGCCTAGTATATTAGCGATAAAGGCTTAATTAGCGCGATTAAAATCGAAAATTTTATAATGCTTGCTTATTATTTTAAGCTGTTAGAGTAGCTGAAATTATAGGCTATTAAAAGCTGACATTGCTTGATGTTCAAAGTAAGTGATGCTTTAATGCTTAAGTTAATTAGTAAGATGAAAACTATAAGCTCAAAACATTTGTGTTAAAATTATTGGTGCTATGTCTAATCCACAAGATAATAATAAAGCTAAAGAGCTTGCTTTGCCAGCTGATGAAACTCAAATCGCCGTAAACTCGCGCGTTAATGAATCCAAGGTGGATGAACTTTTTCTATCTAGATATTCTACTCGTAATTTTTTACCTGGGTATCATATTTTAGAAGAGACTTTAGATACTATTTTTGAGGCTGCTAAGTGGTCGCCATCTTGTTATAACGATCAACCATGGTTCTTCTTATGCTCGCATGATGATGAAAGTAAAAATCAGTTCCTATCGTTACTCGTTGAAGCTAACCAAAAATGGGCAAAAAATGCTTCTAATATAATTTTCGTACTAGCGCGCAAAGATTTTATGATCTATGAACAAAAAGCTGGTGAAGCTAACAGTTGGGCTGAATTTGATGCTGGCGCTGCCTGGATGTCACTTGCTTTGCAGGCTAAGCAGCTGGGATTATATACTCATGCTATGGCTGGAGTTAAATATGAAGAAGCTTATAAACAGTTAAGTGTAGATCCAGATAAATATAGAATAATGTGTGCGATTGCGATTGGTGCGCGCCAACTAGATGTAGATGAAAAAATCACTCAAAGAACAGAGCTAAAAGGCGTGCGTATGTACGGCAAATTATCTGAGGAGTTAAAGTAAATGCTTAATTTGAATTCAAATTTAAGGAAATATTTAAAACTGGCTATTTTAATATCTTCTCTGGTGCTGATCTTCGGTTCCGTGCAGATGGTAAGTGCGATTATGAATTACAACTCTAGAGTGATTTATGATTTAAATCAGGATGATATGAAGCTAACTTTAACTGATAATCAAAGTTATATGCTACTGATTAAAAATATACCCGAAGAAGTGTATATGACTAAATTAAAGCTTCAAGGAAGTGAACTTGATAAATTTATCAGTTTAGGACGTGAAGGCTCTAATGCTGAAATCGTTAATTCTGGTAAAGTTCTCTATGAGCTTAATGTGACTAACACTGTTACGAATGAAGAAGACGATATTATACTTGAGTATTACGAAAACCAAGATGGACGTATCATCAAAACCACTGAAAAGAATATCGAAATAGAAATTCTAAGTTTAGGTGGTATCGGAGATTAAGTCTTAGTAGAGTTTTTTCTCAAGTGAAACTTTGTAAATAGCGTGCTTTAATTATCTTTTCTGCTTTTTTAATGTGAATATTGATGCTGTATAATATTTAGTCTAAAAACGTTATCTTAGTTAAGTCTAGGTTTATAGTTTATTGCTGACTTATTTTAGATATTGATTAATTTTCACTTAAAGCTTGCTCGAATTGGGCGACAGTCGCCTGAGCTTTATACTCTTCGGCTTTCTCTTTATCGCCTAGTTTCATATAAAATATAGATAAATTAGTCTTAGCCATAATAGAGTTAGGTTGCTTTTCATTTAGCTCCTCCATCACTTTAATAGCTTCATGATATTTATCTTGCTTAGCTAGCATGACACCTTTTGCTTCTAAAGCATCGTAGTTTTTAGGATCCTCGCGTAGCGCTTTTTCAAGTAACTCTAAAGCTTCCTGCTTTTTTTCATCAACAGCACTAATAAAGAGTTCCATAGCTTGTTTGTGGTAATCTGCTGACCTTGCTTGTTTTTTCTTTAAGCCAATATTTTTATACTTATTTAGTACTTCTTGCCCTGGAAAGCAGCCTTTATCCTCCGGGAAATACTTATCTAACAAATCTAATTTAATAAGTGTGTCATTTTCTTTATAGCTTTCGATTAAAAAGTCTTTAGGTAAGTTATTATGGTAGCGACTCTTAAGCTCCACTAAGCTTAGATTGATGTCACTTAGCTCTAATTCGGCGTTTTCACAAATTAAAAACTTTTCTAAATACTCCTTAGATGCGCTAGCATGATGGGAATCTAAAATTAACTCTAGAGTTTTAGCTTCAGTTTTAAGCATATAGCCTAAAAGTTTGATTTTACCTTTAGGTTCTAATACTGAAATATACACTCCTTTGGCTTTAATTTCGAGTTTATCTTTTATTTTACGAGTGCTATGTGTCTCGATAAACTGCTCAGCATCAGCGCCACTAATTTTTAAAATCGCATAATCCATATCTCTATATTTAAGTTTACTTGGTTTTAATAGATATGTGGGTTAAGTAGTAGATTTAGCAGTGCTTTCTAGCACGATAGCGAAAGCCAGAAGTCGAATTTTCTTTAAATTATGATAAATTCAAAAAATGCTCAGGTAAAGTAACCTAATAAACCCTCGTTCTAGCTAGGTAGCTTATTTATAATTTTTTCTAAATTTGGAGTGTTTTTATAAAAAAATTCTAGATTATGCGATTTTTTAGAATAAATTTCTAAATATGAGGTGTTTTTAGAATTATTTTATAAGTTATATTTTACAGATCTTTTAAAATACCGAAAAGCTTTCACCGCAGCCGCAAGTGTTAGATGCATTCGGATTAGTGAAAGTGAAGCCTTTACCCATCAAGCCATCATCGAAATCTATAGTCATATCTTTTAAGTAAAGTGCACTTTTAGGGTCGATAAGTATCTGCAAATCTAAAGTTTCATCGCTGCTTTTACATTTTTGGATATAGTCTTCAGGTTTCTTGTTATCAAACTTCAAATCATAACTTAAGCCGCTGCAGCCGCCGCCTTTAACAGCCACACGTAGAAATTCATTTTCAGTATCTTGTTTAAGTAATTTATCTGCCTGATTAATCGCTGAATCGGTTACTTTAACTATATTTTTTTCTGAGGTTGCCATATGCTTATTTATTATTATACCAATATTGTAAAATTGTTAAGTTTGGACTTTTAGGCTAAATTTATCTATTTGTACTGTGCTATATTATTACTCGGATGCGCCTGTAGCTCAGGGGACAGAGCAATCGCCTTCTAAGCGATCGGTCGTACGTTCGAATCGTACCAGGCGTGCCATTACTATAAAATAAAAGACTCCTCTTGTGAAAAACTTGAGGGGTTTTTATTTTATGGAGTAAGTGAAAGTATGGTGAGATTCACGGCTAAAAAACCCCTGATCCTCCCCTGTTATCTTAGACATATAATCTAATGTTTAAGAATATAGATAAGGAAACATTTTTTGATCTTATCGTAAGGTTATGCTCATTAAAGTGTAATTTTTTGTTAGAGGCCAAATAAAACTAGCTCGACTATTCTTTGCACTTCAAACTAATCAAACCTCATACCTGTGCCAAAAAGGCACATAGCTGGCATGTCTTTTAGAATGATTATCAGGATCAGCTGGTTTAATAAGGTTAGCTTCCAAAGTCATTTTAATAATTTTAGATATTACAGAACTTGACTTATTCTTTAAGTTAAAGCGCCTGGTTAGGCTGCTATTATTCATATAATCATCCTCTATATACTTAAAGGCGCAGTGTTGAAAACAACTTAGAATTTTATCTTTCTTAGTCATCTTTTCGAAGTCTTGATTAAAAGATAAGGTAGCTTTAGTCTTTTCTACTTCAAGCTGGTAACTAATTGCTGGCATAGCCCTTGCTTCGATATCACCGTAAATTCTATCAATGCCACTCCCTCTGTCTTCGCAAATACCTAGTTTATTAAAGAAATTGACTAATTTTGAATTGCGGCTGGCTTCTAAATCGAGGAATCTTTCTGTTTTAATCATTGGGTAACCAGAGTTGATGAAAACTATCTTATGAGGATAAATTTCGATGATAGGACCGTTTTGATGTTCATTAAAATCTTGATGAACCATGCTATTTATTAATAGTTCTCTTAAGGTTGTTTTAGAGTAATAGATCTGGTTTTGTCTTATACCTTCTTCGAAGCTCTCTTCACCAGTTTTTAGATTTTTACTGTCATAAATTTCTTTGAAAATTTTTAAAAAGCTAAGTGCATAACCTTCACTAAAATATTCATCAGAAAATGCCTTGGCTTTACTTTTAGTATCGTAGTTAATTACACGCACGCCTCTTAAAGCCACACTTTCAAAATGACTTAGATCTTTTGCAAGGCTCAAAGCTCCCATATTGGTAATATGATATGAATTTTTTTGATTAGAGCTACTTAGAATTAGTCCTAAATTAACTAGTTTAGAGATAATCGCATCTTCACTTGGGGGCTTTATTATATCTAATGATTGATATAAGCTTTCTATATCTAATAGTTCTGATATTTTAAAGTAGTTAACATTAAGCATGGCAGCCTGCATTTCAAAGCTACTGCCCTTGCAATTATCCCAGATAATTTTTTCTAGATTCGGGTAAGAATTTAAGTTTTTAATTTGGCTATCGACTCTGATCTTAGCTATATTTTGAAATTTTATAGGTGCGATTTCAGCAGCAGCTATGCGAATAAAGCTGACTTGCTTGCCAGAATAATCGAAGTCATAAAGTTTGAAGTCCGTTTTAGGATCGAGCATTTTATTTAACCAGAAACTTAGGCTTTCACTGCCCACTTTTTTATCATTTAATTTAAAGTTGACTCCTACAATTTCTTTAGTATCATCTTTAACACCAAAAACTAGATAAGCATACTTCTTGAAACTTTTGCAGGCGCTATTTGATAAAGTAGAAATGTATTTACCTATGGTAAGCTCATCTGCTTTACCTTGCTTAAATTCGATAACTTCATTCTCTTGAGAAGTTAATAAAGATTCAAATAAAGAGATAGTATTTTCACTTCCCATATGGTAATAAAATTATACTACGTGAACGAGAAATAGAGGAAAATAAAGGAAAATGGGAGAAAATAAAACTTTGTTTGGTAACTTAGTCTGACACTGGGTTTTGGGGAACTATAAAAGCCTAAATATATTAACTGGTAAATAAAAGATTATAAATCTTAAAATCTGCAATACACTTTTCTGGGGATGTTATTATTGTAAGCTAAAGTGAGTGATATTTTAAATCATATGATTAATCCTGTAGATCCTTCCAAAAAACCGATAAGTCCCCTAAGTGGAAGTAAAATACCTGCTTTAAAAAGGTTAATTTCTAAAACAATCGGTAGCATGATAAAACCTACTGCTGATTCCACCCCTAAAGTAGATACGCTTGATCAACCACTTTCTGATGAAGGTTTAGAAAGGATTAAAGAAATCCTTCGAAAAAAAGGCTCACATCTAGCTGATAGATCGACCGTGTCTAGCCAGTCTAACCTAAGTAACTTATTATCTTCAGAAGCTCATAGAGCTGGGAATAGATCTTTTAATAAATATCTTGGGCAAATTGAAGTTATTATGAATAATAATTTTAATCCTGATGTAGCTGATTATGATTCTCAAGGACACCAAGAATATAAAAATAAAATTAGAGGTGTCGAAACTACTCTCGATGCTTTAAATCTTCTTGTTGAGTTAAGAACTAAATTTAATATAGATACTCCGATACAAGATAGTTACCAAACTAGAACTTATAATGGGATGACTGTACAATATAGCTCTAATATCGATCCGGCTAATGATGGAATTTCTGCCAAAGCTAACGTTTCATCATCTAATAATAGTTCGATAAACAATGACATCATAAGTAGGTCTAAAAATAATGAGCCAGCATTCGTACCGTTAAAAGAATTATTTAATTCAATATTTTCTCAAGGCGCCTACGTGATTAATGAAGAATCACCTATTCAATTAGTCTCATCCACAGGATATGCCGGTAAAATAAACGAATTTAGACTAGACTTTAAGTTTCAGGATAGTAGCGGATTAGATCATAACATTAGAATAGATTTAGGGGATAAAGTGATTAATTCACTTATCATTGATGGTAATAATCATAGTTGCTATGTACAACCTAAGGGTGCAATTAAAGAATTTTTGCAAACCATAATAACACAGGGCTTTAATACTAAAGAGCTAAGTTTTGGCTATAGAAGTGTAGGGGAATGTGAACTAACTTTTCTGGAAGAATATATAAATAAGTTGGTTGATGAGAAAAATTCAGCAAAAAATGTTTTAACAGGTGAAGAACCAGTAGAAAATTATAAGCTTGGAGCTGCAAGCCCTGATAATACTAATGCGCTAATTACTAAAGATGAAGCGCAATTGATAGTATCAAGTGACCCTGCAAATAGTAATTTAATCCCTAAAATTAAATTAACTGATAAAAATTTTCATCTTAGTAATGCTGGACTTGAAAAGCAAAAACTTGAGGCTGATTTAATAGATGAGCACAAAATGAATCTGTATGATGTTAAATCAAAATCTAATATAGACTCAGAAGATATAAATCTAAACACTTCTTTTATACCGAATTTAACTACACAACGATCTATTGCCAGTAAAGTTAGTAAAAATCACAATCGAATATCTGGATTAAACCCGACTGAGATAATGAATCTTAGATTTATTAATAGCAGACCTGTAGAAATGATTGAGAAAAGTATGTATCCTTCTTTTAGAAGTCTTACTGATAATAAACTGCTAGCAAAAAAAGGTGTAGAGGTTTGTAGTAATTTTAGTATGGTGCGTGGTGGAGGTAATGCAGATTCTGGTTTTTTAGGTTTGACTGAAAATTTGTTACCTGTAATTGCGGCACAAAAAGCACTTATGGATGAGTTAAATATCAGTGTGGATGACTATGCTAATTTGATAGATGGAGCGCTAAATTCTAACTTTATAGAAGATGCAGATACTGGGCAACGAAAATATGTCGTAAATGATAAAGTTTTTTCTGGTGATTATAATTCCTATCGCTCTTCAGTGCCATCACCATTTAGAGATGGACACAGTTCCAATGAAACTAAAAAGCTAATTCCAGATGAAGCTGAAGATCAAAGTATCGTGCTTTCAGGTTTGCATGTATCTATGATTAAAAATTATGGTTTTAGTGAATCTACTGATGGACTTAGACCTAATGCTTATGCTATTTTCCCTAAAGCTTTAAAAACATTAGGGTTAACTGATAAAAGTACTACCGAGCTTAACAAACGCTATCAAGAGCTGAAAAGTGGCTTTGCTGATAAATATCTGGAAAATAAAAAAGGTCAACTCAAGGCTGTTAAGGCGCTAAAAATCTTTAAAACAGATCTTTTTCAAACTTACTTTTTAACTAATTTAGATAAACCTAAATCTAAAGAGGAATTTTTGAAGATATTAAATAATGTTGCTCGTGATGACGATACTTTCAAAGAATTATTAGATGAACTAAATACTCTTGAGCAGGCTGATAAAGATTGGTATGCACTCTGTGAAAATTATAGTATTAATACGCAGCTTGAATTAAATAAAAATGAAGTTCGTAGGTTTTTAAGAAGGCGTATGTAGTTTAATTATTTGGTAAATTCAGCTTTTAAGCTGCCATTATTATTGTTTAGTTTTAACTTATGATTTATTTTGAATGTAATTTGTAAATAGCTTTATTATTACTATGGTAAATAGTAGACCTATTTATTAAACCAAATAAATTTCATATCACATCCCTGACTAAATAAGCTTTATATATTCATAAGAATGCTTACGTTATAAAAATGAGTTATATTTCTACTAAAATGAATAATTTGCAAGTCGCTAGCGACGCGCAAAACCGTGTAACTAAGTTTGTTGATGATAGTCATATTCTAGAAAGTTCGAAAAACAAGCCTAAACAAACTAAAGACGATTTTATTAAAACTAATGTAGCTAAACTGCAAAAAAACAATAACATAGATTTTTCGGGTGGGAAAAATACCTGGGTTCTATCTTTAATAGTAGAATCTATGAAAAATGATGGCGAGACTAAAGATCAAGCCTGGCTTAAAAATGTTGATACTTCCAGTATAGTTAAAGATATTTCTAGTAGTATTAATGAAACTTCTACCACTGAAAGTGACACTAGTCCATCAGCTACAAGCCCTTCTGATAATAAAACTTCTGCAAACATACCTGCTAGCAGTGAAAATACTACTACAGCTCAAAACACTGAAATAAGTACACCACAAGCTTCTACTCAGACCCAAGTAAACCCAGATGCTAACTCTACTGCTGCTTCTGAAGTGAAAACTCAAATACCAACACAAACTAAAAAAACTCCAAGTTCTACCAAGCCTGAAGCTACTTCTACTACTAATCAAAAAACTACTACTGATAACTCCAGCGCTACTACAAATTCAAGCACCACTAAAAATATCGACCAAAACAAAACAAGTGAAGCTTTAACCTCAGCTAAGCTTAATGAAAGTCTTAAAGAGCGTGGTTTAACCTTGAAAAATTTTGTAGTTTTAGATGAAAACGGTAAAGTAACTGATGGTCATAAGGCTGATGAGTTAAGAGGCGGACCTAAAAAAGATCATGTAGCTTCTTTAATCAAGGTGCCTTTAGCACTTGCATTAGATAAAATGGTAGAAGATGGCAAAATCACTTTAAATAATGATTCGAAAGCTGACCTGGCTAAGATGCTAAAAATAAGTTCTAATGATGCTTACAATAATTTAATCGATGTAGTAGCTGAGCAAACAGGTGCTAATCCATACGAGAAAATTAATACGACTTTAAAAAATATGGGCTACGAAGATATTCAAGTTAATAGTAAAATCGCTTTAACCTCTGAGAAAAACGTAAAAAATCGTAATAACAACGGTCAAAAAAATCAGGCGAGTGCAAGTGAGCTTGCTAAAGCATTCCATCAGCTGCAAAATCTAAATACAGAAGTTGGTAATATCGCCCAGAAAGCTGGTCAAGCAGAAACTAGCAGCACCGAAAGAGAATTTCTATCACCTTTAAAAGCCTTAAGCCCTAAATCATCTAAATATGGTCTATTAAATGGATTAGTTGCTACGGCTATGACCCTACCTGACGGTAAAACTATTGTAGTTTACGCTGAGCATCAGGAAAGTAAAAATGATCCTCAAGGTGCTAAAAAAGCTTATGGTAATTTAACTAACTCGCTTCAGGAAAGTTTTAGCTAAAAGAGAGTTTCTTACATTTTTGTTTCGGTGAATCTGACTTAAAGATTTTCAGAATCTTTAAACAAAAGCATAGTTAATATTTGTGGTATAACTTAATTTAAGTAATTATATTTGTACTCAAATTAAATTACTTATGAATCATAAGTGCCCAAAATCTCACAAAATGACATAAATAAGATAGGCGTAGTGGCTACACTAGGTATTATTGCTGTGCTTGGTTTTATTTTTTGGCTTAAAGGTCATAATTTTGTTAAAAATCAGGAGTATACTTTTTACTTTGAAAATGTAAATGGTTTAGAGGAAGGTTCATCATTAAGATGGCATGGTCTTAAAATAGGTCTTGTCACTAATGTAAAGCCAGTGATTCAAGATAAACCTTGTAAAGTGCTACCTTATAAGCTTTTACGTGAAGTGGGTGAAAGACACCTGCGAGAAACTAAGGCTATGCTAGCTGAATCTAAGTTAGAGGATCTTTTACTGATTCAAGAAAAAGTGAATCAGGCTCAAATGGAAATAGCACTTTCCAAAATGGCTATGATGCAAACCTGCATCAAAAAAGGTCAGCATGTACAGGTAGATGTAGTGGTGACTGAAGAAAATATACCGATAGGCTTATTGAATCAGGTGACTATCGTGCCTTCAGGTCTGATCGGTGAGCAGTATGTTGATATCTATAGTATAAACCTGGATAAAGATAGAGATCGCTTGACCTATACCAAACCGCGCTTTATCAGTTTGGAGCCGATTCGCTTTGATAGCTTGATTCGCGCGAACTTAGAATCTTCTGAAGCTGTGAAAAACTTATCTAATAGGCTAAATGCTTCCTTCACTGATGAAGACATAGCACATGTAAAAGCACTTATTAAAAATTCTAATGCTCTAGTTAAGAGTTCAGATGATATAGTCTCTGATCGTAAGCTTAGAGCTGACTTAAAAGATTCGGTGAAGAACATCGAGAAGATAACTAAAGATTTTGATGAAAAGACTCGCGAAGATATAAAACAGTCTGCTGCAAATATTAAAGAAATAACCACTGACTTTAATCTGTGGAAGTTTGTGAAATTCTGGTAAAAGTGCCTTGGGGTTAATATTTTTACCTTAATTAAATAATAAGTGACTTGATAGTTTATTTGACTGGCCTTATGATATGATTATAGGCTTGGTAATGTAATTACCAACTAAAGGCCCGCACTTTTTATGATTAAGAGAAATTATTCACGTAAAATTCCTAAACAAAAAGCATATAAGGGACAGAGAACTATAAAACTCCCTGATCTCACCGAAATTCAAAAACAATCATTCCATAAATTTTTAACAGAAGGCCTAGCTGAAGAACTCGAAAACTTTTCACCTGTTACTGATTACAGTGGTAAGCTTGAGTTGTATTTTTTGCATAATCACTACACCTTCGAGGAGCACCAAGAGCCTAATAAAGCTAAGACTCCTATGGAAGCGCGTTTAAATGAACAAAGCTTCACGAAAAAACTATATATTAAAGTAAGATTCGTTAACCGTGAGACTGGTGAAATTAAAGAATCGAAGATGTTCATCGGTGAAATCCCGATGATGACGGAACGTGGTACTTTCATCGTGAACGGTGCTGAGCGTGTGGTTGTCTCTCAGATTGTTAGATCACCTGGTATCTACTATAAACGTGACATCGAGCCATCTGGTAAACGTGTCTTTAACGCGACTTTAATTCCTAACCGTGGTGCCTGGATCAAACTTGAGACTGATGTTTCAGATTACATCTATATTAAGGTAGATAAAACTCGTAAAATCCCGGTAACTATTTTCCTAAGAGCACTTGGTTATAAAGAATCTGACATGAAAGATTTATTCTCTCATTATGATTTCTTAGCTAAAACTTTTGATAAAGATATCACTAAGACTGAAGAAGAGGCCTTAATAGAACTTTACAAAAAAATGAGACCGGGCGAGCACCCATCAGTTGAAGGTGCTAGACAACTAATCGAAAGTAGATTTTTTAACGCTAAGAAATATGATTTAGGTTTAGTGGGTCGTTATAAGTTAAATAAAAAACTTGGACCTAATGCTCCAGAAGACTTGAGAGTTTTAACTCGCGAAGATTTCGTAGCAGCTATTGATTACTTGATTAAATTAAATTTTGATGAAGCTCAAATTGATGATATTGACCATTTAGGTAATCGTCGTGTTAGATCTGTTGGTGAATTACTTCAAAACCAGTTTAGACTTGGTTTAAGTCGTATCGAAAGAATTATTAAAGAGCGCATGACTCTACAAGAGCAGGAAGGCTTAACTCCAGCTAATTTGATTAACCCGAAACCACTTGTCTCAGCGATTCGTGAGTTCTTTGGTTCATCTCAGTTATCTCAGTTTATGGATCAAACTAATCCTCTAGCTGAACTTACTCACAAACGTAGAATCTCAGCTTTAGGACCAGGTGGTTTATCTAGAGAAAGAGCTGGTTTTGCGGTTCGTGATATTCACCCTTCACAAAATGGTAGATTATGTCCAGTTGAGACTCCTGAGGGACCTAACGCTGGTTTGATTGGTTCACTTGCTTCGCATGCTCGTGTAAGTGATTTCGGTTTCATCGAATCGCCATACCGTAATGTAGTTGATGGTGTTGTTACTAATGAAGTGCGTTACTATACTGCTACTGATGAAGATAATCTTAAAATTGCTACTGGTGATACGCCACTTGATGAAGAAGGCGCCTTTAAAAACGATTTAGTTCCAGTACGTTATAAAAATGAGTTCATTGAAACTGCTCCTGACAGTGTAGATTTAGTTGGTGTTTCACCTATTCAGATTGTTTCAATTGGTACATCTTTAATTCCATTTTTGGAGCATGATGATGCTAACCGTGCGCTTATGGGTTCAAACATGCAACGTCAGGCTGTACCGCTTCTAAAAGCTGAGCGTACCTTAGTTGGTACCGGTATTGAAGGTCAGGTTGCTCGTGACTCTGGTATGGTTGTCGTTTCTGATTATGATGGTGAAGTTACTTATGTAAGTTCGGTACGTATCGCGATTAAATTTGATGATGAAAGCAAAGGCTCTAAGTCATATGAATTAATTAAATATATGCGCTCCAACCAGGATACTTGTTTAAACCAGACGCCGATTGTTAAAGTTGGTCAAGCAGTTAAAGCTGGTCAAGCATTAACTGATGGTGCGGCTACTTGTGAAGGTGAATTAGCTTTAGGTAAAAACTTACTTGTAGCATTCATGCCTTGGGAAGGTTACAATTTTGAGGATGCGGTTCTAATGTCAGAACGTTTAGTCCAGGAAGATGTTTACACTTCTATTCACATCGAAAAGTTTGAAATTGATGCTAGGCAGACTAAGTTAGGTGCTGAGGAAATTACTCGTGAACTACCTAACGTTAGTGAAGAGGCTTTAAAGCATCTTGATGAACATGGTATCGTGCGTGTGGGTGCGATGGTTAAAGAAAACGATATTTTAGTTGGTAAGATTACACCTAAGGGTGAATCTGATAACCCACCTGAAGAAAGACTTCTAAGAGCTATTTTTGGTGAAAAAGCTAGAGACGTTAAGGATAACTCGCTTAGAGTACCTCACGGTGAAAAAGGTCGTGTAATCGCAGTTAGAGTTTATGATCGTGAAAAAGGTGATGAATTGCCACCAGTTTCTAACAAGATTGTTCGTGTTTTCTTAGCTCAAAAACGTAAAATTTCGGTTGGTGACAAAGTCGCTGGTCGTCACGGTAATAAAGGTATTGTTTCTAGAATATTACCTGTTGAAGATATGCCACACTTACCTGATGGCACGCCAGTTGATATAGTTTTAAATCCACTTGGTGTACCTTCTCGTATGAACGTTGGTCAGATTTACGAATGTATTTTAGGTATGGCAGCTACTTTACTTGATCATGCTTACGAAGTTCCATCTTTTGATGAAATGTTTGGTGAAGGTGCTTCTGATAATTTGATTAAGCAGGAAATTCAAAAAGCCCGTGAAATTAATGATGGCGAACATTGGTGGTTTAGACCAGATGGTAAGTCAACTTTAATCGATGGACGTACTGGTGAGCCGTTTGATAATCCAGTTTTAGTTGGTGTAATGTATATCTTGAAACTAGTCCACTTAGTTGATGATAAGATTCACGCCCGTTCTACTGGACCTTACAGTTTAGTAACTCAGCAGCCACTTGGTGGTAAAGCACAGTTTGGTGGTCAGAGACTTGGTGAGATGGAATGTTGGGCACTTGAAGCTTATGGTGCTTCTTATACCCTGCAAGAAATGCTTACTCGTAAGTCGGATGATGTTATAGGACGTGCTAAAGCTTACGAAGCTATTGTTAAAGGTGAAAATATCACTCCAGCTGGCGTTCCTGAATCATTTAAAGTATTAATGAAAGAATTGCAATCGATTTGTTTAGATATTCATGCTCTAAAATCTGTTGGTGAAGTTGATGAAAGACAACTTATTGAAGTAAATCTTAATAATGATGTTTTCGAAGCACTTAAAGGCAGACCTAACCCTAACAAGTTAGAAGAAACTTTAAACGAATTAAATAACGAAAAGAATGAAAGTGAAAATAAAGTCAAGCTTGAAACTAAAACAGGTTTTACTTTTAACTAAATCGTCAGATTTAATTAAATTTCTTTAGTACTTCTAATCTTAAAAATAAAAAGGTATATATTATGTCAGACATAAACTTAATGAACGAAAATGATGAATTATCCATCGATGTTGATTTAGCTGAGCAGTCATCAGCGCCAGCAAGAAACAGCTTAGTCGCTGATAACGATCTTTTTGACAGTATTAAGATTCAGATTGCATCTCCAGCGCGTATCATTTCATGGGCGCATGGTGAAATTACTAAACCTGAAACTATTAACTACAGAACACTTAAGCCAGAAAAAGATGGTTTGTTCTGTGAGAAAATTTTTGGACCAGTAAAAGACTGGGAATGTGCTTGTGGTAAATATAAGCGTATTCGTCATAAAGGTATCGTCTGTGAAAGATGTGGTGTTGAAGTTACGGAATCTAAAGTACGTCGTCACCGTATGGGGATGATAACCTTAGCTGCGCCAGTGACTCATATCTGGTTCCTTAAAGGTATCCCAAGTTATTTAAGTTTGCTACTTGACGTAGCTCTTAAGGATTTAGAGCAAGTGGTTTATTTCAACTCTTATTTAGTAGTTGATCCTGGTAATGTGCCTGATCTTAAGAAAAACCAAATCCTTTCTGAAGAAGATTACGAAAAACTTCTTGATGATGAAAATGCTCAGTTTGAAATCGGTATCGGTGCTGAGGCTATCTTACTTTTACTTGAAGACTTAGCTCAACCTAAATATGAATACCCGAACGCTGCTACTAGAGCTGAATTAGGTGAATTAATTGCTTTGCCTGGTTTAGAAGAGCTTAGAGATAGACTTAAAGGTGAGCTTGCTGAAGTTGGTGGTTCACAACAAAAACGTATTAAGTGTGTAAAAAGATTAAGACTAGTTCAGTCTTTATTAAACTCTAAAACTGATCCTAGTTGGATGATTATGGACGTACTTCCTGTATGTCCGCCTGACTTAAGACCTATGGTTCAGCTTGATGGTGGTCGTTTTGCGACTTCAGATTTAAATGATTTATATCGTCGTGTAATCAACCGTAACAGCCGTTTAGCTAGACTGATTGATATGGGCGCACCTGAAATCATCATTCGTAATGAAAAACGTATGTTGCAAGAAGCGGTAGATGCTTTAATTGATAATGGTCGTCGTGGTCGTGTGGTTACTGGTACTAACGGTAGACCATTGAAATCTTTATCAAATATCATTGAAGGTAAGCAAGGTCGTTTCAGACAAAACTTACTTGGTAAACGTGTTGACTACTCTGGTAGATCGGTTATTGTAGTTGGTCCTAGTTTGAAATTACACCAATGTGGTTTACCACGTGAGATGGCTATCGAATTATTTAAGCCATTTGTTATTAACAAGCTGATTGACCGTCAAGTTTGTCAAAACATCAAAGCTTCTAAGAAGCTCATTGAAAAAGGCGCACCGATAGTTTGGACTATTTTAAAAGAAGTGGTCGAAGGACACCCGGTACTATTAAACCGTGCTCCGACTCTTCACAGACTGGGCATTCAGGCTTTTGAGCCTGTGATTGTTGAAGGTCGCGCGATCAGATTGCATCCACTAGTTTGTTCAGCGTTTAATGCGGATTTCGATGGTGACCAGATGGCAGTTCACGTACCACTTAGTGTTGAAGCTCAAGCTGAAGCTAGAACACTTATTATGGCTAATACTAACATCTTATCTCCAGCAACTGGTAAGCCGACTATTACTCCTACTCAGGATATGGTTCTTGGTATTTATTATTTGACTATTGATAAACCAGAATCTAATAATCCAGAAATGTTTAAAGGTGCTGGTAAGTTATTTTCAAATGAATCCGAAGCTTTAACTGCTTTTAGTAACCGTATGGTTGATCTATTTGCAAAAGTGAAGTTAAGAACAGATATGACTGATGATGGTAAGCCAGCCATAATTGAAACTACAGTAGGTAGAATTATGTTTAATAAACTTATTATGGATTCAATTAAACGCGAAAAGATTTTGATATAAGCGAAGTCTTTATTTAACTAGCACTATTTATTTATAAGTTCAAGGAATTTTAACATGTCAGACACAATACAAAGATCAAAAAAAGCTCCAACATTCATCAATAAGATTGTTGATAAAAAGGGTCTAGGTAAATTGATTGCCGAAGTTTATGAAAACTATGGTAACGATATTACAGCTAATTTAGCAAACAACTTAAAAGATTTAGGTTTTAAATACGCAACACGTGCGGCAGTTACTATTTCGATTGAAGATTTAACGATCCCACCTAAGAAAAAAGGTTTGATTGAAGAAGCTGATAACGAACTTAGTATGACTACTGAGCGTTTTGAAAAAGGTGAAATTACTGAGGTAGAACGTTATAACAAAGTAATTGATACCTGGTCTGAAACTAACGAGAAAGTTACTGAGGCTGTAATTGAAAACTTTGATCGCTTAAACCCAGTATATATGATGGCATTCTCTGGAGCAAGGGGTAATGTTTCACAGGTAAGACAGCTAGTTGGTATGCGTGGTCTGATGGCTAACTCTGAAGGTAAGATTATTGACCTACCGATTAAATCAAACTTTAAAGAAGGCTTAACTGTACCTGAGTATGTCATTTCAGCTTTCGGTGCACGTAAGGGTCTAGTAGATACGGCACTTAAAACAGCCGATTCGGGTTACTTAACACGTAGATTAGTTGATGTAGCTCAAGATGTAATTATTCGTACTGAAGATTGTCATACTGAAAACTATTTAATTATGACTCCACTTATGGACGGTGAAAATGAAGCAATTGAAATTTCATCACGTATTATTGGTAGAACTGCTGCCGAAGATATCGTCAATCCAGAAACTGGTGAAGTTATTACCCAGAAAAATACTTTAATTGATAGAGTTGCAGCTGAAGCTATTAGAGTCGCAGGTATTAAAAAAGCTAAAATAAGATCTGTACTTACTTGCGAAGCTAAATATGGTGTTTGTAAAAAGTGCTATGGTTGGTCTACTACTAACAATAGACAAGTTAACTTAGGTGAAGCTATCGGTATTGTAGCTGCTCAGTCTATCGGTGAGCCTGGTACTCAGCTGACAATGAGAACATTTCACACGGGTGGTGCAGTTGCAGGTCATGGTAAATCAAGAGATTTATACCGCGCACCTAAAGCTGGTATAGTTTCTTATAATATGGAAGTACGTGAAATGCGTACCAAGTACGGTGATATCGTATTCCAAACTTTAACTGCAGGTGATATGAAAGTTGCTGATGAAACACTTAATATACCAGTTGGCGCTCGTTTAACTGTTAAAAGCGGTGCCGAAATTAAAGAAAATGGTGTCTTAGGTGAAGCTCCTGATCTTTCTAAAAAGCAGATTCTAACTGAGAAAGCTTCTAAAGACGTAATCACTATGCAATCTGGTTTAATTGTATTTAAAGACTTTGGTGTTGATGAATATAAAGATAGACAGGGTAACATTTCTAAATTAGCTGACCGTCAGGGTACTATCTGGGTTGAAGCCGGTGAGGTGCTACCTTTACCTTCATCAAGTACACTTGTTGTATCTAATGGTGATCAAGTTAAAGAAGGTGACACTATTTCAGAAACTACTATTCGTTGTGTAAACGGCGGTGAAGTGCGCTATGGCGCTGATCTAGTGGTTGAAGATAGTCAGTTAGGTGATCGTAATATCCAAAAACTCATTCGAGGTCGTTTACTGAATGTAATTAACGCTTCGATTGGTTCAGCTAATGCTAAATTACAGCAAAGCCAGCAAGGTAACTTGTGGTGCCTAGAAGGTGAGAAGTATGTACTTAAAGTAGTAAATGCTGAAGCTATTGAAAACGGGAAGATCTTAGCTGAATTAGTTGATGACCCTAATACTCCTATGCTGCCTTGTTCTGGTGAGATTAGATATGATGATCTTGAAGTTGATGATCGTAAGATTGTAACTAAGCATGGTCGTATAATTTTCATTCCTGAAGAAATTCATTCACTATCTAAAGATTCAAGCTTAGCTATGGCTGAAACCGGTGATTATGTAGAGGCTGGTAAGGAAATTGTTAAAGATATTTACGCTAATATTAACGGTATCGTTAGAATTACTATTGATAACAATATAATTCATGAAGTGACTATTACTCCTGGTGAACTGTTTGATATTGATGATCCAGAAGATCTTAAGTTCCAGGATGGTGACATTGTCAAAGAAGGCACTGAAGTTATGAATGGTATCTCTACTAAGACACCAAGCATGATTACATTATTTACTCACGAAGAAACTGGTGAAACTAAGCTACTTCTAAGAGAAGTTCAGATTTATGAAATCGATCCTAAAGAAGTGAAGTTTGAGGCGGAAACTACTGATGAAAATATTAATATCGTACCTGTTACTCAAATGAACTTTAAAGATGGTGATAAAGTACGTAACCTTAATGGTGGTGCTTTGACTAAGACTAGTTTAATTCTAATCTGCGAAGATAAATATGAAGAGTCTAAAGGTTTAGTAGAGTTTGATAATGAAAATGATCAATTTAATATTATGTTCCAAGAGAATATCATTTTAAGATCTGATCGTTCTGAAACCACAGTTACTGAGCTATTAGTTAAACCAGGTGATTATATTGATGCTGGCGCGCCTGTTGCTAAAACAGAAACTATTTCTCATTCTGATGGTGAAATTTATATTAACCAGCTAGATAAATCTAGAATCTTGATTTTAGGTGAATCATCAGCCTTTGAACTTGAAATTGATGGTGAACATAAACTGAACAAAGGTGACTATGTACTGAAGGGTGATACTCTAGGTAACTCAACTGAAGTTCCTGAACCAGGTATTATTACTGATGTAGATGGTAATAAATTAGTCGTACGCAAGGCTAGACCATTCTTAGTTAGCTCTGGTACACGCCTGCATGTTGATAACAGCTCGATGGTACAACAGGGTGACCAACTAGCAACCATCATCTATGAAAGAATAAAGACAGGTGATATTGTACAGGGTCTTCCAAAAGTTGAAGAATTATTGGAGGGTCGTAAGCCTAAAGATCCAGCGATGCTATCTGATGTAGCTGGAAGAATCGAAGTTATCACAGAAGAAGGTGCTGATACTGTATTTATTAATACTGATAATGGTGATAGACGTGAATATCCGATACCTGTAGGTCAAAATGCTGTTGTTTCTAATGGTGATCGTATTGAAATGGGTGACAGTATTACTGATGGTCAGCCTAATCCACATGATCTATTGATTTATAAAGGTGTCTCTCATTTACAACAATTCTTAGTAGATGAAGTGCAGTCTGTATATGTATCTCAGGGTGTTGAAATTGCTAACAAACACATTGAAGTTATCGTTAGACAAATGACTCGTAAAGTTAAAATTGAAGATCCTGGTGATACTGAATTACTTCAAGGTGAGCTTCATGATATCAATCATGTAAACCGCATTAATGAAGAAATTGAAGCTGAAGGTAAAGTGACTGCAGCATTTAGTCCAGTATTACTTGGTTTGACTAAAGCAAGTTTAAATACTGAAAGTTTCATTTCGGCAGCATCTTTCCAGGAAACTACTCGTATCTTAGCTGAAGCTTCGATCAAAGGTAAGACTGACTGGTTGCATGGTCTGAAAGAGAATGTAATTATTGGTAGGTTGATTCCATCAGGTACAGGTTTTGATACTGACGTAGACAGTGAAGAGAGTTTAATTGAAGCTCACTCTGAAAAAGAGACCTTACTTGCTGAAATGTCTATGTAATAGCTGATTTAGAATAGATCTTGCCTATGATACAAAAAGATCTATTACAAATTTTCAAAAGCTCAAACTTTTAAGATTGAATATAGAACTTAATACAAAAAAGAGGAAGCTAGTTTATTAGCTTCCTCTTTTTTTATTATATACATACAGACTCATGTAGTATGTTATATAACAAACACTTGCAGAAAAAATGTCTAGTTAGAAACCATAATCATTTAGTAAATAATTAAATAGACTTCTAGCTAGAAATAACAGTCACTTATTACGCAAATGAAAAACACCTAGTAAGATAATCAAAACTAGGTGTTTTAATTTATATTATGTTTAAGGGTCTAATAATTAATAATTATTTATTTAACTCTTAAGCTCATGAAAGCTAAAGCTTACTTCAACTTTAGGAAATCAGGAAGATCAACTGGCTCAGTTTTCTTTTCTCTGATTTTTAAATCAGCATTAGGGTTAGCTTTAGGTGCATTTAAAGATGAACCTGATGTGATATTAGTTTTAATGTCTGATTTTTTAAAACCATCTTTAGAAAAGAATGAAGATGTAATAGATGGAGCTGGAGCAGCACTATCTTCTTTTTTAGCGTTATTAGCTTCGCTATTATTTTCTTCTTTATTTCCACCACCAAAGCTAAAGCTGAATGGAGATTTAGATTGTGCTGGCTCTTCTTTTTTAGTTTCTGCGATAGTTGGTTTAGGTAAATCTTTTTCAACTGCAGCAAAACCAGTAGCTATCACGGTGATCATGATTTCACCTTGCAGTTTTTCATCGATAACTGCACCAATAATAATGTTAGCTTCTTCACTCACTTCATCATAAATAGATTCAGCAGCTTCATTCACTTCATGTAAAGTTAAGTCTGGTCCACCAGTAACGTTAAATATAATGCCAGTAGCACCTTGAATAGTGTTTTCAAGTAATGGTGAGTTGATAGCTTGCTTAGCAGCTTCAACCGCGCGACCTTCACCTGACGATCTGCCCATACCCATGATGGCATTACCAGCAGCGCTCATTACACTCTTCACATCAGCAAAGTCGACGTTAATTAAACCAGGCACAGTGATAATATCTGAGATACCTTGCACACCTTGAAGTAGTACGTTATCTGCTAAAGCAAAAGCTTCTGACATACTAGTTTGTCTTTCAGTAATGTTTAATAATTTATCGTTAGGGATGACGATTAGCGCGTCCACTTTTTCGCGAAGTTCTTTAATGCCTTCTTGTGCTAGACGAATTCTTTTACGTCCTTCAAAGCTAAATGGCTTAGTCACCACACCAACACTTAAAATACCTTTTTCGCGTGCCATATCAGCAATCACACAAGAACTACCAGTACCAGTACCGCCACCCATGCCAGCAGTGATAAAGACCATGTCTGAGCCATCAATAGCGTTTTTGATTTCTTCAGCGCTCTCTTCAGCAGCTTTACGACCCATATCAGGGTTACCGCCAGCACCAAGTCCGCGAGTTAGCTTATGACCTAGTTGAATCTGGTTAGGTGTCTGTGAGTTTTTTAAAGCCTGGATATCTGTGTTAGCTACCCAGAATTCTACTGAACTTAAACCCGAAGTGATCATATTGTTGATCGCATTGCAACCAGCACCACCTGCACCAAAAACTTTGATATTTGCACCGTTTTGTAAATTTGTTTCTTCGTAATTCATGTTTCTATATAAATCCTAATTTAGTTCTTTTTTTTAGCGTAGTCAAGAAAAATTTTAGAAAAAAATTCTAAAATTGCTCTAATTTTCGTTAAATCCTTTAATTTTTGGCTTTTGTCCTTTCTTAAATTTTTTGGAAGATTTCATTTTTGGGGAACCTCCGCCTAAACCCATACTTTGCATGGCGCGTTTTTGAGACTTAGACAGGCCCATACTCTCTGCCATTTGTTGTGGGTTCATCATGTTACCCAGAGCGGCCATAGGGTTCATCCCACCAGCTCCGCCGCCGCCAGTCATAGCTGCCATCGGGTTAGGCATTCCACCGCCGCCGCCAGCACCACCAAACATTTTCATCATCGGACCAAATGTCTTAAACATCTGATTCATTTTATTAAATTCACTGATAAGCTGATCAATTTCTGATTTGGCTAAACCAGAACCCTGACTAATTCTAGCTTTTCTGCGACTTGAACTTGCATCGCCAGTTAATAATTTAGGGTTACGCTTCTCAACTAAAGTCATACTAGAGATAGCATGCTTAAATTTTTTCATACGCTCGGAACTTTTTTCGAATAGATCTTCTTGATCACTACCAGAAAGTCCCATTTGTTTGAGCATGCCACCCATACCCATCATCTTGGCAAGTGAACCGATGTCACCGAGCTTGGACATCATACCTTGAGCGCTCATAAAAGTCTCAAAGTTAAAATTACCTTTCATCAGCTCAGCTTCAAGGCGCTTAGACTCTTCTTCTTCGATTTTTCTTTGGGCTTGCTCAACTAAAGTGAGCACATCACCCATACCCAGGATGCGAGATGCGATACGACTAGGGTGAAAGTTTTCTATATCGTCTAATTTTTCACCGACAGCAGCAAATTTAATCGGTTTACTAGTGGCTTCAGCGATAGACAAAGCGGCACCACCACGGGCATCACTATCAAGCTTAGATAAAACTACGGCATCAATACCGATTTGGGTGTTAAAAGTGGCTGCTACATTAGCGGCTTCCTGACCGATTAAAGAATCTACTACTAAAAGTTTATGTTCAGGCTTGACTTTTTTTTCAAATAACAGTAGCTCGGCCATCAAATCTGTGTCGATTTGTAGGCGCCCAGCGGTGTCATAAATTACTAGATCAATACCGTTTTCTTTAATATATTCCTGGGCTAAATTAGCCACTTCTAGTAACTTAGGTTTAGGTTCAGGTAACTCAAGAAAATCTACTTCAGCTTGCTTAGCTAAAATGCTTAATTGTTCGATTGCCGCTGGTCTTTGGAGATCACAAGGCACAAGTAGCACTTTCTTGCCCTGTTCTTTTAATCTATATGCGAGTTTACCTGAGGTGGTAGTTTTACCAGAACCTTGCAAACCAAGCAACATAATGGAACTCAACTCGCCGTTCGGATTTAACTCTAAATTTAGTTCTTTAGAGATTTCAATCTGCTCATGATCAGTGTTAGGGTCACCACCTAAAATACTAACTAAAGCATCATTAATAATTTTTACAAACTGCTCACCTGGATTTAAGCCTGAAAGTACTTTTTCGCCATAAGCTTCTTTCTCTACTCGATTAATAAAGAGCTTTACAGCCTTCAAGCTAACGTCAGCTTCTAGTAGAGCCTTACGAATAGTCTCGATGGTTTCAGCTACATTTGCTTCACTTATTTCGGATTTGCCACTAAGATACTGAATGCTATCTTGCAGTTTTTCTGTTAAAGCATTGAACATTAGCTATGATTCTAGCATTTCATAGGGGTTTTAACCTACTCCAAAATACTATAATATATAAATAAATGCGAATTTCAACAATACTAGCGAGCTTACTTTTATTACCAGTGGTAAATAGTTTTTTCGTGAACATCTATATGTTGAGTAAAAATTTCAAAGAAAATATGTTTTTAAAAACGGAAAGAGCTAAAACAAGTGCTAATAATACGAGTTTAAGTCATGAATTGAAACAATATACTTCGCCTCATGGTTTAAAAAGATCTATCAAAGAAGAACTTAAACATATTGAGAATAATGAAATATTACTAAGAGTTTACTAAAATTTTTTAAAGCTTGGTGATTTTCTAGATATTGGTTTACAATATATCGAGTATAACTATGACTGATCTTGCAAATGCTTGGCTAATAGCTCTATATCCGCTAATCGCGGCGGTGCTGATAATGTTTTTCACCCATAAAAGTCGTCCACTATCGATGGGACTTTCACTTGGTGCAGTCATTTTGGGGTTAATCCATTCGACAATTATTTTCCTTAACTTTAAAGGTCATACTCCTGTTGAATATAATTTCACCTGGATCAAGGCTGGTGACTTTCATTTAGAAATGGGTTACATTATAGACAAGCTAGCAATTGCCATGCTACTTACTGTCAATCTAGTTAGCTCGCTAGTTCAGCTTTACACTCATGGTTATATGGAAGAAGATTCTGGTTACACTAGATTTTATTCTTATTTATCTTTATTTACTTTTTCGATGTTAGGACTAGTTTTTGCTACTAACCTTTTCCAGATGTACTTTTTCTGGGAGCTAGTGGGTTTATGTAGTTTCTTGCTAATTGGTTTCTGGTGGTATAAACCAAGTGCTGCTCATGCTTGCAAAAAAGCTTTTGTAGTTAATAGAGTTGGTGATGCTGGTTTTTTAATCGGTTTAATGATGCTGTATTCATACGGTAAAGATTTTTTCGTTAATGGTATCCCGACTATGTCATTTACTAAACTACCTCAGACTATCGATTACATAATGGCAAATACTAATCTGGGTTTAACAGGTTTAATCTCGATTAGTACTATCGGTTTATTAATTTTTATGGGCGCGATGGCTAAATCAGCGCAGTTCCCTTTGCACATCTGGTTACCAGATGCGATGGAAGGTCCTACACCTATTTCAGCTTTAATCCACGCCGCGACCATGGTCGCGGCTGGCGTGTACCTGCTAGCTAGAATCTTTCCAATTCTAGATGTGACAGGTGGTTTTGCACTACCTGTGATCGCCTGGATCGGTGCTATCACTGCTATTTTTGCTGCCACTATCGCTTTTTCGCAAAATGACATTAAAAAAGGTTTAGCGTACTCTACTTGCTCTCAACTAGGCTACATGGTTTTAGCTGTTGGTTTAGGTGCTCCGATTGTAGCTATGTTCCACCTAATTACGCATGCGATGTTTAAAGCGATGCTATTTTTAGGTTCTGGCTCAGTAATTATGGGTTGTCATCACGTACAGGATATGCGCGAGATGGGTGGTCTAAGAAAATATATGCCGATCACAGCAATCACCTTCTTAATCGGTACTCTATCTATTTCCGGCATGCCATTTTTTAGTGGTTTTTGGTCTAAAGATATGATTATCGCAGCTTCTTATAAGAGTCCAGCTTTATTTATTATCGCGACAGTAACAGCTTTCATGACAGCATTTTATATGTTTAGAATTTACTTTAAAACTTTTGAAGGTAAGTATAGAGGTCACGCACATCCGCACGAGCAGCCATGGGTGGTAACTTTACCTTTAATGATTTTAGCTGTACCATCAATTTTCTTGGGTCTATTAGGTTCACCATTAATGGATTATAAATTACAGAGCTGGTTTGATCATCACTTCCATGCTCACGGTACTGGTTTTGAATTCTTCATCGAAGAATTTATGCAACCATTCGGTTATCTGCCATTTATAGGCTTTATCTTAGGTACTTTGCTTGCTGTCTTAATTTACTTAAATGGCGTAGGTATTAATAAGTTTATTAAAGAAAAGCTAGGCTTTATCCACGCAATTTCTATGAACAAGTGGTATATCGATGAGATCTTTAATGGAATTGTAGCTGCTTTGATGTTCACCTTTAGAGCAACTTGGAAGATTTTCGAGAGAGTAATTATCGAAGGTTTAATTATCAACGGTATTTTATACAAAGGCACGCAAACTGTTGGTGATATTCTTAAATTCACGCAAAGTGGTAAGCTGCAAAACTATATCGGTTTGATGTTTGCAAGTGTTGTAATTTTTGTAATCTTGTTTATGATGTAAGTTATAATACTTAGGCTTCTAGATTATAAATCGGAATATTAAGTATAACTACTAAATAAATACTATTCGATACTTGAAATTTAATTTAGAATAAAATTCTAAATATCGCATAAATTTATAAAATTATTCTAAAAATCGGCAAAATTTGGAAATATTTTATAAAAAAGGCTTTAATTTGGACAAATTTTCTAATTAGTAGTGCCGATTTATATTAAATCAATTAGCTTAAATAGCTAGCTTTAGATACATAACTTAGTAAATATCGCTAGCTTTAGATACAAAATAAAGTAAATAGCATTTATATATAACTAAGCGAAGAAGCCAGCCATATTAATTTTTTATAAGTAATGTGTATTGCTAAATTGGTTAGTATTATGTTAAGTTTATTATTGTGTCTATACAGCAAGCTTTTGTTGATAATATATATGCTGGTTTAAGTGCTACATATCAACGTGTCAAAGAAGCCAAAAAAAAAATTAAGCAACAAAAAAATTCAATAAGTGAAAGTAACTCTAAACAGGCTATTGGGGATGGGGATAAGCAGAACCCGACCTTGTTTACTAAAGCTGAGGCTCAAGTGGCTCTACGCGAGCTTTCAAGCCCTCCTAAAACCTCTAGTTTACCGGATGATACTAGGAGAAATAATTTAAAGCAAGTAGGCTTAAACTACATGGTTTTTAATGGTAAACCAGCACAGTATAAAAATATTTATAAAGCTACGCCTGAAATATATAAAGCCACATTGTCCAAAAAGATAGAGTCTAAAGTGGTCAAAACTTTAACTGAAACTGAAAAAAAGCGATTTATTAAGCATTTTGAAGAGTTAACTGGAGAGGAGCCGACAGCCAAGCGGCTAGAACAAGTCTTAATTGAAGCCCAGCATGATCAAAGACAGCGTCAAAGTGAATGGCTAAATTACCTGACTCGGGGATTTGATAATTTAAACCGCAATAATCCCTTAAATAAGATATTGCAGCACTGGATTTATGAATCAGTTAGTACGTTATATGCAGATTATAATGCTAGTGCTAGTAATCACGAAAATATGACTAGTTTAAAGAAAGTGTCATTTCTTAAAAGAAAGAATGAGACTTGTATCAGGGATTTTCCTGAATTAGATAAGCCGGCTTTAAAACAAGTCGTGGAAGCTATGAATATTTATTATCAAGCTTTAGAAAATAAGCAGGAACCAAATTTTAGTAACTTTAAAGAGTCAGAAAAATTGCAACATATCTTTAAAGATAAGGTTAGCTTTGCTAACTTGTATGCTCATTTTATTAATCAAAATTTAGCTGAGGTTGATTTAAAGCAAAAAGAGGGACGTTGGGTGGCTTATAAGGCTCACGGCTTTTATAGCACAGATAAATTAGCAGAAGATTTAGGTAATCATCAAACAGGTGTCTGCATAACCTCAAAGCCAACTTTAGCTTCAATGTTTAAAGATGAAAACACTTTTTATGTCTATTTCACTAAGCGTAATCAGGATAGTAAAGATGAAGTTCCCAGGGCGATTATAAGAACCGAGATTAATTTGAAGCTTAAAGATGAAGTTGCCGAGATAGCTGGTTTGACGCCACGTCAAAATTTAGATCCTGAGATCGCTAACAAGTTAACTGTAACTGAGCTAAAAGATTTTACCAAAAAATTAGGTTTAGAGTTTCCGGCTCAGCTCGAAGCTGAAATAAGTAGAAATAAAGCTTTGAATGATATCTATAAAAAAGTCTCTAAGCCTGAACTAGACGGGCAAGTTAGTAATAGCGAATTATCTTCTTCAAATGATTCTAAGCTTAGCTTAACTGAACTAAAGTTTCTTTATAACATTGATCAACCAGCTACTGTGCATAATGCGACTCGTAAATATAATCCTGCTATAGAGATTATCAAACTTCGAGATGCTAAAAGTGATTTAGTAAATATTATCAATCAGCTTGATGGTGAAAATAGCATTAAACCTGATGAGATAGCTTTAAATCCAGAAGATATAAATGATAAAACTAAGTTCTTTTACGATAATAGTTTTAAAGAAACTCATATGCAACAAGCTTTAAAGCTTGATCACCCTAAAATGCTTGATTTTGCAAAGGATAAGCCATATATTTTAAATCAATTTAACTCTGAAGGTAATCCGATTTTGCATTACCTAGTGGATATGCATATGATGCATAAAGATTCAGAACTGCTGAGAAAAGAGCATGCCATGATAGATAAGGTTGTGGACTTAGGAGTTGATTATGAAAAAGCTAATGCAAACCAAGTTAACTTTTTCGATTACGCAGAGGAAGTTAGATATGATCTTGCTGATTATTTAATGGATAAAGTCTATGAAGAAGACTTGGATGATACTTAAAAGATAATAATCTTAAATATAGTATCGTATCTACGGTTTTATAAGCTTTGACATCTAATTATTATAATCGTAATTAAATTAGAGACTCTTATAAGTATAATAGTATAATTAAGCTTAAATGAACTGGAATCTCCAAAGCGAATACCAGCCAGCTGGCGACCAACCCAAAGCGATTGAAGAAGTCATGGGTAGGCTCGATGACGGTGTTAAAAGACAGATTTTACTAGGAATTACAGGTAGCGGCAAGACTTTTACCGCCGCTAATATTATTAAAAACATCAACAAACCAGCTTTAGTGATTGCTCATAATAAAACTTTAGCTGGTCAGCTATGTAATGAGTTTAAAGATTTTTTCCCCGATAATAGAGTTGAATATTTTATTAGTTATTATGATTATTATCAGCCTGAAAGCTACCTACCACACTCAGATACTTTTATCGAAAAGACAGCTAAAATCAACGATGATATCGATCGTCTGCGCTACTCGACTACCAGATCCATCTTCGAATCTAGAGAAGTTATTACAGTAGCTTCAGTAAGCTGTATCTATGGTTTAGGGACTCCTGAACTATACTTTAAGTCAGCGATTAAGATTCAAACTGGAGATACTGTTGATCAAAAAAAGTTTTTAAATTCTTTAGTTGAAATTCAATACAGCCGCAATGACATCGAACTGACTCGTGGTGTGTTTAGAGTTCGCGGTGAAGTGGTGGAAATTTTGCAGGCTGACGAGCAAAACGTTCTCAGGATCGAGTTTTTCGGCGACGAGATTGATCGTATGTCACTTGTCGATCCTTTAACAGGAGAAGTATTAGAGTTGCTAGAAACTATTAAAATTTTTCCAGCTAAGCATTATGTAATGGATGAAGATAGTATGGAAGCTGCGCTTGAAGAGATTGAACGTGAACTGCACATGAGAGTGGAAGAGCTTAAGTCTGTCGGCAAGGATATCGAAGCCCAAAGACTCCTTCAAAGAACTAAATACGATATGGAAATGATCCGTGAAATGGGCTATTGCTCGGGCATAGAGAATTACTCACGAATTTTTGAGCGCCGCGCTCCAGGTACTTCACCTAAGGTCTTAATCGACTATTATAACCGCCGTTATGGTGAAAATGGCTGGGTCTGTTTTATCGATGAATCGCACATGACCTTACCGCAGCTTAAAGCTATGTATAACGGTGACCAGAGCCGCAAACAGGTGCTGATCGATTATGGTTTTAGACTACCCTGCGCGAAAGATAATCGTCCACTAAAGTACACAGAGTTTTGCGATAAAATAAACCAAATCGTTTATATATCTGCCACGCCAGGTGATGAGGAGCTAGAAAAGTGTGGCGAAAATGTTACCGAGTTAATTATTAGACCGACCGGTTTAGTTGACCCGATTTTAGAAGTAAAAGAAACTACTGGTCAAATCGATACCTTAATGTCTGAAATTAAGATTAGACAAGCCAAGGGTGATAAAATCCTGGTAAATACCTTAACTAAAAAAATGGCTGAAGATCTAAGTGAATATTTGATCGATCATGATATTAAATCTAAATACCTTCACAGTGAAATTAAATCTTTAGAGAGGATCGAAATCTTAAGAGCACTTAGAATGAACGAATATGATGTGCTAGTCGGGGTTAATCTACTAAGAGAGGGCATCGACCTGCCAGAAGTGTCTTTGGTTTGTATTATGGATGCTGATAAAGAAGGTTATTTAAGAAATTACCGCTCTTTAATTCAGATGATCGGTAGAGCGGCACGAAATTCAGACTCTAAAGTAGTTTTATTTGCTGATCGGATGACTGATAGCATGCAAAAAGCTATCGATGAAACTGCTCGTAGGCGTGAAATTCAGCTTGAGCATAATAAAGAGCATGGTATCGTACCGACGACGATTAAAAAGTCTATGGCAAATGCGATTCTAGATTTATTTTCTGCTGAAAAAGTGGAAGATATTATCGCAGGTCAGCTTGCAAGAGAAGGTGGTAAGGGTAAAAAGCTTAGTAAAAAGCAAATTATTCGTGCAGTTGATAAGCTCGAAAAAGAAATGAAGTCAGCTGCTAAGATGCTTGATTTTGAGAAGGCTGCTGAGTTTCGTGATCAGCTGAAGCTACTACGCGAGCAGCTGGAGGAGAAGGTTTAAAACCTAGTAATTTATTTAAACGATGACCTATACCATCTATAACTTTAGCGAGGTCGATACCTAAAACTTTTAAACCTTTTGTTACAGATGAATACATAAGTTCTTCTGTTTGCGGATAAACTACTGCCCTAAATAAAGCCTGATTTAAAGTGTCAGGTCTGCTGCTGGCTTTAGCTTTTAGTTCTGATTTAGTCAGTTTGTTATCACCTATAAATAATTTTCTAGCTTGATAGGGTATATTAAGTGCTAAGTCGGTTAAATCATCAGCTTCTAGAGCTAAAGGCTCTTTAGAGATTGCGTTAAGAATATTTCTATTATTTTTTTTATTGGTATCATAGTCTTTTACATAAGATTTGCATAACCTAAATCTAAAAGAAATATATAAATTTTAGTTAATGAAAAATTTGTATTTAATTTTTAAACTAAAACTTAGTTCACTAAAGAGTAAACTTTTTAAAGTTAGAAGCAATATAAAAGTAACTGGTCTTAGGACTAAACTAAGCCTCATGCTTTACATGTAATTCAGGCAGTGAGGTAATATCAAGTGTCGTAGATGCGATAAAGATATCATCTTTAAGCTCGATTTCAGTTAAGATTTCTTCCCAGATGGCGCTTTGAGTTGTTCTTCTAGCTTTATAATCGACTATGTAGCGAATTTTAAAAACTACCCAACTTTCATGCGCAGAAATAGTGATTAAAGGCTCGATAGTCGCTTTTTCGATTAAATAGCGGCGCGTCACATTGTTCCAGGCTGTTTTAGCGCGCTCGGTGTAATCTTCGACCACTCTTAAAGTTGCTTCTTCGAATAGTTTTTTACATTCTTTAATGTTCGAACCATATTTTACAGGTACATTGATTTCATCCCAGATAAAGGGGTAGTGAGAATTATAGTTATAAACAGGAGCTTTAAAGATTTGATTGTTAGTGATTTTAACGATGCGTCCATTATATAGATCGCCTTCAACCCAGTCACCTAGTTCCATAACTGTGGTCTTTAGGAAATCAACATCGATTACATCACCTTTAATGCCTGCGATTTGCACGCGATCACCAGCCCGGTAATATTTATTAAAAGTAATCGCAAACCAGGCAATAAAACTGACAATAAACTCTTGCATCGCAAAAGCGATACCAGCACCCGCAATCCCAAAAAATACGTTTAACCCTTCTATCTGGTAACCGAAAATTACTACAGCTGAAACAATAATGGTAAGCACTCTTAAAAAGCTAATAAACTTTCTAAAACTATGCCTGGCGTCTACATCTGGGATACGCTTATTTAAAAACCACTTTAAATAATGTAAAAAGATTAAAATGACAGTGACTAAAACGAAAAAATAGATGAACTTTAAAGTAATCGGGTCGACCTGAACGTTTTCAGGTAAAGTTTCGATGATTTTGCTACTTAATGGATCTACTTCGACTATCTGATGTTCTGCGCTCACTTAAAAAGTATAAAATAATTTTAGTTGAAATTGTTTATGCGAAATTTTAAATATAAAATGAATAATCTTAAATAGCAGTAAGTTTTTATTATATAAATTCATTTAACTTGAAGATGAAGGTCTGAATCTAAAAACGACTATAGTGATGAGATGACTTTAGCTAAAGCTGATTTACTAGAGCTTATGAAAAATATTGTAGCCAGACTTAAATAGGCAGTGCTATTTATACTAGTAAAAGCACTCTTTAAAACTTATCTGTAGTCTATGTTTTCGGTTGTATATCTATGCTGCGGGTTTTAAGCTCAAATTATCAAGTGCGCGCGCTCTAAAGTTAGCTCTAATCTTACGATCCATATCATCAACGCTATCTACAGCTTGATCCCAGGCTGTGTAAATTTGATATTTACCGCCATCACGCAGATCGCCTGCTACATAAAAATTCTCAACGCAGGTTTCGCCTTTTTCGTTAGCTTTTACGTTACCATTTGCAGTCACTTCGCAACCAAGACCTGTCGCGAGTTCGTTATATGCCATTTGCCCAAGCATGGCAAAAGCTATATCAACTTTTTTCTCTTCGCAGTTAGTTAGCTGGATACTATCCATAATTTTACCTTCGTCATCAGTTAAGATTTGATCGATATCTTCTGCTACAACTTCGATATTATAAAGCTTGATAAGTTTTTCAAGATCTTCATTGCCTGCCCACTGAGCGGTATCACCATTTAAAAAGATTTTAAGTGACTTAGGTTGGTATTTTTCATGTAAAAGTACTGCAACCCAAGCAGCTGTGCTAGTCGCACCGATAGTCGCTGCATGTTTACCGATAACCTTATGACCATCACAACGTATACAGTAATCGATTTCCCCGCGATTTGCAAACGGTAGAATAGGTTTAATGCTGCCATGAATTAGTGGCTGCAAATCCATAATACCAGTGGCAAGCAGCACATAATACGCATAGTATTCTTTACCATCACCATCGATTAAGGTAAAACATTTGTCGTCATCGTTTTTAATAACTTTTTTAATACTTACTTTAAATTCACTAAATTTCTGTGCAAAATACTCATGGTTTTTAATCCAGTCGAAGGTTTCTTTAGTGGCATCCATGATGGCACGTTTCTTACCGAACATAAGTGGCATGTTGACTACTTCTCGAACCCACATCGCACGTGAGCGCTTGCGCGCGTAACCGCAACCACTAAATACTATGCAGTTTCTGTTATTTAAGACTGCTCTTAAGGCGCCCATATGCCCAGCTGCGCCTGCTCCGATTACTGCTACATCAGCTATCAACTTAGTCATACCTAAATCTTAGCTTAGCTTAGCTGATCTGGTTTAAATAATTAGTAAGTCATAACACTTCCTAACTGTTATACTGTAACAATACGATGATAGGTAAGCACATATTTATCGTTAAAATGGTATGTTTTAGATACGATGACCCTCTTTTGGATTATAGCTGCAAGTTTAACGGTAAGTATAGGTATAGTACCGATGGCAGTCTTACTATTTAATATTTTTAAAGATAATTATGATAAAGTTGCTTATCTATTTTTAAGTTTTTCACTAGGGATACTGCTAGGTTCAGCTTTTTTCGATTTAATTCCTCATGTACTTGAAGAGATGCATCTTAAACAAGCCAGTATCTATTTAATTGCCGGTATTTTACTGTTCTGGCTGTTACATAAAGTTTTATTACATCGCTGCCCACATGAAAAAGTGGCTGGAACCTTTATTTTGTGGGGTGATGCGATTCATAATCTAACTGATGGTGTAGTTATAGCTAGTGCCTTTACTGAATCTGTGCAGTTAGGTTTTATGATTACTATTTCAGTTGCTATGCACGAATTGTCTCATGGTATCGGGCAGTTTGCAGTGCTTTTAGATAGTGGTTATAGCCGTGCTAAAGCACTTAAATACTATGCACTTACTTCACTAACGACAGTTGCTTCGGCTTTAATAACCCATGTGTTTTTAGTAAACATAGATTTAGTGATTCCTTATATATTTTTACTTTCAGCAGCTAACTTTATATACATTTCTTTAGTCGAGCTGGTACCTAATCTTAATAAAATCAACACCTTCCGTAAAAATATATTTCAGTTCTTACTAGTGTTTATCGCACTGTTTATCGCTTATAATATTTCGCATGAGCATTAGATTTTAAAGCTCATCTTTGATGCCAGACTAGGTGATAAAATACCAAATTTGGTTTGCGCTTGATAGTATAAATCTGGACTTAGATTCAGCTGATTAACTTGGAATTTATGTTTCGTAGTAACTGAGCTAAATTTTCTTAGCGCTGATTCGAAATAGATTTAAAAACGGGCTAATTTCCAGGCGTCCTAAATACATCAGCATAATAAAAATAAACTTACCAGCACTAGACAGCTCAGCGCTCAACATGCCGGCTGTAATACCGACGCAGCTTAGCGCAGACTGAATCTCGAAGATCATTACACTAAGCTTGAAGCTGGGGTCACTTACTTTAAGTAACGTGAAAGCTAAAACTAAGATCACGATAAACTGGCTGCTCAGCTCTAAAGCCTGCTTGAAATCATCTTGAAGCTCAGTAGCAATATTTTCATTTAAAAATTTAGCTTTCAGGTATCTAAAAATACTATACAAACGGTCAATCTTTATCCCACCAGCAGTCGAGCCCTTTAGACCACCAATAAACATAGCAAGCGTCATAATACTAAGTGATAAATTACTAAACTTTGATACTTTCACGCTATTAAAGCCAGCTGTTGCCCAGGCGCTGATAGACTGGAATAAACCATCATCTAGGTTTAGCTTTTCAAATTTCATTAAAGCAAGTGCGCTAATAATAATGAAAGTTAGTAGCAGTAAAATACGACGATTAAAAAATACTTTATAAAACTTTGAACTAAAAAAGCGTAGATGTTCATTAAATGAAGCGGCTCCAAGTAACATAAGCACGTACATGATTCTATGAATCAGTTTTATATAATCGCTTAGACTATTATCATCAACTCCAAAGCCACCTGTAGAGATGCCAGTCATACTATAATTAATAGCTTCCCAATGATCTAGATCAGCAATAAATTTAAATGCTAAATACCCTAAAACAGTATAAATTAAATAAACTATCCAGATATAATTTATAGCTTGATTTACTTTTTTTTCAGGTAACTTTACATTCAGCTCACTACTTAAAACTTGGGAGTTGCTTTTTTCTAAATCAAAAAATATCGCGACTAAGTAAATTACTCCGAGCCCACCAGTCCACTGACTGAGGGTGCGCCACAGTAACAGCATTTTAGGTAATTCACTTTCGTTTTTTAAGATAGTTAAGCCACAGCTGGTATAACCCGAAACTGATTCAAACCAGGCATTAATCCAGCTAGTCAGGCGGCTCGCCTCGACATTCTCTGGGAAATGACTTGCTAGCAGATATAAGCTGATCGCACCAGAGATAGTTACTATTAGCCAGCTAGCTACCAGTAAACGTGAAAGGCTCATGTGATCAATTTCTTTTTTAGTATCACCGCACGCAGTACCGATTAGTGCAAATACTATCGTAATACTACTTACAATCGTAAAATAATTAAAAAAGTAACTTTCTTTGCTTATGAAATAGCCATAAGCAGCCACTATTATATTAATAAAACAGGTCAGTAACAAAGACCAGCTTATATAATAAATAGTATTTTTTAGATTGTTCATACTTAGATGATCATCTTAGCTTTTTAAAAGTTAATTAAGTGTTGTTTTGCTGAGTAAAGCTAGCTTTATAAATTAAGGTAAAATTTAATTTCGCCAATATTTTAGTTTTAGCTCACATCATAACTATTATTCTGAAAAGTAATTATAAGTAAAATGCTGCCAGACTAAGTATACGCTGCTGTCTAATTTGTATGGTTGATAAATAGTATAAAATGAAATTTTTTTAATAAAAGTGTTTCAAAAAGGGTACAATTAAAAGTAATGGAAGGCTTGTTTGGAATCTCCAATTTCGTTTACGCCCGCTCTTTGATGGCACTATCACTCGGTTTCCACATAATTTTTGCGGTGATCGGAGTTGGTTTGCCGATGTTAATGGCAGTAGTCCAGCTTTTACACCATTTAACTAAAAACCCTCTTTATGAAACCTTAAGTCGAAAGTGGGCTAAGGGTACAGCAGTTTTATTTGTCATTGGTGCAATTTCCGGCACTGTCCTATCATTTGAACTCGGCTTAATCTGGCCTAGGTTTATGGAAGTTTCAGGTCCGATTATCGGGGTTGCCTTTGCTATGGAAGGTTTCGCTTTCTTTATGGAAGCTATTTTCCTTGGTATCTTTTTATATGGTAGAGACCGCCTGCCACCAGCAATTCACACCGCAGTTGGCTTTATAGTTGCTTTAGCTGGTGCCTGCTCAGCTGTTTTTGTAGTTGCGACTAATGCCTGGATGAATTTCCCATTAGCTGATGCAAGTGATCCTTTTAAAGAAGTGTTTGGTAGTCCGATGTTTTTTCAAATGGCAGTTCACTTAGTCCTGGGTTCATATGTGGCTTGTTTTGGGTTAGTCGCTGGCGTGCACGCAATTATTTTACTGAGTAAAAAAATGTTTAAAAAATTTCATGTGCAAGATTATGAAGTTCATCATAAAGCCTTTAAAGTTGCAGCAATTGCGATGTCGCTCTTGATACCTTTGCAGCTTGTAAGTGGAGATTATAGCGCCAAAGTAATCGCTAAATCTCAGCCAGCTAAGTTTGCGGCGATGGAAGCTCTTTTTAAAACACAAGAAGCAGCTCCGCTTAGTGTGGGAGGGATCGCTGATGTTAAAGAGCGCAAGCTTAAGTATGCTATCGAAATTCCACATGCTTTAAGTTTTCTTGCTCATGGTGACTTTAATACAGCAGTAACTGGACTTGAAGAGTTTCCAGAAGAGGACTGGCCGATAGTAAATGTTGTACATTTGGCTTTTGATACTATGGTGGGTAGTGGTTCATTGATGCTACTTCTAGGTTTAATTACCTTATTTAAAGTTTTTATCCAGCGTACTGGCTTGCTATCTTCTAAACTATGGCTCGCCTACGCGCTGGCTACGCCACTTGGTTTGATCGCTATTGAGACGGGCTGGATTGTAACTGAGGTTGGTCGTCAACCCTGGATTATTTACGGTCGCATGCGCACTATAGATGCGGTGACGACTTCTGCTGAACTAGGACCATACTTTTATGGCTATGCGGCTTTATATATAATCTTACTTTCAACTATGATCTTAGTTATGCAAAGAATTTTTAGGGATAAAGTATGACCACTATTTTAGGTTTTAGTTTAGCTGAGCTGCTTAGTTTTATTCTGCTGGCTGCGATCATTATCTATGCCTTATCTGGTGGCGCTGATTTTGGCAGTGGTATCTGGAATTTACTGGCTTTTGGTGAGCGTAAACTGGAACAGCGTAAAGTCGCTGTAAAACTTATAGGTCCGATTTGGGAAGCTAATCACGTGTGGATGATTATCGTGCTAGTTATGCTTTTTACGATTTTCACGCCAGCTTTTACAGTCATTATGCGAGAACTATTTACACCGATTATGCTAATTCTTTTCGGAATTGTTTTACGCGGAGCTGGCTATGCTTTTACTTTGTATGGCAGCTCGAAAGATAAGCTTTATATTACTTGGGATAAAATTTTCGGTGCTGCTAGCTTTTTTACGCCTTATCTTTTTGGTTTTACCTTAGGTTGCGTAGCTTCGGCTGATCCTCATCTGGAAAATTACTTTGCACATGCCTGTGGTATATTCAGTCTAGTTTTATTTGCTTTTTTGTCGGCAATTTATATAGCCGCTGATATTGACCCTAAGTATATAAAACTTAAACAGGACTTCAGGCGCAGGGCGTTAATTTGTACTGGAATACTACTGCCTATCGCTGTGAGTGTATATTTGCTTGCTCAGGGTCACGCGCCTTATCTGTTCTCTAAACTAAGCACTATTTGGGCACCGTATTTATTAACTACAACCAGTATCATGGCTATTTTAACTATCGTGCTACTGGTAAAAGATAAATATGAAGCGGCGCGCTACACTGCGGTAATTCAAGTAGCTACTATCATTGTCGGCTGGGCGCTTGCCCAGTATCCGTATATTATGCTACCTAACTTTACAGTTTATAATAGCCACGTGCCGGAGCCAACCATGAAGGTCGTCTTGACGGCACTGGCTATCGGCTCAGTTATCCTGCTACCTTCGCTTTTTTATCTGTATTATCTGTTTGATAGACGTGATTTGGGTTTAGAAAGTGAAAGTGACTTACCTGAAAATTAGAGGAAAATTCTAAGTTTGGGTGAATTTTAGAATTTTTTTATATATTTGGTCGTTTTTTATAAAATAATTCTAGTTTTGTACATTTTTTAGAATAATTTTATAGGTTTTAGTGGTTTTGGAAACTTTTGCTAACTTATATACTTTCTAGAATACAGTTTTAGCTTAAAACAGTTATTTTTTAGCTTGATCTTAATAATAAGTCATCAAGTAGTGATCTTAAGTACATTCATTACTTTAAATAAAAAATAGCTTAATTTATTTAGCTTGCAAAGCTTGATTAGTTTTAGCTCTAAGCTGGTTTCTAAAGAGGCGGCGCGTGTACCATCTGATCAAGCGAGCGCGCCGCTCAAAGTTATCATACCCAGTAATTTTATCTTTAACTTTTAACCTAAACTCTTCAACTACATCAACGATATCTGCGTACTTCAGGCTTACATAGGTTTCTAAATCTTGTCTGATTTTCTGTGCAATTGCAGGTGCTTTGCCATTAGTGCTGATTGCAACTTTAATCGATTTAGTATCGATAATACTTGGCACATAGAAATCACAATACATAGGCTGATCAACAGAATTGACCAGGATCATCTGATCGCGGCAGCGATTCGCTATCATATTATTAATGTGCTGATCGTCTGTAGCAGCGATAACTAAAAATGCTGCTTTTTCATCGCCATATTCATAAGGTCTTTCGAAAAATTCTATCTGACGCAGATCAGGAAACTTACCTTTTAAAGCTCTAACTTCAGGTGAGATTTCTGCTGCGATAACTCTAAGCTTAGCTTCAGTATTGAGCAGACCTTTCAGTTTCTGTTCAGCGATCGCACCGCCACCTATAATTAATACTAATCTGTCTTTTAGCTTTAAAAAAATAGGATAAAGTGGATTGGCTGACATAATTTAAAGATAGCAAAAATTTATTTAAAGTAAGCAATACATTCCTTATAAAACCTGTTTTAATTTCTAAATAAGCCTTGAAATTTATAAAAAAATTATAAATTTACCTAAAATTTGTAAATAATTTCTAGATTTGGTGGATTTTTAGAAATTTTTTATAAGTTTTATGTTTTAAGTAAATCGTAAAAAATATAGCTTAGTGATTAAACTAAGTAGTAAGTGCTTATATGCTAACTGCTCAGACTTTACTTTTCCATTAAACACTAAATATTAAATTCTCCAGCTAACTCATCATCTTTTAGATGAAGCCCACACTCTATTTTTTCCTTGCCAGCCCAGCGCGAGCCTTTACGAGAATCACTTTTATAGGTGCAAGGCTCGCAGCCGATACTCTGATAGCCTTCATCTAATAATGGATTATAAGGTACTTTATTTTCGTGGATATACTTCCAAATATCTGACTTAGTCCAGTTGATAAGTGGGTTCACTTTTCCCAGTTTAAATTTATGATCAAACTCGAAGGCATTAGCTTCAGCTCTATGCTCAGTTTGTTCTCTTCTAATCGAAGTTATCCAAGCGAGTTTTTTAGCAAGTAGATTATGCAAGGGTACTAACTTTCTTAAAAAGCAGCATTGGTCTGGGTCGCGATCATATAAATTTTTACCGTAGATAGTAGCTTGCTGAGCTAAAGTCAGTGCTGGTTGCACATAATCTATATCGAAGCGATATTTTTCTCCTAACTCTTTAGCCAGTTCTAGGGTTTGTATGAATTGGTAATTCGTGTCTAAATTAGCTATGTATATTTTTTGATGATCAATTAATTTTAAATCTCTTAATTTCGCTAGATGATCGATAAGTACGCAACCTTCAGGACCAAAAGCTGTTAGAAAAACAATTTCACCGTACCTAGCTAGCTCACTATAAGTGTGCATTAAAATTACAGCAGCAGAGCTATCTTCGAATTTATCCCCTAATTCCTGCCAGTTAATCTCTTGCATATACTAAATAAACTTATCATTTAATTTAAATGTAAAGGGCTATTTAGTATAATTTAGGCATTTTAGCAAGACTAGCTCAGCAATGTAATCACTTAGATTATCAAGAAATTTATTAAATTCTTAATTTGAATTACTATATAAATATTGAGTTTATTAGCTTTGCTCTTTAATTATGTCCTCAAAAATTTTAAGATAATCTTCATGTGATAAATCGGCTAAAGGGCTTTGTAACATTTTATAAGGATTTTTGTTTTTATAATTTTCTTGTAAATTAGTCTTTTTTAAGTCTGAAGATTTATCTAAGTTATCTAAGTCTTTCATATTCTTAAAAGCATCTAGCTCACTTGGAAAAGCAGGTTTTTCTAACAGTAGTTCTTCATTAGTTCTAAAATTGTTTTTATTTGTTTTAAAGTTTGATAACTTGTTTTTAGTTAAATTTTCAAGTCTGGCTTTTAACTCACTTTTGCTAATACCTGTATTAGTGTCATTTGGATTATTTAACTGCTCGCCAGCATCAGAATATAGGGCTTCTAGAAACTCCTCTACCATAATCTCCAGAGTTAAATCTTTTAGGGCGTCATTTTGTTCAATCTGATTAGCTAGTTTATCAGCAGGCTGAATCTTAGAGTTGATAGAGTCTGCTTTATTATCAAACTTAATGTTAGCTGAATGTAAATTCGCGAGTTTATCACTATCTCGCGTAGTTTTATCTTGGTTATTAGCTGACTTTTTAGAAGAATCAGACTGGTTTAAGACATTATCAAGTTGATCATTTAAGCGTACTTGTTGAGTCTCTAACCCTTTAATATAATGGTCTGCTTTTGCCAAAAAAGCCTGACTTAAATTTTTAGTAGAATCCATATTTGCCTTAATCGTTTAATAATTCAATATAACATATTTAAGTTACTAAGGTATCTTCTAATTTAGCTAGATCTGTTCTATCTATAAAATGACTAAACCTCTCATCGGGAAATTTATGTTCCTTAAAATAGTTGAGTATCTTACTAATTTCGCTTTCAATGCTGCTATGAAGGTATCTATTTTTTAAAGCTTTACCAAAGTCAGCCTGATGTCCTAGCCTGCCACCTAAAAAGATTCTAAAAGCGTTTTGCATGTTACCTTGCTCGTCTTTTACTTTGCAGCCCACTAAACCAATATCCGCGATTGAATACTGAGCACAATTATTAGGACAACCTGTAACCGAGATCATTAAATCCTCAGCGAACTCAGGGAATTCTTTATCTAAGGTCTTAAATATTTCTTTAGCTCTGGCTTTAGTTTCGACGATAGCTAAATTACAAAACTCAGTACCTGTGCAAGCTACTCCTAATCTAGTGAAAGGTGTATACTTAGTTTTTAAATTGTATTGCTGCGCGCGCGCTTCAGCCTGCTCTATTTTAGCTGCTGGAATATCTAAAAGTATTAGGTTTTGTTTATTAGTTGTTCTAAAATAACCGCTATCACTAAACTCTTCAGCTAGCTTCACTAAATTAAAGAAGTCAGGATCCTCACTTCTACCACTTATAAAAGCGATACCTAAGGCATACTTACCATTTTTTAAAAGTGTTTTACCTAAGTGATCAAAGTGACTGACTTGCGGGCTTGGTGTGTACTCTAAAGCTGGCTCCATCTCACTGGTAGTTTGCTTGTTTAAGTTTACTTGCTGATAATTGTTTTTGGGTTCATTAGACTGAATTGGCTTATTTTCTTCTAATTGAACGACCTCTAAGGAGCTTAATTTAGATTTGGGCGTTTTTATCGGTTCTAATTTAGTTAACTTATAGCCAAGAACTTCTTCTAAAGTACATAAAAACTTTTCTACGCCCCAGTCATCGACTAAAAACTTCAAACGCGCTTTATGTCGTTTATCACGAAAGCCATGATCACGGTAAACCTTAGTTACGGCTTCGATCACTTCTTTAGCTTGCGCGCGCTTAATAAACACAGGAAAGTTTTTTGCGATCATCGGTTTAGTACTTAGACCGCCACCTATCTTGAGTGTGTAGCCTAGTTCTGCTGTTTGTGGATGCTCGGCGCCGACTAATGAAGCGCAGTTAATATCTGGTTGGGAGCACCAATGTTTGCAAGCTGTAACACTTAGTTTATACTTGCGTGGTAAGTTGCTAAATTCAGGGTTTCTGGTTAAGTGATTATCTATTTCGATAAGATCATCACTGGCATCGAAATACTCATCATGATGCAAGCCAGCTAGCGGGCAACCAGTAATATTACGGGCGATATCACCGCAACCACCGACTACATCCATGCCGCAGCTTTGAAGTTCACTAACTATATCTGGAATATCTTCGATTCTAAGCCAATGCATCTGCACAGCTTGACGCGTGGTGATATCGATAGTACCACGCGCGTAGCGTTTACCTAATCTAGCGAGCACTTGCATTTGGTTTAGTGTTAATTGACCACCAGGAATCTTAATACGCATCATAAAATAACCTTCTTCATTAGGTTTTTGTGCGTAAATACCGTACCACTTAAAAAGTGGTACTAAACTTTGATCGATAGCTGAAAAGCCACCGCCATTTGCTGCTTGTAAGATATGATCCCAAACTTCAAGACCATTCATGCGATCTTTAAGTTCTTCCATTGCATTTGCCATATACTTATTATAGTATCGCTGCTGGTAGATCTGGTGATTTAAGTGAGTCGAATTTTAAACTAAGGTTATATGTTAGCTTAATTTCAAGATGAGTGAGTCGAGGAAACTTAAGGCATAATAATATTTTATTTTGTGGTGATTTGGCTTATTGCACACTTATTTTTATTAAGACTTAATAGTTAAACCTCACTCAAGTGTTTATTATGTATATAAAATGAAGAGTAATTTAATTTTTAATTCTATGTTAGCTGGGCTTAGCACTTTGGCTGTAGATATTGCCTCTGCTAATAATTTAAGAGCTGCTACTGAGGATGTAAGTAATGTGCATCATAAAAAAGTAAAGTCTATTGATTCAAGTGAGAAGGATAGTAGTAAAATTAAATTTTCAACTAATAGTGAAAGCACTACTGAAAGGAAAATACATCGGTCGAATTTAGAGGAGCTCGCTAATTACCCTGAAAGTAAAATTGGCACAAAAAATAATAAAGTGGTGCCTTTTAAATATAATTTATGTGACGCTCACGATGAGATTTTAACTGATTATAAAGTTCTAGCTAGTTTAGTTAATAACGCTAGTTATAAACTTGCTGGTAAGACTAGCAGACCAGATGGGAGCTTCATAGGCTATAGAACTTCTATAAAAGAGCACTTATTACCTAAGGTTCTTTCAACTTATACTGAAGAACCTGAACCCTATGACATTTTAAAAGAAGTTAATACAGCTAAGTTAGAGGATGGTAGACCTCGTGATATAAAATATCATATTAGAAGCAGAAAAGACCATGATTGTGCAGTGAGGGTAAAAGTAACTAATTTAGGTAATAAAAATACTCGCAAAAAATCTATACTTCAAAAAGTCGAAATGACTTTGACAGATGGTCGCACGCCTGAGCCGATTAGATTTACAACAGAGCTTTTAAAAGATAGAAATAATTTTAAACTTTTATGAAATCATGAAGTCTGGTCTCATTTTTTTATGTCTAATGACTTAAAGATTGAATTTTCTGTATTTTCTTTAATTTGCGCGGGTGCAGACTCGGGATTTGAAGTATCCCATACCTTCAATATATGCTCTGTCAGAGCAGCTGTTCTTGCAGATATTAATTGGTTTAGTTGCTGCAAGAGCTCATTATCAGCAGTAAAGTTATGAAGATGGCTAAAATTACTAGTTTTTAGTTTAGTGGGCTTTAGATCTATATATGTTCTGGCGACGTAAGGCTTTAACACGCTTGCTAGCTTAGCTTTATTTGGTCTGGTTTCAGCATTAGTTTCATCGAGCAAAATTTTTATGCGTTTATTTGCATTGTTTATCAAACTTTTTTTTATCTGCAAGCTTAATCTTTCTGCTAGATCTTCCTGATTTTCTGCTGGAGCCTGATTTATAAGTTTTTCAGCTATTTGTAGAGGCTTACTTACTAAAATTTGGTATGAAATAGGTGTGCCATCTTGTTTTTCGTGGATATTTTGCTTGAGATGTTCTAAAGATTGGCTAAATTCGACATTAAGATCTGGGTTTTCGATGTGATTGCGGTTAATAGATAGATTGCCTGCTCGAGCATCTTCTCTGTCTCTGTTTATTGACTTTTCAACTTCGTTTATACTTCCATTAATCTCAGCACTACTGGCAGGTTTTACTTCTTTATTATTTAGACTGCTTTTGTTTACTTTACGGTCTTTTAAATATAGATTAGGGTTTTTAATCATTAGGCGAGCTGCATCAGTAATAGGCATGTGTATTATCTTAACATGCGTGGGTGGGGCTATAGTGTCTTAGTCTTAAGACAGTGACTTTTCTATAGTACTTAAGACTTGATTAACATTTAATGATATCCATGTTAGGATAATATACAAAATAATATGAGCGAAAACAACACAGTATTACTTAAAACAGATAAAGGTGACATTAAAATCAAGCTTTATTTAGAAGAAGCGCCGATTACAGCTGGTAACTTTAAAGATTTAGTAGAAAAAGAGTTTTATAATGGTAAAACTTTTCATAGAATTGTATCTGGTTTTGTTATTCAGGGTGGCTGCCCTAAAGCAAATGGTACGGGTTCATATGTGGAAGATGGTAAGCCACGTTTAATTAAATTAGAAGAAACTGGTATTAAGCACGATCAGGAAGGTGTAGTGGCGATGGCACGCTCTATGGATCCAGATTCAGCTAGCTGTCAGTTCTTTATCGACTTAACCGCGCAACCTGGTTTAGAAGCTGGTGGTTATGATCCTCATGGTTATGCAGCTTTTGGTCAAGTGATTGAAGGTATGGATGTAGTGCATAAGATCGCAAATGAAAACGAACCTATGTTCCCTGGTGATGATGGTACGACTAACCCGGTTACTATCACTGAAGCTGTCATGCTGGCAGAAGCTAACGCTAATTAACTTTTTTAGCTAGTTAATTATCATATAATAAATACATGTTCTTAGATCTATGGTTATTGATACCTATGGTGATCTCTGGTATTTGTGGTCGTCGGTTTTTTATAATCGCCCTTGCCATTTTTACTATAATCAAACTTACTCAGCAAGTTGCACCTGGCTTTTTAAGCACTTATTGATATTTTTTAATAAGGTACAATGCTAGGGAAAATTTAGATTAGCTATATATGAATTAAACATACTTTCAAGTATTCAGTGCAAAATATATCTTTTATAAGTATTAGATGTAGCAGTTATAAACGTAGTTATGCATAACTTATTAATTTTTAAAAAGCTATAATTTAATTTAGATGTTTACAGGATTAGTAGAAGAATTAGGCACTATTACAGCAGTAGAAAATGAGGGCTCTAATGTGCACTTTACCGCCCAAGCAGATTTGATCATGCAAGATATTCACTTAGGAGATAGCATCGCGATTGATGGTGTCTGTCAGACGGTAACTGACTTTGATCAGCAGGCTAAGACTTTTAAATTTACTGCTATTCAAGAGACTTTAAAAGTGACTAATTTTGGTGAATTTAAAGTAGGTACAGAAGTTAATCTTGAAAGATGCCTTAAGGCTGAAACTAGATTGGGCGGGCATATTGTACAAGGACATGTAGACTGCGTTGCTAAGTTGATAGAGCTTACAGATAATGATGGTAGTTATACGCTGCGTTTTAAAATTCCAGAAAAATATAGTAAGTATATGATCCCTAAAGGCTCTATCTGCGTCTCAGGGATCAGTCTTACTGTAGTTGAGGCTAACCAGGACAATTTTACTGTTTGTATTATCCCTAAAACTTGGGAAGTTACTAGCTTAAAAGCTCTTAAAGTTGATGATCTAGTTAATATCGAAGTGGATGTACTGGCTAAATATATTGAAAGGCTAACTGCGGCGGCGCAAGTAGCTAATAGTTAGAGTTCTTTATTAAGTACAGCTTCTAAAGGCGCTAGAAGATTATCCTTTTTAGTTAAGTGATTGGATATGTCCGAATTTAGATATTATGGCTTTAAATCTGACTATAATTACATAAATCCCATGAAGAAGCTTTAATACTTAAACAAAAGATAAACATTTAGTTGTATAAAACAAAGTAGGAACTAAGTGTTATGGAAGTTAATAAAATAAATCAGATACAAGCAGCTAAGCTAGCAAGTAACACTAAGCAAGATTCTTCAAATTTAGACACTCAAAGTAGACAGGATCGCATCGGCAATTTAAGGCAGTCTTTAATGGCTGGTGGCGCTGAGCAAGCTAAGCCTGTAGATGGTAGTGCTAATAACGTTGCGGGCGCTGAGAAGTTAGATCAGCTGGTAGATCAAGGTATGGCGAGCGTGACAGCTAAAACTAATCAAGAATCACCTTCTCTTCAAAAAGTTTTTTCAGCTTATAATGCAGAAAGTAAATCTGATAACGATAAAGTCGCAGCAAATTTTAAAAAAGAAAAATCACTTATCTTAAAGGCATAAAGCTTTGGTATAATCCTATGAGAGATTCATGCAGCTCTATTTAAGAGTCGTCTAGATTTAGGTGCTTAGAATCTGACTATTTAATTAAGTTAGATGAGACAAGGTAAAAAATACCACGAAACAACTCTAGTTTATCTGTTTGAAAGATTATTTGAAAAAGATGAACAGTTTACTAATAGTTTTAATCTCGCTTTAGAAGTTGAGATGGATTTACTCCGTGGCTTTACTTTAGAGTGGCTACCTAATAGCTTAATTCGCACGAAGATCAGTGAGATAACTGGTAACTGGCAGATTTTAGTTGAACTAACTCAAGGTAGATTACTTGCCGAAGCTAATAACTACACTCTATGTGAATTTACGGTATTTTCGGCTTTCAATATAGAACTTTTAGATAATATTGATACTTACACGGACAAGCAATTAGATATGCTAGCTAAAAGATCATATAACCAAGTCGCGGTGAATTTAAAAGACCGAGACAGCCTGCTTTATGCTAGTAAAGAAGTTGAGAGTGATTATTTTTATAAATATTTAGATTTTAATGAAAAAAGTGCTTCTAAAAATTTCTTTAAGATGCTTAAAATTTTGCAAGATTTAAGACCTGATTTAATGAGACATGGCAGACGTAATGATTATATGTGGGGTGATAGTCCAGCTGTTTCTATTTTGAGTATTTTAAAATGGTTGCACCGCAATAAAAAATTACCAGAAAAATATAGAAAAAGCTTGCAAGAAGCTCAGCAAATACAGCTTAGAGAGTTGTTTGAAGCTAGCTTTAAGCCGGCTCCTGATTCCAATTAAGAGCACCTTTTTTATAGGCATAAAATAGACCTAACATAAGGATCATCACGAAAGTGAAAGCTTCTATGATAATAAAGCCACGTGTACCATGTTGCATGAAGTTATAAAGATTAGCCCACGGCATTAAAAAGACGAATTCTACATCGAAGATAATGAACATAATGGCAAATAAGTAGTATTTGATATCAAACTGAACTTGAGAATCCATTTCAGATTTCATACCACACTCGTAAGTTTCATTTTTAACTTTATTAGGTGCATAGATCCCAAAAGTTCTCTGGATTAGAGCACTTAGACCCAAAAGCACTAAGCCATTAGCTAGAGCTACAATAAAAATTAAGCCGATTTGTCCTACTTCAAGCATCGTATATATTATACTCTAATTTTTTTATTTATATCTATAAAGGAATAGTAGATAGCTATGATTTTAGCTTTTATAGCTATTTGATCTAATGTAAGCGATACATAAATTCGTAGGTAAGCTTAGTGTTAAAGACTAAACACCATTAAGAATTTTTAAATTCATCCTTAAGATAACTAGATTAAGCTTTAAAAGCCTGATGTTAAAGGAGTCTTAATGCTGCTGGGAATACAGATTATTACAGGTAATAAAAATTATTAGTTATAAAGTGAAAACTATATATGAGCCAGCTCTTTTTTAAAAAAAACATATTTATATTGTTAATAACTTTATTTATTTTAAATATTAATCAACTTTCAGCGAAATCAGATCTACTTTTAGATAGGCATCCAGGAGCTAAAGGAGCTTATAGTTTGCGTAAGCTACGCTCAGATTATGAGGGTGCAGCTATTCAGGTACTACGTACCTGCGATAAAGCGACGAAAGAGATTGGTTTTAAGTTTGATTATATTGACACGGATAGTATGCTTGATTTCATCAAGGAGTGCGAGGATATAACCCTAGCTTTGCCACTTGATATAGATAATACTGCTACTGCCGCCTATAGTACCCGCAGAGTAAATTCTGCTTACGCTGGTGCAGCTCTTGAAGTTAGAAGAGCTGATAATGAAGCACTTTTAGATATTGGTTTTAATTTGGATGGAACTCTTAATATAGATAGTTTAGCTGCTCATTGTGCTGGAGTTGATTGCTATGTTAGTAAATGGTACGACCAGAGTAATAATGGTCATACTGCAACTACTACAGATCCTGGTTTTCAAGCTAAAATATACGACGCTAATACAGGTGTAATAAAAGATACAGATGGTTTTCCTGCTTTATATACTGATGGCGCCGATGATATGTATATTACTGGTATACCTATAAATAGAGATCACCTATTTCAAGTCATTTCTACTCAACTTGAACAAACTAATTATGGATGGATGGGATTACCAGCTGAGGAAAGTCCTTTTCGACCTATTTTAGGTAATAACCAAAATTCCGATAGAGATGAATTAATGTATGGAGTAGCCTCTGCTAATCTAACAGCTCAGCTGTTAGTTAGAAAGAATGGTAGTAGCTATGGACCTACAATATGGCAAGTATCTGAAAAAATGTTAACTAGTTTTATTTCACATACTAATGGTAAAGGTTTATTTCTATCCAAAAACGGAGATACTACTGGTCTAATTTTTAAAAATAATAACACTGGTAATTATGGGAATCTAACTTTATTTGGTCAAACACGGATGGATGAAAGAAGATATCGTGGTTATACTAATGAAATTATTTACTATAATTATGCAGCAGGCTTGCATTATATTGATTTAATGAGAACCTCTGGTGCTTACTACCAGACTAATGATGTTAATAATCTCCGTGTTAATTTTTGGTACGATCAAGGTAAGCAGGGGCATGAAGCAGGTTTTAATAGTGATATTGTTAAACCTTTAATTTATGATCATCTTAATGGAGGGCTTGTTAAAGATAGTAATGGAAAATTAGCTTTAAAAGTTGATGGAGTTACTGACATGCTTGACACGGGCTTTGGTTTAAATGAAACACATAGCTTTTTTTCGGTAGCTATTAGAAATAATCAATGGCTTGGTGGTCCTAATAGTTCTGAAAAACCTCTAATCAGTAATGCGATTACTGGCAATGCTAATGAGCGCTTTTCATATGGAACTAGTAACTCAGATGATCTGAGTGATCAGATTCTAGATGCTAGGCAAAACGGTAATGCTAGATTCATTACCTCAGCTGATGGCAGCTGGCTGACAGGTGAACAAATTTTATTTTCAGCTACTTCTAATAGTAACTCCTTATCTGTGTATAAAAATGATAGTCTGGTTAGTCAAAATAATACAAATCTGACGCAGGATTTTGGTAATGTATATTTGTTTTCGAACCTTGATAGTTTTAATGTATTTGATGGTAATGTTAGTGAAATTGTTATCTACGACTCTGATAAAGATGCCGAAAGAGTAGCTATTAATAAAGACATCGGTTCTTATTATCAAACTTACGATCCTAATTTTAGCGGCTTTGCTAGACTAAGGTTTTCAGAAATTTATCGAAATACTCCAGCTCACACTAAGGTTACAGAAATAAATTTTAAAGATTTAGACGCTCCGCATGCTGAGCATACACTTAGCTTAATAGATGGAGCTACCGAAGACTTTTATTTGAAAAATAATATGCTTTTTACGAAAAGGCTAATAGATGGTAGCGAGAGCAGGTATCCTTTAAGAATCAGAATTAGTGAAAACGGTACTGATAATTTTAGAGACTTAGTTGTAAATATTAAAGTGCTAAACCGTCCGTTTAATAGTATAAATCAAGCTGAGCCAGGGCGTATTCAAGATGATGAAGAAACAGTAGAAGAATCTGACGATCAGCTTATGCTTAAATTTATTGATTTGAATAAAAATAAGCAAGTGGATTTTGAAGAAGTCGTACTAGCAAGTAAAGTTTTAAGTGAATATAATTTAAATTCTGGTAATTCACCAAGTTCTAATACTAAATTTAAAACTATTAGTGAATTGAGTTACGAAAAACTACTAGAATATCTATCCAGACATAAAGACTATGAGTATATAAGTGGAATTTTAACTAAGCTCAGCTTCGATAAAACTGGTATAAATACTTTTAAAGAATCTAGTAGGCTTATTAAACTGTTTAAGCGTGTGCGTAAAAAAATCCGTAAAAAGTTTTATCATGAATCTGCGCTGCGAGCTGACCTAGCTTTATTTGATTATGATAGCAATGGTCAATTAACCTTTGATGATAGGAAAAAACTTGCTGTAACATTGCAGCTACTACTACATAGAGAGCGGCAACCTAAAAAACGTAATAGATCTATCAAAAGATTTATGAAAAAAAACTTTCCAATAAGATTAAGAAGAGTCTGGTCTGATTATACTCCTTTATAAGTGAGAGAGTGAAACTAAACTCTACGCTTATAAAGCTCAAGTGTGTTACTAAGTAGCATAGTGACAGTCATAGGACCGACTCCACCAGGAACTGGGGTTACGAACTGAGCGATATTAATTGCGCTATCATAATCGACATCACCGACCATTTTTTTGCCATAGATTTTAGCGTCTACAGCATTGATACCCACATCGATAACTACGGCGTCTTTTTTTAGATCTGTGCCGCTGATAGCATGAGCCTTACCGATCGCAGCGACTACGATATCTGCTTGCTTAAGCTCTTCAGTTAAATTTTTAGTACGACTATGAGCCATAGTAACTGTTGCATTAGCCTGATTTAAAAGCATACTAATCGGTTTTCCAACCAGTGAACTTCTACCTAAAACTAGGGCTTTTTTACCTGATAGCTCAATTTGATATTCTGTAAGCATCTTCATGCAACCTTGCGGAGTGCAGGGTTTAATAGCCTCAGGGCTACCTAAAAACAGTTTACCTAAATTAGTCGTAGTTAAACCATCAACATCTTTACTAGGGTAAATTTTATCAACTATTTCTTGAGTTTTATCTTTTAGAGCCTCTGGTAATGGTAATTGAAGTAAAATACCATCCACTTCCGAGTTAGCATTGTAGTCATTAATAGTTTGAATTACTTCATCATAGCTAGCTTCTGCACTTAAAACAGATTTTAATGATTTTATACCTACGTACGTGCATGCTTCTTCTTTATTACGTACATAAAAATGGCTAGCAGGATCATCACCGACTATAATTACTGCCAGGCATGGCAATCTGCCAGAGGTGCCAGCTACTTGTTCCCTAAGCTCGTCTTTTATTTTTAAAGAGAGGGCTTTGCCATCTATGACTTTAGCTTTGTTGTCTAGCATGGCAAGTATTATATCAAAAACATCACTCTGTATATGTAATTTAGTAGCTGTGCATTAACTTAGAAGCAAATATCCTTAAACTCGTTTAGTTAACTTGGTTATGTTTTACTCTAAATATCGGTTAAAGCAGTGTTTTCGATGTCGACTTAAATATTAAGTTATTTACCAAAACTTTTCACTCGTGGGCAATGTCATTAGATGTATAAGTCTTGAATATACTTTATTTTCGCTTTTTATATTTTAAGAAGATAAGTGAAGCTCTTCTAGAGATAATTTATGTGTAATAATTTATTAAGTGCTGAAAACTTTAAAGCGAGAATTGCACAATATTAAACGCAAAGATCCAGCATGCAACTCGAGTCTGGAAATCATATTTTGCTACCCGGGTTTTCAGGCTATTTTAATGCATAGATTTCTAAATAATCTATGGACTGGCAGGTATGGGGTTTTTTCAAGCTTTATTAAATTTCTAGTCAGGTTGCTAGCTTACTGGACTAAAATCATTACTAATATAGAAATTCACCCTGGAGCTACTTTAGGTAAAAACTTCTTTATAGATCATGGTTCAGGAGTAGTTATTGGCGAAACTACGATTACAGGTGATAATGTAACTTTGTATCAAGGTGTGACTTTAGGCGGCGTTTCGACCTTTAAAACGAAACGCCACCCCACTTTAGGCTCTAACATCGTAGTTGGCGCGGGCGCCAAAGTTTTAGGTAATATTAATATCGCTGATTATGTGCAAATTGGCGCTAATTCTGTAGTTGTTAAAGACATACCAGCTTATAGTACTGTTGTTGGTATTCCTGGGCGCATAGTCAAACTTAAAGGTGACGCTGAGCAGGTAATTGCCAACCTGGAACACAACCAGACGCCAGATTATTTAGGTGCTGCCATGCAAAAAATGCAGGAACGTATTAATGATCTTGAAAGTAAGCTTCATAAATTAGAACTTAGACAATCACTAGAAAAGCGGGAAAACGCTGCGAGTGAAACTGATCAGCAAGCTTTAGAATAATTTTTTATTTCTATTAAATTATTATCTTATTTAATTCAGGGTTATAAAAAGTATCAGCTTCTTTTAAACTTGATATTAAAATCGCCTGATTAGATATTTTGCGATTATAAAGTAGACTTTAAAGACTAATAACCCAGCTATAGCTAAAAGTGGTATCAACTAAAGCTCTAACCACACCAGATACTTCGGTAATTTCTTTAGGTTCAGTGAAATTGTCTAACTTGATTAAAATACCTTTAGTGTAATCGGAACTCGGTTTATAAAAGCTGTAAGCTTCATTTGCCATTTTTATTTTACTTAGATAATGCTCTGGACTTAAGTTTAATCTTTTTAACTCCTGAACTCTGCTTTCGACTATTTCCTGAGTCTGCTCCTCACTTTCACTACGATAGGCTTTAAATAAATCTCTTTCTACGAACCTGCGAGCTAGGTCTCTTAAAATGATGTCACGCTCTTGGGACCAGCGCTTAATGTGATGATAGATAGTGGCATCATCTATATGGTAGTACTCATTAATGTTCATCTTATCGCCCATATTAAGCCAGTTGAAAACAGGATCTTCAATGTAACCGATTTTACGTAGCTGCATTAAAGTCTTAACTCTAGCAAACAGTTTTTGCAATAGTACGTCACTTGCCAGGCACTTTTTATGTAGGTAAACCTGCAAGTACATTGAGTAGCGCGCAAATAGATAATCTTCAACAGCCAGCACACCTTTTTCTCCGCAAACGGTGATGCAATCTCTAGCGGTATCAGCTTTAAGACTAGCGATAACTCGGCTTAAATCGAAGTTACCATAGTTAGTGCCAGTAAAGTGACTGTCTCTAAGTAAATAGTCAAAGCGATCACAGTCAATCTGGCTACTAACTATACTGGTCATTAGTTTAGACTCGTAGCGATGCTGCATAATTTTGCATACATCTTCACTAAGTCCTGGTCTGAAACTTTCTAATAAAGGATAAACATCTCCATCTTTGTTTTGAATTAGTTTTACAGTAAAGTCTTCATGCCTAGCATTTATGAATTTTTCGCAGCTATGACTAAATGGTCCATGACCGATGTCATGTAATAGTGCTGCACTTAAAACTACGGTTTTATGTTTGCTAAGTACTTTATCTTCGTAATCGCAATCTTTAGCTATTTTATTAAACATAAGCATGGCAATTTTTAAAGTGCCGAGACTATGTTGAAAGCGAGTGCCCTCAGCTCCATGATAAGTAAACCAGCCAGTACCAAGCTGTTTAATCCATCTAAGACGTTGCATTTCACGTGTATCGATTAGTTTAATCAAAAGATCATCGATCGCATCAGCACTATTTAAGAAGATTTCTTTATGGATGGGGTCGCGATAAGTCCTGGACATACTGTTATTTTACCTTAGTGATCGTATTATCCCCTAAGTTTAGGTGATGTTAGCTTTATTAAATTATTCTAGTTAAATCAACTGATCTTAGTTTAAGCATTAAAAGTGTTTGAAAATTAGTTAAAAAGTGTAAGCGCCTAAGCTGTGATAGTAATTGTTAACTGTAAACTACCAAAAATAATTAATAGAAATCGAATAGATCTTTATACATAATATTTAACTAATTAGGTGATTTAATAACAGTATTTTAAAAGTCACATTAAATTAATCAAAAAGTATATACGAATTTCACTTTGGTTCTTTACAAAACCTTAACCAGTGTGATAAGATAATAGATATAGAGCCCACAGTTCTAGAAATTATAATTATTTAAACTTTTGAAAAGTCTAAAGATTGTAAAATTGTGGATTGATATAGTTAAGGCTATATTAATAATCTTAAGAATCGGTTAAAAATTCTTATCAAATTAAAAAAATAGATACTTTATATTTGATAGCTGGAGTTAAAACTAACTAAAAATGAACGAGATCAACAACCAAATTAAATTCAACCTTCCTAACATCAAAGCAGATGTTAAGAAACCTGAAGGTAAAAATGAAATCAAGCCTGGTCCTAATGGTGCGGCTGCTAAATCTAAGGCTGGTGAAACTAGCGCTGAGCAAACTAAAATTATAAACTCTGCTGTTCAGCAGACTTTACTTAATGCTCCTAGTTTAAACCAAAGTAATTTTACAGCTGGTAAAAACGCTACTGAATCTAGAAAGCAGTTAGAAGAACTTAGCAAGGCTCCTGATGCTCCTGATGCTCTTGATAATCAATCTGCTAAAAAAGCTCCACCTCAACCAGAAAGTAAGACTGAAGCAGCAGATATTCAAAAGCAAATTATTAGAGATGCTTTATCGAATTTGAGTAAACTTGCAAAAGTTGCTGATCGTGGAATTTCACCCGATGAATTAAATAGAGCTGCTGAGTTATTTACTGGTGTGTTAGAGTCTACTGCTAATAATTTAGAAAATACTCCCATTAATATAGGTAATGCTCCAAAAGTACAGGTTTTAACTGCTTTTAAAGATGTTGCTACTGTTAACAAAGGTAATATTGAAAACTAATTAATTCATATTAATAATTTAGTTTCAAATTTAATTTAAGAAACTTAAGTCAATATTATATAATTTAGAAAATTTTTATAAAAAACTTATGAATTTAGAAAAATTGTATAAAATCATTGCTTTTTTATAATTAAATTATAAAATTGGCTATTAATTAGAATTTTTCTCTAATTTAGAAAACTTAAAGTGCTGATATTTATTTGTCTATATTAAGAAAAGCAACTAATACCGTATAAGATAATCCTTAAAAATATCTAATATTATTTATCTATAAATGAAACAAAACTAAACCATTTGGACTAGGCTATTAAACCTATGTTAACTTCTACGGTGAAAAAAGCACCTATGACAGAGTTTAGTGTAGAGTATGTAGTAGATGAAATAGTTTGTAGGGTAAATCAAAAAAGATTAAACCCGGTATCGGTAGAAGAGCATACCTCCATTAATGATAAAGTTTCAGAGTGGTCTGGACGTTATCATAAGGAAAAAGAATTATGTGAAAATTCTTTTTTTAATGGCTGGGAGCTTGATTCAATACCTTTACTTAAAGACTTGGATATTAAAAATGATGTAGGTAAGGCACTTTGGCCGAGAAACCCACGTCGCAAATTAAAAAAAGACTTAGAAAGATATTTTAAACAAAATAAATTTGGTACTGATGCAGTTAGCTTGAAGAGAAAGGCTGACATTATTAAAATTATTCGAGAAGATCTTTATATTCCACTTAGTATAGATTTAGTAATTTTAAAAAATAGTCTAGGTTCAGTGCTAGATGATAAAGATAATATTGCAGTTGCAGTTGGCGAGTACCAGCACAAATTTTATATACACTTTGATGAAGAACATCAATCTTTCGATAGAATATTTAAAGTCGATGCTGAAAATAATGTTGAATTCGTTTCTTCTAAGCGTCTGATAGAAATTATTGATCATAGTTTACTTAATTTCGAAAGATATAGCTTGATGATCGAAAGAAATGAAATTTTAAAAGACTTCGAAGAGCAAAATCTAACAGATAAGTGTAAAGTAGATTTAAATGCAAGCCTAACTTCGGGGGGAGATCTTTTAATAGGCTTGTACTGCACTGATAGCGGTTATACCTTACATATTTGTAATTTGAAGGAAGCTACAGGGCGCGTTCAATGGGAGAAACTACCTGCCGGTAGATACGGTGGTACTTTTGAAGCTAAAGGTCTAAAAAAATCTAATAATAATCGTTATTATTTTAAAGATCAGGTTTTAAAACCTATAAAGTGAACTTAGATATATAGTTTTCTTTCTGACAGTTAATTAGATTATAGTTTTTGAAATGAGTTTGGAAAAAAGACTTTTGTCTGGTGGTAATTAAGATTTGTTGTTTGTTACTTAACTCCCCTAGCGCAAAGGCTAAATATTCCAAACTTGCTTCGTCTAAAAAATCCAGAGCATCATCAATTGCGATGATGCTTGGTTGTATTTCTGCTGGTGAAAATATTAATGTAAGCATACAGAGCGTTTTTAGGGCGCTATCTGTTAATATCCCTAAATCTAGCCAGCTATCATGCTGACTACTTTGCCATTTTAACTTTAAAGTCTGATTTAATTCAAAAATCTGTAAATTTTGTAGATCAGGTACTAGTTGTTTGTACACTTCCAGTAAACCTAAATAAATTTCTGGATGAGATTCGCCTAAATAGCTTAAAACTAAAGCCAGATTAGTACCGTCGCTTTTAAGCTTAGGGGTTTTGGGGCTGTACGCGCAGGGTGCGCGCAGGGCATTTAAGTTATTGAAGTTAAACACCTGCATTTGCCTCAATGGTTTAATGATATAGCTTAGGTATTTTAATTGTTTAGTGTGGTGTTCCACTTTTTCAGACATATTACCAAGCTTGGCGTAAGATTTACTGGAATTGACATGACTGGTGTAAGCTTCTAAAATCTGTGTTTCATAAAGCTCTTCAGCTTCATGATTGAGGTAATGTTTATCGAAAAAAGTACTTTTAAAACGACAACTTTCATGCTGCAAGCCAAGATTAGCTTCATCTAGTTTCATAAGTTTAGTGGTATAGCTATTAGCACCGAAGTAAATCTCTAAATTGGCAAGCTTGCTATCAAAAAATAGTATTGAGCTTGCTTGATGAGGCTGGCGAGCGATATAGTTTTGCAAATTAGCGTGAATTAAATGATAATAAAATTCAAAAATACTTAAAAAATTAGATTTGCCACTAGCACTGGCACCATAAACGATATTTAAACCATCAATAATAGCTATATTTTCGGCTTGTACAGCCTTAAAAGCATGTATATTTAGTAAGCTGATTTTATTCATGTGATCCTGATGGATGGATTGCTAAAGCTGACTCTTGCACTTAAAATAGAATCCCGGACTGACTTTTATATATTTGAACTTAAATAGTTTAAAATGCAGTACTGTTTCTAGCAAATACAATTCTAGCTTAAAGACATTACTAGTTAGGTAGTCTTTTCAAAGTGACCATAACAAACTTTTGTTAAAGATAAGTTTTCTCTAGTGTTTGATTATAAGATAGCTGAATCTGGTTTATAGATAATGAGTTTTCATATACTCGGCGATCTGATTAAATACTGGCCCTGCTATCGTTTCGCCCCAACGTCCATCGGTTTTAGGATCATCAATAACCACTAAGGTAATGTATTCAGGATTAGGGTTAGGATAAAAGCCTAGAAACGAAGCTATAGTATTTGAGCGTGAATAGCGCCCATCGATGAGTTTTTGTGAAGTGCCTGTTTTGCCTGCTACTCTCAAGCCAGCTACCTTACCAGCTTTAGCATAACGTTTTTTAATGTTTTCCTGAATCGAATTTGCGAGCTTTTCCTGTATGTATTTAGCTAGTTCAGGCTCAATTACATCAACTTTAGTTGAAAATAATAGGGGTTTATTACTTTCAGTGTCGGTTCTTAAAATAGTGGGTTTAATCCAGGTGCCGTCATTTGCGATAGCATTAATACCAGCGATTAATTGTAGCGGCGTGACGGCGATGGCTCCCTGTCCGATAGAAGTCGATGCGATATCTGAGTCGCGCCAGGTTTCAGGCTTGCGCACGATAGCATCAGTTTCTCCAGGCAATTCTATATTAGTCTTTTGACCGAAACCAAACATACGAATATAATCGTAAAGTTTTTGTTTACCTAACTTTAGACCCAGAAAAGTAGCAAACGGATTTGATGAGCGCTCGAACAAACCCTGGATGGTAAGTGGTTTAACCTTAGTTTTACCGCGCACCCAATCGTGGTTACTTATAGTGTAGCCACCTACTTTAATATAGCCTTTATCCTGATAAACAAAGTCTTTATCGATTACACCAGCATCAATAGCCGCGCTTGCTGTAAGAATTTTAAAGACTGAACCAGGTTGATAAACATCTACTAAAGTCCAGTTTTTAAGTTCTTTATAGCCATATTTATAATAAAAGTTAGGGTTGTAATCTGGTTTGACCGCCCAAGCCAGTATTTCACCTGTTTTCACTTTCATAACCATCGCTGTACCTTTAATCGCCCGCGTTTTATTGATTTGAGCAGTTAATTTTGCTTCTACGAACGCTTGCAGCTTAGAGTCTAAACTCAAGGTAAGCTTTTTCTCTGGATTTTTACGTAGAAATTCACGATACTGATACTCTAGTCCCTGACGCGCGCGCCCATAATTATCTACGTAACCTAAAACATGAGACATTAGGCTATCTTGCGGGTAGAATCTGGTAGTAATTTTTCTTATGTATAGACTTGGCGAACCTAGTTTGCGTATCTCTTCAGCTTGATTTAGACTTAGATTCCTGACTAGAGTCTGGCTTGAATTTTTATATAAAAGTTTTTGGGCTGAGACCGGAAATTTAAAGATCTGTGATAGTTTAGTTGCGAGTTTCTCTCTGTTTTCGCGATCGCTAGCTACTGGATTATACTCGAGGGTGAAGCGATCTATATCCATTGCCATGGTTTTACCTGAGCGATCAACTATATCTCCTCGGTTAATATTAGAGTTATGAAGAGCGTGCAATTGTTTGACACGATTATGAAACTGCGAGCCTTTATAAAGCTGCAAATAAGCGAGCCGGGCTACAATCACCAAAAAACAGGTGATAAAGAAGATTTGTAGTAGGCGGTACCTGAACTTATTCATATGCTAATTGGTAGATGAGTATGAACCGAGCCAACGATAATAATTAAAATACATACTAACTTCTTTCATTATATTGCTAAATCGCTCATCTTCGCGACTGGCAGCAAAATCTATACAAAATAAATAACTTCCCAGACTATCTTTAGCTGGTCTAGATTCTATTCTGGTGATATTTACTTGGTGCTTAGTAAAAGCTTTTAATATATTAAATAGGCTACCAGGTTCATCGATAATCTGAAACACTAATGAAGATTTTTCTGGTCTTGAAGCTAACTTTAAACTTGAGTCTTTGCTCAGTAACCAAAATCTAGTTTGATTGTTATTAAGATCATTAATACCTGCTCTTAAAATCTTAAGATCATAGATGGAAGCGCAGAATTCTGGCGCTATAGCCGCTATATTTTTTTGCTTAAGATCTTTTAGGTTTTGTGCGGCAGCACTATTACTAGCGCAGGGCTCGAGCTCAGCTTTAGTTAGATTAGATCTTAAAAACTCGCCGCATTGAGCGAAGCTCATCGGATGAGAAAGCACTTTTTCGATAGTATTTAATTCGATCTCAACGCTCGCTAGCAGGCAGTGTTTTATATTTAATACATGCTCGCGGCAGATATACACACTTTTATAGTTTAGTAGCGCATCGATAGTTTCACCTACGCCACCGGCGATAGAATTTTCAACTGGCACTACTGCAAAGTCAACTTTAGAATTGTTAACTGCTTCAACTAAAGCTGTGATAGTACGATAAACTACAAATTCAGTATCTTTGTTTATGGCACTAGCGCTTTGCGCGGCTAGATTAATAGCAGCAGTGTGAGTAAATGAGCCAGCAGGTCCTAGGTAAGCAACTTTCATCTACCTTATTATGACATGCAAGAGGCTGAGTATTTTAATTAGGTAAAGTTCTAACTTATTTAAAAAGTTTATTAAAAAAGCTGAATAGACCGCTAAAATTTAAGTTGTTTTCGGTCTGCGCGCCACTTACATCTAAGGCTTGCTGGTTTTGATTAATTACACTTTTAGCAAAACTTAGTTGAGCTGGTGAAACTCGAGTTTTACTATTACTCGTAAGCTCAGTCAGTGCTGTTAAAGCAATAATCTGCTTAAAGTCATGTGCGCGCAAAGTTTGGCTCGGTCCATAGATAATACTAGTCTGTTTTAAAGCCTGATAATTACCATGCAAAGCATCTAAAGTTGTTAAGTTTTGGTTTTTATCAAAGACTAAATGCTTTTGATTTTCAAGCACTTTAATTCTATTAGGTGCACTTAAGTTTTCAACACCTTGTTTAACTGTGATGATTTGATTAGAGTTATTACCTAAAAAGGCTTTAACGGCTTTATTTGTAAGTACTTTTAAATCTAGTAATTTAGATCCTGGCTGGTTATTAGGTAAAATCTTGTCGATTACTTTTAATTCATAGTTTTGTGTGCTCGCTGTGCTAGTTGAAATTTTACCGAGTAGTTCTTTATGCTCGCTGACATTGGGTTTTTCGAAGATTACCACTGCTTGCACCTTAGGTCTACTTGCTTTTAGATCGTAGATCACCAAACTATTATAATGATTTTTATTCAAGGCACTTTTAAAATCATCATAACTCTCACCTTTAGCTGAGGCTAGCTCGTGATTGATCTGATATAGATTTTTAAGTTCATTATTCGCTTCGTTTTGAAAGTGTTTAGGTAAAAATGCTTTAAGTAGCTGATGTATTAGTTTTACTATTAAATTGCCCTTAATTTCAGGCTCAAATAACTTAAGTGTCTGACTGCCACTAAGTTTTACGGCAAGCGAGCTTTGATCTTCACTTAATAGTGCACTATCCAGATTGATTTTTTGCGCTAAAACTGTTTTTAATTCCTGCATTTTAGGCTGGTTTAAATTTTTAAGCTTTAACTTAGTAAAGTTAGTACTAGCTGCACTTAGATTAGAGCTGCGGTAGCTTGGAAAGGACGTGTTAGTTGTAGTTGAAGGGCTATAACTATTATAAAAGTTATTAGTAAATGTCTGAGACGCTTGGCTAGTAGCGGCTTTCAAACTAGGATTAGAGCTAAGGTTTTTAGCGTTATTTAGTAATTTATTTAACAAGCTTTAACTAATCTTAACATGGTTTAGTGCTAATACGTGTTTCGTTAATTGGTATTTTTAAAGTCTTGTAAGTGGTGATTTACTTTCTGCTGGTAATGGTTCTAGAGTACTGTTTAACTCATTATTGTAGTAGTTTTAAATATTTAGCTAATTTAGACTGATAGTTTTATATAAATATTACTGGGGTGCCCCCTCCTGCGATCGAAGATGAGCTGCCGAATGTTTGAAATGTTTTACACGAATATTACTAGCGTGCTCCCTTTAAAATGATCCGTATATTGTACATTTAGTAAAAACAAACCTTTATTCTGCAAAAATATAATTTAGTACTTGGCTTTATGTAATAGGCAAGCCTTAAGCTAACTTCAGGTTGTAAATATTTTAGCCAGAGATCAGGGTACTATCAGAAACTATTTAAGTGCAATAGTGAAAAATAATGTTCTGAATTTTTTATGTTTAAATTAGTTGATATTTAATCAAGCCAGAAATTTTTAATTAGCATACATAAAATGCTATATTTATATATGCTAATTGCGGAAGTAGCTCAATTGGTAGATGTCTAGCTCCAGCATTGCGAAGATGCTAGACTTAAAAAAAGTCCTTCCAAGCTTGCTTGGCAAGGCGCACACTTAATGCGGAAGTAGCTCAATTGGTAGAGTATCTGCCTTCCAAGCAGACTGTTGCGAGTTCGAGTCTCGTCTTCCGCTCCACTATAAAAACAACCCCCACACTGATTAATTTCAAGTATGGGATTTATTTTTATGATAGTGAAGTGTGAAGATGAGACTCACTAAGTAATTTTAATGCGCCTGTGGCATTAAAATTATGGTTCGAGATCTCGCTCCGGGGTATTTATGAGCGCGCAGAGAAGCTAGTGGAAGTTCTCCCCTAAATCCGCTCCACTATAAAAACAACCCCCACACTGATAAATTTTACGTGTGGGGTTTATTTTTATGATAGTGAAGTGTGAAGATGAGACTTATTAAATTACCCCAAATGCAGCTTTATGATCATCATCTAAATTGCTGAAGAATTGATCGATTTCTTTAAATTTATCGGTACCATTGAGATCTTTAAACAAATGTTTTAATAGTATCAAAGAGTTATAAATTAGTTTTTGGGAGTTGACTGAATTATTAATTTGTACCCCCTTCGGGATTTGAAATTGTATATCGATGTTTCTTTTCCATAAACGACCATGGTGAGCGCAGATATTTCTTACAATGCTAAGGTGATGTAAAATTGATTCGAAACAAGAATCCGATTTAACATGATAAATTTTAGCCAAAGCTTTTTTGACGCTTGTTAGCTTCATATTTTTATAAAGTGATGAGAGAGTACCCAAACTCATAATTTCAACTAACATCCAAATTGGAGGTGATTGATAGTTGCTTCTCATGTGCTTGGCAAATAATTCTGTAGACCTCGCAAATTCACTTTCAATCTTTAATTTAATATTGTCGAAAGGTTTAATAGTTTTGTTTGTCTGCCTTGATACAAAATCAGATCTATATATACTCTTATCTTCAAATAGAAACTTAGATTTTTGTTCACTAAACAAATAAGCGAAGTTCGATCTTAATGAAATTTCAAAAGTCTCAATTAAATCTAATAGATGCGTACGTATTTTTTTATCTAACTTATATGCTTCTATAATAAAGGAGAAACTAGTACCGTCTTTGAAATTGTCTGATTTGTTATCTTTGAAGTGATAAAAGTATCCAGAAAGCCTATAGTAATTGCAATGCTGTAAATAATACAAGGCTTCTACGTCATTTTTGACTACATTCCTCTTTTTTTCAGTAGAGTTATTTGTTCAGCGTATGTTTTAAAATCTTTGTTATATACTTTTAAAGGCATAAAAAGAGCCACTCTTATTTGAGCTTATCCTATGAAATAGGTAGAGGCTAGGTGGCTTCAATTATAAATATTATACACAGGAAATATTAAAGCTATAGTTAAATGATTTTAATTCTTTCTTTTTTTTAGGTCATTAATAAAAACTAACCGTTACCTACCAAAAGCTCGCGCCCTTTTCTAGTTAATCTATATTTTTGCAAGCGACTAGTAGGCTTACCAGGTATGGTCCACTCAAGTATATTTAAGTTTAGTAATCTACGGATTTGTTTATTTAGCTCACCAGAAATAGAATTTAAAGCCAACCTTTCCGCAAATTCTGATTTGCTTAGCTCTGAGCTTAGTTCAGGGAAACTTAAAAGCACTTTAGCGGCTAGCTGTGACTCTAGCTGTGACTCTAGCTGTGACTCTGGCTGTGACTCTGGCTGTGACTCTGGTTGTGACTCTGGCTGTGACTCTGGCTGCATGTCTGGGTCGATATAAATCTCGCTTAGTAGAGGTACTACTAACTTAAATTTATTACTGTATTCCTTGAACTCTAGTTTAATATTAAGACTTTGAGCTTCCTTTTGCATTCTTTGAATTCCACTGCCCCATTGTTCCATAAGTTTCATTTCTCTAAAGACTCTAGCGATAATAGGATTCCTTGCTTTAGAAACGCCAGCTAAAATATCATCGATGGTAAGACCAGGTAAAAGATAACCTGGATTTTCAATCTCGATTCGATCATCAAAAAATGCCACTCTTATATTAGTACCTCTTTGAGAGTAATCACAGTGTACAATAGCATTAGTAATAGCCTCTCTTAGAATGCCTAAAGGAATATTCCAGCGATCTTTCCTTCGAATCTCGGATAGATCAGCGGACTTAATGGCATGTTTCTTTAAAAAGAAAATTATCTCATCAGCAAAATAAATAATTTTACCAGTTATTTCACGAGAATCAAAAATATCAGCCTTATCCTTACCGATAAAGCGAGCACATTGCACTCTTGCGTCAGTTAAATAATCTTGCGGCGCTTCACCGAAAAGCAAAATACCAGCTACTGTAGGGTATAAACTACTCTTGCTAACTTTAAGTAGTCTTAAATTTTCTAAGGTTTTATCAGTGATTTTATGCTCTTTACCTAGTGAAACTTGAATAGTAGGTAAGTCTAAAGCACTTTTACTTAACTCAAAGACTAAATCCTCATCAAAACTTTTACGAGTAACTGAACGTTCGAGTTCTTTTATTAGTTCATTATCAGCTTGGCGATTAGAAGAACCGAGTCTGATGTATACACCACGATTTAGACCTTCTTTAATAATATAATGTGGTCTGTAACTACTTAGATAAACTTCTACCACTAAAATGGCTTTACTTTTATAAGTGACTATATCTATATCTGGTACGATACGCGGTGCAACTGAATCAGCAATTATATTACAAAGCTGCTCTTCTGTATCTAAAGGTTTTTCAAGACCTATAACATCTCTTGAATCACTTATACCTATTACAAGTGTTCCACCTGCTGAATTGGCAAAGGCGATAATAGTTTTAATAATATGCTTAGGAGATTTGAGATTAGCTTTAAATTCTAGCGTTTTCCCTTCTGGCTTATTTATTAGCTGCTCTAATTTATTCATGGTATCTACTGTAATTCATAGACCTTCATTTACTTTAAGGCTTCTATGATTGACTGTAACAGTACCATATGAATTTGTGTTAATTATTTTACTGAGTTTAAGAAAAATTTTGAAATTATAAATCTGAAACTACAAACCTCTTGGCCAAGGTACGCCGAGGTGATCTTTTCCATATGGAACTTCTACAGGTTCACCACTTTTAGGAATTATTTGAGCTCCCTTGGCATCTAAGTTCAATTGATATTCTTTAAGTTCACCATCTGTTTGTCTTATCGATAGTCTATAGCTAACTTTATCCTTGTCTGCTTTGTCTATAGACTTCATCTGTATATTATCAATAAAACTACCATCATTCAATTTAAAGAAAATATTTCCACGATTATCGTGACTTGTATCTGGCATGCTACCTTTTCTGTAAACCATACCTTGATTAGGGTTATTGACCTTAATCTCTAGAGGTGTGACTTCTATAGTGAAAGCGTGATCGCTTTTTGGATTACTTAAGGGTAATTCTTCAAGCTCGGCTAGATAGGATTCTATATTATTACTTGCCTGCCTTAAATTTTCTAAATAGCTATTTGGTTGATTAGTTTGAAAAGCATAAACTTCGGCATGATCTAATGGCTCTAAATCTAATTTATCTAATAACTCTGAGATGTTTCCTTTAAAATTAAACTTATTAAAAGAAATGTCTTCAAGGTTCTTAGAGGCAGGTAAAGCACCTGTTAAAGATATTTTGCCATCAGGAGTAGTAAAAGAAAACGACTTAGAATTCTCATCTATGTTTAGGCTCGCATCTTTATTATCTAATTTAGAAAATAGTTCAAAAAAAGTTTTAACTTCATCTTTAGGTAAATCTAAACTAACTTCACTTTCACCAGCTTTCTGTTGCTTTAGTGCATTAGCTAAAGACTTTTTAACTTGGTTTTGTGTTTTATCGAAATTACTTCTTGATGCCGTGCTGTTCCAGCGCAATTTATTTTCTAGCAGCTCTCTGGAGTTTATTATTTTGTTTTGTTCAATATCTTTTATGATAATTTTATCTGAGTTTTTAGCGAAAGTTATTTGGTAGTTATTTAAGTTTTCTTTTACATTAGAATCATTGATCCAAACATTTAAAGTTAATTTATCAGGATCACTTAAGGTTTTATCAAATGTTGTAAGGTCTGGTTTGTCCACACCTAAGTAAACAAACAACTGGGCGTCAGAATCTTTTTTAATACCAAGCTTATCACTGATAAAAATTTCTAAGCTGTTCTTATCAGCTGGAGTAGCTACACCAAAACTAGCAAACTTACTATCTTGTAAGGTCTGGGTTTCTGCTGTAATATTAGCTTTATTTAAACGTGACATTGCTGCTAGCCTCTTTTCATTGAAGCTAACTTTAGGTTCTGGCTCATAAAAAGGTGCTTGGTGAAGATTAACCATAGAAGTGCTTGGCTTTTCAGGCTCTTTAGATATTTGTTTTAAATCTGAAGCAGGTTGTTTTGATGCTAAGTGAAGCCCGGAAAGAGTATCTTCCACTCCTGATAGTTTTGCTTGGGGAGTGGCTTCTGGCTTACTCGTAGTGCCTGCTAAGCTTTCTGATAATTTTAAAACCTTAGATAGTAGATGATCAATTTCAGATTTTTCAAAAGAGTTTTTAGCTTCTATTTTAAAGCTATGTGTATTAAAACCTTGCTGCAAGGCTTTAACGAAAGGCGAGTCTGAAGATATTGTGGGATTCATGGGTGATAGACCCTTACCATTAATTTTTATCTCGCCGTTTCTAGCTTTGTTTTCAGGAGAAACGGTGAACTGTAATTGAATGTTGTCACCATTATTTAGATTGAAAATTAATTTATACTCGTTATTACTTACACTTAATGAAGATAGCAAGTGAGAAGAATTATTATTAACTAATGTACTTTGCTTTGATCTTTCTACGATCTGCCTAATTAATTGAGAGGCTGAGAAATTTTTAGGTTCTTCTGAGCTTGTATTATAAGATATTGGTTTGATTGTCATATCGCGCGCGCTAGCTCCATCTATAGAAGATGAAGTAGTGTAATTTAATATAATACCACAGGTTTACTTCGAGTTATCACTCGCTAATAAAGATATAAAGTGAAAAACTTAATATTAAAGCTTCTGTGAAAATACAGCTCTATTATATGAAATTGACAACCTAACAAGAGTTAATATTCAAAACAATTCGATTTAAGGTTCTATGCCGTAGCATACCTTGAAGTGGAAAACTTAATTTTAAGTGAAAGCTCTGTGGTATCTGACAGTTAGGTCAGGAAAAAGTAAAACTTTATTTCTTAACTGCTGCCAGCTGACTAACTAGGTTTTGCAAGGCTGGCTTGGCTTCAGGATTACTTTGTACGCTCGCTATCTTAGCGCTAATCACACTAGCACTTTTTTTAAGATTTACATCATTAATCAGGTCTTTTAAAGTACTTCTAATTTCAAGCTCTTTAGCATTACTTTTAAATTTCATACCCTGTAAAACATTTTCGGCTATATCTTCTATATTGCTACCGCTGTTAGCAGCATCCAGCATTTGGTTTGCGATTTCATCTGGGTTTATTTCACTGGTTTTGTTTCCTGCATTATCTGCTCTATTTGCTGGTTTGAAGTTGACGATGTTATTAGCATTATCAGATAATTTAACACCAACTTTACGATTTAGTTGTGATAATTGCTCCGCTAACTTTAACTTTTTAGGTGAGCCGCTTTGTATTTGCTCTTTAAGTTTACTTGCCTGGGTTGTCGGGTTGCTTGTTTTAGTTTGCTCTAAATTAGTGTTTGCTACTTTCATTACTCTATCCTTGTTTCTTAATAAATAGATTCATTAAATGACCATAAACTCCTCGTTAAATTTATAAATCGAATGGTGAATCTATCTAATGTATAGGAAAAGTAAATGAGCCTTATAAGTTAAGATCTAAAATTTAAAAAAAGTGTAACCTGACATTTATCGTTAATTTATAATTGCGTAACAACATTTAGCCAAGTTTAAGTAAATCTTTTAAGTTTTAAATCTAAAACTACCTCCATATAAGGCTCTGCTCTCTTCCAAAACTAAATCTTAACAAATAATCAAGGTAAGAAATATTAGACTTGTTTAATATAACAAACTGAGTTTAAGCGCTTAAGTAACTTTTCTTACTTTAAATTTAATTTTTATAGGCTTAAAACTTAATATATTAGCTGATACTTGCTGCCATCGATCCGTCTCAGATAAGTTATGGAGTATAGCAGCAGCCTAAGTATCATTAACTAGTTATATTAGCTGGGTTAAGATTATTCATCAGCAAAGCTAGATAAATCGTCGAAGTCATTATTAGAGTCGTAAATACCCAGTTCTTCAGTCTTACCTAAACTTAAAATTTTAGTTTCGTTGTTACGTTTCAAAACTAAACGTGGATCTGACATACTAGTACCATCAGGTCGATCAATTTCAGTAATCTGCCAGTTACCGATAAAGTCATTTAGAGTAACTTCGATGGTGTTGTCTTTAGCTGAGCGCATCTCACGGGTCGCAGCCTGAATTACTTTACTACGATCTACAGTTGGTAAAATCTCAAAAGAAGCCTCTTTTAAATTAATAATGGCAAGCTTACTATCTTCTGTACCTAAAATACCGATCAGCGAAGCTCTAAAAGCTTTTAAGCTGATTTTTTCAGGCTTACCACTAGCGTCTAAACCAGCTTTTATGGCTGCATCTTTATCCGCTAAAGCGATAATTACAGTCTCTGGCATTGAAAATGGATCATTACGCCCCGCACGATTAAGTGAAGTGCTAACAAACTCGCCTTCTAGATTTAGAGTTTTAGTATCAAAGTCAGTAATTGTTTGCCAGACTGGTACGATTTCAGCTTTTTTAGTGTTTCTGCTTGTGCTAGATCTATCACGTGGTTTACGTCTGCTGCTTCTACCAGAACCATACTGAGTGTACCTTGATGTATAAGAAGTGTAGCCCCAAAAAATCATACCCAAGATAGATAAAAATAGGATTATAAAAATAGTACGGTTATCTAAGCCCTGTTTCTTTTCTGTATTAATTAAAGGCTCATCTATAGTTTCGCTGTATGCAAAGGCTTTAGACTTAAACTCATCAGCGATAACTTCTTCTTGTTCTTCAAATGTCTCATCAGCGCTTGAATCTTGGTGCTCTTCATCACTAAACAGGTTGCTAATCAGTTCTTTATCTGAATCATCATAAACTGGTTTTGTCTGTGGCATGTAGCTAGCATGCTCGTTATAATTAATTTCTTCTATAGTTTCGGTATTTAAGTTTGCTGCGCTTGAAGTTGAAGCTTGGTTTAATGTGCCTAAATCTACATCATTTTCAGTAATAGGTTCTTCAGTAGTGGAATCAAACGCTATTGCTTCGTTCTCGATTTGAGCCTGCGAGGTTTCCTCTGCTAGATCAGGTGAACTAAAAGCAAGAATCTCAGCTTCTTCATCTTGGTTAGCATTAATTGCTTCATCACCCTCAAGCTGGCTTAAAGCTATATCCTGGGCTAAACCTGTCGGCGCGTAAGGATTTGCATTGAAAACCTGATGTTCTTCTGCGCTTTCAGCTGTATCGATCTTTACTAAAGTCTCGGTATTTTCTGCTTCCGTGTCTGTATTTTCTACAAACGCTTGCTGCTCGTTAGTCTCAAACTGGGTTAAAGCCTGATCTAGACTATCAGTAGGTAATGGGGCTAGATCTTCATGTGGATCATCAGTAAAAATATCTTCACTTTCGATAAATTCATCATGATTAGTAGCATTCTCTGTTTGTTTTTCGGTACTAATCTCTTCTAAAACAGCTTGTTCTTTTTGTTTAACTTCTTTAAAGAACTCGTCTTCACCGTCAAATAAACTAGGTTTATTATCTAGGCTCGAATTAAAGTCGGCTGAGCTGTCAGAATTTATGTCAGCTTCACTTCGATCTAAATTAGCATCAGTAGAGGTTATTGAACTAGATTGATCTGTATTACTTGGGTTGTGGTTACTGTCAGTATGGTTATCTACCAAACTTGCCTCATGTCTATCGGCTTGGGTTTCCTCAGCAGCGTTATTATTTGAGCTTTGGTCGCTGCCAAAACTATCAAAAAAGGTGTCGTCAAATAAACTTGCCTTAGATTCGTTATTTTCGCTCGTGGTAGGCTTGGACACTGATTATATTTACTGTTCTCTTGGAATCACTCTGATAAACTCTTCCATGGTTGATTCTTTATTTAATATCTTAGTTACACCAGCTTCAAATAGATTCGTCATATTATGCTCTGCCATAACAGCTTTGATTTCTTCTAGATCGGCTTTATTATGTGCCATATTCTTAATTTTGTTATTCACATGCATGATCTCAAAGATACCTTCACGTCCTGCGTAACCCGAATGGTTACATTTTTCACAACCAACCGCTTTGACTAGTCTAACATTATTTGAGTTTGGATCGAGCCCTAATTGTAAAAGCTCAGTCGGAGTCGCGGTATACTCCTGCTTGCAATGATGGCAGGCAACTCTTAAAAGTCTTTGTGCCATGACCCCTACTAGGGCGCTGGCTACTAAGTACGGCTCTACGCCCATATCGATTAAACGGTTAATGGAACTCGGTGCATCATTAGTGTGAAGTGTACTTAATACTAAGTGACCAGTTAAGGCTGCCTGAATAGCGATCTCAGCCGTTTCGCGGTCACGAATCTCACCAAGCATGACTATGTCTGGATCTTGCCTTAAAATACTTCTAAGACCAGCAGAGAAAGTTAAACCGGCTTTAGAGTTTACTTGTACCTGATTCACTCTGGCTAACTGAAACTCAACTGGATCTTCAACAGTTACTACGTTTTTAGTTACATCGATTACTTTAGCCAGGCTAGTGTAAAGTGTACTGGTTTTACCTGAACCTGTCGGCCCGGTGATCAGAATCATACCCTGAGACATATTGAGCCAAGACTCAAAAGATGGGATTAAGTCATCTGGCATACCTAGATCAGAGAGCTCTAAAAACTTATTTTCATGAGGTAAAAGACGAATTACGCACTTCTCGCCATGCAAGCAAGGTAGGGTTGAGACCCTTAAATCTATCTTTTTACCATCGATAATCTCAGTTACACGACCATCTTGTGGGATTCTGGCTTCAGCGATGTTTAGATTCGCGATAATTTTAATACGAGCGAGTAAAATCTTACGGTAATCAGCATCTGGGGTGCAAACATACTTGCAGATATCCTTTAATACCCCATCAATTCTAAATCTGACGATTAGACTATTTTCTGTCGGCTCGTAATGAATGTCTGAGGCGCCTTGTTTAGCTGAGATCGCGATTAAATTACGCACTTCGGTTGCGATTGAGTTGTCGTCTATCGAGCTGATACGTCTTTGCTCGATACGTTTAATGGTCTCTAGTAGATGCGCGCCTAACTGAGCTGTTTTAGGAGCATTGCTATCTTTCTTTATTTTAGAGTTTTGGGCTTCCTGCTGAGCTAGCGCTCCATCTTTAAGCCGGGCACCATTAATATTAGTTTGAGTTGGGTTTGCAGCTTGTGGATTACTGTTATTTAAGCTCGCTACCGGGCTCCCTGCTACTGAGCTTGCGCCCTCATTAAGTGCCGGATGCTGCCCGCCGCTCGCGCCGGCTTGCTTAAAACCGTTATTAGCGCCCGCGGCATCTTTTTTAAAATTATTATTAAAATCTGCTGTTATACTGCCGCTTGTGCTCGCTGCCGGATCCGTGCTTGTATTTGCACCTGGATGCATGCTGCTAGTAGTACCTGCATTATTTGAGGTAATCGCGCTTTCACTTGAATTGTCAGCATGATTACTGCTGGCGTTAACACCAGCCCCTGCGCCAGCGTTATCAGCACCATTAAAACCCGCCATACTATTATTATCTAAACCACTTGAAGCGCTAGCATCCGTACCATCAGGACGCTCACTTAATAAAATATTACCGTTTAAATTAGCTTTGTAAGCTGAACCTTCATGCACGCTAATATCACTATGGTTCGTTGTAATACCAGTATCTACAGTCGCCTTACTGCTTGCTGGTCGATTTTTATACACTTCATGAGTTAAAGGTATTTTAAGTACATTTGTAAGTACTTCTTCCCAGTTATTTTCTTGAATATCTAGCGTTTCAAGCTCGAAGCGATTTAAATATTTACGCAAACCTTCACGCGTTTCATAATCAACTATCTCGTTGCAGGCAACGTAAAGTGTTTTATCGTGCAAAAATAACGGCAAAGCTATGTCTAACGGCCAATTTTTATTAACAGAACTTATTAGCTTATGATCAAGACCCTGAGCGTTTAGCTCACCCTGCGTTGAAACGATAGAACTGAGCGCTTCATCGAGGCTAAGTTCTTTAGATCTTAATTTTTGATAGACTGAACTAGTTTGTGTCGTCACGTATATATATTCTACCCGAAGCAAGGCTAGCTTTACTGTTACAATCAAAATATGTCTATTGCAGAGGAAAAATACGCTACTAAAACTACTTTTATGCTGCCATTTGAGAAAATGCAGGGTTTAGGGAATGATTTTGTAATCATTAACAGCTCTCATCTCGATTATAACGGTGATGAAGCTAGAGAAGCAGACTTATGTAAACGTATCTGTGATCGTTATATAGGGATTGGCGCTGATGGCATGATAGTTATCGATGCGCCTTTAAATTCAGCTGAAGCGGTTAAATCCTGGAGATTTTATAATGCTGATGGATCAGTCGGTGAAATGTGCGGTAATGGTATTCGCTGCGCAGCTAAATACATCTACGAGCATGGTTTAAGCTCAGAGGAAACTAATTTTAAAATTGAAACCCTGGCTGGTGATATCGGTATCGAAATGCTAGATGGTGATCAGGTGAAAGTTAACATGGGCGCGCCACGTGAGATCAAAGCAGGTCAAAGTTTTACTCTATCTGATGATAAAACTGTCTTTAACTATGATTATGTTTCGATGGGTAACCCGCATGCTGTGAATTTTCCTGAGGTTAGTAACTATGATGAGCTTAGAAAAAGCTCGCAGATTGGCTCAGAGGTCGAAGTGCATAGCAAATTTCCACATAAAACTAATGTGGAGTTTGCGCTGGTGAACGAAAATAAAGAAATCGATCTAATAGTCTGGGAAAGAGCCTGCGGCTTTACCCAAGCCTGCGGTACTGGTGCCTGCGCAACAGTCACTTCAGCTATTTTGCAAAATAAATTTGAAAAAGATGAAGAGATTAAAGTAAATCTGCCAGGTGGCACACTGAAAATCTTATGGGATTCAGTTACTGAAAATCTGTTCATGACTGGCGCCGCTAAAATGAGTTTTATCGGTTACTACAATGACGAAAGATAAAATCTGGCACTACTTTAAACTATTTTTATTGTTGCTGGTAAGCGCTTTAGTGCTGTTTTTCATTTTTAATAGTACTTTTCGTCTAAACTCTAGAAACATTGATATCTTCGGGCTCGAAAAAGTGCCAGAAACGACGATCTACAACTTAATTAAAGCGGATTTGAAACAGGAACATAGTTTTCTTGCTTTGCCGCGCGCTCAGCTAGTAGAAAAAATTAGTGCTCACCCCTTAATTAACTCTACTAAAGTTCGCGCTAAACTTTTGCCGCAAGCTAAAGTGCAGATCGTATTAGAAGAAAGCAGCGTGTGGGGGTATTTAAAGCGTGATCAAGATATTAAACTTATCGATCAGAAAGGTAAGATTAGTACCTTAAAACGTAAAAATCCTACTAGAACACTTAAAAAAATTCTCCAAGTCTACGAGCCTGAAGAGCTTGTGATAGTCAGATCAGTGAAAAGTGATTTACCTGATAAAAAATTAAAGATTTTATCTGAGATTACCACTAAATTAGAAGAGTATTTAAACCTGATTAACTTTGCTGAAAATATTTTAGAGATTAGGGTAGATGAAGACGGTGAGGCGACTTTATTTGGTGAAACTCTATATTATAAAATTGGTAAGATTACTAAAAGTAAGGTTAATAACGCTAATCGAATCTTGAGTGTTATCGATAACCTGGATCAGATCTTACACAGCCCTGATTACGAGGTCTGTTATCTAGATCTTTCACTTAAAACATCAGAGGTAATTATCGGAAAATGTCAGTAGAAAATAAAAAAACTAAAATCTTAGTAGCCGGCGCGCTTGGTCGTATGGGTAAAGCAGCTGTCGAGTATTTACACGCGCAGGGTGATTTTGAATTATGCGCGGCGCTTGTGCGCAATAAAGCTGGTCTTAGTGATGAGCAGCAAAAATATTTCGCTGCTAAAGCCATTCAAGTAACTGATAATCTAAACGAATACTTGCAACATAACAAGATCGATGTGTTAGTAGAACTAACCACACCTGATAGCGTGTTTGAAAACTCTAAACTAGCGTTAAATTATGATGTTTGTCCGGTAATCGGGGCGACAGGTTTATGCGAGGAAGATATCGCGGAGCTATCTAATTTAGCGAGCAGACATACCCGCGGGGCGATTATCGCGCCGAACTTCGCTGTCGGCGCCATTTTAATGATGAAGTACGCAGCTGAGGCAGCTAAATATTATGATAAAGCTGAGATTATCGAGCTGCATCATGATAAAAAAGTAGATGCGCCTTCAGGCACGGCTATTAAAACTGCTGAAATGATCAAAACTCATATCGATGAAGTGCCGACACATAGTGTTAGATTGCCTGGTTTTGTAGCTAAGCAACAAGTGATCTTCGGTGGTTTGGGTGAAACTCTGACTATCGAGCATAATTCCATCGATCGTTCATGCTTTATGCCAGGTATAGCTTATGCCTGCCGTCAGGTGATTAAATTAGACAAGCTTGTTTATGGCTTAGATAAGCTGATGTAGGGGTTAGTTCTCGTGAGCTATTTTAATTATGCGCGCGAGTGAGTTTGAAGATTAGTTGCTTATAAATTTAATACTAAAAGTCACTGGACTCGCTGGACTGAATTTTATAAAAAGCGCTAAGTTGCTATAGGTTAAAAGATAAAATAGATGATAAATAAACTTAGAAGTTGCGTGAATTAAAGTATGAAATCTAGTCTTTCACATGTTTATAACATCCCCAATGCCATCTGCATGCTCAGAGTGTTTATCGCTATCTATGCCTGCCTGAATTATTATCGTACTGAAAACCATCTGACTTTTACTATTTTAGTAGTGCTGTCGATTTTACTCGATGGTCTAGATGGTTATGCCGCTCGCAAGCTAAATCAGTGCACAGATTTCGGTGCCAAGTTCGATGTTTATTGTGATCGCTTCACTGAGTATTTACTTTTCGGCTTTTTCTGGCTGGTGATGGGGCATCCTTGGTGGTTTTTCACGTTTTTTTTATTACGAGGTTTAGTTATAGATACTTTAAATCAGCATAACTTAACACCGCTTGGTAATAGTTTTTTAAGATCAAGTCGCTTTATGCGTTTTTTATACGGGGCTTTAAAGATTGTATGTTTTATTTTACTTGCCTGGCAGCCCATCATCGTAAGTATAGGCACTTTTTCTCATAGCTTAGCTTATTTAGTGGTTTACCTGACGATTTTAATCGCAACTTTAAGGTCTCTGCCAGTTATTTTCAAGTTTTAGCTTAAATTCTGCCAGCATTAGTGATCATCTGCAAGGTTTCAGCCTGCATATTTAAAGCTTTTTGATTGGATTCGTAATTGCGCATAACCTGGATCATGTCAGTAGATGAAGTCACAGCACTTACATTTGAAGCTTCTAAAAAACCTTGATGGAAAGTATCACCAGCAGCTGGCACCACGGAGCTGATATCAGCTGTGATGTATTTATTGCCATCGATCTTGATTAAATTTTGTCTTTTAGGGACTTGAAAGGTACCTAGCTTAGTTAACGGCATATCATCGACAGTCAAATTGCCGTTGTTACCGATGACGATATTTCGGGCGCTATTAATATCTATGTAGACTGGTGATAAACCTTCATCCAGCAGAATATCTCCTTGATCATTTGTTACGTAACCTTCACTACTTAAAGTAAAGTGACCATCTCTAGTAAAAGCAACTTGCCCGTCACCTGTGTCCAGGGCGAACATACCATCACCAGTGATCGCGATATCAAGAGCGTTACCAGTAGAATTTAGTGGACCCTGACTTAAATTATAATCTGTACTATGTATGACTGATCCACGATTAAGAACACCCTTGTTAGTTTCAGCGAGCCCTGCGATATGCTCATTGAAGCTTTTATAGACATTGCGCGCGCGCTTGTAACCAGTGGTGTTAATGTTAGCTAGATTATCTGACAGTAACTCCTGCTCAAGTTTTTGAACTTTCATACCGGCACTCGCTGTATAGATTCCTCTTAGCACTTACTCTTTATAGGCGAGAATCTTAATTACTTCTCTAGACCTTTAACTTAGTTTTTTAAAGCAAGTGGCTTAATTAGTCTATTTTACGAAGCTGTTACTAAAGCCAGCTGGTTTGAGGTAGCGCTACTGTTTTCGATAAAGACTAAAATATTAAGTTTTTGCTATGGATTTTTATTTGCTGATAGTGACCTTAAGATAATTGATGGTGCTATTATGTTGATTTGTGAAAGCGGTAGCTCCAATAATTTTAAGAAATGTAAATCACAGCGGGAAATTAAGTCCTGCTAGGTTAAATCGGTTACCAAAGTCTTCAAGCTACCGTTTGATACCAGTGCTAGGCGCTAACATAGAAGACCAGTTAATTAGTGATAACTCTTTTACTATAAAACCTAAAATATCAGGCGCTAGTAAAAATTCTACTGATAAAAGCCGCCTATTACTTGAAAGGATGTTATCTAGTAAGGCTGCTAATTCACTTGATGAAACTAAGCAGTATATTTATGGAGTGATTGATGGTAAGAGCACTTTGCACCCAGAGATTTTAGATACTACTAGAAGTGAAGCGAACCCGGAGAAAAAGCTGGTGGAAAAAGTTATCGGTAATGCTTATAAAAAGATAGCTGATGAGCTGATTCTAGGTGAATCTGATACTAAGCAGAAGTTTAAAACTATGTCTGCTGAAAGTGATTTAAAAAACTTAGAGAATTTGATAGGAGTCTCCCTGAAAGAAAGTGGCGTGAAAAAGGACTTTTTAAAGGCACTTAATAAGTTTTCTAAAGTTCAGGATCCAGGTATCTACCCAACTTATATAGATAAATTTTTAAAAAGTAAGAATGATAGTAATAAGAATGCTTTGACTAAGGTTTTAATGCAAAAGACAGTTTTGCATCTACTGAAAAATACTAATAGCTTAGTGAAATTAGCTTTTCAAGAGCAGCCAGATAAAGTCGATAGAGAAACTTTAGCTAAAATAGATCGACTAGGTACTAGCTTGATGGCTTTAACTTTCCAAAAAAGGCAGCAGCTTGCTAAATTTGATGTGAATAATTAGTTTTTATAGTGCTGTTGTGATTTAGGAGTAGATTTAAGGAGTATTGTTTATACCTTGAAGTATATTAATAAGGTGCGGTGTTCGCTTAATGAGATCGCAAGGTGCCTTAATGTGAAATTCAGGTGAATTATTTCTAATTTAATGTGCATTAATAGGGTGCGGCGCTAGCTTAATGAGACCGCAAGGTGTCTTAATTCGGAATTTAGGTATATTATTTTCAATTTAATATGTATTAATCAGGTGCGGCGCTAGCTTAATGAGATCGCGGGGTGCCTTAATTCAAAATTCAGGTGAATTATTTCTAGTTTAATGTGTCTTAATGAGGTGCAATGTTAGCTTAATGAGACCGCAAGGTATCTTAATTAGGAATTTAGGTGAATCATTTAGACCCTGCTATATATGAATGAAATGTCACATTAATTTAATGAGTTTTCAAGTTTACTTAATCTGCATTTCGAGTCTCTGATCTCCGCCTCGCTGCAAATTAACGAGATGTCAATGTTCACTAATTAGGATTACTTGTAATGTGATGTATCTTAAGTGGTTATAGGCGAGTTGTAACATTTTTGAGATTGAATTTTAACCTATCAGGCTTAACTAATGGGAGCTCGTGGCTAACTAATTAGAGCTCGATGTCGACTGTTGTACTGTTGGGTATAACTATTTAGGGCTTAGAGGTAACTATTACACTTCCAGGCTTAACTAATGAGAGCTTGTGGCTAACTATTTAGAGCTCGAGGTCGACTAGTGTACTATTGGGTATAGCTATTTAGAGCTTAGAGGTAACTATTACACTTTCAGGCTTAACTAATGGGAGCTTGCAGCTGACTATTTAATACTTGAGGTTGGCTAGTGAACTCATGAGTGAGTATAAATATCGGCGCTCGAGATTGATGGCTGTGACTTTGTACTTAAGTATTAATACTTTAAGGTTTGTGAAGTAGCAAAATTAAAAATAAACTGACTTAAATAGGAATCCTAAATAAAATTAAAACAAATTTATAGAACGAACGCCAAAAGCAAGTGTGATGTTGTCCGTGTTTGGATTAATCTTGCCTTAATGGATGGTTTTTCAAGACTTTTAAGTGAAAAACATACTTAATGTTATTACAGCGTATGTGCGAATAAACGTGACAATGTCGTATTTCCTTTTCTATTAGATCTAAGTCTAAATTAAGAAACTAAATATATATGCTATATCCATTATTAAATCTAACAATGTCACATTTTTTCTAGCAAAACTAAATCTAAATACCACTTTAATTTTTAAATTAAAGACAGATTAAACTATATTTAGATTAACTAGAATTAATTTTCTAACCTGCTAAGATATTCTAAAAATAAAGCTAGCTTTAGCTTTACGTATTACTTATGAATAAAGAATATGACATTATAATTATCGGTGGTGGTTCAGTTGGACTGGCTTCAGCCGCCGAGCTTGCAAGCTCTAATAAAAAAGTACTGGTACTTGAGCAATTTGGCTTTTTTAATCAGGAAGGTAGCTCCGCTGGACTGTCCAGGCAGTTTCGCATTCAGTACGCTCAGAAGTATATGGCAGAGCTGGTTTTAGATTCGATTCCATACTGGGATAAACTTCAAAAAACTACTAAAGAAACTTTAATAGATAAAGTCGGTTCGCTTTGGTTCGGTGATCCTGAAGTTAGCTCGCAGGAAGGTGGTATTAAAGCTGCTATGGAAGTTATGGACGAGCTTAAGATTCCTTATAAACCATTAAAGGCAGCTGAAATTGAAGCTAAGTTCCCGTTTAAAGATTTACCTGAAGATTATTTTGGCTTTTTCCAGGAAGATGGCGGTATTATAGATCTGGCAGCTACGCTAAGAGCACTTTATAACGTGGCAGAAGCAGCAGCTAATGTTGATTTACTCGAACATACTAAAGTTGCTGATATAGAATCAAAGCCCAGTGGTGAGATTCTAGTCTCTACAGCAGAGCAAACTTTTAAAACTGAAAAGCTAATCATAACTCCAGGTTCTTATATAAATGACATTCTGAAGCACTTTGGACTAGCGGTTAATATAGATATCTGGGAGATGTCATCGGCTTATTATAAAAAAACTGAGGATGTTAAGTTACCCACTTGGTTTGTATTCCAGGAACCACAAGATACTAGTTTATTCTATGGATTTCCAGAAGTTGAGTGGGCTAATCCGGGCTATGTTAGAGTGGCGCCAGATATTCCTGATCAGATTTTAAAAGATCCAGCAGATAGAAGTGGCAAGCCCAGTGAAAAAAGCCTGGCTTTAAATTCGACTTGGGTAAAAGATCACATGAAAGGCTTAGATACTAAAGCCGAGTTCACTTCTACCTGTTTAATCACTTTAAACAATAACAATAAAGAGCTGATGTTAGATACTTTGCCTGAATGGGTGCATAATCATGAAAATATTTTCGTTTACACAGCAGGCTGGGCAGCTAAATTTATTCCACTACTAGGTAAAATTATGGCTGAGCTAGCTTTAACTGGTGAAACTCAGTATGATATCTCTAACTTTAAGATTGAATGGCCGTTAGTACGCGGGGAAATCTGTCAGCGTTTTATCGAAGAAGAGCCTGCTGAAAGATTGAAATTGGATGTGGCGATTGTAGGTGCTGGCGCTTCAGGTCTCTACTCGGGTTATAGATTACTTAATGGTACAGATAAAGATTTTGAGAAGCTAAACCTCGATGTAGCTATCTTTGAGATGAGTGATCGGATCGGCGGTAGGCTAGAGTCGGTTAGACTGCCAGGTATGAGTGTGGTCGGTGAGCTAGGTGGCATGCGCTATATGACTGAGCAAAAGATCGTTACCGCTTTAATTGAAGATGTTTTTAGTACTCAGTATGGTCTTAAGGCGATAGATTTTCCGATGGGAGACCCTGCTCATCGTCTATTTTATTTAAGGCAACAAAGGTTTCTAGCAGATAGCTTTGATGAAGCGCAAACCTGCGGTAATAACTTTAAAACTAGATACTATGTCGGTGATAAATTTGAAGGTAAAAGCTCAGATACTATTTTCACGGAAATTATAAGTGAGGTACTAGCAGCTGATGGTTATTCACTTGATGAAATCCAAAAGTCCGCTGACCCGCGCCGCACCTGGAATGAGGTTAAGCAAAAGCTTAAGTATAATTTTCCAGGGCCGTATGAAGGTAGATTCGTATATGAAATCGGTTTTTGGAATTTGCTGCAAGACCGCTCTTCAGCTGAGTGCTATGAATTTCTAGCTCAAGCTGGTGGTTATTACTCGAATACTATTAACTGGAATTCTGCTGAAGCTTTTCCATATATGGTGGGAGATTTTGCTAGCACTGAAGTGAACTATAAAACCATCGATGGAGGCTACGATCAGGTCTTGACTTGCCTGGCTGATGAGTTTATGCAAGCTCAAGGTCAAATTTATACTAAACAGCGTTTAAAAACCTTTAAGAAAAATCCAGATCAGACAAGTGATTATAAATATATTTTGACTTTCTTTAATCTGGAAACTAAAGCTACTTATGAGGTTGAAGCTAAAGATATGATTCTTGGTATGCCGAAGCGCTCTTTAGAGTTGCTTGATCAGGACAATTTCTTTTTTGATCGAGATACTCAGGTGGATTTGCAAGAACAGTTAAATGCAGTTACTCCTGAGCCTTCATATAAGATTCTGTTAGGTTTTGAAAAACCTTGGTGGCAGGATGTCTTAAAAGCGAAAGCTGGTGAATCGATTACGGATTTACCGATGAGGCAGTGCTATTACTTCGGTGTTGATCCTGAAAACTCGCACTCGCTATTTTTGGCTAGTTATAACGATATGCGCACAGCTAGTTTCTGGGAGGCTCTGGAGAAAGGCGAAAAATTCGAGACTAAGGAAACTAAACTAGTGCGCGCGGTTAATACTGTGTATCCAGATTACGAGCATGCAAGCAAAGTTATGGTCAAAGAAGTCATTAAGCAGGTTAGAGAGCTGCATGGACCTAAAATTACAGTGCCAGAACCTTACACCTCGGCTTTTAAAGACTGGACTGCTGATCCTTATGGTGGTGGCTACCATGCTTGGAAAAGTAACTTAAAAGTCTGGGAAGTGATGCCTTATATCAGGCAGCCGTATGAAGAAGAGCGCATTTTTATTACTGGCGAGGCTTATTCAGATCAGCAGGGCTGGGTTGAAGGTGCTTTTTGTGTAGCTGAGCATGTCATGCGCGAAAAATATGGCTTAACCTGCCCAGAATGGCTAGATGAAGATTATTATTTAGGTTGGTAGGGCTGCTGTTTAGCTGTATTCTATTTTTGGCAGTTGTTTAATATGCAAGCCTGTTACTAGGCAAGCTTTTTCACTTGAAGTTAACATACAAAAATACCTTTAATTTTAGTAAAGAAACTAGCCATAAAAATAATAAAATGTAAATATCTATACAAATTACTTGCAATGTTTATCTTAAGTGAGTTATCTTAATATGATGTGAGTGTATTTAAGAAAATTGGGGATAGCTTTGATGGCTTTAGTCATCATGCTAAAAGTAAAGTTTCGAAGTTAAAAAACAGAGTTACTGATAAAGCTAAAAATTTAAATGAGCGAGTGAAAGATGGCGCTAGTAGTTTAAGTCAAAAAGTCTCTAAAAAGACTAGAGAAAAACTACATAGTATAGATTTAGGGGGGACAAATAGCCTTACAATTGGTGATTTAATACTTGGTGTTGATACTAAAGATTATAGCTTTGAAGCACAGAGGTTACTAAGAACTTTAGCTAATTCAAACCTAGATCTAGGTAAGGCTGTTGAAGATATACCTGCTGATGAACTGAGCCTGAGTAATTTCTTTAATTCAGATATGTACTCACCGTCAAGTAAATTGAATTCAATGGCAAGTGATCTTAATTTGGTTACGAAAATAAATGAATCTTTATTGCAAAACCCACGAAAAGATCGTCTTTCTAACAGAGCAACTTCTAGAGATCAGATAGTCGAAAAAAGCGGTTTACCGAATCTAGGACGTTATTATAAAGAAAGAGTTAATATTTTGACGGAAAGTAAAAATTTACTGAATTTCATAAAAGCTCATAAAGTAGACCCTAAAAATGACTTAAATATTACTGGCAAGCTAGTTGAGGAATTAAATATAACAGCGACTAAATTAGATAAGTTAATTTTAAGTAACTTAGTGATGGGAACTTTATACGATAACTTACCTGAAACATTAGGCTCTTATAAAGAAACATATATAGATCTTTTCGATAATGCACTATTAGCGAGTTCTGGTACTAAACAAGAAAAACAAAACTTTTCAAGCTTTATAGGCACTCTAAACGATTCTATAAGTGAAAAATGTACAGATTTTGAAGTCTTATCTGATGATCATAGTAAGTACGACAAAGCTTTAGATTACTTAATTCAGGAATCTGACGTTGAACCTGAGCACCCAATTTATATAACTCAAGCACGCACAGCTATCTACAGCAACCTAAATAAAATAAATAATTTTGTTATTGATAAGTTAAAAGATAGCTTAGAGGCTAAAAACCAAGGTATTATAAATAAGCTACAAACCTTAAGTAAATATATTAACTCACTGAATGAAGCTGAAAGTAAGCTGATTAAGGAATTTAAAAATACATTAACCTACTAGCCTAAGCACCTGGTAACAAGTCTTGAGGCATGCCATCGCGCGCGCTTGCGCGCGCGTCAAAGAGCGGGCAAACCAGTCTAATTTATTAGAATGGATTTGCCCCTGATAGTAAATCGCATAGTAAATGGTACCAACTGGCTTGCCTTCGCTTTCGTCTGGACCAGCGACACCAGTAATCGCCACTGAGATATCCGCGCCAGCCAGCTCATGCATGCCGCGTGCCATCTCTTCAGCGCATTCTTTAGAGATCGCACCGTACTGGCTAATAGTTTCTGGCTTCACTTTAAGTAATTTAATTTTACTTTCATTAGAATAAGTAGTGATGTTTAGAGTTGTGTAGCTAGATGCTCCTGGTAAATCAGTCATTAGCTTACTTGCAAGCCCGCCTGTACAGGATTCGGCGAAGGCTAAAGTTAGCTTCTGCTTTAGTAGTTGACTTGCAAGCAAGCTGTAGACATTATCTTCATCATAGCCATATAAGTAAGCCTGCATTTTACTTTCGACCTGTTTTTGCATATTGGATATCATCTGCTCGGCACTTGGCTTATCATCGGCTTTAGCCGTAATACGCACGTAACACTCGCCTAAAATAGCGTAGGGCGCTAGACTGGGGTTGACAGAATCGAATAAACCAGCACCGATCATCTCAAACATCTGCGACTCACCGACATTAATAAATTTAATTTTTTTAGAGAGGATCACACCTTGCTTAACGCCAGATTTATGGATTTTATCGATTAAAAATTCTTTGACAGTCTGCTGGTACATATCTTTCATCTCGATGGGTACGCCAGGTAAGGTAATTATAGTCAAGCTGTTAGATTCATAAATCATGCCAGCAGCGGTGCCGATAGAGTTGCTAATGGTATTTGCGCCACTCGGTATAAAGGCTTGTTTATAGTTGACTTGTGGAGCTTCCCTACCAGTCTCAGCGAACTTTTGTTTGATCACTTCTTTTTGTCCTGGTATTTCTTGCAGCTGCACATTTAAAAATTCAGCGATAGTTTCATGAGTCAGATCATCGCTAGTAGGACCAAGACCACCAGTAATGATAACTAGATCTGAGCGCTCTTGAGCGAGCTTAAGACATTGCTTGATGCGCTCTGGGTTATCACCGACAGTACTATGAAATAAAGTGCTAATACCAAGTGAATTTAACTCTTCTGATAAATAAGCGGCGTTAGTATTTAAAACGTGACCAATTAAAAGTTCTGTACCGATGGCAAGTATCTCTGCTTTCATATCTATTTATTATGGCAGCAGTTTAATGAGATTTATTACTAAGTTAGTAAGTTTTACTTCACTTAATTTAGATAATTTATAGATGTATTTTTTATAAGTAGTAAAAAGTTTAGTAATTTCTAGCTCATGTGCCGAGTAAATCTAAAACCTTTAAATTTTCTGTATGAATATTATTATTGTATTAACTTGTGTGTTATTTTGATTAAGTGGGTGTTTTAAAAAATATAACAAATAGAGTCTCTAGTTATGGTCAGGGTATCAAAACTGGCGTAAGTCAGGGCAAGCGGCTGCTTAAAAATACTTCCACCAGCGTGCAAGCTAAAGCTAAGCAGGTTACTAGTAGTGAACCTATCAGTGATTTAATTAGCATGCTACACCAAATCGACCTAAGCCCGCAACCAGAGGTTACTAAGGATATGGGTAAGTCACTGTTGCTTAAGGTGATTAGTAGCGACCAGTATAGAGATTTTAATATGGCAGCAAAAAACTTAGTCAAAGTTTTAATCGAGCGTAAGGTTAACGAAGATGAGAATTCTGATAATCTAAGTCCTAAAAGTTTAGCTAAAGTAACTTTGGAAGCTGGTAGTAACCTATTAACTAAAAATCTAAACTTCACTGTCAGTAAAAATAGTTTAGTCAGTGAAGCTACTGATGAACTTCTGCGAGCGAAAAATTTTAAGGGTAGTGTTACTGAACAAGAGGCGATAGCTTATGTTCTCAGGCAAAGTGAAGTAACATCTTTAAGCAAATACTATGAAGCGCGAGTAGACTATCTAAAAGAAGCTAAAAAGCTACTACTAGGGGTTAGGGCAGAGCTACCTAAAGATGAGAATTTTTTAGAGCATGGGGGACGTATTTTAACTACTATCGATAGTACTAAAAACAGAGTAAATAAGTTAATCAGTAGTAATCAAGTGATGAAGCTGCTTGAAGAAGAAAGATCTGAATTGCCTAATGGCTATAAAGAGGCTTATATGCGTATATTTGATGATATTTTACTAGATACCTCAGTTGTTATAGATAGTTACCCTATAGAAAAAATCCGCGCTCTTTTACTAAATTCAATCTTTAAAAGTTCTAACAATGAGCTTGAAGAGGATTTCACTAATAGAGTAAAAAGAATGCTAGAGCCTATTATTAGAGAATCTGGCGGTAGTTTAAGCTTTGAGAACGAAGAAGATAAGAGAAAATTTATGACCTTAAATCATATAGGGGTGATTCTTGACGTTTTAAAAGACATGAATGAAAAAGTGCTTGATAGCTATAGAGAAGTAGGCATAAGACTTAACGGTAAAGCACTTAGAAAACTTGATATTTTATCTGAAAACCTGACTGATTTATCTCAAGGTTATAAACAGGGAGCTTGGAATTTAGTTAAGAAAACTTGATATAAGCTAAAGATTTTAAACATCTGGCTAATAATTTGCTATCATAATATGAGCTAATTGGAGAGGTGGCTGAGCGGCTGAAAGCGGCTTCCTGCTAAGAAGTTAAGCGGGCGTTAAACCTGCTTCGAGGGTTCGAATCCCTCCCTCTCCGCCAGTTTTAAAATAGAAAAGAGTCTATCGTGTAAAGCTGTAGACTCTTTTCTATTTTAAGCTAGTGAAAGTGTGAAGGGATCCACTAGCTATAAAAGACACGCCCGTGTCTTTTACTACGCGTTCCTTCGGGGTATTTTTAGTGTAAGTTTAGGTTGATGCAGGGTGCGTCTCCCCTAAACCCTCCCTCTCCGTTGGTTTTAAGATGAATAGAGTCTATCGTGTAAAGCTATAGACTCTTTTTTATTTTAAGCTAGTGAAAGTGTGAAGGGATCCACTAGCTATAAAAGACACGCCGGTGTCTTTTACTACGCGTTTCTTCGGGGTATTTTTAGTGTAAGTTTGGGTTGGTGTAGAGTGCGCCTCCCCTAAACCCTCCCTCTCCGCTGGTTTTGAAATTAATAGAGTCTATTGTGTGAAGCTGTAAATCTAATGAAAGCAGTATCGTCTATCAGTTTTAATGAAAATGGTGGTAGCAGGTCAAACATTCTAACTTCAATATTCGTATTGTGTGTTTGATTTAACTTTTTAAAATAGTTAATGTTCGAGTTGATAATACGGCTTATAAAGTTAGGCTGAAAGGTGCTTTCCTCGGGGAACAGTGCCTTTTGGCTTAGTGCTCTTATGGTACAAATTTCTGAATTTGGATCAGCTTGCAACGCTTGAATCTCAACACCTCTATTTGATAGCTCAATTAACTGCTCTTTAATCTTATTTGGCTGATTACTCAACCAAATACTCAGAAAACATACTTTTCTCTTTGCTGATTTTAAACGTTCAACCAATACAGAAACATCCAAGCTTTCATGAACACGAACAATCCCAGCTTCACGAACTCATTTCTCTAAGGTCAATAATTCCATTGTCTTGTTATGAAAATCTTCCAAATATTTCTCATGTGTATTAGCAACAAGTGGACTGATTAAAAAATAAGAGCCAAATGAAATCGTTGAAGTGATACATAGATTTAAAGAAACACCACTCAGCAGCTTTGCCAAAGTGCTTTGCGTTTCAGGCAACAGGCTGGATAAAAAGTAAACAAGCAACAGTAAAGTCACTAAGCCCAGATAGCCGACAACGACTAGCCGATACATCATTTTATAATTCGTATCTATAAAAGCTCATTTTTAAAGTTGAGTGAAATTCAGAATAGTAGGTCTACTATAAAATCAATGACTAATTATAATTTTGTTATTTAAAATAAAAGTCTAAATCTGGTTTATACTGGATTATATACAATCCACAGGTTAAACTATGCCAAAAATTACGATTGCGAGATTTAGATGACTTCAGAAAATTTATCAAAAATTGAAAAAGAGTTGTGGGATGCTGCGGATAAGCTGAGAAAGAATATTGATGCCGCTGAATATAAGCACGTTGTTTTAGGGCTTATCTTTCTAAAATATATTTCAGATGCGTTTGAAACGCTTTATCAAAAGCTTGTTTCAGATGAAGGCGATTATGCAGGGGCAGACCCAGAAGATATTGATGAGTACAAAGCTGAAAATGTCTTTTTCGTTCCACCCAGTGCAAGGTGGGCGTATTTGAAATCAAACGCAAAGCACACTGAAATTGGTCGTATGATTGATGCGGCGATGGATGCCATTGAAAAAGAAAACCCTTCTCTTAAAGGCGTGTTACCTAAAGTGTACGCACGCGGCAATATTGACCCCCTCAATCTTGGCGCACTTATTGATAAATTCAGCAATATTGATTTACAAGGCACAAAAGAACGTAGTGCCGATGTTTTAGGACACGTGTTTGAGTATTTTCTTGGTGAATTTGCCTTAGCTGAAGGCAAAAAAGGTGGGCAGTTCTACACGCCACGCTCTGTTGTTCAGCTACTTGTCGAAATGTTAGAGCCATACAAAGGACGCGTATTTGACCCTTGTTGCGGTTCAGGGGGAATGTTTGTGCAATCTGAACAGTTTGTTGAAGAGCACCAAGGGCGCATAAACGATATTTCTATTTACGGGCAAGAAAGTAACCAAACCACATGGCGTTTGGCAAAAATGAACTTAGCCATTCGGGGTATTGATGCCTCACAGGTCAAATGGAACAATGAAGGCTCATTTTTAAATGATGCACACAAAGATTTAAAAGCCGACTACATTATCGCTAACCCACCGTTCAATGATAGTGACTGGAGCGGTGATCTCCTTCGCAGTGATGGACGCTGGCAATATGGAACGCCCCCATCAGGAAACGCAAATTATGCATGGATTCAACACTTCCTCTATCACTTAAACCCCAGCGGTGGGCTAGCGGGTTTTGTGATGGCAAAAGGCGCGATGACCTCTAAAACCTCAGGTGAAGGTGATATTCGTAAATCGTTGGTGGAGGCAGGGCTGGTGGATTGTATCGTTAACCTGCCTGCAAAACTGTTTCTCAATACTCAAATTCCTGCTTGCTTGTGGTTTTTACAACGTGGAAAAACCAAGCGTCAAAAAGAAATTTTATTTATTGATGCACGCAATATGGGTGAACTCATCAACCGCCGCACCCGTGAGCTAGAAGACGATGAAATAAAACGCATTGCAGAAACCTACCATAACTGGAAAAAAAATGAAGTCGCTTATGAGGACATTAAAGGGTTTTGTAAATCAGTCACTGTTGAAGGGGTCGCTAACCTTGATTATGTGCTCACACCGGGGCGTTATGTTGGCTTAGAAGAACAGGAAGATGACTTCAATTTTATAGAACGTTTTACACAGTTGCATTCCGAGTTTAAAAGCCAGATTGAAGCAGAAGCTGAGCTAAACAAACGTATCCTTGAAAATTTAGCAAAGGTCGAAATGCCTACTGAGGAGATTACATCATAATGAGTGCTGAATTTCCAATTATCATGTACCAAAGCCCCGATGGGCAAACTAAGATTGAAGTAAAGCTCAATGAAGAAACCGTTTGGCTTAGCCAAGCGCAAATGGTTGATCTGTTTCAGTCCAGTAAATCAAACATCAGTGAGCATCTGAGTAACATTTTTACTGAGGGTGAACTCACTGAAATAGCAACTGTTCGGAAATTCCGAACAGTTCAACAAGAAGGGGAACGCGAGGTTGAGCGTGAAATTACGCACTATAACCTTGATGCCGTTTTAGCGGTAGGCTACCGTGTTAAATCCGCACGCGCTACGCAGTTTAGAATATGGGCAACCCAAATTCTAAAAGAGTACATTATCAAAGGCTTTTCAATGAATGATGACCTGCTAAAAGAGGCTGGAGGCGGTTTATACTGGAAAGAACTGCTTGAGCGTATTCGCGATATTCGTTCATCAGAGAAAGTGTTTTACCGTCAAATTTTAGATATTTTTGCAACCAGTCTGGATTACAACCAAAATACAGAAACGGCACAAACCTTTTTTAAAATTGTACAAAATAAAATGCATTTCGCGGCACATGGACACACAGCAGCCGAGCTAATGTTTGATAGAGTGGACAGCACTAAACCTTTCATGGGTTTGACCAATTTTACAGGCAAAAGACAGCCCACCAAAGCTGATGTCAAAAGTGCTAAAAACTATTTAAATGAAAACGAACTTAATATACTAAACCGCATAACCACCGCTTACCTTGAATTTGCAGAATTGCAGGCATTAAACAAAAACCCGATGCACATGCAGGATTGGACAAAAAAGCTGGATGATTTTATTACACTAACTGGAAACGGCGTATTAGAAGGCGCAGGCACACGCAGCCACCAACAGGCAGAAGCCAAAGCCTTAAATGAATACGATAAATACAAAGCCCTAACGGTTGAAGAGCTAAGCCCTGTAGAGCAGCATTATTTAGAAAACTTAAAAACCACTCAAAAGGCACTAGAAACAAAAGCAAAGAAACGCAAAAAGTATGAGGGAGGGCAAACAACATGATGACCCATACCCCACCCGAAGACTGGTGCGAAACGACGCTTGGAGAAATTACCGATAAAATTGGTAGTGGAGCCACACCAAAAGGTGGCTCAAATGCTTACAAACAATCTGGAATTTCTCTAATAAGAAGCCAGAATATTTTAGACTTAAAGTTTTCCAAAGAAGGTTTAGCGTTTATTGATGACGCACAAGCAGAAAAGTTATCAAATGTAGAAGTTAAAAAGAATGACTTACTCATAAATATCACAGGTGACAGTGTTGCACGCTCTTGCTTAGTGAATAAAGATTTCTTACCAGCTAGGGTTAATCAGCATGTATCCATTCTAAGAGCAAACCCCAACAAAGCATCATATAAATTTCTAGCGTATAAAATACAGTTTCTCAAGCCCGAACTGCTTTCCCAATCGGAAATTGGAGCTACGAGACGTGCTATTACAAAAGGTATGCTAGAAAACTTAGAACTCTTGCTCCCCCCACTCCCCGAGCAGGAGGCGATTGCGGAGGTGTTGAGCAGCTTGGATGATAAGGTTGACCTGCTGCACCGCCAAAACAAAACCCTTGAAGCCCTCGCCGAAACCCTCTTTCGCCAGTGGTTTATTGAAGACGCTGATCCCGATTGGGCAGAAAAGCCGCTGGATAAAGTAGCAGACTATCTAAATGGTTTAGCCTGTCAGAAATACCCGCCTAAAAACGATAGTGAAAAATTACCAGTTTTGAAAATTCGCGAACTTAAAGGCGGTATCGGAAAAGATTCAGACTGGGTAACGTCAAATGTACCTGAACAGTATTTAGTCAAAGCTGGCGATATAATTTTCTCATGGTCTGCAAGCTTAATGGTCAAGATTTGGGATGGTGAAGATTGCGTTCTTAATCAACACCTTTTTAAAATCACATCTGAAAATTTCCCCAAATGGTATTATTACTTATGGACTAAACATCACCTTAACGAATTTATTGCTATTGCTGAAACTATGGCAACGACCATGGGGCATATCAAACGTTCAGATTTAGCAGCGTGTATGTGTACAGTCCCTGATGATAATTCACTACCTAGCATGAATGAAAAGATGGTTCCAATATTCACAGAAATAGAGCTAAATTCTAAACAAATACAAACGCTGGAAGCGATGCGGGAAACACTCCTCCCCAAGCTCATCAGCGGTCAAGTTCGGGTAAACTATAAAGGTGAAATAGATGAGTAATGACTTGAGTCAAAGTGAGGCTGACTTCCTGTTATCTTTAGAGAAGCATGCCACAAATGCTGAAGAAGAAAACTTTTTAAGCTTACCTGACTTGGGAGGAAAGCTAGCAGTACCTTTAATTTCATCAGATGGTAACGAAGAATTTATCTTGGACATTTACCGCCACAAAATCAATTTGAAAAAAGGCACCTTTCAGAACAGATCAAGACAGACCATCATATTAGCCCGATTAGATATAGGGGGAGCGCCACACAGAAACCCTGATGGAGAGGAAATAAAATGTCCACATTTGCATTTATACAGAGAAGGCTATAATGACAAATGGGCTTATGAAGTCCCTAATTCAATTTTTACAAATCCAGAAAACTGGTGGCAATCTCTACAAGACTTTATTCAATATTGTAACATTACAAAAATGCCAAATTTGCAAAGAGGACTTTTTTCATGAATGACATTCAACCTTTGCTAGATAATTATTGGAGTTGGCTTAAGGATAGAACTATTCTCAAAACAATTGATAATGGTTACACAGAAATAACAACGCCTTATCTAGACCGCCACAATGATTACATTCAGATTTATACACGCTATGAAAATGGATATTATGTAATTACTGATGCTGGTGAGACAATTGCTGATCTGGAAATGTCGGGTTTGTCCATCAATAAAAGTCAAAAACGCAAGGATCTTCTTAAAGTTATCGTACAAGGCTTTGGGCTGGATTTTGACAGTGAGCTAAAAGTCATTGCAAGTCGAGAAACTTTTCCATTAAAAAAGCATAGTCTCATTCAGGCAATTCTTGCAGTAAATGATATGTTTTATCTAGCTGAATCTACAGTATCGCATTTATTTTATGAAGATGTATGCAATTGGCTAGATGAGTCAGATATTCGCTATACGCCAAGAGTGAATTTTGCTGGTAAAACAGGCTATAATTTCATGTTTGACTTTGTGATACCAAAATCAAAACACCAACCAGAAAGAATAATTAAAGCTGTTACAAATCCCAATAAAACAGCAGCACAAAACTTTATAATGGCTTGGTTAGATACGAAGGACTCTAGACCTAAAAATTCTCATCCATTGGCATTTTTGAACGACAATCTTAAAAAGCCATCAGAAGATGTTGAAAGCGCATTAGCCAGCTATCAAATTGAATCCGTGTTATGGACAGAGCGTGACTCTGTCAAGGAAATGCTGGTTGCATAATGTCTATACTTGTTAATAATCATGCTGAAACCTTAAACAACAAATGGTTTAAAACTATGCCGAAAATGTTGCTTTACACATTTATGGACAACCAAGCTTGGATAAAAGTATAATGCGTCAAAGAACTTGTTTTTCAAAAAAACGGGAATTAATAAAAAAATCGGTTGAGTCCGCTCTTGCAGCTATCCAAATCTTCAACAATCCTTTAATAACCTTTAAAGCAGAGTCGTTTATTGTTTTAATGGTAATTGCTTGGACTTATTTATTACATGCTTATTACACGTCTATAAAAGTTGATATTCGCTACTTCAAAGGTCAAGGCAAAAGTAAACGCTATTTGAAAACAAAGTATGGTGCTTTTAAACATTGGGAACTTGAGAAATGTTTAGAAGAACGACATTGCCCCTTAGATCAAGCTGTTAAAGATAATTTGAAATTTTTAATTGGTATCAGGCATGAAATCGAGCATCAAATGACAAGTGCCATTGAAAGCTCAATAAGTGCTAAATTTCAGGCTTGCTGTATTAATTATAATAAGGCACTTAAAAGTTTATTCCCAAAGGAACATGGATTAGAGGAAATTTTACCTGTAGCTCTTCAATTATTTTCTTTTGCTGAAACACAAGTTAATCAGTTAAAGCTTCAAAATGATTTGCCTCAAAATCTTATAGATTTTGTATCAAGCTTTGAAGGCAATCTTGATTCTGAGATTATTCGCAGTGCTCAGTATTCCTATAAAGTCATATATACTAGGGACAATGTTAATCATTCCAACCAAGCAGATATAGCTTACAGGTTTGTCTCTGAGGATTCAGAAGAAGGCAAAGATATACATAAAGTTTTAATTAAGCGTATTAAACATGAAAAGCTAACGCAAAAACAGGTAATCGAGAAAGTTCATAACAAAGGTTTTAAAAGATTTAATTCAATTGCTCATCAAAAATTTTGGAAATCTAAATGGTCGTGTGTTAAAGATAGAAACCTGAAAGCAACACAGTATGGTGAATTGGTAGTAAATACTCAATGGCTTTGGTATGAAAAAACATGGCTGCCTGAAGTTATTAGATATTGCGAAGTAAACAGAGGAAGATATGTCTAAACTCACCGAAAACGAAATAGAAGCCTTTGCCATTGAGCTATTAGAAGCTCAAGGCTGGCAGTATATTTACGCGCCTGATATTGCCCCGACCAGTGAAACGCCCTTACGCAACAGCTTTGAGGAGGTGCTGATTGATGAGCATTTAAAAGCAGCCATTGATAAACTAAACCCCACGCTCCCCTTTCAAGCGCGGGAAGATGCCTTTCAACAGGTTAAACGCCTGCATAGCCCTGAACTCATTACAGGGAATGAAGCGTTTCACCGTTTACTGACTGAAGGCGTAAACATCACTCACGGACACGGTGAAGATGAACGGGGCGAGTATGTGCGCCTCATTGATTTTGAGTCGCCTGAAAATAATCATTATGTGGTGATGAATCAGTTTACCATTATTGAAAATAATCAAAACAAACGCCCTGATGTCATTCTATTTATAAACGGGCTACCGCTTATCGTGATGGAACTTAAAAACGCTGTAGATGAACATGCCACGATAATTTCAGCCTTCAAGCAATTGGGCACCTATCAAAATACGATTCCCAGCTTATTTATCTATAATGCTTTTTCCATTATTTCAGATGGGCTAGAAGCGAAGGCTGGTACTATCTCCGCAGGGTTTAGCCGTTTTATGGCGTGGAAATCCAGCGATGGCTTAGCGGAGGCGTCGCACCTTCAAAGCCAGCTTGAAATCCTGATTACGGGGATGTTAAACCGTCATACGCTAATGGATTTAATCCGTAACTTTATTGTCTTTGAAAGCAACCGTAAAGAAGATGCAAAAACAGGGCTGGTTTCAGTAAAGGCGATTAAAAAACTTGCGGCGTATCACCAATATTATGCGGTCAACAAAGCGCTAGAATCTGTTGAAGATGCCAGCCGTGAGAATGGCGACCGCAAAGGCGGGGTCATTTGGCACACGCAAGGTTCAGGGAAATCACTCTCAATGGTCTTTACCGCTGGCAAGCTGGTGCAACGTTTAAATAACCCCACAATTTTAATTATTACCGATCGCAACGATTTAGACGATCAGCTTTTTGATACGTTCGCAGGAGCGAAGCAACTATTACGCCAAGAACCTAAACAGGCAAAAGACCGCCAAGACATTAAAAACCTTTTGAGCGTATCTTCAGGGGGTATTGTGTTTACTACTATTCAGAAATTCCAGCCTGAAGCAGGCAATGTCTATGATGAGCTTTCAGACCGTCGGAACATTGTTGTGATTGCGGATGAAGCGCACCGCACCCAATATGGCTTTAACGCTAAGACAGTAGATGATAAAGACGAAGACGGCAATATCATTGGTAAAAAGACCGTTTACGGCTTTGCTAAATATATGCGCGATGCGCTGCCGAATGCCACCTATTTAGGTTTTACGGGCACGCCTGTTGAAGGCACAGATAAAAACACGCCCGCCGTTTTTGGCGGATATGTCGATATTTATGATATTGCCCAAGCCGTAGAGGATGGGGCAACTGTCCGTATCTACTATGAAAGTAGATTAGCAAAAGTCGCCATTGCTGAAGAAGGGCGAAAGCTGATTAAGGCATTGGACAAAGAGTTAGAAGAAGACAACTTATCAGATATACAAAAAGCAAAAAATAAAACTACACAGCTTGAAGCACTTATAGGTAGTGAAAATCGCGTTAAAAATATAGCAAAAGATATTGTTAAGCATTTTGAAGAGCGCCAGGCTGCAATTGAAGGTAAAGGTATGATCGTATCAATGTCACGGCGCATTGCTGCTGATCTATACAAAGCCATTATTGAGCTTCGCCCTCAATGGCATAGTGATGATCTCAATGAAGGTGCAATCAAAGTGGTGATGACGGCAAGTTCAAGTGATGGTGCTGAAATGGCAAAACATAAAACTACAAAACAAGAGCGCCGCACTTTGGCAGAGCGTATGAAAAACCCTGATGATCCTCTTAAACTGGTTATCGTTCGGAATATGTGGCTCACAGGTTTTGACGCGCCTTCCATGCATACGCTTTATATTGATAAACCCATGCAGGGGCATAACCTCATGCAAGCCATCGCACGTGTAAACCGTGTTTACAAAGATAAGGCAGGCGGGTTAGTCGTTGATTATTTAGGGATAGCCAACGATTTAAAGAAAGCGCTTTCATTTTATTCAGATAATGGAGGTAAAGGCGATCCTGCAGAAACACAGGAACAAGCTGTAGCTTTAATGCTTGAGAAACTTGAAGTCGTTTCACAGTTTTTTCATGGCTTTTCCTATGAAAACTATTTTACAGCAGATACTAGAGCTAAACTTCAGCTTATTTTGGCTGCAGAAGATCATATATTAGGATTGGAAGATGGCAAAAAACGCTTTATTGATGAAACAGCAGCCTTGTCAAAAGCCTTTTCCATTGCAGTTCCCCACGAGCAAGCCATAAATGCTAAAGAAGAAATCGCTTTTTTTCAAGCCATAAAAGCACGCCTTGCCAAGTTTAATGCTTCAGGAACAGGACGAACAGATCAAGAAATGGAAACAGCCATTAGGCAGGTCATTGACCAAGCTTTAGTATCCGATCAAGTAGTTGATATTTTCGATGCAGCAGGCATTAAGAAACCAAATATTTCAATTTTGTCTGAAGAGTTTTTGCAAGAACTCAAAGAGCATCAACATCAAAATCTAGCACTTGAAGCTCTTAAAAAATTGTTAAATGATGAGATAAAATCTCGCTCATCAAAAAATTTAGTTCAGAGCAAAAGCCTTATGGAAATGCTGGAAACCTCAATCAAGCGATACCACAGTAAAACCATTACATCCGCCGAAGTCATAGAAGAATTATCAAATATTGCGAAAGAAATAAAAAAGCAAGATAAAGCGCCTGAAGAGCTAGGCTTGAGTGATTATGAATATGCTTTTTATACGGCAATAGCACATCACAAATCAGCCTTAGAAGCGATGGGGCACCCCCAAATTAAACAGCTTGCCATCGTTTTAACAGAACGCTTGAGGAATAATGTATCAATAGATTGGACGATTAAAGAAAATGTCCGTGCAAAATTAAAAGTCATCGTAAAGCGAACTCTTAGACAGTTTGGCTATCCACCAGATATGCAACTTCTCGCAACGGAAACCGTCCTCAAGCAAGCAGAGATTTTAGCTCACGATGCTTTGCAATAAGGGTTACATAGCTTCACCCCGTCATAAAAATCATTATTTCAAGTACGCTTGAACCTGGTAAGCTTAGCTCCTTTATAGAGCGATGTAATGTTTTGCTGAACCGTCGTCTAAAATAAAAGCGAGTCAAAGCCTCCGCTTTGGCTTTTTTGTATTGAAATAAGGGGCTTTACCTCCCATTCTCACCGAGATGAGGTATCGGAAGAGTGGGCAATTCAAGTTACCGATGGCTTTCCATACGGTGTTATTAGTGAGTATGAAAACATAGAGCATGTACATAATATAGCGGTGTTTCTACAAGAGTCGGTGTCTTTTACTACGCGTTCCTTCGGGGTATTTCAAGTGTAAGTTTAGGTTGATGCAGGGTGCGTCTCCCCTAAACCCTCTCTCTCCGTTGGTTTTAGGATGAATAGGGGGATGTAGCTTTAAGTTTCTATAATATAGCTATTTATAAATACCCCACAGGAATAGCCGTTACTTCATCAGATAGTGGCATAGGCTCTTCTACAAAGCAAATTACAGCGCCATGACCCACTTCTTTATCTAATTTTTTTAGCATTTTGAAATTTCTAGGTGCAGAGCTATATGGTCTAGCAGTCTTTTTAAATTCTACAGGGTAAACTTCGCCGCCAGTCTCTATTAATAGATCTACTTCATGCTGGTCAGTATCACGGTAATAGTAAAAGAAAGGTGTCTTACCATTATGCAAGTAACTCTTCAAAATTTCTGCAAACATATAAGTCTCAAGTATGGCTCCAGTCATTGTGCCAGCTTCCAATGAAGCCGCTGTTGGCCATTTAGTTAAATAAGCGCATAGCCCAGTATCTAGGAAATATAGTTTAGGAGTCTTAACTATACGCTTAGTTACATTTCGATAATAAGGCTGCAAGAGATACACTAAACCAGAAGTCTCTAAGACAGAAAACCATGATTTTACCGTTTTATGATCTATATCTACATCACGTGCAATATCAGAAAAATTTAAAAGCTGTCCCGTGCGAGCAGCTACAGCACCTAAAAAACGATTAAAAGATGTTTCATCGTTTACTTGCACCATATCTCTAACATCACGTTGTATATAAGTTTGAACGTAAGATTTATAAAATAAATCGCGGTTGACTTTGCTAGTTGTAGCTTGCTCATCTTTATTTTTAGTCCAAAGTTCTGGAAATGAACCACGCCAGATCTTTTCATAAATCTCAAGTAAAGGTTTGGGTTTTTTAATGTTAGGCTTAGTTTTTTCTATCCATGCTTTAGTCGGCATAAAAGGCTCAGAACTTCCAGCTCTATCATCTAGTTCGACTTGAGATAAACCTAAAAGATCTACAATGGCAACTCTACCAGCAAGACTTTCAGTAATTCCTTTCATTAAATGAAATTTTTGAGAACCAGTCAGCCAAAATAAACCTCTTTTATCTTTTTCTCGATCGACGATAATTTTAATAGCACTAAATAGTTCAGGTGCATATTGTACTTCATCAATAACTATGGGTGGAGGGTGGGCTTGAAGGAAAAGTGCAGGATCTTTAATCGCAAGCTCGCGTTTATCCAAGTCATCAAGAGTTACATAATTGCGGCTTTCTTTGGCGCAGATTTCTAATAAGGTGGTTTTGCCTACCTGCCTTGGACCTGTAATTAATATGACCTTAAAGGTGTCATTTATTTCTTTAATAATGTTATTCAAGCTGCGTTTTATCATAAAAGTCGTACAATTGGGAATCTACTACCAATATACACGATATATGGGTGAAATTTTTAGCTAATGTATTGAAACTCTATTTTAAATATAACTTTAAGCTAAAATTTAGAAAATTTATTCGATTCAATCCATTATTAATTTAGAGCAAGGCAAATTAACTTTTCAAAGTCTTGTTTGCGCGCTGCCAGCTCTAGTTTTGCTAAGATCGATCAAACTATCTTATAACTTTTAATTTCAGCGATAGCCTTGCTAATTTCAGATACTGTATATAGTAATTTATCTGTGATGGTGTATTTAGGTAGCCAATCCATAGCCACAATGTAGCCGAAAAATAGCTAATTGGTACTCATATACGTAAAAGTAACTTAAAATGATCCAGGAATGTTTGTGCTGCCACTTTTTTTGTTTTACCACGATTTAAACAGCTAAATATACCGACACTTTTTCACTTTACCGCCATCACTGATAATTTACACGCATCTTCCTGACATCATTTATTCTTATATTATATAAAGTGCAGTGCTATTTATAAACTAGTCTTAAAAGGAAAGCATCATCGAAAACATAACAGGTTCAGTTGAGAGAATCACTTTTCACAGTGAAGAAACTGGTTTTTGTGTGCTGCGTATAAAGGCTAAAGGGCATAAAGACTTAATCACTTTAGTTGGAAATCTGGCTGCAATTAGTGCTGGCGAGTACCTAGAAGCTGAAGGCACCTGGGTTAATGATCGTCAGCATGGACCACAGTTTAAAGCTGATAACATAGAAGTTCATAAACCTAGCTCACTTGAAGGTATCGAAAAATACCTTGGCTCTGGTTTAATTAAAGGTATTGGACCGTACTATGCTAAGTGTTTAGTAGAAAAATTTGGTAAAAAAGTATTTAAAGTTATTGAAAACGAATCTGAAAGACTCACTGAAGCCGCTGGTATAGGTTACCATAGAGCGCAGCAAATCACGGCTAACTGGCAGGAGCAAACTAAAGTCAGAGAAATTATGGTTTTTCTTCAGTCGCATGGAGTTGGCACCTCTAGGGCGACTAGAATTCACAAAACCTACGGTGATGAAGCGATTAAAGTGGTGACTGAAAATCCATATCGGCTTGCAAATGATGTTCGAGGTATAGGTTTCGTTTCAGCAGATATAATCGCTAAAAATTTAGGAATTCCAGCAGATTCATTAATTAGAGCGAGAGCTGGAGTGAACTTTACGTTAATGGAAGCTACAGCGAGTGGTCATTGCGCGCTTTTGTATGAAGAGCTAAAGCGCAGTGCAGCTGATCTTTTAGACTTGACTGAGCCTGTTATCGAAAATGCTATTCAAGCCGAGCTTGAAGCTGGTGATTTGGTTGAAGGTAGCATCAATAGCTCAAAGGCAATCTTTTTAAGTGCTTACTATAACCATGAAAAAAATATTGCAAGTAAACTCAAGAGTCTCGCGGCTGGTAAATCTAATTGGCAGGGAATAGATATCGATAAAGCTATACCTTGGGTCGAAAAAAAGTTAAAAGTTAGTCTGGCTGATAAACAGAAAGAAGCTGTAGAAATGGTCTTAGAAAATAAAGTAAGTGTGATTACTGGTGGTCCAGGAACGGGTAAAACCACTTTAGTAAAGTCGATATTAACCATTCTTGCTGCTAAAAAAATCCAAATAAAACTATGCGCGCCCACGGGGCGCGCGGCTAAAAGGCTAGCTGAAAGCACAGGTAAAGAGGCTTTAACCATACATCGCCTGCTTGAATTTAACCCAGCTTTTGCAGGCTTTAGTTTTAATGCTGAAAACCCGCTGGACTGTGACTTGCTGGTCATCGATGAAAGTTCGATGATCGATGTTACTTTAATGCATTCACTTTTAAAAGCTCTACCGATTAGTGCGGCTTTAATTATAGTGGGTGATGTGGATCAGCTGCCTTCAGTTGGAGCGGGGCAAGTGCTAAGAGATATTATCGACTCTGGGCTGCTAACTACTGTAAAGCTAACTGAAGTTTTTAGGCAAGCTGCTGAAAGTAAGATTATTAGTAGTGCTCACTTGATTAATCAAGGTGAAATGCCAGAGCTGAAGTCAAGTAAAGAAGTAAGTGATTTTTATTTTATCGAGGCGCGTGCTGGTGATGATCTAATAGCTAAGGTAAATAAAGTAGTTAAAGATAGAATACCTCAGCGCTTTAAATTTAACCCCACGCGAGATATCCAGGTGCTATGTCCTATGCAACGTGGTGGTATGGGTGTAAGGGCTTTTAATGTTGAACTACAAAAGCTATTAAACCCGAGTTCAGAGTTTATAGAAAAATATGGTCAAAAGTATGCGGTCGGTGATAAAGTGATGCAGACTATTAATAATTATGATAAAGAAGTCTATAACGGGGATATTGGTTTTATTACTAAGATTGATCTAGGCGCGCAGGAAATTACTGCTAGCTTCGATAGTAAACAGGTAGAATATGCGACTAATGACATAGACCAGCTGACGATAGCCTACGCTACCACCATTCATAAATCTCAGGGCTCAGAGTTTCTGGCTGTGGTGATGCCTTTATGCATGAAGCATTACATGATGCTAAAGCGCAATTTAGTTTATACAGGTGTGACTAGAGCTAAAAAATTACTAGTGATCATCGGCGAGGAGCAGGCTTTAAGTATGGCTATAACTAACGACGATAGCTCACATAGACTTTCTAAGCTTAAAGAGTGGTTGATAGATGAAAATCTTAATCTGCTGAATTCCTAAATCTTATTATAGAGATTATATTTTAAAGTTTAATTTTACTCGTGGGAAATATTGATTTAAAGCTTCCAAACACTTAGCTTAGCTTAGAGTGCGCGCTTTTAAGTAAAGAGCAGTGTTTACTTAAATTAACTAAATCATATATCTTTTAAAATTGAAGCCAGCTCGCTTAGTCCTATAACCTCAACACCATCTGCTATTGGATAGCGATCATCACCAGCATAAACAACAAAGCTTTTTTCTGCTTGTATCTCTTCAAGTGCATGGTGAGCGCCTTTGCCTAATTTAGGAGTAAGCCCACTTTTGATCTCTACAGTCCATTTTTTACCTGCTTGAAATTCAAGTATTAGATCCACTTCGGCTCCAGCGCTGGTTCTGTAGTAGCAGGCTTTTGTATAATCAGGAACCACAGATAGTAAATTCTCAATCACGAAAGCCTCCCAGCTGGCTCCACTGGCAGGGTGACCTGCAAGTGTGTTGTAGTCTTTAAGACCTATTAAGGCATGCATTAAGCCACTATCTCTAACATATACTTTAGGTGCTTTTACTAAACGTTTTTTAGTGTTAAAATAATACGGCTGCAAACGTCTGATGAGTAGTAAATCTGCTAGTAGATCTATGTAGTTATTGACTGTGGTGGCAGAAATAGCCAGACTGCTAGCAAGTTTAGAAGCGTTAAGAGTCTGACCTTGACTATGAGCGAGCATTATCCAGAGTCTTTCTAGGGTTTCAGCTGCGATGCGGGGACCGAATTGGGGGATATCACGCTCTAGGTAAGTTCTAATGAAATTTAATCTGTAAACAAAGCTATCTTCATCATCATTTGCAAGTAAACTTTCAGGAAAGCCGCCACGCACCCAAAGTGTTATGGGATCACCATCGGTTTCAGTAATATTAATGGGCTCCATATTGATGTACTCTATGCGCCCAGCTAAAGTTTCACCAGACTGCCTTAATAGTTCAATTGATGCTGAGCCCAAAATTAAAAAGCGCCCAGCTTTTAGACCTTTGCGTCTACCTTGATCAATTAATCCCCTTAATTCTTGAAATATTTCTGGCATACGATGAATTTCATCCAGAATTACTAATTTATTTTCGTTTTGGCTTAAGAATAATACAGGGTTTTGAAGTTTAGCTCGATCTACTGAAGTTTCTAAATCTAGATATACTGAGTCTTGCTGCTCAGCTAAATCAAGGGCTAGAGTCGTTTTACCAACTTGTCGTGGTCCTATTAAAGCCACAGCAGCTTGCCTACTTAAAGCCTTTTTCACCTTAATTTTAATTTGACGGTCTATCATGTTATCCTAGTAAATTATAAACTAAGTTTGGGATTTGCAAGGTTGCTTAGGCTGAAAAGTTCAACTTATTTTAAAAGCATAATAAATGCAAATAGTATAAATCTAAAAGTGGAACTTAATAAGCATTTTAAATAAAATTGTAATAAGTGTTAGGTATTTATAAAAGCGAGCTAGCAAAACTATACTTTATAGTAGATGTGAAGCGATTTTATGAATTTCAGTCTATAAACTTTATACTTTGCTGCGTGCACGCTAAATAGATATGAGCGCATTTCTTACGTTAAAACTTCTGCCAAATATAATCGCAAACTCTGCCACGCAGACCAAACTTATGACGCGCTAAGTAAAGCTTAACTAAACGTACTTCTTCTATATGATGCAAAGCCTTAAGCTCACCGCAAGATAGCAAGCTGTGAACTAAATAATCTGGCATGCGCCCCCAGCCTAAACCTGCTCTAATTAAAGCAAGCTTGCTGTTATTGTCATTTACTTGCCATTTTCTTGAATCCTGATATATACCACCGAAACTATTTTTTTGTTGAATAGTACTTTTTAAGCTGATTTGTGGGTGATTTTGTAAAGCCTGTATATTTTGCTGGCGGCGTGGTAACTTTAAAAATTCATGATCGCTAGAAATAACGAGTGGCATCATAACTGTATCTATTAACTTTGCTTCAAGGTTAACCTCATCAATTAAATTTTCAATTATACCGATGTCTACCGATTTATTTAATAGAAGCTGCTCGCCACTTAAGACTTCACGCTCTAGATCCAGTGAAGTGTTGGGGAATTTATGATTAATATCTTTTACTAAGGAAATGAGATTTTCAAGCGAAAAAAGCACTGTGCTGCTAACTCTTATATGTGATTCAACATCTTCGCTAAGCTGAGTTCTCAAACTTTCAAGTTCTTGTTCAAACTCTAGAATTTTAGCTGCTCTAGCTAAATACATTTCAGCTTTATCACTTAAAACGGCTCTGTAACTAGATCTATCAAGTAGTTTAAAACCTAAATCTCGCTCCATCTCTTTTATGGTTCGACTGATATATGATTTTGCAACATACAGTTTTTCAGCAGCAGCATTTATACTACCCTCATTTTTAACCGCTAACAAAAGCTTCAATTTATCTAAATGAAGATGTTCCATTTTTAGAACATTATACTACTAGCACGTGTTATTGTAAACTGCTTTTAAATTAGAGCTTGGTAGTAAAGATATGTGAAAATCACACACTTTAACTCAGAAAATAATCTTACTTAGAATTAATTTTTTGTAAGATAGACTAAGTAGGATAAATAATGAAACAAAAGCTATTATAACAGAAAATTGAAAACCCTAAAGGTACTAAAAATAAAGTGGCTATTGCCATATGGTCAAAGTTACCTAACCGTAAGCCTCAGCACGCTTTAGTCTGTGAAATAGACTTAGTAGTTATGAAATTGGATACTGAAGTATCTGTGTTATATGGTAGATGTTTACATCGTGGTGTTTTAATGGCTGATGGACACTTGGATGGAGATAACCTGATTTGTGGTGTGCATGGCTGGGACTATAGATCAGATACTGGAGTGAGCGAATACAACAATAAAGAAGTGCTGCAAAAATTTACTGCCTGGATTGAAGAAGATAATGTTTATGTTGACGAAAACGAAATCATCGCCTGGGCTGCTAAATACCCTCCAGCTTATAACCGCAAGCAATACTTAGGTGTATATGATGACCTGCATGGTACATCAGAAGAGCCTGGTGAAAAGCAGCTACTAGCCGGTATGGAGTGGCATAGTGCTGAGTTAGTTAACGTTACTGTTAACGAAGAAACCGAAACTAGTATGAGCCAGTGGTTTTATGATTACACTAATAAAGCAGATAATAATAGATACGCTTATAACCAAGTGTCTATACAAAAGTGGCAAGACGGTAAAATTAAAGAAGAAAGATATATTTATAGTCCGACTTTGAAGCAAGCTTAAATGTTGCTGAGATGGAATTATGACTTCGTTTAAAGTTAACCTGAATACATTTATAGAATTAAAAATTAAAACTGCTACCCATTAAATAAGATTTAAGGTTAACGTTATCATGGTGTAATTAGAGCTGTATTCAGGTTTATTCTGAGAGCTAAATTTAGATAGAAACCTGAATGTGCTCTAAATATTAATGAATTCTATTATTATACCTATGCTTAGCTACAACCTAAGACTATAATTCCTTATAAATATTTTTGAAACTCTATGAAATCTTTAAATAACTGGGCGAGCTTAATACAAGCTTTATCCAGTTATTTATTTAAATCGCAAATACATCAGCTACTAAAGCAGCAATCACATCTACATAATCTCTTTCAAACCACCTATTTTTATCAAGCCAAATATTATTTCTAGGTGAAGGGTGAGGCATGGTAATTACAGGCACACCGTTAAAAAAGTAATTAAAAGTTAAGTCATGAAGGTTAATAGAAGTTTTAACTAATTCTGTGGTGTTAGGTAATGGAAATCTTTTACTTTTATAACCTTCAGTATCTTTTGTTACTGAACATTTTTCTATACCATAACTTTCTAGATCAAATAAACTAGCACTTTGTACTGTTAGTTTGCAGGTATCTTTAGCTGAGCTAGTATTAGTAGAAGTCAGGTTTTTATGAACTGAAGTGGGCTTCAATTTTGCTTGACTAAGACTAGGTTCAGCACTACTTGTATGAGCGCTTGTATCTAATTGCTGCTGATCAAGTTTAAACTGCTTTTGTAATAGATTATTTCTATAAGTATTGTAGGCTTCTAGCATATAATAAGATTGCGCGTGCCTACCGATAGCAAGTATTAAGCTAAGTTTAGGCATAGTTTTATGAATCTCGTTAAACCAAAGTTCGGCGCACTCTTTGCGTGGAGGTTTATCTCCGCTATCAGTCGTACCTGGATAACATAGACCCTTTGGGATAATGGCACAATTTAATGGATCATAAAAAGCTTTTTCACTAATTTTTAGCCACTTTCTTAATCTATCACCTGAAGCATCGTTCCAGGGTAAACCTGTTTTATGTACATTTAGGCTGGGAGCTTGACCTACTATTAAAATTTTAGACTCAGGATGGAAGCTTAAAACTGGGCGGGCTCCTAAAGGTAATTCATGCTGGCAGTGCGCGCAGGCTCTAACTTGTTTGAGTAGATCAGCAGCAGGATTATCCGTTACTTTATAAAAAATTTCATTAATTAAATGCGGGTTTTTAAGGAAATTCGGCACTTTTTAAGTTTAAAATAATAAGGCTTAGTTTGTCATGTGAAGGTTTAGGTTCTAATTAATGTTTTTAACTCGTTATATTTATTGAATGTTTTACTAGGTTGCTAAGACTAATATGAAGGTTTAGATAAATGTCATGATCATAAGCTAGTTTCTGACAAATAAATATATAAATTATTAAGGTATTTAACTCAGTTTGAGTTTTAATTTAATAGGTATAAATGTAAAATATTTAAAATTTAGATGACTCTTATGCTTGAACTAGCTTGCAGGCTTATTTAAAATTAAAGGGATTAAAATTGTGCAGCCGCCTTTAAATATAATTCAGTTACAATTAAAAACACATGATCGCAGCAGAAGAATTTAGTTCAAGACGAAAAAATGTATTAATTTACATGCAGGAGATTGGTTTGGAGAAACTAATCTTAGCGAGTGGCGTACTCAAAAACTTTAGTAATGATGTATTTTATCCTTTCAGAGCGGATAGTGATTTTTATTATTTAACTGGTTTGACTGAATCTGATAATTATTTAATCTTAGAGCCAGCAGCAAGTGAGCCGGAAACTTTAATTATTAAAGAAGTGGATGAAAAGCATTTAATCTGGGAAGGAGAGCGCTATAGTCTAGAGCAAGCTAAGGCAATTTCAGGCGCGCAGCACGCTAAAAGCTGGGTAAATATAAGTGCTGATCAAAAAACTGCTTTGCAAAACTATGCTGATGAGTTTGCTGAAATAATGACAGCTAAAGTCGCTACGCGCTCTAAGGCAAAGGTACCTGACCATTTAACTGCTGAAATTAAAGTAATAGATTTTATTCATAAACTTAGAACTATCAAGTCTGAAGCTGAGCTTGAGCTTATGAAGAAAAGCTCAGACATAGCAGTTCAGGCACACAACTTCATTGCTAATTTAGTAGAAGCAGGCGCGTATGAGTATGAACTTGAAGCGCAGCTAAATAATATTTTTAGAGCAAAAGGTGCCAGTGGCTGGGCTTACCCAGCTATCGTAGCTAGCGGGGCGAGTGCTTGCGTGCTTCACTATATTAAGAATGATCAACAAATAAAAGATGGTGATTTAGTATTAGTAGATGCTGGCTGCGAGTATCAAATGTATGCAAGCGACATTACGCGCGCTTACGCTGCTGCTGGGCAGCGTCTGAGCGCGCGTCAACAGGATCTTTATGATCTGGTTTTAGAGACTCAGCAGGCATGTATCGAAAATATGAAGCCAGGTAACACTTTAGAAAGTACTCATGACCTAGCATTAGTTAAGTTAGGTGAAGGTTTAAAAGAATTAAAAATGATTTCAGATGCTTATGACCTAAAACAAATCCAAAAATACTATATGCATGGTATCGGACATTCACTCGGTATCGATGTGCATGATCCAGGTTTAAAGCGTGAAACTGATAAATACTTACCTGGTATGGTGCTAACTGTCGAGCCTGGTTTGTATGATCGCGAGCATGGAATCGGTATACGTATCGAAGATAATATAGTTATTACTAAAGCTGGTAACCGTAATCTGACTGATGCTTTAAGAAAGTAAGCTCGCAAATATCAGTATAAATGTATTTTGTTTGCTTGAAGACTATAACTTTTGGAAGTGCTGATCTAAAGTTTTGTTTAGGTTTTGCAGGTAAACTTTTGCTTGGTTAGCATTAGTTGGTGTTTGATGAGTATCAATATTGTTTTCTTGTTGAATATTATGCAGAATTTGAAGATATTCTAGAGATCTTTGCTGGGCATTTTTTAAAATTTGTTGTTGAAATTGCTTCAAATTCAAACTTTTAGCGTCAGTTTCATTAGCGTTATTTTTATTTATAGCCGTAGAACTAGCTTGTTTTGACTCTGGCTGAAAATTTTTGATTGAAGCTACAGTATTATAAAATTGATCTAAATCTTCGTGATCACCATATCTACCGATATCATTTAAACTGGTTTTAATAGCATCATATAGTTTTAAATAATCTTCAGGTGTAAATCTAACAGTCGGTTCTTTTGAAAAAACTTCTAAAGCTTTCAAACTGCTTAAAATAGCATTTTTCTCATTTGAGGGAGTATTGCTGATCTGATTTAAGTGCTTATCTGGGGCGACTTGTATGTCAAGCTGGTTAGCATCATTTAATGAAAAACTTGCACTATCTTTAGCTGAAAAATCTTCAAAATATTTTCTGACTTGGCTTAAATTAAGATGATCAGTACGAATTTCTTTTTTCTGTAAATTTAGGTTTGGGTTGCTGAGGGCGGTCTGAGTCTGTCTATTTTCTTCGCTAAATTTCTGCCTAGATAATTCTGCTGGGCTATTTAAGTTAGCTGTAAGTAATACTGCTGCTGTATTTTTATTTTTAGTAAGAAACTCTCTTTTAATTTGTGGACTGAGATTTATAGTTTTTTCCATATTAAATTTAGATATTAGCAATTAATAAAATGTTAATTTGTATATCTGGGGCTTAACTTTAAATAATCTTAATGAATATAATTATTTAAAGATAATAAGATCTATAATAAATTTAAAATTAATTATTTGCACAGATTTTTAAAAAAATTACAAATTATATTAAGTGACTTCTAGTTCAAAATAATTTTATACAAGCATCTCTAGACGCGTTTTTAGTATAATGATATGAAATTATGAAACTATATTCGGAATATCGCGTATTACCTTCACTTCGTCTGGTTGACATGCCACCTTATGCATTTGGACAGTTAGATGAACTAAAGCGTGATGTTGCCGCCCGCGGTCTGGAACTGATCGATCTCAGCTTAGGCTCACCAGACCGTCCCACCCACCCCGATGTCTTAAAAGCTATGTATGAAGGTATGCAAATTACCCGCAACCAGCAATACCCGATTTTCAGTGGCTTACCAAGTTTTAAAGAAGAGATCGCTAGCTGGTTTGAAGGGCGCTTCGGAGTTAAGTTAGATCCAGCTGAATCTATCTTGCCTTTACTCGGTTCTAAAGAAGGTATCGGGCACTTAGCTTTAGCTTACATACAGGAAGGAGATATTACTATAACTCCTAGCCCTTATTATCCAGTGCATAAAAGAGCGACTGTACTAAGTGGCGGGCATGTGTATGAGCTGCCTTTATGTGAAGATAAAAACTTTGTGGGTGATTTAGATTCGATACCTGAAGATATTTTATATAGAGCTAAAATTATGATACTTAGCTACCCGCATAACCCGACAGGCGCGACTGTTGATAAGGCTTACCAGAAAAAAGCTGTTGAGCTATGCCGCAAATATAACATCATCTTATTAAATGATTTCGCTTACTCTGAAATTTGGTTTGATGATAAGCGTCCAGGTTCTATTTTAGAAATCGAAGGTGCGATGGATGTGGCGATCGAATTTCATACTTTTAGTAAAACCTATAATATGTCTGGCATGCGTCTAGGTTTTGCTTGTGGTAATCCTGAGATAGTACAAACACTTTATAAGTTAAAGACTAATTTAGACTATGGGGTTTGCATGGGTATTCAGCTGGCGGGCGAAAAAGCTTTACAGTTAGGTGAAGATTATCGCGAAGAAATTAGGCTGGAATATCAGCGTCGCCGTGACTTCATTATGCCTCTTTTAAAAGAGATGGGCTTTAATGCACTTACACCGCAAGGTGCTATGTATGTTTGGTTACCGATAAATGTAAGCTCTGTGGAGTTTGCTACTAATTTACTTAAATCGACAGGCTTATCTCTGGTACCTGGTGTGACCTTCGGTGCCATGGGCGAAGGTTACGTGCGCATAGCTTTAGTGCAGCCGATCGAAGCTATTGGTAGAGGTATGGAAAAGCTTAAAGAGTTCTGTGACAAAAATCCACTTGCGATTCATAACTCGTAGTTTGCTATTTCTGAAATATTTAGCTAGAAAGTGTATCGCATAATTAAAGTTACCTTATCTGCTCTTGTAAAATTTTTCTAAATAAACATCATTTTTAGAAAAAAATTCTAATTTTAAGCGTTTTTTAGAAAAATTTTATAGATTTGAATGTTTTTTAGAAAGTATTTGAAATTTTAATTTGACGGTGGCAGTTGCTTGCTAGCTGGCTTATTTGGATGCTCATCTTCATCCTGATCATCAAGACTAGATTTAAATTCATCTGTGGCGTCACTGACACCTTTCTTAAAGCTTTTTAAGCCTTTGCCTAGGTTCTTTCCTAGTTCTGGTAGCTTTTTAGGACCGAAGACGATCAAAGCTATGAACAGGATAACGATTATTTCGGGTAAGCCAAGTCCAAATGGAAGCATCTTAATATAATATACTACAATTAGCCTATCTAGTTTTCATCTAAATAGACCAATAATATGCTGGTGGGGCTTTCTGATGTTAAAAATCATCTTTCTAAGTTAGACTCTTACCTAAGTTCGCTAGGTGAGCGTATTACCGCGCGCAAACAAAGCATTGATCGTAAGTTCGGCGCTCAAGGTAACTTTTCTCAAGTCCTAGATAAGTTTAATAACCCGACCAAAATTTTAAAGCAAGATGCTGCTGTAATTAGTAAATCTGCTAAAGAAAAAATAGCTTCTTATGAAAAGTCAGTGAGCGCGCGCGCGCTTCAGACTAATAATAAAAATCTAAATTCTAATGATGATCCATCTTTAAACCTTGAAAATATTACTTATCCGCGTAATAGTCTGGCTGCTTTGCGTCAAATCCAGACTTCTAAAGAAAAGCTGTTAGCTGACGATAATGTTAAAGCAAACTCGCAGCTTGAAATGCTGGCAAGCTCACTTGAAGCTGGCTCTCAGGTAGCAAACGCTGATGAAAACTTAAGTTTAATTAATAGCTTAGATGCGCTCAAGGCTAGGCTAAATGAACTTGACGCTACAGAAAATACTGATGGTTTTAATGCTGTAGATGAGCTAAGTAAGCTAGATCAAAAACTGGCTTATGGTAATAATGCTAAAAACACTGCTGCTCCAAGCGCTGTCGCTAGCACGCCAGCTAGTCAGCTGGTAAATGCTAAGGATGTGGATCTTAATACTGAGCAGGGTTTAGTTGCTGAAGTTACGCCAGCAGCAAGTGAAACTGTAATTACTGATGTTGCTAACACTGGGCGCAATTCAAAACTTCCAGCAAACTTTGATGATTATCTTGAAAAAGTGAAAAATGAGGCTGAACGTGAATTTAAAGTTAGCTTTAAGCCTGGTTTAATTGAAAGTATTATTAAGCACGAATCTAATTATGATCCTAAAGCTGTTAGTAAGGTGGGCGCGCGCGGGCTAATGCAGTTAATGCCAGCTACAGCTAAAGAGATGGGCGTGCTAAACAGCTTAAACCCTTACCAAAATGTACGTGGTGGCACGCGCTACGTGGCTAAATTACTAAATGAATTTGAAGGTGATATACCTAAAACGCTTGCAGCCTATAATTCAGGGCCAAATACCGTCAAGCAATACATGGGCGTGCCACCATTTCCCGAAACCCAAAACTATGTCAGTAATATTTTGACTGATATTAACTAATTTATCTAAGCTGTTACTATGCTAAAGGCTATTTTTTCAATAGCTTGCTCAAATGAAACAAAAATATTATAATCAATGCTTATGAATCGTTTTCTTAAAATCTTAAGTCTAACTCTTTTGGCATTTACTTTTGTTGCCTGTGGTAAAAAAGCTGCTGTAGAGAAAGGCTCAACTGTAACTTTAGAGTATGAAGGTAAATTTAAAAAAGATGGAAAAGTGTTTGACACGACTGAAGGTAAAAAGCCACTTGTAGTTCAGGTCGGTTCTGGAAAACTAATCCCTGGTTTTAGAGAAGGTCTAATCGGCATGCAGGAAGGTGCTAAAAAGAAAATTGAAATTGCACCTGAAGAAGCTTACGGTAAACGTGACGATAAAAAAATGGCTGTAGTTAAGCGTGATGGTAGATTCCAAAGCTTAGAACTTAAAGAAGGCGCGGTAATTTATGCAACTATCAACAAAAACGGCGAGCAGGTTCAATACCCGGTAACTATTAGAGAGTTTGATGATAAAGAAGTAACTTTAGACTATAACCATCCACTAGCTGGCGAAACTTTAGTTTTCGATGTGAAGATTTTAAAAGTAGAACCTGAAACTGTTGGAACTTCAACTGGTAAAATCGAATTAAGCCCAGAAGCTGCTGAAAAATCTGAAAATGAGCCAGCTAAAGAATTAGCTGAACCTAAAGCTTAGTTTAATTTTTTATTTAGATAGCTTTAAAGTCCTAATATGACTAAAGTTTTAAAGTTTAATTTAATTCAAAATTTATCAGCTCAGTTTTAATCAATAGCTTAAAGTTTAGTTTTAATCTTAGTTCTAATTTTAAAATTGTGTGAACGGAACCCCTACGGGGTTCCGTTTTCTTTATATAATATAAGATTAATGACCTATTTTCATAGCTTGCAGAGTAATTTAAAAAACTTATGGTTTTACTTACTTTGGTAATGACTTATTATCTATAAAATATCTATTATAAATTTAAAATCTAAAATTATAAGCTATCTTACCCGCTAATAAGATATTTGCTCCAGTGCCAAATGTTAAGATTTAACTAAGTACTTTATTTTTTTAACGTGTATTGCTAAGATACATTTATCTTAAAAGAGAGTGCGTGCATGAATTTATCTAAACTTAAGTCTTGGTTGCCGGTTACTGCTAGTAACAATTTAAGGGAAGCTGAAAAACCATCATCGACTATTAATAGTGGAGTTGATGATGTAAACCTAGTGCAAGCTCACTTAAAAAACAGTGCGCTCGCTAAAAAACCAATTTTAACTCGTCAATTTAAAGAATTATTTTTAGAATTAGATCATGAATTGACTAAAAGAATAAAAGCTGGCTCATTATCTTTTGATACTTTAGTAGAAAATGAAAATTATTCCGTTTCGTTATTAGAGCATTTATTTGAGCAGCAAAGAAATGAAAGTTTTAATGAATTACTGAAGCAATTCAAGCCCCATAGTTTAGAGCAGTCAGCTTTAAAAACTCCTACTATAGATGGCTCAACGTATATAAAGGATGACGAAAGTCAGCTCAGTTTCAACCCACTTGAAAAGGTCACTATAAAAGCATTAGACCCACTTACCAGTTACCGAGAAGACACATTTAATAGTCAGAAAAGTCCTAGATTTGCTAAGCTAATTCAAAATCACATTGAGCCGCTTAAAGATATTAATAGTAAACAAAATTTTCTTGATTATGCAGTAGAAAATTCCGCAAGATCTTTTGCTAAGGTTATCATTACTAAGGCTGCTAAGTCGGATTTAATATCGACCGATCAGTTAGTTAAGATCTTTAAAAGATCAGCTGACCAAAGCTTCAATCAAGAAATTTTAAAGACTTATTTAGCTAAAAATGCTGGTGAGGAGCAAAAAACTGATAACAAAGTTAATTTTTTAGTAGCTAAGTTTATAAAATCACTACATAATTCTAAGGCTAACCAACTAATTAATAAAGCAGTAGCAGAGAGCAACATGAATTTATTAAGAACTTTAACTGAAAGTAAGGTTCTGCCATTAAGGAGTCTAGGATTGATCTATCCTGATAAAGCGAGAAAAATAGAAGCTGCTTTAATGTACTTGCAGCAAACTTTTAAAGATCACCCTGAGAAGTTACCAATCGATACGCTTAAAAAAGATCTAACTTTTTTAGTTCAAGGTATGAACTGTCCATTAAAAGCAGTAAACCAAGCTAATTTATCTGTTAGAGGTTTAGTCTGGGAGGCTCGCTCAGTGGCTAGAAGAGATTATGCTAAGTCCACCTTAAATAATCACCTGAATGAATTAGTAAAACATATTAATACACTTATTCGTTGATTATCTTGACAACCGTAAGCTGATAGTTTAAGCTAAGATAATTGTGTCCACACAATGGCACCATATGGTGATGAGTACTTTTGATGCAATAAATAATAATATAATTCAGGTTAGGATTATGCCTGAGGTTAAATTAAGTAATAAGCGAGAGCTTACTGAGCAAGAATTTGATAAAGATTTTAATAAACTAAGTGAGTATTACGGTTTTGATACTGCTCAAGATATACCTGCTAACTCTAGAGATTCTTTGGCTAATCTTAGCCAAGCTCCTATTTCATCACTAAAACCTTACCTTGATACTAATAAACAGTTTTCCGCGATAGCAGGATTTATTCCAGAGCGCACTGAAAAACTAAATTCCGCTATGAATTTAGCTATGACTAAATTGAATAACTTAAAAGAATCTCACCAGAAACAAGATCCTGATACTAGTAAAAACCTAATAATATTTTTAGATGAGTTAGAAAAATTATTTGATGTCTATGTGGCAGGTAATAGTTTTAAAAGAGATGAATCAGATAATGAAACTAAACAAAAAGCTTATGAACTCGAAACCGTACTGAAGTTAATTAAAGACGAAAAAAAAGACATTTTAAAAATTATAAAAACCAATTCGAGTAAATTTGAAGTAGATCAAAATACAGATATTTTAAATAAGACTTTCAAGGTTTTTGGTGTTGATGCTACTGAGTTTTTAAGCGGAGATTATAAGTTAACATCAAATCTTGTACATACTTTAGAAAATATTAAAAATTTTAAAGGCACTAAAAGTAAAAATGTAAACTTCAATAATTTCACTACCATTCAATATTTAGATAACTTAAAAGGCAATATTTATGCAAGTGATCAAAATTTAGCTACTAACCTAAATGAGTTAATAATTTTAAACCAGTATTTAGAGCCAAATAACTTAGGATCCAAGCTAGTCAATCAGACTTTAGAAACTCTAAAGCAAGATTTGGATAATGAATATTCTCAGACCTTAATTAATAATACGCAAATAGAACTTATTTACCAAAATCCAAATGCGTCAATTAATGCTAGATCACTTGAGCAAATTGTTTTAAAAGCTTTAGATACTTATGATACTGAAATAAAACACGATATAAATGCTAATAAGCTGCATGCCAACTTTTCTAATGGCTTATTAGAGGCGATCTCGAAGCTAGAGACTAGAGATGCAAGTCAGCTGGGAGCGCTTAATCAAACATCGGCTTTATCGAGATTCCTGTTAAATGTAGCTAAAGTTCAAGATTTATCAGATGCAAGAGATAAATATGATAAGTCAAAGTTCCTAGTTGAAAACTTAGATAAACTGGTAAAAATCTATAATTCGTTAGATAAAGAAGACCAAAAATTTATAGCTGATACTCACCTAAGTAACCCAAGTGTTTTAAAACAGCTTTTACCTGCATTAAACCACCAAAGTTATATGCAAATCTTAAAATTATTAAAGCCAACTTTTGCTGAGCCTGATAAATATAACTTGAATGATAAACAAAGCAAAGCTATTAAAAATTATTTGTTTTCTAATTTACGTGGCTTGCAGCAAATGAGCTTTGGAGCCCAGCATAAACAGCTGGAAAACTCTAATTTTAAAGATGATGAGCTTGCTAAGTCTTTTATAAACACGAATGAGCTCTTTAATAGCTTAAATAGAGAGCTACCAGCTATGTTTAATAACGAATCTAAAGGAACATACTTAAATGGTAGTCTAAGAGCTTTAAATAATAAGTTAAAGCAAAACTTGGAACTATTTACTAAAACTCCAGATGAGATATCGTTTATAGCTAAAAAACTTAATGATATGGAAATGAAATTTGCTGCTAAATTAGCTAAAGATCTCCAAAAATATTATCAATCGAATGTTGATAGTAGTGAAAATGACTTTAACGATAATGAAGCTATTCAGGCTTTCCAATCATTAAGTGCAGAATTAAAACCTTATTTAATTTATAGCAGTTATTTTGATAGAGATATTTTATAATAATAAAGTACTAAAATGTTTTAAATAGGTATTTATGAAAAATTGTCAGCACAGCTCTTTTATCGAACATGCTAATGAAAAGCTAAAAAGAGCTGGTTTTAAACTAACTAAAGCGCGCTGCGATATTATCAATGAAATTACTAAAATCGATAAGGCTATTTCACCTTATAAATTGCAGGAAATCTGCGCTAAAGCCGGCAAAAAGTATTCAGCTATAACGATTTATAGAGTTTTAGAAACTCTAAGTGAAAATCAGCTGATACATAAAGTATATTGTATAAATGGTTATATGAAATGCTCTCATGATGAATATCATGAGCACCGATTGCTGGTATGTAAAAGCTGCCACTCTGTTGATTTAATTGATCGACCACGCGAGGATAGCACCTTTAAAAACTTTACCAAACTTGAGACTATAGATGAAGTACTTGGCATATGTGATAATTGCGCTGAAACTAAGTCATGAATTGGAGCTTAAGTCCTCATGTGCAAACTATCATACCTCAATTAACCCGAAAGCCAGCTAGGCTTACTTATGCTCGGGAGCGTATCAATACGGCTGATGGTGATTTTTTAGATTTAGACTGGGCTTTAGCTGGGGAGTCTAATTATAAGCTTACTGAAAACCAAGATTTAAAAGGCGCGCAGCGTGCACGCAGACTTGTAATCTTAATTCATGGACTTGAAAGTTCGAGTAATGACTTGGTTATTAAACATTTAGCTCTAAAGCTAACTTTAACAGGCATAGATGCACTTGCTTTAAATTTACGTAGTTGTAGTGGAGAGCTGAATTTAAAGGTTAATAGTTATCATAGTGGACAAACTAAAGATCTTAGGGCAGTAGTTTCACACGTAAACCAACATCACAAGTATGAAAGTATTAGTTTTATCGGATCTAGCTTAGGTGCAAATCTACTACTAAAATATCTAGGTGAAGCTCCAGCGAGGTTGCCAGCTAATCTTGGTAAGGCTTGTGCTATCTCTGCCCCGATAGATCTTGCTTCTTCAGCTAGAAAGTTAGCGTTACCACAAACTAGATTTTATATGAACCATATGCTAGTTAGACTAAAACAAAAACTTAAAGATAAGCATAGAGCTGGCTTTAAAGAGATAAACTTAAAGCACTTAAAAGATACTAATAGTTTTTTAGAATATGACCGCTATTATACAGCACCTTTAAATGGCTTTAAAGATGAATATGACTACTGGCAGCAAGCAAGTGCCAAGCCACATTTAATAAATATTAAGATACCGACTTTATACGTGTCTAGTTTAGATGATCCTTTTTTAGGCAAGGACTGCTTTCCAGATAGTATTAATCCTAATATAGAACTTAAGATACTTAAAACTGGCGGTCACTTGGGTTTTTGGAAGCTAAATGGGTTTAAAATGGATTTTTTTGTTGAAAATTGGGTGATAGATTTTTTATTAGACAAATAAATGTCTCGATTTCATACTCCGCTCTTTTAAAGCTTTGCTAAAATAGAGCTGTGATAAGAGTTTTACTTAGTGTAATCTGTTTAAGTTTTATGTTGCAGGGCTGCGAGCTCTTAAATTTTGCTGAAAAAAAATATAGTAATAAGTCTGATTATATTAATGAATGTGAGCATCAGTTAATTAGATACCAAAGAAATATTGGTGCTAATCACGATGAGTTGGTCGCTTGCACTAAGAAACATGCTCGTTTTGGAGATATTAAAGCTCAAGAAGTGCTAGCTACCATGTATTATTTCGGTAATACGAGTCTAGCTCTAGATGTCAGTGAAGCTTTTGCCTGGTACACCCAAGCTGCTGAGGCTGGTAGCGCTGTAGCTCAACAGCAACTCGGTTTAATGTACAAAAGAGGCGAAGGAGTTACCAAAGATTACCATGAAGCTTATTATTGGTTAAAGCAAGCTGCTAATCAAAATGAAGGCTCAGCTATTTATGAACTTGCTAAATTATACGAAGAAGGTAAAGGTGTGCCACAAAACTTCAAAAAAGCCTATGAATGGTTTGAAAAATCAGCTTATTTAGGTAACCCAGCTGCTCAATTACAACTTGCTCAAATTTTTTTAAAAGAAGATACACTTAAAAATCGTAAATTAGCCTATGTCTGGTCATCTATCGCGGCGACTAATGGTAGTAATAGTGCGATTAATTTTAGGGATAGTATTGAATTAGAGCCTAAAATGAAAAGAGAAGCACAGGCTCAGGCAGAAGACCTGTATAAAAAAATAAAAGAAGAGCAAAAACTGGCTTTAAAAATTCAGTAAGTTTTTACAGATAACTACATCATTTACCTTAAATGTTATTAATTCAAGTTACTAAACCTATACATAGTGGAAAGTAAATAGTAACTGAGTAATAACAAAAGGAAGCCTTAGTGCATGATTAGACCTCTAAAAAAAATAGGTAATAGTAATGGTATTCTAATACCCAAGGCGGTACTTGAATTATTAAAGATAGGTGAAGATGCTGTATTTGAAATTGAGATTCGTAATGGCGGTTTATACTTAAAACCCTTATCTGATAAAGAGATTTCAACAAGGCAGGAGCTTGACAAGTTAACTAGAAATACTGAACGTTCAAATATTTCTTAACTTAATTATTATAAAATGATACAAGTCGAAACCCAGCAAATTTTAGGTCACCAATCATCAATGAGTACTAACAGCGCCCAAAGTGTCAGCTATATTTTATCTAAACTTACTGATAGTAAAGATTTTAAACAATATTTGCTGATGATTTGTCAGTTAAATAAGCAGTTCGATGAATGCACTGAAATCGTAGCATTGCAAAGAGGCTGGGATTACCTGTGTAAGTTTTGGCAACTTGAAGGTTTTTACCCGATTTATGAAGTAATTGAAGATTTGGCTAAAAGACGCTCTTTAGACTTTTCTATCAATAATATTATCGAAGCTATTTTTGCGCGCAGCTTAAGCGAGCGTAGTCATTTAACTAATTTTAGAAACTATAAAACATTTTATAGTTTACTATCTTCGGTTGAAGCCTACAACCTAGCCGCTGAAAATTTTACCAGCTCACCTTTTGAAAAAAGGATAGCAGGTTTTAGGGGTAATTTTAGTAATCTTACCAGTACTAATATTGATAATTCGCTGCGTATTGAAAAAATTATTTACTTACTTTTACAAGAAGATGATACTGCTAAACTAACAGATCTGCTGATCGGCTTAGTTTTAAACAGTGATCTTGAATATCTGAAACAAACTAGTATGGCTAGTTTAGATAAGCTTCGAGTGAAACAAATTTCTTTGCATGCTGCTAAAAAAGTTACTGACATGCAAGCTAGAATTTTAAGTGATAAGCTAGATGAATTAATAAAAAATAATACTCAGCTTGATACAGGTAGTAATCATAGCTTATGTTACGCAAATGAAGCTTTCTTTAAAGATGAGTTTGTATATTTTTTCCCAGGTAGTACTGGTCAGCTTAATTTACCAGCTGATAAATTGCTAGAACTAGTAAACAAAGAACTAGCCAGACTAACTCAGGAATTAAAAGTTCTTGATCAAAGTTTCCTAAAATACTCAGCTAATCAATACCGTGGCTTAGCTTTAAAAGTTTCCGTTCTAGAACCTGCTGATCTTAAAGTTGATGCTAACTTAAGACATCGAGGAGTAATGACTATAAGTAGTTTAGAATTTGAAAAAATCTTTCATAAAAGTGAAGCTGATCTACTTGAATTACTGCTAGATGAAGCAGTTAGTAAAAAAATGGTTCACTCGCCAGCAGTAGATAAATATTACTCTATGGCTTTAAATACTTATAAAAGTTCTAAAAAAGAGCAGCGCATTGGTGGTGTGGTTGAAAATCTATGTCTGATTATTGAAGCCGAAATCGAACGTAAGCTAAATAAAGATGAGTATAATTATTTACTTTCTTTATTAATGCAATCTAAACAAAAAAATACTTTTAAAACTATCATCGAAAATGTTTTAACTAAAAATAAACTAAAGTACATACCTGGTACTTCTTCTTTAGTGACTACTTTACCTATGTTTTCAAATGACGATGAGCCTAGTATTGATAGTATAAGTAAAAATATTTTTAAAGAATTAGCTAAAGCCGCTGATCATTTGAAAACAGAGTCGCCTAAACAAAGAAGCGTAATGAGACATTATTTAAAAAGTAGGTTAGAGTTAAACCGTTTGCTTAAACTCATTACTAGAGCTCGCAGCCAGGTTAAGACTACTGAGATTAAACAATACTTAATGAATTTTGCTGAGAAAAACTACAAAAACTCTAATCATACCTTAAATTATCTAAATCAACGAGTAAATAAAGCTGCTACTGAGCTTTTACCTACAGACCAAGATCCTTTTATCAAGCAAATCTTAATCAGACTATTTGAGAAAAAAGATGATTTTGCAAGCTTTGAGCAGATTGTAAGTTTTATTAGAGATAAGGCAGACCAACATAAATCATACCTAGAGAATGTTTTAGGCGCAAGTAATATTAAAGCTCCTGAAGATAAAATTGAAATGATTTCCTGGCTTAAAAGAGTTAAAACTAAATTTTCAACTTTAAAAGCTAAGCATGAAAAGAATATTTCTAATCTACCTATTTTAGATTCAGATACTAGTAGGTTTACTCCAGTTGAATTTCGTGAATTAAAAGCTATTGAAAACCTGACCTTTGATTTAGCAAGTGAGCCTAAAAACCTGGTTAAAGCTTGTTTACCATTTTTAAAGAGTTACCGCAAAGATTCTGGTACTTTTGGTATGAAAAATTTTAATAAATATGTAGATCTGATAAAAAATGATCAGGAATATTTCAACCAAAAATTTGAAACTGAAGCTAATACTAGATTTTTTGCTTTTAGTATAACCAATATAAAAGTCCTAAAAAGTACTTTACCTGAAAACTACTTTAATATTTTAATTAAAGAATTTGCAGATATAGCTCGAGTATTTTATAAATCGGCTGGTTTTGCTAAATATGCAAGCTCAGATATAGGTTTACCTCTACATAGAGGCAATTGTCAGTTTGTTCTACCTATACCAACTTATTATAAAATTAGAGATAAAGGTAAAATGGTAACTAAGATAGTCGATGAAGAATATATGAACTATCTAACAGATCAGTTGATTAATTGTCTACAAAAAAGTTTATACAATTTAAACCAGGTTAATATCTGTGATTTCTATCATTACCAAGGTTTGCCGCTTACTAATATTGGCGTTAATGAACAGCTGAATTTTAAATTTGCTGCTTTAAGTGACCAATCTTTAGATATTAAAGGTTTAAGCTTTGTTTATACTTACCAAGACTTGACTAAAGATGAAGCTACTTCTGAATTTATTGCAAGTTTAATGAGAAAACTTTCGTATCAGGTTACAGGTAACTTGAAATCTCTGATCAAGGTTTAACTAAAGTTTTTCCGACTTTTCCCTATTTTAAAAAGCTTTCACGAATTAAAGTTACAGCAAGTATTAGATCAAAGCCATAAAAGAAATCTTCAACAGGTATAGTACCAACTCTGAAACCTGAATTTTCTAAGTTGTTGTACCAGACTACCTCACCTGAGATAAATGAACCAGTTAGTATACCATTTATAAAGAAAAACCCGACTAGCATCAAACAAAAACTTAGCAAGAACCGGTTTAATAGCTTGGTATTGTTTACCAGGCTATAGGCTAATAAAAATATAAATAAAGTAAGAGCACTTAATGTGTAAGCCTGATTTAGATTGAAAACAAGCAAGGCTACTGCTATTAAAATTAGTACCATACTTATAAAAATCGTAAAATATTTATTTAATATAAGCTGGTCAGCGAAATAACGTTTATAAGTCATATCAATAAATATGCAGGCATATGGTACGAATAAAAAGAATAAAACTTCTTCTAATGGAAGATTAAATAGCTGAACGCCAGTTATATAGTAGGGATTAAAACCCCAAATACCCATCATTACAAATAGTTTATCCCATAAGATGAAAGGAACAGCTACTAATAATATACTTACTATAGTTGGCTTTAAAGTTTTGTAAAAAGCTAATCGCGGCTCAGGTGTTAAAATGAGCGGTACTAAAATAGTTACAAGCATTAATAGCAGATACAAATATTGGTGCATATATTATGGTAAATATTCTAAGTGCTGATTTAAGTAGCCGTTTGACTGCCCTTCAGGAATAAAGTTTTTAGCTTTTTTGAGATCACTTCTTTTCATTTTTTTAGCTAATCTTTGAAGTTCAAAGCTAGCAGTTTGGTTGCCTAGCTTTTTAGCCTGATTTAAATAGTAATAAGCTTTTATATTACTTTGTTCAACTCCGTCTCCATATTCGTGCATTAAACCAAGATTATACATAGCTTCAGGGTGATCAGCTTGCGCTGCTTCTTTGAAGTAATGCGCTGCTTTAGTAAAATTAACCGGAGTACCTAAACCTAAATCATAGATGATACCTAGTTTATAGGCGGCTTCAATGATACCACGACGGTTTAATTGCTTGTAAAGCTCGCGGGCTTGTTGAGGATTATAATAAGGGCTTTGTTTAACTAAATAGCGATCAGCAAGTGTAATCATCGCGCCTAAGTGTTCTTCAAGAGCAGCTTGCCTAAAATATGAAATTGCTTTACTTTCGTCTGCTATCACTCCTCTACCGCTATCATACATCACACCAAGGTTATATAAAGCTTCAGAGTATCCTTGCTCAGCTGCCTGCTTGTACCAATATAGTGCTTTGTTTACATCTTGACTTACACCTTTACCCAGATCATACATTAAAGCCAGCTCTGTTTGAGCCTGCACCTCACCTTCATTAGCTGATTGTAAAAGCTCAGCTAAATTACTTGCTTTTACCTGATGGTTTGCTAAGCTAAGGCTTAATAATAGTAATGCTGATATTAAATTTATACTAAAAGTGCCTGAAAATAGTTTTTTCATAAGTTATTCCTGCTCATAAACTTTTGATACTGGTGAAAAAGAGCTTAAAGTGTTTTTAAGTGCTTGCAGCTGATCAGCTAATTTATCTCGAGTATATTCGGGATGCTGCTCTTTATACCTTTCAACCATTTCTATTTTATGGTTAATATTTTCTACATTAGTGTTCATTTCATCAGCCACTAATCCATTTTCTATGGTTACTATGCTGCTATCTAAGTTATTACGCAGTTCTTCTTTGTATTCCATATCGTCTTTTTGACTTATGGCAGCGACTGTATTAACCGCAAAATCTTTAGTTAGCTGCAAACCATCTAAAGCAATTCTCGAAGCGTACTTCATAAAATATGGAGCGTCACCTGTGCTATTTAAATTATTACCAGTTTTATAGTGAGTAATTTCAAGTACCTTGCCTCCACCGCGCTCTACATTTTGTACAATACGAGTCGCGATATTTGTCGTATCAATATCCAGATCACTTTTAAAGATGATAGACTCTACAGCTACTGTATTAGAGTTGGCTATCGGTGCTATTTTAAGAACTTTGCCGACTTGAACGCCACCTAGCCTAACTGGCGAGCCGCGACTTAAACCCTGAACATCCTGGTAGACACTTATAAATTTATTATGATCTTCTAGTCTGGAAAAAAAGCTCCAAATAAAGTAAAAAATGATAAACAGGATAGCAATTGTAAATAGCTTAGTGAATATAAATTTAACTGTAGCTACAGAAGATTTATAAGCACCTTGGAAAGAAAAAGCCATATCTTTAATTTTACCTGAATATTTAGATCTTTAGTTTAGTTCTTTTTTATACATAAACAAATTATCTAAAATTAAATATTAGAATTTTTTTCTAAATTTAGTGTTTTTTTATAAAAAAATTCTAATTTGAGGGCTTTTTTAGAATAATTTTCTAAATCCGAGGCTTTAGAACTAATATTAATGATTCTAAAATTGAAGGTAGGAGCTGAAGCTAACAACTAAAGACTCTAAAGTGAAGGTAGGAGCTGAAATTAATACTAGACTCTAAAGTTGAAGGTAGGAGCTGAAGCTAACAACTAAAGACTCTAAAGTGAAGGTAGGGTGCTGAAACTAACACTTAAAACAGAAAAATGGGCTCTAGCTTTAAGCCGAGCCCATTTTAATTTAGTTATTCCTGAGTAGGAAAAGCTGAACTTTAATTTAATATATTAGTCAACTTCACTTGCTTTGAATTCAGCATCAATCACATCATCATTATTATTACTTGATGAAGCACCAGCATCGGCTGTTGGTTGCTCTTCAGCGCCAGCTGCAGCACCTGCATCTTGAGGGGCATGCTCAGAAGCTACTTTGTTTACTTCCATCATAGCATTTTGAACTTCGATAGATTTTTGCGAAATCTTTTCAGCTTCAGCTTTATTCTTGATCATTTCTCTAAGTTCTTTAGCTTCAGTTTCTAGCTTATCTAACTGTGATTTAATTTGATCTGCAAAAGGCTTATCTTTCATATCACTAACAGCTTTTTCTGCGCTATAAACAACAGTGTCAGCTTTGTTAACTTCTTCAGTGTACTTTTTGAACTCTTCATCTTCCTTAGCTCTTTCTTCAGCTTCTTGAACCATGCGATCAATATCACTATCTGAAAGGTTAGTAGTCGCAGTGATAGAAATCTTTTGTTCTTTACCTGAGTTCTGATCTTTAGCTGTAACGTTTAAAATACCGTTAGCATCAATATCAAAAGTTACTTCTACTTTAGGCATACCACGCGGAGCAGAAGGGATATCACTTAATCTAAACTCGCCTAACAGTTTGTTTTGAGCAGCTTGAGATCTTTCACCTTGGTAAACTTTAATGTCTACGCTAGTTTGATTATCTTCAGCAGTACTGAACACTTCAGACTTTTTAGTTGGGATAGTTGTATTACGTTCGATAAGTACGGTCATTACACCACCTAAAGTCTCAATACCTAGACTTAATGGGGTTACATCAAGTAAAACAACATCTTTAACGTCACCAGCTAGCACGCCACCTTGAATAGCAGCACCTACAGCAACAACTTCATCAGGGTTAACACCTTGATTAGGCTCTTTATTCGTAATTTCTTTAACTAATGATTTTACAGCCGGAATTCTAGTTGAACCACCAACTAAAACCACTTCGTTAATTTCGTTAATATTGATATCAGCATCTTTAATAGCTTGATTTAAAGGTACTTTTAATTTATCAAATAAATCTTTAGATAGAGCTTCAAACTTAGATCTAGAAATCTTCATTTCTAAGTGCTTAGGACCGTTAGCATCAGCTGTGATAAATGGTAAGTTTACAGCACTTTCACTTAAAGATGAAAGTTCAATCTTTACTTTCTCAGCGGCTTCGGTTAATCTCTGAAGAGCTTGAGAGTCTTTACGTAAGTCTATACCATGCTCTTTTTGAAACTCTTCTGCAATATGATTAACGAGTACGGTATCAAAATCATCGCCACCTAAACGCGAGTCACCAGCAGTAGCTTTTACTTCAAAAACACCATCACCTAACTCAAGAATACTTACATCAAAAGTACCGCCACCTAAGTCAAAAACTAAGATAGTAGAATCTTCTTTTTTATCTAAACCATAAGCTAAAGCTGCAGCTGTAGGTTCGTTGATAATTCTTAATACTTCTAAACCAGCGATTTTACCAGCATCTTTAGTAGCCTGTCTTTGTGAATCATTAAAGTAAGCTGGTACGGTAATTACAGCGTGGTTTACTTTAGAGCCTAGATATTGCTCAGCGTCCTCTTTTAATTTGCGTAAGACTTCTGCTGAAACTTCTTGTGGAGTATAAGTTTTATCCACAACTTTAATGTCTACTGAGTTATTTTTACTTTTTTCTACATCAAAAGCTAAAGCAGGTAGAATGTCCTCTACTTCACTCCAGGTGTGTCCAATCAATCTTTTAGCACTGTAGATAGTTTGTTTAGGTTTCATTACACGACCGCGTTTTGCGATCTGACCGACAGTGACATTATCTCCATAAGTGACTACAGATGGAGTAGTACGCGCACCCTCAGTGTTTGGAATTACGGTGGCTTGACCACCTTCCATAACAGCAACACATGAGTTTGTGGTACCTAAATCTATTCCTAGAACTTTTCCTTCAATTTTTTTTCCCATAGCAAATCATTATAACAAAAATTATTCATACTAATGTAGTTATATAGGGGATAAAACTTAAATTAAGAACTAATTTTTAAGTGGATTATATATTTGAAAGTTGGTATGATTTCAAAATCTATGGCAACAAAAGCTATCAATCAAATTGTAGTCGTCGGTCGTGTAGGCCAAGACCCTGAATTAAGGTATTTTGAGTCTGGTTCATGTATCGCAAATTTTTCAATTGCAGTAAATAGACCGACCAAAAACAAAGAAACTGATTGGTTCAACATAAAAATCTGGGGGCGTCAGGCTGAAATCGCTGGTGAGTATGTTAAAAAAGGTTCATTACTTGCAATTGAAGGTGAGCTGGATTTTGAAATCTGGACAGATAAAAATAATCAGCAACAAACTAAATCTATTATCTCGGCTAAAAACATGAGAATGTTAGGTTCTAAAGCTGATAATAGTCAATCACAGTTTTAAAATAAAAGATAAAATTTTTAATTATCTAAATAGCTAAGAGTTTAAGTAAGTAAGATTGGAGTGCTGATTTGCTCTAATCTTTACAAAAAACTAAACTATTGAAAATATAAAAACACATTAAAGAGTAGGTTTAATCAATAGACATAAACGCTGCTCTTGGGTAAAATCAAAAAAGGTTAAGGTATATGGTTCGAAGGATTCTAAGTAACGAAGAAGGTAGTTCTGCTAAATTTTTTATGTATTCAGCCATAGTGTGGCTGGTTCTAGGTATGGCAGCAGGTTTATTGGGAGCTTTAGAGTTTTCATTTCCTGATTTGACTAAGGGTATCTCTCAACTTTCATTCACTAGGCTTAGACCTGCGCACGTTAATGGTGTAGCATTCGGTTGGTTATCGATGGCGAATATCGGAAGTGCACTGTATATAGTGCCTGCTTTATGTAAAACTAAGTTGTATTCTGAAAAACTGGCTAATTTCTCTTGCTGGACTTGGAACCTCGCTATAACTTTAGGTTTTATAACTTTAATTAATGGTTACACTGAAGGTCGTGAATACGCTGAGTTTCGTGAGCCGATAGATATTATATTGGTTATAGCTTTAGTCTCAGTATCTTATAATTTGGTAAGAACTGTGATGAGTAGACAGGTTAAAAAACTCTATGTATCAGTTTGGTATATTATGGGTGCCTTTTTCTGGATGCCGATAATATACTTAGTAGGTAATAGAACTTTCGTTGCGATGAATGGTTTAAATGATGGTATCTTAAACTGGTTTTATGGTCACAATATTCTTGGTATGTGGTTTACTGTACTGGGTGTAGGTATCGCATATTACATGATTCCTAAGATGAGCGGTAAAGCTATTTGGTCGCATAGTCTATCAATGATAGGTTTTTGGACTATCGCTTTTTTCTACGCACCGACTGGTACGCATCACTTGCTACAATCACCAGTTCCAGAATGGCTAAAAGCTCTTGCTGTAATCTTTTCAGCAGCTTTAGTAATTCCAGTAATTACCGCATTGACTAATTTTTATATGACCATGAAAGGTAGTTGGTGGATGTTAACTACTAATATGCCGTTAAGGTTCGTTTTAACAGGTGCTTTCTGGTACTTGATTACTTGTTTGCAAGGACCATTTCAAGCTACACGTGGTGTTAACTGGTATATTCACTTCACCCAATGGGTAGTTGGTCATGCACACGTAGCATTATTAGGTACTTTTACTTTCTTTGTAATTGGTTCATTATATTATGGCTTGCAAAGAATAACAGGTAGAAGAATTTACAGTGTAAGATTGGTAAAGTGGCACTATTGGTTACTCTTAATAGGTTTCTTCATCTTCTTTATAAGTTTAACTATCGCTGGTTTGCAACAAGCAGTAGGCTGGGCGCTAGCTTATCCAGTGGCTCAATGGTCACTAACTTTACCACCTATGTGGTTATCTAGAGCAATTGGCGGTGTTTTAATGTTCATTAGTAGTTGCCTGTTTGCCTATAATATTTTTATGACAATGCGCGAAACTAGTATTTCAAGTGATCTTGAATTAAAAGTGGCTGTGCCAGTTGAGGGAGATTCTCAAAAAAATGGTAAGTAATAAAGACGTAAACGATTTTGAAAAAGAAAAGATTCCATCAGATAAGGAAAAGCCTAAGGCTTTAGGTATTACTGGTTATTTCTTACCTGCTGTAGTTGTTATATTTTCATTTCTAACTATATATTCAGTAGTTGTAGTTATACCTAACTTGCCAGTATTTAAAGCTGATCCAAGTAAGTATGCTAACGAGTATGTGAAAAAAGATGCTGATGGTAATGTTATTCGTGATGCTAAAGGTAAGCCAGTGCTTACTCAAGCCGGTAAAGGTCGTCAGATTTATGTTCGTGAAGGCTGTTTTTATTGTCACTCTCAGTTTGTAAGACCGCAAGATAGAGATTTCGGTTCTAGAGTACTTGCTGGTGACTATGTTAATGAAACACCAAACGTACTCGGCACTTCAAGAACTGGCCCTGATTTATCTAATGAGGGCGGTAAATTACCTGATCAGTGGCATATTGGTCACTTAAAAGATCCTAGAGCTTATACACCAGGTTCGATTATGCCTTCGTTTAGTTATTTATCTGACGATGACATGACTTTATTAGTTTCATATTTGCAATCACTTGGTCGCAAACGTTTCGAAGACCCTGATAATCGTGATATTTATGTAGCGTATTACCCAGAAGCGGATGAAGCTTTCTGGAAAGCTTCTGAGCACCATAAACCTAATGTTGATAGTGCTGCTGCTGCAAACGCTGGTGCTGGTATCTTTAGACAAAATTGCGCTGTATGTCATGGCTTAAATGGTTTAGGTAATGGTCCAAACGCACTTGCAATGGCTAAGAAACCTGCTAACTTTTCAAGACCATTTTATAAGTCTTATACCGATAAGACTTGGTATTATAGAGTTGCTGAAGGTGTACCTGGTTCACGTATGCCGCGCTGGAAGCTTAAATTGGAACCTCAACAAATGTGGTACTTAGTAGCTTTCTTAAAGACTCTACCTCAAGATAAAGGTCCTATCATGCAACCTTACCAAAGTATAAATTTAGATAAATGGGAAGGTCAGTCTCAATTACCAGAAGAGTTGGTTGACACTTATAACAATATATCTAAAGATCGTAAAATGAACGGTGCTCCTAAAGCTGAAGGAGGTCATGGTGGTCACTAATTTATTGATTAATTTTCAAAACTGGATTATCCATACCTTTAATAAAGAAGGAATTGCAGTTTTCTGTTTAATGTGCATAGCGTTTTTTGCATTTTCGGCTATTTTAGCTACTTGGGCTATAACTAGTGGTCAATTTAAAAATGTAGAAGAAGCTAAGTTTGAGATGTTGGATTTTTAAGGAGTATTCTAGATGGCTGATGCAAAAAAAAATAATAATAAGTTTGATGAAATGTCACCTGTATATCAAGGTGTGCCACCTGGAATAATACCTCAGGGAGCTACACCTACAAAAGAATATAAAGTTGGGCATAATAGACCACCAATTTTTCTAATCGTATTGTATATAATTGTAATTATATGGTGTGCCATTAGTTGGATTCCATTTTATGGGTATTAATCTTATGAAAAAATATAAATCTTATTTATTAATAGCTTGTTTATGTTTCACTTTTTTAGCGGTCAAAGCTGCTAAAAAAAATGATATAGAAAAATTGCAAAGTAGCTTACTGAACAAAAAAACTACAGCAGCTGATCTAGATTTTCCTTCTCATGATCCTTCTATTACTAAGGGTGAGGGGATATACTTACAGAATTGTGCTCAGTGTCATGGTACTAAACCGACTTACCCTGATAAAAAGTATATGAGAACTCGCTCACCTAAAGAACAGTACTTGACTGTTACTATGGGGAATAAGAAAGGTATGCCTGCCTTTAAAGATAAGCTATCTCGCGAAGAGCGCTGGGATGCTTTGATGTATATGAGGGCTGAGATTTTAGGATACTATCCAGAAAATTCTGATGAGCTAGCTAAAATGAATTCTATTTTTGGTGGTAACTGCGCAGTTTGTCATGGAACTCGCGGTCACGGAGATGGTCCTTTACATAAATCTTTATATCCACCACCAGCTAACTTTAACCAGTTTTCAAGATTATATACTCGCACGGATGAAAAATTGCACCATGAGTTAACTTATGGTATTCCTTGGACTGCTATGCCAGCTTGGAAAGGGAGAGTAGATTTTGATCAACATTATGAATTTAATGATGAGATGATTTGGAAGCTTGTACGTTATGTTAGACAATTTGGTTATACTCAAAGTATCGACCGTCTTGATAGAGGTAGAGAAAATCTAATTGAATATGAAAAATCAATTAGTAAAAAGTAAAAATTACTTGGATTTTAAGGGAATTATAAAATTATGAAGTTTGAAAAGAGAGATTTGGTAAAAGTTTTATTATCAATACCTATAGTAGGAGCGATAGGAACTGCTTTAGCTTCTCCTTTTATTAGATATCTAAAGCCTAGTTCAGGACCGCTAGCTACTTTTGAGATCTTTAAGAAGCCTGATAAGCCTCAACCAGTTAAGGTTATTAAATTTGCTGTTGAAGATTTTCCTACTCCATGGTCTTTTAAGTACTTTATGTTCCAAGAAGCTAACAGAGAATATACATCTGTTAGTGAACAAATTAAAACTATTCCAGGTGCAGCTGTAAGATTACCTACTACTGATGAAAATGGTTTACCTAAATTTGTAGTTTTCAGTAGGGTATGTCCTCATTTAGGTTGTGTATTTAACTTTGTACCTAATGAAGCTGAAGTGGCTTCAGGTTATAACTATACTCCTGATCCAGGACAAAAAGTTTTTGCATGTCCTTGTCACCTTTCAGTATATGATCCTATGCAGGAAGATACTAAAGGAAGAGGTAAAGTGGTTTCTGGACCTGCTCCAAGATCACCATTTAAGTTTAACTTCGAAGTTAAAGAAAATCAGCTTGTAATTGCAAGTCTTGAATCTGGAGGTATATCGTAAATGAGCACTGTTCCAAGTAGTACTGGTAAGTCTGAATCTAAATTTCAGTTACCATCTTTTGATAATGTGGTTAAAGCAGCTACAGACAGGATTAAAAATTTAGATTTTTTCGATGAAAATTACGTTACTAAACAAAAAGAAAACGTTTGGTATAAGTTAGGTTCATTGCAGTGGTTGGGCTGGATGATTACTGTGGTTTCTGGAGCTCTATTAGTTGGTTTTTACATTCCTACAGCTGAGCAAGCTTACAGTAGTATTATTAACATCCAAGAAAATGTACCTTTTGGTTGGTTGGTTAGAGGTATGCATAAATATGGTGCAGATACTTTTATTATTCTTACCACTATGAAAATCTACCGTATGTTTATTTGCGCCGATTATAAAGGTAATCGTGAACTAAATCTGTGGATTTGTTTTTTCTTACTATTATTAGGTTTCTATTCAGGTCTATCTGGTTATCTTTTAATTTGGAACCAAAGAGCTTTCTGGGCGACTAAGGTATTTGCTACATTTCCTGGATATATGGATCAATTTGGCATCAACTTTGCCTTTTTAGGTGAGACAGTAGTCAATAAATTACTTTCATGGGGCGTACCGACTAGCTTACCTAATGTACCTGTATCTGAAGGTGGCGGAGTATTGTGGGATATGAAGCTCTTAAACCAATATGTGAACTTTAATATTGGTATGACGACACAACAAATTTTGTTGGGTGGCAGTGCTATTGGGCAAGCTACGATTACTAGATTTTATTCAATGCATATGGCTCTTTCTACTATTGGTTTAATTGCTGTTGAATTGTATTTCTACAGTAATAAGAAAAAAAGATTTAATGTATCATGGAAAGAAGGTTTCGTTTTAATTTTTATGGTCGCAGCGGCATCTGTTATATTTCCTGCTGAACTTGGCGCTCGAGCTAACCCAGCAGTTACGCCATTACCTATTTTAAGTGATTGGTATTTCTTAGCTTTATACCAGATGTATAAGTATATTGAGCCGGTACTAGCTACTTTCGTGACTGTACTTATACCAGTAACAGTTCTTGCTTTACCATTTTTTGATAGAGGTCCTGAAACTAAAATCCATAGAAGACCGATTGTAATGTCAATCTGTATTATGGGATTTATAAATTTTGTAGTTTTTTCAGTTCTAATTATTTTAAATATAGCTAACATTAATACCGACCCACCTTACTGGATAGCTGGTAGTACTACCATCGTTGCTATCGGTATGTATATGTCATACAGACAGCGTGGTCATGATTATTTCCCACTGCTTGGAATTTATTTGCTATTTATGTTCCTATATTTATCTAGGATTCACACTGTACCTTACTTCGGTTTACCTCTTGATTCTATTTTAGATGGTACTTTCTTTGAAGATGGTTCATGGGGTAGATTATGGATATTTTATGGTGGCTTTTTTGTACTATTAGTAGCAACTTGGAGGTTGCTTGCTGCTAAAAACAACAGAGAGGTTCAAGCAAGCAATTAATGAAGATAGAGACTACTAAGCGAGATTTATTATTTTGGGTAATGTTAATTCTCGGTATAGTTTCTTTGTCGCAATTTTTTGCAGCACCTAAATACGTTAGTTCAACTGGTATATTGCTATCTATTTTAATTTCAATTTTATCGATAGCTTTCTTTTCATTAATCATGATTTATATGACATTTAGAGTATATGCTCAGGAAAAAGAAAAGAATAATTTAAAAGTTGAGATCAAAATGTATGAGTGGATGTATACAAAGTTTAGAGTGTCTCAAGAAGAGGTAAGAGTTTAAGATGAGTGAAAAAGATACAGGAGTAAATACTAATATAGCTTTAGTAGTTGCAGTAATGAACCTTGGTTTATTTGGTTTAATGTTCGGTTTAATGGGTTATTTCGAGTTGATTGGCTCCGATCCTGCCTACTACGATGAAGGAACTATTAAAACTGTAGGTCTAATTAACAGTGTGCTTGGAGTAGTCGGTTTAGACATGGATCCAACATCACCGCATAAAGTATCTACAATATTTTGGGCAGTAGCTTTAGGTATTGCGTTAGTTTCAACTTGCTTTGCTATTATGATTGCAAACCGCAAACCGATGGCTGTTTATGAAACTACACTCGCTAAAAGGTAAAATTTAAAGGAATTAATTATGTTAACAAAAGTTGTTAGAGCAGGTCAAAAAGTTTTTCTAAGCATAGAAGATACGATTAATAAAATAGTCGGCTCTGAGCAAAATATTCTTTACTATCATGGAGCAATGCCAAACTTTTTTATGTGGATGCTGTTCCTTTCAGGTTTACTATTGTTTGCATATTATATGCCAACTTTAGAAGCTGCTTACCAATCAGTAGAGTATATAACTAAAAAGCTACCTTTTGGTGACGTTATTCGTGGTATTCATAGATACGCTGCTGATGCGATGGTTATTACCGTAATTTTACATGCTGTGCGCGTATATTTTACAGATAGATATAGAGAATACAGAATTATTGCTTGGTACTCTGGTATCGCGTTAATTGCTTTTATGACCATTATCGGTATTTCTGGTTATATCTTAGTTTGGGATGAAAGATCTTATATTATAGTTTTAAAGTCAGTAGCTTTATTGAAAGCTTTACCTTTAATTGGTGAGACTTTAGCTAAAGCGTTTTTAAATGGTGATGTAGTCTCTAACTTAACTATGAGTATGTCATTCTTTTTACATACTGGAACTTCATTTGCTTTATTAATATTATTATGGGTTCATTATGTAAGAATTTCGAGACCAGTAGTCAATGTAACCTGGGCGATTGGTTCACTTTTAGCTGGTTTAGTTTTAATTACAGCTGGTATTTTACCTGCAACTTCAGGTCCTGAAGCATTTTTAAACGTAACTCCAACATATTTTGATATTGATATTTTCTATCTGTGGGTATTTCCTCTGACTGATATTTTCGGTTATGTTGGTACTTGGGTAGTTTTAGCTTTAATTACTGTGGTATTAACATTACTACCAAATTTCGTTAAATCGGAAGATAAAGATCCTGCTACTGTAAGTGGTGATAACTGTGTAGGTTGCAAGTTATGTTCTGTGGATTGTCCTTATGAAGCTATTTATATGGCTCCCCGTACAGACGGTAGTAAGTATAAAGAAATAGCTGTAGTGATTGATGATAGATGTGCTGAATGTGGTCTTTGTGTAGGTGCTTGCAACTTCGATGCAATCGAACTACCTGGCTATAAATCCCCAGCTATCATAGATGATATTAGAATTGCACTTTTAAGTGAGCAGGAAGAAGCTGAAGTAGCTGCTAAGTAATAATTAAAGGTAAATTATAAGAATGGTTGAAGAAACTAAAGTTGAAGAAAAACAAGAAGAAATTAAGCTAAAAACTGAAAAAGATGTGCTTATAGCTGTAATTGCTTGTGCTCGTAGTGTAAATCTTGAAGGTCACTTAGATAATAAGACTAATCTTAAAGGTGTTGATAACACTCGGGTAATTCAGGTTCCCTGTAGTGGTATGATACAGCCTCGTATGATTGAATCTGCTTTTAAGGCAGGCGCAGATGGTACTATTGTGGTAGGTTGTCAGATTGGTGATTGTCACTTTAGAGAAGGTAACAAATTCTGCCGAGAGAGATTGCTAGGTTTAAGACCTCCAGTGATTAAAAAGTCAGTACCTAAAAACAGGCTTAAGGGTTTATGGATGTCTGAAGTTCAGGTTAGTAAATTTAAGGATAGAATTGAAGACTTTAAATCTCACGTAGCTAAAGAGCTTGAGCTTGAAGCTAAGAAATAATTTAGTATCTAGTAAACTGTGAATCTAGCTTCTTAGTTATAATATTCAAAAATCTTTTTAAGATAAAATGAATATCCGTTTTAGATAATATACTAAAAAATTCATATGACTAATTAGCTCACAGAATACTAAATAAGTTAATTTATATAAACAAAGGAATATAAAAATGCCACCAGCAAAAAAAGAAACTAAAGATAACGTAGGAATCGTATTTGATAATATTTTTTTCTACGCGATAATATTTTTATGTATCTTAATGATTTCAGCGTTTGGTTTAATTGCTGAAGCTTAGGGTTTAAATGTGAAGCACTTTAAAATAAGCTTCATTTAAAGAAAGCTTGTATAACAAAACTGTTTATTGTAACTTTGATTGCATTTACAGTCTTATAAGGAGTTAGCGAGCTCAAACTACTCTTTTTTGTTGTTAACTTCATCTATTTATTAAAAACAATTTCTGCGTTATCGTTATCTTTTAGGCAGCTTAAAGTTAACTTTGGATCATTTTCGTCTAAAACTAAGCAAAACTCAAAATTTGTAAACTTTTGTGAATTAAATTTAATCGATTCCAATATATATTTAAAATTTCCTAAATTATCAAAATCTAGAATAGAATTTAGTTTAGACTTACGTTTCGTTACTTCTTTAATAAGTATGCAGTCAAATTGATAATTAGCTTTTTTATTTTTTAGTGCTTGGTCAATATATTTTAGAGTTTTTATAAAATATATTGACCCATAAAACTAAACCTAATTTATATTTTAACTTAAAAGAGTAGTAATAATCAATTGATGACTTTTTAATAAAGCTTTATGGCTTAAAATTATAAATTAAACTTTTTTAGCATATAGCTGTATATAAATAAGCTGATTTTACTTATCTCTAGTAACAGTTACAATATTCAGTTTTTTAATTTCAAGACCAGCAGCAGCATCAAGCGCACCGACTACATACTTTTGGCGGGTTTCAGCATCAGCGATAACATTTAATGGCGCTTCTCTATATGCCATATCTGAATCTCTTAGTTCTCTTAAGCGCTCAGAAACTCTGTCAGCCACTTCATCAGGATCAATAGGTGCTTCGCTTAGTTTTTTATTATTGATCGCCATAATACCGTTAGCAGCGATCTCTAAGTTAATAACCTTGCCCTGCGTGTCGGAGGCTTTACCATTTTGAGCTTTAGGAGGCTCAATTGGTAAAGAAGTTTCATTCATCACGGGAGCAATAACTACCATGATCAAAAACAATATTAAAAATACATCTGTTAAAGGTGTTACATTGATTTCTGAAAAATCATCTCCACCTGACCCGCTACTCATTCCCATATTGTTTTTCTCCGTTTACCTTTTCGTATTAGTTTAACTTTTTTAGTAGCCTGTTTAATTATTACTACTTTTAATTTTTTGATTATTAGATTTATATTTTCTACTTATCTTTTGCTATTAGCTTATTGTTTCAAGTTTATTAACTTATTAAATTGATTGCTAAATTCACTGCTCTAAATTTATTGACTTTCTCTACTTATCTATTTACTAATCAATTAATTATAGTTGACTGATTTTATTTATAAAGTTCAGAATAGCTGATTAACAGAAGTAAAGTGCTATCAAACTAAGTATAACTATAAACCTAGCCTGGCTAATTTACTGCAAGAAGTCTGGGTAAGTAGAATCTCCATCTTCATCGTAGCCATATTCTTCATCATCAGCTAAGTTATTAGCGCCAGCTTCAAAGAAAGATACTTCCATAAAGCTTAGGAACAGTAATTTTAATAGCAAGAAGTCATCTTCGTAACGCTTAACAATGTTGTTAAAAATGTTATTGAAAACAACCGCTACAATCGCGATAAATAGACCGTATCCAGTCGCGATCAAGGCGTTTGAGATCTCACCGATCATCTCATTAGAGCCGCTACCGCCACCTAAACTCATACGCCATAGCGCTTTAATTACACCAGATACCGTACCGAATAGACCTAAGAAAGGAGCAATTGCACCAACTGTACCTAATACTGGTAAGAACTGTTGTAGTTTTCTGGTTACGATGTTAACGGTGATGTCATAGGCTTTAGAGAAGTCTTCTTTTTGGACCGCTAAAAGTCTAATACCCTCTTCAGCTACTTCACCTGTAATACTACGCGTTTGGTGAGCTATATTACGCGCACCATCTAAATCACTTTTTTCAAGCTGCGCTTGCAAGTTATTTAGTAAGTATGAGATATCACAAGAGTTACGATTGTAGTAAAAAGATCTTTCGATAACTACTGCTATTACTAAAATCGAACTAATTGTAATCGGAATTGAGGATATTAAGTCAGCTTGGAAATATTCCCAAAATGCTTGCAAAAAGTTATAACTTTGCTCTTCTACTCCTTGTCCTGTAAGTCCTGCAGCTTCGGCTAAACCTAATCCTGCATCTGCTGTTGTCGCTTCATCAACCATATTAATTTCTTCTTTTAACCTTTTCTATTTTACTAGAATCTTCCTCTTTTAAAAACATTGTAATCAAATGTAAATTCGATATCTACTGATGGCCCTGAACCTACTGGTAACTGAGGGAAAGGAGATGCGTTTCGTATAGCCGCGAGTGCAGCGTTGTTCGCATCTGTACCACCATTAGAGTTAACTACTTTAACGTTAGTAACCTGACCACTTCGACTGATAGAAAATTTAACTACGATTCGTTTAGACTCTGAACCTCTAGGTGGAGTCCACTTACGTTTAATCATTTCCTGAATGCGAGCCATATAAGGGCCAAATGCTATGTCAGGAATTGAAGCTGTGCTTGGCGGGCGATCTGAATATTTGTTTTTACCAGGGTTGCCGCCGCCGCCACCGCCGCCTAAACTAACATCAATATCATCTGGAGCTTTTACATCACCTAATCTATCGATTAAATCTTGACCGCCGCTACCGCCATCACCAGAGCCGATATTTTCAGCTGCTATCGGATCAGATAGGTTACGATCACCACCGCCGCCAGAACCTTGACCGCCGCCGACTCCGCCACCAGAACCACGCGAATAACCATAGTTTTTAGGTTGAGGCGCGCCACCACCACTAGGACTGCCGCCACCGCCATAGCCACCACCAGTTTTCATACTCGGGGTGAAGGCTCCACGACCGCCACCAGTGCCCTTAGGACCACTTAATGAATTTAAGGCATTTAAAGCACTACTACTTGGAGCAGAAGAACCACCCATAGATTTAGGATTAGCTATTTTAGGACCAGGGGCTTTGACACCACCACTGCCACCTGAAGGTGCTTTAGGTCTAGGCATTGGGTTTGGCGTATCTTTACTTGCGCTACCACCTTTTGCGCCTTTAAGCTGTGGTTTGGGTGAAGGTTTAGGTCTACGAGTAGGTTTAGATTTTTCGCCTGCTTTAACTTTCTCTTTAGGGACTTGAGGCTTATTAGCCTGCTTTTTCTTAACTGGCTCCACTTTCTTTTTAGGGTCAGTTTTACCCTGATCAATAGACTGTTCAGGAGATTTACGCTTAGTTTCAGGTGGAGGTGGTTTTTTAGATTTGATTTGTTTAGGGATGTATTCTATCGTACTAACCTTAACCATAGGTTTAGGCTTGAAAGCTATAAATACATTAATTAGTAATACTAGTAAAATTAATAGGTGAATCGCATATGAAATGGCAAATGACTCTTTATAATGCGAGCCATCGAGATTTTTATCTTCGACTAAAGAATCACGGAAAGCATAAAATATAAAGATCAGATTAGAATAGACAATCACCTGAGCTATTAAACTTGGAAATCTGATATCTTGAATAAACTGTCTAGATAAACGCAGATCAATAAAACCGATCTTATCGATAAAGTCACTAATTGCACCGATCGCTTCATCACTTAGCTGCCCAACAAAAACAGTAAAGCTGATAATAATTACGCTAATAGTAATAGCTAAAGCATAAGTATAGATTTTAGTGTTTAGAATATATGGACGCTTTTGACTATCAGAAAGATACTGCTGAGCAGGGATCTCATTAATAGCATTTTCCAGAATTCGTGGTTGGGAAACTTTAATCATCAATTAAACACTTATTACATTCTATACCGAAATTTAGATCTTAGATAACTTGTTTTTCGCGATCTCCTATATATGTTTTAGCAACATTTTGGGCTAAAGATCTAATATCTAATATATAACTTTGACGCTGGTCTTTACTAATCGCTGCTCTAGCATCTAGTAAGTTAAAAGTATGAGAGCACTTCAGGACATAATCATAAGCTGGGATGGCTAATTTTTTTTCAAGGCAATTGTTAGCTTCAGACTTATAAATTTCATATAATTCAAATAATTTTTTACTATCTGAAACTTCAAAGTTGTAAGTACTTTGCTCTACTTCATTATGATGATAAACATCGCGGTAATAAATCTTGCGCCCATTATCTTCATGCCAGATAATGTCATATACAGAATCTACATTTTGAAGATACATAACTATTCTCTCTAAACCATAAGTTAGTTCAACTGCTACTGGGTTAATTTCAATGCCACCTGCTTGCTGAAAGTAAGTAAACTGAGTAATTTCCATACCATTAAGCCAAACTTCCCAGCCACAACCCCAAGCACCTAGAGTCGGACTTTCCCAGTTATCTTCAACGAATCTAATGTCATGCTCATCTTGTTTAATACCTAGTATTTCTAAACTTTTAAGATATAAGTCTTGAGTCTGATCTGGGTTAGGTTGCATAATGACTTGATACTGGAAGTAATGTTGAAGTCGATTAGGGTTGTCACCGTAACGACCATCAGTCGGACGCCTACAAGGTTCAATGCACGCCATTTTCCAATGCTCATTTTTTAGCACACGCAGAAAGGTAGCTGGATTCATGGTACTAGCGCCTTTTTCGGTATCGTAAGGTTGCATGATAATACATCCTTGGTCAGACCAAAATTGATTCAGTTTAAAAATTATTTGCTGAAAACTCAATGCCATACGAATAAACTATTATAGCTAATAAATGCTAAGTGTTATGAATTGCTTAATTCTATTAATTTTTTTTGGACCTAAACCTTTCACTTTTTCTAGATCAGCGAAGCTCTCGAAGCTGCCATTTTGGTTACGATAATCTATAATTCTAGTCGCCATAGCCGTGCCAATCCCAGGTAGATTAGTAAGTTCAGCTTGCGAAGCTACGTTTACATTAATCTGGTATTGATAGATTTTAGGATCAAGCTTGTTTACTTTAAATTTAATAACATTTTTTAAACGCGCCAGATAACTTAAGCTGCCTAAAATTAAGCCAATACATATTATATATAAAGTGGCCTTAGTTAACCGCAAAGAAATTTTGACAAGTCTCCACGTATTTAACAACCTGATAGCCATTTACACCATCTGAAGTTGGCTTCGCTTTATTTTCAATGCATTCTAGGAAATGACCACATTCAAGCCTTAAAGGTTCGTGATTAGAATAAACTGGCTTTTCAACAGTTAGGCTACCATCTTCATTACGGCTATAAATTTCAAGCTTATTTTCTTTAAAAGTATCATTTAAAACCGCAGTTTTTAAAGTACCGTTTACAGTTAATAGTGCCTGCTTTTGAGGGTCAAGCCAACTGTTATGAATATGACCACCGATATTACCTGGAAATATTAAATCGATATGCGCCACATCGATCGAATCGTTTTTATTAGACCAAGTGCGTACACTTAATATTTTTTCAGGCTCTAAGTTTAAGATGTAAGACATCATTGAAAAGTCGTGTGGAGCTAAATCCCACATAACATTTGAGTCTGCACGATGATTTTCAGTGAAGTTTCGACGATCAGAATTTATGTACTGGATTTTACCTAGTTTACCTGATTGTATGATTTCCTTTAAAGTATTTACAGCCGGATGATACATAAGTAAGTGACCAACCATTAAAACTAGTCCAGAGTCTTCTGCTAACTGATGCAACTCTTCAGCTTCAGCCATATTTTGAGCAAGTGGTTTTTCTACATAGACATTATGTCCAGTCTTTAAAGAAGCCTTAGCCAGTTCATAGTGGGTGTGTGGTGGTGTGGCGATGACTATACCATCCACTGAAGTGTCATTGATAGCTTCATCAATCGATGAGGTAGTTTTGATACCTGGGTATTTTTCAGCGAGTTTACTTAAATTATCTGCATTTAGATCACAAATAGTACTTAAGGCACCTAGCTCATAAAAATTGCGTATCAGGTTTTTACCCCAACGCCCAGCTCCAATAATACAGATTTTCATTTATTTCTTGCCTTCAATTTTTAAAGCACTAACTGCACTTTTAAATTGTTCATCTCTTATTATATATAGATTATAGTCACCTGTCTCAAGTTCTGCTGGTATTTTAACTTTTAGAATTGACTTATCTTTCTCTTCTTTTATGCTTGCCAGCTCTAGCTTTTGATCTTTAACAGTGCTCTCACCTGTGCCATTGATTATTACTTGGAGATTCTCAAGGGTACTTAAGTTTTTAACTTCTAGATCCAGTACTGTATCTTGACTAGCTATGAGACCATCTTTAGGTATTTCTAAGCCTGGATCCCTTTGCTGATAAACTGCAAGGTTATAGCTGATTTTTTCACCTTCAGTTAATGGTTTAAAATGTAAGGTGCCTTCTAAAGCGAGTTTTTCAGGTTTATCCATTAAAAGACCAGTAAAATTAAAGCTTTCATTAAAGTTAGAGTAGATATTATTATCTTTGCTAAATGAAATATTCCAGGCTTTAGGTCGAAAGGTATCAGATTCCCAGAAAAACTTATGACTACGATTGTTAATCTTTAAAATACCAACTCCCTGATTATATTCTTCTGGAATCGGAAATAGAGTAACTTCTACTTCGGCTGGTGGATCCTCACTCAGATCATAGCTATTCAATTTAGAGTCAAAAACCAGTCTGGTACTAGTGCCTTCAAAATCTCCAGTGGGGATTTTTTGGCGAAAGGTGGTGGGCGCGTCTTTTAGGACTTCACATGAACTCAAGCTGCAGATTAAAAAAATGACTATAAAACAAGTGCAAACTTGCTTAGATAGTAGCTTAAACTTGTGAATTAAGTTTGTCATAAGTGATAAATAAGATTTATACTTCTTTAAGGTGGCAGATAAAGAAAACGCAATTTTACCGAAGTTAGTACTAGTTGTACTTAGTTTGTTTGTGTTTGCTATTGCCTATCAAGATTTTACCCGTTTTGATGAGTCTTATAAAGAGCAGATCCACTCGTTGGGTCAAACGGAGGAGCTTGATTCCATCCAGGAGCAGGTTTATGAAGATGAAGTAGCTAAAATAGATGAAATTTTAGAAAAGACAGGTGATTCATCTTATATAAGTGATTTTCCTAATATAAGAAATTCGGTAGCAGATTCCACAGATGAGCGAAGTACTAGTTTAAAAATTACCCAAGCTGACGAGCGAAGAGCTAGCTTAAAAGTTACTCGAGACGATAACTTAGGAATCGGTACTGAGATTTTAGCGCAAGCTCGCCAAGATGAGATGCGCGCGCTAGCTAAAAACGATAGCGCGCGTCTAAATTCTAAGGTTGAAGTTCTAACTGAGCTGCGCAAGAAAGAAAAAGCAGAAGTAAAGCCTGAAATTGATTTTAAAGATCAGCTAGCAACTAATTTAAGAAGTATGGGGCAATTCGCTAGTGCTAAGGTGGAAGATTTAAGACACTTTAAATTTAAGCCTGATGGTTATATAAGTAAAATAAGGCACTTTATTCGAAATAAAAGGCAAGCTAAGCTCGCGAGCCGAGATGCTGGCAGTGTGCGCGAAAAAAATAATGATATTCAATCTGGACTTAAAAGTGATAGTGATCAAGAAAATTTTAGAAAAAATAGTCTGGCGCAGCCCAACTTAGCTCGAAAAAGTGAGTTTGAAAAGCAAAAACTAGCACAAAATGATAGTGAGCTAGAAATCAGTGAACGAAGAGCTAAAATACTTAAATTAAGTGAAGCTGAAACTCTGAAGTTGAGTGAAGTACAACTGGCTGAAAAACTAAAGGATATTAAAAGTAACTCAGCTGTATCAAACAGACAAGCGAGCGCTAGATCCGTTTCCAGGCTACCTGATAATTTAAATTTGATAGATTCTAGTAGTCTTAATGGTTATGATCTAATGAGTGCTAAAGACTATCAGACTAGATCTCAGTTTTACAACTTAGACTTTAGTGAATATCAGCTTATTTTACAAGAGCGCGCTCGACTTGCTAATCGACAAAAGGCATACTACGAAAAGAAAATTTCAGCTAGAAATGTGCCTAAGGTGTCTAGAAACCAGAGTGATCCAGCTGAGCCAAATAAACCTGTAACTTTAAGCGCTAAGAATGATGATTATATAAACATTCTATTTCTCGGTGTAGACTCGGTAGTACCACGTAATTTTAAAAGTTGGTATGGACGCAGCGATTTTATGTTGCTAATGAGCTATCGGCGCGCTGATCATAAGTTGTTTTTCTTAAGTATCCCTCGAGATACTCATTTAGACAGGGATAAATATCCAGTTAGTAGGGTAAATGCTGCTAATGCAAAAGGCGGACCTAAACTTGCTAAAAAAGTCATCAAACAGCTGACAGGCTTTAAAGTTGATCACTACGTACTGATTAATATGGCAGGTTTTAAAGATGTAGTTGATGAGTTTGCGCCTTATAAAATTTATGTGGCACGTAAGATGAAATATGATGACTTTAAAGCTGACTTACATATAGATTTTGAGCCTGGCTTACATGAAATGTACGCCGAAGATTTAATTAAGTTTCTTAGATTTAGAGATAAACGTGACGGTGATATTGGGCGCATTAAAAGGCAGCATATGTTTTTTAGATCCTTTGCGCGTAATTTAAAGATCCATGAGCTGATTGAGAAGATGCCACGTCTAATGAATTTAGCTGGTAAAATGTTTCTGACTGACATGAATTATGCTGAAAGTATTAATTACATCAGGCAGATTTATCCAGTCATCAACCGTGGTTTTGATAGTTATATCTTGCCTGGTGACTTTGGCAGGCAGGGTTACTGGATTATTGACTATCCTAAACTAAATAAATTACTAGCACAAATGAAGAAGAAAAAATGAAAGAGCGTTTAAAACAATTTAAAATGCCATCCTGGTGGCAAAATAGTATTAATCGTGATCGTTTTATGCTAATAGCTATCATCATCGGAGTTTGGGGAGCCATTAAATCGATGGAGCTGGCTATTCCTAATTCTCTTGAAGCTAACTTGCCAGCAAGTTTATCGCAAGCAGTGCTAGCTATTTTCACCTCGTTGCTGTTTGTGCACACTTTATTTGTAGGCGTGGCTCAGTGGCATCGTAGAAAAAAACCAGAGCAATTAGACTATAAATACTTACCTACAGTTGATATTTTTATTTCAGCTCATAACGAAGAAAATGTTATCGAAGCTACTCTCGAGGAGCTGGTCAAACATAATTATCCACGTGTTAAGATTTATCCGATTAATGATAGAAGTGAAGACTCTACAGTTGACTTGATGAGAAAAGTGGCTGCCAAGTATCCTGATAAAATTACTGTTATAGACAGAGCTAAAGATGCTTTTCCTGGTAAAGCTGCTGCCTTGAACGACGCTTTACTGATTTCAGATGCTGAAGTTGTTTGTGTGTTTGATGCTGATGCCAGAATTGATGAGGACTTTTTATTAAAAGTGGTGCCTTATCTGGCTGACCCATTTACAGGTGCGGTGCAAGCACAAAAAGTCATTTCTAACCCTGAACGTAACTTTTTAGTTAAGTGCCAATTTCATGAATATGCGATGGATACTTACTTGCAGATTGGACGTGATAGTATTCGCGGCTCGGTAGAGTTGCGTGGTAATGGAGAGCTAATTAAGCGCAAGGCTTTAGAGCAGTTTGGCGGTTGGAACGAAGATACCCTAACTGATGATTTAGACCTCTCAACTTGCTTGCATGTGCATGGTTGGGATATTCGTTTTACTAATGATGCTAGAGTCTATGAAGAAGGCGTACCTAATATGCCTGCTTTGCTTAAGCAGCGCCGCCGCTGGGCTGAAGGTAGCATGAGAAGATATTTAAATTATTTTTTTCAACTGCTTAAACCTGGTAATCTTACTTTAAACCAGATTTTCGATACCTTAGTTTACATTTTTCAATTTGCGATGCCGATCTGGGTCTTTTCGGATATAATATTCCAGCTTGTCAGGCTGTATAACGGCGAGCAAACTTATATAACTATTTTAATGTTACTTGGTTTTAGCTCATCATTAGTAATTGCGATAAATCAGTTTATGGGACTTACCTTGCATAAAAAATATAACTGGTTTAAAGCTCTATACTATACTTCAATCACCAACGGCTATTTTTTCTTTGTCTGGATGGTGACCATCGCGATAACCTATCGTAAAATATTATTTAGCCGTACCGTAGGTACCTGGAAGCGTACTTTACATGGGGCTTGATACATGAGCTAAGTGTAAAGTTGAGTATAGTATTTGAATGTAAGTCTCTATGTTAAATTTTTAAGATTTGTAAGAATATTAGTTCTGTTTATAGATATTAAGTAGTAAAGCTATTACAGAAACTAAAAAAGTAATATTCCATAAATTGTAAATTTTTTCTAAATTCGGCGCTTTTTTATAAAATAATTCTAAATTGTGGTGTTTTTTATGAAAATATTATAAATTCAGCCATTTTTTATAAAAATATTATAAGTGTGAGTTATGTAATACTTAATACTTTAAGTCTAAACCGTTAAATTGAACATCTGAATTATATATAGCTAGAAACTACAAAATGCTGAGTTAAAAGTATTAAATTTAATTAGTCAATTGTAGCTAAAGAACCCTAAACTATAATTTAATAGTTACAAACTTCAAACTAAAATCACTAAAAACTAAATTTTAATTAAAGCCTTCATGATTTCTCCGCGCGCGCCTGCTTTAAGCGCATCTTCAAGCTCGCTTAAAGCGTAAGTTCCACTTATGAGGTCGCTCACCTCAAAGGCGCGCGCATTAATTAAATCTACCGCCCACTTCATATGCTTAGGTGTATGATGAAAAACCCCCACAGTCTTTAATTCTTGATAGTGAGCTTGATAAGTATCTAAATTTATCTTAGTGCCAGGCTTGCAACCACCAAAGAAATTAACCAAGCCGCCTGGTCTGACTAAATCTAAAGCTTGCTGCCAGGTTTCAGGTTTACCGACAGCTTCAATTACTTTATCAGCTAGGTAATTACACTCCTGCTCGCTAACCTGCTTAGCTAGTCTATCCATGAAGCTATTTTCGGTATCTTGATTCATAATTATGCTATTAATTTCAGTACTTAAGTCAGTCTGAGTAAATTGTTTTTTAGTATCATCGCGTAAAATGGCACATAAATTATTTAGTTCACTTTGCAGCTGCTCAGTTTCGATGCCCTTTGTATTTAAACACAGATCCGCACCATTACTTAAAGCTTGCTTTAGCTTACTTGCTGAGCGTCCTAGTGCTATTACTTTAGCTCTCGTTAGCTTTTTAATCACTTTAATAAATAATTGCCCGATGGCACCCAGCCCTAGCACGCAAACCACATCATCATCTTTTATCTTTGAACGCTCGAAGCCATGTAGTACTACAGCTAGGCTTTGTGCCATAGCTGCTGCTTGCGGGTTAATATTATCGTGGACTTTATATAAATTATGTTTAACTATATTTGCTGGAATTTTTATATACTCAGCGTAAGAACCATTTAAAAACTCTAAATTCTCGCAGAGACTAAACTCACCTTTTTTACAATAAAAACACTTGTAACAAGGCGTTGTATTAGCGCAAACCACCTTATCACCCACTGTTAAAGTCACATTGTTAAGATCAGCCCTATTATTGGTCTTATTACCTGCATAGCTACTGTTAGCTAAAAACTTTTTATCATCATCAGAAGCTAGTTTAACTTTTACTTTACTTGTACTAACCTGAGATTCATCATCACTTGATTTATTAGAGTTCTTGCAAATTTTATTTGAATCACTAGTATTCCTTATGCGATTCACCTCACTGCCCAGTTCGACTATTTCACCAGTAAATTCGTAACCGAAGCTTGAAGGAATTTCCTTAATTAATTTAGGGTGACCTCTTAAATAAGTTTTATAATCAGTACCACAAGTTAAAGCGTGAGTTATCTTAATTAAAACTTCTGTACTAGAGATCTGCGGTGAGGGGCAGTCCACCAGGCGTATATCTTCTGGACCAAAATACATAAAAGCTTTCATAGATTTGTTTGACATCGGGAACTTTTTTAATTTTCTCACGTCTAAGTAACTATAGCTATAATATATCTATAGCGATATTTGTTCTATGTCAAAATTAACTAAAACTATACTTGCAATAACTCTAACTCTTAACTTTATCCCGGCGTATTCTCTTGAACCTGCTGAGATTTTCGCGGCTTACTATAAGCAAGCTGTGCAAGCCGAAAAGAAAGGTGATAGCGCAGAAGCGATCAGGATGTTTGCTAAAGCTTATGAATATGATAAAAACGATGCTGGCTTGATGCAAAAACTAGCTTTAATATATTTAAACAACCCTCCAGCTAGAATGGACGATGAAGAAGCAGGTATGAAATCACTGGCTGTTTTAAATAAAGCTCAGTCGCTTGAACCTAATAATGCCTTTATCTACACTTTAAAAGGACAGGCTTATGAAAGATTAAACCGCCCAGAAGAGTCTTTAGAAGCTTATGAAGCGGCTGTAGAGATTGAACCTAATAATACACTTTTAAAATATAATCTAGCCTTAGCTAACTTTAAAACTAAAAACTTTAAAAAAGCTATCGAAAACTTTAACAAAGTAATTTTTTCATATCCTGACCACCTAAAAGCACGCAGCTATTTAGGCGCAGCTTTACAATCTACAGATAACTATTTGTCAGCTTTAGAGCAGTATAATTATGTAACTCAGTATGAACCTAATAATTACACTCTATATAAAAATATGGGTGATTGCTGGCTAGCTTTAGGTCAATTCGAAAAAGCTGAAGAATACTTTAAAAAAGCTCAGCAGATCGACCCTAAAGTGCCTAATATCTATGCTGATTTAGCTTTTGTAAATAGTAAAACTCAGCATTATGATCAAGCGATCGAGAATTATAGTAACGCGATCAAGCTTAAAAATGAACCAGTCTGGCATAAAGCTTTAGCTAAAACTTTCTATCTAAAAAAAGACTATAGTAAAGCGATTGAAGCTTACGAGTATGTAAATGACTATAAAATGGCTGGTTTTATTTACCAAACTCAGGGTCAACGTGAAAAAGCCATCGCAAATTACGAAAAGGTACTGAAAGATACTCCTGAAGATACCAAGACGTTATTTAACTTAGGTAAATTATATTATGCTGAAAAGCGTTTTAAGGAATCTAAGGAAATCTATGAAAAGTTTATTAAACTAAAACCAGATGATAGTGAAGCTTTATTTATGCTCGCTATTACTGAGCAAGAACTTGGTAACACTGATGCGGCTATTTTGCATTACTCTGAACTATTAGATGATAAAAAGTTAAATGAAGACTTTAAAAATGATGTACGCTTTAACTTGGCTATGGCTTACCAAAAAGGTGGAGACCTTAAAAAGTCTGAAGATAAGCTTCAACAAATCCTTGATAACAAGCAAGCTGAAGACTTTGAGAAACTTGAAAATCTATACGAAAACTTATTAGCAGTAAAAGTAAATTTAAATAAAACTAAAGAAGCTGAGAAGTTAGTAGAAAAGCTACTTAAAAAACATCCCGCTAATTTAAAGTTACGTAAAATCTACGCTAATCTATTACTAATGAAAGGTGACAACCGCTATGCTATTGAGCAATTGCGTTTTGCTAAAACTTTAGATGATAACACCACCACTAAGCTTAAATTAGCTCATGTTTTATATGAAGAAGAGCTTTACTATGATGCTTTGCATGAATACCAAGAAATCTTAAAGAAAGAACCTGAAGATATTCAGGCACTTTTAGGTATCGCGAACACTTATAAAGCGATGAATTTGTTCGTGGAAGCCCAGGAATACTACCAAAAAGCCATAGAATTTCACCCTAAGGACTATTTAGCTAATTATAATTACGGTTTGTTACTTAAAGACCAAAACCAAAACCAAAAAGCCAAAGAATACTTTGAAAAAGTCTTAGAATTAAAACCAGATTTTTATGAAAATTACTATGTTTTGGGCTTCGTTTACTGGGATCTTAAACAAAAAACTAAAGCACGCGAGCTGTGGGATAAATTTCTGACATCTTCGAAAGATGAAAAACTAAAGGAAGAAATTCAAAAAGTACTTGGCTCGCAAGCTAGCTCTCAGGCGCCATCATCATCAAGTTTTGACACTGATTTACTACCAGCTAAAGAAAAAGAACAGGTCGATGAAGATAGCTATTATATCGAGCCTGATGCTAAAGAACCTTTATATAAACTTGATATAGTTTAAAGTTAATTAATTTTTATTAAGCCTATCATTTTTAGCTTGGTCAGATATTTTAGTAGTATTTAAAAGACTATCTTCAACTTTTACGTCATAAGCATTGTATTTTCTATTAAATAAAGAACCTGGTAAACGGTAAAATTCGTCATGAAATATTTCGGGATCTTTATATTTATTAGGAAGTAAGCCTTCAAAAGCTTTGTCTAGGTTTCCTCCTAATAAACTTTTATCTAATTGAAGCAAAGCATTAATACCAGTTGAAACAATGATACCTGGGTTAATATATAGTTTATTTGCGATAGCTTCTGTTCTAAGCCATTTGCCATCCCGTCTTTCTTCACCATATTTAATGGAACTAAAAGTGTCGTTTAGTAGACCAAGAAGTGTTACTTCATTATTATTAATTTTAATTTTTTGTAAAGCAAGCCATTTGTGAATATTATTCCTGAGATACATGCCATTTTTCATTATGTTTTTTTTCTCAGATTGACTTAAAATATTTTCATAATTAGGTGTGTCTTGTTTGTAAGTCGGTTCAGATATTTTAGAAATTTCTTGGCGATATTGCTCTAATTTTATACTATTATCTTCCTGGCTTTCCTCATTATTAAGTCGTTTCTCTAAAGTTTTAGATAAACTTTGTAGTTCAATGAGTTTATCTGCTTTTAAATCAAAAACCAGCATAGTTTATCCTTCAACTACTTTTTCAAACATATTTATTTATACTAACTGAATTTTCTTGATTTACTTCTTTACTTTTCTGTTCAGTATTTAGTGGTTGTGAGTTGTGAGTTTAATGTATTAAGTTTCATGATTTAACCTTACCTTAAAATATTAAACTGAACTTCAGCTTAAAATCAAGTAAATAAATATTTATATATTTTTTGATAAGCATAGCTATTTTTAATAAGTATTTATAAATCTAATCAATTTAGCTCGGAAGCCAGCTCCCAGGCGCCATCGTCATCAAGTTTTGACACTGATTTACTACCAGCTAAAGAAAAAAACAGGTGGATGATGATAGCTATTATATTAAAGTGAAAAGTTTAACATAATACCCCTTGATATGTTAATATACATTTAGGTGGTATTAAGATAAGTGTCTGTAGGTGAAAATAATTTCAGTAGTGTTTACCCTGACTTCGTTGGAACATTTAAAGACTCTAGTAAGTTAACTTATTATAATAAAAATAAAAATGAAAACCTGCAACAGATAATAGTATCTGATAGCTGTGATGGTCAAGTGCAAACTAACTCAGAAGATATAACCACTGCAAAAGGAGAGTTGCGAGAAGCTGATACCTCAATGCATTATGTGAATTTAACTAAAGATAATAGATTCACAAGTCTAATCGAAATAATAAATAAGCTAGCAGAGAGCTTAATTTTTGATCCAGGTGAAGAAGAAAAATTAGCCGAATTGTATGTAAAGCATAGTCGCTCTAATTTAAAAGAGCGTAAGGAAAAGTTCTTACATGAATATAAAAGTGCTGTTTTAGAGAGTAAATTTAGTAATGGAGCTTACGAATACAAGCAGCTAAATAATTTTTATACTTACTACAAAAAATTCATTAATGCTAGTGATAAAATTAATCAATTTAATGACTTTGAATACAATCTTTTGAAAAAAGATTTATATAAATTTGCACTCAAACTTTTTATATTAAAACTTAAGAATATTAAGGCTGACCATAATTACAAAAGACATCAGCATATAGAATTATTCGCTAAAAAGAATTTAGATTTTAACGATAAAGATATACAAAATGCTTTAAGCCTTACCAACCCTAAATTAGATGTTTATAAAGTAATTAGCAAAGTTAATAACGAAGCCCTAAAGCGTGAGATTGAAAGTCTAGATCATCATATAAACAAGCAATATTCAAATTTATTTCAAGAAATGAATTCCATTAATAAGAGATTGAATACCAACTTTAGCAAAATATCTAAGGACCAAAAAAATACCTTTAAGGCTGGAACTAATGCTTTAATTAGTTCAAGTAAAAACTTTGCAGTAATCAAAAAAAGTGAACTTGACTTGACACTAGTAAAGTTAGGTATAGATGCTAGTAAAATAAATCAGAGACTGCGTAACTCTTTTGGTCGCATCCTCACGATGAAAAGACTAAAAAATTTATACCTGGATTTTGTCAAACAAAGAAAGAATTACAATCAGCTACAAAATCCAGACCCAGAAGCACTTAATAATTTAAGGAAAAATATTTCTGCATTGAATATTAGCCTTAGGAGCTTGACAGATTTGAAGGATAAAGACGCTGCTGAAAAATATTTTAAATTTAATTTTAAGGCAGCATTAGACTTTACTAAAATTTTTGTAGATTTTAATAAAGAATTTTTATATTACAGTCCAAGCGAGCAGTCCATTTTAACTGAAGACGCTACATACTCTATCGATTTAACTAATGAAGATCCTATTTATAATGAAAAATTCAGGCGCGAAGCGAATATTGAAGCTCTTGAATTATCTGAGGACTTAGCACCTACTATTAAACTCCTCCAAAACCAGCTAAAGAAAGCTGATATTGAAATTCCAAGTGAATTACTGATAGAAAAAAAACCTTCAAGTTTATCAGATGAAGAAATAATAAGATATGATGCTGAAATTTTAAAATTGTATAGTGAGCATGTTATTAAAAACAATCGAAACGAGCTAATTAATATAGTTGACGATAAACATCTTGATAGTTTTAGTGTTTTGACAGAAATAATTTTCGAAGAAATAATCAATAACCCGACAGATAAAAAATCTGTAATTCTAGATTATACTAAATCAGCTTTAAAAGACAATCAAGGGCTTAGTTTAAGAAAAAAATTGCTTAATTTCATTAATGATAATCCTTATTTTAAGAAACTCCACAATAAAAATTTCATTAATTTTTTGAAAGGTGAATATGAAAATAAACTTGTTCAAGAGATTATAACTTATGCAGAAAAGAATTATAAGCTAAAAGCTACTAAAACTGCTAGCTTAATTGAATTAAAGGAATCTAAAAATTCTAAATTAATTAAAAACGAACTGCTAAATACTTTCTCTGCTAATAAAAGTATGAAAATTACTTAAAAGTCAACTGTTTATATAAGTTGCAAAAAATATCTTTAATGGAATTAAACAAAGAAATTTTAAAATTAAAACAGAATCAACTATCATTTAAAGAACTTATTTTTGGTGTTTACTCGAAATACAAACCTGCTTTAGATGTAGTAACTAAGAATCCAGACGCATTAATACTTTGGAATAAAAGCCCAGAAAATAAGTTTAAAATTACAACTCAAGCTATAGTTTACGCTTTAATCATGAATGATAGAGAGTTTTCAAGTATAAATGAAATGATAGATTTGCGCTTACAGCAAATAACTGAAAAGCTTAAGAGTAAGAAAGAATCTAGCTTAGCTAAGTAATTATATACATAGTTATTTAGTATAATCAAACACTGTAATGTCTAATAACAGTGAAAACCAAGCCGTAGTTGATACTCTAAATGATGCAGAGTTTGACCAAAAAGTCGAAGCTTTAATGTCAGGGATCGTAGATTTTAAACCAGGTGGTAGAGAAGCTTTAATTAAAGTGCTAAATAAGTCAGCTGAAGAAAAAAAACAGCTTAGGGTGAAGTTCGGCATAGATCCTACCAGTACTGACCTGCATATAGGTCACATGGTCTGCATCCAAAAGCTAAAACAGTTTCAGGAGCTGGGACACCTACCTATACTTCTTATCGGTGGTTTTACTGCCCAGGTGGGTGATCCTTCAGGGCGCAATTCTGCAAGACCTCCGCTCACGGCAAATGAAGTGTCTGAAAATGCTAAAACATATCTAGATCAAGCAGCTAAAGTCCTGGATTTAAGTAAGGTTGAAATAGTTAATAATGTTGACTGGTTTAATAAATTTGATTTGGCTGAGATGCTAAGACTCGCATCTAAAATGACTATAAATCAGATGCTAGCTAAAGATGCTTTCGGTAAACGTCTAGATGAAGGTAGCCCGCTGTATATTCATGAAGTTTTCTATCCTTTACTTCAGGGTTATGATAGTGTAGAGATCGATGCGGATATCGAGCTAGGTGGTACAGACCAAACCTTTAATTTAATGGTAGGTAGAGATTTACAGAAGGCATCTGAGAAAAAATCACAACATATTATGACTATGCCACTACTGGTAGGTTTAGATGGCGTGAAAAAGATGTCAAAAAGTAGTTTAAATTATGTAGCTTTAACTGATAGCCCTAAAGAAATGTTCGGTAAGTTAATGAGTATTAGTGATGAGATGATCTATAGTTACTACGAGCTTTGCTGCCAGCTGCCAGCAAGTGAGCTAGCTGAAATTAAAGACAAACTAACTAAACCAGCTGAATTCAATCCACGTGATTTAAAAGTGGCTTTAGCTAAAAGGATTATTAGTATTTATTATGATGAAACTCAGGCTAGCGAAGCTTATGAAGGTTTCGTGGCGCAGTTTGCTAAAAAAGAAATACCAGATGATATTCCTGAGTTTAAGGTTAGCGAATACCAAGGGAATATTTGTGAGCTGCTAAATGATCAAAAGCTAGTTCCATCTAAAAAAGAAGCTAAGCGTATGATCGCAGCTGGTGGTATCAAAATAGCTGGTGAAAAAGTTACAGATATTGCGTATGAAGTTTCTAGTAATGATCAGGGCAAAGTGATTCAGGTAGGTAAACGTAAGTTCTTGAAATTGGTTTAAATTTTTTGAAATGATTATTTAAAAAGCTTGGTTTAAACGATTTTCTGAAAAACCTAAGTAAGTCATCTGATCATTTAAAGTAAGTTAATAGTGATAAGTTAGAAAAAATATGTATCAACTCAAGCATCTTTTAGATATAAACCTACCTTTCGTGTCTGAGCTTTTGCTGGCAGATATTAAGCTTTTTGTACGCGATCAAAACCAGATATTTGTGCACAATTATTATCATTCTAAGCAAGATAGCACTAGTCTATTAAGTAAGACTGATACTGGTGAAACCTTGCAGACACATAAAGACGCCTTCATCCAAAAAGCTTTTCAGCTAGGTAAGCCACTGGTCGGACAATATGGGCTGGTCGTGAACAACCGCCGTATTCAAGAATTCGCGTTTCCAATTATCGGAGCTGATTATGGTAAATTTCACCAAGAAACTGTGGCAGTAATTTCTATTCAACGTGATTTATATTTAACAAGTACGGTACTTGGCTATCATTGGGATCAGCTTGCTGATATATTAATTAGAACTTTGAAGCTAAAGTTACGTAATAATGAAGAGTTCCCACCGATCGCTCATGGTGAAGGAGCAGTATTTTTGCATGGACGCCACCACAAAATCTTTTATCCGACTCCACTTGCAGCTAGTCTGCTTAGTGAAATAGCTGATCGCCCGCAAAAATTAATCGGTATGAAAGTACCAGATATTTATCATAAATATGAGCACCGCTCACGCGGACGGCAGTTAAGTAAGTCTGTCTACGCGATAGATGAACTCAATTTACATAGACGCGCACTTAGATTACGTTTTGTAAAGCTCGTTGATAACTTCGAGGTGATTATAGTTAAAGATATCAGTGAAGTAAAGATTAAAGACACTCTACTAAAAGAAATTCATCACCGAGTTAAAAATAATTTACAGACGGTAGCTTCGTTGCTACGTATGCAACAACGTCGCGTTCCAGAAGTTAAAGAACATTTTGCTGAAGCGATTAATAGGATTAATAGTATAAGCTTGGTTCATGAAACTCTTTCTCATAGTGAAAATATAGAAAATGTTGATTTTGGTCAGCTGACCAATAAAATACTAACTAATCTAATTAGTACTTTTGATATTGTTGACCTACATTATGAGTTTTATTGCCCGCAGAAAATCTACATCCAAAGTGATCTGGCTACAAACTTAGCTTTAGTTTTCAATGAGATTTTATCTAATAGTCTGGAGCATGGTGGCGATCAATTAAATAAAATTTTTATCTCGTTAGAGCAGGATAAAGATTTATTAAAGCTAATTATTAAAGATAATGGTATAGGTTTTCCTGAAGAGTTTGACTACCAGACGCAAGCTGGTTTGGGCTGGGAAATTGTGCGCACGCTAGCAGTAGAAAGTCTTAATGCTGAAATAAAAACTGCATACCAAGAAGGTGCTTTAGTTGAAATTGTTATACCTTTAAAGCAATAATAAAGTTTCTTAAAGTGTGAAATTTAGAAAATAATTCTAAAAAAGCTTAAAATTTAGAATTATTTTCTAATAAATGAGCGATTTTAGAATATATTTCTAAATTTACAGTATGTCTTTTAAGCTTAATAAAATTTTTTTAAAAGCTTCTTTCTTAGTTTAAGCTCATATAACTTAATATTAGATGGGTTTTACATTTTATTTTACATTTATTTCTTGTCATTTTATTCTTGTTTGAGCTTAGTATATAATTATAAGATTTTAATGTTGAGCTTAATGAAACTGAGAAGGTTTAAGTATGAGTCTTAATGTAGACTTACTTGATTTTCCACTTGGAAGCGTTCTTAGGTCTATACTCTTCATAAGGTTCGATAGTTAAAATGTCTTCGTTTTGCTCGCGCTTGAAAGTGACATGAATCAGTAAGGTTCTATTCTCTACGAAGATCTCTTTAATCTTTTCGCGACTAATAAATAAAGTCGGAATCTTTTTATTCTGGTAACCAGCATAATAACCGAAATGTTCTAGATCTGGTTCGGCTAAGATTGAAAACTCTAAAGCACACTCCGTGAATTCGTCCATTAAGGCATGCAAGCGCGTGCAGTTGATCATGATGCTGCGATATGCTTTGTCTTGGGTGTAATGAGCTACTGAGCAAAACACTTCACGGTGAAAATAACGGTTAGCTTCTTCAAGGTGATCATAAACTTGAGCCTTAGCAAGATTCATCGCACCCATGAGCATAACTGGCTGATCAACAACCTGCATGGAAATATTATAGTCTTTAATTCTGTGACCATACTGATCAGTTACTAGAAACACTGTGTTTTGATAACCTTGCTTATCTGGTCTACTTTGTTGATTAGGCATTACTTTTTCATAAGTATGTTTATGAAGATCTGTATAATGCTGATCAAAGGTCTCATCAGTTACCTGAAGTGATTTTTTAATAAAGTCTAAAGTGCGCTTATTATGAAAGTTAGAAATTTGCTGTTTATTATCCCAATCTTTGCCAGCTACAGTGCTATGGTTCTCGTTATTCATAACAGCATACGCAATTTTAGCGTTTTTAGGTAGCTGAACTTCAGGTAATTCAAAGGTCACTGGATGCTCATCTGAATAATCAGCGTACTGGGTTAAATCTAAATCTAGCTTCGCACAATTTAAGTTAGCGGTGGACATATAAACTGTACCATCACTACCGTCTTTATTGGCGACCCTACTTAAACCAGACCAGCCAGTATTGCCAACTAGGATGCTAGTTAAAATTTTATTCTTGCCATAGTATGAATTTTCAGTAAGGACATCTTTTTTAGCCAGATTCCAAGTATAAGGACTTGCCATCTCTAAGCCGCGTAAAATAAATTTACCAGTCTCTTTGCCTTTTAAGGTGATATTTATATACTTGCGGCGTTCCTTTTCAGCTTCAGTTAAAGTGCCACCTCTAAAAATACTGCCGATACGGCCAAAGACACTTTGTCCCATTGATGCTAGGTAAGAGCCGAAATTGGCAGGTGCTAGCATGAGTAATCTTTTTATAGGGGCGTTTTCGGGTGTATAGTAACGTGTTAGCCAAGCTCTAATTAATAGTGCTCCAGTACTATGAACAATAGCATCAACACTAAAAGCTGAAGTGCTAAGACCTTTTTTAGACCATAAAATTTGAAACTGATCTACGAGGTCATCATAAGTAACTTCATCACTCATACTGATATAATCAGTTAGATTTATATCGATTATTTCTTGCTCTAAATCGGTCTGTTTTTTTAATGTTTCAATTAAGTGAAAAAAACCGCTGCCCGAATCGCTCCAACCATGTACTACTATCAACTTACGTGCTTTTGACATATATTACCTTAAAGCATAGTATAGAAATACGAATTTCTGGCAAATTAATTTTTATAAATGTTACAAGTGATCTTAAAACTCTTAAGTATGATGTATCTTGGCTAAGCTAAGATTTTAAAGCATAGAATGCCTTATTCAAACAATTTATATTGCTCGCTTAGTTCATAGAATAGATCATCTTCTTGTTTTTGTAGTTTTTCTTTTTTAGCGAGGTAATCACTTGAGATCATTTCATATAAAGTAAACTCTTCAGGGTTTTCTTCCATATCAGTCTCATCAATAGTTTCATTTATAGTGCGATACTTTAAATCAGCCTGGTAGTTATCATAACTCACTTTGAAAAACTCATTAATTTGTTCATTCGGTACTTTATATTCAATTAGTTTGGCGATGAAAATAACTGAATTTTGACTATAATACTTAGTGTTGATCAGCTCGAAATTGTCTTCTACGAATCTAACTACCTCATCTTTGAAATTACGATCGAGAATACTCATAAATAGCTCATAGATCTTAAAAGCTTGACTGGTAATATCGAAGTTGGTTTCATTGTAGCTTTCATCTAAGAAAATACGGCGTATATCTAAGTTAGTTAGCCTAAAGCTTAAATTAAAGTACTCTGGGTCTAGGCGCGCTATTAAATAATCATCAAAGCTATCATCATCGTAGTAATGGCGTTTAAAAAAGTTGCCCTGACGATCAAGCAAATAGTCAAAATCGTTTTGATCGATATAAAAAATCTTATCTGCTTCATATACATCATCGTTAATCTGTAAGTCTAAATCCATTAAACTGTGCAGTGCAGCATCTAATTCTTCATTTAGCTTCACTTTAACTAATAAAGTAGGGTCTTGAAAGAAACTTTTACCACAGAAAAATATAAATTCGGTATTATACGAACCTGAAGCATCCTGCTTATAAGAAAAAAGATTACCGTATTGGTCTATATAGTAGGTTTCACCGTTTTTATCGGTATAAAATTTCTGTGTTTCGGTGCTGTTTTCAATATCTAGTTTAAACTCTAACTTATCGATATCAGAAATACCAATGCCACCTAGATCTACGTCAGACACTGCGATTAAATCGTGCTTATCAAGCTCCTCAATATCTTTTTCATTAAAATAAATAGGATTAATACGTGCAAGCAAAGTGCTAGGTGTAAACAGTTGATCAAGGTTATCGGGCAAGGCATATAAATTACCACTGTTGCACAGTAAATATACGTTATCGAACTGATCTACTAAAGTTCTGACATGTTCACTATCTATTGAACTTTCAAAACTACTAAAATTGAGGTATTCAAGCCTATTTTTTTCTTGAAATAGCTTAGGATTATCTTTGAATTCAGAATTTATTTCAATAAACTTTTCGTAAGTTAATTGATTGCTAGTAAAGACTACTTCCGAATCATCATAATCATCGATGACCCCCAAGTCATCATCTGTCATATAATTTTCAGCCATATTATCCCTTATAATTTTTTCCTTAGTCTATTTCATGAGTTTTAAGCTCAGGTTAAATAAGCTTAACGTTCTTTGAATATTGTGCCCGTTTTACGAGTTAGTTTGCCGATCATTAGCTCTATTAATTCAGGTGCATTATTTTTAGTACGCATACCTTTACCTTTGCGACTGTAATCCCGCAGTACGCCATCTACATTATATAGCCCAAATACATATCTTAAAGCTTCTGCCTGCTCAAAGCAGTTAGGACCTTCATGTTTAAAAACTTCTATATCGTCCTGATAAATTTTAATACTACCTGAAGGGCTAGCTGACCAGTAAAACTCAAAACTTAGTTTAGTCCAAACTTTAGCTGAGTAATGTCCAAACTCTGCTTTAGTATTAATGATTTCATCGCCGTTTTGCTTGCGACTTAAAAAGCTAAAAGTTCCTTTGGTAGTGGCAGCTACAATAAACTCTGGTTTGTTAAATTCGTTATCTATGCTACCAGCCTGCATAAAAATAGGATTATATAATTGATCTTCAAGCTTAATATAAAAACTCCAGGATTGTACCTGACCAATAGGACAGCTATCTTTAGTTAAGAGCTCTGTGCGGTATTTACCACCAGGCATAGATTTATCATCAAGCGCGCGGCTAGGTCTATCTTTATGAACTTGAAATTTTAATATATTATTATTTAGCTCATGATCGAAACTAAGCAGCAAATCACCTTCAGAAATACCCTGACCATTAGCGCGCCAGCAAGAAGCTAGCTTAGATAGCTTTAAATCCTCATAAAGATCTTCACCAGCAGGTTTATTATAAATAAACTTACTATCAAGCTCACTAAATACTTTATATTCTCTATAAGTACCTAAATCTTTAAGTACACTACTAGTTTTTCCAGAAACTACAGTCGGTAGATTAAAAGTGGCTAAACCTTCAACTAAATTTATCTTTTGGATATCATCAAATTTAGCTTTTAATTGTGGTTTTTTGATAAAAACAGCTTCTAGAGCGTCCTGAAATTTTTCAGCGGCACTGTCATAGTTATTCTGGTAGTCAGCAAGTACTAGTTTATAAATCTCATGCTCAGTTAATTTTTTTAAAGAATTTAGTTTAAGTAAGGTTTGGTTCACCTTGGAGCCTAGATTTAAGACTTGATAAACATCTTCAAGTGGTAATTCGACTTTTAATAGTTCGATCGCGAGTAATAGATCCTTCTGAGTATAGTAGGTTTTATCTAAAACCGGTTTACACTGCTTAGCGAACTGAATTAAAAGATCTTTGTCTAAGTTAGCTTCAGCGTGCATAACTCGTATAACTTTAGACGGTTTAGAGCTTAAAGTACTTACTTTTAAATTTTTATCATAGAGCACCCGGCGACTAGAAACTTTAATCGGAATTAAGTTATCTGGCTCAGCTTGAAAGCGTGGATCTAACTTTAGGCTAAGTACTTCTTCAGTTTCTAAATCATGCAAGCGATTTTCCTTACTAAGGTAGTACTTGCGCTCGCTACGATCAATAAAGATCATTTCAGATTCAGCAGTGACTTCATCTAGAATTAAGCTTAGTCCCAACTGATCAAATTCATTTAATCCTGTGCCATTAATATCAAACTTTATAGTCTGCTCTAATGTGTCTAATTCAAGCTCCACAAAACGTTTAGGATCTTGGTAATAAGTCTCTGGAAAGATACCGAGTAAGTTACTACCTTTTAAGATATTACTATCCGGCTCATCAGCGTAAAATAGTTTGGCGCTTGGAGTTAAGTAGTAATGATGTCCGATTCTATCTTTTAAAACCTTTACTTTATAGCTATCTTTTAGATGTAAGATTGAGATCGGTTTAAGCTTTAAAAATTCGATTAAATTTTGTTCTTTAAGTAACTTAGGGTATTGCCTAAACTGAGGATACTTTTTTATCAAATCTTCAAAGTTACGCGCTGAGCGTGCGATATTTATTATCTGATGGTTTTCCGTATTCAACAACTTACTTTAGTGACCCTATAGCTATATTTACCATATCTTGCGATAATTTAAATAAGTTTATGACAAAAAGTATAAATTTTAGTAAAGATTTTACTTGGGGCGCCGCAACCGCAGCTTACCAGATTGAAGGTCACCCAGAAGAGGCTAAAGATAAACTTTCGGACTGGAGTATCTGGAGGCAAGAATCAGGTAAAGTGCTAGCACCTGATGGCGCTGGTTTGGCGGTTAAGCATTATGAAAAACTTGAAGAAGATCTTGATCTTTTGGCTGAGCTTAAAGTAGATTCATACCGCTTTAGTTTTAACTGGGCGACTTTACATAGAGCAACAGGCGCTTTTGATAAAGAGACAACAGCTTTTTATAGACGTTTACTTGATGGCTTGAAAGCTAGAAATATAAAACCTATGGCAACTATCTGTCACTTTACTTTGCCTGCCTGGTTATATAAGGATGGAGCCTGGACTAATTTTAATACGGCACTTGAGTTTGAAAATTATACTAACTATCTGCTTGAGCACTTCGGTGATGATATCTCATTATGGTTAACTTTAAATGAACCTAATATCTATCTTGGATTCGGTTATGAAAGTGGTATTTGGCCGCCTGGTTATGAAAATGCCTGGAACAAATACTTTGAAGCCTATCAGGGCATGCTTTCGGGGCATGTGCTTGCTTACTGTGCGATTAAAGAATATAATCCTGAGCATCAAGTGGGTTTTGCAAATAACATGTATGCTTTCGAGGCCAAAGAAATTTCTGTAGGCGAGCTAGCAAATGAAGGTGATAATTCAAGTAATAGCGCTGCTAGTCGCTTTGCAAATGGTAACCATGCTGGTAGCATGCAAAGTCCCGATTCAAAGGCTAGTAACATTAATAATAATTCTATAGGTGAGATGAATGCCGAGATGAAGGCGCGCCGCGTAGCGGCGCTGAACAAAGTCCCGGTTTCACTTAGAAAGCAGATTCATAATTATAGTTTTATTGAATCTGCCTTAGAAACCGGGACTTTAGACTTTCTCGGTATTAATTACTATACGCGCTTTAGATATGAACATCAGTTCGGAGTGAATGATCCTGCTAACCCTGATTTAATCAGTAACCTGTGGGGTAAACTTGATGAATTTGAAGCGCAGCGTAACAGCTTGGGTTGGGAAACTTACGCCAAGGGGCTAAAAGATATTTTAGTCGATCCTAAGCTTAAGTTTTTGCTCGGTAATAGACCTATTTATATTACCGAGAACGGTTACTCACATATTGAAGATGAGCCAGCAGATAATTTAAATGATCAAAACCGCGTGGATTATATTAATCAGCATCTAAGTGCTGTTAGCGAGGCTATTTGTGAAGGTGCTAATGTGCAAGGGTATTATTATTGGAGTTTTATCGATAACTTCGAGTGGGCTTTAGGTATGGCGCCTCGTTTCGGGTTGGTGCATGTAGACCAAAAAACTTTTAAGCGCACACCAAAAGCTAGCTTTAGACATTATGCTAAATTGCATGAAAGTAGTGGTATGGTGCAAGCTTAAGTCAGTTAAATAATATTATTTATTTTACCCGTATTGAAATTCATCTCTATACCATTGAAATTGTATACATCAGTTTTATCAGTGTAAAAGAGGTGCCCTGGATCCTTAACTTGTTTAATAAGAGGGAAATTAATCTTAGTCACTGAATTGACTTGAGGAGTATTTTCTAAGCTAGTTCCTTTAGGACCATTACTGACATTAATTTCTACTCTAGCGATAAACTTATTTTCATCATTCGTATTTAAATTTATGCCAGAACGAGGACTTAAAATATCTAATCTATAAATAGTTTCAGGCTGGCTAGTCTCAGAAAAAGCTAAATCACTATCGGTTTCATTTTTAGAAACAAGTTCTTTAGAAATATGAGCTTTTAAATCAGTGCCTTTAATATTAACTATTTCATTTTTAGCTAGATTGTTGGCAGCATCTGGCTCCAGGTATCTAAGAGAGTTAAATTCAGAGATTTTACTGTTTTTACTGTTTAATTTAGCGGTAAGAGTGCCTAGAAGATGCTCCAGCATCTTTCTACTGTTTGGTTGCAGGTCATTAACATTTGAAATCTGGAATTCATCTAAACCTGAAGCATATTTATCAGTTGTAATAAATTGCTCCGCCTGCTCCGCTAGACTAGCAATTTTTAGTTCCTTAGCATCATCATCTGCTGTCTCTTCATATAACGCAAGCTGACCTTGAGCATTCTTTAGGTTCACATTAACAGTTAGTTTCTGATTTAATTTATCTAACATCGCAGCTGTCTTGATCAGATCGGATTGATTAGTATTAGATGTAAATTTTATTACCTTTTTATTTACATCTGCTAATTTTTGGCTGCTTATATCACCATTGATAATACTTTTTAATATTTCAATTTTTTTGTCTGTAATCGGAGTATTTACATTTTTATCCACACTAGCATCTAAAGGCGCCTCAAAGAGCCTCTCTAACTCAGTTCTTTGATCCTGAATAGGAGCATCTTTAATTTCGAAAGTATTTTTTTCTAAACCCATTTTAAGACCTTGAGCGTTAGCTGGTGCTATAGGACTAAAGCTTTGCAAAGCACTACCTAAAGAATTTTTTAAAGTGTTAGAGGTATTTGAATTTAAAACAGTTTTTAACTTACTGGCACTGGTACTAGAGAATAATTGACTAATAGAGTTTAAATTAGAACTATTCTTACTTTGTTGCTTATCATCAAAATTAGTATTTTTAGATTTTTTCGAATCAGACTCATTGATAAGCTTAGTTGGATCTTCAGGATCTGGTACAGGTAGTTTGATAGCTTCATTTAAAATCTGTTTAGCAAACCTCGGAGTTAAAACGTGAGTGCGTTTACTTACTGTAGCTACACCATCACCTTTCTTAGGATTAAACTCTCTAGTTACAGTGGTAAGTAATGGTAAAGCATATTTATTATTTGACTGATGTTTTCTTTTAAGATTCTGTGCTAAGTTTTTATCACCCTGAGCTAATACTTCTTGGTTTAATTTATCAGGGTTTTGTAAAACATTCATAGCTGTATCGGCTATTTTTTGTGGCACACCAGAGTTTAAAGCTGGCACTGCTATGGTAGCCCCGGCTAGCGCTGTTATGGTAGCATTTCGTAAATTTTTACTAGCCCCGGCTATAAAATTCTGACGTTTAAGTCCTTGCTTAACTTCATCATTTATAACGGCTGCTACTTTAGCTTGCGTCAATTTATCTATATCCTTCGTCGAACTCTGGCTATCATGCGCTGATTCAGCCTGCGCTTTCGAATTTTTTCTATTTAGAGCTTGATGTCTATTTAAGTATTTATTAGTTTTAAAGAAAGCCTGAGCTTTAGCTATTTGCTTAAATGGATTGAAAGATGATGGTCTAAGCTGATTCACGAAATATAATCATAACAGATAATATTCAATAACTTGGCTGTTATATTGAATATATAATCTTTACTTAATTATGACTTTTAAATAGCTTATACCATAAGATCTAAAAAATAAAATTATGATTATCTTAGTGTAGTAGCATGGTACTGGTTTATACAGCAGTGGAAATACTGCTAAGTGTATATGCGATTAGTAAGATTATAAAGAGCATTAATAAATATAAAGCACCTGCCTGTTTAACCGAAGTCGCTTTAGAGTAAATAATAAAAGTGGTTAAATTAATACTTGGAGCAGCGAGCATAAAAGTAATTAAACTAGCTAAGCTAAACCTAGCTTCATATAAAAAGTTTAATAAAGGCACATCCGCGCCAGCACATAAATATAATGGAAAAGTAATTACACCTAACACGACTGGCGCCCAAACTGACTTAGCCAGGTTTAAAGCCTCTAAACTTAAACTATAATAATGATCTAAAAATGTTGCCAGTAATGCTGCAATTAAAATCCATGGTAAAAACTCCAAGCTGATTGTTTTAATACTGCTTAAAACCATTTGAAACTTACTTTTTTTAATAGCATGACTTGAACAGCAACTTGGCTCAGTTTTACTGTTTTCTTGATCTGAAACACTTCCTTCTTCATGCTTTTTATTTAGGTCTATTAAAGCAAGCGTGAAATTAGTAGGCGTAAGCCAGTCTAAAATATATACAAGTATTAAACCTAGCAAGATGGTTGCCAGTAAACGATACATAGCTAACTGCCAGCTAATAGTCGCGGTTAACATTAAAGCCGGTAGCGAGCAGGCATTGCCTGGTATTAAAAAAGCAAGCAGTAAACGCCAGTCTAGACCTTTTCGATACAATGAAATAGCAAGTGGAATCATGCCACAAGTACAGATAGGTATTAAAGCACCTAATAGAGCCATTAAAATGACATTAATAAAATTAAACCTGTTTAAAAAACTTTTTGAAAAAAGATTCTCGGGTAGATAAGCCTCTATTAGCCCAGCGCAAATAACTGCAACTAAGAAAACAGGAAGAATTTCTAACAGAATATGGAAAAAGTGTTGTGGCACTTAAACCTTATTATAGCTGACATATATAAATGATTCTAGATGATTTAAAGGTTTCACTTAAAGCTCAGACCGTTGAATTTTTATAAACTAATTTATGAAGTGATAACTAAAGTGAACTTTTGTGCCTATGTATCACTGTTTAGATCATAATAAATAAGTTTGACTATAGTTTAAAGATAAATTTATAAGAATTACAGTGAACTTGAAATTGTAAAAATTTTCTAAATTAACGCCTTTTTTAGAAAATTATTCTAAATTTAAGCTGTTTTTAGACAAAAATTATAACTTTTTAGAAATTTTTTCTAAGTTTTTTCTGAGGTAGTCTTATAACATAGCAGCTATTAGATTTAAAAATATGAATTTAGAATATAACTTTAAAGTTATGCCGATACCAAATATGAAAAACTAATTAGTGATGATCACCGTGAGCTACATGCTCAGCGTGCTGCACTGCTGTACCGATGTATACCGAAGCTAAGATTGTAAACAAGAAAGCTTGCAAGACACCAACGAACATTTCAAAACCGATCATGACAATCGGAATAACCAAAGCTACTAAACCGATGAAAGTAGCAAGTAAAGTCTCACCAGCTACAGTATTAGCGAAAAGTCGCAGAGATAAAGTAAGTGGGCGAATTAACAAATCCATCAGCTCAATCAGGCACATCAAGTTTAAAGTGATGCCTTTTTTACTGATGTTAATCGGTAAGTAACTTTGAATATACTGCCAGCCACCGATCGCTGCGCCAGCACCTACATAAGCTATAACTACTAAGATCGCGATCCCAGCTGTGACATTCATATCAGCGCATGGACTGGCACCGTGCCAGATATGAGCGTGGTGCTCACCATGAACTACAGGTAACCTCGGCCACCAACTGAAAAATTCACCTAATTTCCAAGGAAATAGCCCAGCGTAGTAAGCGATTAAAATAAAAATAAAGATACTGCCGACAAAGAAAGTGAACTTATCACCGACTTTTTTGCCAATCTGCATAGTCGTTAAGCTACGTATAAAACCGAAAAATCCTTCAGCTAAGTGCTGTCTATGACCGTATTTATTGATATCCGCGCTAACTCCAGATCTTAAAATAGCAGCTGCAATTAAAATAGCTCCCATACAAGCCCAAGCAAAATACAAAGTATCTAAATGTACTTCTTGTCCTAAAATTTGACCAGTGATATGTGCAGACATCAGAATAGAATTATAGCAACTAGATAAAGCAAATACAAAACCCCGACTGAAGTTAGGGTGCCAGCATGCAATTTTTTATAAATCTTTAATGAAAATAGAATAATGCAGGCAGACAATAAAGCTAAAATCGCACAAAAAAGTGTTAAAGAATCTAACTTCCATGGCGTAAGGCTAACTCCGACAGCACATGGTATCGCCGCCTGAAAGACCATCGCTCCAGATATATTACCCATCGCCAGACTATCTTTACCCTGCCCTGCCCAGATCCAGCTATTAACTTTTTCGGGTAGTTCAGTTGCAATGGGACTAATGATCAGACTTAAAATGAGTGGACTTGCGCCGAGCAAATTAGCGAAGTGTTCGATCGCATATATAAATTCATGAGCGAGTAAAACTATCCCAAGTAAGCTTAGGGCAGTCTGAATAATCATCATAGTTAAATTATTAGGTAAACTGTAACCAGCTACACTAATATGGGCTAAATACAGCTTATCAACATGCTCTTCTTCACCTGCGTCAGTTTCAGCAGGTGATTTAACTTCAGTCGGGTCTTTCTTATTAGCGTAAGTAAGCGTGCGGTAAAAATATATTATATAAATGCCAACTAAAATTACAGTATAAATCCACCTAAACTCTTCATGATGAAAGATAGCTGCGATAATCGCGATAATCATCGAGTAAATAAAATATTTCAAATCTCTAGCGACATGCACTGGATTAATATTTAGCTTCATATCTTTGTTACGACTTTTATAATGAACCAGCACACTTAAGCCGAGTAAAAACATCGCGAGGGTGCCGAGTAAAAACGGCGCACCGATAATAGAGCCGATAGCTATGTCGTGCTTGGCATTTACAGTTTCAGCTGTATTAGCTGCATTAGAGGCAAGAAAAATAGCGATCAGTGGTAGTAAAGTTTCAGGCAAGGCTGTACCGATCGCAGCCAGTAAGCTACCCACAACCTGCTCACCGAGCTTTAGTCTTACACCTATGTTTTCAACTGCATTAGTAAAACCCAAGCATACAAATAATATGCCTGCCAACAAAGCTGCTATCTCTATAATATCTATGATCACTTATTAATTCTCTTCAGTCGCTAAACGCTCAAAACACTTCATCGCTATTGGAAACATTGGTTTCACTAGCTCAAAAGCTGCTTTAGCGTATTGTTGAATTTCCCACTGAGCGTCTTTAGGGGCTCTCAAGTGGTACCAATGCATAAAGTTTCTAAGATTAACCGTAGTAATAAATTCAGTATGAGAGCCCACTGGTAAAATTCCGCGAGCTTGCTCGCGGCAAACACCTAGATCTATTAACTTGTTATAAGAGTCTAAAGCCACCTGATAAGCATCCGCATAAATTTTAGCTGCTTGGTCCTGATCTAGGCTTTCGTCAGCTGCAACACTAGCTTGCTTATTCTTTTCAGCTTGCTTGCGAAAATCATCTGGCTGATAAATTGTACTATCGAATTTGGTGTAACGAGCACTTATCTCATTAAAAACCCAACATCTATGCTTCATCCATTGACGCGCTATATAAATTGGACATTTAACTCTAAATTTTAAAGAGTTTTGTTCAAATGGTGTCCAGTGCTTATGTTTAGCTAAAAAATAGATCAGCTTTTCATCTTTTTCATGCAATTCATCAGCTGCTTTATTATAAGAAACTCGCGCTGCATTTACTATGCTTAGATCATCACCCATATGATCGAGCAGTTCCATATAACCTAAAACTCCTAGATCAACTTTGTTTTCTACTACATCGTATTTAGAATCAGAAATAGCTGTATTCATAACTGAAATATCATTTTAGCTTAAAATCTTTATGACAGCGAAAATTATAATTTAAAATTTCTAATTCTAATGCTGGCTGTTATGTGGAATTTCTGTTTATTATTTTGAAATTTTACTCTGGGGGAAATGTTAGAATAAAAGTTATGTCTTTACCGTTTCATATATTTGCTAGTACGCGTTTAGAAGATCAGAAGTCACCTAAAGCTCTGCGTGAACTGAAAAATAATGGTCAGGTTACTGAAGCTTATACTAAAGCGATGTCACTTAGAGACAGTAAAAGAGGACTAGAAATAAGTGAAATTGATGATCTTGATAATCCAGGCTTTAAAAAAGAAGTTAAAACTGTAGCGCGCGCACCTGAACATATTTCCTATCAAACCAAACCCGCTTTAAAGCCAGCTAGCACTAAAATTAAAGAGCAGCAACGCAAAGAATTAAGTGCTCTTTTTAAAAGAACTATTGAAAACAGAGAACTGGCTAACACAGCTTTAAAAAAATCTGATTTAAGCGAATCTTATAATCGAATTATAGAAAAACAGTTAAGTCTACTATCAGATTTGAGTGAGTTAGATGATCTAAAGGAATTTTCTGAGGAAAACCTAAAGCTATATTTAGAAAATAGCCCAACTAAATCTATATCAGTTAAGCATAATAATACTAATAAAACTTACAAGCTTTATTTAGATAGTAAAAATGATCCATTTATTGATGTTCAAGATGGAATCTTTAATAAAACTGTAACTTACCATGAGGGTGAAAATTTTATTAAAGCAAAAAACTTAATTAAGGCTAGCTTGCTACATAGAACTTTGCGTGGTGAGCAATACCAGCAGATGCAAAAGAAGCAAAGTAATGCTGAAAATTACGATTATAATAACTTAATTTCTTTTCTAAAGTCTAAACCTGATATTAAACAATACGAAAGTAAGTTTTTAGTTAATACTAAAAAGGTTTTTAAAGCTTTGAAAGATAATCAAATTTTTGAAGGTTTAGGCTATATTTCAGAAATCGCTGAAAACTTTGATCCTAAGCGAGATCTGACTGGTAAGCCTAAAAAGGGTTTTGTACCGATCGAATATAACTTATTAAAATCTACCGGTTTTATAACAGTAAATAAGCCATCATTAAAGAAGTTCAAGAATGTAGCAGAGCTTGGCAAAGCTATTCAGGGATTGCCACTTAAGATTAAAACACAAATTTATGCTAAACCTGAAGATAAATTGAGTTTATTAAATTTTTACACTAGAAGCCATAGAGGTGAGAGCTCAAATCCTAGTTCGTTAAATAGTAGTTTTACGATTGCAGAGTCTATCGGTGAAAAAGCTAATAATCAAAAATCTAAAGATAGTAACGCTTATCATGACCCTTTAAATAGTTTTAAACGTATAGAATTTAAAGATAGATTAAGTAAAGCCCAGAGTAAAGCCTTAGCTGAGCAAGAAAGTTTAGCTCAGCCAGCTGAACTAGCTAATGAGAATGGTGATGAACCAAGTTTAGTCAAAAACTCCGCAGTGGGTTCGGGCAATAAAACTGAAGGGACTACTCCGCTAGTAGAAGATGCTAAGATTGTCGCTAAAAAATTCACTGAGATTCGAGCTGAGCTTAAAAAAGCTAGTAATATCAACTATAAAAATAAAAATATAAGTGGATTAATTATCAAAAACCTTACTAAGAAGCTAACCTCTCTAACGAAAGAATCCGAGCCTGCAACTGAAAATTTAACTGAGTTTAAAAAAACTCTTAATGATGTCATTAACTCTCGGCTTAATACTGACGAACTAAAACCGATCTTGCAGAGAATTTCAGATATTATAGAAGGTAAAAGTATTCTAAAGCAAACTTCTGCTGCTAATAATGTTAATCAGCAAGCTGCGTCTGAAAATTTAGCAAAAATAAATGAGGTGCGCACTTTTGTACCTAATTCTCAAACTGAATTGATAAATAATTTAGATCAAGTTACCACTAAAATAAGCGAGCAGTTAAAAATCTTACTCACTGATAATAGCTTGCAGGATAATTCTGTGTATGATGCCCAGACTGGTAAATTAAATACTAATGCGCTAATAACCATCTCAAATAATATAGATAAGCTTTTAGAAACGAAATTTAATTTAATTGATGGCTTTGAATTTAATTTTAAAGATGATTTAAACTCACTATTACCATCCCGCACTGAACTAAGCTTTAATCTTGAAAAAGATAGTCCTAAAGCTCGGGAGCTACGTGAAAGCTTTAGACCATTAGCTAGCGAGTTATATAAGTTAAGTTTATTAAAAGAGAATTTTACTAGTCACACAGAAATTCGTTTTCAAGCAGGAGTAAGTGATCCTATAAAAAGTCAGCTAGATAAATTGCCAGCACTAAGTGAGTCGAAGCAATCCCTAGTGAAAAGTTTCAATAGCGTGCATAGTATTATAAAAAGTAAAAACAAGGTAAAAGTAAGAAAAAATCTACCAAATTTTAAAGAAGTGGCAGATACCTTAATTAAAAATACCAAAAGTTCTAAAATGCTAAATCTGCTAGAAATAAAAAGCTACGATGCTTTAAATAAAATTACCCAACTTGAAGACTCTCCATTTTTAATGTCAATTCTTTTAGACCATAAAAAAGGTAACTCAAGTATAACTAACAACACTCCAGCTATTAGAGAGCTAAGTCAAATAACTAATGGTGAAAATGCAGCATTAAATTATACTAAGCTTAAAGCAGGCTCACTGAATGATTCAATGATTTTTAAAGCCTTGTTTAATAAAAATCAAATGAAAACTTTGCAGGAGGCTAAAGTTATTACTATAAATGACTTACTTAATCTAAGTGATGCAGAGATAAATAAACTTCATCCCAAGATGAATAAAATTTCAGACTTTAACTATAAATTAAAACAAGGTGAGTTAAAAAATATGATTACTATGTTTAAAGCTTTAGGCGGGCAGTAAGTTTATCCTTTAATTTAAAGTTAGTTCAGCAAGGTTCAATTTTTGAAAATTATTTAAGATCATTTTACCTGCTAAGTTTTCAATTTGATCTTGCTTTCTTAAAAAACGCACTAGATTCTTGGAATCAGCATTGTATTTATCCGTTTTAAATTTACCTTCTAGCTCAGTAGGAACATAAACTTCTGAGGTTTCAGAACTTTTATCTTTTAAATCTTTAAGAGAACTTATCTCCAAGGGTTCGTTGTCTAAGTTTATATTAGACTTAATTTCTGGAAAACTAGCAGCATATAAGACTCTGGCTAGCAGTTTATATAAGTCTTTATTGTGGTTAAGTTTAAACTCTGCTGAAGTTTTAGGGCTATCAGTTATTGTTGCTAAATCTTCAGGCAGGTCTAAATGTTTTTTATAGGCTTTAAGTAATTTTTCTACCCCTTTTGTATCTAAGTTGAACTTTTTAAGTAAGGTACGTGTACTAGCTTCAGCTTGCTGATTAGCTTCTTTAAAAATCTGCGTTTCTTTACTAATCGATCTTTCACTTACCTTTAAATCTTTAAATTGATTTAATTCACTTTGCAGCTTATTAATAATCTTACGTATACTATCGTTAAATTCATTCTCATTTATTAATGAGATTATGTCATCAGCTGAATTATTACTATGCAATGTTAGCTTAGCTGAATTTCTAGAGCTATCTTTAGGTGTATCACTTTGCCTATGTTGGCTATGACTTTTTGAAGTTATGTTGGGTGATTTAGATATGTGTCGCTGCTGCGGGTTATCTGAAACAAACTCAGTGGAACTTTTATCAGTGTTTAAAGTGCTATAAGTTACTTCTGGATTATTTGAAGTGCCTGTCTTGCGAGTATTAGTAGACTTAGTGCCTACCTTGCGGTAAGCTGCACTATTTGCTTTAAAATTGCTAGTATTTATCTGCCCATTCATAAGTATTATTTTTAACATACCAAGGGGCATGTGTAAATACTATAAAGAAACTAGGAACCTAATATTAAGCCCAATAGCTAAATTATTAAATTATGCGAGCATAAAACTTTCGTGCGAGTAGTTAATTATCTTTGCTAAATTCAAAAAATTAGTTAAGATATAAGTTAATGCGTATATTAAATATTATTTCTTTATTAGTAATCTTCAACTTAGCTTTAGGCTCTATTCCTAACTATAGCCCGCAAGCTGCTCAGGCTAGAACAGCCCGTCAAAAAAGAAACAGGCGTTTGCAAAAATTAATCGGCGAGTGGCGTGTAGTAGATGGCGCAGCTACTAAATTTATTCTAAATATTAGAAGTGTTTCAGTTTCAGCTACGGCTAACAGTCGGGCGACTTTTAACTATGATCTTTTAAGTCCGACTAATATAATTTTGGCACAAAACCAAATCGGCTTAATTAAAAAGCGCACTTTGACTTTTAATAATACTAATCGTGGTAATAACGATACTTACGTTATTAATTTAAACAAAAGATTGAAAAAAGGTAATGGTTCTGCTATTTATAACGAGATCGCAGATTGTAGTGATCAAGGTTTCGGTAGTTATACTTGCACCCAAATCAGCTTGTCTACGGTAGATTCATATTTAAGGAATGTAGATATGTTTAAAAAGAAGAATTAAAGTTTTAAAATTAACTCATTAGATTCTAATCACTTAAATGATGTTTTAAGTATTTTTAATAAAATATTATATTGCAGCTGTAAAAACCTATAATTAAGCAACTAAAAGTGCCGTGATTTCGAAATTATTTAGTAAAGTACTTTAAAATAGTTTAGAATTATTAGCATGTCAAATAATAAGCTTGAACTATTGATGCCAGGTGGCAGCTTTGATAAAGTTAAGTATGCGCTCTCTTATGGAGCTGATGCTGTCTACGTAGGTGTGCCACGTTACAGTTTAAGAGCTCGTGAAAATGAATTCTTCGATCTTGATTTACTAAAAGAAACTGTCGATTATGTGCACGCTCAAGGTAAACAAGCTTATTTAACCTGCAATATTTACGCGCATAATAATAAAATAAAAAGCTTTATGTCTGCGATGTCAGATATGATGGCATGCAAGCCAGATGCTTTTATTATGACTGACCCTGGTTTAATTGCACTAACTAAAGAGCAGTTCCCAGAAGCGAATATTCACTTAAGCACCCAAGCGAATAATACTAACTGGGCTCAGGTTAAATTCTGGAAAGAATATGGTATATCTAGAGTTATTTTAGCCCGCGAGCTTAAAGTGGAAGAAATTAAAGAAATTCATGAGAATGTACCAGATATCGAGCTTGAAGCCTTTATTCATGGTTCTATCTGTATGGCTTATTCTGGTAGATGTCTACTATCTAATTATTTAAGTTACCGTGATGCTAATCAAGGCACTTGCTCTCATAGCTGTCGCTGGGGTTTTAAAGTTAATGTTAATGATGATCCTACTTATGATGAGCGTGGACACTTCGATGATGTAGCTGTTAATTATCAGCCACTTGAAGGTCAGTTTTTCTTAGAAGAAAAAGAACGTCCAGGTGAGTTTATGGAAATAGATGAAGATGAGTATGGCACTTACATTATGAACTCTAAGGATTTATGTGCACTTGACTATCTTCAAGATCTTAAAGATGCCGGTGTAGTTAGCTTTAAGGTTGAAGGTCGTAACAAAACCGAATATTATACTTCGATAGTCGCGAGAGCCTATCGCCGTGCGCTTGATTTACTAGAAAAAGGTGTACGCATCGATAAAGAAACGCGCGATGAGATTTTAGCTGAACTTAGCACCACTGCTAACCGTGGCTTTATTCCAGGTTTTTACGCGCGCAATGCTAAAGCAAAAGCTCAGGAATTAGAAAAAGAAAGTTGCACCCAGACCCATTTGTATGCTGGTAAAGTGCTTGAGTATGATGAAAACTCACGTGTAGTCCAAGTCCAAGTGAAAAACCGTATCGATCAGGGTGATACTTTAACTTTAATTACTCCAGCTAAACAGTTTGAATTTAAAGCACAGGATATGTACTATCGTGCTCATCCAGATTACATCCCAGCAGGACGTTTGGAAAATCAGATTAAAGCAACAGAGCATGCTCATGGCGGCGGCGAGAATATCTTTATTAAAATTCCTGAGGAGCTTTCTTTAGCTGAAGTTGATGCAGCGATTCTTCGTATGGAGTATAAAGATCCTATTAGCCTGCGTCAAAGAACACCACAAAAGGTAGCTTAATCTTAATAATTGAGATTATATTAGACTTTAAGTTTATTTAATTCCGTTAAACTTAAGGTCACACGGTTATTAGGCTCAAGAGTCTAGGTGGGTGTTTAAATCTTCAGAGAGAATTTAATAATTAAAAATTAGTTAACTCTTATCTTAGGGTCCACTTTGCGTTGCTAATATTTTAGCAAATGGACTTAAGTTATTACGTGTATGCTAGTAGACCTGATATTAAAAGAAAACAAAAGTCTAAGAATAGTGAGGTGGCTCATAATACAACCTCAAACCCGTCATACAAGGTAGTTAAACCAGATTCGGCTCGTAAAAAAATTATGAGAAATAGAATCATAAGTATAACAAAGTCAGCAGTATCTGTCTAAGATAATAAGTGTCATGTTGTAGCTCATGAGAACTTTTATGAGGATAATAAACTAATACAACAGACTAAAAGATCTTTGTTGTATGATTTGATGCAGCTTAAAGAAATTGATAAATTCATTAATGATTTTATTAAAGATAGGATATCTCAAAGTGAAGATAATTGCTTGAAAATTACTCATCAGAATAAAACCTATCAGTTGTCAGCTGTTAAGCAACTCCTATATAACTATACTGAAACAGATGCAGCAGGAAACATTTCAAGATTATCAGGCTTAAAACTTAAAAATCGAAAGTTAGCTGAGTTTAAATCAGTAATACTTATGAAACTATTAGGGCAAACTGCTACCAAGCAGCGCAATAAACACCCTGATAGCCTTATAGATGATAAGGCATTTTTATTAGTAGAGCAACCTAAAGGTGAATTTAAAGATATATATAAGTTATTAGTGGGTGAGTGTAAAATTTTAAGGAAATTGAATACTGTAGCTAACCTTGCTGTAATGTTTAGACCACAAACAAAAAAAATACCTAATGAGCAAGACGGTGCTGCTGCTAAGACCACTATATTTAAGCCATTAGAATATTTAATTTTAGAAAGATTGAACCTAATAAATGATGGACAAGTTAGTTTAAAATATTATAAGAGCTTATCTAAGCTAGCTAAATCTTTGCAGCACTTACCTGATATAAAAAATATTAGCGTAAGCTCCAAAAATACTGATGTAAATCAAATTTTTGAAACGGATAGCAGGTTTAAATCAATTAGTCGCTCACTAACTCCAAAGCAAAGATACGCAGCTACTAAAGCTAAACGCTTTATAAACCAGCAACCTAAAGCCACACAAAGTACAAGCAACATAGTTACTGAATCTAATAGAATTAATTTTAAAGGTAAAACTAATTTAGAAGATATACAGTTACCAAAGCTAAATAAATATCATGCTGATACTAAAGAAGAATTGCTGGAAGTTTTAGACTTAGTTTTAGATGAGACTTTGCTGGAAATTAGAAACCACGTGAATTTCAATAAAAAACCATTAGATACTAAAGCTCAGCAAAGAATTAGTAATTACATTAGTTCAAAGCAACTAGACTATATAGGTAAGAAAATATCTATAGCTGAAGGTCTTATCGAAGCTATGCCAGATAAAGAAAATCATAATTTACTTGATATTGGTATTACTCAAGAGCGTGACTATGAGACCAACACAACTGCTAAAATCAGAATGCGACTACTTAGAAGTATAGTAAAAGCTAATCAAGTGCTAGCTCATACTGGTAATTTAGCTAAGCCAGTCAGTGAGTATGCTGGTAATAGTAAATGTAAAAATCCCACCTTGAAAGCTTTAGAAGAACTGAGTTTGATTTTAAAGCAACCGACTCCTATTTATTTTACTAGTATAGAAAGCGAGAAGCTACCTGAGTTTAAAGATTTTACTAAGGTACTTTTCCCGAAAGCTAAATCACAAAAAATTCTAAAAATCTTAGATGTTAAAGGTTTTTCTGATCTACACCGGGTAGATAAACTGGTTAATAATTCTAAACTAATGAACAGTTTGAATTTGAACCGTATAAAATCTAAAAATGATAATTTAATAAAGCATCTATTAACTATAAAAAACATAGTTATAGACCAAAATGAAGTGGAGCTAAAGCAACTATATGAAAAGGACTTTAAGGATACTACGCTGTGGCATAATTTTGATCAGAAGATTTTTAAAACCCTTAAAGTTTTAGATATTAACTCCTTAAGTGAACTCAATAAGTTAACAGTAGATCTAGAAAAATACCTCGAAAAAAATCTAGCTAGCCAAGGGTGTAAAAATACGCTAAAAGACCTGAAACAAGCTGTTTATGTATTATCTTTGTTACCTTCTAATCCTTATAAGCATCAAAATACATCTAAAAATTCAGATCAAGAGATGTTTAAGTCTTTTGAATTAGCTATAAATAAAGCTATGCAAGATTATGCTAAACAACACCCCGAGCTTGCACTAAATTTAAATGCTAAAGAGTACATAACTAAATTGAACAGATTTTACTTAAATCGAGATTTAGGTGTTCCTATCGATGTTGTGCCAGATAGTATAGCTACTTCGGGTAGATTGTTTAATAGTTTTATTCAACGTCACCCACAAGATTGTAATAAAAATTCTTTTAATCTTAGTGCTATAGGTCAAAGTTATCATGGGGTCAGGTCAACTATATGGCGTGAATTATGTAAAACTATAGAAATACTTTAATTAATTTTAGTGTGCTTTAGCTAACTTTTTTAGACTGTCTTACTTAATATTAAATAGTTAAAGTATTTATAATAAAATAACTTTAAATTGACTTTCAAGATAAGAAGCAGTTAAGATAATAGGCGTGCCTAACCCTTTCTATGTTTTTACATCACCTGAATTGATAAACCAGCCAGCTAAAAAGTCTATCAAGGAGCGAGCTAAAGAAGATGCCAATTTTAACTACGATAAAGAAGTAGTGTCTAAGCGTCATATAGCTCGAGCTACTCAGCACAAGGCGGTAACTAACTCCCAAACTGGTGAAACTGAAATCAAGGTAACTTATGGCACTCCTGCTAGCCGCGCGCACCAGACTAAAGCTGCTAGAGCAAACGGTTTGATGGAAATTAATAAAGAAAGTAAGGAATATAAAGCTAAGAGAATTTTACAAAGGAGAAATTTAATTGCTCTAGCTGCTAATACTATTGAAAATGAAGATCTTAAAGTAAAAGCTATACCTAAAGAAAATTTAGTTAATCAATATCTTGAAATAAATAAGGCTCAATTAAAGTTATTAGGAGATGTTACTAAAATGCCAGCCTATGAAGAATTTTCAAATGATAATTTAAAGTACTATCTCGAAAACAGCAAAGATCATAAAATCACTATTAAAAAACCAGATTCAAGTGAAATTTCTGTAAGGCTAACTAATGATAATTCATTTTTAGTAGAGACTCTTGAAGGTAGTAGACCTGTAGGTCTAGCTGGCAAAGCTGCAAAGGTTGCTTTGAAAGATGTAAAAGCAGCTATATTGCATCGAACTATGCGTGGAGTGATTACTTATAATGCTAACAAAAACGATAGTTCTTATAATAATTTATATAAACTTTTAAAAAATAAACCTTCTGAAAAACAAAGCACATCTGAAAAGAAATTCTTAATAGATACTGAAAATACTTTTAGATCCCTAAAAGATAATCAAGTGTTTAAAGCTATATCTTATATTTCTGAGATTGCTACTAACTTCAAACCTAAATTAAGCGAAAACCCACCTGAAACTAGTAGAAAAGTGCTTAAAGGTCATGTTCCTATCGAATATATGATGATAAAAAATGCTGGCTTTATTAAAAATAATCAACCTACTTTAAGTCGTTTTTCTGGCAACCAAGCACGTTTAAAAAACTATATGAATCTGCTACCTGTAAAGTCTAGAAGTCAGATTTATACTGATGGCACTAAGCCATTACTATTTACTAGCTTTCATACTAACGCGCATGATATTAATGATAGAAAAGAAAATGAATTAAGTAATAGGCTAGTTATAAGTGGCTTTCAGGGTGACAAGCATAAGTTTCAAGGAAACTCTCAAGCTGACGAGCATCTCGATGCATTATTTTTAAACAGAATTGATAGAAAGACAGGTCTTTCTGATGCTCAAAGGCTATCAGTAGATGAGTTAATAGAATCTCAAGCTAGAATGAAACAAACCAGTGATGATCAAATTAGACCTGAAGTGTTAATTAAACTGAAAGATAAATTAGCTAAAGTCAATTTGGATTCGATCAAAGATCTAACTAGCAGAAGTATTGTAAACACTATTAATTCAAAACTAAAAAAAGATCTTTATAATGTAAAAACTTCTAATGATTTGAAAAGTTTTAACAAAAACCTTAAAAATATGCTTGCTGCCCCTCAGTTCCTTAAGGTTCCTAATTTTAAAAATAAACTTAATGAAATAGTTGATTTAATAGATAATCCTGAAAATTTAGTATCTGATAACAATGACGGAAGCTTAAGTAGCTCAGGTGTTTCATCTCCTGAAGTAGATGCACCAGGTGATATTATTCCAGATGCAGTAGCTGAAAATCATAATGAGAGCGACCAAAATAAACTACACAAAGATAGCTCGCAATCAAATTCTAAGCCAGTTGAGCCATCAAGAGATGTAACACCATTAAATACAAATGATACTCAAGCAACTTTGCCAGTATCTGAAAATAACGATACTCAAGCTTCAGATCTTATATTAGAGCCTAAAGCTTATATGGTAAGCGATAATTTGGCTTTAATTGAGACTATTACGGATATTGCAAAGAATATCAATGGCATACTAGAAAATATAAGTGATGCTAATGGTCAGATAGATATAAAAAAAGTTTTAGATTCGAGTAAGCAGTTGAATCCTACTGGTAAAAGAGCTTTAGCTGATCTAAAACGTGAATACAGTTCTAAAATTACATTTGCTGCTGAAAGTAAGGAGTTGAATTTCGTGCAGGGTATACAGAAAAGTTTAACTAGGAAGCCTAGTAACTTTTATTCCGCTGATAATGATGATACTGAAGATATAAAAATGCAGCGCCAAAAGCTGTTAGAGCTTACTCCTGAATTAAATAAAATTATGAAATTCAGTGATTCACTCTTAAATGTAGGGAATTTAACTCATAAGGAATCTAAAATTCAATCTAAAGTACTAAGAAATTTTATTTCTCCTATTAACTCTTTAAAGGAGAACGAATTAAATGCACTTAATAGAATTTTAGGGCTAAGTAATATTATAAGTAAGACTCCTAGTCTAAAAGTGCGAGATGGCTTACCACCATTTAAACAGACTATTGAAAAACTTATTCCGCATAAAACAGCAAAAAAATTACTTGATATTCTAGAAATCAAAGATTATAGTGATCTCAGCAGAATAGAAAGTTTTGCTAAAAATTCAGATCTTAGTAAAGCTTTTCATGGTAGTAACTTAGGTAGTCTGCATTTAAATAAGTTTTTTGATCTAAAAGAAATTATTAATGAGGATGAAAAAAGCGGTGCCACTCACTTTAATAAAGTACTAAACGCTGATTTTAATAAAAATAGTTTTTTTGGTAATTTAACTAATAGATCGCCTATAACTAACGCTCTGCATGGTGCTAACCCTAATTCTTTAAAAGATTTAGATATTCTTACCCCACAGGTTAAAACATATTTAATAAAGCAGCCCAGACTTGAAAATAATGCTGGTATTAAACCTTTCTTAGATGCTTTAGAGGCTTTTAACAATTTGGCTCCTAGTGAAGACTTGAAAGTTAAACCATGCACCGATGGTGAAGATAAAGCTAAATTAAATGAATATGTAGACATTATCGCTGGAGCTATTAATGAGCGCCTTGAACAAAATATAGAGCCTAAATTAAATTTTTCTATATTAGGTGAAGATTCAAGCGGGCGTACGCTTGCCTTAGAATTTATAAGAACTTTTAATGAAACTATGATTAGCAGTAATCCTAACGTCAAAAAAGGTGATTTAGATTCAGGTGTGCTTTTTGAGAAACTATATACTAAACATAATAAGGTTAGTAATCAAAGTACCTTTTATAGAAGTCGTGCTGGCTTTAGTACAGCTAAAAAAAGTGTTGAATTTAGACCATTTGCTGAAAAAATCCATGCCGCTTTAGATAAAAAGTTAGGTCTTAAGCAAAAGAAGTAGTAAGTATAGAACAAAGTATTTCATAATTACTTAAAAATTTAATACTATTTTGAGGTTAAAATAATATTATATTTGACTGGGTTAATTTTACGCTAAGTTAATATAGACTATATGCCCTTCAGTTATAACATTTTCAGCGCCGAGGCGTTAAAGCCTGATCTCAAGAATAGCAGAGATTTGCGTTCAAAAAATAATAATGAAAATAATAGATTGTTCAGAGGTGTAGCTTCTCAAACTAGACCTGCTAGTGTAGATTACAATAATAATCGACATAAAATAAAAGATATACAGAGGGATAGTTTAATTAAGCTTTGTCGCAAGCAAGTTACTGCGACTGATAATAAAAATAAGGCTCTTATTAGAAATGATTTTAATGCTGATCAGCAATTAATTGAAGTTACAAAAAAATCTCTAATGAAAGAACTTTTAGATTTAAAGGATATAGATGCATTAATTAAAGAAAATTTAAATGAAAGTCTTAACCTTAGTCCAGAAAAAAGTCTTAATTTTAATATTAATAATAAGGATTATAAAATAACTAAAAACAAAAACCGTTTTAATTTAGTCATTCAAGTTAGTGAAGCTCAACCTCAAGTAGAAAATAGCAAATTTTATAAACATATCAGTAGTACCGAATTCAAGCTAGGGATGCTGAATAAAATTTTGCAAGAAAAAGAAAATTACGAAAACAATATAGCCCAAGGACAACCTATAAATGTTTATGAAAAATATAAAGGTGATTTATATTTCGGTAGTAAAAAACTAAAAGCTGAAAAAAGGACTAACTATATTAATAGTGTGGAGCGCTTGTATACTGCTTTTAAGACTAATAATATTATATCTAAAATAGATGATTTAGCGAACCTAGCCGTTTATTACAGACCAGAAATGATTCGAGATCACCAAAACTCAGCAAAATTCCATACTAAATTCAAGCCTTTAGAGTTCGTTCTATTAGAAAAGTTAGGTTTTATACAAAATAGGCAGCCATCTTTAAAGAATTTCCACACGCTATCTCAGCTTAATAATAGTTTAAGTGCCATACCAGAAAATATAAAGGTTAACATTCATAGTCCAGGGAACCCTAAAGTAGATAATCATCTTTTACAAGAAGTTGGTATTTTAAATGAGCAACAAAGAAATTCACTTATAGCAGCTAAAGAAATGCAGCCTAGTAAAAACTCTGATAGTCAGTTAGCAAATAAAGTTGAACTTGAGCAAGAAATAAATAGAGTTGAAGAAGAGCTAGTATCAAACAGCAAAGAAGTTGTATATGGGGATATACAACAGTTAAAAATTGCACTTGAAGAAAAGCTAGTACAAATGAGTCAAAAGCAATATCCAGATGTTAATCAGATTCTTAAAAATGTATTATTAGCTAATATTTCAAGCAAGCTAACTAAGGTGATTGATGAAAGCACGCTAGCAAATTTCAGACAAGATATTTTAAAATCTGCTGATTCATACTCTGGTTTATTTCAAAGTGAACTTTTAAACCTATTACCTGCAAAGCTGAAGCTTTATTCTGGTGCAAAGCGAAGTAAAGATATTACTTCGACAAGGACGAGCGAAGAGCGTATTGAAAAACAAGCTATTCCTTTAAAAATTCCAAATGAGTCCGAGCTTTTAAAAGTAACTAGTAAATTGTTAAATTCCACTGCAGCTTTGTTGAAGAAAGAATCTAAAAATGAAAATCTTTCTGAAGGGGATTTAAATCTAAAAGTAACGCAGTCTTTAAATGAAACGATTGTCACCTATAAGAATGAGGAGATGTCAGCTTTAGACGTGTTGTATAGCTTTATTCGTCGTGGTTCCATAAATCTTTTTACTTTAAAAAGCGGTGAAGTAAGTACTGACACACCAGCACAAATCAACTTACGAAATAATCTCTTAAATATGGTGAGTAAGCTTAAGAATATAGCTAGTTATCACAGCCAAAACACAGTAGAAAATATTTTATTAGAAAGTAAACCAAAGATAAACAGCCGAGATGGAAAAAGTTTACTTACTTTTTTAGATATTAATCAGATCATTGACCAGTCTCAAGTTAATCTTTCTAGGAATACACTTAAAAAAATTAAGCAGCTACCGAACTTCAGTAAATTTAAAAATACACTTATCAAAGAACCTAGAGCTTTGAAGCTACTTAGTATTTTAAACATTGAAGATTATAAAGATCTAAATAGACTTGAAAATATTAGAAAATACCCTTATCTGGCGAGTTCACTTAGCATAAACAATGCAGATGGTTCATATAAGAGAAGTAAAGTGATAGATAGTTTATTATGTTTAAAAAAAATTATTTTAGATGATAGTCAAATTGATAGGCGAAAACTAATTAATACTAAATTTAATTCCCGTGATAGTTTATTGCAAGGCTATCTTAAACCTGATTTTGTGAAGATTCTAAAAATTGTTAAAATTGAAAACTTGGCTGATTTAAAGAACTTAACACCTAAATTAGAAAACTTTCTAGAAAAGGTCTTTGAGTATAAAAATATACCTTCACAGCTAAACGATCTAAAAGATATTTTACGAATTACTAACACACTAGATCCTTTAAGTGGCTTGGATACATTACAAAAAATAGATTTAAGTCAGCTTAACAACCAAAACCAGTCATACAAGAAAATAAAACCAACTTCAGAGAAAGAAGATCAACAACAATTTGAAAATTACTCAAAAATAATTGATGACAAACTTATAGAGTATTTAGAACAGAATAAACAATTTTCTGAGGAAGTACTCAGCTTAAATACTGAAAAACATTTTGATGAGCTTTTAAGTGTAGATGGTAAAGATTACATCAAAAGATACAATGATACTTTGCTAAAAAAATTCTTAGAATTACCTGCTGATTTTTCTACTGAAGATGTAGCACAGTCTGGTAATTTATTTAAAAGTTTTTACACTAATAGACGTTATGTTAAAGACGAAAATGCATTAGGTATTAGTCAAGTGGAAACTTTATTCAAAAGCAATAGGGGAGACTATATCAGAAATGCATTGAATAAAGTCTTTAATACTTGAAAAACTAAAAAATGATTATATTAGTTATCACTTATCAAAGAGTAGCTTAAAATAACAACATGCCTTTGAAATACTTTACATTTGCTAGTAGTCATTTAGAAGGCTATGCTCCTAAAAAATCCAGGAACCTTAAAAGTAGATTTGCTAAACAAACTAACCCCACTGATAGAGGGCTGGATAAAAATGATGCGTATCGTGTTAGGCAAAACAAAAAGCGTATTAATTTAATAAAATTAGCAGCTAAAACCATCCAAAACCAGGCTTTAGCCACTAAAATGATAGCGAAGCCAGATTTAAAGCAAAGCTTCAAAGAAGCTAACGAGCTGCAGCTGTCTTTATTTAAAGATCTTTTAAAGCTTGATAGCAATAGTACTAAAACAATTAACCCTAAGTATCTTGCTGATTTAAACCTGAACCTTTATCTTAAACACAGCCCGGGTAACAGTGTTGCTGTAAAGACTACTGACGGTAATACATTAATTTTAAGCTTAAAAAATCATCGAAGTGAGTTTAAAATTAAACAAGAAAACGGACGAACGACAGAGTATCACAGTGGGGAACTTAGAGATCAAGCTATTGAAAATATTAAAATGGCTTTATTCCATAGAACCTTACGTGGTATTCAGTTAAATTCGAATACAATTCAAACACTTGATTTAAATAAATACAGTAATCTTTATAGCTATTTAAAGCAAAAAATAAAGCTTGATGCAACTCAAAATAAAAATTTGAAAGATGAAAAAGCATTTATAAAAATAGCAGAGAAAGTTTATGAGAAATTAACTCAAAGTAATATTTTAGATACTATCTCGTATGTTGCTAATGTTGTTTCTAAGCTAAACCCAACAAATTCGGATAGTGAAAATCTAAAAAGAGGCTTCAAGCCTATAGAGTATATGATGCTTAAAAAAGCGGGACTCATAGAACAAGGTAAACCTACCTTCGGAAAATTTAAAACTATAGAAGAGCTAACTAAAATTATAAAGTTGTTACCAGTGCAAGCTAATATCAAAGTTTATGACCCTAGTCAGGCTAACCCCCGTTTCACGAACTTCCATACAGCTAAAAGCACTAGTCTAAGAAATCAGAGTGAGACTAATATGATAGGAGAGTTGGCTCATCTTGTTAGTGATCTAACCATAGTCGGTTATAGTGATTCAGTTAAACAAAAGTCTTCTGTTAAAACTGTAATAGATGATTTTGAACAAAGTCTATACCGAAATTCTCTGGAATATATTACCGAATTAAATAGTGAGCAGGAACAAATGGTTCAATCATTAGAAGTTGAAAGTGCGCAGGCGAATTTAAATAAACAGCGAGATGAGGAGTCTACCCACGTCAAAATTGACTCTGATAAGAATATTACACCTGAATACTCAGCTAGCAGGAATAATATGCAGGATTTAAGTCAAGAAAAAAATGATCTGAATTTAAAGCTATCAACTATAACTAAAATAAATTACCCTAACTTAGATACAAATCTTAAAAGAACAATCTTAAATACTCTACAAAAAAGTCTAGCGAAAATCGATGCTGCTGATCAACTGACATCTTTCAAAGAAAATTTAACTAAACTAATCAATAACCCTAACTTAATAAAGTATAGTCAGTTTAAAGCTGATCTTGAAAGACTTCTAGATTCTCAGGCTACAATATCCCATAGCAAGCAGGCTCTTGAACCAGAAATTATAAAATCTATTCCAGTGGAAAGTCATGTTAATTTAGATCAGCAAGCAGGGGTCGAACCTATGAAGTCTATCAGTCTAAACTCAGGTAGCTATGATGATTTGCTAGAGTCAATTGATAAAAGTTTAGCTGACTTAGTTACATATATTGATAAGGCTAGTGATGAACGTGGAAAATTAGCAAGCTCAAGTTTAAAATCTATCTATGATTTTTTATCAGATAGTAGTATTGCATATGATGGTAAAAAAGAAAATTTTTTTAACGGTATGAACTTAGCTGTGCCTACTAAAGGTCAATTTAATCTTTTTGATTCTGTCACTAATAAAGCATTAGATAATGAAAATAGTGTGAAAGTAAGGAATAAGCTAGTTAGTGTTTTTGATAAACTGCATACTATAAGTCGAAAATTGACTGGTAGAGATCCTATAAACTTATTCAATTTTAATTTAAATAAAATGGAAACAGCAGATGCTTTAACTGAACTTAGTCAAATAGTAAAAACACCTCCTGAAAAATTACCAGTCATATCACCTGAATTTTGTGAAGTCATTAGCGCTTTGATTCCTCCCAAAGCTCAAAAGTTGCTTAATATACTGCAAATTGATGAATATAGTAAGCTTGGTAGGCTGAACCTAATACAAGAAGATTCATCTTTAATGAAATCTACTAATTTAGGAAGCTATATACACACTAGTAACGCAAGAAGTGCTAAAAACCATACTATATTTCGTAGCCTGATTGAATTAGAAAAACTAGCTTTAAATACTAATAATAGGTCTAAGTTAAGAGACGAAGTCTATAATACGACTATAAAATATTATGATTTGTTAAATGGAGCTTTTGGTAAAAACACTATAAAAGTTCTTGAAAGCCTTAATTTAAAAACTTTAAAAGATATACAGGTAATGGATAGTAATAAAGAGTCAATGCTGGTAGAACTATTAGAAGTAAAAAAAGCAGAGCGCAGTTTAGCAGAGATCTTGAAAATTGTAGATATAATAAATTTACTGGCTCAAGCTGACTAGTAAAGATTTCTATGTAATCCGATGATTTTAGCTCATGACTCAGTGTGAATTTAGGGCTTTATGCTAAGTGAAAAACACTGAAATGCTAGTTACATGTAAGAGTAAAGAATTAATCCAACTTCAAAACAGCCATAAAAGCGTCTTGTGGTAGTTCAACGGCACCAACATTTTTCATGCGTTTTTTACCCTTTTTCTGTTTATCAAGTAGCTTTTTCTTACGTGAAATATCACCGCCGTAACACTTGGCTAGTACATCTTTACGCTGAGCGCGCACAGTCTGGCGGGCGATAATCTTACCACCAATAGCAGCTTGAATTGGTACTTCAAATAAATGAGGTGGAATGACTGCCTTTAGTTTTACAGCAAGTTTAGAACCGACAGAATAAGCATTATCTTTATGTACGATAGTTGATAGTGCATCTACCTTTTCGCCATTTAATAAGATATCTAACTTAACTAGATTACTTTCACGGTACTCACTTAGTTCATAGTCCATGGTGGCGTAACCTTTAGACATAGACTTCATCTGATCGAAAAAGTCAGTGACAATTTCAGCAAGTGGTATTTCATAGCTTAAGTTAACGCGCGCAGTTTCAGAAAAAGTGTCTAAATGCTGCATATTAACATAAATGCCACGTTTCTCCTCGCAAAGCTGCATAATCGCACCGACATACTCTTTAGGTAGCATCACATTTACGCGCATGAAAGGTTCTTCGATGAATTCACGTTGAGTAGGATCAGGCAAATTAGCAGGGTTATCGACCTCGATCATATTACCCTTAGTCATGTGAACTTTATAGTTTACACTTGGCGCTGTGATAATCAGATCTTGATTATACTCACGTTCCAGTCTTTCCTGGATAACTTCCATGTGTAGCATACCTAAAAACCCACATCTGAAACCAGAACCTAGCGCGCTGGAGCTCTCAGGCTCATAGACTATCGAAGTATCATTAAGTTTCAGTCGAGATAAAGACTCTTTAAGATCCTCATAGTCACCTGAACTTACAGGGTACATACCACAATAAACCACTGGCACGGCAGCCTTGTAACCAGGTACAGGTACGGCGGTCGGGTTCTCAAGAGTCGTAATTGTATCACCAACGATGTTTTGAATCTCTTTAATCGAGCAGGCTATATAACCCACATCACCAGCGATCAACTCTTTTGTTTCATGTTTATTTGGTGTGCGGTGACCGAGCTCAACTACTTGATATTTTTTATCTGCCTGCATAAATTTAATATCCTGAAGACGCTTGAAGCGACCTTCCAGGACTCTACAGTAAGCTACGATTCCTAAATACGAATCATAATAGCTATCAAAAACAAGTGCTTTAGGTGGTTTATCGACTAAAGATGGTGCTGGTGGGACACGTTCGATAATGGCATCTAGAAGATCTTCAATCCCTAAACCAGACTTGGCGCTAATCTCTAAAGCGTTAGAGCAATCTATACCGACTACTTCTTCAATTTCTTTTCTTACCCGTTCAGGCTCAGCGCTCGGTAGATCAATTTTATTTAAAACAGGGATGATTTCAAGATCATTTTCTAAAGCTAGATATACATTTGCTAAGGTTTGCGCTTCTACGCCCTGACTGGCATCTACGACTAGCAAAGCCCCTTCACAAGCTGCAAGTGATCTAGAGACCTCGTAAGTGAAATCCACGTGCCCTGGTGTATCTATCAAGTTCAGTACATAGCCTTTATATTCCATTCTTGCCATGTTAAGCTTAATAGTGATGCCGCGCTCGCGTTCAATGTCCATGCTATCAAGTAGCTGAGCTTGCATATCTCTTTTAGAAATAGTGCCAGTAGCCTCTAACAGGCGGTCAGCCAAAGTAGATTTACCATGATCAATATGAGCTATAATAGAGAAAACTCTGGTTTTTGAATCAGTCACTAGCTAAATTATAGCTGATTTGGGAATTTGCAGGCATTAAACCGTGACTAGGTTTATAATTTTGTAATTAGTACTTGATGTTTCTATTATTTGGCTATCTTAATCACGATAATTATGGCGATGAATTGCTAGCTCGACTTGTCGAGGATAGAATTAAAGCTAATTATCCGCATGCGACAGTCGAGAGATTAGATAGCAGCCAAAGTTTCGTAGAACACCTTAAAAAAATCTCAAAAGCCAAATATATGATAGCTTTAGGTGGTTTATTTCAGGACCATAGCAGTACTAAAACTCCTGTGTACTATGCGACATGCCTAGAATTTGCTAAGATGCGCGGTGTGAAAACCATTTTACTTGCTCAGGGTATCGGTCCACTTAAAGATAGTTTTTCTAAGTGGCTGACTATGAGAGCTTTTAAAAAAGCAGATTTCTGTAGCGTAAGAGATAAATCTAGCTTTGAATTCTTAAAGATGCGTGGTCTAGACTGTTTTTATGGTTCAGATATAGCTTGGTCATTATATGAAGATGTTAGTCATAAATCAGATAACGATGACTACGGAGTGAGCGCAGAACATAAAGCATATATTGATGAAATCTTAAGCACTAAATATAACGTAAAAATGCCAGTAATTTCACTTAGAACTGATCGTAATAATTTTTCGCAAGATTATATGACTCGTCTATGTGAAAAGATTATCAATGATGTGGTGCAGGATATTAGCAGACCATGTATTTTACTAGAAATGCAGGGTGTAGATATTTATTCGATTGAAGTATTTAAGCGTATGATTGATGAAAAGCGCGCTAAAAGTGGTCTACCTAAGATTCAGGACATCTACTTGCAAGCTAAGGATTATACAGCTCAGCAGTTACTCTACATCTTTAAAGAGCACTGTTCGTTTATGGTCTCCATGAGATTGCATGCCCTGATTCTTGGTCATATTGCTGGTCTTCAAAGCACAGCGATTGCTATCGACCCTAAGATAAATGAATTTATTCATCAGATTGATGTTTATAAGCTAAATATCCTAAGAGATCGTGCAGTAAAACATTTTGATAAAATTTTATTCCTGAAGCTAAGTGATAACCAACCTAATCGCTTAAAAAAAAACATTTATAAGAAGCCTAGTTTAAAGTTTTAACTATAAAAAACTTATGTTGTGTGAAGAAATCTGATTCTCTTAAACTGATTTATTGCTTATGAATTAAAATTATTTGTTTATGTATATTAAAATCTATCTTAACTAAATATAAGCTATAAATTAGACTATTTACAAACACTAACTTTACCTATAATATTACAAATATATTTACTGTAATTTAGACTTTAGATATTTGTTATTAAAATTATGCAAACTTTAAAGCTAGTATTAGCTTCACTGATATCTCATTGGGATTTCTTTAGTCAGTCTACAGTGTCTTTTAGTGTAGATTATAGAATATTTAATATGGATGAATCGATTACTTCACCTTGGCGACCTGTAATCAGCAGACCTATAAAAGAATCTTTGTTAAGTTTTGTAGTAGGTATATTTTATAAACCTTCATGGAATCAGGCTATTTATTTAATGGATTGTACTGATCAATTGATAGAAGATAAAAGTGACAGTAATATCGAACATTTTAATGTAGTCGTGAAGAGCTATCTTATGAAAACTTTACCGCTCCGTTTAAAAGAGCAGGCTGAATTTTTCCAAGTCAGGATCGAGTCTGTAGAGTATAACAAGATAAATAAAAATGATATAAAATCGACATTAATTTATCAATCTGAAAGGCTTTCAATATAAATGATTGATTCTGGTTGTAAAATTTATATTTGTTTAGGTTTGGTTTTGCACCAGGATTATACTAAGCGTTATAGTTGGCTTTCAATCTTAATTAACTTTTGGTGTTCGCTCTATGCTTGATTTAGTTTCTGCGATTGACTTAACACAAACTTTATTCAGCTTAGCTCTGTTGCAACAAGCATTTGAACATGTCTTTGGTATTAAAGACCATAAAGTTTTATACCTTATGCAAATATTACTTAGTATATTAGTACTAGCAAAAATAACACTTTTACCAGCTTTAGTAGTACTAGTTGCTTTAAAAATCTTACTATTGAAACTTGATAATGGTCCTTATAATGGTGGCGCCGATCGGATGAACCTTTTAGTTTTGCTGTGTTTATTATTTATACAGCTGGCACTCTCAGTTAAAGTAAAGTCTTTAATACTTTGTTACTTAGCCGCGCAAACTGTTCTATCTTATTTTATACCTGGTGTTACTAAGGCATTGAATATAGAATGGTGGCAAGGCAGAGTCTTAACTGATATATTAAAAAACTCAGGTTTTCCTTTAACTCGTAGTATTAGGTTGCTGGCTAATAATCAAGTGTTAATTAAAGTATCATCTGTATTTGTGATTTTATTTGAGTTAAGTTTTCCTTTAGTACTTGTAAATCAGCAAATAATGCTAGCTATCTTAGTCTTAGCATTAATATTTCATTTGATAAACATCTATTTATTTGGCTTTAATCGTTTTTTATGGTCATGGCTAGCTGCTTACCCTAGTTTATTTTATTTCCAAGATCTACTAAAGCAGATTCTGAGCTCATAATTTTAAGTGTCTCTAGCACAGGTTTAATACTTAATCTATATAACATTAAGAAGAACAGTGCTATCAAACCTGGCAGTAAAACTATATCCATAAAAACTAAAGCTAAGTGCTCTGGAACTATAAACAGCATGTGCTTAATGCGTCTAGGTAACTCTCTTTTAAGTTTATAATAAAAGCTACGGCTTAATTTAGCTTGAGACTTAATGTTACTTTCTTGATGCAGCTCGGCGAAAATTGCATGCTTTTCTAAATGACTGTTTAAAACTTTCTTCGCGGGCAAATGAAACTGATACACAAATGAGCTAGTAAGTAGCAGTAATAGAGGTAAAATTAAAAAAATAGATAAGACAATCTTGCTTATATTCATCGCAAATGATCTGATCGCTAAGCGAATATATGAGCTTATAGATACTTTAGTCAATTTTATATCTTTAGCTACTTTATCTTGTTGATTACTTAGTTTATTTATTTTGAACTTTTGGTAAGTTTTGATTAGACTGTCTATTATAAAATTTAAAATTAAGAACACTAACATTATAGTTAAAGCCGGTACTAGAAAGATAGAAAAAAAATTCAAGAAATATTTGGTTAAGCCAACGCTAGTTAGTGAACATAGAGTTGCTCCCCATAAGGTATCTATTAAGCTAGCAAAACTACTCAAGATTTGCCCAAGCTCAGTTTGTATTTCTACTATAAAACTTACACCTACTGTGGTGGTTTTTATGACAGCTATGCCCGCTTCTATTTCAGACAAGGTTATTAGGTGACTAAAGTTGTGCTTCTGATAAGTATTTAAAATACTATGAGTATGATCAAGTAGATTCTGATAACCTAGATAATTAAAAAACTTTTCTAAAAAACCTAAAATATTTAAAATCAGCAAAGTTATTAAAGTCATTAAGTATAAGCACTTTAAAACTAGTTTATTTTTCATTAGTTGGTTTCTTTACTTCGATATAAGTTAATAATTTGTTTAAATCACCTTTAAAAAAGCTTCGATCTACGGCGCCATTTATACCTGGAACTTTTCCTTTTTGAGTGAATTGCCAGAAAGACCAGTCAAACTCGCCAGCTGGTAATTCTGGGTTCTCTAAATACGGATTGTAATCAGCGATCCACATAGGGTAATCTGAAAACTTTTCATGAAAATGTGTATTCCAGAATGATAAGTACGAATATATTATGGGCTTGCGTGAAGTCTTTTGTTCCAGGTACTTTATGTAAATATTTAGATCTTCAACTAACTTGGCATCAGGCACTTTATCGGTTACTTCTATGTCTATAACTGGAGCTAAAGTTAATGGCTGATTTTGTGGGAATTTAGCTAAAAAGTTATCAGCCTGTTTAATCGGGTCATCATCGGGTCTGTAAAAATGATAATAACCAGCAGGGATACCGATGTCTTTTAAACCAGCTATATTCTCGTTTAATTTAGGATCAGACCAGGTAATACCTTCAGTAGCTTTGACAAATACAAAAGCTACGCCACTATCTTTTACAGCTTGCCAGTCGACCTTACCGTTATAGCTTGAGATGTCTATTCCAGTAAGTAATACTTGTGGTTTGAGACTTTTACTCAGAGAACTAGCTTTAGTGGCTGATGTAGTACTTGATTTCTTGGTGAAATTATCAGTTTGACTAATAATTTGATCATCAGAATCATTTATATTATTAGAAGTTACATTTTGGCTGCACGAACAAAGTGTGGTTAATAACGCAACTATAAAACTAAGTTTATAAAATTTATTTAAAAGCATTGTCTAAATTATATGGGATTTGATTTTTTTTAACGACCACTAACTGTAAAGTTAACTTAATTTTATATAATTTAACTTATTTGTACAAATGTCTTAGTGGGCGTATCTGGGCTATAACTCTTACAAAGACACCAATTCGGTAGCTTATATATATTTAATGTAAGTCATAGTTAAATATATATAATTAAATTACATAAGTAAAGACTCTATTTTTTTACTGCTTTTTAAATATAATGTGTGTATCAATCAGCTTACCTTGATATGCACAACTAATGACTAAAACTCTTAATCTAGCTACAGACCCAAGTGCCATTAAAAATATTTATCAAAGTTTACTTAGTACTAACTCTGGCTTCGATGAGTACATAGTAAATAATAATATTAGAAGTGCTAAAAATTTAAAATGGTCAGGTGACACAGTAACTTTGAATGAAGCTTTAGTATCTTTGGCTAATGCTTTACTGATCTGGCATGAATGCTTGCTACCTAAGTCAATAGTCAATAGTAAATTCAAATCATTGAATTTACTGAATCAAATACCTAAATATCTTTTTAAAAGAGATATTTTTACTCCTGTAGATCTACTTACCGTATATAAAGATTCAGAGAAACTTGCAGCTGAAATAATTTCTGATTTAGCAAATGAAAAAGCTGAAGCTAAAATAAAATCTTTAAAGTCGACTCAACATAAATTATCTATAGGTATAGTCGGTACTAAATCTAACTCTAACTATAAAAATACAATTGATAAACTAAGTCTTAAAACTATAGCTAAGTCTATACTATCTAAATCTGAAAAGAAATATATTAAATCTATTGTAGAAAAGATGTTTGATAACGCTAAAGATGCATATTTATGTAATGGAGCTAAAAAAATCTATGACCAATTAAAAGCTGATAATCTAAAAACAGATTTTAATAAGTTTGATTTTAAGCAATCAGATAAACTAAACTGGACTAATCCTATAGTAAATAGAAACGAAGCTTTAGATACTTTTATTCAAACTATAACCAGAATAGAAGCTAATTTAATACCTGACGGTGTGGACTTTAGAAGAAGGTTTGGATTTAGGTGAAGAAGGTTTTGATCTGAATAACTTAACTGATAATGATAGTACAGTTACAACTAGCCAATACGAAAATGACGATGACGGCTATAGTGCTGATAATGAGACTGAAGATTAATTGAGATAAATAAAGACTTAAATTTGTAAAGTTAGTATTACTTGTTTTTTATTATTACGTATTAGTAAGATTTCTCATAATTAATTAACCTAACTTTACTTAATTTACAGATATACTACGCGACCTTTTGATAAGATTGGTCGCGCTTTTTTATACTTACATGTTTAAACGCGCGCTAAAAATAGATTAAGCTGCGCGCATATTTAAAATTACAGACCTTATGTTAATCAAATAATAAAGCTCGGCGTGAATGATTAGACCGTGGAAATGTTTCACTACAAATGATTATTTCTGTTATAATTTATATTGGGGTTAATTATGGATGTAAAAACTAGTTCAGATTTTTTTGAACTTGCTCAGCAGAAAATAAAGAAAATCGAAGGTGATTATTTTTTATTAATAGATAAAGTAAGTGAGACTAATAATAACGCTGATGATGTACGTAAGTACAATATCAAGCATATTCAAGAAAAAATCTCATATTTTCAATACCAATTAGGTGTTTTAAATATGAAAGGAGTTAGTTACCTCGAAGAAAATAGAAGTGCGATTGAAGATACCTACCGTGAACTAAGTGAAAGCTTGGCAAATGCTAAAAGATTTTTAACGTAAATAGAAATAAATAAAAGGATCAAGTTGTCATGCAACAAACCAGCAAACAAATTATTAGCCTCATCGACACTTTAAAAAGGTCTTTAAAACAACCATTGTTTTATATTAAAAATTTTGAAGTAAGTATAGGTATGAATGATTATATTTTATTAAATTATTTATATAAAAATGGTCCTACTATGCTCTATAAGCTTTCTAGAGAGCTGTACTTCGATTCGATTCATTTATCTAAGATCATCGACTCCCTTGAAAAGAAACAAATTTTAAATCGCTTCCGCTCGCCAGAAGATAGACGTAATACTTATGTCGACTTCACTTTAAGTGGCACACTTATTTATAATGAAGCGAAACAGATTATTTTAGAAAAGATAGAACTTTATTCTATAGAAGAAGAGGAGTTTAAGGTAACAGTTAATTCATTAATGACACTTCAAGATAGTTTAACACCAACTTTTCTAAAATCTAGCATAGTCACGCAGACAAAGGAGAATAACTATGAATACAACAATCTCAGAAGATAAAACTAATAAAGGTACTTTAGCATTATCAGCAAGCTCGCTGGTGGGTAACAAAGTACGTAATGAACAAAACGAAGATATCGGTAGCATCGAAGAAGTAATGATTGATATAGATAATGGTCGTATTGCTTATATGGTACTTTCATTTGGTGGTTTTCTAGGTTTAGGCGATAAGCTATTTGCTATACCTTATGATCTTTTAAGAATCGACTTAGTAAATGAAGAGTTCGTTTTAAATGTAGAAAAATCAGTATTAGAAAATGCTGAAGGTTTTGATAAGGATAACTGGCCTGATACGATTAATGATAAAGAATATATTAATAAACTATATGCTTACTATGGCGTAACAAGATAATTTATAACTAAAGGGGTAAGTAATGAGAGTAGTTATTATCGGAGCGGTCGCTTGCGGTGCAAGCACCGCGGCTAAGTTAAGAAGATTAGATGAAGATGTGGAGATAATTCTGCTTGATCAAGGTGAATACATGTCTTTTGCTAATTGCGGTTTGCCTTATTATTTAGGAAATACCGTAGAAGATATTGATCAGATCGATGGTAAAGATAGTCAAGCGTTTGCTAAGGCTAACAAAGTTGATGTCAGAATGAAAAGTAGAGTTAAAGCTATCTTACCTGACGAACAAAAAATTGAAATCTATTCTGTTGATAAACAAGAAAACTACTCACTTACTTACGATAAATTAGTTATAGCTACTGGTGCCAGCGCGATTAAACCAGATATTTATGCTAAAGATTTAGATACTTCTGGAATATTTCATGTACTTAAAATACCTGATGTTTTAAAAATAAAAGAATATATTAAATCTAATGCTATCAAAAGTGTTTCAGTTATCGGTGCTGGCTATATAGGGCTTGAAGTGGCTGAGCAACTGCGAAAGATAGATCTGGAAGTCAAAATATTTGACGATAATAGCTTGCCTGGCAATATTACTGATCAAGAAATTTCTCAATTAATTTATGAAGAGCTAATTGATAATGATGTTGAATTTTATGGTAATTCTAAAATAGAAAGTGTCAATCCTGGCTTAGATACTAAATATCTAATTAAAACTAAAGATAAAGAGTTTACGAGTGAACTTATAATTGTTGCTATAGGTGTTAAGCCGAATTCAGGCTTAGCTAAGCAGGCTAAATTAGAGTTGACTGAAAAAGGTAGTATAAAAGTTGATGAATACCTGAGAACCAGTGACCTAAATATTTATGCTGGCGGTGATGTTGCTTCTATTACAAATTTTATAACAGGTAAAACTGATCATATTCCACTTGCTGATATAGCAAACATGCAGGGTAGAATCATCGCTGAAAATATTAATGGTAATGAAACCTTAATGCCAAATATTTATGGTTGCTCTATTTTTAAGTGTTTTTCTTTAGGAGTTGCTGGTTTAGGTCTTAATGAAAATCAATTAAAAGAAAATGGTAATAAATATTACTCCATATATGTAAACTCTAAAACACATGCTTCTTATTATCCTGAATCTAAAAATATATTAGTGAAAGCCTTGATTTGCAAGCATACTTTTAGACTATTAGGAGCTCAGATTATCGGCGCTGATAAAGTAGATAAATATATAGATATTTTATCGTTGGCTTTAAAAGCAGATTTTGGTATTCACCAACTTGAGAATCTAGAGTTAGCCTATGCGCCGCCATTTAGTTTAACTCGCGAGCCAGTGCATATCATCGCTATGATCGCTCAAAATATTAAAGATGGTCAACTGGATTTAATTAATCCAGATGAATTAATTAAACATATTAAAACTGGAGTTCTGCCTTTAGATACTCGCAAGTCTTCAAGTTTTAATAAAGATCATATTGAAAACGCCATTAATTTACCTGAATCAACTATTCGTGATGAGCATCATAAGGTGCTTGATAAAAACAATGAATATATAGTTTACTCATCATTTGGCGCGCAAACATATAGTTCTTATACGCTACTTAAAAATTTAGGTTATAAAGTAAAATTCCTGTCTGGTTCATACTTTATTTATAAACTTTTCAAAAAATTGAAAGGTAATAAAACCTATGCCTGACTTTAACCCCAATGAATGCCTAAAGCACTATTTACAATATGCTTATGAAAAACTAGATTTAAGTGAAAATGAACGTAAAATCTTTGAAGCCCCACAAAAAGAAATTAGCGTAGAGTTACCTATTAAGCTTTCAAATGGCGACCTGAAAGTGTTTCGAGGTTATCGTGTTCAGTATAATAATAGTCGTGGACCCTATAAAGGTGGTATTAGATTTAATCCTAGTGTAGATTTAAGCCATACTAAAGCTTTAGCTTTTGCTATGACTTTTAAAACTGCTGTCATAGATATACCATTTGGCGGCGCCAAAGGTGGTTTGAATTGTAATCCTAAAGAGCTTAGTAAACAAGATTTAGAAATTATTACGAAAGCTTATTTAGAAAAAATGTTAGATGTCTTCGGTCCTAATAAAGATATCCCAGCACCTGATATGGGAACTGGCGAGCAGGAGATGGCTTGGATTTTTGAAGCTTACTGTAAAATTAGATCTTACGAGCCAGCTATTGTAACTGGTAAACCACTTGCTCTAGCTGGCATCACTGGTAGAACTGAAGCTACTGGTTATGGAGTTGCTTTATTTACTAAACTTGCTGCTCAAGACGAATTGGGTGAACTTAAAGATCTTAAAGTAGCAGTGCAAGGTTTTGGTAACGTTGGTGCTCATGCCGCTCATAAACTTCATGAGTATGGTGCTAAAGTAGTGGCCGTATCTGATGCTGACTGCACTATTTATGATGAAAATGGTTTAGATATTCCAGATTTAATGAAAAAAGTCTATGCTAAAAAATCTGAAGGTGCAACTTTAAAAAGCTATGCAGGTAAAGATTGTCAAAACCGAGATGAGATTTTAACTCTAGATGTAGATATTTTAGTGCCAGCAGCTATTGAAGCTGTGATTACATCTAAAAATGCAGATGACATTAAAGCTAAGATGATAGTTGAAGGCGCGAATATACCGGTTACTTATAACGCAGATCAAATACTTAATAAAAAAGGTATCACAGTAATTCCAGATATAGTTGCTAATGCTGGTGGTGTACTAGTTTCATATTATGAATGGTGTCAAAATAGGCAAGGTTTAACCTGGACTAGAGAAGAAGTTTTTAGTAAATTTGAAAGTAAAATCCATGATACCTGGAAAAAACTTTATAATTATAAAAAGGAGCACGATGTGTGCTTTAGAAATGCAGCTTATTATTTAGCTGTAGAGCGTATTAAAGAAAGTTTAGAATTAAGAGGGTATTTTTAATGAGCAGTCAAATAGAAGTTAAGTCACCATATGATAGTCAGGTTATCTCAACCAAGGTTTATGAAAGTTTTGATGATACCAATCATAAACTGGAGACTATGTTTAATTTCTGGTCTAATCCAGCTAATTGGACTGCTAAATATGAGCGCATTGAAAGACTTGAAAAATTTCTCGAGCTGTTTAGTACTAAAAAAGATGAGTTAATTGAAACTGCTGTTTTAGAGGGTGCTAAGCCTTATAAAGATACGGTGGTGGAGTTTGAGCGCGCTGTTACAGGCGTGAAACTTGCGATAGCTGAAATTTATAAATATGATAACCAAAAACTACCTATGGGTATGAATGAAAAATCAAGTGAGCATTTAGCTTACCTTGAAGCTAACCCGATAGGTCCAGTACTGGCGATTTGTGCTTTTAACCATCCGATTAATTTAGTTATACATCAGGTTATTCCAGCAGTCGCGATCGGTACTCCAGTACTTATTAAACCTGCTTCTAAAACGCCTTTATCATGTGTGAAGATTGTTGAGCTTCTTCATGAAGCTGGTTTTTCTAAATCTGAATGTGACTATACCTTATGTAAAAGACAAACGGTCACAGCACTTTTAAAAGACCCTCGTATTAAATTTTTAAGTTTTATAGGCGGAGAGAGTGTGGGTTGGAGTCTGGCTGATCAATTGCACCCTCAAGCTAAGTACGCACTTGAACATGGTGGTATCGCACCATTAATAGTAGACGATAAGTTTGATTTAACTCAAATCATACCTAAAATTATTAAAGCAGCTTTTTATCATGCTGGTCAGGTTTGTGTGTCTCTACAAAGACTATTAATTAAAGAAGAGCTATTAGATTATTATCTGGCAGACCTAAAAGAACACACAAGTAAGCTTAAAACTGGTAACCCGATGTCGAAAGATACTGAAGTTGGACCTATTATTGATGAAAGCTCTAAAACTAATATAAAAGAGCTTATCCAAGATGCCTTAGATAATGGTGCTACTCTAGTTACTGGTGGCAAGGAGCTTGAAAATAATATTATAGAGCCGACTATTTTACTTAATCCTAACAATAAAGCTAAGATTAATTTTGAAGAAGTATTTGGACCTGTTTTAGTCATTAATACCTATAGAGATTTTGATGAAGCTATTGATAAAGCTAATAGTCTAAAATACGTTTTCCAGTCAGCAATTTATACTAAAGATATTGTAAATTCATTTGAGGCAGCTAAGTTACTTAGAGCAAAAACCGTTCTAATCAATGAAATGCCGACTTTTAGAGTAGATTGGATGCCATTTGGTGGTACTGAAAGTTCTGGTATCGGTTTAAGTGGTGTGCCTTATACTTTTAAAGAACTTACAGATGATAAACTTATAATATTCAATAAAAATAAAGGGGTTTAACACTCATGTATAAGAAACTTTTATCAATAATGGGTCTAGTATGTATAACTAATACGGCAGTGCCAGCTGAAGATCGGATGACTTTTAAAGAACATAATCCAAACAGTAACTATGTGTATAGACCGCACCATGAACATAACTTTATAGATGATCTGGTTGATGCTGAGCAATCATTTGAAAATAGTATTAGAAGCGCTGTTGAAGATATTAACTGGGGCATACATAGTACTATGGAAAAAGCTTCTGATGTAAATAATGCTTTTGCTCGCGATGTTAAAGAAATCAATCGTAAGTTAAATTTACAGTCTAAACAGATAGCTAGAGAATTTGAAACTAAACAAAATAAATTAGCTGAAGATACTAAAGTCACTTATGGCAAGCTTAAAGTAAATACTCAGAAAAAAGCAGACCGAGTAGGCGATAATACTAAGAACTTTAGTCGTGAAGTTAGTAATGATATAAAGCACAGCACTAAAGAGTGGCGTAATTACGTAGAAGAGACTTCGGCTGATATGAGTGATGAGTTTTAAGATAGTAGGCAGAATTATTAGTGTGCCAGCATATAGGTTTTAATTAATAGCGGTTAGATCTAGTTATTTGCGTGCCAGTATATGTGGTTGTAAATGTTCATATGTAAGTTTGATCATTAGAAAAGTAATCATTTCACAACCAATCGCTTAGTGTAGTATGATAGTTTTTATCACTATGTTTAGATACATTGCTTTAAGCATGGTTCATTGGATATATTATTATGATTGCAGATTTTAAAAAAGCGGCAGAGCTACTTCAAGATAAATTAAATACTTGGTTTAATGAGGGAATTTTACTTCTTCCTAACTTAATCATAGCTGCTGCATTTTTCTTAATTTTTATATTTCTATCAGGTAGAATATCTAGACTAATTCACAAGCTACTATTTAGCAAACTAAACAACAAAGCCTTAGCTAATTTTCTTAGTGGTTTATGTAAATTTATCGTAATTTTACTTGGACTAATTCTCGCGATTAATATTTTAAACTTAGATCAAGCTGTCTCGTCCATTCTAGCTGGTGTTGGGATTGTTGGTATTACTTTAGGTTTTGCTTTTCAGGATTTTACTGCGAACCTGATTTCAGGTGTAGCTTTAGTTTTAAATAAAGATTTTCCTTTTAAAGTAAACGACATTATAAAAACTAATGACCATACTGGCATCGTAGATTCTATTAATCTGCGCTCGACTACTATTAAAACTTTTGAAGGCGAGCATGTAATTTTACCTAACAGGCAGATTTTTGAAAATCCTATAGTTAACTTCACTTACATTAATTATAGACGTGTAAATTTAACCGTAGGTGTTTCATATGGTGATGATCTTCAAAAAGTTGAAGAAGTTACTTTAAAAGCAGTTAAGAATGTTAGTACCCTATTAGATAGCCGCCCCGTGCAGCTGTATTATAAGGAATTCGGTGATAGTTCCATTAACTTTGAAGTCAGGTTCTGGATTGAATATTATACTCAACCAGACTTTCTCGAAGCTAGACATCAGGCTATTAAAAATATTAAAAAAGCTTATGATGAAAACGATATTACTATTCCGTTCCCGATTCGTACTTTAGACTTCGGTATTAAAGGTGGCTCACAATTAAAAGAGCAATTTTTAAAAGTGGTTACTACAGATGCTAAGTCACTCGAGCAAAGTGCTAAGTAACCGTAATTAAATGGCTTAAATATATTTCTATCGCTTTTAAAAACATTACATAATTAATTTGCAGCTTGCAACTGCTATGTATTTGAAAGTATATTAACTAAAGTTTACTTTAAATTTTTATATAAAGTAAATATAAGCTATTAGTATACTATTTAAATATAATAATATAGAGTTAAACTTACAGATAAATGGGTATCATCAACTATAATTAAAGACTAAAAGAGTTATCTATAAATAATCTTTTTATCACCTTAAACTTTAATATAAAGCAAAATCTAAAGTTATAAAATTTTTCTAATTTAGCGTAAATTTTAGAATAAAATTCTAAATTAAGTTCTTTTTTGGAAAAAATTTATAATTATATGTGTTTTTTAGAATTAATTTCTAAATTTCCCGGGCGTACTTTTACCTAACCTCAGCTTAAAAAATGAGATAACTTAGTTTTTGCTAGAATTTCTTGTAATATGAGTATCGCAGAAAGTAAGGTTAAGTCAATTGAAAATAAGGAACTTGAAGCTAGTGATCCATATCGCCGTCTGGATCAGACATATCCAACCTTAACTGATCATCAAGTTGAGCAGCTTAAACAGTATGGAGTAGTTGAAGATCTTAGTAAAGGCACTTGTTTATTCAAAAGAAATGATCGTAGTGTAGACTTTTTTGTAATTTTAGAAAGCGCTGTAGAGATTTATGAACATAAAAAGAATAATGAAATTGAGATATTTGCAGTGCATGGTAAAAATCAGTTTACTGGAGAAATAGATTTATTTAATAACCGTAAAATTTTAGTAGGCGGGCGCATGCAAGACGACGGAAAAGTGCTTAGGCTAACCCGCGCTCAATTTAAAAAAATGATGATTTCTGAACCTGAGCTTAGTGAAATTATTATGCGTGCGTTTATTTTAAGAAGAGTTGCCCTGATTAACCACCAGCAAGGTGGCATTGTGCTTCTTTCTAATTATGAATCAGCTGATACAATGCGTATTGAAAGATTTTTAAAACGTAACGGCTACCCACTTAAAAAGCTGGACTGTACTGAAGATTCTGAGTGCGCGGAAATTATGGCAGATTTTAAAATTGCTAAAGAAGACTTGCCAGTAGTCGTAATACATCTAGGGGAGCAGGTTTTAAAAAGCCCGACTAACTATAAGCTAGCAAGTGAACTTGGTTTAGATGAAGATATAGATTTAACGGAAACTTATGATACTGTAATCGTGGGTGGTGGACCAAGCGGTTTATCTGCTGCTGTTTACGCTTCTTCAGAAGGTTTGAACACTTTACTTATTGAAAAAGAAGCACCTGGCGGGCAAGCTAGTACCAGCTCTAAAATCGAAAACTATTTAGGTTTCCCGACTGGACTATCAGGGCAAGCGCTCGCTGGGCGAGCGCAAATTCAGGCGATGAAATTTGGTACTAAAGTGCTATTACCTTATATGGTAAAAAGCATGAACTGTAATAGTTATCCATATGAAATAGAACTTTGTGATAACCGTAAGTTAAAGGCAAGGTCAGTAATTGTTTCATCTGGCGCTAAATATAGAACCTTAAATATCGAAGATTCTCGTAAGTTCGATAACGCAGGTGTATATTATGCTGCGACTGCGATGGAAGGTGAAATTTGTAAAAATGAAGAAGTGATTGTAGTGGGCGGCGGCAATTCTGCCGGGCAAGCTGCGGTGTTTTTAAGTGGTAAGGCGAGGCATGTCTACATCTTGGTTCGCTCTAAGAGCCTGGCTGCTAGTATGTCCAATTACCTGATTGAGCGTATAGATAGCTCACCGAAGATCACCTTATGCTGTGAAAGTGAGATTGTTAAACTGGATGGTGAAGAGCATTTAGAAAAAGTGACTATCATGAAAAATAAGGATGAAGACAATACTGAAATAAAAGATATACGTCATGTGTTTTTGATGATTGGTGCTGTGCCGAATTCTGATTGGGTTGAAAATTGCCTAGCATTAGATAAAAAAGGCTTTATTAAAACTGGTAATAGTTTAGAGAGTGAGGACTTAGTTAAGTATACTGATGAGCGCAAGCCGATGATGTTTGAAACTTCGCAGCCTGGTATCTTTGCGACAGGTGATATACGCTCTGAATCGACTAAGAGAGTAGCTTCTGGTGTAGGTGAAGGTGCAATTTCAGTCAGCCAAGTACACCAGTATTTAGCGACTCAGTTGTAAAACTATCTAATAAGGGTACTGAAGTCTATTATTTTTATTTTTTTGATGTTACGCTACCATGTCTGTGATTAAAATAAAAAATTCTAAAATTGTTAACTAGCTGTAACTAAGATAAAATTACATCGAACTTCATTAGTCTTTACTTAAATTTCTTTTTCTTAAGCTTGTAAACGAATAATAGTACTTCTGCCACTGCTTTATATAATTCGGGTGGTATCTCCTGGTTAACTCTAACCAGTCTAAACAGTGCACGAGAAAGTGGGATATTAGTGATAACTGGAATATTGTAAGCTTCAGCGATCTCGATAATTTGCTCGGCTAGCAACTCTGAACCTTTAGCTAGTATACGTGGCGCTTCGTCCATATCTTCATTATATTTAACTGCGATCGCAACGTGATCCGGGTTTTTAACGACAAAGTCAGCATCTGGTACTTGTCCCATACCTGTGCTTTGCTGTCCCATAGCAATTTCACGTTGCTTTTGCTTACGCTTAGATTTAATAAGTGGGTCACCCTCGGTATTTTTATACTCATCTTTCATCTCTTTAAAGCTCATACGCTGATCTTTCATATATTTCCAGCGTTGAAATAAAAAGTCTACGATAGAAACTGCAAACAAAAAGATGGAACTTTTCCAGAAAAATTCCCAAAGTACTCCGGCAACTGCATAAAAGCCAGCTAAGTTATTTGCGCTGTCTATGTTACCCAGGATTTTAGGTAAATGACTGCTAACAACTAGATAAGCGATAAATCCAACAGAGATAACCTTTAGCAGACCTTTAACTAATTCGAACAGAGATTTAACACTAAACATGTTCTTTAGACCCTTCATCGGGTTAATTTTATCTAGTTTAAATTTCATCGGCTCAGTAGTGAATAATGGACCGCCAAGCTGAATCATTTCGATGACTACTGCTGTGGTGGCTAGAATAATTAAAGTTGGGACGATAATACCGATAACTGTTTTCCAGGCATGAAAAGCTACAAAACTAATGTTAATATCTTCAAACCTATCAATGTTACCCCAAAGTAATTTGCATAAAGTCGTTAAGCCCTGAAAAACTTTAGTACTAAAAGTAAAAAGTAATAAAAAACCTGTAATTTGTACTAGCAGCTGGGTGATATCTTTAGATTTAAAGACATTACCTTTCTTGCGCGCTTCTCTTAATTTATGCTGAGTAGCCTCAAACTGCTTATCATCGTTATCTTCGTCACCAGACATACCATTAACAACATACCACTTTAATGATAAAGTTTTCTTAACAGGTTTTAACTCTATTAAATATGATAATTGAGCTAGTCTTTTTAAGCTAAAAAGAGCCCACTTTAATTTGAAGTAGACTCTTTATTAGTGTGGTTTGTATTTAGAATAAATATTAGTTACGCATTAACAAAAGCTTTAAGCTCTTCATCACTTGTTCTAAGTGCTTTGCAAACTTTTTCATCTTCTGCCACTTTACGTACAGCATCAGCCACACATTTAACAACTTTAGGGTTAAATGCATCTGGAATAATATACTCAGGTGTCAGTTCATCATCAGTAACGCACTCCGCAATCGCTCTAGCTGCTTCTACTTTCATGCGAGGGGTAATTGTATAAGCATTAGCATCAAGTAGACCTCTAAACATACCAGGAAAACCTAGTACATTATTAATCTGGTTAGGGTAGTCTGATCTACCAGTCGCAACAATCTTACAGTATTTATTAGCTAAAGCTGGATCAACTTCAGGGATAGGGTTAGACATCGCAAATACCGCGCTATCATCATTCATACTCTTTAATTCTTCTTCACCAATTAAATTAGGACCAGATAAACCGATAAATACATCAGCTCCAGCTAGCACTTGGCTGAGTGTGCCTTGCTCTTTATTAGGGTTAGTATATGAAGCGAAATCTTCTTTAGAAGCGTTCATGTTACCTTTGCGACCTTGGTAAATGGCACCAGCGCGATCACAACCGATAATATTAGTTACACCTAAATCTAGAATCATCTTAGTGCATGCTACGCCCGCTGCGCCCACACCACTTACTACGACTTTAAGGTCCTGAGGCTGACGTTTCATGATTTTAAGAGCATTAATTAAAGCAGCCGTACAAACGATCGCTGTACCATGCTGGTCATCATGAAAAACTGGGATATCTACTAGTTTTTGAAGTTTTTCTTCGATCTCAAAACATCTTGGAGCTGAAATATCTTCTAAGTTAATCCCACCGAAAGCTGGTGCGATCATACGAATGCACTCGACTATCTCATCAACGCTTTTATTCTCAGCATCTAAAGCTATCGGGAAAGCATCAACATCAGCTAATTGCTTAAATAACATCGCTTTACCTTCCATGACTGGCATTGAAGCTGCTGGACCGATATTACCGAGACCTAACACCGCAGAACCATCAGTGACTACAGCTACTGTGTTTTTCTTTATAGTTAAAAATTTATCTAGATTAGGTTTTTGAGCTATCGCGGTACATACTTTAGCAACACCTGGAGTATAAACTACTGCTAGTTCATCCATGTTTCTTACTGCCTGCTTTAAGCCTAGAGTAATTTTGCCGCCTTGATGAGCATTAAAAATCTTTTTATCTTGTTCATTAAATTCCATAGTTTAATATTTTATCATCTGCCTATAAAATAAAAAGAGGGTTTTAGAAATTAGAGTTTTTATAAAATAGTTAATACTATTTAGAGCTGTTTATCATGTGGCTTTTATAAAAATTTTCAGTTTAAAAATGACAGATTCTAAATTAGATGAGGGTGCTAACTTTCTAAAGCTTTACGTTTTAATCTAAAGACCAAGTCTTTTTCATTAATTTTTCATGGTGACTTTTAATTAAAGCTTCGTATTCACTCACGAAGTCAGCTAAGATCTTTTCCCATGAGCGCTGGCGCGCTTCAGTAAGCGCATGCTTGCCGTAAAGCTTAGCGCGCTCAATATCGTTGCAAAGTTCGAGTAAATAATTTTCGAAGGAAGCCACTGTATCCATATCGTCATTTTCGGTTTTAGCTAGCAAACCAGAATGATCATGTACGATTAAATCTTTTACTCCTGGTGACTCGTAGCCGATGATCGCTGAGCCTGAGGCCATAGCTTCAAGCACTACCTGCCCGAAAGTTTCAGTGACACTTGGAAAAGCGAAAATGTCAGCAGTCGCATGCAGCGTAGCATAGTCTTCACCTGTTTGAAAGCCGGTAAAGGCATGGCAAGTACCCTGAAGTTCTTGTTCCAGCTCAGCGCGTATCGGTCCATCACCGACAAGTAATAACTGAGCGCTAGTTCTATCACTAATTTTTTTAAAAAATCTAACTAGCTTATCTATGGATTTTTCTTCTGCTAAACGTCCAGCATACATCACAGTTACTTTATTTGGGTCTAAACCATGCTTAGCAAGTATTTGTTTATCAGCTTTAACTGGATTAAATAGTTCTTGGTCAACACCACGCCCGAAAACACCCACACTTTTCAGTCCGATATTTTCTAACTGTTCTTTAGAGCTTGGGCTAGGAGCTAGCACACGATCAGCGCGCCCATAGATCATGTTAGTCACGATATTAACCATGTTTTCAGCGTATGGGATCTGGTAACGCGGCGCGTAAGCTGCTAGATCAGTATGAAAAGTAGCTATACTTGGTAACTTCCACTTATCGATGTAAAATTGCCCGATAGCACCCAAGGTAACTGGTGTAACCAAATGGATTAATTCAGGTTGGAACTCTTGCAGGGCTTTACCAACTACTGTGTTTTTAGTAGGTACTAATGACTGCAAAGCTGCTATCGGTAACTGAGCGATGTCGTTAGTTAGCAGTTTAGCGAACCACTCTTTTTCGGGTTTAACCAGACTAAGTTCTTTATATACAGAAACTTCGATACCTGGCACACGTACGATTTTAGTCTTAGAGTAAAGTTCTGGACCTTCGCCGATAGCGATTAAAAGTGCTTCATGTCCTTGCTGTTCAAGGTACGTCACTATCTTCTCTACAGTGCGCACGACACCATTTATCTGGGGTAAAAATGTTTCAGTTAAGATAGCTATTTTCAAGTTAAATCCTCGCTTTAAACTATTATAAAGCTTAAAGGCTTTAAAATTTATTTGTTTTCAGATATAAATCAAAAGCTCTTAGTATGATAAATAAGTTCAGCTTGACTAACTACTACTATTAGCAGCTTTAAATGTTTTTTTAAACTCTAAGCCTAGATTGAAGTAGGATAAAAAGGCTTTTAGATAAGTAGAGTAGGAGTAAACATATGCAAAGGCTCTAATAATAAACGGCGTACTGCGCGTTAATAAAAATCTATCGAAGAACGTTATTAGACTGATTTTTATAACCGGCATCAACCAATCACGCAGCGGGTTTTCACGCGGTGGCTTACGGAAGTCATCGATACGTTTGTTTAGAAAGATTTGCGCGTCAATTAACATAAGCTGTAATTGACGCGCGTATTTACAAATGATAATCATGATGATGCATTTAATCGCGAGTGCAATTAATAGTAGAACCTTAGCAATTATAAATAAAACTGCCATCATAATCTTAAGTTTAGCCTTCTTTTACTTTAATATAATCAAGTGGCACTTCTGTTGGAGTTGAACGACCGAATACAAGTACATCAAGTTTAACTGTAATAGGGTTTTTATCCTCATTAATCTCTTTAACTTCACCTTCCAGCCCTTCAAAAGGTCCAGCCAGGATCTCAACAAAATCACCCATATTAAAGTCGATATCTTTTTTAGTACCGATACGGTTATCACCGATAATGGCATTCTTACGTAAGATTTTACGTACTTCGTTTTCTGAGATAGTCGGTGGAGTATGTCTATCGCCGCCAACAAAACCAAGTACACCAGGAGCTTCACGTACAGCAGCCCAAGTCTGGTCATCTAAAACCATATCTACTAGTACATAACCAGGATATTCTTTTTCTTGTTTTTCAACACGCTTACCAGATTTAACTTTAACTACAGGTCTTTCTGGCACAGCTACAGTAAAGATTCGATCCCAAACTTCCATAGTTTCGATTCTTTTTTCAATATAACCTTTAACTTTTTTCTCGTGACCACTAGCAGTCTGTACGACATACCAACCACGTTTACCCTGTTTATTTCTTAAATTCATGCTGCTACTCCCTTCAATAAAGCAATTACTTTATCTAGCCCCAGGTCGATGGCATACACAGCTAAGGTAATTATCGCAACAATCACGATAACTGTAACAAACTCACGCCCAGCCTGTTCTTTAGTAGGCCAATTAATTCTTTTAAATTCGTAAGCTACACCCTCAAAATATTCAGGATAAGACTCTTTAACCGCCATCCCTATTTCGGGCGCATCGTCTTCGCTAAGCCAAGACATAAAACCTTTATCTTCTTTTTTATCAGTTTTACTTGTAGTTTCAACCATAATTAATTAACCCCAAAAAAGTGGCTTCTGTAAATTATAACAGCTAAAGACCCGATAATACTGCTTTAACGCTAGATTAACCTTAATTTGATTAAGTTAATACGCATTTGCTTTTTGTGTGTTGTAATTGTTAGAGCGAGCATGGTGCTTAGATAGTACCCAGAATATAGTATTATCATGTCAATTTAACAGACACGGTAATAATTTTATATGATGGATTACCTTTTAATAGCATATTTATTCAGTCTAGTAACCTAAAAATGCAGCAACAGAAAAGTGGCATATATAAAAAAGAGGCGATCATGAATATTTACGATATTAATTTCAAGCAGGGTAGCACTAATCCAGCTACTAAAACTAATAAAAGTGCTAAAAATGAACGGCAAGCACTTTCTGAAACCTTAAAATCACCAACTAAAATAGATATAAATACACAAACTGATAGCTACAAGCAAAATAAAGCTGAGCCTAAAACTACAGAACAACTTTTAAACCCCAAAGAAGTTTGGCAAGGTGTGCAAGACAAGCAAAATGGCGACTTTAAGCTAACTAATGTATTAAAAAGTCAAGGCACAAATATAAATGAGCTTAGCCAGCTAAAAAAAGGTACAGTCTCTGACCTGAGAATCTCTAAATTAAACAAGCAAATCACCCAAGAGATCAATAATTATATTTTAGCTCCACTTAAAACTGTTAAAAATCCAGAAAATCTAACTCCAGCAACAGAAAAGCAAGTAGTAAGTCAAGTTTATGAGCGTATTAATGAAGTTTTTGATAATACGGCACGTAGTATGCCAGCGCCAGCTGATAGTGAAAGTCCACTGGCTAACCTTAGGTATGATTTACTTACTAGTACTTCTGAAAAAGGCTTAAGTATAATTAAAGATGAACTTTCTAGCTTACCAAGTTTTAAAGGACAAAAAGATAAGACAGCTGTGCTTGCAAATAAGTTTTCATATGTCTTTAATATGGCAGCTGATGATGTGAGTTACGGTGGTGCTGATATTAAAAAAGACATTATCGAAGGTAATCCAGATAAAGCTTATTTAAAAGCCATGAGACCTGAAGAGCTTAAAACTAAGCCTTTTAATACTTTTGTGAAAATAGCTGGCGAGCAGAAATTAGCACCTAGAGCTAAACAAACCCTAGCTAAAATCTACCCAAATACTGATCTTAGTCAGTATGAAAATATTAAATACACGGATGATGCCAGCATGACATCTTATCTAGGTTTTAATATAAATACACCAGCTGGCGATAGCGTTTCGGTGATTAATCCGAAAAATATTCAAGTTAAGGTTGATCGATTGAATGCTAAAGGTGAAGCCGCTAATTTAGCTGAATTTGTCGACGATACCAGTGTAAATGAGGTAAGCAGTGAAATATTAAAAGATAAATTTAATGCTAACAATATAAATCCGAGTAAAAGTTATTTTACTAATTATAAAGGGTCGCCAGAGTTAAAAAATATCGATAATAGCCAGTTTGATGAGCTAGTATCTGATGCAGCTTCAGCTAATGTGAAACCTTTAAACCAAGCGACACGTTACTTGAAAAGATCAAGTCCACGTTATGAGTATAGTAAGAAGCTAAATGAAAGATTCTTAAAAAGTAAAGGCTTTAGTCAGGGTGATTTAAACAGTTTCAAGGCCAGCGAAAATGTAGAGAAAGATTTTAAAAATATGGTGGCGAGTAAGGGGCTCGACTTAAATAAGTTAATGTCAGAATATAAAGGGTTTATGACTGATACGGCTAGAGATCTTATTAAGCACGCTGAAAATAGTCCAGTAGTGACACTTAAAGAAGATAGTTAGTGATATAGAAAGTTTATTTAAAATAGAAGCTGTAAAATAGCTAATTAAGTAACCCGATAGTAGATAAAATTTTAAAAATGGCGCGCTCTGAAGGACTCGAACCCTCGACATTTGGTTTTGGAGACCAACGTTCTACCAACTGAACTAAGAGCGCGTAAAAGTAACTTCTTATGTATGTGACTAAAAATAAAAATAGTCACTTTAAATAATGTTTTAAAACAAAACATTAAGTTACCTATGTAATTTTACAATTTTATTTGTCTTTAAAATGTTAAGCTTTTTCAAAAAACAGTATAAAGAAAATTATACAACTAAGTCGTATGAATCTATATTTATACTTGTAATCTATTAATGATTAAACTAAAGCTTCATTTTTAGACTGGTTTTTAGTTACGATCGCATGTGTTTTCATCTCTAAACCGAATAGCTCGATAAACCCGACAGCAGACATATGATTAAATTGATCATCTTTATCATAGGTAGCCATGCCCTTATCATATAGAGAGTAAGGAGATTCGCGACTTTCAACTGTTAAATTACCTTTATAAAGTTTAAGTTTAATTTTACCAGTCACATGCTCTTGACTGCTTTCAAGAAAAGCATCTAAAGCGACTCTTAAAGGCTCAAACCAGAAACCTTTATAAACTAGTTCTGCGTACTCAGTGTCGACTTTTTGTTTAAAGTCTTTCATATTTTTAGTCATCGTGACATATTCTAGTTCTTTATGCGCGGCGGTTAAAATTACTGCTGCTGGCGCTTCGTAGATCTCACGAGACTTAATACCAACTACACGGTTTTCAACTTTATCGATACGTCCAATCGCATTGCGCCCACCGATATCATTAAGCTCAGCTACTAAGGTTACAGGATCTTTGGCGCTGCCATTTAAAGCTATAGGCTCGCCTTTTTTAAATTCGATCTCCACATATTCAGCTGTGTCACTGGCATTTTCTGGTGATTTAGTCATGCCATAACAGTCTTCTGGTGGCGCAGCTTTAAGATCTTCTAATACTCCACACTCAGCTGAGCGTCCATATAAATTTAAATCTATAGAGTATGGGTTCGCTTTAGTGATCGGGATCGGGATGTCATTGTTATCAGCATATTCGATTAAAACATCACGGCTCATACCCCACTCGCGGGCTGGTGCGATAATCTTCAAATCTGGATCTAGTGCCATGATTGATAAGTCGAAACGCACCTGATCATTACCTTTACCGGTACAACCATGAGCGATAGCATCTGCTTTATATTTATGAGCGATATCTACTAAAATTTTAGCGATTAAAGGTCTAGCGAGTGCTGTTGCTAGTGGGTAATTTTCTTCATAGCTAGCGTTAGCTTTTAAAGCTTGGAAACAATAGTTTTTAATAAAATCTTCTTGAGCATCGATAACCTGACTTTCACTGGCACCAATTTTTAAAGCTTTAGCTTGCACTGGTTCAAGCTCAGCGCCCTGCCCTAGATCAATGGCGACAGCAACTACTTCTTCGCATTTATGTTCTAATAACCATTTGATCGCAACTGAGGTGTCTAATCCTCCGCTATAGGCAAGTACTACTTTTTTGGCAACTTTACTCATGTATAACTATTCTAACAAAGACTAGTGCACAACTCCAATTTCTTCGTTTGTCATTTGAAAATACTTATCATTAATTAGCTGGATTTAGAGCAAGCTTTAAAAGTTTAATTACAAGTTAATAAAAGCTGGAATGATTTCAGTTAAAATGAATATTGATAAGTTGTCTTAATGAGATATTCTAAAGCTCTAAATTTAATAGACTTAGCTCGTTTCCGCAAAGATTTTTTGTGGGGTAAGGAGTATTTTGCTTTAATTGAAGACCATCAGATTATCGCTTCCATTATTTATAGTCAGTATCTGGCTTCAACTAAAATTCACCTAATAGAAAAAATTGACCAGCAGGAAAGTGAATTATTAGAAGCCTATACAGCTCATTTTAGCTCTAAACGTAGGTGCAGATATTTTATCGCGAAATTTGATGAGGTTGACTCGGCTGGTAGAATAAGTTTTTTTCGTGAAAATGGCTTTTTAAGATTAAACCGTGAGTATCACTTTAACTTTAAACTTAGGATCAACAATCAGCATGTGGATCATATAGATATGCTATGTTTCCCGGCGACTAAACGTAATTTAAAGAAACTGGTTCAAGTTTCTAAAAGCGCTCAAGCACTTGAGTATAGGGATTTACTGTATCATTCCAAAAAATATTTAAAAAGTGAATTAGATAATATTTATTTTTTTAAAAAGCCTGAAAGTAAAGCAATTTTAGGTTATGTGATAATTCAAGAGCATGAAGATTCACCTAAAACTGTAGAGTTTACTTTAGCTCCCGCTTTTAATGATGATTTTATTGCTATGTTAAAAGCTTTCATTGATGCTTATGTGTGCTACGAAATGTGCGAAGACTTTATTTTTATAGTATCTGAAAACCAAAAAGACCTGCTGGAGCAGCTTGAAAAAAACTTCGAGTTATTAAAAGTTATGCAGATTTTAGTTAAGGAAGGTATGCCAAAAAGTAAGATTGGTTCTTTAAAAAAGTGGACAAATAAAGTTAGGCTTGGCGTGCCCAATGGGCAAGTCGCGAATAATCTTAAAACTGCTAGTTCCATCAAGCAAGAAACCTAAATCTTCAGGAAAAGGCGCCTCTAAAGAAGTGCCTAGCCATAGTTCGTCTATATTTTTAAAAAAACCTGCGTATTTTAGCTGATATAGTATGCGCCTGATCTTATATTCGGGTTCATAGCATTCTTCTAAAAAAAGTACCTTCTTTAGAGTTTTTTGATTTACAAAACTTTTATCTGTGTCATTAATTAGTTTGCTGCTTTGATGTGGGATGGCTGCATTCTTGCTATCTTCCATTTCTTTATTAATTAAACTTGTACTCGAATCAGTGTTTTTCGTCTGCTCACCATAGAAAAAATAGTTTAAAGCTGACTCCAGATACTTAGTACCTAAAAGTGATACTAAAATACTTAAATTAGCGCCTAAAATTCTGAAATCAGTATCTAAAACGGCGCTTTTCTGTAAATTTAAAGCATCTTTTAGCTGAAGTGGCATAAATTTAGCTCTTGCTAGCTCTAAAGGTCTGTTTTTCTGATTAATGCCAGTATTTTTATCTTTTTCGGGTTTTTCACTTTTACTTTTATGAATATAAGTTTTCGAAATAGCTTGATCTCCTAGATATGTATTTGTAAATTCAATTAAACTTGCTATTTCTTCGAAGGACTGGTCATTAGCATACTCAAATAGCATCGGTGCATGGAAAAAAGGTACTTCACTATATAGAGTTAAAGCTAGAGTAGTAAGATCACTGTAACCTAAAATAGCCTTTGGTTTGGATTTAAGTAGCTCAAAATCTAGGTGCTCTAGAATTTCAATACAACCATCTCCGCCTTTAGTTGCAAGCAGTATATCCACTTCAGGATCTAAGTACATGTTAGTAAACTCACGCGCTCGACTTAAAGCTGAGCCGCGCACTAAACTTAAAACACTCTCGTAATATTTAACTTTAAAACCAGCTTGCTCTAAAACCTTAATCGCAGCTACGTACTTAGCTAAATATTCATCATCGGGGCAACTACCTGATGGGTTAATAAGACCTATCGTACAGTCGTGATTTAAGCGTGCAGGCTGATTACTTATCATCTAATTTTAATAATACTGCTTTTAAAATTTATATAGTTATGATCTGATAAATAGTAAGTAATATTACAGAAACTACTAAACAGCTAGCATCTTTTTTTAATTTGACGAACTCTAAGCTCTTTTCTTATACTAGTCAAGCTTCACAATGCTCGCTTGAAAACTTTTGGTTTGTAATAGCATTCAAGCAAAAGTAACAGCTTTGTCAACTAAACGTAATTATTATTAAGTTATCTAACATTCTAAATAATTATAAATCAAGTATCTGGTAAATATAAAATACACATTAAATTCCCGCGCCTTATGTCAATCAAAATAATATTTATTATATAATTTCAAAATGTGTATGGTTCTATAGTATGTAAGACTGATAAATCAGCTTTAGTAAATTTTAAAAACTCTACTGTGACTTCAGGTAATACGCAAGTATCTTCTTTGTTAAAATCTAGTAGCACCCAGCCTCGTAGCAAGAATCCAGGTGCCTATGATGAAAGGTTGATTAAACTTGCACAAAGCTCTATTCAAGCCTCATATGTAGAAAACGGGCAAACTATCTTAAAATTTAATAGGCAGGATCTTAATGAGGCTTTTCAAAGTACCTTGGATAAGCAATTAACACTTTGGCGAGACATATTTAGTTATAAACAAATATTACCTGAAATAGGTACTAGCTTAAAAGAGTTGAGTAAGCTGCACTTGAAAAAGCATATTGCAAGCGCTCCAGGCGAGTCAGTAACTATAAAGTTAAAAAATATACCTTATACTTTAGTGCTAGCGGATAAAGAGCAAGCCATCAATGATTCTAATGTTGTAGTCTATCAAGATCAAAAGCTTTGCACTAGAGAGCAGATTAAAAAGATCTTACCTAATATTGAAACTTTACTATTACTTAAATCATTAAAGTGTATTGATGATGCCTGGAATTATCAAACTACTGAATATAACACTAGCTTTTATAAATTTTTAGATGAGAAAAATAAACTTAGTGTAGATCAGGAGAATGCTAAGCATCAGCTTGAAAGAACTTATGATTACCTAAATGAGCTAGATCTTTTTAATAAAGTTCCATATATATCTTTAGTCGCAAGCCACCATCGTCCAGAGTATAAAACTTGTAAAGATAGTAAGAAACTTTTAACTGGCTGCAAACCACTTAGTTATTTATTACTAGAAAAACTAAGGATGGTAGATGAAAACCAGAACCTAAGTTTTAAAGATATTAGTTCCTTTCCTGAGCTAATTAAAGCGCTAAGCTCGATTCCTTCTAAAACTAAGATCAACCTATTTTTACCAGACGCTGAAAAGAGACCATCATTTAATAACTTACACACTTCAGTTCCAGCTGATTACACTGTGCCACCTCGAAAACTGGCTCTTGTTAATCATTGGGGGGGAGATGAGCAAAACCAGCACCCTAAATACTCTGAGCATAACTTTTTAGGGTCGCACAGAATGTACAGATATTTAAAAGAGGATCAATTAGATGATCAGCATATTAATAAATTTCATGACTCGCGTGATCGCTCTGAGTGTCAGTCTTTTAGGAAAATCTTTTATAATTTAGATGATAGTGACTCGACTAATTCAAGCCCGCAGGCTATTTTAAACTATGATGAAAGATTACCTGAAAATAGAAAATCTATCACTCAGCTTTATAAAAAAGTAGTATCTCATAATATTAGCGAGCTGAAAAATGATGCCCGTACTAAGATTTTTATAGAAAAACTGACAAAATCCTATATCCAAAACAATTTTACGCAAATATTAGAGGCTATTAATCAATTTCAGCAGTCAACTGAAAATCAGCCTTTAAAACCTGAATCATTACATAAAGCTGTAGACAGTTTAAAGCAGATGATCATAAATCCAGATCTTAAGTTGAATTCTCAAAAAAATAAATACTCTAATTTAAAATCTCAAACTTCATTAGCTTCTCATCTGAAAAAGTCTACTCGAGATAACTCAGAAGGTTTGCTTGTTAATTTCAATAATGCATTTACCACTTTAAACCATTATTTAGAAAATAAATTTAAGCCCATGTTAAAGCAAATTTTAGACTTGGAAGTAAATGGAACTTTAAATCAGTCTCAAGAGCAGCTTATAAATAAAGAATTAGCTGAAAATTTGATTAATATCAGGGATTTTCTGATCCAAAAACAGTTTTTATATGAGGGCACTTTTACTGATGGCTCACCTAAAAAACAAAAATTAAGCTTAATAGAGCTAACAAAGATGGTTTTCCCGCACCAAAAAGGTGTCTCGAAAAACTTACTTAAATTTCATCAAAAAGAAGTTAAAGGTTCATTGAGTGTCGATCGGAACTTGCATATTAAACATCTGTTAGATTCATATGATGCTGTAAATCTGTTTATCAAGCACTATAAAGATTTAAATAACACCGTATTAGACAATGATTTAATAAAAGCTGATTGCCGCACGGAATTTAGTGATACGTTGAATACCTGTCATCAACTTGCAAATTTACTATCACCAGATAATGACATCAGATATATTAATGATTTCACTAAGCTTGGTTGGATTAAATGCCTTAGAGAACTAGAAATAAAAGATTATATGCCTGCTAAAATCTCTACTGAATTAACTCTTAAAGAAAGCATTTTTAAATTATTTAATACGTACTCTAAGTCGAAGCAAGATATATTAAGAAATATTACTCATACACTAAATATCCAAGATTACAACGATCTGGCTAAACTAGATTATTCCTATAAAGCAGATGAAGCTACTGTCAAAATTTTAAAATCAGCCTTAGCAAACTCAAATGCTCAACTTAAGTCTTTAGCAGCTAAACCAAGACCTTATACTTTAGCAAATAGAATTTACAATTTAAGACGTAATCCTTCTTATAACGAAGTGGTTAATGATCTTTTAAACTTAGTTAAAATTAATAAGCGTAGTCACACTTAAAGGCAACTTTTCAAGGTATTCTGAGCCTCGAAACAAGCTTTAATAAAGCTAAATCTACTTTAAAATCCTCTAAACCCACTTGAGAATAATTCTCATAAAGCCGCGGGTTTTTTTAATCTTGATAAAATTGTAAACATTAGGGGATATAGTATATAACGGCGTTTAAGCCAAAATTCTATATCAAGTCCTAATTAGGGATGTTCAGGTAGAAACATGAAAATTACAGCGAACGAAGAATACGGTCTACGTATCATTTTAAGGATAGCGAAAATTGCTCATGATACTGAAGTTGAGTTGGTTAGCTTAAGTGCTATTTCTTCAGCGGAAGGTATTACACCAGAATATACAGCGTCCATCATAACCTTATTAAAAAATGCTCACTTAGTTAATAGTGTGAGAGGTAAAAAAGGTGGCTATTTATTAAGCCGCTCGCCTTATGAAATTTCTTTAAGTCAGATTATTAATGCTTTAAGTGATAAGCCTTTTGCCAATAACTTTTGTGATAGTCATGCTGGCGTCCTTGAAAGATGCATCCATTCTAAAGATTGTTCGATTAGACCAGTCTGGAATCTGATAACTTCTACTATGGATGAGCTTTTTTCTAAAATTTCACTTGCTGATTTAATCGCAAACGAAGATAAAGTTGCTTTTAACATTCAGCTTAAACAACCATTAAGAGGAACTATTTTATAATGAACACTCAGTTTGAAAAACTTAACTCTAACGAGTATAAATACGGTTTTACTACCGACTTGGATATCGAAGAATTTCCTAAAGGTCTATCTGATGAGATAGTGAAAGCTATTTCTAATATTAAAGATGAACCTAAATTCATGCGCGATTTTAGATTAAAAGCCTTCCAGACCTACACTGATATGAAGACTCCGACCTGGTCTAAATTAAATATTCCAGAAATAGACTTTCAAGACATAATTTATTATGCTGCTCCTAAAGCTAAACCTAAAAAAGAGAGTTTAGATGAAGTTGATCCTGAAATTTTAAGAACTTACGAAAAACTAGGTATACCGATTCAGGAACAAAAACAACTTCAGGGGATCGCAGTTGATGCTATCTTTGATAGCGTTTCAGTCGCTAATACTCATAAAAAGGCTCTTGCTGAGATCGGTATTATATTTTGTTCTATATCTGAAGCGATAGTTGAGCATCCAGAGCTAGTCAGCAAGTATTTAGGTAGCGTAGTCCCACATAGCGATAATTTTTTCACTGCTTTAAATGGCGCCGTTTTTAGTGATGGAACTTTTATTTATATTCCACCTAATACTAAGTGCCCGATTGAACTTTCTACTAACTTTAGGATTAATACAGAAGGTTCTGGTCAGTTTGAAAGAACTCTAATCGTCTGCGATGAAAATAGTTACGTATCTTATTTAGAGGGTTGCACGGCACCAGCTTTTGATACTAATCAGTTGCATGCAGCAGTGGTTGAGCTGATTACTATGGATAATGCTGAGATTAAATACTCTACTGTCCAGAATTGGTATGCTGGCGATGAAACTGGCAAAGGTGGTATTTATAATTTTGTTACTAAACGTGGTAAATGTGTTGGCAGGAATTCTAAAATAAGCTGGACTCAAGTTGAGACTGGCTCTGCGATAACCTGGAAGTACCCTTCATGTATTTTGCAGGGAGATAATAGCGTCGGTGAATTTTATTCAGTAGCTTTAACTAATAATTACCAGCAGGCTGATACGGGAACTAAAATGATTCATTTAGGTAAAAATACTAAATCTACTATTATTAGTAAGGGTATTTCAGCTGGTAAATCAAGCAATATCTATCGTGGTCTAGTTAAAGCGAGCCCGAAAGCTACTGGTGCGCGCAATTATACTCAGTGCGATTCTATGTTAATCGGTAAAGAGTGCTCAGCCAGTACGGTGCCTTATATCGAAGCTACTGGCAACTCTTGTAGTATTGAGCATGAAGCGAGCACTTCTAAAATCTCTGAAGAGCAGCTATTTTACCTGCAACAACGTGGTATTAACGTAGAAGATGCGATCGGTTTGATTATTAATGGTTTTTGCAAGGATGTTTTTAAAGAGCTTCCTGGTGAGTTTGCCGCTGAAGCCAATCAATTAATGGCGTTAAAACTGGAGAATTCTGTCGGCTAATATTAGTCTTAGAGTGAACTGAAGTTGGTGTGGTGGCCTGGATTTTCAAAAGAAAAATATAAATTAGAAAATAAAATAAAGAGTCACGACATAAATAAATAGAATATAAAAGTTACCAATAGAAGATAAAATAATAAAGTTTAAATTAAAGGTTAAAAACAAATGAGCGAAGTGTTAATAAAAGTAGAAAATTTACATGCGGAGATCGCAGAAGATCAAACTCCTATTTTAAAAGGGTTAAATTTAGAGATTAAAAAGGGTGAAATTCATGCCATCATGGGACCTAATGGTTCAGGTAAAAGCACCTTATCTAAAATCTTGACTGGTCACCCAGACTATAACATTACTGCTGGCAGTATTATGTTTAAAGGTAAAGAGCTAAGTGAACTGGAGCCTGATGAGCGCGCTAATGAAGGTCTGTTTATGGCTTTTCAATACCCACTTGAAATTACTGGCGTAAATAATCTTGAGTTTTTAAGAATGGCTTACAATTCTAAACAAAAATATTTAGGTTTACCTGAAATTGATGCTTTAGATTTCGATGATTTGATTGAAGCTAAAATCGATATTCTAAACATGAAGTCAGACTTCTTAGATCGTAACTTAAATGAAGGTTTTTCAGGTGGCGAGAAAAAGAAAAACGAAATTTTGCAGATGCTAGTACTTGATCCTGGTTTAGTAGTCTTAGATGAAATTGACTCAGGTTTAGATATTGATGCCCTAAAAGCTGTTGCTGAAGGTATTAACTATCATCATGATGATGATAACTCTGTACTAATGATTACTCACTACCAAAGACTATTAGATTACGTAAAACCTGACTTCGTGCATATTTTACGTGACGGTAAGATCGAAAAAAGTGGTGATAGTAAGCTCGCTTTAGAGATTGAAGAAAAAGGATATGATTTAGTTTTAAGTTAGTTTTAGGCTTTGAAGGCTTAGTTACGTCACTAGTTAATATTTTTACTGGCGGCGTTTTAAACAAACTTACTTCTTTTCCCATAGAAAACTTAAAAAGCTAAACTACACATTATCTTAGAAAGTTAATAAGTTAGAGCGCATATTATATAAGAACTAATATACAGGTAAAAACCCATGAACACCAATTTACAGCAAGATTTTATAAAAAAAATTCAGGATATCAGTTTAAGTAGACTATCTGAAGTTGAAATTATTCGTGCCAAACAAAAGCGCGCTTCAGCTCGCTTAGAAGCCTTAGGCTTTCCTCACCGCAAGCTTGAAGATTGGAAATATTATGACTTCGATCAGGTTTTAACTAGTGATTATTTTGAAAGTGTTAACCCAGATACTGATTATAAGTCTGATTTAAGTGAAGATTTAATCAAAAAAAATGTTTTTGCAGAATGTAGCGATAATGTCATCGTGACTATTAATGGTAATTATAATAGTTCACTTTCTAAAACTAAGTTTGATGCTAGCGAGCTTGAAATTATTAACTTTAATAACCCTACAGAATTAAAACCTAAGCAACTAGAGATTTTAAGCGAGTATTTTGCTAAGAACCTAGAGCAAGAAACAGACTTTTTTAAATTAAGTAATACTGCACTTATGAAAAGTGGTTTTATGCTGGATATTAAAGCTAACTTTACTAGTAAAAAAAGCTTGCAGATCATCCATATTACTAATCAGCATAGTTTTAACCAAACTAGATCATTAATTAATGTCGGTAAAAACTCTGAAATAGAGCTGATTGTATCTTATATCGGTATTAACGATAGTAAATTTTTAAGCAATGCCTGCATCGAGATTAATCAAGAAGCTAATAGTAAACTTAAACTTACTAAAATCCAGAATAATACTCAGTCAGGTAATCTGCTTTATAATCTAAAGTCAGATTTAGCTAAAGATGCCAGTTTTTACTATAACTCTTTTAATTTAAAAGCTAAGTCTTCGCGCGAAGCCATCGCTGTAAATCTAAACGAAAGTAACGCAGAGTGTACTATTAACGGTATTTATTTACTTGATGATAAAAATAAATCTCACCATTTAATAAAAGTTAATCACTTAGCGCCATTTACTTACTCTAAGCAGTTATTTAAAGGGTTATTATATAGCGAAGCTAAAGCTGAGTTTAACGGTGGCGTGTTTGTCGCGCCTGGAGCTGATGGTACTAACGCTGAGCAATTAAATCAAAACTTACTTTTATCTGAGCGCGCTCATGTAGACACTAGACCTACTTTAGATATTTACGCTGATGACGTTAAATGTAATCATGGAGCGACTATTGGTGAGCTGGATGCAAGCGAAATATTTTATTTAATGAGCCGTGGTATTAGTAAAGATAAAGCACTTGCCTTGCTTACTTTAAGTTTTTGCGAAGAAGTGTTTGAAAATATAAATCTGGATTCAGTGAAAACTTTTATCAGAAAAGAGGCTTTAGCGAAAGTGGATGAAAGCTTTAAGTCTCATTTACAACAAAAAGGCTCACCTTTCAAAGCATAACTATGAACTCTTCAACCGAAACTTTAATTAGACCTGACTTTGACCTGAGTAAAATCAGGCAAGACTTTCCGATTTTAAATCAAAAATTACCTAACGGTGAAGATTTGATTTATCTGGATAACGCTGCTACCACTCATAAGCCTAGCGCTGTCATCGAACGTATGGCTAATTTTATGGCACACGAAAATGGCACAGTCAGAAGAGGACTGTATACTTTAAGTGCTAATGCTACTGATATGTACGAACGTGCGCGCGCGACTTGTCAGTTATTTTTAAATGCTGCTTCAGTTTCAGAAATAATCTTTACTAAAGGTACTACTGAATCGATTAATTTAGTGGCTAGTTCTTTAAGTGAATTACTACTAAAGCCTGGTGATGTGATTTTAATTTCAGAAATTGAGCATCACGCTAATATCGTGCCTTGGCAGCTAGCGGCTAAAAAGACTAAAGCTAAGATTAAAGTAATTCCTGTTAAAGATAATGGTGAATTAGATCAAGCAGTTTACCAGCAGATTTTAAAAGATGAGCCTGTAAAGATAGTTGCGGTAAATCATATCGCAAATTCACTGGGGACTATTAATCCTGTAAAAGAAATGATAGCTGCGGCGCACCAGGCTGGCGCCAAGATCTTGATCGATGGCGCGCAGTCAGCGCCGCATATGCCTGTAAATGTTCAGGATTTAGATGCTGATTTCTATGTTTTTTCAGGTCATAAGGTTTATGGACCTACTGGTATAGGAGTTTTATATGGTAAGTTAGATTTATTAAATGCTATGCCTCCTTATCAAGGTGGCGGTGAGATGATTGATAAAGTTACATTTGAAGAAACTACTTACGCCGAGGCGCCAGCTAAATTTGAGCCAGGCACACCTCCGATAGCTGAAGTTATCGGTTTAAGCTCAGCGCTGCATTATATTAATACTATAGGTTTAGATAAAATTTTAGCTTATGAAAACCAGCTTCATAAATATATGGAAGCTAAAGCCAGTGAAATTCCAGAATTAAAGATTATTGGTAATGCTGAGCATAAAACATCGATTATGTCTTTTACTGTCGATGATTTAGACCCACTTGATATTATTACAATTTTAAACGAACACGGTATAGCTTTGCGTGTGGGGCATCATTGCGCGCAACCTACTATGCAGCGTTTTAATGTGACTTCTACAGCTAGAGCATCAGTCTCTTTTTATAATACGACTGCTGAAGTTGATAAATTTATTGAAGCTTTGAAGTCTACTATACAGATGTTTAAATAAATTTATTGAAGCCTTAGGGTTTAATTTATTAGGCTTTTATTTAGAAATTTTTTCTAAATTTATTTGAATTTTAGACTAAATTTCTAAATTATGGTGTTTTTTATAATTTTTTTTATAATTTTGAGGCTTTTTTAGAATTTATTTATAAGTTTAATCTTTTAATGAATTATCTGGTAGATGTTTAAGAGTCTATAGTTTTTAAACTTATGTCGGAGCTTTAAGTTTTTTGGGTTGACATCTATTATTAATTACTCAAACACTTAAGCTACTAACTATAACAAGCTTCAATACTTTACTTAAAATAAAGTAAACTCTTAAACTAAAGTATAAAAACCGCCAGATAATACTCAAGATAATAAGCATTGGGCGTAGCGATACTTCTTCAATCTTCAAAAGCGGCCTAAAACCCTTTTAGCAGTTAAATGTATAATTTTCTACTAAAACATAAGGTATTAAACCGTAATAACACCTATCGGAATTATAAATACCAAAGTAATTAAAATTAAATTTCATTAATATTACCATTGGTGTAGTTTTAGATAATAACGAAGAGTGGCAAGGTTTATTTTCTTGCTCAAAAAAATAATAAGGTGATAATTATTAATCTTTATAAAACTGTAAAGTATGCTTTGCTTGATTCTAATGCTGATTGTATTATTTAGAACCGTGAAGCCTGCTTTAGCTTTGTTTGTTAAAAAGACTATTAATTTTAATGTTCTTTTTATGCTTTTCTATTGAGATCTTTTCAGTACTAAAGAAATGTACTGACAGATTTTTTAACTTATTAAGATAAAAAATGTAATATTATGTTCCCTTAACTGTAGTGAAAACATGTATTATCATTTTCGAGTTTTAATTTTATTAGTCTTATTTTTGGCAAATTTTACCTTAAGTAATTTGCTGATGATTCGTCAGGTCGATGCGGCTAGTGCTAAACTAAGCATTGCTAACTGCGATCAGCTCTTTAATACACCTAAAAACTTTAAAGGTGAGCTGAATATTATCAGCGATCTGGATTGTTCTGGTGTAACTGGAGCGCAGAGTATTAAAGGCTTTCAAGGTAAGCTATTAGGCAACGGTCATAGAATCACTAAGCTTGCTAGCACACCGATCTTCGATGTTTTAAGAAGTGCTGAGATTAGTGACCTGATTTTAAGTGATAATCAGCTGCAAGTAAGCGCAGATAAAGAGCTAACTTACGCGCTACTGGCTAATAAAATTCAACGAAGTGAAATTTCTAACCTGACTATAAATAATACGCAAATAAACATCCTAGATTATTCCAATGAAACTTTAAATAAATACGAGGCTCTAAATACTGAACTTGAGCAGCTTGAAATTCAATACGCGGATGAATTAGCGGAAGCGGCTGAAGATAAAGAGGAAAATGAAGATGAGAGTGACGAAGAAGATGATGAGGACGAGCTCGCTGAATATAACCTACTTAAAGCTGAAATCATGGCTAAATTAGCTGTAAATGCTAAATACTTAGATCTACAGCGTAAAACATGTGTCGCGTTACTACCAGATATTAATAATTCAACTATTGAAAACCTGAATTTTAGTAATCTAAGTTTAACTTCTAAGCGTAGATTAACTAAAGCAGCGCTTGCTATCGGTAAAACTAATAAAACAACCTTTGAAAACCTGACTTTAACAGACAGTCACCTTAGTTTAAATGGCTTTAATACGCAGGATCAGCATGAATTAACTCATGATGAAGTTGCTTTACTTGCTACTAAGTTTAACAGCACTAAGGTAAATGAGCTTGAAATCACTGATAGTAACATAGCAGTAAAGGGTACTTTTCTTAAAAGAGCGGCGCTAGGTATCGCTAGCGTTAATAGCTCTGAGCTTGAAAACGTAAATATTAATGCTGCCATCCAGCTAAGCAAAGTAGCTAACAGTGAAGCTAGTCTATCTCAGTCTGCTGCGCTAGCAAACACTGTCTATAATTCTAAAATTTCTAAAGCTAAAGTAAACTACGAACTTAAAGATCTTAGTGGTAAGGCTAATCTGCAGTATGGAAATGCTGGTCTAGTAAATTTCGTGCGTGGTAAAAATGCGACTGAAAGAAGTGAAATTCTGCAGGTCGAGCTTTCAGGTAAAAGTCTACATAAAAAAGCTCAAAGCGCTCAGCTAGCGATGACTGCGATTAATACTGATTTTGAAGACATTAAAAGCAAACTGGAGTTAACTAATGAAAATACCAGTAAAGCTAAACCTCAAATCGGACTATTTTCTAAATTAGAGGGTGTAACTTTAACTAATATATTAAACGCTGGCGTTTACAGTAACCCAGCTAAGAGACGCGTTAATTTTGACAGCCTAGCGCATAAAGTGAAAAATTTAACTTTAACAAACTGCTACCAGCTTAGTGCTTTAGCAGACAGTAAATTTAAGACTGCTGAATTAAAATCTTTAGACTCAGCAAGCGCTCTTAAGAAAAGTTCATATGCTGGTTTTAACTTTAATAATATTTGGTCTATTCAGGAAGCTACTAGCTTGCCAGCCTTAGCTAAGCTGGGTAGTGCAGCTATAGTAACTGAAAATCTTAACCCGATTATAGTTGTAAGTAAGCCACATGTAAAAACAATCGCTACTTTAAAAAATAAAGTTGTAATTTTTGATTTAACTCAGAGTTTCGATCTGGATGAAGATAAGCTAACTTTCGAGTATAGTCTGGATGATGAAACTAACTTTAAAACTTTAGCTAATCCTACTTTCGCTTTTAGTAATGATGTCCTAGGTGAGCATAAACTTAGATTTAGAGTAAAAGATGCTAGAGGTGGAATTTCTGAAACAGTCACTTATGCTGTAAATATTTTAGCTAACTTATATGAGCAACCGACACATAACTGCACTGGTGATGAATGCTTGAAACTAGATTTTAAGCATGATGATTTAATAAGAGTAAATGAAGGTTTTACTTTAAGTGCTAGCGCGGATCCTAAGCTAGCAGCGCTGGCTGCTGAAAATTTAATGCATAGCTTTTTAGTCTGGCTACCTGGCGGCGAGCCTGTACAGGTTTTTTCTCAGGTGAATGAAGTGAATTTAGTTGCTAAGCAGGCTGGAGAGCTTGAAGTAACTTATATGATTTATAACCAGGGTTATTTGATATCAAAAAGTAATAAAAAAATTATAGTGAAGGATGAAAACCAAGCACCAAGTGCAAAGCTTGCTAAAACTAACTTTACTGGCGTAGCACCTTTAAGTATAAATTTAGATGCTAGCTCTTCATCTGATACAGAGGGAGAGACTTTAACATATATCTGGCATGATGGTGCGAGCTCAAATAGCAAGCAAAATGAAACTAGTAACCCTAAATATAACTTTAGCTATGTCGCTCCTGGTAATTATCAAGGTTCTTTAACCGTTAAAGATGCTAGTGGTAAGCTATCTGAGCCTTTAAACTTTCAAGTGAGCGTGCAAGCTGCTAACTTGCCGCCAGTCGCTAATATTTTAGTAGATTCTGCTGACTGCAAGCTATTAGAGTTAAATACTGGTGATTTAAACTTAGCTACTAGTACAGAATTCAGTGAAAATCCTAATAGTGAACTGGGTTTAATAGATAATAGCGCTGCTATAAACTTTACTAGTACCTTGAATTATGATAGAGATAACCATAGGTTTGATTGTCATCTACTGCTGGACGGGGCTTTAAGTGAAGATGATCAAGGAATAGAAAATTATAAGTGGACTTTAAAAACTGGCGCTGATAGCTTTTATCATCAGCAAAGCTCAGCTAGACAGCTAATTTCACATCCAGGGCTATATGAATTAGAGCTAACAGTGAGTGATGCGCAGGGACTAAGTGCTAGAACGAATAAAACTATTTTAATTAAAGAACCAGCACCTAAGGCTAAAGCTAGCTATAGTAAACTTAGCGAAGATACTCAGGCTGGCACTGCTCTATATGAATTTAAAGTAGATAAATTTGCCGCTTACGGTAATCCAGAAAACCTGGAGTTTAAATGGTTTTTCGGTGATGGTGAAAGCTCAAACGCGAATCTTGCAGGCACTCAGGTTGAAACTAAGGAGCATGAATATCTAGAAGCTGGCATTTATACGCCGCATTTAGAAATTTGCAAATACTGCAAGGATGCTAATGCAGATAACGATCTAAAAACTATAGTTCACGTAGATAGTCTTGTCGTAGCTAAAGATTTACCTGTGCACGCAGCGGTATCTTTCACCGCTGAGCCTGAACTGAACGATTCTGAAACAAGTGTTAAAAGTGAAGTTATCGGTAAATATACTCATGATGAGTGGAAGTGGATTTATAAAAGCTTAGAGTTCGATTCTGATACTGGTAAGCTCGTGGAAGTCGATAACTCAGATACCTATCAGGACTTACTACTAAAAAATAATATTTTATCAGCGCCGATGCATTTCGATCTGGCTGGTCACTATAACCTGGTGCATATTTTAGATGGAAAAAGTGCTTTTAGTGAAACTCTAACACTACTACCGAATCAAATACCTGTACCTAGGATTAATCTAAGCTTTAATCCTAATTCAGCTACGGTGCAGGCTTCTGCTGATGGTAGCTATGATCCTAAGGCGCATGTCATTACTAGCTATGAATGGGACTTCGGTGATGGCACGACTAGTTACACTGAAACTGCTAGTCATACTTACACTAAACCAGGTTTGTATTACGTTAAACTAACAGTGGTAGATAGCTCGGGTTTAAGTAGTAATGCTTTTTCTAGACCTTTACTAGTTAACGAAGATATTAACCTTGCTGATAACAGTGACCTGAGGATCGCTGAGCCTGAAGTGGAAGATAGTAATGAAGATGTACCTACTGGTACTAGACCTAGTCGTAATTTTACTTTGCAAGCTCTAAATGCAGCTAAAACTCAAGTCGTAAGTGAAGTAAACAATACTGGTGTCGGTTACCATAGTCTAGCTCATGTTGAAAACAAAGGCTCTAATCAGGCATCTAGGCTAGAGAGCATGCCTAAAGACAATAGTGGTGGTAAATACTGCGCTAAAAGCTTTAATCAAGCTAGTTTAATTAATACGGTAAGCGCCAAGGATGGTACTAGCTTGAAGCGTGGTATCGGCTCTAAAATTTTATACCTAAATGGTAAAAACTTCTGTCGTCGCAACCATACTATCGAGATTAATGGTCGTAAGCGTAATTCAAGCTTTATTTCTAGCTCTTTAATCGCAGTCAGAGTGACAGCCGATGATTTAAACTCTAGCTCACTTAAGCTTACTTATAAACATAAAGGTAGCAGTAAAACTTACACGCGAGATAAAACACTTAGTTTAGCTTCAAAAAGCTCTAGTAAAGTTACTTTAGATGTCTTCGATGGGCAGAGTGCTAATTTATCACTGCGCTCATACCCTAATAACTATACGGTTCACGGTGATACTAATCATTATGTAAGCAGCGGAGTACCTATATTTTCTGAATTTGCTTCAGGAAACCTCCAGATTAATAATCTGGCTTTAAACACTAAGTCTGGCACTAAAGCTAAGTTAAAAGTTAATACTAATGGAAATAAAATAGATCGTTTAAGAATTAAATATAATGGCATAACTATTTTAGATGAAAATTCACCTAGCGCTAAATACTACTCGTATGTATCTAATGAATTTACCCCAGTAAGTGGCAGCGCTAATATAGAAATAATCATAAATGGCTCGAAAAGCGCGAGCATCGATAGTTTAACTTTTTATAGCTCACCGCAGGCGCCACGTTTCACTAAAGCCGAGTTTAAAAATAATAGTTATGCTGGTTCTCCATATTTAAATGAAGTGCACGCCAAATTAAATGTATCTAGCAAAGCTAGAATAAGGGCTGTTTTAATCAATCGCCGTACTGAAAAAGGTCAGCATAAAGGCAAATATAAAGTATTAGGCGCTTATATGACGCCTAAGGGACAGCTTGAAGATCCAGAAATTAACTTTCACTTTTCTCCATTTTTCCACAATAATCCAGGTGGCACAGTTTGCGCTTTTTATTATGCAGATAACGGTAGTATTTCTAACCAAAGTATCGCAACCTATTTAAATAAAAATGTCTTTAATAAATACCTACAAAAAATCCAGAATAATAAGTATGCTTTTATTAGTGCTAGTGAATACAACTACCTAACTAGCGCAGCTATAGCAGCTGGTCACGGTATGTGCTTTACAACTAGCAAAGATGCGAGTCTCTCGTATATAGATGATAAGCCGTTACTCGCACAGCTAGGAGCTGGCGAGCAAAGTATTAGTTTAAAAGTAGATATGCCAGCTCATGTAAGTTCGTTTGCGAAATTTAACCTAAAACTTAAAAACCTAACTGATGATAGAGAGTTAGAGCTACCTGTCATCAGACAAAGCTACGATCATAACGCTAAAACCTATAAACTGAACTTTAAATTAGATCGCAGTGAGTATCTAGGTGGCTGGCAGTTAATAACGAGGTTGTCGGCTGATGATACGCTCTTTAACCAAGTTATCGTCGGTGAAGCTGATAGAAAAGTAGTGAATGTCGTTCAGGATAGAGACCCAGTCGCTAAAATTAGTTTACTTGATCCTAATAAAGCTATATTAAAAGCTTCTAAAAAATCTAAACATAAAGCAGAGTTTAGTGGCTCGGCAAGCTATGACCCTAATAAAATTATCGATCAGTTTAATCAGATTAACGATGGTATTAGCGGCTATAGCTGGCATACTGAATATAAGCCTCTTGAAAATAATGCTGGCTATAGTTTAGAAAATTCGGTTTATGCAAGCAATTCGGTGAATTATTTTGTAGGACCAAGCGAGCAAGCAGGTTTTTATCAGGCGATTTTAGAAGTAACTGACTTTAATGGTAATAAACATAGCGCTAGATCTAATACTGTGCAGATTATCGAGCCGTCTCAAAAGCTTATTACCAGTTTACTTGTTAAAGACCCGTCTAAACTATTAAACCTGGAAAATGCAGGTGAGGCTAAAGAGGTGCATTTTAGAGCGCGTATTAAAGTTGCTGGTTCAAAGCAAGATAAAGTTAAAACTTTAGCTTATACTTTAGACTTTGGTGACGGCACTATAGATAGTGCAAGCGTGCCACTAGCGAAGATAACTCTAAATAAATATATAGACCTAGCTGCGCTAAAGAATATCTCACACAGTTACGCTGAAGGCGAGTATTTACCAGAGCTAACTACTAAAGTAACTTATGAAAGTGGTTACGAAGAAGAATGGACAGTTACAGCTGGTACGGTATCAGTGGTAAGTTTATCTAAAATCGCGCTATTTAAAGCCGAAATTAGTAATTTATCTGGCAGAGATGTAGAAAAGCAGCCATTTTCAGCCGAATTTAAGATTAAAGATATAAATATAGTCGGTTATAAGGTTACTGGTTTTAGCTGGGATTATGGTGATGGAGAGAGCTGGACTTATACCGGCTCGAATCCTGATCAGGACTTTAGAAACTCTAAAGTAACTAAAAAAGCGCATACTTACACCTCTGAAGGCACTTTTCAGCCGATTTTAAAGGTTAGTTTAGATAACGGTGAGATTATCGAGTATAAATTAAAGTCTGTAGAGGTTTTAAAACTTAGTCAGGCTAGCGATCTGATTACTAGTATTAGCTTAAATAACAAATTAAAGCAGCCAGTTAGAATTACTGATAGTGAAAAAGTAATCTTTGATATAAGCTTTGCTGATGAGATTAGTACTTATGATGAAGTTAGAGCGTATTTAACTAAAAAAGGCAAGCAGCGACATATCTATGATAGTGAGGTGACTGCTCAGATTATAGATAATGAGCTCACTTTAGACTTAAGTAAGTATTACCTGGAGCCTGGTAAGTATGAGATGCATATTAGCGCCGATAAAAGCGGTAGTTTAACTAAAAGCGTTTTTAACTTTAGGGTTACTGAGGCATTTGGTGAGATGAATGGGGTGAGCTTTAAGTACATGGATGCGCTGAAAAGTGCTGATGGCAAGATTTATACGAATGATGAATCGATGGAATTACCACTTGAGCTCTCAGAGAATATAAGGCAGATTAGGGTTTATAATTATTTAGATTTAGTTAGAACTATTAATTCTCCTGACGATGAAACTAAGGTGTTTACAGAGTTAATGGAAGATAGAAATGAAATTAGCTTTGAAGCTACTTTAGATAATGGTAAGGTCATTACTTCTAAGAATTATGTGATTATATTAGATAGATTTAAGCCAGATATAAACATAATTTCACCTAAAATGTATCGTTCTTATGATGAAGAAAAAATAGTTATTTCTGCTGAGATTGATGAGGATAATATAGATAAAGTTTATCTAAAAATAGATAATGATCCATTTAAAGAAATAGCTTTTAAGGAAACTGATGAAAATAATTATGCTATAGATTTTGAATACGATGCAAGTAATAGTAATTTTAAATCTGAAATTGTACAGTTTTATGTCATAGATAAAGCAGAAAATATTAAAACTAGCTTTGTCGAGTTTAAATCTGCTCATCAAATTTCTAATGTTATCCAAACTCAAGCTGCGAATGAAGCAGGTAATGTCAACCCCTATACTGGGTTGCCAAGTTATGTAGGTGGAGAAGATTTAGGGGCGCTCTACGATGATGCCTATAATAACCCTACTATTCCTGGTGTTGATGTAAACCAAATAATCCAAGATGGTTTGGAAGCTAGTCAAACTTTATCTGATACAGGAAGTATGTGGCCACCTTTTCCAATTAACATACATGTAGATGACTACTATGACTCGCTAGTAGGTGGTATTAATGACTATGGTGAAGCTTTAAGTACTATTAAAAATACAAGTAGACCCAGAATTGTTAATAACCCTAATATTAAAGATAGGAAAGTCATTACAAGACCGCCTGAGGAAATTTGTGAAGATTTTGAAAGGTTGGGAGAAGGTTACTTTACAAATAGAAGCCTACCTTTAATGATTAGTGGAGCACAAGTCATTCCAGATAGAAGAGGGGAAGCTTGGGTCATAGATCAAGGTCAAGTTTTTAATATTCTAGCTTTAGTTTTTACTTGTGATGAAAACAAAGGTAATAATAGTCATATTACTAAGTCTGAGATTAAAATTACTAATCCTGCTCTCTACAATTCTAATGGTACTAAAACTCCTATAGATATAACAACTTTAAGTAAAGAAACTAATAGATTGATTCATTATGATACTAAAAGAGTAAATATTACTGGAGGTGGCAGTAATCATACAGTTACTTATAACTATGGCTATAATTTAGCTAATGTGATGTTTTACAATAGTAATGTTTACGCGAATTTCACTAGCCGAGTGCTTTTTTCTTTAACTGGTTTGAATAGATTTGAGCCAAATTTAACAGATTCAGATTTATATGACGGTAGCCTAAGTAAAATTAGAAAAATCTGGAAAGAAGGTAATTATACTTTTGATATTAATGCTTCTAGCTCTAGTAACAATATCTCACAAAATATTCATAATAGAGTTATAGACCCAGTAAAAGTTTATATTAGACCTGGCGAAAACTTACCAAAATTAAAATTAGTCTCTCAAATACCTGACCCTGTTTATATTGGTCATAATTATGATTATGCAAATTTAAAAGGTAATTTGAAAACTGACACTGTTTTTGATCCAGAAAGGCTAAGAGTTTCATTACGCGGGGGCTTAGAGTCAAGTGATAGTTATTCAAAAAATCTAGGTAGATTTATGAAACTTGACCAATATGATAGAAATGTAACTGCACCGTATTATACTTTTACTTATAAACAACTAGAAGATAAAGTTATAACTGACAAGGATGGTAACCAAATTGGTGGTAAAAATGTATATGAATTAAATATAGAATTATATAATTTACCAAAATTAAAAACTGATTATAATAAATTTGCTATTAATGTAAGTTATTTAGGGTCAGCACAAAATATAAAACTTCCTTACAGTTGCTCTGCCTATAATTTTATTCATATTGAACGCTTAACTAAGAAGGTTGGTAATCTTTTTGATTCGAAAGATAAAGATTCTTTTTTAGACAAAGATCTGGTGGAAAATGAGGTTCAAAAGTCTTTAGCTAATATGAAATTAAATATTGCTTATTTGCCAGATAATGGATTGTTGACTCCAACAGATATTGCTAAGAGTACAAAGATGTATTATAAAACTAGTGATGATAATAGTAATGCATTAGGAGAGCCTATAGATGTGGTAATTGATTTTCATGACACTATCGATTCTATAGGAAATACCTTTGGCTCCGACACTGGATGTTCAGATAATACACCTAGGGATATTGATTATTCAGGATATGTTAGATCAAGGTTTATAACTTCTCGTATGGATCTAAGTAAAGCAGGGAAAATTACCGTAGTCAGTGATTTGAGGAATATACTTCAAGAGAAAGAATCACAAGGGTATGTATTTGCTAAAAAGTCATGTGAAAATTTTGATATTAACTCAAGTGATTTTGATGCTAGGGAATGTCCATATGTTTCAAAATATACTTATAACTTACAGCCAATAGTCCTGAATGTGACTGACACTAGTTTTGAAAATGATGATGTTGATTTTAAATTGATTAAAGACGGAAACCGTAGGGCTAGAGGTCGTAGATTGAGCTTAACTAGTTCCAATGTTCTGAAATTAACTTATGGTAATCCTAGCAATTATCAACTAAAAGATAGTGCAAACGCCTATAAACTAGGTGGTGTTAGATTCAAGAAGTACAATGGTGAATATGGTAAAGTTAAAAATCTAAATTTACATTTGGAAAACAAGCCACAAATTAAGTTAGAACTATCTGACCTCCTGAATGCAAAACCAAATATTAATAGCAATAACAATCAAATAGATTATCCTTTTACATTTAGTATGATAAAGCCTCATAGAGACTTGCTTTCACAAGATGAATTCACTAACCCAAACATAGCTAAAGAGTTTTCTATCCCTTTGATGGTAGAAACAGAAGATGTAGATGGTTTATCAGTAGCTATAAAAGGTGACCTGAAAATATCAGCTCCAGCAAGCTTCAGTAATACAGGTATTCTTGATCAACCACAAGTATTAAATAAAGTAGAAATTGGTACTAATAAAGCTACTAACGCTAAAGCAAAAGTAAGATATTCAGATGATGGTGAAGCAAAATTACTTCTAAAAAACTTTAGATATACTAACTTGACTGGCTATAAAATAGACCCTATGGAATTAGAGGTGGCTATTTTCGATGACAATAATACTGAACTTGCAAAAGAAAGTTTAGATGAGTCAATTTTTAAGTCTAGATTATTATCTGTTAAAAGTAGTACTGGAGTAAAAGTGCCTACTGTTGTGGCTAAAACTAATCGCAATTTAACTAAGAATATGCCAGCAGATAGTCAGTTTGTAAGTGCACTCCCACAGGCAAAAGAATTAGAATTAATTCTAAAAAGAAATTTTAATGATTATGTAGTTAGAGTTGCACCAACAGCAAATACAAATCACGCGTTATTTTATGTACCACCACAAGATTTATACCAAACATTGCGTATTTCACTTGGAGCAAGTAAAAAGAGTAATTGTAATTTGGCTGGTTTAGGAACTAAAGTTGCAGAGTTAACTAGAGATGAGTTTGAAAATAATGGACTTGAAGTTAACTTCAGTACTTATAAAACGAGTGACTCTTACTATCAGGCTAGATATATGGTTGTAGATAGTGAAGGTAAGCAGTTTGATGTAAATTCTAACTATTTTAGTAATATTGCTGGTGGTTTAGATATTAAGAATAATAAAAAAATAAACCAAACTTCAGGAACTCTAAAGTTAGATGAGTTAATAAGAGATAACTATGATTTAGACACTGTACTTGCAGATAAAGGTGAGTATGCGATTAATTTCTTATTTGCTAAGCAAAATGAACAAATACCACTTAATCTAAATGATAACTTCACTGGAATTCAAGAGCCAGTACTATGCCAAGCGACTATTATAGATGAGGTTCCAGAAGCAGATATTATAATAGAAGGTTTAGGAGCAACAGATAGTGAAGTTAAGCAGATTAATAAGAATACTGCTCATGATGTAATTACTAGAACAGAAGATCCAGAAAGATCTATTGCAGGTGTAAAACTCTATTATGAAAGATATACTTATGATGGTGAAAATACTCTATCTAAAGTACTTGATCAAGGTAGAAAGCTAATAGATTCAAGGGTGACTAACTATGGTCAAACTAAAGCTAGAATAGTAAACTTACAAAATATAGTAAGTCAACTTACCACTGGAACAAGCCCAGCTAATAAGTATCTGTATAAATTTATAGCTGAATTAATTTATACAGATGATAATGGTGACAAGCAAACTAAAGATGAACATAGATACTTTAGTTTAATAGATTTCGAAGAGCCAGAAATAATCTTCGGTGCTGATGGCACTTTAGGTAATAGTGGCTATAATAATGTCTATTTCCAAAGTCCATATAGTACTTTTAGCTTTAATCCAAATGAAGATAAACTAACTATTAAAGACTGGGATGATAACTTCGATATTAATAAGCTAAACATAAGTTTAGTAAATTATGAAACTAGAGAAACCGTCATGGAAGATTTAATATCTAATGTGAAACAGAATAATAAAGATTATGAGGTTAGTTTGCAAGGCTCAATGCCATTTGATAGCTTAGAAAAAGTCACTTTCTATGAAGTTTTAATTAATTATGATGATGAAATAGATTTTAGTCAAAAAGCAACTATCTATGTGACAGATAATCCAGTAATAGAACTAGATGGTGATGATGAACTTGAATTAGATAAAGGTACTAATAAAACTAAAGGTGACTACAATGTAAAAGTCGTATCTAAGGTTAATGGTAACTCGTCCCCTGCTTTTGAGAGGAAAATAGGTTTTAAATTCACTAGCTATGATGAAAATGATAAAGAGATTGAAAAATATGTTTCTAGCAGTCAAGGCTTCACTAGTGATTTAAACTTCGAGCAAAACTTTAAAGTAGATTCAGGAAGCTCTAGAAACTCTTCTGGGATTCAGACTCTAAATATTGCTTTACCTATTGCTGAAGTGATTTTACTTGCTGCTGGCTATGCAGTATTTAAAGCTGTAGTTAGCAACCCTAATAGTAATAATAACGATGATTTAGAAGGTTACTTTGAGGCTTTGCAGCAAAGTGATGACCCATCTATACGAGCTTTTTCAGATTTTATAGCTTATAGTAAAGCTCAATTCGATCAAACTTTGATGAGAATAGGCGTATATGATGGCAATGTAAAAGTAGATTTCAAATTAAGTGATAGCAAGTATGAGCATGTTATTACAGATGACCAAACACAAAATCTAGAGTTGTTGGTAAGTAGAAAAGGCGATTATACTGTAAAAATAGTTTCATTGTTAACAGGAAAAACTATAGTAGATGAAACTATCACTGTAGATGATAATAGTCAGGCTGTGAGGAATGATCATTTATATGTAGATGAGTTAAACAATCTAATTGGTAAAGATAAGGCTTATGAGTTGAGTATTAGTTTACCTGGAAGTCTAATAGGTGCAGCTGACGATTTAGATATTTTTCCTATAGATATACAGTATGAAAAAGATGGTAATAAAGAAAAGGTTAAAGTTAAAGCAGATGCCACATTTATTACTAAAGTTGAACAAGATGCAGAAAAGTATCCATGTGTTATACGAGAAATGCTAAAGATATCTAATGGAAATAGGACTAAAGCTGGTCTCAATTTTGGTCGCTGGATTCTTACAGGATTCGGTGTTTGGCTTCTTGCGTGGAAACCGATTGGATTAAATTTAAAGTATACTCTTAACGTAAAGAAATCTATAATCGATGATTTTCTTAGAATATTACCTAAAACTGAATCTAGTTTTGGTTACTGTAAAGATCTAGCTGTTAATATAATGAACAAAGAAACACCAGCAGCAGATTCATATGGCTCAGTCATGAGGTTATATGAAGCGAAAGATGGCATAGGAGCAAATGGCAATGATAGAGTCTGGTTTTTAAATTATAAGAATTTTATTCATATTCTTGAAGACCATGCATACGATTCATTACCCAAAAACAAAAAAAATGAATCGGCTTTTACAAAAGATTATACAGTTAACTTTTTAGATGAGATTTTGAATATAACTAAGGAATATAGAAACAAAAAAGCTGAGCATTATAGAGGTAATAAATATTTCATGAAAAAAAACTATGGGTATCCAATAGGTTATGATAAGGAAAATGGAAGTTCTATTAATAGTGTAAGATTGGATCTAGATATAGTACCAAGAGAAGGTGGGATACCAGTAATAAAAACCTTTTATCCAAATTAAAAGTGCTTATGATAAAAATTACTAACATTTTAAACCATAAAGAATATAACTATGGAGATTATTTATTTCCAGATTATGGCATAACGCACGATTTAGAAAACTCAGCAAGATCTAATATTGATTGGAAAATTAATACTCATGAAGTAATTTTAAACGATGAAGAAAGCAAATATAGAAGATTCTATTTTGCAGCTTTAATCTGCTCTTTTTTATATTTTATATATAAGGTAAAAACAGAAGATATTAAAGATATATCGGCTTTTATGGTGAGTACGGCTTTTGAGCTTTCAAATGTAATACTATATGATCCATATGATAAGCAGTTTTTTATACCAAATGAATATTTTTTCATATCGGAGGATTTAACTGATCTTGATGTATGCAAAGATCTTGTTTTTAATGAAGCAAGTGCAGATGAAGGCGATTTTTATTATTTAAACGCAAACAAAAAAGAAGCTGAAGAATTTTTTAAAAAGCTTGAAGAATATTATAGCTCCAAAGAGCAGCAATTTGTGAATTCATTTGGTAAAAAGCAAGTCGCTTACACTAAGTTTACCGAAAAGGAGTTGTTTGTAGAACTAAGTGAAGCCTTTGAAAAGTATATTTTGACTTTAAAGATAAAAGGACTTCAAGAAGCAGGTTTTATTAAACAGCTAAAAAATATTTGTTGTAAATTAAAAAAGGAATTCAACTTATAATAGAGTAAGTTTTTTATAAAAACTATATATTAATAAAAAACATTTATTCTACTTAACTAGCCCTAATTTTATGAAAAAAACAAAACATTTATTTATTTTTTTTACGACTATACTATTATTATGTATAAGTTTTAAAGCTTCATGTGCAAACAACTCATTTGTTAAGTTTAGAACTATGTCCAACAAATATAAAAACTTGACAGATACTTATAAAGATTATGATGACAGTTTCGAAGATTCAAAAAAACGTCAGAATGTTTATTTTTCCCGATTAGTAATTAATAATAATAAGGCACAGACCTTTGACTATGAGGCTGTAAAATATAGAAATTATGATTCTTATGGTGAATATAACAATGATCAAAAATATAAATACTCTCATTTATATTTAAATATTGAAAAATCTATTTTTAATAAACAAATTACTTCATTGGATACAGATACAGTATATAAGTTTAAACCTGATGGTGATGAGTTTAATTGCGATTTTGATATTATAAGTCATGATTCATATAGATATTTAAGTATTCATAATATGTATAATGCCACAGCCGAAGCAGAAAAATTTTCTTGTAGTGGTAGTATGAGATTTAAGAATTATGATGAAGCGTCAGGTACCTTAATAGTACTATTGAGAATAAAGATTAAAAGACTTCGCAAATACTCTAAAATTAACGGTAAAAGAGGTATGGAAAAAACTGGAACGCTACGCAACAATATAATTAAATTAAAGGCTTATACAAATATTGGAAGAAATCTGCCTAATATCATTGAGCAAAAAATCCTTGGGTTGTAATCAAATTAATATTGATTAAGCATATTGTAGTTAAGAAGATAATCAATAACTGCTAAATTTAAGTTATATAGTTTTACTGTAACTATTCCAATAATCGAGACTTTTTACCCTGCAAGAGGATTATTAAATGATTGAAGTAGAAAATATTCACCTTAAAGATATTTGGTTTAAAAATATAGCTAGTCCTTATAGTAGATTTTCTGTAACTGAATTCCTGGCAGATATTGAACTTAAAGATAGCGCTTTAGATAGAAACATTCTATCCTGAAAGGTAATAAAGCATGATAGAGATAAAAAATATTCGTTTTAAAGATAATTGGTTTAAAGTTCATATTGACGGTTGTTATGAAGGATTCTCAGTGAGAGACATATGTGAACACTCAGAATTTAGAGATAACTTAACTGGTAATGTTAGTTTAAAGGTGAATAATAAAATACTGTATGATGACTTTCCAAATTTCCCCTTTTTTAGTTTTATAATTTCTCTAATGCTATGTGCTAGCGAATTCTGTAAGTCAATGAATAGTAGTGAGATTTTTGGTCTAGCAAGCTTCATAAGTTTAGGTATATACCCTAATAGGTTTATTTGCTTTTATTCAAAGTCTGATGACATTGTATTACTTGACCATGTAAATGACATAAGCAAAATAAGTTTATTTAATGACTGTGACGAAACGTATAATTCTGAGAAAGGGATCTATATAGTTAATACTGAATTTGAAAGAAATAGAATAAAAGAAACTTTATTAAGTTCTGGAGCATACCAAATGAATAGCAAAAAGTTTTATAAAGCGGTTTTAGATGCTTATGCAAATTATATACTCTCCTTCCCAGATCCTCGCCAACATAAGCTGCCACAAATCAAATCAGTACAAAAAATGTACTTTCAACTAAAATCTAGTTTATACAGATTAAACTGGAATGGTGAAACAGTTTTACCAAAGATTAATATGATAGATAACCCTTATAAAAAAGCTTTCTATAGATATGCAAATGAAATTAGAAGAATAAGACACAGTTTTAATAAAAGAAAACAAAAAGCGCTAGAAACTTTAGATGTACTTTATGATTTTGAAAATATTACATCTACTAAAAGAAGAATTTTGGTTAGCAAACCTGGGATTTATGATCTATGGAGCACTACTGATTTAACTTGTGGAGATGAATTTATTAAGTTAAAGAATAAAATCATTAAGCCCAAGGCTTTAAAAATTTTTAATGATTTAGAAATAAGTAATAAGAACTTTGTAGATAATTTTGAATTTAGAAACCCTGATGAATACAATATGGTTTTAAAAGTAACTAGAGCTTTTTATATAGATATTGAAGTTTATGGCTTTGAAGAGTTTGATGAATGGATTATTGAGGAGAATTCTATTAGAATTGCTAGTGGCTTTTTCAGATAATTTGAGACTATACTATTACTTTAAATTCAATAAGCTACGCCGATATTGATTAAATTAAATACTAATAAAAAGAAAATATAATGAAAATTAACAACCAAAAATTTGAAACAACATACTTAAAAGCACTTTGTATTTTTACTATAGTATCAATGATTAGTATCCAGTCTGTTCTTGCGCAGTATTCGACTATTACAGCTGATAAGAAAATGGGCATGAAGATTAATCATCCAGAAGAGTTGACCCCATCTAGTAGAAAAATCAAAGGTATTAACTCATATACAGCAGAAATATCTTATGAGAATAATGAAATACATGCCATATCTTATGTTGGTATAAAGTCTTCGAAAAAAAATCCAAATAAAATATTTAAAAATAGAAGTGTTAAAGCTAAAGGTTTAAATATGGAACTATATCTCCTTGCTTCTGACTTTGATAAACCATTTAAATTAGAAAAGGGTACGAGCTATAACTTAACTCCTAAGTCTAACGCTAAGGAAATATATTTTGGTAATTGTTTTATACAGATGTTTAAATCTAAAAACGGTATTTCAAAAAATATAGATAATGAAGACGGTTTTTTACCTTATGATAAAGCTTATCTTTGTAATGCTACTTTAGATGTTTTAGATTATGATAGTGAACTCGGTAGCTATTCGCTAGATTTAAAGCTCGAACCGTATTTAGTGGAAGCTTCAAAGTTAGACGTTGTAGGCAAAAAACGCATCTTTAGAAGAAAACTAGAAAACTTTACTATGGAAGTTAATTTCCTTATTGCTGAATAAATTAAAAAGGTAAACAAATATGTATAAAAAAATAATTATTTCGCTTTCACTACTGCTTTTAGCCATTACACCAAAAGTATTTGCTAAACCTGCGATGCAATACAAAAACAAACTTTATAGATTTATGCCACATCTGCAAGCTCTTGATTATAAAGGTAAGGCTGGTAGATACTCCGATGTCTGGGTTGGCTTAGGCTCTGAAGATAATATAAATTCTTTAGAATTTGTTGGTTTTCATGGGACTCACCGAAATGAAAAAGCTTATCGTACTAATAAAGACGCATCATCTATTTATGTCGTCTTTAATATAGACTTTAGTAATACTGTTTATAATAATAAAAAGTATCTTGCTGAAACTGGGCAAAGCTTTAAATTTGAAAATGTAAACTGTTCACTTTGGATGCAACGTACCTTTAATGGTTTTGATAGAAGGTTTACTTCTGTAAATTCTGAAAGTAGTTTAGAAGATTATAGAGATGCAGTATGTGATGGTAAGGTAAAAGTTCTAAAATATAATAAAAAGCGTGGCAATATTACTGTAAGAGTTGTTGCAAAGCCGAAGTCTATGTCTATAGAAAAAATAAATTTACGTACAAGAAGAGTAGTTAATACTAAATTTAGCAATAATAAAAAGTTTATTTTCCAATACACCACTCGTATAATTTAAAAGGTGTTACTTATATATTTAAGCTAATAGTAAAATTACAGTTAATAAAAATGAAAAAACAAATAAAATATAAACTATACATAATAATACTAGCCATAATAGCTATTTCTATGACATGTAGTGAAATAAAAGCTGCAAATGAAGCTATCGAAATATCAAATTGTAGTGAATTATATGGTGCTAACTCTTTAATTAACGTAAATGGCGAGGATCACTTTGATAGACAAAAGTATATATTAACAAATGATATTGATTGTAAGAATGAAGTATTTAAAAATGAAGTACCGTTAAGTGATCTTCACTATATAGATCTAGACGGTCGAGGGCACACAGTAAGTAATCTAACCTTAAAAGGTAGCAATAATTATGGAGTTGGCTTTATTCGAGACATTTATACTTCATCAATTCATGATATAAGTTTTGAAAACTTAAAAGTGCAAGGAAGTATTAAATATAGAACAGAAGCTTATTTTATAAGAGAAAGCTATGCAACAAGTTTGAAAAATATCGAGTTTAATAATTGCAGTTATAAAGGTTATAGGGCTTCTGGCTTAGCGATGATATATTATGGTAGTAATCCTTTTATAGAAGAGTATAAAGATCTATCTGAATCATATGAAGATATAGATTTTAGAAATGTTAAAGTCTTCATGAGAAATGGCGGTGTGAACCGGACTGTGGCAGCAATTATAGGTAGAATTTATAATGGTAACATCTCAAACTTAAACTTCAAAGATTGTAAATATGTTTATTTGAATAAATCTGATGATCAGTTGATATCTGGGATATTTGGTAATTCTGGCTGGTTTAGATATTTACCAGAAGGTTTCGAAGCATCTGACCCTGAAACTAACATTAGCAATGTAAATGTTGATGGTTTTAAAATTGTAACTAATACTGAGCAAGTTCGATCTTACTTTTTAGGGTTTTCAAATGCACGTTTAAATCTTAGGAATATAAATATTACTTCAGATAAAAATTCCATAAGAAATTTACGGAAAAATTTAAGTATGGAAGCAATTCTTTTAGGTTCTATCTATAACGGTGAATGTTTAATTGAAAATGTTGAAATTTCAAACTTCGACTTTATAAGTAAAAAACCTAATGGTCTAATATTAGGTAGTTACATAGCAGGTCAATTATCTGATCCAATAAAACTTAAAAATATTAATATTAGTCATAATAATAAAAACTTATCCAGAATTAAATCTCTTTTACTTGGTTCAGACATGTATGGTGGACCAATAAATATGGAAGATATAAAAATATTTATTAAAGGTAATCAGAAGATCGTTTTTAGAAATTTTGCTGAAATAAAAAGAAACTTTTTTAGCCCACTTATGTCATATGCTGTGAATACTAAAGTGTCTGCAAAAAATATAGAAGTAACAACAGAAGGTAGCCTTATAGCTACAAAAGAAGATATAAATTTTTACGGGAATTTATTTGGTTATGTTGACAGTAGCACTATAGATGTTGAAAATGTCAAAATCAATTCAACTTTAACAATTAAAAATAGAACTAAGAAATCTTCAAAGGTGTATTTTGGAGGACTGATAGGTACTTTAGCTGACTTGCCTATTAGACATAAGGGTAGTATTTCAATTAAAAATGCTGAGGTGAGTTTAAAGTTAAATAAACCAGATAAAGTAATACTATATCCAGCTATCGGTTCGATAGATAATAATTCACTTGAAAACAATATAAAATTTGAAAATGTAACTTTTACTAGTAATGTAAACGATAAAATAGAGTATGGTATTAACCAAAATTTTAATACAAGTGATACTAATAACGATTCTGGAAGCTATGTTGAGGTATTTTAAATAATGTTTATTTAACAGCTGCAAGTCTACTGGAGAATCTACTAAACTATTTTTTTACTACGACAATAATAAAATTCATACCGCTCTCAAAATGGCTCCATTTAGATGCTTTTTCAATACCAAAAATCAGTATTGCAAGCTAAAAATTACTTGTTTTCAATTCTTAAGGGTTGAAAAACATAGCTAAAGAGTTTTCTATCCCTTTGATGGTAGAAACAGAAGATGTAGATGGTTTATCAGTAGCTATAAAAGGTGGACCTCCCCTGTTATCTTAGACATATAATCTAATGTTATAAGAATATAGCTTAGTAACATAAATGCACAGTTTCGTTACTTATTTTCATTTACTTAATCCTTTACCTTACTAAATGTAAAATACATGGATCATTTTTTAGGGGGCACGCCAGTATCCATAAAGTATAGTTTAGGAGTTTTAACCAGTCTTTTAGTCAAATTGCTAAAGTATGGTTCAAGTAATTTAATTATTTCAGCGGCTAATCTAATACCTCACTGTAAGATTAGCCGCTGAAAAAGTGAAGCTAGTCCCATAATATTAAAAACTTGATTATTCGTTTAGGTGTAAAGGTATACTTAACAGACCTTTATTTCCTTGACTATATAAAATTAACCTAGTAGATCATCTAAATATAGGTGGCAAGTCCTAAGGCTTATAAAATATATGGTTCTACCATGAAAGTCAAGCTCATAGTATTCATCAAACTTTTTAGATTGATCGAAAATTATAATAGCCTTATTCGTTAAAGGATAGTATCTGAAAAAGTTTATTAAACCCTTAGGTATAGTTTCACTTTCGTATTTATTTTTTACTTCAATTGGAACTACTACTTCATTTTTCTTCCACACGAAATCAACTTCATCGCCTTTACTGGTTCGCCAAAAATATATATCTGTAGTTGCAACATTTCTTATAAATAGTAAATAATGGTAGACATAAGTTTCTATAACGCTGCCAAGATCTTGCCTGCTACTGAGCCTGGTGAAATTTTTTAAAAGTGCATTTTTGATGCCGAGGTCATAGAAGTAATATTTTTTAGATTTTTTAAGCTCATTACTTAAATTGTTTGAAAAAGATTTTAAGACATACAAAGTATAAGTTTTTTCTAAAATATCTAAGTACGATTGTACAGTATGCGCTGATACACTAAGGTCTCTAGCTAAATTGCTAACTGCTACAATCTGCCCTTGGCTGGCAGCTAACATATAAAGTAACTTATTAAAACTTGAAACATTTTCTGCGCGCATTAGTGATTTAATGTCTCTTTGGATGTAGGTCTCTAAAATATCATTTAGATAAGTCGCGCGCTCATCGCCGTTATAAGAATACACTTCAGGTAAGCCTCCATAAACGAAATACTCATCGATAGATAAATCTGCTGAGTTTACGGTCAAATATTCAGCAAGAGTTAAAGGCATCAAACGCAAATTATGTATTCTACCTGCCATACTCTCTTTAATATGTCGATGCATTTCTATAGCTGAAGAACCTGAAGCAAAGATTTTTACTTGCTGCCTACTATCTCTTCTACCTAAATCATAGATAGCCTTGAAAGTTTTACCTGCATTCTTTAAATAATGAAATTCATCTATAATTACTGTCTTGCCTGAATTTAAAAGAAGCTTATGAATATTTTCAGGACTATCTGCAAACTTTAATAAATCAGTAGGTTGTTCCAGATCATAATAAGTGTACTTGGAACCTTTAAGTTCATTAGTGATTTGAGTTAATAAGAAACTTTTGCCACTTTGCCTTGGTCCGAAGAGTAAAGTAATTTTAGGATTATCTAATTCTGAGATTAATTTGGCTTTTAGCTTTCTTTTAAAAATCATATGCTATCCACTTTTGTATTTATATAGTTTATAGGTAACTATATTAAGTCTATAATCATCTTAGCAATATTTCAAGGTGTCACTTCATAATCCTGCTATTGGTGTGATTCTGAAGTGGTGGTTCTAAATTTTGCAAATGTTAACAACTAGGTTTTGACTAGATGCCTCTGACTTATTTTAAGATAGAACTTGACCTCGAAACTCACTAGCATTTATGCAACTAAGCAAACGTGCATAATATAATCTATTATCTACATGAAAACAGCCTTCAAACTAATTCAAAATTTCATTTACTTAATATGTTTTTCGGTTTCTTTTTACCTAAAAAATATCATAAGTTACATACCAGCAATTTTAATCACTTTGTTAATCTTTAAATTAAAAATTCCTGAAGTGACGGGCTATTTACTTTATGCCGTAAAATTTTTGTTTGCTTTTATGACAATCAAGCTTTTTGATGGACAGAGCTTCTATAAAAACATTTTAAGAGATTTATCTAATGACCCAGCTAGATTTTTTGTGACGATGATCTGTGTGATTTTTACTTGCGTCTTTTTGGCGACCATAAATTTAATAGTGAGTTTTATAATACCTTTGCTAATTAGTGTGCTTGTAAGTGCTTTACCTTCAAATATTGGGCTAGTTCTTCTTGATATTTTTATGATAATTTTTCAAGTGTTCTCACTTGCTGTCAGCGCCTTTTTCTTAGGGCTTGAAAGTTTCCCAGCTGCTAATCTGGCTTTTTATGATAGGTTCGCCTGGGACGCGATAATCGATGCTTGGGATGTCTTTCAAAAAAAGCGCTTGACTATAGTAATATTAATTTCTATCTTGCTTTTGCTAACAGACTTTAACTTTGATTTTAAACTTATGTCTTTAATGAAACATACTGACCTCACTCATAACTTAGATTCACCTAAAATTGAATCTTTTAATCTAAATCCTTTTTCAATAGTAAGTGAGTACTTAAAGCCTTATCCGCTGCTAAGTGACTTTTGGCGTATATCTAAAGATGTAATAAGCTCTATTTTTGTCTGTAAAATATTTTGGACGCTGGAAAGTAAACAAACTAATTAAAGTGTTTTATAGTTATCCCTGAAATTCTCTTAGTCAAATATCATGATAAAACATCAGCTTAGAATCAATAGATAATAATCATCCGTATAAATAAGAATACTTAAAAATTAAACGAGAATTAGACTCTTTATAGTCGATATTAATAAATAAAATAAAGACACTTTTAAAAACCCGTAAATATTAATTGTAAAATATTACTTTCAGCTACATAATATGATATTATTCTTAACTAATAAAAAAATATATAAGTTGATATCTTAAGTCGCTTTTTGGATTTAAGGTAGTCACATCTAATTAATAAAAGACTAAATATGAAAAAAACTTCTTCTTTCTCACTTGAAATTATAACTATTATCTTGGCTTTAGTGTTTGCAAGCACTAATGTATTTGCGATGAGCTCTACTGATAATTCATCTGTAGCAGTTACAGGAGCAAGTGCTAATACGCTGACAGAGCAAGCAAGTGCTGGAGTAAATGACACTAATCTGAAACAAGGCAGATTTTTAGGTGAAGCAAAAGGCTCAGGTTTCTTAGGTTTCGGTGATAAAGAAAAGAAAGTTGATCAACCTGTACGTATTAAATTTTATCTGTCAGGTGGCGTGACTGAAAGTTTGATTTCAGCCGAGCCAGCTACTCTAAAGCTTAAATTACTTTACCGTGATACCTTCTCTAAAGAGTTTAAAGATAGAAACATGGATGAATTGGCTGAAGCTATTAACGAGTCTTTCATTTTTAAAAAGCAGGCTAATGGTATAAGCGAAACTCTAGATTTAGAGTTTACGTTTCAAAATGGTAGAGATAGCTCGAACCTGGATTATTATCATGAAATGATTTTCCAGTCAGTACCTATTGATGTAAGTTCAGCTCAGCTTATTAGCGTAGAGACTAAAATTAATACTTTTCTTGAAAAATTAGGTATGGAGCCGTATTACGATAATAAAACACTTTATAAAGCGGTAGCTTTTAAGCCTATCGATGTCTTTAAAAGAAGAGCTCAGTTAACTGACTTTGAAGCTATAGATGATGAAACTTATACAGCTACAGTGAATTTTAAATTTAACTTATTAAAACATTCTAACCTGACTGAATTGCCTGCTACTAGTAGCCTAAATCTAGGTTTAGACCAAAGCATAATTATCGATAGTTTTAACTTTACCAAAGATAAAAAGAAGTATATTCCTTGGATGAAAGATCGTAAAAGCAAGCGTGCTATTAAACTTGAGCTAGATAGTGAGCTGATCGGTAGTAATTTTATCGTGAGTGTAATTGGTGATAATAAATATGAAGGTAGTTTTGATTTGACTTTTAAACCTAAGTTTTTAGGTGACTATAAATACCTGGGAAAAGAGCGTAAGTTTAATATAAACATACCTCTATTACTTAAAGCTACTAATGTAGATGGTCTTGAAGTTAAAATGCGCACCGTGGCTAAAGCTAAGAAAGTAGTTTTGTAGTTAATTTTTGTTGTATCTATATAAACAGATATTTTTTGCTACATAGTTGATACTATTATTTTAGTGACAGAGTTTGATCAGCTACTTAAGGGGAAATTTTCTAATTACCCAGGTTTAATAGCTTTATTGATTTATGGCTCATATGCTAATGGTAAGCAAACTTTAAATAGTGATTTAGATTTGGCTTACTTAACTGATTATAAAAACCCACTTAGCAAACTAGAACTATTAGAATCTTTTTTAGGTATTAATGAATTGCCGATGTTAGATCTTACTTGTTTAAATACTTGCAACCCAATTATTGGAATGCAAATAATTAAAAATCATCGAGTCATAATTTTAAATTCTAAGATAGATCTTATTAAATGGGAGCTAAAGACTTTATCAAAATACCATGATTTGCAGATTGCTAATAGGGAAATTTATAAAAACTTAGGTAGGTAAAGAGTGACTAAGGACTATGTCATAATAATTAGAGTTAAGCTAGGGCTGAACTATGATTGATAAAAAACTAATCCAACACAAAATCGGTAATATTCAAAATTGTTTAGCAAGTATCAAAACTTATACAAACAATTTTAATTTGTGCTTGCTTGAAGATATAAAAACTCAAGATGCTGTAGTTGTAAATATAGAGCGTGCAATTCAAAGTACTGTAGATATCGCTAATCACATTTGCTCTGAAAAAAAGCTTGGAGCCCCTGTTAGCATGAAAGATACTTTCATTCTCTTGGCTAAGCATAATATAATCACCTCAGAATTGAAAAATGACCTTGTCAAAATGATAGGCTTTCGTAATATAGCTGTCCATAGTTATGATGAATTAGATTTAGATATTCTCAAAGCAGTTGTTGGAAAGCATTTAATAAACTTCGAAGATTTTTATCAGCTGATACTTAAAAGTGTATAGTAAATAAAAGTTTTTAAAATTGATGATATTATTTACATGTGCTAAAATAAGCATGTAAATCCATTAGTGGGCTCATACATATGCATGCTTATTTGCCAAGGTCGATCAGGTCTGAATTAAATAAAAAACTTCAAAATTCACCAGTTACTGCTATTTTAGGACCTAGGCAGTGTGGTAAATCTACTTTAGCTAAAAGATACTTAGCTGATTTAACTAATAGTGAAAGTGTTACTCATAGTACCGATACATCGAAAACCCCAAACACTTTAAACATCTCTAAAAGTATTTATTTGGATCTGCAAAACCCAAGTGACTTTAATAAACTCAATGAACCTGAGCTATTTTTTGATGCTTACCGCGATCATTTAATCTGTTTAGATGAAATTCAGCTAAAACCAGAGTTTTTTTCATATCTACGTTCGGAGGTTGATAAAGATCGTAGAAATGCCAGATTTCTTATTTTAGGTTCAGCTTCGCCTGAGCTTATCAGGCAATCAAGTGAAAGCCTGGCTGGCAGAATTTCGTATTTAGAGTTAAATCCTTTTAATTTGCGCGAGGCGCATCAATATTATGATCAAAAGCAAGCTTGCTTGCAAAAACACTGGCTAAGAGGTGGTTTTCCAGACAGTGTGCTTGCTAGCGATGATGAAATAAGCTTTGATTGGCGCCAAAACTTTGTTAGAACTTTTTTAGAAAGAGATATACCTAGTCTGGGTTTTAAAGTTAGTCCCAGTAATATGAGGCGCTTTTGGTTAACTTTGAGTCACTGGCAGGGACAGACTTTAAACTATAATAAGCTTGCTGAAACTGCTGACTTGACTGTAAATACTATCAAGCACTATTTAGATATTTTAGAACAAACATACATGATTCGTCTGCTAAGACCCTTTGAGATTAATACTAAAAAACGTTTAGTTAAATCTCCGAAATTGTATATTAGAGATAGTGGTATTTTTCACTATTTAGCTGGCATTTTAAATTATGCAGATTTACTTGGACATCCACAGGTTGGTGCATCGTGGGAAAGTTATGCGCTTGAAAATATTTTAACTTCGTTTAAATACTATCAAGCAGGCTTTATCCAAAGCTCTAATTCAGCTGAAATAGATTTGGTTGTAAAGTCTCTTAACAAGACTTATTTGTATGAGTTTAAAGTTTCTAAGTCTCCAACACTAAAAAGAGGTTACTGGGAGTTGGCTGATGAATTTAATGATGCCTACCAGCAGAGTCTGGTAGCACCAGTAGATGATGACTATCCGTTTAAAAACAAAGTCTGGGTGCGCAATCTGTGGAGTGATAGTTTAAAGTGATTATTACTTTAAACTATTTAACTTACTGCGAATTGTAAGTTGCAGTAAAACGACAAGATTATAAATATCATTTAATGATTGATAAAAAACTAACCTATTTGCTCTGAAAAAAGCTTGGTACCCCTGTCAGTATGAAAGATGCTTTTATTCTTCTGGCTAAGCATAAAACAATCGATTTAAAGGTGAGAAACTCACCTGAAGCACCCTTACAGAAATCTAATTAGAGCTCTAATCAGAATCATAAACACTAAAATCGCAATTATACTGATAAAGATAGTTTTACCACTAACTTTCTTAAAGCTAAGATGTGAATTGCCAGTCTTTTTGTTTACGTATTTAAAGTCAGTCTGAATATTAGTATGGTTATAAATTATTTTATAACCACAGTGGAAACACTCGGTAGCATTGCGGTGAATAAAATTACCACAGTTAGGGCAGTCTATCTCATTAGCAGCTTTCTGGCGAGCCATAATCTGTTATTTTAACTGATAACTTAGCTTGATTTTTAACTTCAATTTGTTTTAAAGTTTGACTCATAATCTTAACGATAGAATGCAGCTCACTGTGCATTTTATGACACTACCTCGCAACTGACTGCACTTATCCACTAGAATAGTAATATGACTTCACTTGGTATTTATGCTGGTATCTTAAGCCTGTGGTATATGTTTTTAACCTTTCAGGTGATCAACATGAGACGCAAACGTCTGGTGCGTATCGGCTTAAATAACGACTTTAAGCTCACTACTTTAGCGCGCGCGCATGCTAATTTCGCTGAATATGTGCCGTTTTATTTTATTGTAGCTTTGCTGGCTGAAATGCAGGGTTTTTCGCATACCTTGGTACATATTTTAAGCTTAATTTTTACTATTGGGCGCATCATGCACAGTCTAAGTCTGATTTATATCGAACCTAAGAAAAATACAGTTATATTTAGAGTTGCTGGTATGCTACTTACCTTAACAGCACTAGTGTCTGTGGCTGTAGCTAATATTGCCTTGTTTTTTATACGTAACTTTTAAGTATATTTTTATGCTTGCGCGTACTAATATAGACGCATAAATATAAAAACCAGCTGAAATACTTGTTTATGCCTGCGTTATTGCACGCTGCTATTATTTATCTGATCTCTAAACTACTGTTTCTGTTAATTTAATTATGCATTTAAATCATAATTAACACTACACAAGTAATTACTATCGATATCTTTAAAAAGTGCTAAAAACCTGAAACTTATAAAAAGATTCTAAATTTGTCAGTTTTTTGTAAAATTTTTATAGATTTGGGGCTTTTTTAGAAAAAAATTCTAAATTTTGAGATTGTCTAAGTAAAATTTAACTATAATTGTGTGCTTTAATTCAAGTCTCAGCTTAAGCTGTAAAAGTCGTAAGGGTAATAAAATCGACATATTAAATTTATATAAAGTAATCACTAATTAATTCAAACCCCACTTGCTTTCATTAACTAACCACTCATGAATTTAGATACTATTTAACTCACTTCACTTTCATCTTCTTAATAGCCACCTAAGCACTCATCAATTTAAACACCCTTTACCAATTTTAAAGATGTGCTTTGCTTAAATCCCAGGTCACCACCTAAGAGCTTGCCCGCATATTTTAAACTTCACTTGCTTTAATTTAGTAAAATAAATAAAATGTCTACAACTACTAGCACTTTAAATTCACTTGACTCTATTAAAATTCTAAAGTTAGCTCCAGAGGTTCAAACTCCAGCTTACGAAACTAGTGGCTCAGCTGGCTTTGATCTAAGAGCTTTTATACCTGAAGAGCAAGAAATTATACTTAAAGCTAATGGTGATCGCGCTAAAGTCCCTACAGGCTTAAAAATGGTTTTACCAGCTGGTTTTGAACTACAAATCCGCCCGCGCTCTGGCTTAGCTTTTAAGCATGGTATTAGCCTGACTAATACACCAGGTACTATCGATAATGATTATCGCGGTGAATTGCAGATTTTAATCATCAATCATGGTGAGAATGACTATAAGATTAAGCATCAAGACCGCATCGCCCAAGGGGTGCTGGCGCCAATTTACCAGACTAATTTTGAGACTATTGCTGAGCTACCTAGTGAAACAGATAATTTGCGCGGTGAGGGCGGATTTGGTAGCACAGGCACGGCTTAATTTGTTACAATTCCATACTATATGAGCACTACACAAACAAAACAAACTAAAAACTTTGAAGCAGAAGTTAAGCAAGTTCTAGATTTAGTTATTCACTCTCTCTACTCGAATAACGAGATTTTTTTGAGAGAACTGATTTCTAATTCTTCTGACGCTTTAGATAAATTAAGATTTAAAGCCCTGACAGAATCTAACTTACTAGCTGAAAATGAAGAACTAAACATTAAAATCGCTGCTGATGAAGAAGCTAAAGAAATTTACATCCGCGATAATGGTATCGGTATGGACGATGCTGATTTAGCATCTAATTTAGGTACTATCGCGAAATCTGGTACTAAAGAATTTTTAAACGCTCTTAAAGCGAGTAAAGCAGAAAATGTAACCATCGCAGATTCTTTAATTGGTCAATTTGGTGTTGGTTTTTATTCAGCATTTATCGTAGCTAAAGAAGTTCAAGTACTTACTCGTAAGGCTGGCTCTGAGCAGCTTTGGTTATGGCAATCTACTGGTGAAGGTACTTATGATCTGGAAGCTTTAAGTGAAGAAGCTGCTAAAGAGTATTTAACTGAAGATGAACCAATGCTTAAACAAGGTACTAAGATCATTATCAAACTTAAAGAGGGCGAAGATCACGAGAAGTATTTAGCTGATTACCAAATCCGTAACATCGTAAAAAAATACTCTGATTTCATCGAATACCCGATTAAATTAAAGGTAACTAACCCTGAAGTTCATGAATTATCTTATGCACCAGAAGATGAAATTGAAGAAGCTAAGGCAGAGCGCGAAGAAAAGTTAGCTAATACTGAAAAGTTTGTTTTTGAAGTGGTAAACTCACAAAAAGCTATCTGGACTAAGGATAAAAGTGAAGTTACTAAAGAAGAATATAACGATTTTTATAAGCATATCAGCCATGATTTCACTGATCCTTTAACTCATATTCATTATGCTGCTGAAGGTACTAATGAATTTAAAGCATTATTGTATGTGCCTGCTAAAGCGCCTTTTGATCTTTATCTTCAAGAAGAGAGTAAGAGTATTCAACTTTATATTAATAAAGTGTTTATTACCAGTGAATCTGAATTGTTACTACCTAAATACCTAAGATTTATTAAGGGTGTGGTTGATGCTACTGATTTACCTTTAAATGTTTCGCGTGAAATGCTTCAGGATAACCCTAAAGTTAGAGCGATTAAAAAGAATATTACTAAAAAAGTGCTCACAACTTTATCTAAGATGAAGGATAAAGATAGAGATGAGTATCTTAAATTCTTTAATGAGTTTGGACGCGTAGTTAAAGAAGGCGTGCACTCTGATTTTGCTAATAAAGATAAATTAATGGATTTAATGTTCTTTGAAAGTTCTAAGCAGGAAGCAGGTAAGTTAGTTGATCTTGAAACTTATAGTAAAGATATCGACCTGCAAACCGAGCTTAATGAAGAAACTCGTAAGTGCATTTATTATATTACTGGTGAAAATAGAGCAGAACTTGAAAATTCACCTTATTTAGAAGCTTTAAAAGCTAAAAATATTGAAGTGCTATTTTTAGTAGATCCTATTGATGAGTGGGTGGTGATGTCTGTACCAGAATATAAAGGTAAAAAATTAAAGCCTATTCATAAAGGTGACATCGATTTAGGTGATAAAGAAGAAAAACAAAAAGAAAAAGAAGCTAAGACTGAAGAGCTTAAAGATTTACTAGGTAAAATGAAAGATGTTTTAGACAATAACGTTAAAGAAGTGCGTTTTTCTGACCGTTTAGTAGATACTTTAGCTTGTTTAGTCGTTGAAGAAGGCGAGATGAGCGCTCACATGGAGCGTATCTACAAAAATGCTAATCAGGATATTGGTAACACTAAGCGTATTTTAGAGCTTAATGCAAGTCACCCAGTCGTAAATAAGATGAAAGATTTATATGAAGCTAATAGCCATGATCCTGCGATTAGTGATTACGCTGAATTAATCTTTGATCAGGCATTACTGCTTGAAGGTTCTAAGATTAAAGATCTTAATCGTTTTACTAAGCTGATGGGTGAATTAATGGCTAAATAAGCAGATTTGCGGCTAAGTAAATCTGGTTTAGCTAAATAGCGAGTATAATTTATATGACTCATTTTAAATACTAGATTTCATACTCGTTATATAACGGATAATATTATTTAGCTGAAAATTTCTTTATTTAATTAAAATACTAAACACTATACTAGAATTTGGTTTTAAAAAGTACAGCAAGCGCTCATTTGCTGTACTTTTTTATTTATAACGGACATTTATTTATATAAAGTATCATCCCTTAGTATGGTCTTAACTAATACTGGACATATACTATCTGCATTGGGGAGTGCATTAATAATGGAGTTAATACAAGAGAAAGAGTCAGTTGATAATTTAAAGCAAGAAAATTTAAAACCAGCTGATGAAAGATTACAATCACAAGATAAACTTTTCTTACAGAGAATCGTAAAATCTGCTGATGAAATAGAACAAAGTGGTAAAAATATAACATTGCAAATGCAGTTTTTTAAATCAATTGCAACTAGCAGAATGTTCTAAATTAATAACATTTAAATACTATTAATTTGTTTTTCGATGATCTACCTTATTTTACTAAATATAGAATATATAGATAGTTTCGAGCCCTGCAAGCAAATACGGTGAGTTAGTATAAATAAACTACAATAGCTTAAATCTATTTGAACAAACTTTAAGTTGTGTAGTTAGAGTTTCATGCTATACAAATTTTTATAATATATTTTAAATATTAAAAAACTTTAATTGAACAGATAATAGTATGACTTGTGCACGAATGTTTTCAACTCAAGTATCTAAAAGATATTTATAAAACACTCTTTAATACTAAGCTTTCTAAAATAGATTAAATACTATTAATATTAGTTTTTTAGAATATAAATATAAATTTGATAATTATATAGATTAACTCCTCTATTTGATTTTCATATATTTAGTAGGTATATTATCTGGCTTGCTTCGTGGGCGACTAAAAATTGAAGTCTGGTACAAGCTTTTATATAGTATGGTTTGTAGTTGAGACACTAGGAACCTAAGTAAAAATAACTTTGTCAGCTAAAAAATTATAAATTTTTTCTAAATTTCTTGATTACTATAAAAATATTCTATGTTCAACATTATATTTAGTTTATTTAAGATATGATAGCTAGATAAACAAGTATAGCTAGATCTTGAAAATTTAAATTCTATTTAAACCGTCTTTCTCGTGTTAATGTCTCTTGTATGGTAACTACACTAGAAAAAACTAATTCGAATACTTCTAAATCACTTGGTCCAGGACATGATGCTGGGCGCACAGGTGATGATACTCAATCTAAAGCAGCAAGTGCAAGTAATGTAATAAGGACATATTGTGAAACTCTTCAAGAGCAGCCTACTACAGATTTACCTTCAATCATTACTACTACAGCACCTAATTTTGTTGCAAACTTAAAAACAGCCCAAGGCAACGCTGAACATTACATTAGAGATATACAGCCTGTTCTCTTGCAAAATGTATCTGACTTGCTTTCATTTTCACATATGTGGTCAAGCTTCTCGCCAAGTATGAGACAGTATGCTGCTAAAGGTGATTATGAAACAGTAGCTCAGGGACTTAAAGTTATGCAAGGGCGTTTAAGTACATTTTCAGCTAACGCTAATAATTCTCATAATATCTTAAATTCATTTCAGAAAGTGATTATTATCGATGCCAAGGCCTTTAACCATGACTACATGTTACTTACAAGTGCTAAAACCGGTATTCCAGCTGAAATCGGTGCTTTAGATAAAGAAATTGATGCAGAAAATTCGGCTATTGAAAAATACGCTGGTATGATTGCTGGTGGTGCAGCTGCAGCGATTCTAGGTGGCGTGATGATTGTAGCTGGTGCTGTTGGTGATGTCTTTACTGCTGGTGCAAGTACACCTCTGATTGTAGCTGGTGTCTTAACAGCTGGTGGTGGCGTGGCTTTAATTACTGTAGGTTCGATCGGTATTTCTAAAGCTTCTACAGCACTTAGAAACGCTACAGTTAAAAAAGCTCGTTTAAACCAAGAGTTAACTTCACTTAAGGCTTATTGCACGACAACTAACAGTTTAAAAAATAGTGTTACTAGCGCAGTTAGTGCAGTTGGTGGACTTGCAACTTCATGGGAATATATCTATGAAGATTTAAATGCGGTAATTTCAGATTTGAATACTGCTAAAACTTCAACTCATTTACCATGGTTCGATAATATTATGGATGAAGCTGACCAAGATTGGGGACAAGTGGGTTCAATGGCTAAAGCTGTTCAGGATCAAGTTGCTACAGCTAAATTTACTAAATTAAATATGGATAAGCCTAATTCTAGCTTAACTGATGCACTACCAACAGCTAGTCAAGAAGCTTTAAGTAAAGAGGAGGCTCGCAAGCAAGAAAGCGTTTAATAATTTACGACACCAGGGGTGGGTGTTTTATTTATTAAAAATCGCTATAGATTAAAAAGGAAACTAAAATTATGTCAGCGACATTAACACAAAATAATCAAAGTTCAACTAAACCAACTAATATAGACCATAGTATAAAAAGCTCTGCTTCAAACCTGAAGCGTGGTTTGACCGAAAGTCAAACAGATGGAGCTGTAATTCAAATGTATTTAACAAGTGTTCAAATGCAACCAGATATAGTTCAAGATGTGGTACCATCGCTACCGCAAACTCAGCAACATGCTCGTGAAGTGGCACAAACCTGGACAGATAACGTGCTGCCTAAAATGACTCAAACAGTTACTGATTTGATTTCATTTGCTAATCAATGGAATAGCTATAAAAATACTATGCTAAATTACGCTCAGCAAATCGCTAGTACTACTAACACTCAAAATGAAAAAGATGCAGCTCGCTATAACCTAGATATGATGCTAGGGCAGGTTTATAATTCAGTAGAACAAAAAGAAAATTCGGCAATTCAGGCTAAAACTCAGATTCAAAACTTTCAGGCGGCTTTAAGTGAAAGTAGTAAAAACTTTGATAGCGCTCTAAAGCAGCTACAACAAGCTTATGCTGGTAAAGATGGAATTTTGAGTCAGTTAGATGCCCAGATTGACCAGCTACATACTGCGATAGCCAGAGATGCAACTTTAATAACTTTGAGTTGTATAACTACAATTGGTGGTGGTTTAATGATAGCTGCTGGTTCAATTGGTGAATTTATCACTGCTGGAACTTCTACTGAGCTAGTTTTAGCAGGTATCGCTACTACAGCAGCAGGTATCACTGGTATTGCTGGTTCGTCAGCAGACTTGAATGCTAAAGTCAAGGAACTAGGACATGTCACTAGTTTAAAAAGTCAGGACGAACAGATGTATGCAGTTGTAAAAACAGCAATTTCAAGTGTCTCTTTACTAAGCACTAAGTGCAGTGATGCTGTAATTTCTGCTGATAATTTAAGCAATATGTGGAGTGGTTTGAAAAGTGAGCTAGACGCATTAAGAAATGATGTACGTTTAATCAATCCAGGTGATTTTGCTGTAGCTCATGCGATTCAATATGCTGATAGCGATTGGATTTCATGTCTAAATTTGGCACAAACTATTCAAGCGAATACAGCTGGTGGCAACATACCAGTGCAAAGAGGAGTTGATGGTAAGTACCCTTTACCAAATACAGATAAATAAATGTAAAAAAGCGGTTGAGTCTCAACCGCTTTTTTCTTATATCAAGATTTTCAATTTAATAACTACAAAATTTAAGAATATATCCTAAATATATTTCTAAAGCGACAGCCTTTAAAGAGATATTAATACTTTAAACTCAGCTTTAAAACTACAAACTTAACAAAAGGAACTAAAAATTATGTCAAGCGCAACATTAGAAAAAACTACCAAATTAAATTTATCAGAGATTAAATCAATGATAGAAAAGATTGAAAAAATGCCAGATATTCATTCTGATATCGCTGCTCATCTGGCTGAGCATATTGAAGCTTTGAAGAAGGTCAGTAATGACTGGTTAACTCAAGCTGAACCTCAAGTTGCTCAAGGTTTAAGCCAAGCAAGTAAATTGGTCATCGAGTGGAATAATACTTATGCTGGCGAACTTTCTTCTAGTGATAAGGATAGAATTAAACAAACACTAAAAGAAATCAGTCAGGAATCTGCTGCAGCGCAAGATGCTTTGGCTAAATCAAGTACTATTACGAAGAATTGTGATTGTAGGCTAGCAACCTCATTCGCTTCAATTAAAGCTGACTTCACTTTAATTCAAACTAAGTTAAAAGCTGATCAGGCTAGTATTAATGATTTGAATAATCGTATTGCCAGTGCTCAATCTAAGCTAAATGCTTATCATAAAAGAGCCCGTATCTATAGATGGATTCCTATAGCGGGTTGGCTGGCTGATGCGATCGATAGCTTAGCTTCTAATATTAGTGGTTACCATCATCAAATTTCGGCTTATGAAAATGCTAAAAATGAAGACCAACAAGAGATTAATCAAATTAGTAGCTTTATTAATATTTTAAGTAATCAGATTGATGTGATGCGTACCTTAATTGCAGCTTTTGTATCTGTAGAGCAAAGTCTAGATTCTTTGGGTAGTAATGTTAATGACATAATGGGACAGCTTGATAGTATTAAAGATAATATGTTCCCTCAGTGGATGCAAGCACAAATCCAAACTCTAAAGTTAGATTTCGAGCAGGTTAAATCTATTACTGATAAAGTGTCACAGTAATTTAAGTGAATTATTTAGCTAGTTTTGTATAATTATAAGATTGCACTACTAAATTATAATCAGTCACCTGTATTTCTAATTAAAAACTTTAGTAGTCTTATGTTTGATCAATAAAAAATCTTAATCTAAAGATTTAGCGAGTAATTCTAACATTTTCAGCGGTCTTGAGTTCTTTTTGGAGTTCAAGACCGTTATTACTTAATTTAAAATACTTGGCAAACTCTCTTGATGTAGTAACGACATTTGTTATACCTTCTTTACGTTTTCTAATCAGACCTAATTTGACTAATTCTTTTAAGTGCTCGTAAGCGCCGCTGCCTCTAAGTTCGATAATTTCACTTTGGCGGATAGGTTCTTTTAGAGCAACAGTGCTAAGTGTCCTGAGGCAGGCGGTTTTCATCTCGAAAGGTAAGACTGTTTCAGCTAAAGAATTAAATTCTTCTTTAATGCGCATTAGGTAACCATTTTCACTATCGATCATTAGGGCACTATCTCGCTCTTCGTATTCTTGAATCAACTTAGATAAAGCTTCCCTTACTAAATTAGTTTCTACTTCTAGTTGCCTAGCGATAGCGATGGCACTTAGCGCACTTTCACTTAAAAATAAAATAGCTTCAACCTTATGCTTCAGCTTGATAGAGCCAGAGTTCTCCATAAAATTCCTCTTGTCTTAATAGTATAAAACTTTCATGCGCTAAAAACAAAACAGCTAAAAATGCATTCGAGCGGGACTTTAAAAATTGTACAAGCTTTTCAAAGCGAATACCAGCACCATTAATCAGATGCTCACTTAAAAAATAACGTGAATGCTCGATGGCATCTTCAATATTTTCAGCGTGAGTAAGCTCTAATAGATCATCAGATTCTATTTCAGGTTCGATAAAATCATCGATATCACTAAAACCCTGCAAGCTTATACGTTCAGCTAAACGTTTCTTTTTACGTTCGTCTTCCTCACTAGCTTCCTGCAAAGCCATGATTAAATCATCTAATCTAAGTTTTCTGAAACGCGGTTTTTTGCGGATTTGTCTTTTAACTAGCGCGCTTTCAATTTCTCGAATACTAATTTCTTTAAGATCATATTCAGCAAGCTCATCTTCTAAACTATAATCGTCTTCCTGCCCAACTTCTAAAGCGGCAGCAGCTTTCAAAGAGAGCATATCACTTTTAATTCTCAGTAAGGTACTAGCATAAAAAATTACTTTGCCAGCTTCTTTCAAGCTTACTATCGATGACTCATAAATTCTGTTTAGAAATTTTGCTGTAATAACTTCTAGGTCTACGTCCCAGGGGTCGATTTCACCAGATTTGGCTAGATCCACTAGGATATCTAAACCCGCGTCTAGGTTTTTAGTGCTTTGAAGACTTTCTAAAGCTTGGTTATGAGTTGAACTTATGCTACTAGAAACATCAGGCTCATTTTCTGCCGGCTGAGTTTCAAATATCGTAGGTGCTTTAGAGTAAAAATGGTCTGGGTCTACATTTACTTCATTAATCGGCTTAGTATTGATAGTTTTAGAGTGCACATTATTATAGTTAGAGCTATTTTTTAAAGCAGCTGAATTACTGTCTGCCTCTGAATCAGCTTTAAGCAGCTGACTAGATTTTTCAATCTGATCAAACAAGTGCTGGTGATTGCTGCTCATTTATATTTTGCACTCCTATAACTGTACTAAAAGCTCTTTTATTAAGTGAAACTCCAATCATGCGATCAGACTTTTCAAGCATGGGACGTCGGTGACTTACTACTAAAAACTGAGTATTTTTAGCGTTATCTTTAATTTTTTCAGCTAGTCTATCTACATTTACGCCATCTAAAGCCGAATCTACTTCATCGAAGGCATAAAAAGGTGCTGGGTTGCACTGTTGAAGGGCAAACAAAAAGCTTAAAGCGGTTAAAGATTTCTCGCCACCACTCATAGCTTCTAGTCTTTGCATTTTTTTACCGCGTGGCTGAGCTTTAATGATTAAACCACCATTAAATATATCTTCTGGATCTTCTAGAATCAACTGACCCTGCCCGAAAGATAGGTTTGCAAAAATTTCTTGGAAATATTTATTAACGATATTAAACTGCGAGCTAAAAGTTTCTTGTTTTTGGCTTAAATAGCTATTAGATTTTTCTACTAGCATGTCATGTTCATTTTTAAGGGCTTCTTGTTTGGTGCAGATCTCAGTTTCTCTGTCTTTAACTTCTTTATATTCTTCAACAGCTAACATGTTAATTGGCTCCATTGAGCGCATCTGCCTTTCTAAGCTATCAATCTGATTTTGTAAGGATTTAATTTCATCAGGGCTTAAGCTTAAATTCTTTTCTTCTTCTGGAATCGTGCCAGCTTCTTTCAACAGTTCAGTTAAATTCTCTTTAGTCTGAGTTAATTTGCGCTTCAACTCTACAGTTTTAATCGCACTACTTTCAATCTGACTTGAGATTTGTCCGCGCCTTTCTTTGCATTGCATGAGCTTATCGCCTAGCTGCCCGCGCTCTAGATTTAAATCTTTTAGTGAGTCTTTAATTTTTTCGATTTCAGCTTCTAGGTTATCGATTTCTCTGGCTATTTCCTGCTTAGATTGTAGTAAATCTGGAATGGTCGCTCTAATTTTCTCAAGCTCGGTTGAGATGCTCTCAGTTTTAAGCTGGTTTCCATTTATATTTTCATCGGTAAAGTTCTTTTCTACTGCTAGTTTTTGCTCTTCAGCGTTCAGATCAGCTAGCATGTTACGGTAGCGTTTAATCTCTACTTCAATTTCTTTGCTTTCATCCATTAAGGCTTCTAAGCCTGAATCTTTAAGTAAGGCTGCATTATCTTTTAAGATTTTTTCTTTCAGCTCTACATCACCTGAGATTTGCTGGATTTGAGTTTTTAAAATGTTTAGTTCTTCATCTAGCTCAGCTTGCTTGCTTGCAGCTTCGCTAATAGCTGTTTTAGCCTGCTCGTAAGTGTTTTTTTGTTGTTCAAGTGCGCTATTATCGATTTTGGATTGAGCTGACTTTTCACTGTAAGTGGCTCTTAAAGCCTCTAGTTTAGTTTGAGCTTCATCTGTCTGATTAAGCAGATCTTGCTCTTCGCTTTTTAATTGCTGGATATAATTTTCTAAATCACGCTGAGAGTCTAGTAACTTTTGTTTTTCACCACTTGAATTAGCACCGAAATGTATATTAGTTTTAATCGCTGAGCCACCAGACATCGCCCCGCTACGCTCAACCAGATCACCTTGCAGAGTAACCATACGATAGCGTCCGATTAGCTTGCGGGAAACTTCGATATTCTTAACCACTAAAGTGCCAGCGAAAGCATAATTAAAAGCATCTTCGTATTCGCTATCGAAGTCTACCAAATTAATCGCCCAGTCGATAATACCTGGACCATGGATTGGAGGCAAACTTTTTGCGCGCGCGAGTTTATTTAATGGTAAAAAGGTCGCGCGCCCAGCTCGATTGTTGCGCAGGTAATTAATGCAGTCCTGCGCCACATAATCATCTTCAACTACTACACTGCGGAGTCTGGCGCCAGCAGCAGTTTCTAAGGCTAAAGCATATTCGTGGCTTACATTACCTAGCTGCGCCAGAGTACCATGCACGCCATCTTGGTTTAAAACCATTTCTACCGCGCGCCCATAACCAGCAGCGTTTGCTGCCTGCTCTTGACCTTCAAGCTGACTTAACAGCTTCTCTACTTTTCTTAGCTTGCCTTCCTGGTTCGCGACTTCTAGTTTTGTATCTTTTTGTTCATCTTTAAGTGTTTGAATATTACGGCTTTGAAAAGCTATCTGCTCTTTTAGTTCATCTAACTCTAAAAAATTACCACTACTTTGCTGAGTCTCTAAATCGCGCATTAATGTTAACGCCTCTTCGGCTACACTACGGTTGCTATCAATTTTTTCCTGGAATGATAAGTTTTTTTCTACTAACCTAGTTTCATTCTGCTCAAGTTTCGCTAGTTTATCCTTACTTTCACTCAGCTCGCTTTGGGCTTGCATGATGTTTTGGTTATTTAACTGACTACTTAAGCTAATTTCTTTAATTTCAGCCTGCACTTTAGCGTACTTAGCTTCTTCTTCAGTGATGTTTGCTTGAATAACACCCTTTTCTTCACTAAATTCTGCTGACCTGAAATTGATGTTTTTTAACTTTTGTCTTAGAGTTTTAGCTTCCTTTATTAAAGATTTATGTTCACCCTCATAATCAGCTACTTGCTTTTCTTGATATTCTAGCTGGCTTTCAAGCCTGGTTAGCTTTTGTTTAACTTCATCTCTTTTTAAACCTAGGCTTCTTTGTTTGCCTTCGCCAAGCTCTTCTATAGTTTTGTTTAGATTTTCAAGCTCTTTTTCAAGTTCATAAATAGTAGTGTTATTTGTATTGTTTTCTTGCTTTAAAGAGATTTTAAGCTCTTCAAGTCTTGCTAGCTCCAGCTCGGTTTCTTGAGCCTGCTTTTCAACTTGCTTAATTCTGACTAATAAAAAACGACGCTCAAGAGCTGTACGTTTAGTTTTTAGATCAGCGTATTTAATCGCTTTGTCACGGTCCTGTTGAAGCTGGTTTAAACGTGCGCTGATTTCTTTAAGAATAATATCTTGGCTTTCGATTCTTTCTAAAACTACTTCTAGCTCTCGTTTAGCCAGCTCTATTTTACGATCGAAGTCTGAAACACCAGCTATCTCATCGACTATCTTACGTCTGTCGACTGCGCTCATGCTAATAATTGAAGATACATCACCCTGCATGACTACGTTAAAGCCTTTAGGGCTGATGTTATATTCTGCTAATTTATCGTGGATCTGACCTAAGGTTGAGGGTTTTTCATTTAAAAAGTATTTAGAGTCGTAATTATCGTCTTTTTTTACTCTAATTTTACGCTTGACTTCTATTTGTGTACCATCATCATCAGCAAACACCACTCGCACACTACACTCATGCTTGCCACTTATATTATTTAATAGATCCGTTAATCTCTCTGCGCGCATATTACGCGTGCTGGTTAAACCGAGTACGAACATTAAAGAGTCGACTACATTAGACTTACCTGAACCATTGGGTCCAGAGACGGTAGTGAAGCCAGGTAGAATCGGCAGAACAGTTTTCTCACCGAAGCTTTTAAAGTTATCAAGCTCTATTTCTTTAATACGCATTGACTATGTCTTATAAATGTATCACTTTTGGTAATTTTGCAAAGGTCTCCCTATACTAATAACATTAAATTAAAACTACCATTTTAAATTAAGTAATTGGTCTAATTCGAGCTCTTTGACCTTATTATATATTGAAATTATGTATTAAGTTATTCAAAATAAGCTAAAATACGTATTTCTAGCTATTTTTTTGACAAAATCAGTACTTAGGCTCATAATTAGTGCCGAATTTGATTAGCTTAAATTATTTTTTATTAATACTAATGTTAAATTATCAGTTATAAACAACCTCTAAAATATTTAGTCTAAGTATTTAAAACACTAATCTAAAGCTTTACTAAAGCAAAATGACAGCTCTAACAGCTCTAATTAAATATCTGTCAGGTATGATTAAATCATGTACCAGATTTTAAGTGCTGCTACGATACGAAAAATTGATGAAGAAGCTTTAGCTAACTCTAATTTGAAATACATGCAAGAAGCGGTGATGGCGCTAGTTAACTTGCTTGAATTTCTAGAACTGAGCAGTGAGCATAAGATTTTAATCGTTTCAGGTCAGGGAAATAACGGCGGTGATGGTATTTTACTGCAAGCTGAGCTAATGAAACTCGGTCACGAGCATACTAGGTTATGTCTATTAACAGAGGCAGATAAATTAACTGGTTCGGCTAAGCTTGCCTACAATAAACTGACTGACTGGTTTCAGGAGCCTAAGCAGGCTGAGCTTAAATTTGAAGATTATGTTCAAGGTATGGATAAGCTTCAAAGCTTACTACTTACTTATAAACCTGATTATATTGTTGATGCGATGCTTGGGATTGGCTTTGCTGGTGAAAGTCTTAGAGATCCATACCTGAGTGCGGTAAATCTAATAGAAGATTATCAAGAACTTAAGCCTGAAGCTAAGATTTTAGCTGTGGATATTCCAACTGGGGTTCACGCTGATAGTGGTCTTGCTAGTAGGTATATTAAAGCTGACTATACTTTGAGCATCGGTTTTAACAAGTTATGTGCTTTTCAGCCACATTCTAAAAAAGCTATGGGTGAGATTTATACTTGTGATTTAAGCTACCCACCAAACATCACAGCCAAGTATGCTGAGCGCTTTTATGTGGTAGATCCGCTAGATATAAAAAACTTAATTCCAGCTAGATCGATTTTAGGTAATAAATATACTCATGGTGTTGCTGCTATAGTCGCTGGCACGCAAGATATGCCAGGCGCTGCTATTATGGCTTGTGAAGCAAGCTTGAAAACTGGCTTAGGTATGCTATATAGCTTTAGTTCACCTGAAACTAAGTGGCATTTAGATAACCTTTGCTTTGAAGGTATTCACCAAGCTGAGCACTATAATAATTTTGTCGTTAAGATGATCAATAAAAAAGTGGGTGCTGTTGGTTGCGGGCCAGCTATCGGTCTAAACGAAGCGGCTAAAGACTATATAGTCAGGCTTTTAATAGAGACTAGGACTAATTTAGTGCTTGATGCTGATGCGCTGGTTCATTTGAAAAAGCATTTAAATATGCTTGCTGAATATCCTGGAAGAATTATGTTAACTCCACATGCTGGTGAGTTTAAAAAGCTCTTTGGCGAAGATTTAGAGACCTATCATCTAATGAATAAGGTAAATAAAGTGCTAGAGACTGCTCAGCAATACCAGGTAAATATTCTATATAAGGGACCTATGACTATTATCACTGATTATGAGCAGGCTAAAGTTTATTTATGTCCTGTCTATGATTCGACTCTTGCAAGAGCTGGCAGTGGTGACATTTTAACGGGTTTAATTACTGGTCTTGCTGCTCAGGGGCTTAGTTTAATAGATGCTAGCCTGCTTGCTGTAAACTTGCAGGCTCAAGCAGCAAACTTCGCTCAGACTGAGTTTAGTCAGCATGCGATGTCTGCGCGTGATATTTTAGCTCACTTGCCAGCAGCCTACCGCGAGTTTATAAACTTTTCTGATAACTTATAAAAATTTATTGAATTTTTAACCCTGGTATCTTACAAATGTATTATACTTATAAATATAAGGCTAAAGACTTTGAATTTAATCTAATAAATTTTGATCTAGTACTAACACTGATTTATTAAAAGTTTTTTTTAGATTAGGCTAAATTTAAAGCTAAGCAACTAACTGGTTTAAGTGCATTTACTGTTTTATGAAGACGAAAAGTGGCTTAAAGAGTAAGTTTATAAATTTAGGAGTAGTATAATGACAAAAGAGAGAAATAATAATATGACCGCAGAATTTAAAGATAAAAAAGAAAAACTTAAAGCCTTATCGATGACTTTAGGTCAAATCGAGAAGAACTTTGGTAAAGGTTCTGTGATGCGTTTAGGTGATAAGCCTGCTGTTGAGATGGATGTAACACCGACTGGCGCGCTAGCACTTGATGTAGCATTGGGCGTTTTTGGTATCCCAAGAGGTCGTATTGTAGAAATTTATGGTCCAGAATCTTCTGGTAAAACGACACTTGCTCAAAGTATTTGCGCGCAAGTCCAAAAGAAAGGTGGTATTGCTGCGATAGTCGATGCTGAGCATGCTTTAGACCCAGTTTACGCTAAAGCAATTGGTGTAAATATAGATGATTTATTAGTATCTCAGCCAGATACCGGTGAGCAGGCACTTGAGATAACTGAGCAGTTGGTTAGATCAGCAGCAGTTGATGTAATCGTTATCGATTCAGTTGCAGCTTTAGTACCTAAAGCAGAGATTGATGGTGAAATGGGAGATTCACTACCTGGCTTGCAGGCTCGTTTAATGTCACAAGCTTTGCGTAAACTAACTGCGATAGCTTCTAAAACTAATACTACTGTAATCTTTATTAACCAGTTACGTCAGAAAATTGGGGTAATTTATGGTTCACCTGAAGTTACTACTGGTGGTAACTCACTTAAATTCTATTCTTCTATTAGACTTGATATTAGACGTATTGAAAGTCTGAAAAAAGACGGGGAGTTTTATGGTAACCGTGTGCGGGTGAAGGTTGTTAAAAACAAAGTTGCACCACCATTTAAGCAAGCTGAGTTTGATATTTTATTTGGTAAGGGTATTGATTCAGAAGGTTGTATCTTTGATACCGCAGTTGACATGAAGATCGTTGATAAAGCTGGTGCTTGGTATAGTTATAAAGGTGATAAGTTAGCTCAGGGTCGTGAAAATTCGATTGCTTTTGTAAAATCGCAGCCTGAACTATTAGCTGAAATCTCAAACCGTGTGCAAGGTGAAATTAGCCAGTTGCTTGAAGAAATGCAGCCTGATCCAAACTTAGCTGATGAAGATGCGCTTCCAGAAGAAGAGCCAGCTGTTTAATTCACTGAATTCTACACCTTAGTTACATGTTTTTAAGAATCCTTTGAGGTGATGGCGCCTATATATTTGCCTAAGCCTTAAAGGATTTTTATTTCACTAGGTGTCTTGCTCTCAAGCTTTAGTGGTTAATGTAGTTTCTGGAAACTTCATTGTGATTAGCTGCTTAAACTAATCGTTTATATCAGCCATTTAATGCAGTATAGAAAATGTAAAACTAGCAATTAAATTAGAATCTATGAGATCATATAATTATGAGTAATATCGAAACGCTAAGTGAATTAGTCCATAAATTAGATAAAAGTAAGCTTGCTGATCAAGAGTTTCAAGAACGCTTGGATCGTTTCGTTGAAAACCTAAGTAGTCCAGCTAAAAGTTGTTCTATTAATCATTACTATGAAGCTATTTTACGTAACTATCAGGCTCGCGAATTTGCTATTAAGTATCAACCAAGCATCAGTAAAATTAATGAAGTAGACCTAAAAAATGTTTTTGAAGATGAGCCTGCACCAAGTAAAGATTACTATAGTTTTAATGATCTATTTACCGAAGCTTACGATAACTTAGATGAAGATACTATTAGTGAAATTCAAAGTAAATTAGAGCAAGCTAACCTATATGAATTTGAGACTTTAAACAATGGTTTAATTAGAACTTCAGCTACTATTAATGCTCATATGCGCTGGCAGTGGTTTACAGATACCTGTATGATCGGTTCGTGGCAACGTAAAGTTAGTCGTAATGACTGGCAAAAAGCTTTAATTACTAATCTTGGGATTATAGCTTCTAACAAAAATGATGAGATTATTAACCGCATAACTTGGAACGCTGAGTTATATCGCTATGACCCTACCTTAGGTATTTATCACGTATTTCATCCTGAGCATATCCGTTATAACAGTGAAGGTGTGCCAGACCCTAATAGCTATTTAGAATCTAACTGGTTTGCACCAAAAAGAGTCGAGGCTAAAGGTTTACTACTACTTAGGCTACTTGAAGAGTTAATTTATGTAAAAGATCATTCTGAGTATCATGGTAGTTTATTTGATATCCGTAACTCGGCTTCCAAGTTTTTACTTAGAAAGGTGTTAGATAATTTGACTCGTTACTTACTATCAGTTAATTTTGATCGTCTAACAGGTAAATATGACATGCTAGCTCCTACTAATAGTAGCTGGGAAGAAGTGATTTTCGATGATGGTGGTGTTTTTGATGCTGCTAGCATTACTCAGGCATTGATTTTATTACGTAAAGTGATTGAACTGGCTAAAACTGATGCAGACTGGAACCAGTTTATTTATCATGACACTGCTGAGATGAAAGTTGATCTAAAGCAAGTGCCATTTTACGCTGATTACTATATCCCAGAAACTTTAGATAATGCGATTAATAGTGGTAAAGAGCTAATAGACTCATATATAATCAGTCCAGCTTTAAATAACAAGATACCTATGCAAAACATCTTGAGACATGCTGACACAACGATCTTTTTACTCACAGCACTGGACTATGAATTTGATCCTAATCCGATCATCGATGTTTTAATCCGTAATAAAGTTATTAAAACCAGCATTCAACAACTAGCTGGTAAGTATGGTTTTAGACGTTATAATAAATTTACTTTTAATAACCATCAGTGCTTCGATAGTTACTTGAACTTAGATTATCAATTATGCTGTGAAGTTAATGAACTAGCACGTATTTTAACTAATGCGCCAAAAAGTGGTTTTGCTAATATTTATAATAACAGTGTTCACGATTTAGGTGACTTTTTAGATCGTCAAGAACTTGCAAGCTTCGAGTATAGTGCAGAGTGGACTATTGGTAGCTCTGCTGCTCTTCAAGCAATTTCTAAATCACTTTTAAAACTAAAAAACGCTAAGGTAAGTGATGCAGAACAAGAGAACTTAAAAAGAGCGTTTTTGGAAACAGAGTCTATCTCTAAATATTTGCTTAATTTAAATTTAGCTCAGATCTGTGGCAGTGAGACTGAAACTCTAATTAGGTCAGATGGCACGCCTCTTCCTCAAAAATATTGTGTTATCGAAGCCTTTCAAGCTATTTCAGATATGAATGGTGCGGTAAGTTGGTTGCCTGGACAACATACACTTGCTTGGAGCCAATCACAGTTACTTGATGGCATAGATAACTTGAAAACTTATACCAAAAATACCCAATTACAAGAAGCGAGCTAATCTAAGATTGTTATCAATACGTCTTAATTTTCTTTCTACTGCAAGTGAGCTTGCTCTACGCTCTATACTACTTTTAAAGTAGTCTTTATAGAACTGAAAGTCATTCATATCAAGCGCGCAGTTAGTATCATGATCAAATTGTAAATTTTCACATGTAAGAGTATCGTCTTTTTTTAAGAGGCGCTTAAACCTGCGTACATAATTTCTATAAGCTGAGAAATTTAATCTACCTCTTTTATTAAGACCTAGTAAGTTGAGTTCTTGCTTTATATTATCTACTTTAGGTTTAATAGTGTCACAAGATAGCAGCTCAGCGATAGTAGAATCGTTGTTTAGTGAACTAGTAATATCATTTAAATCAAAAATTAAATTTACCAGATCTATATTTTTAATAGCTTGATCATCATTAAAACCTAGGTAATTCTTAATGTTACTTTCACAGCTATCTTCTAGAATAGTTTCGTCTTCATCACTAGAATCATTTCCTTCATTTTCCTCTATAGGATTCTCATCAATAGCTCTGAAGAAAGGGTTCTGTAGAACTTTTAAATTAAGTGTCATAGTTAAAAATTGACTATTAGCATTACTCGCCTTAATTTCAAGCTGATATTGATTACCTTGATCATAGTAAAAGACTTTGTTGGTGTAAAGTTTTTGATCGTCTATGTAAAAGAGTTTGGCGTCTTTGGTCGTATCTAGAATCTCAAAATCAAAGTCACTATTATTTAAATTGTTTGAAAGTGAAAGATCAGTAACTAAACTACCTCGACTTAATCTATCATAAAAGCTAGTAAACTGTGGTGGTAAAATTTTAAACTCTGATTGCTGATCACTACCTAAATCAAATTCAGTGCCTTTTAAGGCGGGGAAATTATCTGTATTTAAATACCAGATATTTGGATCTAAAGCTGTAGTGTTAGTGAAATCTGCGAAATCGACAGTGTTTAAAGCACTTGCATAATCTGGCGCGAAGTCTGAAAGTAGCTCTTGGTTATAATAACAGTTGTTAGTAGTAATAGTGCCAGATGGATTTTGTATAAAACTATAGTTTTTACCTCCTATCCAAGCATACTCAAGTTCTGCAGAGGTGTAGCAATTATTGATGGTTATATCTGTGTTAGCGGTTTGAATGAAAGCGCTAATATCACCAGATTCGTGAGCATCAAACAAAGAATTTACTATATAGCAATTCTCAATAAGTACATTGTTTTGCACATGTTGAGCAAAAATAGCAGAGCTACGTCCGTCATCAATAAGCATATCTAAACTATCTATATAACAATTTGTTATATTACTAAAATCATATAATCCGTGTACAAAGCCACCGTTATACCAAATGCCACTATCTTCTGAAGTCATTCTTGAATGCGTCAGAGAACATTTATCGACATTTGAATTGGCCATGTAATCGATGAAGCCAGCATTTTCTTGCTTAGTAAATGCGAAATCCAAGTTACTTAAGTGACAGTTTGAAATTGCACTTCCTACTAAAGAATTTAAAAAACCAGAGTTGTTTTGCTCAGCATTAAGTTTAATATTTTGTGCTTTGATACTTTTAACAACAGAACTTGTTTTAATTTCTCTTATTACTCCTGAAACATAATCTTCACCAGTGATACTTGCATGATTTAAAGTAGCATTGTCTACTCTTGAATCAATTACATTGTTAATTAAGCCAGCTATAAAATCTTGTGAATTAATATTTATGTTAGTAGCGTGCAAATTGCTTAACATACTCTTAGCATCAAGAGTATCTACAGCACCAGCTATATTACCTATTGTGCTAACTGTAGCTATACTGATGTCGTCAACAAAAAGATCTCTAGCTTTAACATTAAATGTGTACCCTATAGCACCAGCCAAGCTGTAAGCACCGTTAGAATCATTAACAATGTTTATATTTTTGACACTGATATTATAAATATTTTGAGAATCTACGCTAACTGCTACAAAACCAGCTGCATGACCATGCAAAATATTTATATCAGTATTGTAAATATTTATGTTTGAGCAGCTAGACTGTGGACCATCAAAATTTACCGAAAATGTCGCTGTATACTCATTAGCATGAATAATAGTATTGCGAATATCTATATTACTTACAGTTGAATTATTAGCATTTGCGATCAGTGCTACATTATTTAAACCTGTAATACTTGTCTTGTCAATCTTTAGATTTTTAATATGAGCGCTGTCAATATAGGAAAATAAGCCCACGTTACTTGTAAATTGGGTGTCAAAATGTAAATTACTGATAGTATAACCTCTGCCATCAAGTGAACCAGAAAATTTTTTTGCTAAAGAACCTAGCGGTCTAAAGCCTTCACCACCATTCCAGTTGATAGTATCAGCGCAATTTATATTATTGACCATTATGTAACTTGCACCTAAATCATTTTGTATATTTTGTAGATCTATGCAATTTCTAATAACCTTATTAGTACTAGCCTTAGCGCCAGTTATATTTAAGCAATTAAATAAAATAATTATAGCTAGGCAAAAATACTTTTTCATGTGTTAAATGTATGCCACAGTATATTAAATATCTCTTAAGGTATAAGGTCAGAATTTAAAGTTTATGAAGATAACCCAGATAGTTAAAAAGCTCAAGCTACTATAAGTAACTTGAGCTTTGATAAAAAAGAATATATAGATTATAACAAACGTCTAAGTTTAAAATTTAAGTCGATACGATCTAATTTTCTTTTAGTTGCAAGCGAACTCACTCGGCGCTCAATACTACTTTTAAAATAACTTTTATAGAATTGAAAATCATTTATGTCGAGCACGCAGTTGGTATCATGATCAAATTTGAGATTCTCGCAAGTAAGTGGACTATCTTTTTTTAATAATCGTTTAAACTTCTTGACGTATTTCCTATAAGCTTTAAAGTTTAATCTATTTCTTTTATTCAAACCCAGCAAATCAAGTTCTTTCTTTATATTGTCAATGCGCGGTGCAATACTATCACAAGATAAAAGTTCAGCTATGTTTACATCTCCTTTACGTGGACTTGAGATATCTTGTAAATCTAAAATAAGGTTAACTAAATCAAAATTACTGATGGTGTGTTCTTTGGAAAAGTTCAGATAGCTTTTAATTTCACTTTCACAAATATCTTCAGGGATAGTATCAGATTCTTCACTAAAGTTATCATCAGTCTTCTCGCCACTCTTATTTTGCCAGAAAGATGGATTTTTAAGAACCCTTAAGCTAAGTGCCTTAGTTAAAAATTGTTTATTTGAATTAATAGCTTTAATGTTTATATGATATTGATTACCTTGATTATAGTAAAACACTTTATTTGTATATAGCTTTTGACCTCGAATGTAAAAAAGATTAGCAGAATCAGTTGAATTTAGAATCTCAAAAGTAAAATCAAAGTTATTTAAGTTATTAGACAGTGAAAGATCAGTCACTAAAGTTCCTTTGCTCAATCTGTCATAAAAACTGGTAAATTTCGGTGGCAAAATTTTATATTCTTCGTTGCCAATCTCAACCTCAGTGCTTTTCAATGCAGGGAAATTATCTGTACTTAAATACCAGATATTTGGATCTAACGTCGTAGTGTTAGTGAAATCTGCGAAGTCTGCTGTGTTAAGAGCTGTTGCAAAATTTGGAGGAAAGTCTGGTATCAATTCACGGTTATAATAACAATTGCTTGTATTTGTATTAGGCGAAGGATTTTGTACAAAACTATAATTACCAAAGATTGAAGCATATATCAGTTGTGCAGAGGCATAACTATTATTAATAGTATTTGTTCCATTAGCAGTGTCAATAAATACACTTAAATCACCAGTCTCATTAGCATCAAGTAGAGAGTTAACTACATAGCAGCTATCTATTGTAATATTGGTTTCAATATGTTGTGCAAAAAGTGCTGAATAGCGTCCATCTCTAATAAGCATTTGTAAGTTATCGATATACGAATTTTCAATAGTGCAAAGATTGTATGCTCCGAGTATAAAACCACCGTTGTAACTTGCATTATTAGCATCAGAAAATATTCTAGAATCTGTTAAAGAACAGCCTGTAATACTAGAGTTATCCATATAACGTATGAAACCACTAATTCCACCAGCTGATGATACTAAATCTAAGTTGCTTAAATGACTATTAGTCAACTGACTATTATTAGTTAATGATCTTATAAAGCCTGAGCTTCGCTCACCGGCATTTATAGTTATGTGCTCAGCTGTTATATTTTGAATTATTGAATTGTTATCAATATTCTTAAATACACCAGCAACATCATCATCTGCAGAAATCTCAACTTCACTAATATTACTATTGTATACAGTTGAGTCTGAGACTTGATTGATTAATCCAGCAACAAAATCCTGTGAATCAATGTTTATATTGGTTGCATATAAATTTTCTACTCTACTTTGTGAGTCAATACTGCTAATAGCGCCAGTAACACCATTGCCAATTGTACTATCTGTAGTAATGGAGACATTTTTAAGGTATAGATCTTTTATGTGACTATTGCTAGCATACGATAATGCGCCAGCAATATCATATGCATCATTTGAATTGTTGATTATGTCAACTGTATCAATGATAATATTGTAAACATTTTGAACGTCGTTTATGATAGTTATAAACCCAGTTGCATGTCCGTTTAGTATATTAATGTTACAGTTTTTAACCGTTATATTTTTACATATTGAGGAAGCGCCACTAAGGTTTGCGATGAACGGAGCCGTATATTCGTTAGCTTGAATATCGGTATTAAAGATAGTTATATTTTCAAGAGTAGAATTATTTGCATTAGTGATTAATGCTACGTTATTTTGACCAGTTAAAGTGGTATCAATGAAATTAATGTTTTTCAGGTGTGCATTTTCAATATACGCAAACAAACCTATATTATTTTGTGCCGGGTCGTTGAAATAAAGGTTGCTAATGCTATGGTTTCTACCAACTAAAGAACCTGTAAATTTGTTACCTACAGTTCCAATAGGAGCGAAACCTGCACTGCCATTCCAATTAATAGTGTCAGAGCAATCTATATTGTTAACTAAGACATAACTTGCACCTAAATCATTTTGTATGTTTTGCAGATCTATGCAATTCCTAATAATCTTAGTAGTACTAGCTTTAATGCCAGTTATATTTAAGCAACTAAATAAAATAATTATAGCTAGACAAAAATACTTTTTCATGTGTTAAATGCATGCCACAGTATGTTAAATTATAGTTAAGGTGAGTGGTATCAAAATATATAAATAAATTAGTAATTTTGTTTAGTAAAAACAAAAATGACCCGATAATTTACTTGCTAGTAATTTTTAGAAATTGGTTTTATAGCGGGTTTTTTAGACTATAGACTTAATATTAAATTAGCTTATTGTCAATCTTTAAGTGTATCTGAATAGACGAATGGTAGATAAAAAAAGAGACTCAGGCTAGCTATAACCTGAATCTCTTGTTGTTAGTTAATCTAATTTGCTAATTAATGAGAGTATGTCAAGCTCATATTAACTACCAAGCATACCACCAAGTGCAGCAGCGGCAGCACTGGTTATAGCACTAGCTACTAACCACCATGAAGCCGTAATAGCGTTTTTGCGTGTAGTTTCAGCTGCAGCGATAGCCTTGCGACGTGAATTTTCATAACGTTTTTTAACTTCTGTTTGGACTTTATTATAAGTATCTTCAGCTTTATTTTTTACGTTATCAAACTCATCAGCTATTTTGCTAGCCTGCTCGTATGATAAATACGGGTTTCTAGATAGTAAGTTAGCCACATCATCTTTTTTAAAGTTACCTAATTTATGATTGATTAATTCGCTAGCGTGACTGGGGTTATCATAAATTCTTTGTAAATCAGATTTAATGGTTTGGTAATTAAGTTCAGGTATATCTAAAGAATCTAAGTAGGTGCTAACACTTGATTTAAGCTTTTCACTGGCTTTTTGTTTGTCAGCATTACTTTCAGTAGATCTATCTTGAACCATAGTTGCTTTAGTATTATGAGTCTCACTAGAACTATCATTTGCAAACATAGTTTGAAGTTTGTTTACTACTTTTTTAGAGATAGAAACTACTTGCTCTGATTGACTTTGATTAAATTTACCTGAATGTTGTAATAATTCAGCAATTGATTTTTCATCAAAGTGCATGAGCGCATTGATAGCTTCTTGACGATTTTCTTTATTATTTGGATCTTGGGTTAAATTCTCAAACACTTCAGCTAATTTATCTGAATTTAGCTCATCTTTAGAGGTGTCATTTAACATCTGACTTAACTTAGCTTTATACTTGTCCATAGTTTCGTTATCTACAGGCATACTTTCTTTAATAGCAGCATAACCCTTGTCTAAATTTTTGTCTTTACCTTTACTTGCTTGGTAAGCTTCGTTAATAGTATCTTTTAGTTTTTTTGCATTAGCACGGCTGATTTGTGGGTGTTTTTGAATATGAAGTTCATATATCTTGTTTAATTCATCATCTTCGATATTGTATCTTTCATGAATTCTAACTTCATCTAAGATACCTTCAATTTCAGAGCGAATTCTATCGAAGTTCATATTATCAGGTGTAATTTTTGTTAGATAATCTTCTACCTTACGATCAATATCATCTTTACTAAAGATGTTTTGCACTTCTTCGTAGATAGCTTTAACTGAGCGTCTAGCAATATTTTCAGCTTCTTGCTCTTTAGAATTAGACATGGTTTTCTGGATAGCATTACCTGAAGCTCTTAAACCTGAAACAGCAGCATTAATTAAACCACCAATTAAAGTATTAATGGCTTTAAATTCTAAATAAGTTATAGAGAAGAAAAATAATGCCCATACGGTTAAACCAGCGATAACCCCTACAGCTGGTGAGCTTGGAACCAAGCTAATACCGAGCCAAGTCGCTAAAAATAGTGCGATACTAGAACTTAATAAAGTCCATAGACCTACTGCTGAAGTAATAACGATACTATTTACACCGCTATCATCATCGTCATCATCTTCTTCAAGATTGATAGTTCTATCATTTCTTTTCATAGAATCTGCTTTAGCTTTAGCAGCAGCTTTTTTTAAGTTTGGGGTAAGTGAGATACCTGTAGCTAGTGATAGCAAAGATACCATAAAGTGAAAACCGTAGGCAAGAATGGTACTAACTAAGATCGCTATTACAAAGAGTAGACCTAAGTTAGTATCATTGAATAAAATTGAAGTTTCTGGCATATTTTTCCTCCTAAATTAAATATATTTCAGTTCAAATTATTTGATACCGTAATTATGATAGCATGATTTTAATTTGAGTTCAAATGATTAGTGTTTGTTTCTGGTTTGTCGAAGTTTTAGAAGGTTATATTTTAAGTGATAATATTGGTATGGAAGGCTATATTTAAGTTATTAGTATTAAAAAATTATAAAAAAACTTTAAATTTATAGAATTGTTATAAAAAAAGCCAAAATTTAGAAATATTTTAAAATTATATAGTAAATTTAGAGAGAAATTATAAAATGTATACGTAAATAGCTTAAATTTAGAATAAAAGTCTAAAAAAACTTCTAATTTAGAAAGATTTTTTAAATTCTATGTGAAATTAGAATTTATGTATAAAAAAGGCATGAAATTAGAAAAAATTTCTAATAATCTAAGGTATATAATGTATATGCCGGTATCAAATAAATAATCGAGGCTTAAGTTACTATTAAGCTATCAATGCAAGTCCCAGTGATTAACTTAAACAAGTAACATAAGAAAATCTGAATATGAAATTAGTAAAGATGGCTACTAATTTTAGCTACTAAATATTAAATTTTAAACTTCAGCTAATGTGGCTTTAAACTATGATAAAGACCAGGAATCTAAGTGTTCTTAATTAAAGCTAAAGAACACTTAGATAAAAACTATAGTTTACGAATAACACCTTTAACAATACCTTGAATGTCTAAAGTTTGACTAGCATCAAGATAAATAGGGTCCATATACGGATTTTCGGGTTTAAGCATAATAGTACCATCAGTTTTTTTATAAAAACGCTTTAAAGTACTAGCTTCACCATCGATTAAAGCAACTACAATCTGTCCATTATTAGCATTACGGGTAGGTTCGATTAGTACGATATCGCCATCATTAATAAAGGCATCTATCATACTTTCCCCTTTAACTCTAAGCGCAAAGCACCCTTGAGGAAAATAACTATCTAACTCCAAGTACTCTTCTGACTGATCCATCAGTTCAAGTGGTTTACCAGCTGCAATCTGACCTAAAATAGGGATCTGAGCTTTTTCCATACTAAACTCTTGTTTTAGACTTTTTAATCTGATACTTTCGAAGTTACTACTATGATTAACAGGAGCTGGAATTTCTTTAGCACAATCTTGCAGGCACTTTTCACAAATCACTTGTATCGAGCGCGCCGCGCCTTTAGTCCAATTTATAATGTTCTTTTTCTTTAAAGCAGAAATATGGTACTGCAAAGTACCTTTAGTAATCCCCATTTCTTTAGCAATTTCATCTAAAGTAGGTGGATAGTGAACCGCTTGCGTCAATTTAAAAATAACTTTAGTAGTTTCTTGTTGCTTAGGTGATAGAGTAGTTAAGCCCATACATTAATACTACCATACATTAATAAGGGCGCGTGGGGTTAAGTGAAGTAAAGTTTAGTCTTAAATAGATGAACTAGCCTAGTTATAGATTCTTTGATCACCATTGAATAGCAGTCTAATATCTTTAATTTTATGCTTAAGCATAGTAAGTCTCTCCAGACCCATGCCAGCGGCAAAACCTGAATATTTGCTAGAGTCTATACCTGCCATCTCGAGTACATTCGGGTCAACCATGCCGCAACCCATTAACTCTAGCCAGCCACGCTGACCGCAAGTCGCGCAGCCTTTGCCATTACAAAATACACATTTAGCATCAAGCTCAGCACTAGGTTCTGTAAAAGGGAAATAATCTGGTCTTAGCCTGTATTCGACTTCCTTACCGAAGAACTGTTTTAAAAATTCGGCTAAAACCCATTTAAGATGTCCAAAATTAACATTTTTATCAACCATCATAATCTCAAGCTGATGAAAAAATGGCATTTTACGTGCATTCACTTCTTCATTGCGATAAACGCGACCGTGTCCCATGATACGAAAAGGTGGCTTACCTTTTTCCATGGCTCTAATCTGGATGCTAGATGTATGACTTCTAAGTAAGATATCTGGATTAAATTTGGTATAAAAAGTATCTTGCTCGTCTCTAGCTGGGTGGTCTTCACCAGTGTTTAAAGCAGTAAAATTATAATAAGTGTTTTCAACCTCGGGACCAGTAGTTTCAGTGAAACCCATATGACTAAAAATGTCAGTAATTTCTCTAGTTACCATCTCTAGTGGGTGCAAATTGCCGATAGTACTACCTATGCCAGGTAAAGTGACATCTATTTTTTCGTTTGCTAACTTTTCAGTTAGAGCTTGGTCTTCAAGCTCGCTTACTTTAGTCATGTAAGCACTTTCAATATCTTGCTTGGCTGTATTAATAATCTTGCCAAGCTTAGGTTTGTCTTCATTACTTAGATCTTTCATGAACTTTTTAATAATAGTCAGTTCACTTTTATTGCCTAAGTATTTTGCTTTGATCTGATGAGCATTTTTTAAAGTCAGCTCACTATTGAAATCATCTTTAGCATGACTAACAGCCTCATCGATCTTTGATTGCAACTCGTCTAAGTTAATAGTTTGCATAGCTTTATCGATTTTAGCAGTCTTAGAGTGCTCGAAGCATTAAATTTAACTGAGCTTATTCAGGGCGGGACATAAAGATTACTAAAGTCAGAGTCTGGCTGATGATATGAAGCCTGTGACTGGCATAATAAATAGAATAATGATTTAAAGTAGGAAAAGGAAGTTGATTTTAAAGAGGAGATTAAATTTCTAAGTTTTATCTGTAAAGTGAGACTAGAAATTACACTAAATATACTAATTCACTAGAAAATTTTACTCTAAACCGTCAAAGATTTAAAAATTCATCACTTAACTTAGCTAACAATGCTTATAATGAAATTATGAGTACTCAAACTATTAATAATCCATTACTTAGCGAATATGTATTTTTTCCTTACGCCGACTTTAAAGCCGAGCATATAATGCCAGCTGTTGAAACTAAAGTTAAAGTAGCTAAAGAAAAATTAGAAGAAATTTTAACTAACGCTGATGGTGCAAGTGAATTAACTTTTAAAAATACCTTAGGAGCTTTAAATGAGCTAGAAGATTATGTAGAAAAAGCTTGGACTCCAGTGGAGAACATGCTTTCACTTAATGGTACAGATGAAATTCGCGAAGCTTCAGAAAAAGCCAGACCCATTTTAGTCGAATTCTTTAATGAATACTCTTTAGATGAACGTGTTTATGACTTAGTGAAAAAATACTCAGAAAGCGCAGATGCTAAAACTCTAAATCCTACTTATAAAAGGTATCTAACTAACACTCTACGTGACTTTAAACTATCTGGTGCTGAGCTTGCTGATGATGATAAGCAAGAATTTAAAAAGCTTAATTTAAAATTAGCTGAACTATCTCAAAAATTTTCTAACAATTCAACTGATTCTAAATTCAACTTAATTATTACAGATGAAAATGACTTATCTGGTTTGCCTGATGACGTGATCTCAGCAGCTAAAACTAAAGCTAAGGAAATCGAAAAACCTGAGACTTGGGTTTTTAACCTGGATTACCCTTCATATATACCTTTTATGAAATTTGCTGATAATGGCGAGCTTAGAAAAACTATGTATATGGCTTTTTTAAATAAGGGTACTAGTAGATATAAAAACTCTAAAGGTGAGTCTGTAGACAATGAACCTTTAATTCAGGAAATTTATAGCTCTAAAACTAAAAAGGCTAAATTACTAGGCTTTAAAAATTATGCTGAAATGTCACTTGCAAGTAAAATGGCAGAATCGCCGGCACAGGTAACAGAATTTTTAGAGCGCCTGGGTACTAAAGCCCGCCCGCTGGCTGATAAAGAGTACGCTGAGCTAGTAGCTTACCAAGAAAAAATCGGCTACGAAAACTCTGAAAAAGACTCTAAGACTGTTTATCCGTGGGATAAAGAATATCTATCAGAAAAACTTAAAAAAGCTAACTATGATATTGATACTAATTTAACTAAACCATATTTTGAGCTTGAATCGTGTAAGGCTGGTATGTTTGAAATTGCCAGCAAGCTATTTAAAGTTAGCTTTAAACTCGTTGATGATAAGCAAATCTGGCACCCTGAAGTTGAGGTTTATGAAATTTATGATAATGAATTAAGTAAAATGATCGGTCTATTTTATATGGATTTATATCCTCGCGATCTTAAGCGCCAAGGCGCGTGGGTAATGCCACTAGTGCAGGGTGAATATAAAACAGACGAGCAAATTTTACCACAATGCGCTTTGGTTTGTAATTTAAACCGCCCGCAAACAGAGCCTAAACCATTGCCGTCTTTACTAAATCATACTGAGGTGGCTACTTTATTTCATGAATTTGGTCATGCTTTACATCACTTATTAAGTAAAGTTGAGCTGGCTGCTATGTCAGGTACAGATGTTGAGTGGGACTTTGTAGAACTGCCTAGTCAGTTTATGGAAAACTTCACTTGGGAAAAAGAATCTTTGTCTTTATTTGCTAAGCATTATGAAACTAATGAAATTATCCCAGATGAACTATTAAATAAAATGCTTAAAGCTCGTAATTTTAATGAAGGTATCGCCTGTATTAGACAGATTGAATTTGCACTCTTTGATTTAGCTATTTATACTAATACCGATGACCAACTAGCTAAAGCTCCTAACGCTTATTTTAAAGAAATTTGCGAAAAATACGGTGTCTTTAAGTTTATCGAAGGTACTAACTTCCCGAACGCTTTCGGGCATATCTTTGCTGGTGGTTATGCGGCTGGCTATTATAGTTATAAGTGGGCAGAAGTGCTAGAAGCTGATTGTTTCGATAAGCTAAAGCAAGCTGGAGTTTTAAATACTGATGTGGGTTTAAAATATAAGCATGCGATTCTTGAAAAAGGTGACAGCAAGGCTCCAATGGAACTTTTCATCGACTTTATGGGACGCAAACCTGATGAAAATGCTTTATTAAAGCGTATGGGACTGTAGAGTTACTTATAACTTAAGCTGGCGGCTATACTCGAAAATATATTAAGATAGGTTACATGCCCCTAAAACTAAAACTTCATAGAAAAGTTAAACCTAAAGCTAGTCCTGCTAAAGAAGACTATGAGCTTAACACTGCTAAGCAAACTATAGACTTGTATGTAGCGCCGACTAAGGTAAAAACTTTAAGTGAACTTAGAAAATTAGTTTCTGCAATAAACTGGAAAAGTGTTTCTGATACGCAGTTAGATTTGATTTATGATCAAGCTAGCTTTAATGAAGCTGAAATAGCTGCTATAGTCGAAGTTTGCAAATTAAAATCTTATATCTTTGATGAGTATAAAACTGATGAAACTAAAAAGCATAAGCTAATTAGTGAAGTACTGTTAAATGGTAAAGAAATGCGTGCTGATCTAGATAGTAAGATCACCGAAGCTGTGCTTTACTGCCGAGATTTAGTTAATAAAAACGCTAGTGAGGTTCATCCAGAACACTTCGAACTTGAAGCTAAAAAACTAAGTAGTAAAAACATTAAAGTTAAGGTGATAGATGCTAAAGAAGCCCAAAAAATAAACCTTAACTGCTTGCTTGAAGTCGGTTGTGAGAGCTTTAAAAACTCTGCTAAGCAGTTTCACCCACGTATGATTATCATCGAGTATACGCCAGCTAAGTTTAATCCTAAACAAGACCAGCATCTATGTTTGGTAGGTAAGGGAATTACTTATGATACTGGTGGTCTATGCCTTAAGCCTAATAAATATATGCTTGATATGAAATCTGACATGGCTGGTGCAGCTACTGTTTTAAGTATCTTTAAGCTTTTAAGTAAACTTGGTAGCCGTAATTTACCTAAAGCTAAGATTAGTGGTGTCATGGCGTTAACTGAAAATGCCTTTGGTGCTTCAAGTTATAAGCCAGGTGATGTAATTACTTCTTATAGCCGTAAAACTGTAGAAGTAGTAGATACAGATGCTGAAGGGCGCTTGGTACTAGCTGATGCTTTAGCCTACGCGTCTAGAAAATTAAAACCAGATATGATGATCGATCTAGCGACTTTAACCGGTTCTATCGTGGCTACTTTAGGGGAAGCTGCTGCTGGTGCGATGACTAATGATCAAGAATTTACTAGTAAAGTAGAAAAAGTATTTAGTAAAAATGATGAAAAGATCTGGTTAATGCCAAGCTTTAAAGAATATAAAAAACTTACAGATTCGACTATTGCTGATCTGGCGCATTGTAGTTCCAGCCCCGATGCTTTAGTCGCTGCAAGTTTTCTTGAGAATTTCGTTGCTAAAGATATTAAATGGTTGCATCTGGATATCGCTGGTACTGGATTTTATGAAGATGAAAGCTTGTTTACTTATCACGGTGGTAGTGGCTTTGGTGTAAAAAGCCTGTATGAATTTTCGATGAGTTTATAGATTTAAGTTATTGGATTTGCACTTAAGGTAATCTTTAAAGTTTAAGTTTTAATGTGCGACCATTTGCAATTCTATAATTAGTACTTAGAATAAAATTCTAAATTTGCTTTAAAATTATAAAAATTTTCTAAATTTGAAGCTATTTTATAAATTAATTCTAATTTTAGCTATTTTTTAGAAAAAAATTATAAGTTTTAGAGTATAAATTAAGTCTGCAAATGCTTATTACTATTAATTAAATCAAGCACAGAGAACCTACCAGGTCTAGTTTGCGGTGCTAGCATTAGAAGCTCATTTTCGCTTAACTTAAAATCTAAATTTGTTGGTAAGTCTAAATTTTGGTATAGATTTACTAAAGGGTTGATATCTTTTGTACTGATGCCAAGCTGATTAAACTCACTGTTTTTAGCTCTTCCCCCTGGGTGGCTTTCACTTGATTTATTAAAGTTTCTACCGGGATATTTTTTATTTAATATAAAGCTTCCAACTACTTCATCAGCGCTATCACTTCCAGTACTCTCTTGTATCAGGGTCTTAAAATCTGCTCTTAATTCACTAATGCTTAGCCCCACAGTGCACTCTAGAGCTGCATCTAACTTACTATAATCTAAGTTAACTCTATACTGCTCTAAAAAGTAAGTTGCATAAGCTACCTGCAAACCGTGACTGCTAATTTGATTGAAGCCATAATGCTTATCTAAGGCATGAGAGATCATATGCTCGGCGCCTGAGCAAGGGCGCGAATTGCCAGCGATTTGCATGGCTTTGCCGCTAACTATAAGTGCTTTAGCTAAAATTTTTATCAACTCAGGCTTATTTATTTCTTTAATAGAAACTCTCGCTGGATTTAAAGTCTGGTATTCTTTTATAAAATTAAATAAAGAATCTTTAGCTAGGTTAAATGCCTGCACGTTAAAGTCTACTTTAGTGCTCGCTACAGCAATTAGCCAATCTTGCAAAGCTGAATAGTTAGCTAGTAGATCGCCTATACCAGCCTGGATGTATCGGTAGTCTAAACTTAACATTAGATCGGTACTGATAATTAGCAAGTCAGCTACCTTGGCAGCTTGACTTTGACCGTCAATCACGCTAACGGGACTATAAATACCGTCATTTGCTAAATTGCTAGGAATTAATACTAATTCTTTAGCCAGTGTTTTAGCTAAATACTTGGCAAGATCAAGCACTTTACCACCACCCATAGCAACTAGCACTTCAGCCGACTTAAGTGTTTCAGCCAGCGTGTTTAATTGTCTGCTAGAACTTAATACTGTTATATTCTGAAAGTCAATTTGCTCAGTTAGCATTGAAATTTCAGCATTGAAATTTTGCTCACTATAGCTGCCGATCAAAAGACTAAACTTAGATTTATGTCTTAATAAAGTTGATGTACTTAGCTCAGTTATCGCTTCTGCAAAACTAGTGTGTATTACTGCACTCATGATAAAGTAAACTCTGAGCTTCGGCTAAATCTGCTGGTGTGTCAATTTCTTTCCAGGCTAGCTTGTTAGTGGAGAGAGATTTTACGTTTATCGAAGTTAAAATTTGATCTAAAGCATATTCATAATGCCTTTTTACGTCATCATTTTCGACAAGCTCAGCTAACTTAGCTGCGTAGGTTTTAGCATCGGCGCTATTAATTCTAAGTAAGCCGATATACTCACCATGCGAGCTGCTATTATCTAAGCTTTTACTAACACGCTTAACTACGCCAGCTTCATCAACTAATACTTTCATATCTTCGCTCACCAGCTGCTTATGATCATCCACCACTAAAAAGCTATCTTGCCTGCTACGCGCGAACTCTAAAGTCTGACTTAAGATTTCAGCTTTAAAAACTAGATCAGAGTTGAAAAGTAAAGTCTCATCATCAAGTAAATCTCTAATCAAATAAACAGAATAAATATTATCTTTTTTTTCATAATCTTGATTATTAATAAAACTTAGTTTAAGATCACTATCTTGCCACTTTTTTAAAATTAAATTACGAGCACGCTCATAGCTATAACCTAAGACAATAGTTACGTCCTTGATGCCCTGCTCCAGTAAAATCTTTAGGTTGCGATCTAATATAGTTTCGTCCTGATTTATTTCAATGCAGGCTTTCGGCAAACCATCATTAATACTTTGTAAACGATTTGACATTCCTGCGGCTAAAATAATGGCTTTCATGAGGCTTTATTATAATATAAACTACAAATTTACGCTAAAATTAGAAATCTGTGACACATAATACTTCTTTTATGGTTTATGATGAACTGCGCCAAGATATGATATATATCTTAGATTGGGCGCATCTAGTTTTATGTGGTATAAAAGTAACAGGAGTAGTGAATGTCTGATAAAAACACCGACATTAAGTCACTTGAAATAACTTCTACAACTTCTAATCGTGGTGCTGAAATCGCCAAGTTTATGCCGATCGTGGAAATGATTTCACGTAAAGAGATCAAATCTAAAAAATATAGTAACGTGATGAACTACGATGAGCTAGTGAATACTGGTTTGATCGCGATTAATAATTTAATCGAACAGGCTCAGTCTAAAGAAGGTACTAGTTATAATTCTAGCTATATTGCACAGTCAGTAAAGTGGGCGATTAATGATGAACTCAGAAAACGCCAGGGCTGGTATGGTGTGAAACGTAGCGCACCCACTAAAAAAGATACTGCTGGCGTTAAAAAAGACGGTATTAATAGCATTAAAACCTATGATGATGCTAAAGCAGCTGTTTTTGAAGTGATCATGTCAGTTGAAGGTATGCAGGATGATATCGGCTTTGCGCCTTCAGATAGCTCTGAAGATCATTTAGAAGTGCTTGAACTTAAAGCTATGAAGGAAAGTTTAGTTAAATCAGTAAGTAAGCTTCCTGATAACCTGGCACAAGTCATTAAACTTAGGTACTTCGAGAATAAATCTGGTAATGAAGTTGCTGCCGAAATGAATGTAACCCCATCTCGTATCTCGCATATGATCCGCGAAGCCACCCAGAAACTAAAAGTTTTAATGATGGCTGAAGGTTATTCTTAAAAACTAAGCTTGCGCTTACCATTAAAGAAGTTATTGATAGCATCAGTAGCTTTATCTAAAGTTTTTTGATCTAAATTATTCTTTAGAACCCCAGGTAGTTCTTGTGCATTAATTTTTTGCACTTCGGCATCGATAATATCTACATCAGGTTTACTGGCTTGACCAGTGATATGAGTTTTAATAGTTAATTCATTTGGGATATCTACTGCTATATTGTAATTAATATTCTGTTCCAGATCGCAGGTCCCTGCACCAGTAACTTCAGCTAAACCAGTAAAAACATTAATGTCGTTATTGGTGATTATTTGATTGGCGTATAATAAATCTGCTGTAGCAGTAACGAAGTGATCGTCTAAAGCTTTATCGATTTTTTTAGAAGTGAAAAATGGTATCAGTCTCATAATGCGATCTTTTTTATGTTCAAGCTTCTTTAAAGCTCTGATAGTACCGTCAGCGAGCTCAATATCAGCGCTAGCAACTAAATTATCAGCGATTTTATCAACAGGAGTAGGTTTAATATTAACTTTTAGATTTTTTAGGGTTAAGTTGCCAGTAACAGGAGGGTTTTTTAGTGGGTTGAAAGCAGCATATAAGTTTTCGGCTACTAAATTTTCTAATTTTCCAGTTAGCTCTGAGCTTAACGTCATAGTATCTAAGCTATAGTCAGCTTTAGCGTTGAAATTAAAATTACCATTATCGACAGCTTGCTGATTTATATTTTTCACTTTAATCAAACCTTGAGCTATGTCTAAAGCTACTTTAGGGTTTTTAGCCAGATTTAAATCTAACTCTACAGGTAAGTTACTGTCTAAAACTATTTTATGCTGATCATCAGAGCCTACGGTTATATCTTTTAAGTTTAAAATACCTGTTGAATTCAACCCAGCAAGTAAATCACCAGTGACATCACTATTAATACTAATTGAAGAAGTGTTTTGCGCGAGTAATGTATCACCTAAAATCTGCTTACTAAGTTCAGCAGGCAAGTCAGCTAGCTGGAGATTTAGAGCGAGTTTGCCAGAAGTAGGTAGACTGGTAAACTGAAATGAATTCATTTTTACTGAACCTGCATAATTAAGTTTAGAGCTATTTTTGAATAGATTAGTGTTTAAAGAAAATAAAATTGGCTCATTTTTGTTGCTATTTTCAGCCAGATTTATATTTTCTACTTTTAGGTTTAGGTTCTTTAAATCTATAGCCCGCTCATAGCCTTGAGGTATATATGAAATATTGGCGTTATTAATTAAAAAGCTATCTACAGTATAACTTTTCATACTTTCATCTTCTTCATTTTTAGCTGTTTGAGGTTGTTTTTGTTCTTTTTCTTCTCGCTGGCGCTCAGTCTCAAGCTTTTTTAGCACTTTTTCAATATCTATTCCCTTTACTTTAAGTTCACTGTTTTTATCAGTGTAAAGTGTAAATTCAGGTTGATCGATAATAACTTCTTGGACGACCACATGCTTATCTAATAAAGGTTTAAGTTTCGCTGCAACTTTTAATTTCTTAATACTGACAGCTTTGTCTTCCAGGTCAGCTTCGTTAACTATGATTACGGGTTTAAGTTTTAAAAAGTCTTTAAAAGAAAAGTGCAGGTCTTTTAATTTTAAATTTAAGTCAGTTTTATTTTTAAGTTCTCTACTTAAAATATCTTTAACTTTAGGTCTTAAAGAATATTCTAGGTAGAAATACGTACCTACAATTAGCAGCACGAAAATGCCAATTATAATTCCCAAAATAGGAAGCACGCCTAAACCAGATTGATTTCTAAGTTGCACGGTTTTTATTATAAAACATCTAAATAATTAGTACTGAAATTATAAAGTTTATAGCTTAATTTTGTAAGGTTATTTTAAAGCGTCATTCAGCCTTTCTAATTTTTCTTCGCTTGCATCTTGAACGTTAAGCCAACTATTAGTAAAAACTTCTTCCCCTTTGGAGCTAAGTTCAGGGTCATTAATAAGTTTATTATGTTACCCTTGTTATTTTGAGTGACTAGTGCTATTATAATCCGTAAAGCTAAATTGCTATGAAAATACCTAACTTTAATTTTGCTGGAATGTTTAAGAAAAAAGCTAACATAAATAATTCTGAAAATGATGGGAGTGTAAATGCATCATTCACTTCTGAAACTAGTGAAGTGGGTGGTGAGCAAGTTACCCGAGCAGATCAACAAAGTGTGCACGTAAAATCTGAAAAGCCTAATGCACCTGAAGCAAGTGAGCTTGAAAAATTATTAATGAATTTTTCTGACATTAAAACAAGTTCAAGAAAAGGAGATGTACTTAAGCTGTACCAGAACATTGATAAAATGCTTAAAGATCCTGATCAAATCATGGCTGTTCCTAAGGGTTTAGAGCGGCAAAACTCAACCTTGCAAAGTGCAATTAGTACTCGTGATCTGCCACTATTAACTCTTACCTTAAAAAACTTAGCTGAGCAGGATTTACTAGAGAAGGCTTTAACTCATAAAAATGCTGATGGTCATAGCCCTGTCCACACCGCGGTTTTAACAAGAGATACTAATTTACTTAAATTATTGATCTTAGCTAAGCTGAAACCTGAAGTTTTAGGTGATCTGAACGTGTTTAAAAAGCTCGCCTCAGATTCTAATAGCGAATCTGACTCTAAACCATATAATGATAATTTAAACAGTAAAGCAAAAGTATCATCAATAATTAGTGCTTTTGATATTAGAGCTTCTTTAGAGCGTGCATTTCAAAATATAACCGGTGAAGAAATTTTCCATACTAAGGAAGATGGCTTACCTTCAAAGAAATTTCATATCTTCGGTGTTGTAGATGCAAGTAAGCCTAACGAAAGTTTATCTGAATTGCTAAATCTTCAAGATTCTGAAAAAAGCACGGCTCTGCATGTCGCCGCTCGCAGAGGGGACTTGGAAATGATTAATTTACTGGTTAACTGCGGCGCTGATAAAACTATAAAAAATAGGAATGGTGAATTTCCAGCTACCATTGCTATGATAAAAGGACATGTGAATTCTTTAAAAGTGTTAGAGCCAGAGAATTTAAAAGAGCTAAATATATTAAATAAACAAGCAGCTAGTGTATATAAGAGAACAAATGAATCATTGTCTAGTAGCTTAAGTGATATACCAGGCAACTTAAATGATAATCCCACCATTGCAGGTACTGGTAATAAAGACTGGGGTGAGATTAATATAGATGTTAATGACAAAACTATAACAGATTCTGATTTGATCGGGTTGTATGAAAAAAATAAAATAAGAAATATTGAAGACCAAAATAAAAAATTTTCAGACACAATTAAAAGTGAATCTAGGTTAGGTAAAAAACCATTTGAAATTATTGCAAGCGCTTTAAAAGAAGTTAATAACTTAAAATAGCAGATATCAGTATCTTAAGTTCTAATCTAAGTAAACTAAATTTACTTATTAATCGTTAATAGAAAACTATACTTTAATATTATGCTCAAGCGCGCTGCGGCGGGCGCCAGTTTGTCCTTGATAGTTACTGATACCGTGTTTTTTACGCCCGTAGGGATTGCTAACTGGTAGATTGCGCATGACAATCATTTGCGCGATAGGTTTGCCTGCTTCAAGTTTAAGTGGAGCGCAGCCCTGATTTGTCAGCTCGACTACAGCCTCGCCCTCGAAACCACTATCAAAGAGACCCGCAGACTCTACATACAAGCCTACACGAGCCCACGAGCTTTTACCTTGCAAGTAGCCATGCAGAACACTTGGAAAGTGAAAATATTCGGTAGTTGTAGCCAGAACGAATTCATCTGGCTTTAAAATTATGTGATCCGCCTCAAATTCTTTAAAAGTACCATCAGGATTTTGAAAAGCGAAATGTCTGCCGATATGAACATCGATACTGTTTGGCTGAATGGCTTTAGGATCAAGATTCTTGATTTTAAAAATACCTAATTTTAAAAAAAGTTTCATTTGCCAGTCTACTAAATTACCTGGGCTAACAAAAGCTAAATAAAGTGCAAGCAAGATAACTGAGCTAAGTAAGCTACTTAAAATTGAAACTAATAAAAAAATGCCTAAAGTGCCCATATCAAAAAAGCCACTTAAACTTTAAATTTAAAAATTATCTACATCTGATCATAAAGATTTAAGACACTTGTTAGTACCTAATAGTATGAATTTAGATAATTACTAGATTAGTTTAAGTTGCGGTAATCAATTCTAGCTTATTTTAAGTGCTAATACAGGTAAGAAGAATTAAATATTTTAAAAGTTTTACACTTTGGCGATATTTTAGACACCAGCTAAAGCAGCTTGATTATGGATTAATGGCTTTAGTTCATCATGTTTAGAAGACTTAGCTAAAGCTTCGCTGATATCGATAATACCTTTATTAGTTAAGTCTGCTAAAGCAGATTCTAGGGTCTGCATGCCAGTATTTTTACCAGTTTGGATAGCAGAGTATATTTGTGAAGTTTTAGACTCTCGAATTAGGTTAGCGATACCAGGAGTAACTAACATAGCTTCCATCGCGCATGCTCTACCCTTACCATCTTTAGTAGGAACTAGAGTCTGGCTTAAAACAGCTTTAAGTGAGTTACTAAGCTGCATGCGGACTTGAGATTGCTGTTCAGATGGAAACACATCTACTAATCTATCGATAGTAGATGCTGCTGATGAAGTATGCAAGGTTGCAAACACCAGGTGACCAGTTTCAGCTGCTCTGACTGCAAGTTGAATAGTTTCAAGATCACGCATCTCACCGATTAAGATTACATCTGGGTCTTCACGCAGAGCTGCTCTTAAAGCGTTATTAAAGCTATGAGTGTCTGAACCTAACTCACGCTGATTTATAATACTTTTTTGGGATTTATGGACGTACTCTATCGGATCTTCTATCGTTAGGATATGCTCACCACGATTTTTATTAATCCAGTCAATCATCGCAGCTAAAGTGGTAGATTTACCCGAACCAGTCGGTCCAGTTACTAATACTAAGCCTCTTGGGAGCTTAACTAAATCTGATACCACCTGCGGCAAACCAAGTTGTTGCATAGGTGGGATCTCAAAATTAATCATTCTTAAAGCTGCGCTATAACCGCGTCTATCTTTATAGACATTAATTCTAAACCTGCCTAAACCCTCGAAACCATAAGCGCAGTCAAGCTCTAGTTCATCTTCAAGAGTTTTAATTTGCTCATGATTTAAAAAGCTGTAACAAAGTGACTTGCACTGCTCTGAAGTTAAAGCCTGCATTTCTGTGCGTACGAGCTCACCATTGACTCGTAAAATAGGAGGCTCTTCTGCAGTTAAATGAAGATCACTCGCTTCAGCTTTTTTTACAAGTTCTAATAATTTTTTGATCATATTTCAGTTATATTATGACATTGCAACTAAATGAAATCAAGCTGCTAAGTTTGTGTCATGGGCTTTAAATGCACTTAAAGCAATTATATCAACCTTCAAGAAGGCAGGTAAAGACTTTAATTTGCTGCTGCACCTAAAACATTAAACCCATTTTCTAAAGTGCTGACCATTTCTTTTGCTTTTAAGACTAAAATTCTTTCGTCTAAGGTCGCGATAAAATACCACTCACCTTGGTTATAAATTAAGTTGTGCTGAACGGTGCCACCAGTTAGAGCATCACTTAGCTCCTGATTTAAATTGAAGACGTCTTTTAGTTTATCTTTAGGGATACCATTCCAAACAAAAATAGTATCTTTTAAAGTTTTAAACTTATTATTTAAACATAATACGCCCGTAATCTGTTCATCAATAGTTTTATGAACTAGTTCTTCTAATTCTTCAAGTTTTTCTCTTATTTCATTTTTCGAAAGTTTACCTGAAATGCTTACGCCACTCTCATCACCACTAAGCTGGTTTAATTTTTCTAGCTTACTAGCTTTAGAGCTACTCGGCTTAGCTTCATCTGTAGTAGCTGAGCTTGCTGCAGATGAACTAGTAGTATTAGCTTGATCATGATCTAAAGTGTTTTTAGTCTCTTCACTTTTTTCGTTATCGTTAATTAAAAGTGCTTCTAAGGCTTGAATTTGTTGATCTTGCTCACTTGGCTGTAAATTAAATAATGTATCAGCATCTTGTTGCGCATTTTCATCAATATTTGCTAAGTTTTGCTGCTCTTCATTGTTTTCTGCTATCACCGGAGGCTCTGCTACTAGGTTGTTTTCACTGTTATTAAGTGAACTTAATTCTTCAGCAGTACTACCATCAATATTTTCTATAACTGAAGTCTGTTCTGGTTCAATTAATGGTATACCTTGGGCTAGATTTGCTGCGGCTTGCTCTTCAGCTAAAGCTTGCTGTTCAAGTTCTTTTTGGGCTTCAAGTGCTTGCGCCTGCTCTAAAGCAAGTTTTTCAGCAGCTTTCTCAGCAGCCTGTTCTTGCTCAGCTCTTTTCAGTGCTCGTGCGGCTCTTGCTCTAGCCTCAGCTTCTGCTGCGGCTTGTTCCTGTGCCTGATCTTCAGTTGCCTGTCTTAACTCTTCATCATGATTTATATCTGTCTCAGTTTCAGCAGGTTGCAACCATTCGGGAGTTGGCATTCCAGTGACCGAAGCTGTGGTTTCATTCTCGATAATATTGTAGTTGTCCTGCTCGGCTTGTGCTCGCTCACCGGCTAATGATTGTGGCGGAGCAGCTTTATCTGATGAAACAGCTGAAATAGAACTAAAAATACCACCAGGGTTTTCAGTTTGACTGACACCTAGGCTCTCCATACTAGCTTGCTCATCAAAATGAGTACTATGGTAGCTAGCTTCTAAGTTTTCATAATTTTGATCGTTTTGATTTTCAAGTTCCTGCTGGCTAACACCTAAAATCTCACTTAAAATCTTAGTTTGGGCGCTCGCTGGTGGCTCTGTTACAGGCACAGTATGTTCAAGATCAGGCACAGCTTTTAAAGCTGGTTTCTTAACTTCTTCGTCAGGATTTTCTATATCGTACTGGGCTTTATGTTCTAATAGTTCTTGCTCGCTAGGGAAAACTTCATCTTCTGAGCTAGCTGCTGGATTAAATTTCTTTTCAAATTGCTCGATAGCCTGATCTTCATTAGTTTTAGCAGTAAATTTACCTGACATTTTATCAGCGTAGATCAGTACTATAAAGACTAAAAAGTTAATTAAAACTAGAGCCGCGACATTAATTGCCACGATAAATGGCATGCCTTCTTGAATATTAAGTGAAAAAAACGGTACTTTAGTTTCAAATGGAGAAAATATTAGGATAGCAAAGGCCAGCGCGATAAAAAATAAATATTTAGCGGTTAAAAAAAATATTTGTCTAATTGAAGTTTTAGGAAAGGCGATTGCTACGATTAAAAAACTAGCTGCAAGTTCAATTAAACTCAAGCTGAATAAAGGGATCTCCTGTTTGAAGATATTTAAGGCAGGCAAAAAATTTAACACAAACAGCGCCATCAGAGATGCTAAAACTACGTATACAAAACTCAAAACCATATATTTTATACCCTAAATTTGACACCTAACTTGCTTTCAAGTAGGTCTTTTATCCTAGTTACGCTTTCATCAGTGCTTTCACGACTGACTGCGGTTTCAGATAACCAACGTAATCGTAACGTATAACTGTCACCGTAGGTATCTAATAATTGCGGTTCTAATAAATTTTTTATCTTTGCCTTCTTTATAGCCTCAATTAAGTCTTTATATGAAACAGATTTAATCTCATCGACCGTGATATCCCTCTTTAATAACTGCTGTCGGTTGGCTTCTTTAATCTTGTATTTAGGTATACGTGCTAGTTCAATTTCACTCACTATAGCATGCTCTGGCAGACTATAGGTTTCACAAACTTTAGGATGCAGGCAACCAAGATAACCAGCAGGTTTGCCGTTGTAAATTATTTTAGCGCTCATACCTGGATGAAAGTATTGTTTTGCTAAAGCTTCCTTATTAAAGTCTGGTACCTCAAATTTTACACCTGGATATAGATTTTCGATAATTGATTTAAATTCGAAGAATAACTCGGCTTTAGACTTTAATTTATTTTCCTGCCAGGTTTTATTGTTAATCACATACGCTAAAGCTAGTTTAGGCTTTTCTATCACTTCTTCTAGCTCACTGGAACTTTCACTTTTCAGCTCGTAAACTTTACCAAGCTCGAATAATTTATAGTCTTTACTGTCATCGTAGGCTAAATTCGTACTTAAACATTTCACTAAACCTTTAAGCATATTAGAGCGCAGACTTGAATACTCTAGAGATAATGGATTATCCATTTCTAAAACTAGTTTATTATCAGGTTCAGCCTTAGTTAGACTGCTTAGAATGATTTGAGAAAAACCTTTAAACTTCAAAGCTTCGGCTAAATACTTTTCAGGTTTAGCTGCGACCAGTGCTTTAGAAAGTAGCTTAGGTGCGCGCGCTGGAATCTGATCAAAACCAATTAAACGAGCTACTTCTTCCACTAAGTCCACTTCGCGATATACATCCTGCTCACGGTAGCTAGGTACGATGCACTTTAAAAAACCAGCTTCACTGGGATCATCCATAATATTTGTGCTTTTATTATTAGAAACCTCTAAAACTTCAAAACCTAGCGGCTTTAATCTATCTGAAATGTCATTTAGATCTACTTCGATACCTAAAATACGCTTTAACTCTTTTTTAGTTAAGGTGAGTTCTAGTTTAGACTCATTCAAGGCACCAGCCTGATTTAATTCACTGATTTTCAAACTGTCTGCTTGCTCAGTTGCAAGGTCTTTGATCATCTCTAAAGATTTTAAGATAGCTTTTAATGTATTGCAGGTATCGACGCCTCTTTCATAGCGCTTTTTAGCTTCTGAATCAATGCCGACTTGACGCGCACTTTTACGCACGGTAGCTGAATTAAACACCGCAGCCTCAATTAAAATGTTTTTAGTGTTTTTAGTGATTTGAGAATTTGAGCCACCCATAACACCTGCTATACCTACTGGCATGGACTCATCTGCGATAACTAAATTTAATTCAGTTAACTTATAAGTGCCATCATCTAAAGCTTGAAGCTCACTTTCACCTGAGCGCGCGCGCCTAGCTGTAAGTTGCGCGCCCTCAAGTTTATCTAAATCATAAAAATGCAAGGGTTGTCCTAGTTCGTGTTGAACATAATTAGAAATATCGACTAAGTTATTAATGCTCTTAGTGCCGCTTGATTTAAGTCTGTCAGCCAGCCACTGCGGCGAGTCTTTAACTTTGATGCCACTTATACTTAAAGTGTAGAAAAGTTTAGTATCAGCTTCAGCTTCGATTACCGGTATAAGTGTTTTTAAACTTTCATCTTTATTATAGGTATCAAGCGCGTTTAAACTAGGCTCTTTAAAGTCGCGTTTTAATAAGGCTGCAAGCTCGCGCGCTTGCCCTATAATGCTAAGTGCGTCCCCGCGGTTGCTACGCGCGCCCACATCTAGTACTAGATCTTCCTGAATACCTAGCACCTCTCTAATCGGCGTGCCTAGCTGGTAACTTTCGTATTGCTCAGGTTTTAAAATGTAAATACCATCACCCTGCTCTTTTTTAATAGTTTCAATAGTACGCTCATCGAAAGCTAATTCTTCTACTCCACAAAGCATCCCAAAACTTTCCACGCCGCGAATCGCTGAATCTTTAATTACAATCTCATCGCCTTTAATATTGCAAAGCTTAGCGCCTTTGGTCGCGACAGGTATGTGCTGCCCGACGGCTATATTTTTAGCACCGCAGACGATCTGTCGAATATCATCGGTGCCAACTTGAGTTTTAGTGACTTGAAGTTTATCAGCATCAGGATGTTTTTCAATTTCTAAGATTTTACCAAGAACTATTTTACTATCAGGCTGATCATTAGAGGTTTCAACGCCTTCGACCTCAAAAGCATGCATGGTTAGCTTTTCAGCCACTTCTGCAGGGCTTAGGTCTTTAATATCAACAAACTCATTTAACCAGTTTAGTGAAACTTTCATATATCATATAAATATTAGCAAAAACTTATATTAAGTTATGTATAACTCGGTTTTAAATATGAGCATGTTCCGTTAATTCAGGTATTTTTGTGGTGATATTATGTTAGCAACAGCCACCTGTTAAATTTATTATGGAAGTAAGTGAACTTACAAAAATACTTAACCGCGGTGAGGATAGCTTCAACCAGTTTAAGCTAAACGTAATTAATGAACTTTCTTTAACTCTAATATTAGAAACCCAATTCTAGCCTCATTTGCTAGTCCTATGCTACCTTATCGAGGTTTAGGTACTAGTATTAGCAGAGCACTTGAAGCATATTCTAATATTGATTTTGAAGATGATAGAGAAGCTAACCTTTTTAGATGCATTATCTGGCGCGCGCAGATTTAAATTATTCACTAATATTTATAAAAACTGAAATTAATAGTGAATGCTGCGCAATAATTCATACAATTTTCTTAGTCAAATTATTTAATTTACTTAATTGAAATTTACGTTGTTAAAAATAAATTCCATCAACACTTTCAACAATTTCCTCAATTTAGACTTCTACACCCTAACTCCACCATATGAACTAGCTAAAAATCATAGTACTGCTTTAAAGTGGGTATAAAAAAAATATGATGCTTAATAAATGTATAAAGTATTCGTTAATAGTAGCTTTAACAAGTAGTTTAATTTCAGTCAGCGCCCGACCTGCTATCAATGTAAATTCGATTAACGCAGTTGATAAAAACCCTAAAGTCTCTAAAAATGTATCGGACGCGACCGCAACAGATCTATCAAGTGGTAATTCTAGCTCTGAAAATTCTAAAGCCGCTTTAGACTATAGTAATGAACATAGCAACACTCAAGCTGTAGATGTAGAAGCGCAGCCCTGGTATATCGAGCTTAGTGACTGGTTAGAGCGCAAGCGCTCAGATAAATTAAACTTACTAAATGCTGAAGAGAGCGCGCGCTTAAGTATTATCGATGCTAAAACCAATGTGCGCTTAAATAAGTTAACTGAATTAAAAGATATCGGTTTGACTGAAGAAGTGTTTTTAAAACGTCAAAAAAGCATTATCAGTAAGGCTAAAACGAAAAAAAACGCTTTAATTAAACAATTAAAAACTAAAAGAGAGCAGGTGAAAAATAAACATCTAGCTCAACTCGCGAAAGCTAAAAGTGACTGGCTTAAAAAAGAAGCTAAATGGCAAGCTAATCGTATTAAGCTTGAAGCTGAAGTGCGCGCAGATGAACTGGCTAGTGGTCATAAAAACTCAGACTCTAGCATGATTTAAACTTAAAATCTAAATCTATAAAGTTAATATTTATTTTCAAAATGCTTCTTTAAACACCCTAAAATTTATAATTTAAAAGCATTTAGCACTTATTTTTAGACTATATTCGCTTTCCAAGTATGCTTATTTGTTAAAATAATAAAGTTATGGCACAATCTTTATTCGAAAAAGTCTGGAACGAGCATATTGTAGAGGCTCTACCTGGTGATAATTATTTAATTTTTATGGATCGCATCGTAGCGCATGAAATTACGACACCACAAGGCGCGATTCAGATTGATGAAGAATTTGATGGTCGTATTTTTGACCCGACTAAAATTTTAGCTATTAATGATCACGTGGCTCCTGCTAAAGACACAGCGACAGCTGTTCAAGCAAGTGTACTTCGTAAGTGGGCACGCAAGCATGGTATTAGACACTTTGATATTGGTGAAAACGGTATCTGCCATGTAGTTGCTCCTGAAAGAGGTTACGTGCAACCTGGTACTACTTTATGTTGCGGTGATAGTCACACTTGCACTAATGGTGCGTTTGCCTGTTTCGCTTTAGGTATCGGTACTACAGCTAACGCTGGCGCGATGCTATCTCAATGTTTATTACTTAAAAAACCTAAAGTCATGCAAATCAACATCACTGGTAAAAGACCAGCAGGTGTTTACGCTAAGGATGTAATTTTAGCGATTATTAAAGAGATTAGCTTTAAAGGTGGTACAGGTTATGTACTTGAATATACTGGTGATGCGATTAAAGATTTCGATATGGAAGAGCGCATGACTATTTGTAACATGGCGATCGAAGCTGGCGCGACCAGTGGTATGATTGCAGCTGATGAAGTTACATTTGAGTATCTAAAAGGTCGCGAGCAGCTGGCTGATAAAGACTACGATAAATTAGTTGAAAAGTGGTCTAAGTATCAGGCTGATGAAGGCGCTACCTATGATAAAACTGTAGAAATTGATATTAGTAACCTAAAACCTATGGTTACTTGGGGCATTAACCCAGGTGAAGCTACCGATACTGAAGGTAGTATTCCTGAAGATGCTGACGATAAAGCACTTGAATATATGGGTTTTAAAGCTGGTGAAAGCTTAGCTAATTTAGAATTAGATCAAGCGTTTATCGGCAGTTGTACTAATGCGCGTATTTCAGATCTTAGAATCGCAGCTGATATTCTTAAAGGTAATAAGGTTAAAATCCCGACGATTATTACACCAGGCTCGCAGGAAGTAAAAAGACAGGCTGAAAAAGAAGGCCTGCATGAAATTTTCCAAGATGCTGGTGCGCTGTGGACTCACGCTTCATGCGGTCCATGTCTGGGTATGAGCATGGGTGTGGTAGCTCCTCAGGAAAGATGTATTAGTAGTACTAACCGCAATTTCCCGGGTCGTATGGGTGCTGGCGCGCGCACGCATTTAGCTAGCCCGGCTACTGTAGCTGCTTCAGCTCTTGAAGGTAAAATTACTAATCCTAATTTAGTTAAGGCTTAGGCTCGCAAAAAGTTATTTGAGTAACGCTCTCTGTAGAAAGTTGTTCTATAGAAGATTAGATATAATATTAAGGTTAGTGATTATACATAAGTGCTTGATTCCTTTAGAAGAAATCTTTAGACCTGAAAAAGTATTTATAAAAAAAATCTAAATTAGACTATTTTTTAAAAATAATTATAAATTTTAGTGATATTTGGAATTATTTTATAATTTATGGTGTATTTTAGAAAATAATTATAAATTAAGTTGATCTTATTATAAATCTAATATAGTAAACTGTACTTAACCAAATATCGCTCCTAATCCACCTATAACAGTCTTAGCGATATTCATAATTCCACTTGCCTGACCACCAGTAAATAGATCTAATAAAGGCGTTAAATTACTAGCCAAATCAGTCGCACCAGTTAAGCTACTTGTCGCACTAGTTGATGAAGTAGAAGTACTAGCTACTTGATTTTCATCAGTCGATGAGGCGCCTACATTACCCCACTCTTCGCGAGCTGCCTTAATATCTGCTAAAGTTTTTTTATTTAAATCACCATAGCCAGCTTGAGAGTTTTTAAAGGCATCAGAAATGACTTTAGAAATTCCAACTTGACCTTGCGCTCTAAGAGCTTGGTTCTCGGCATCAGAAACCACACCGTTACCATCAGTATCAGCTGCTCTATCAATTAAACTCGCAATTTCGTCAGGGTTAGATCTGAAACCGCCAGATCTTCTCATCGCTGAAGAGATAGTTTGACCAAGTGTTTGATTTTGAGGAATGTTACCAACCATAATATATTAATACCTATTGTATCTTAAATTTTGATTAAAGTTTGAAAAACTATGTAAAAAACTTAAATCTTGATACTTTTTAATATATTAGTATTTAATTAAAATCTAGTTAATCTCACTAAATCAGCTTATCGTAGCTCTAAACTGATCGAATTACTTTTAAACTTATGTCATATCAAGCTTAATTAGTAAAAATATCGGCTATAATTCAGTAAACTTAGAATGTCTATTTGTAAGTGAGAATTATTTATCTAAATCTAAACACGGTAATTTAGCTTTAATCATAAACTTTCTTATTAATATTTAGTAGATTTGTCACTTGATTGCTAGTCTGATCTACTTTATTGTTTTGCAAAAATATAATTTTTTCAGACTTTGAGGCTAGCTTAGAGTCTTTGCCTTGATGTTCATGGCTATTTTGTTTCAGGATATTCGTAATTTGATCAGCAAAGGATCTTACAGTATCTTCATCCATGGCAAATCTTTACCAAAAACAGATTAGCTTTTAGTTAAAGATTGCATTAAAAGTTGTTTCTGTTGAAAATATTTTTTACTTTAAGTATATTTCACTTTTGGTTGAAGTTTTATGACCCCTTTTTTACATAGTAGAATGTGAATAAAATTATATTTGTTAAGTAAATGAAGAGCTTGAAACCTATATTCTAAGCTACTTGCAGGTAAGTAATACCTAAAATTAAACAGTTAATAGCTAAATTTAAGCAGACTTTGTAGCTCAGCTCTTCCAAATTTAATACGAAATTTGAATTAATTACAAAGGAGTGAAAACTATGGAACATATTTATGAAGCGACAGTCTGGTATAAAGGTCATAAGTTAACAAATCAACAGGTGAATATCTTGCAGTTAATCGGTGAAGGTAAAAGTAATTTACAGATTAGCTCAGATTTAAATTTATCTACTCGAACAGTAGAATCTCACATTTCTAAGATAAGAGATCTGATAGATCAAGCTGAGCCTATGAAAAATAGAATAGGTGACCGTGAGCTGGTTTTATTTGCTAAAAATATGCGTGATGGTTATGATAATTTTTATAAGTTAAAAACTTTGGATTTCGACCACGAAAACTTTTTTATTGAAAATCATCAAAGTAAACCAGTCTTAAGGGAGCTGGAGCCTGGCTGTTATATGATGCTTTGATAATTATTTTAGTTAGAGATATTGGCAGCGTAAGTTGTAAAATTGGCATTTACATGTTTTGGTGAAATCATAAATTCTTTATTAGTATTAGGAAGTTGTCTGATATTATAAATTGAAAAATATGAGCTTATCTTTTCTTTTAATTTCTCGCAATAATTATTAAAGTACTATGTATTTATTAATTAACAATGTTATACTTTAATTAAGTCTTAATTAACTCATTCTTAATTTTTTGATATATTCAGTATCTAACTAAAAGGAATAATATTAATGATAATTAAAAATTTAGCAAATAACATTAAAAGTCTTAACAGGGGCTTAAATTCAGTAACGAATCAAGATTCTAACGAATCTTCAGTGCCTGAAAAAACTAATACTAACTCTTTAGAGAAAATTCAACGTGAAGTTCTGACTAACTTTCATAGCTCAATTGAGTTCGATAAAATCAATTCAGATAAGTCACCTTCTGAAAAAGTTCCACAATCTGTTAAAAACATGACAGATTTTTTAAAGAATTATCAGCCTGAGATGTACGAAGGTAATAAAGAAGAACTTGAAGCTCTTAGAAATGGCGCTTTAAATGATTTACCAAAGGAACTTCGAGATAAAGTTTACGCTAAAATTGATGAAAGTTTTGCAAATCCACCTAAAGGCGCTATGGAATCAGGCTTTAGAGACCAAAACTGGTTCAATAAAGCTTTATTGGGTGCTACAGTAGGTATAAAAGCCGTAAATTTATCTAGAAATATAAAAGCTCTTAATACAAGCGCTTTCAGTGAAGGTAATAGAAATTATGTTAATGAAACTACTAAGTTAACAAATTCCATGGCTGATTTTATTGATATTGTTGCAATTTTAGTAACTGACTATGACTCTCCAGAAGCTCAGGATATGGTTGATGCTGCTGAAACACTTAGAAAAAATGGTAATTATACAGATGCAATTGCTGAAAGGTTTCTTGAATACAAAAACTCTGGTTCAAATAATAGTGTTAGTTTCGGTAATACAGCCTTTGATGTACTTGAATCTGCAGCTGAAATTAAAATTCCAGATAGATTCAGACAAGGGCTAGTATCAATATTGCCAAATTTTTAAAAAGTGAGATTAGAAAATAGAACGTTACCAAACTAATCATCATATAACTAAACCTGACTCTTCGTATATAAATAGAGTAACTAATGAAGAAAATCAGAAAGTTATTAAGCCAAGCTCTGATTTTAAAAGCAGAGTAAATGAGCTTAGACTGAACGGAGAGGCTTTAGCTAAAGTCTCTCCGTTATTATTACAATACAAAGAAGATAAGTATGACTGTGAGTTAAAACAAAAATATGAAACAGTCCAAAAAAATGATGATTGGCTAAATAAAATCCTTAAATCCACTAAAATTCCAAGAATAAAAATTCCTGGGGTTTCTAACAATGGGATTAATCACTATTTGTTTGGCTATATGGATTTTGACGCTTTCAGTCATGAAAAACCTATGAACCTGTATGAGTTAATTAAATATCGTACTCCACTTTCTGCATCAAGAAATTATGCTTATTTTAAAGAACATAATGTAGACCCTAAAGATTATATTCATACCGATCGCTCCACAATATTGGAAATTAAAGATTTTCTCTACAGTAAAATTAGCTCTCTATTTAAACCAGAAAATACTCAACAGTAGAATTTTTCTAGAGCGCCAGCATAGCAAGTAAGCCAGCAATACAAAAAAGATCTTTTACAGATTAAATTGGTATTGTAATATAAATCTGTAAAATGTAGTAGATGAAGCTGGTTAATAATGAGTTCACATCGACTCGGGCGCGCTGATTTTTAATACATTTAGCGCGCACTTGAGGGTTAGCTGAGTTGCCATTACGATTTTCAGGCGCGCTAGCTTAAGCTCTTCGCTGACACCTAAAATGCGGTTGTGATTGTAAAATTGGTGGAATAAAGTCGCTAAATCTTTCAGGTAGACAGCGATTTTATAAGGCGCGCGCAACTCGGCTGCACTTTGGATTAATTCAGGAAACTCTAAGATCTGGTTTAAAATAGCTTTAATTAAGATTAAATCTTCTTTACTTAAATCACTTCTCTCGAAAATACTTAGATAGTCTTCATTCTCGGCGCCAAACTTACTATTTTTAAGTTCATCTAGTTCAGCCGCGCTTAATAAACCTGCTACTTTAGTTTCAGGGTCTAGCTGATTTTCTTTAGTTAGATTTCGTATGATGCTGCAAGCTCTAGCATGAGCGTATTGGATGTAATAAACTGGATTGTCTTTATCCTGCTTTTTGGCTAGCTCCAGGTCGAAGACCATGCGGTTGTTAGCTTGACTCTCTACTAGAAAATATCTAAGTGCATCCACGCCCACTTCGGCTTCAAGCTCATCTACATTAACTATAGCGCCGGCACGCTTAGACATTTTAACCTCAGCGCCATTTTTTTTCAGTGAAACTAACTGAATAAAGACGATTTCGAACTGTTCGGGCTGGTAGCCGATAGCTTTAATCGCCCCGCGCATACCTGGCTCCTGTCCATGGTGATCACTGCCCCAAACATTAATTAGCAAATCATAACCACGATCAAATTTATTTTTATGATAGGCGATATCTGCCGCTAAATAGGTATAGTAACCTTCAGATTTGCGCAAAACACGATCACGCTCGTCATTAAAATCTTTAGCTTTAAACCAGAGCGCGCCTTCATCTTCGTAGGTATAACCTTGCTCAGTTAAATGCTGGCAACTCTTCTCGACTAAGTGATTGGTACTTTGATGTAAGTTTTCTTTTTCAGAAAACCAGGTATCAAACTCTACTTTGACAGTTTTCAAAATGCGCTTTTGCATGTTTAAAAACCCTTTCCTTGCAAAATCACCTAAGGTCTCTTTATCTGGCTCTAAGCTAAAGTTAGCTTCAGCTAATATTTCCATTAAGCTGTCTAAGGGATATAGATTTTCTTCATCATAATTTTTGGCTTTTAAATTACCATTTTTTACCTGATAAGCAGCGTATGCTGATTCAGTTAATTTCGCTATTTGAGCGCCAGCGTCATTAATATAAAATTCGCTATCAGCTTCATAGCCAGCGTATGTAAGTAAACTTACAAGAGCGCTACCTAAGATCGCCTGCCTGCCATGTCCAATATGTAAATTGCCAGTTGGGTTAGCTGATACATATTCGACTAATATCTTCTGATTTTTAGCTGAGCCTGTGCCATAACTTTCAGCTTGTTTGAAAACTTCGCTTAGGGCTTGATCTAAAACCTGCATCTTTAAGCTGATATTGATAAAACCAGGGCCGGCTATTTCTACTGTAAAATAATCGCTATGATTTGCAGGTAATTGCTTAACGATAGCCTCAGCGATTTTGCGTGGTGGCATGCCACCAGCATGTTTAGATAACTTTAAAGCGAGATTCAGTGCTATATCACCATGCTCAGGGTTTTTAGTTTTATCCAGTTCGATTAAACTATCATCGAAGCTTGCTAGCTCACTTAAACTTTTTTCTGTGATAGCTGAATTTACAGCCGTACTAAAAATTTCTATAATTTTTTGTTTATACATTTTCTTGCTCTAGTTTTTGAGCAAGCATACTAATCGGGTTTACGAAGGTTTTAAGTGGCTGATTTAATGATTTGGATAACGGTTTAAAGTAGTCATCCATGTAATTTATCGCAATCTGATCCACAAAACGATCACTTCTCACAAATGATAGTAAGCCTGGCACCAAACATCTTAGAATATTATCATGTAAATCCTCGCGATATCTTCTTTTTGCAAACGAATAAACCTGACTAAAACCAGGGTCCTTTAATAGGATATAACCGAAATTAGGTGACTCGCCCATACTGATGTCAGCTACGAAAATAGGTTTATTAGTATCTAAGGCTGGAATTGAAGTCAATAAGTCTAAATCGTTAATAAGAAGTACAAAATCAGAGCTTTCGAGCGGTACTTCGCGAACATTTAAGTAAGAAAACACCTTATTTAAGTCTAATTTAGTACGATAATCAAGTTTTCTAGAGTTAGAAACATAGTGACCGCGTATTTTATCTAGTTTATACTGCTCCATTACATCTTTTAGTAAATAAATTAATGGTGAAGTGATAACTGCTTCAGATACATGACAGATATTTTGGGCGTGGTATTCTTCGATAGTCTTTTCCAGGTAAATTTCTTCAGCTACATCTAAACCATACTCCGCTTTTTCAGGGTCTGGTTTGCGATATTTAGCAAAAGCTATTCTATTAAAAAATAAATGATTTTTGACAATATTTACATAGAAAGAAAGATTAATTTCACGTCTGGCTTTGAATTGAGCTAGATCATTTACATTAATTTCATCTTCAAGCTGATGCCACTTATTCATGGCTTCCTGATCGCGTCCTTTAGAGGTCGCAAACTTATGGTTATAGTAAGACCACTCATAGAATTTTTTATCAGCAGTAGAGGCTACGTCTACTAAATTTACTCTTAAAATACGGGTTTGTTTGTTGTCAGGATCCTGCCTGTCAATCTCACTTAAGACTTTTATTAGTTCATTAAAACGATAATTTAAATCGTGCAAGGTATAAGTATGATTTGCAAAATTCATACGTGGATTAGACGCAAATAAATAAGTCTCCAAATCTATGTAAGCCTTGCTAGCTTCTTTGATAGATTTCGTAAAAGGCATATCTAGGTATTCTAGATAGCTCTCGTATTCATTAACATTATAGTTGGAATATAGCATTTAAACTTAATTTGATTATAGCGACCGACCGTAAATTTATCATTTATTCAGTGTAAGTAGAGGTCATTTATATTGGTCTTAGTAGATAAATATAAAGTATTCCTTAAGAACCTGTAGATTCTTAGCTGAGCTAAAAATCAGCTCTAAACTAACCGCTAATATTATACCCATTTATAGCGCTAATACCTATGAGAATTTATTTTTAAAGTTGGGAATCTTAAGAAATAGTGAACTTGCTTTTGATGTCTAAGTATTTACGTTTGAGCTGTGCTACAATATTCATTTGTCAAATGCCAACGCTACAACAACTAATTAGAAAACCACGTAAAATGAAAAAGAAAAAGAGTAAAAGTCCTGCTCTTAAAGATAATCCTTTTAAACGTGGAGTTTGTACTAACGTAAGAACTGCTACACCTAAAAAGCCGAATTCGGCTATGCGTAAGATTGCTAGGGTTAAATTAAGTAACGGTACTGAAGTTACTGCTTATATTCCTGGTATCGGTCACAACCTTCAGGAGCACAGTGTAGTTTTAGTTCGTGGTGGTAAAGTTAAGGATTTACCTGGTGTGGGTTACCACATTATTAGAGGTACTTTAGACACTCAGGGTGTTAAAGATCGTAAACAAAGTAGATCTAAGTACGGTGCTAAAAGAGAAAAAGCTAAAAAGTAAGAAATAAAAGAGTCTAAACATGCCAAGAAAACCTAATTTTAAAAAAAGAGAATTACAAAAAGATCCTAAGTTTGGAAGTACTAACGTAGGTACCTTCATTAATCGTATGATGCTTGATGGTAAAAAATCACTATCTGAAAAGTTGATTTATCAAGCTTTTGATTTAATCTCAGGAAAAATCAAAGATAAAAAACCTTTAGAGGTATTTACTACTGCTGTTGAGAATGTAGCTCCTGTAGTTAAAGTAAAAGCTCGTCGTATCGGTGGTGCTACTTACCAAGTTCCAGAACCTGTAACTAAAGAAAAAGGTATGGCTTTAGCGCACAGATGGATTATTCAGTCTGCTCGCAAACGCTCAGGTAAATCTTTCCCGCAGAAGCTTGCTAATGAACTATTAGATGCTCATGATATGAAGGGTAAGTCTATCGACCTTAAAGAAAGTACGCATAGAATGGCTGAAGCTAACAAGGCTTTCGCTCACTATGCTCGTACTTAATTCTTAGATCATACAAGTCTCAGGTAATTACTTACTTAGGTAGTTTCCTTCAGTTCGTTTAAATTATTATTTCAGTTAATAGATAAAAATTAAAAAAACTGTCACTTTGGAGTTTCTGAAGTGGCAGTTTCTCTTTATGCTTTTAATAAAGAATTATTATTATAACTTTATAGCGTCTACTGGTAACTTCTACTAGAAAAAAAGAATTGTTATTAATTAAGTAATTTGTAATTTTTTTATAAATTACTTAATGAAGTTAGAAAAAAATTCTAAAAAAGTGTGTAAATTAGAAAAGAATTATAAATTTAAGGTGTTTTTAGAAAAAAATTATAAGTTTTAATTAAAAGCTTATACTAGGTATTTAGCAAAATATGTTGTTAAATCAGCAAGAATACCAGTTATAGCTATAAATTAATGTTAAATACAAACCAAAATTCTAAAATAAGTTAGTCAACTAAAATTAAGCTTCATCATTAAGACTATTAAGATAGTCATCACGCGCGTTTAAAGGTTCGCCATTAGCTATTTCACCTAATTGTTCAACTTGAGCTTCAGGTAATACTTCAGTCAAATCTAAACCTCTTGCCATAGCTTCTTCAATAGCTTCATCGAGCTTTTCACCAAACGGGTTGGTGCCTTCATACATCTCGCCTAACGTACCTTGTTCAGGCTGATCTTCATTACCTTCAATAAAAGACTCATCGATATCATCAATGTCTTCAGCTTTGATAAGTGAACTGGCGTTTTTTATACGCTTGCTGGTAGATTTAGTGTTCTTTTTATCGTCTTTAGAACTTTTTTTATTGACCCCTGGTAAAGATTGCATTTTTCCAGGATCAATATTAATTATTTGTTTCATAACAAACCTCTACTTTAAAACTAGCAATGACCAATTAAGATATAGTTAAACACAAAATTTATCATTTTATATAATTGTGATTTTATAAAAGGTTGATTGCCCAAGCTAAGCTTAATATAGATAATTAGTTTAAGCGCTTAACTAAGTGATGGGCTATGCTAGAATGTTATCTGTATGATTAAGGTTGCACCTTCAATACTAGCCGCAGATTTTGCTGATTTAAAGAACGAAATAGCTAAAGTTGAGGATTCTGCTGATTGGTTGCATATTGATGTCATGGATGGGCGCTTTGTACCTAACATCACTATTGGTGCGCCAGTCCTAAAATGTATCAAAAAACAGACTAAACTTTTTATAGATAGTCACTTAATGATAGTTGAACCACATAAATATATTAAAGATTTTGTAGATGCTGGTAGTGATTTGATTACTGTTCACCTAGAAGCTTATAACTTTGAGCCTGCACGCATTGAAGAGTGTATACAACTAATTAAATCCTATAAGGTTAAAGTTGGCTTATCTATTAATCCAGATTCACCAGTTGAACCACTTGAGCGCTTTATTAAAGATATTGATCTAGCATTGCTTATGTCAGTGCAACCAGGTTTTGGTGGACAAAAATTTAATCCAGTGGTTTTTGATAAAATCTCTAAACTTAAGTCTATGGCTACTAGGCATGGACGTATAGTAGGTAATAACTTTATTAATAATGAGCTTGCTATTGAAGTTGATGGCGGTGTTGCGCCTGGCGAAATAGCTGATAAACTTAAAGAAGCTGGCGCAACTGTTTTTGTGGCTGGTACTGCTATTTTTAAAAGTGAAAATATCGCTGAGACTATCAGTAAGCTAAAATAATGACTAAATCTAACCTAAATAAATACCATAATTCAGCTCAAATCCTTGAAAGTGTCGCCAGATGCACCCAAAACGCTTTTATTTCATGTAATACTAGCGGAAATATTACTTATTTTAGTCCAAAAGTCGAAGAAATTACAGGTTGGACTGAAAGTGAAGCTTTAGGTAAGCATGTTGACGAGTTTTATATGATACCTGAGCAATCTGAAGTGCAAATCGAGACCGGCATAAGCTCACAGAGTGTAATCCTATTTACTAAAGATGATAAAACTGTAACTATGCCTAGCCGTTATACTGCCATTCATGATGATGAACATAAATCTATCGGCTCATTACTGTTTGTGATTACTGAAAGTTATAATCAGGACATTGATCGTCTTCAATCTGAATTTATCAGCACTGTTTCACACGAGCTTAGAACCCCTATAACTAGTATCAAGGGCTTCGCTTCTACACTTTTGCAGCATATGACTCTGTTTGATCAAGAAAAGCAGGCTAAGTATCTTAATATTATTAAAAATCAGGCTGAAAGACTCTCACGTCTAGTGGAGGACTTACTTGCAGTAGCAAGACTTGAAAGTAAAAAATTACAGTTTACGGTTAGACCAGTTGATGTGATTGAGATTATTGAGACTATTTCACTGGTTATCGAGAATAAATATAAAGGCTCGCACCGTATAGAGCTTAGCTATCCACCTGACGTGAAGCCAGTTTGGGTTGATCAGGATCGTTTAGAACAGATTTTAACGAATCTACTTGATAACGCGGTTAAATATTCACCCCAAAGTGATAAAGTTGAAGCTAAAATCGCTAATGTAATCTATGAAAACCGTGATATGGTGGAGATCGCCATTAAAGATTATGGTATAGGTATCAGTGATGATCACACTAATAGTATTTTTGATAAATTTAGCCGTTTGGATAATCCACTTAGCCGCCAGACTGAAGGCACGGGCTTAGGTTTGTTTATTAGCCTATCACTAGCTAAATTAATGCAGGGGGATCTTAAAGTTGATAGCAGTAAAGATGAGGGTAGTACTTTTACCTTGTATTTACCTGCTAAGAGCACTAATCATGATGAGGATCAGACATGGGATTAATACCCAAGCGTTATTTAATACATATTTGCACTCAAGAAAGTCAGCATAGGCTGGCTAAAAACCAGGATTTGGTAGGCTTATGTAAAGCTGAAGACATTTTTATTCTAGAATGTCACAATTTGGATGATTTTACGTACTTGGTTCAGGAATTTAAGCCTGAAATCGTAGTCATTGAGGAAGATTTATTTAGAGATAAGTTTAATTATGATGCTTTGATGCAGATTAAAACTAATCACCTCGACTTTTTTAAGATTATTCAGGTAAATCAAACTAAAAGTAATCTCCAAAATCACTTAAGCTATCTAAAAAGTGGTGCTGATGATTATATTGAAGTTGCTTATGATGCTGAGCAGATCTTTTTAAAGTTTTTTAGTTATTTAAGACGTAAAAGCATACTTGAAAAAAATAAGCTGACTAATCTACCTAGTATTAACCGTACACATGAGACGATAGAATACTGCCGCCAAAATCTTTCCAGCTGGCAGCTTTTACATATCTGCATTAAGCATATTGATCAGTATAAATTCATGTACGGTACTGAAAATACAGATAAGGTGATTAGCCATTTGGCTTTGATTCTCCAAAAGGTCATTGCTGGCTTTGATTTATATCTTGGGCATTTAGGCGAAGATAAATTTATTATCATCGGTAAAAAAACAGATATTAAATCTATTAAAGCTCGCTTCGCGGTGGAGTTTGAAAATTTACTGGTAGATATTTATAATAAAACAGATTATGAAAATAAGTATATAATTTTTTCAGCTCCATATAAAGTTAAGCGTAAGGTTAGTCTTATTGAGCTTCAAATCACCAGCGCCAGTGCCAGCGATCGTACCTTTAGTTCCTCATCAGATATTATCGAGCAGGCTGTTAAAAATTTAAACATCAAACAAAAGAAAAAAGCTCCGAATAAAAGGATTCTCATCGTGGAAGAAGATGCTGATTTTGCTGAACTACTGGTTGATAAATTAAATTTTGAATCTTACGAGCCTTTAATTCATCAAGATGAAGATCTTTTACAGCTGATATTAGACTCTAAACCTCATATACTTATTATAGAGCCAGCTAAAATAGGTATCTCTAGCTTTAAAGAGCTATGTACTAAATTAATCGAGCTTAAAAAAGAAGAACCTTTTTTAAAACGTTTTCAAGTGGCTGTTGCAAGTAATATACCGGGTTATGTTAACTTTCTTAAGGCGGGTGCAGACGTTTATATTCCTAAGCCTTATGATCTTGAGACTTTAATGTTTGAGATTAGAAATACGTTCTAAAGCATTAAAACTTTTAGCATTTCAGTTTTTAAATTAGTTTTAGCTACTTGAGAAATTTAGAAAAAAATTATAAATTGGTTTGTTTTTTAGAATTACTTTCTAGAAAAAGTGAATTTTTATAAATAAATTCTAATTTTAACTAAAACTTACTTTACTTCGTAGCAGACTTATCATCTTTTTTATTAGTATCATTAGTGGACTTCGATCCTGTAATCACAGGACCTACAGCCACTACTTGAAGTTTATCTGGGTGAATATGCTTGCGCGCGGCAGCATTTACTTGTTCAATAGTTACTTTATCTATAATCTCATCATAGTTTTCTGGATAATTTAAAGGTAAATCAAAAGTTAGCATCTGAGCGAAGGTATCAACCATTTCAGAGTTAGAAGATAGGTTGCGTACTGCAAATGAACCCTTTAAATATGATTTAGTTGCTTCAAGTTCAGTTGCTGAAATGCCTTCTTTAAGGTATTTACTAATCTCTTCTTTAGTAAGCGCAATGGCTTTTTTGACATTACTAGGGTTGGCGCCTAAGGTAACTAAAAATGGACCAGAAGTTAAAGTGCTATAAAACCCTGAGCGAATGTTATAAACTAAACCGTGCTCATCTCTAACTACCGTACCCAATCTCGATGACAGCGGGCTACCTCCTAAAGCGAAGTTTGCAAGTAATAATGGGTAAAAGTCTGGGTGGTTGCGTGTTAGCTCAGTGCTATGACCTAAGTAAATTTCAGTTTGTTTTTTACCTGGTTTGTCGATGAACTTTTCTTGGGCAGCTTTAGGTTCTACTAACTCGTCAGCTGGTTTTTTACCGATATATTTACTATCAGGATTCAACTTAGCTAAAGACTTTGCAAATGTATTTTTAATAGCGGCTTTAGTGATATCTCCTACTATAGCTACTTGCATGTTATTTGCATTATAGTATTTTTTATAAAAAGACTTAATATCTTCCAGTTTAATTTTTTCTACAGCAGCGATTCTCTCTTCAATGCTTAGAGAATAATTTAAGTGACCTTTAGGATAGATCATTTGGTATAACTGACGGCGAGCGATGCTACTTGGGTATTCTTGCTGTTGTTTAATGGCAGCGATTGTTTCAGACTTTAGGCGCTCAAACTCTTTTACATCAAAAGCAGGCTCAGTAATAATCTCTTCGAAGATCTCTAAAGCTTTGTCTAAGTTTTTACTTAGAGTTGAAATCTGTAGTTCAGTGTATTCTTTACCAGAACTGAAGTCAACTTCAGCGCCGATACGATCTAGATCAGCTGTAAGCTCATACTTGTCGCGTTTTAAAGTCCCACGATCAAGCATCGCTGATGTCATATAAGCGATGCCATATTGGTCTTCTTCTTCAAGGGCGCTACCAGCGTAGAAACTACCTTGCAAATAAATTAAAGGTAAGCTATGATCTTCTTTCAGTACAAACTCAGCTCCTGGTAAGTTTTCTACTTTAAACTTCTCTAAATTTAGGTCTAGGCTAGCACTTTTGATATCTTTTCTATGACTTGGTGCTGTAACTTTTAATAGATGTTGTAATTTATCTGGGCTTAAGGGTTCTACTTTAGCAGCATTAAAATACGCGTGATTTAAATCTGTTTCAGATAGTACATCTAGTTTATAAGACTGCTCTTCTTTAACTTGACTTTTTTTGTTAGACGCAGCGCCACTACTACCACCACTTGATTTACTAGTTTCTGTAGTCGCATCTTTATTCTTAGTTGCAGGTTTAGTCGTATCTTTAGACTTATCATTAAAAGTCAGGCTGCTAGGCTCAGCTTGCGGTAGCAAGTACACAACAGTTTTATTGCTAGGTATAAAATATTTTTTAGCTACTTCTTTGATATCATCCTTGGTAGTGTTTTTTAATTTCTCTATCCAGGTAAAGTAATCTTGCCACTTACCTGTGATCACTTCAAAGTAAGCTACTTGCATAGCTTCTTCGTACACACCATCTCTTTGGTAGATAACCGAAGATTCAACTCTAGACTGAGCAATTTCATACTCTTCATCAGTAATTTCTTTTTTAATGGCTTCTAACTCAGCATCGACAATCGCTTCAACTTCTTTAATATCAGCATCTTCGTTTATATTTACGCGTATGCGATATAATCCAGGGTCTTTACTAGACTCAGCATAACCACTAACTCTTAAAGCTAGCCCAGTATCGATCAATTTACGGTGCAGGCGACTATTAGTGCCACTAAAGACCACTTCATCGATTAAATTAAGTGCTGCAGAATCTTCATGACCGAAAGCCGGGATATGAAATGCCATTGATAATAGCTTAGTATGACCTTCGTTAAACATAGTTACTTGGCGCAGTTCTTTTTGTTCAGGCTCAACAGCTTTAGTTTCTACTGCTAGCTCTGCTGCCTTGCGTTTAGGATAAGCTCCGAAATAATATTCGATTAAGTCTAAAGCAACTTCAGGTTTGAAGTTACCCGCTACCACGACAAAAGCGTTATCTGGATAGTAGTACTTATTATAGAATTCGCGCATATGCTTTTCGTCTATATTGTCTAAATCTTGCCTCCAGCCGATAATCGGATTATGATAACTGTGCTTTAAAAACGCTGCGGCTCTTAGCTGTTTATTTGCCATTTGGCTAGGGTAGTTTTCACCACCTTCGAGCTCAGAAATAATAACCGAACGTTCAAGGTCGATTTCTTTTTGAGAAAGATTAGAGTTGCGCATTCTATCCGACTCAATTTTAATAGCTAGCTCCAAATTCTCTGGCGCAAAGTTTTCATAGTAACCAGTATAGTCATAGCTAGTAAAAGCGTTGAACACACCACCTTTAAGCTGAATGGCTTGAGCGATTTCACCTTTCTTAAAGTTATCAGTACCTTTAAACATCATATGCTCCAGGAAGTGAGCTATACCTGTGTAGTTATCATGCTCCTCTTTAGAGCCGACTTTATACCAGACTTGCACCGAGACTAAAGGTGCGCTTTCATCAGGCATAGAGATAATTTTTAAGCCATTATCTAGTTTATATTCGGTAATTCCATTTAAAGTACTTACATACTCTATTTTACCTTTAGGTGTTTTAATTTTTAAATTACTTTCGCTAGCGGTTTGGGCTTGAACGGTCATGTTATTAAATATCATACTACTATAAGATAGGAGCGAGGCTAAAATTGCCAGATTTTTAAAAGCTCGTGTTGAAAATTTCATAGTTCTAACTATCATTGTAAACAATAAACTTAGTATCATGAAACTTATTTATTAAGAAAGCGCGAATCGGATGCATTCAAGCCACTTCTTAGATAATTATTAAAATTAAGCTTAAAAGCTAAGACAGTCATAAATATTACTAAAAGTTTTAAATTGTGAATTTGGTATAATATTATCCGTCGTGATCAAGCTCAACAATAAATATTTAAGTTTTAAATTAATTACTCCAGATGGTATCTTAGTCGATGATAAAGTAACTAAGGTTAAAGCTTTTACTTCACTTGGTGGTCTTACCGTCTTACCTAACCACACTGAACTTAAATCAGATCTAGTAGAAGGTACCTTGAAATACACTTTAAGTGACGGTAAAACCTTTGTGAAATATAGAATTGGGACTGGTGTAATTGAAATTGGACCTGATTTTGTGAAAATTATTACAAGTTTTGCAAAAGAGAAAGAAGAAAATCCTATCGATAAGCTATAATAGTGAATGCTGTAAGGGCGGTGAAAGCAAACGAACCTGGTCAGGTGAGAAATCAAGCAGCCATAAGTTTTCACTTTCAGGTGTCCTTCAGCCTTTAAAATGTTTTTTTAAGACTGTTTAACACTTTTCTAGTCTTTAACAGGCATAAAACACTTTAAATCGGGGTAAAATTAGTATATGAGTTCAAGACACAGACTAGGCGAAATCTTAATTGATTTGGGTGTTCTGAGTGATGATAATTTAAAACGTGCACTCGAAATTCAAAATCAACAGGAAGTCGGTGAAAGATTCCCTATCGGTAGAATTCTACTTGAAGAAGGTTTTATCGAGCCTAACGACTTAATAGAAGCTATCAAAATTCAAACTAGCCAAGAACAAATCAGCCTTTAAGCTTTTTAGCTATTGCTGTTTGTTAAAATGTAAGCAATAGTGATTTCAAATTTATCAAAATTAGGTTCTTACGCAGCCGCGTGCAATTTAGAAATCTACATAGTAGGTGGTTTTGTTAGAGATTTAATTTTACAAAGTCCAAGTTTAAATACTTGTTTCAACGAAGATTTACAAGTTAACCCTTTATTTAAAGATGAAAATTTTAGTAGCTTAGCTAAACTAGATATAGACTTGGTTGTTAATTGTAATGCACTTAAGTTTTTAGAAGGTTTTAAAAGTGAAACTGACTTAATTGATATAGAAAGTAGCTTTGAGCAGTTTTATACCGCTAAATTTTTCTTTAAAGATTCACCTCAACAAAAATTTGAGATTGCTAGCGCACGCACTGAGGTTTATCCCAAGCCAGCAGCTTTTCCTAAAGTGACTCTAATTGATTCGATTACTATGGATCTTAAGCGTAGAGATTTCACTGTTAACTCTTTACTTATTAGCCTGCTGCCTGATAATTTTGGCTGCTTAATAGACAAAGTAGCAGGCTTGCAAGATTTGGAGAGAAAATTAGTTAAAGTTTTTCACGAACAAAGCTTTATAGATGATCCGACTAGAATTTTTCGTGCTTTGAGGCTGTGCGCTGAGTATAACTTTAATCTTGAAAATCAAACTTTTAAATTGATGAAGGCTGCAACTAAGCACTTAGACTATGAAAAATGGTTAAAAAAACGTAAAAATCGTTTTGAGATAGAAAGATTAAAAATAAAAGAAAAATGTAACTATGAGCACTCATGCAATCAAGTGCTTTTTGAAATATTTGGCGTAGATTTGAAAAGCTGAAGCTTAGTTTATAGATAGAGCTTATATGTTTGGATGTGGTTAAGATAATGCGAGTAGCTTCTTTATGTTTTCTTTATAAATGTGAACAGTTTTGTATGCTTAAGCGTTAATCTTATTATTTATATTCAGATGCAAATGATTAATATTATGTAAATGCAAATAATATGTTTTTCTATGTAAGTATATATACAAATAATATTTAAATAAATTTTTTTTAAAATTAATAAACTTTAATGTAAAGTGGGTGTTAACTAAAAAGGCTTGTGTACTAAGCGTTTGTTGGAAGTAGTTTCAACTAATCTTTAAGTTGAATAAATAAGAACGTAATTGAAAGATTAAACATTAAAGTAACTTCGTAGTTCAGAGTTGATTATTAGAATCAAACTTTGTTAGTATCGGTACTACTATGAAAAATAAACTTAAAAAATTATTAGGGTTATTTGTAGTCTCGTCGATCGGTTTAAGTTCGGTTGCACCTGCTTTTGCATTGCAATCAACTAATAATAATACTTCTATTCAAAATAGTAGTGGTATTCCTCAGTTACCAGCGTCGTGTACTTTAAATAACCAAATTAAACAGGGTGTAATTAACACCTGCGAAGATTTACTATCTATTGATAGTTATACTCACTATACTTTTGGCAAAAATAATATAGATTGTTCAAGCTTAGGTACTGTTGATGAAAATACTGTTGATCCTAACAATACATCAGCTTCACTTTCAAACAACGATACAGTTTGTACTATTATCGAAGGTAGTGTAAACCAGAATAATGGTAATCCTTCAACTTTTATTAGAAATCTTACTATTGACAATACAACTGAAGACACTATGGGTATCTTAGAAGAGTTTATCGATTCTGTAGCTGTTAATCTTTCTTTTGAGGATGTTAGTATTAAAGGCCGTAATACTGTAGGTATTTTTGGTCTTGCTGATAATTCAACTTTTAAAAATATTGACTTAAATCGTGTAGATATCGATGGAAGCTCAAGAGTTGGTGCTTTAATTGGTGATCTTAAAGCTAACTATAGTAGTCAACCGACTGTAGTTGATGTTGAAGATGTAAATATAAGAAACTCTAACTTAATCGCTAAAAACAGAATGGGTAGTGTTATCGGTAATTCTGAAAATGCTTATATTAAAGATATTTTAGTAGCTAAAACTTCAGTAGAACAAAGAGATAACAGTAATTTATTTGCTGGCGCTATCTTCGGTTTGGCTTCACAAAAAGCTAACAAATGGGAAAATATCACTGGTAGACAGTTAACTTTAATCGCTAGAAAAACTAGTTCAGGTTTACTTGCTGGTTTAGCTAAGAAAGGTACAGAAATCATTAATGTAGAATTATCTGATTCAAAATTAACTTATGTATCTAATAAAAATGACCAAGAAAGTAGTATTGGTGGTTTAATCGGTGAATACGGTGATAACGGTGTAATTGATGGTGTTAAATTTAACAGAGTAACTGTTGAACATATGAAAGAAGGTAATACCCCTGGTGTATTTGATCAAGAAGGTTCTGCTAATTTAGATAAAGTTGGTGGTTTAATCGGTTATGTTAATGGTAGTAATATCAACATCAATAACGTAAAAACAAACAAAACCGTAATTACTGGTTTTGATGATGAAGTTGGTGGTTTTATTGGTGCAGCTGAAGGTAGCGTAACTATAACTAACTCAGATTCTAACAATACTCAAATTATTGGTAACACTGGATCAAATAATAGTTTAAATGGTGGTTTAATTGGTGCTAACTACGGCGGTACTGTTACAATTACTGACTCTTGTGCCAGAACTAATAAGTTTGAAGTTGATGATGATGAAATTGGTGGTTTAATCGGTCGTCTAGAAAATAGTGCTGAAATCACTAGATCTGCTGCAATGGGTAAAATTGAAAATGCAGATAGTGATGTTGGTGGTTTAATTGGTTATGTAAATGACTTAAGAACAATTAATATTACTGATTCTTATTCTAGAGTGGCTCTTAAAAATATTACTAAAAACGTTGGTGGTCTAATTGGTGATTTAGATGCTGGTTCTAGCAATGTTCCTGATCAAAATGCAGTTGTAAACTTAAATAATGTGTACTTCGTAGGTCCTATCACTTCAGTTGAAAATAACGAAGAATATCCTCTTGTAGGTGAAATTGGTAATAACAGTGAAGGTTTTGACGTTAATTTCACTAATGCATATTTCTCAACTTGGACTCCAGTTACTCCAGATGAAAATTCAGTAGATCCTAACTTTAACCTAGTAAATAGTTCTACACCTGCTAATGTAGCGATTGAGATTCCTGGTAACAAAAGAAGTCTAAGATCTAGCTATCAAGGTTTTGACTTTAACAATGTTTGGTATTTATTTACTGGTCATGGTACTCCAGAGTTACGTACGAAAGGTAAAAACTTGCCTGTAACAGCTATTAATTTAGACCAACCAAATTCTGCTCTTGATAACTTAGCAGCTGGTAGTGTAATAGGTACTGTAAGTGCTGTTGACTTAGAAAATGATCCTACTACTTGTGAAGTTTTAACTGATGCGGCTATCTTTGAATTAGTTGAAAATACTACTACGAACGAACTTGAATTAAAAAATAAAGTTCAATTAGGTTCAAGTACTAATAGTGGTTTACTTGAGTATGATGTAGAAATTTCATGTAATGATTCAAATGCAGCATCAAGATCTCGTGAAACTGTTTTTACATTGACTGATACTAAAACACAAAACGTAACAGCTTCAAATGTTGGTGCTGAAAATTCTGAAGAAGTAACTACTCAAGCAACACCATTAACTTGTGAAGCTGCAGGTCAAGCTTTAATTACTGGTTTTGATTCTAATAACGATGGTACTTTAAGTCCAGTGGAAACTTTAAGAATGGCTATTAAGGCTAATCAACTAAACAACGCTGAAAACGACAACCCATCAGTATTAGCTTCTAACTACCCTGAATTTGATCTGAATAAAGATGGTAACATCGATAATTTAGATAGAATCTACTCATACGCTGATTGTAATGTTGAATACAAACAATCACTGAATGCTGCTGAACTTTTAGATAGAAACCTTGATGGTAAACTACCTAAGAAATTCAACAAAAAATACAAAAAAGCATTTAGAGCAGCTAAGCAGCAATTGAAAGCAGCTAGTGGTGACATGACTGATGAAGTTGTATTTGACTTAAATAATGATGGTAAGTTGAATAAAGCAGATAAGAAAATCGCTAGAAGATTACTTAGAGATGTAAGAAAAGCTATCGAAACTGCTAACTCAGCTCCACAAATGCAAGCATTAGATAATAATAATGGTAAATTACCATTAGACTTAGTTCAATCATCTGTTGCTAATCTTGAAGAAGAGATCTAGTCTCTAAATTGATCCTGAACACTTAGCTTAATTGTTAAGTATTCCTGTCCTGAAAAGCACCGCTGGTTATTTGACTAGCGGTGTTTTATTTTTATATGAGCGATATTTCTATTGATTTAAGCTTAAGAATATTTTTTTAATTTATAAAAAAGGTGAAATATATGATGTATCAGTCTTCAGTTAAAGGATAATAAGCCAGAAATACAGCTAGGGCTTCGTTTACCTTAGCTTTTTTTTGGTCTAAAGTATATTTATAGCTTGTACTTAGCTTAGCTTCCATGTAATCTAAATCTTGTAAAAGGCTAAAGTATAGTTTAGCTGCTTTAACTGGGTTGTCAACTTTAATAAACTTATTGACACGTTTTAAGGATAAATATTTAACCAGCATGTCAGTCATGGCTTGAGGTCCATATTTATAGAACATCGCTGGCACCTTGCTTTTAGGATTAATACTTTCACACATTACTAAGCGATACATATCCAAGCACTCTTTACTGAAAAGTAGATCAAGAAATTTAATACCTAAAATTTCTAAAAGCTCTTTAGGATGAAGTGAAACATCTTCTAAAATTTCAGTCGATGGACTATGTTCTATACACTTATCTTCAATAATTTTAATAAATAAATCATCTTTGTTTTTAAAATAGCGGTAGATAGTTTGCTTGGTTACTTTCGCACTAGTGGCGATTTTATCTAAGCTAACTTTACCATAGCCATATTTCATAAACAGTTTGGCTGCACTTTTTATGATTGCTTTGCGTTTAGTGGGATCGACTGGTCTGCCTTGCTTTACTTTAGCTGTCACTTAAAACCTTTTATGTTTAGCATAAATTAAAAATAATTGCGGTGTAAAGAAAAATGATATCAAGGTTGACAGCAAAATGCCACCAGCAATCGCAATTGCAAACGAATCCCAGAAGTCACCTTCAGAAAGTAGTAATGGAATGAACCCCACAAAGGTAGTCAAAGTAGTTGAAATAATATGAGTACTAGATTCCATAACCACTTCTTTAATCGCTTCAACATCACCAGCCAAAGCTTTAGTAGACTCTTTAATCAGGCTGAGAATAATTATACTTGCATTAATTGCGATTCCTAATAAACCCATACTTGCTATAATCGCTACGAAACCTAGTTTTTGACTAAATATAAATAAGCTTAAAAACGCCAGCCCGAAAGAAAGTCCAGCTACAGCAAAAATAATACTAGCTAAGCGCACTGAACTAAAAGTACCGATTATAATAGCTACCATTAAAGTCATTAGGATATTAACTTTTGAAAGTAAGTTGCCTGTGGCTTCATTTCTTTCTTCTTCTTCGCCACCAAAGCTTATTTCATAGCCATATGGTATGAGATTTTGCTGCTCATTTAAAGCTTTTTTGACATTTTCAATTATAGTGGCTGGTAATACACCATACTCTAAATATGCCTGCACCAGATTATATCTTTTTAAGTTTCTTCTAGATATATTGCCTATGCTAGGCTCAAGTCGAAAGCTGCCTATTGATTCAAGTGGTACATTATTTACAGTAGCATTCAAAGATAAATTTGTTTCTTTCAAGCTAGCTAAGCTTCTTCTTTCGTTATCTGCGATTTTAACTTTGACTGGAATTTCTTCATTTTCTTCGATAATGGAACCAGCTCTTAGTCCTAAAAATCTACTTCTAATACTTCTCGAGATAGTGTTTAAATTAAAGCCTAAAGCTTTTACTTTTTCTTCTTGAGGTTTATAGACTAGTTTTTTATCCCCGCTTTGAATGCTAGCTTCCGAGAAAATTACTTCTGGAATCTGACTTAAAACTAATCTGACTTTTTCACCTACTTGCCTCAGGGTTTCAATATTATTTCCATAGATTCTTAGCTCTATGGGTGCTTCAAAAGGTGGACCTTGCTCTAGGTTGCGTACTAAGCATTTAATTTCTGGGAATTCTCTATCTAGTTCATGCTGGATTATAGGAATCAACCTTTTAACAGTTTTAATATCTTTAACAGTTACCATAGCTTGAGCGTAGTGAGGTGAAAAATCTTTATTAGCAATCAAGTTGTAGTAAAAAGGAGGGATACTTTTACCAACTAACCAGTTAATGCTTTCAATATTTTCCCACTTTTTTAAATACTCATTAATTTTTAAAGTATACTCCTGAGTTCTGTCTATTGAAGTCTGACTTAGCAATCTAACTTCAATATGAAACTGATTTCTATCTGCTGGTGGGAAGAATTGTGTTTCTAGTGTTTGGGAGCTAATCATACCAAATATACAGATAAAGGTGGAAAATATCACTGATTTTATAGGGTGCTTTAGACTTAGATCTAGAGATTTGCTGAAAATTTTTTTAAGTGGTTTAATAGTTTGACTTAAGTTTAAATTGAAGCTGTCTAATTTAAGATTCCATCTTTTAATTTCTAAATAAACTGAGGGTATCAGGATGATGGAGATTAGATAAGAGCTAACTAAAGAGCATATAACACTAATCGAGATTGAACTAACAAACTCACCAGCACCACCAGGTAATAGTGCTATCGGAGAGAAGGCTATGATGGTCGTTAAGGTCGAGCTAAGTAATGGTAGCCAGAGGGTTTGTACAGGTTTTTCAATATACTCTGTCTCGTCGTCGGATTTAGCATGAGCATGATTAACAGCATCAACTATGACGATAGCGTTATCTACTAGTAAACCCAAGGCTACGATTAGACCAGTGACAGACATCTGATGAATAGGGATTCCGAGAATATTTAACATATACATGGTCATCAGAGCTGTTAATGGAATTGTTAGTGAGACAATTAAAGCTGGCAATAAACCTAAGGTTAGATATAGTATCGCTACTACTGCTGCTGCTCCAATTAATAGGTTGATTACTAAACCAGCAATGCGCTCCTTAATATATATGTTTTGATCAAAAATTACTTCGAGCTGGATAGGACTAGAAAAGTTAGTTTTAAACTTATCAAATTCATTAAAGATCTGCTTAGACCACTGACTCACTCTTTGTTTTTCCTGGGCTCGTATTGCGATAAAAACGGCACGCTGACTATCACTTGAGGCTATTTCAGTTCTGGGTTGAGTGATAGCCTTAGATATTTTGCTAGTTAGGTCAGCAATTTTTATTTGTTTGCTTGCACTGCTATCTAATACAGGTACTTGTGCTATACGATCTATACTATTGAATTCACCATCTATATCTAATACTTTATTCTGGTAACTGTAAATTTCACCAGCGCTCTCTTTAGTGTCTGAGCTTGCTAGATTATTTGCTATTTCAATGATATTAGTATTGTAGGTATCTAATTTACTCTGTGAAAGTTCTACTAAAACTTCTTCTTGAGAAGCGCCATAGATCTTTACAATATCTGTACCAGGAATTTTTCGAATTGAATTAGCTAGTTCTTTAATAAGTCGATTCAATATTATTTCGTTAGTATTACTATCATCTGTCCATTTTAGAGCCGCAATTATGGTATCAGCGCGCCCACGCTCATCATCAAAAATAGGCTCTAAAACCCCTTTGGGTAATTTTGAGCGAGCATTACTTAATTTGTCTCTTAGTTTAGAAAATACTATATCTGGCTTACTTACAGTATCTTGAAGTTCGATTGAGATAATCGAAACTCCGGTTCTAGACTTAGAATCTATACTTTTAACTTCCGCAACAGAGACAATTTCTTTTTCGATAGGTTCAGTTACTAAAGCTTCGACTTTAGTTGCATTAATACCTGGATATTGAGTGATGATTAAAGCTGTTCTATTAGTTAAAATAGGGTCTTCAAGGATCGGTAAACTAAATATAGAGCTTAAGCCTGAAACTATAATTAAAATGATAGCCAGATACATTAAGTATCTATTTTTTATAATAAATTTTTCCATTATAAATTCCCAAATACACCTTCTGAAATTTTGGCTATATTCACTTTCTGTTGTGGTACTAGTTTATGCACGCCGTGACGAACGATTAGATCATTTTCTTTTAGCCCTCCTTTTATAAAAGCTAGGTTCTGTTTTAAATGTATTAATTCTACTGGCACTGATTCGATGGTGTGAATCGCATTTGAAGAGTCAGCTTTTAGCAATCGAGTTGCTAATTTTTTTTGTTTAATAGTGGTTTTATTATTTTTATCAGGGTTCGTTGCTCTTAATCTTAAAATACTCCATAAACCTCTAACACCTTGAGTTAGACATTCTTCTGGTACAACAAATACAGCTAAATTATTTGCTTTTTCGTATTTTAAATACACTAAATCTCCTTCAGAGAAGTCTTTTAGTGTGCGAGCTTTAAATATGCCTGTTAAAGTACGATTGTCGTTAGTTAAATTAGGTAAAAATGAATCAAAAGTAGCTTTAAATAGTTGCTCATTATATTCAAAGTCAAATGACATACCTTTTCTAAACTGAGATTTTTTATCTGGTGGTATGCCTACCCTAATTTCAGGTTGATCAGTTTTAAAAATAGATACTACAGGCTCACCTGGATTAACTATTGAGCCGACATCAACTTGCCTTTCAGAAATAGTACCTGCAAAAGGTGCGTAGATACTAGTTTTATTCAAGTCACTTTGAACAACTTTTACTTTAGAGTTTAGGCTATCAAGCTGAGCTAATTTAGCCTGATATTTAAAATTAACTTCGTCAAATGCTTGACGTGAAATTCCGCCCATTTGAAAAAGTTGGGTAGCTCTTTTTAAGTTGGCTTTTATCAGTTTGAGTTCAGCATTGATCTGGTTTTTTGAAGATTCAGTCGAATTTTTCAAAGCTGAGACTCTATCTGTATTTATGCGAGCTATAAGGTCGCCTTTGTTGACTTTGCTGCCATCATCTTTATAAATTTTAGAAACAGTGCCAGGTACCTCAAAGCTCAAAGTAGTTTTTTGTTTGGTATAAATACGGCCAGTATATTTACTTTCAGTGTTAAAACTTGACCTAGACTTGATTTTAAAAGCGTTTACATATTCGAGGTTTCGGTTCGGATCTGGCTGCTGGCTGTGCCTGAAAGTGAGGTTGAAGATCACTAATAATGCTATGGCAGCTAGGATAAGTAGTATAACTATTTTACTTTTCATATATTTATCACACTGGTGAGTGTGCTATATGGTTATGATACCACCTAGTGTGATAACTATATGAAAGATAAATAAGAATTTTAGGTGTAGAAAGTTAGAATATTCGGTGATCAGCTTGATAAATAATTGGAGTTAAACTCAAAATTCTCATTTTTTAAAAATGGTGGTCCCGGCTGGACTCGAACCAGCGACCAATCGATTATGAGTCGACTGCTCTAACCAACTGAGCTACAGGACCATAGGTGTGTATTTTACGCAGTCGACACCTCGACTGACTCATATTACG
>CAYTKM010000001.1:540802-578188 GCA_964438425.1 uncultured Gammaproteobacteria bacterium
AGTCGACACCTCGACTGACTCATATTACGAGAAGCTAAGCGCTTCCGATCCAACTAGAGCTTGCAGGACCATAGGTGTGTATTTTACGCAGTCGACACCTCGACTGACTCATATTACGAGAAGCTAAGCGCTTCCGATCCAACTAGAGCTTGCAGGACCATAGGTGTGTATTTTACGCAGTCGACACCTCGACTCAGCCTATAAAATAGACTAGAAAATTATATCTTAACATGTGCCATCAACACAAGAGCAAAAATCTTTATTCATTATAAGTTAATATTTTTGCATTATAGTTTGCATTCAAATGGTGTTAGTTGTTATGATTTTACTTGGGGAGAGAAAGTACATATTAACTTAATGGCTAATAATCTATAAAGTTAGATTTATATTTCTAATTAGCCCGAGAGTAAATGCTTAGTTTTTCAGCAAGCAGCTCTAAAATCACTTACTGCATTTTTAGATTTAAAAGCTTTTATTTAGTATTTTATCAGTAGAGTTAAGAGTTGATTGAACTAACTTTGAACTATACTTAAACCTCTCTTTATTGAATTCATTAAAAGGAGAACAACATAATGAAACAATCAAAAACAATTTTCGTAACAGGTGGCTCAAGTGGCTTAGGTAAAGCTATTTATACTGAAGCGTTAAAAGCCGGACACAAAATCATAACTACTTTTCGCAAGCAAGATCAAGTTGATGAATTTAACCAAAATCATGATAATGAGCAAGCACTTGCAGTATTAATGGATATTACTAATGCAGAGCAAGTCAAGCAAGGGGTAAATCAGGCTTTAGATAAATTTAAGCAAATCGACGTGCTGATTAACAATGCTGGTATGGGGGTGATGAAACTGTTTGAAAGTTTAAGCACTGAAGATCTTAATAAGCAGTATCAAGTTAACGTATTTGGGATTTTAAACTTAACTAAAGAGATTTTACCTAGCATGCGTAAGCATCAAAGTGGTCATATTTATAATATCAGTTCGGTAGTGGGTATTACTGGTATGCCATCGATCGCAGCATACTCTTCATCTAAATTTGCTGTTGAAGGTTTAAGTTTATGTCTTAGAGAAGAAGTGAAAGATTTTAATATTAAAGTTACTTTGATTGAACCTGGTGCTTTTGATACTAGCTTTATGGATAATGCAACTATTAATGAAATGATGGAAAGCGCGCCGGCAGCTTATAGTGAAACTGCTAAAAATATCAAAAAAGCTTTTGAGGATATGCCTAAATCTGATGAAACTGGTGACGCACAAAAATTAGCTAAAGTATTAATTGAAGCTATTAAGACTGATGAAAATTATACTCATATTCCGATGGGGAAAGATGCTATAGAATCTTTTAAAGAAAAAATTAAAGTGTATCAAAACGTTGTAGATACTTGGGAGTCAACAACTTCACACTTAGCAAAAAAAGATGCTGAAGTTCAGTTTAAGTTTTCTAAATAAACACTTTGTGAAGCCTCAACCATAGTTTATAAATAGTTAAGTGGGTTAGAAGTTTAGAGTGTCTGTTTAATAGATAATCTCTTTTCTCTAATTCACTTTCTATTTTTAAAATAAAAGAAATTTACTGTAAGCTATATAATTAAAGATATAAAATATGAATTTTAGAAAACTAAAGTATTTATACTTATTTAAAATATTAATCGCATCGTGTATTTTGCCTAATCCAGTTATAGCTAAACTGGATAATTTTGTAAAACATAAAATTAAAGTAGATGGTGAAGGTTACGATTATTATACTTACGAACCTAAAAGCTTATCTGCTGATAAAAGCTATCCATTAATGATATTGATTCATGGTGCTTTATCTGATGCTGACTTCATTGAAAGATATACTCAAATGAGTAAACTAGCAGATAAACAGCAGTTTGTAATTCTATATCCCGAAAAAAGTAGCTTGTTTAACTGGAATAAAGAATTAAATTCAGAAAATAGAGATTTAAAGTATTTATCCGAACTATTAAATAGAGTTAAAAAACAGGAAATTTCAACTAAGAAATTAAACTTGGATGAAATCTATTTAGTAGGCTACTCTGCTGGCGGCTTAATAGCTCAGGCGCTTAATTGTCGGTACCCAGATACTTTTAAAGCTTTAGCTATTATGGGCTCTACTATTAATAGAGATTATATAGCTAATTGCGGTGATGTTAGTAACCCTATTTTGTTTTTCTTAGGTACTGAAGACAGTTACTTTAAATTTCAAAAGCCAGTCGCAGAACATTTAAGTATGGATAAGACTCTTGAGTTTTGGTCAGATCAAAACCATAAGGTTAATAAAACTAATTTAGACACTTTAAAAAATAACCCAAGGAAAAGTACTTATCGTTTTCCTAATAAAAATCATCAGGATCAAAGTACAGCAGAGCTTATTACTTATACTAAAGCTCCAGCTACTCAGCTAATCAAAGTGTTTAATGGTGGTCACACCTGGCCAGGTAAAAAGCCACTTTATTTTTATAGTTCTTGGTTTTTAGGTAACACTAACTATGATATTTCAGCCAATGATTTAATCTGGGAGTTTTTCCAAGCAGAGTCGATCAAAAGATAAACTCTGCCTGAAATATTTCCTTAAAATAAACTTTGAGCTTTAGTTCTATTATTTAGTTGATTTTGGGTTTTTAAGTCTTTGATAAAGTTTGGCTTATCTGCTTCTGGAGCCTTGGTGATAGCTTTTTGCTCGGTCGACTTCTTATCTGATAGGATTGATTGATAGTTTTTATTAAAACCTAAGTTTTTAGGATCTAATGAGTTTGCAATAGTTTTTGAAGGGGTATTAGGACTATTAACTATAAACTGAGTCAAGTCCGTACCCATTTTTTTACCATTACAATCTCTTAAAAGTAAAATATCTCGTCCCTTATAATTTTTTGGATTAAACTTTGTAGCACCAGGAATATTAAACAGGCTTGGAATATTTCTTTTCTCTGCATCACTCATAGTATTTAATGTGTCTTTGATAGAATGGTAATCGACATGCTCACCTAAAAAAGCAATAGCATCTGATTTTATAGTTTCTTCTGGATTATACAAAATAAATAGCTCTGCACTATTCATTTTACAGCCACTAGCAACAGCTGGTTTTTTGGTAGAAAGGTTAATTAGTCCATCTAATACTGGATTACCAGAGCTGATATGTTTTGGAGTGATCACGTATTTATCGAAATTATGACCTTTGTAATGATCTATACCAAAAGGAATATTTATAAGTTTACCTGCTTGTTTTACTGGGATGCTTCCTTGACCTTTAGTGTGAGTTGTTGAAAACCACTGTGGACCGCCTTTATCTAGTACAACTTTCGTTTGTAGCTCTCTTCCCTTACCATAGTTAGCTCTTTCTCTAACCATGCATAAGATATTTTTAAAGACATCTGGTACACTATGTTGATTTCTGCAATTAACTTTAAACGCTAACTTTTCTAAATTCTCTCTTGAAGCTGGTTTAGGTAACTTTTCACCTGTTAAGCTACTTTCTGTAATGTTATTTTTTAATGTTGCAGCTTGCGCTATATCTATATTAGGAGCTGCTGCTGTTAACGTGGTACCCAACATAGCACTAGTTGCTAAAGTCTTAACTGGGTTCTGTAAAATATTTTTCATGTTTGTTTTGATTCCTCTATTTAAAATAAACTTCTCTAAATTGTTTATCAAATATTAGCAGTGTCAACCTAGCTTTACAGTTTAAGGTGGGAACCCTACTTCTGGATAACTTTTGATATAAGTTAATTTCTGCTAACGTGCTTCACCTTTGATTAGATTTATAAAAATTTAGAGGTGAAAGCTACAAAGTGCTTGGAAATCTGGTTAATAATAATTACATGAGCCTTGTTTTAAAGATTAACTGGCTTACTATTACTTTTCTTTAATATAGTGGGTCGCCAAGTGTTTTAAGATATAGAAGAGTACTCTTATTTAACTGAGTATAATATCTTATTTATCAAATGATCAAACATAATATCACTTGGGTTGAAAGTTTAAGAATTGTTTAAATAAAGCTTTAGTGTTTAATAATTTATCTGAAATAAACTAAATTTAACTTATATGAATATATGACCATCTAAGATAAAAGCCTAAAGTCTATGTAGACTCCAGGCTTTTTAAAAAAGAATATTTAATTTATTTATTGAAAGTTATAACAAAACCATTATGCATTGATTTATATAACTTGTCAGATTGTTTTACTTATAAAACTGATACTGATATTCATCAATTTCAGAATTTAATTCAGCAACATCTTCAACATATTCTTCTCTAGCACTTTCTAGTTTTTCACGCTTCATATCGATCCAGAAATTATTCCAACCTTTAACAATGAAATTTTCTTTTTTCGCTTCAGCATCTAACTTATTAATGTCAGTACCAAGTTCGCTCATCTCAGCTTTAAATGCTTGCTTACGCTCGATTAAAGCTTGTTTCTTTTGCATAATTTTATCATCTAAGTTAGCTTTGAAATCGTTCCAGCCATCAGTTCCTAACATAGCTTTTTTATCTACCATCTCTTCACGTAAATCTTTACGTCTTTCCAAGTACTCTTCTTTATACTCAGCAGCTAAAGTATCATCATCTACATTAAAACCTGAAATATTGATATTATCCATACCTAATTCTGTTCTAACTGTACGAGGATTGCTAGTAATCTCTTTAACATCATGAAGCATATCTCTATATTCTTCATTTACGTCATTTACATATTCAGCTTTAGCATGAGCTACGTCTTCTCTAAAATCAGCTCTCTTTTCAGCTTTTTCTTCTATATAATCGGCTTTACGATCTGCAATATTTTCATCTCCTTCTCTTAGATCATGCGCCATATCGTTATATTCTTCAGTTAAATCATTTCTGAAATCTTTTTTAGCGTTTTTAACACCTTCATTCATTTCTTGGCTTTTCTCGCGAACTTCTTTTTTATAGTCTTGAATTCTATCTTTAACTTCGCTGGCAACAATATCATTGTCAATGTTCATTTGAGATACTTTAGGATATCTTTTCATATTTTTGGCTGCGCCTGCTCGCATTTCATTTATTTGTTCAGGTGAAATGACTTCTAAACCACCAGCATTAACTGCTGAACCTAGTGTCACTCCCATTAATGTTGTTAGTAATATTTTTTTCTTCATCATGTAAATGATTTTAACACAAATGATTTTAGTTTGTAAATAGTTCTAGAAGAAATTTTCTACTACAATTTTTGCTGAGAGCAAGCAAAGTGGCATACCTCCACCTGGGTGTACAGTTCCACCTGTGAAAAAAGTATTTTTAAAACTCGAAGATTTATTTTGTGCTCTGGTAAAAGAAGTTAGACTATCTGTATATCTTTCTCCATACAAAGCGCCAGCTATAGAATTTGTTCTTTGCGCAAGTCTAGCAGGATTTAAAATTTCTTCAAAAATAATTTTATCTTCTAAATGTAAGTCTAAAGTATTTTCTATTTTTTTTATTACTCTGTTCCTGAGAGCTTCGATTTCAGCATCACTAAAACTAGTCTTAGCGGTACAATTAACCATGACAAACCAATTCTCATAACTTTCAGGGGCATCACTGTAATCTTTTTTACTAGAAATATTTATGTATATAGTAGGATCTTCTGGCAGAACTTTTAATTTAAAAATTTCATTAAATTCACTTTGATAATCTTCACTGAAAAGTATATTGTGCAGATCTAAAGCTGATTTGAGTTTCACGCCCCAGTAAAATAAAACTGCTGAGCTTGAAAGTTTATCTGTTTTAATGAGTTTAGCAAACGAGCTGCCACATTCAAGATGCTCGTTTTGAAGATGAACTTGCTTGCCTCCTTGGACGGAACTGGAAACCAGAGCTTTAAACCAAGCCTGATCGCAAGCTACTATAAATCTATCAGCTGTAAACTCTCGACCTGAATTTGAAATTAAACTAGTAATATTATTTGATTTAAATTTATAATCACTATTGAATTTCTTATAATCTTTCACTTCAACACTTATTATTTCTGTCTTAAACTTATACTCTATACCTAGCTCTAAACTTAAAGTGTAGAGGCTGCTAATTAATTTACGAATACCACCAGCCGGATAAAAGGCACCTTCAACTAATTCTAAATGAGGAATATTAATTAAAACTCCTGGGGCTTCATAAGGGTTAGAGCCATTGTAAGTACTAAAACGATTAAATAACTGCCTAGCTTTAGAATTTTGGAAGTACTTTTTATTTATTTCAGCAACAGTTCTGCTTAACTGCAAGGAAGCAAGGTTCACTAGTATTGGAACTATGGCGCTATCTAAGTAAGTCTTTAAACTTATTAAAGGACTATTTAAAAAAATCTTTTCAGTTAAGTTATAGATCTTGGAACATAGCTTGAGATACTGCGTTACCATTGAAGGGTTTTCATTGAAAGTTTTATGAATATCATTTACTAATTGAACTGGATTACCATTAGCTTTAAAAAACGTACCATCAGCCCAATAGTAATTAGTGATATTAGAGAGTCGCTCATACTTAAAGTAGTTGCGAGGATTTTTATTCGCTAGATAAAATAACTCATCAAATAATTCAGGTTTAGTCATTAAAGAAGGACCCATGTCAAACCTAAACCCTTCAGCTTTAAGTTCGGCTATCTTGCCACCAGAGGTATCATTTTTTTCGATAACTTGCACTTGGTAGCCTTTAAGTTTAAGCCTGATAGCAGCAGCAATACCAGCAATACCAGCACCTAAAACAATCACTTTAGTAGTGGCGTTTTTACTTACTGCAGATGAGTCTTCAGTTGATTTTAGATGATGTTGTGCTTCTTGTGGCTTCACAAATTAAATTATTGCATGTAGAATTAATCTGTTCATTTTAGATCTACTTTGTAAATATTCATAGTATTAAACAGAAATCAGATAAGCTAGATAAACATTAGAAAGTGCCACAGAGAATTTACCTATAGCACCTTTAATTTTTTCAGCTCTAAAGTTGATTTAAGAGCTTGAAACATAGTTTTGCTAAAGACCACGCAATAGCTAAAGCTAGATCTAATGTTAAATTGATAGTAATTAGATAAGTGAGCTTTAATCAACTAATATTAAATATTAATGATAGACTGTAAGATTTCATCAGAGATACTAACAGTTCTAGCTGAAGCCTGAAGTCCCCTTTGGTATGCTATTAGGTCTGAAAACTCAGCGGCTATATCTACATTTGCCATTTCAAGTGCACCACTAATTAGCTGAGTTGCATTTAACTCAGGAGCGTTATTTTCAGCAGGTCCACCTATAACTGAGTAAGCTGGATTACCTGAGTTAGGTGAAACTTCATACATATTGTTACCTTTGTTAACTAGACCATCATAGTTTCTAAAGTTTGCCATTAAGACTCGACCGACATTCATTCTCTCTGAGCTAGGTCCTAAAATAGCGATCGAGCCATCAGTCGCTATCGAAACATCGGTTACACTATTTTCAGCTGAGCTATCTACCGAATAGAAAAATGGTGGAACTCTAATCGGATCATATAGATTATCTAAATCTGCCGTTGCTAAGAATTGTACATCAGGTTCTCCGACAGTCATATCGTTACCAGACTGCACAGAAGGATGAGCGCCAGGAAAGTCTATAGTTGATCCTGCTGCTGCTACATCATCGTAAACCAAGTTTGAAAAAACATCTTCCATCCTAACTATACCTGGCTTAACTCTGATTCTAAGTTGAACCTGCTCGCCCGTACCGGCTACATCACTTAAGGCAAATGAGTTAACGACATTACCTAAAGGAATTGATGGGTCAAATTCATACTCAAAGGTATCAGCACCTTCTTCATATCTAAAAACTAGGTTTCCAAAAGCATTTTTACTAACACTAAAGTCTCCAGGCGCAGCTGTATCTACTGAATTATTTTCGTTAATTACATTGCCTCTTACACTTAGCTCTGCTATGTTGTTTAAGTTAAATACAGGTACAGGTGAAGCAGGTGAAGCGGGTGTTAGAGTTGGTGCTGGTGGTGTTGTCACAAAGTCGTTACCGACTACACTTGGTGCATTTTCATCACCTATATCTTGATCTGAATAGTAGCTAATATTGGTATAACCACCAACAGATTTAATTTCACTAGTTGTTTCATCATAAAAAGTCGCGCCCATGATTTTTTGACCAGTAGCATTAACCAGATTACCAGCAGAATCTAAAGAAAAGTTACCATCACGGCTATACAAACTATTACTTAAGCCTTCTTCCTGTACGGTAGAAGTGCTAATTACAAAGAAACCATCACCATTGATCGCTAAATTTAAAGGTGAGCCTGTACTTCTAACGGCACCTTGGTCAAATACAGTTGAAACTGTGTTTAAAGAGACACCAGTTCCCATTTCGATTGGGTTTGTACCACCAATTCTAGTTGAAGCTGCGGTACCTGGCTTAAGTAAGTTACCAACAGAATCTTTGAAGGTAACTGCTGACTTTTTGAACGCTACTGAGTTAACGTTTGAGATGTTGTTTGCAATTACTGTAACTGCTTTTTGGTGCTCGGTAATACCCTTAGCGCCGATGAATAGTGAACTGATTGGCATTTAAAATGTCTCCTGTGTTTTTTGGTTGTAAGTTAATAGATAAATTAAAAATTTATATAAAGTGCTATTTAGTTTTAATGAAGCTGTTGATTAAACAGAGCTAGCCAAGCTCTTTAAAGGCGCTAACGGATGAGCCCTAATGTGCTTTCAACGGTCTCATCAGCTGAAGTGATAGCTTTTGAAACCGCTTGGAAACTTCTTTGCATAGCCATGAGCTGAACCAGCGAGTCTGAAATATCTACATTACTTTTTTCTACTACACCAGCTACTATGCTAGTTCCAGCTGTGATATTACCAGCTTCTCTGGCTGTTGAGAAGATCGGATTACCAGTTGAATTTGTTGCTCTGAAAATGTTATCACCTAAGGCTTCAAGATTATCAGGGTTAGTAAAAATAGCTAATTGGAGTTGGTCGATATAAATTGCATCCTGGTCGTTCATAGTGTAATATACTTCGCCAGCTGGATTGATACTATATGATAGTGCATCGTCGGGTATATTAATTTTGCTACCAGCAACTGACATTACATAATTGCCAGCTGCGTCTACTAGATCATTATTACTATCTAAATTAAAATCACCAGCACGGGTGTAATTAATTTCACCACTTCGATTAATTAAAGTGAAGAAACCCTGACCTTTTAAAGCTAGATTACTAGCTATGCCAGTACTTACGATAGCTCCTTGAGTACGTTTTGTATTAGTCGAGCTGATCTTAGCCCCAGAAACAGAGTCACCAGCACTAGAATGGCTTTCGACATTAGAGAATTGAACTAATTTCTCTTTAAAGCCGGCACTATTGACGTTCGCAATGTTATGCGAAATAATTCCAATACCTTCCTGGATATTTTTTAATGTTGAACCATTGAATTTGATTGTTCCTATGGACATTGACGCTCCTTTGTTTAGATAAAGCTTGTTTAATTTCAGAAACTTTTATTTAGTTTTACTGAAACGCTTAAAGTGGTGTTTTGGCACTTTAATAAAGCTTCATGCTGGTATAATGCACATAATTTCAGTTCAAAGATACCGAACCTTTGGACTACTTGCTTAAATCTCAATACACAAATAAACTGATTTATTTGTATCTATATTATCTGACCCATTTAGGGGGATCACTACCTATAAAACTAATGGCAAAGCGCGCGCGCAAATAAAGCCGATACCTAAAGCTAAAATCCATGAAGCTAACCAAATGCTAGCTGCCGCTGCTAGACTGCGCTCTTTAATCATGACCGCGACAGTCGCGATGCAAGGTACAAACAAAGTAAGTACGATACAGACTGTAACTAGCTCAGCTGCATCTAATGCAATTTCTTTAAGCCCAAATGCCCCGAAATCCCGGCGTACCATACCTAAAATAAAACTCAAAGTCGTTTCTTTAGGTAAAAGTAGTACGTCAGCCACTAATGGCTCGCACCAAATAATAATATTTTTTAGTAAACCTGTTACCTGCAAGCCCGCGACTAGAGCTGAAGCTGTAAAAAAGGCTGGAATCGCTTCGAGCATAAAGACTTGCGAGCGGTGAGCGGTTTTTTTAATCACATTAGTGGCATCGGGGATGCGCATCGGTGGGATATCACTGATAAAGTGTCCATTTTCACCTGGCAGCACACGCTTTAGAATTAAACCAGTTAATATAAAAACCAGTAAAATCACCCCACCCCAAACTAGCCAAGGCATCGGACCACCTAATTTACCTAGCAGCCCCTGAATAACACCTAACTGAGCTGAGCACGGAATAGTTAAACCTAGTAGTGCCATGGTAATTAATTTTTCTTTTTTAGTAGCGAGCAGTCTGGTCGTAACAGTTGCCATGGTAACGCAGCCACCACCTAAGATCAGTGGTATCACGGCGCGTCCATTCATGCCTAATCTTGATAGCACGCCATCTAATAAAACCGCCAGTCTGGGTAAATAGCCACTATCTTCAAGCAAAGCCAATCCGAAATAAAAGCCGACTACCAGCGGTAAAAGCAGCGCGAGTAGATAAGTGGTAGTTAAAGTTAGCACGCCATAATCGCCAGCTAGAAAAGTGCCTAAAGCAGCTAAGGGGTCTGTCAAGATAAGCGGCTCCAGTTCATTAAGACCGAGACGCACCTCCGCGAAGCTACCCACTACAGCCCGGCAGGCAGGCTCAAAATACTCATGAAAAATATTAATTTCAAAGAAATCTACGATAGTGCCAGCGACAAATAAGCCTAAAAACTGATATAAAAATACATAGATTATAAACATGGCAAGTAAAGTGCCAAAGACAGGTTGCATGCAAAGGTTGCCAAGCTTATCTAACCAGGATAATTGGCTATCCTGAATGCATTCTTTAACTAATTCATCTACGTATGCTCGCCTGATATCATAGATCTCCAGCTGAGTTTGCTGCGCGCTTTCTTTTAGTTCCAGCTGATTGCGCGCAGCAATGTATTTATCGCCTTCGGCAATCATGAGGGCTTCGGCTCTATCAAACACTTGATCCTGATAAGGTTCAACAAAGCTTGCAAGCTCGCTTTTCATTAGACCAGGCTTGAATCTGTAATTAGTTTTATGCTCGAAGATGTAATCCTGAAGAGTGCTCAGACCCTCTTTAGTGTGCGCCGAGCAAGGTAAAATCTCTAACCCCAGTTGGCGAGCGAGCAATTTTATATCGACTTCGATATGACTTGATCTCAGTTCATCAATCTGGTTTAAAACCACTAACATGGGTTTGCCCATGTCTTTAAGCTGCGCGGTTAAAAATAAATCGCGGCTTAAGGTGGTCGCTGAAAGTACATTTACGATCAGATCAGCATCTAGAACGTAATCGCGGGTCGCTAGCTCTTCGTCATTAAAGCTAGAAATGCTATAAACACCAGGCGTGTCAATGATATTAAAGTGTTTTTCTTGCTGAGGGCAGCTGATAACAGCTTCAGCTACTTGAATGGTAGTGCCAGGATAGTTACTGACATCTACGTATTGTTTAGAAAGGTAATTAAAAATTAAAGATTTACCTACATTGGGGTTGCCGACTAAGGCAACTTGAGTAAGTTTAATAGAGCTATCCATTAACTTGCGCTAGCAACTGGAATAGTTGCAGCAAAGTCATTACCAATAGCAAGTTGGCATCTTTCGTGACCTTTTTGAAGTAAAACCGGTCCACCAGGTACTTTACTTACACAAAGCAGGCTATCACCAGGCTTAAAACCAAATCTAATAAAATGCATCTTAATCTGATCTGGCACAGATTGAAGCATGAATTTTTGACCTGGTTTAACTTGACTGAGGTTCATGAGAATATATCTCAATTATAACAATTAAGGTTAAAATAAAGCTAGCACTTAGTTATATAATCTTTAGAATTTAGTAAAGATTATATAAAATTTACTTAGCAGTCTTATTATTATCTCTAGAATCACGGTTAAAGAGGGTTTTTAGGTTTATTCACTAACTTATATCAACCAGCTACTCACCGACATTTAGCATTCTATAAAACATATCTTTCAAGTCAGGCTTAATTATGTACATAGTACCTTCTTTATTATTATTCACGTGAAATACTTCTAAATCGCTTAGTTTTTGAAAAGTCTTACTAAATTCTGGATCTGTTTTAGCTATGAGATTAATTCAAATATAGAGTTATTAGGTAAGCAAAGTAGTAAGCCTATTAAAATAATTAGTAGATTAGTAAAGTGATAGATCTATTAAAGTATCTAAAATATAGAGTTATTAGGTAAGCAAAGTGATAAACCTATTTGAAGTATTTTAGATTTGAATATACTAATAAGTATCTTCAATAGTATTAATATGCTGATCAAGGCTTTAAATATGAATTATGATATAATACGCTTATTTCGCAACTGACAGGCAGCTAAATCCTTTAAAATAGATAAGATGGACTATCAACCTGACGAGCACAGCGAAGTCGCCAAATGTGAGCTTAGTTCTAAGCCAGTTTGCAGGCGTATGTTTAATATTAATCTGGCACTTGGCTATGTTGAGGAAGTATACTGTCTGACTGAGCTGGCTGGCATGCATGGACAAAGCACTGCTGAGATGTTTGATTTCGGTTATAGTTACGTGCAGTCACGTGAATGCTTCACTAAAGAGTGGGCTAAGATGACTAATCCAGCTAGTTGCCCGTTACGCGAAGAATGTGAGTTCACTAAGTGTTTTCAGGGTGAGTAACGGTTTTCGAGATTTTAGTGATTTAACCATTGGCTTAAATTTAATTTTATCTGCACTAAAGAAGATTGTGATATTCGACCTAAAGTTCCTGTTTTAAAGAAACACACTAGACTTAGGGTGCGATGCTTTAAAATGGTACTTTAATATATCCCCCCCCTAAAACCATGAATCATTATCAATCACAGCAAGTATTAAAAAATCTCGAAAATGCCCGCCAGCAGGGTAAAAAGATCATCGCTACTAATGGTTGCTTTGATATCTTGCACGTGGGACATTTAAGATACTTAACTGCCACGAAAAATTTAGCTAAAAACACTTTTCTGATCATCGGGCTTAACGCAGACAGTAGCGTCAAAAAATTAAAAGGGGACACTCGTCCTCTTAATGGTGAGCTTGAGCGCCGTGAGCTGTTAATGGGCTTAAAGTGCGTGGACGAAGTACTGATCTTTAGTGAACCTACCGCTACTGAGTTTTTAAAGTTAACTCAGCCAGATATTTATACTAAGGGCGGGGATTACCAGTTAAAGGGTGATAATATCTGTGAGGAGTTTAAATACTGCTGCCAGCAGGGTATAGAAATACAGCTGATTAACTTTGAAGATGGTTATTCGAGTACTAAGGTGATTGAGAAGTTGTAAGTTAAGTTTGCAGAAACTTTGATTAGTTTAATAAAGATAGTTCATTTCTTATAGGCTAGGTTTCGTAATAAGATACCTTAGGAGTTTTTTACTAATAATTAACTAATCTTTAGTGGATAAGAATATATTAAAAGCATATTGGCAGTAGGTTTGAGCTGACTTAATGAATATGTTATAAAACTAAACCGTTATTTAGAAAACTAACTAAAGATGCCTAAAAGCTAAATTCTTAAAAAGGGTCTGATAATCTAGTATCTAAGCATCTTTAAACTCTACAAATTCTTAATAACCCTAGCTTGCTTATAATCGTTATAAAGTTCAGGGCTTTTAGATGATAAGATCTCCACGAAACTATCTAAATTATCCAAGTTCACTTTAATATTTTTAAAAGCTTCTTGCTGTTCTTGTTTGGCTGCTACTTTACTTGCTTTGCGAGCGGCACTATCACCTAAGATTTTTTCAAATGAACTAACTAGTTCGGTTAGCGTAGCGGTACTATTTTCGTCTAAACCATAATCAGCTGGATTAGGTAGATGTTTATTTAGGTTATCTACAATCTGCTGACCTTTCACCACTAAATCTGAATCTCTTAAAACTTTTAAGTCTGATTTAGAAAAGTCACTTTCCTGTTTAAGTTTTTCATTGCCATTGAAGTTAGCCACGATCTTTAAAGCCGCTGCATTTACGATTAAACTTTCCATTAATTGATCTTCAAGCTCATTTTTATCTTCTGTTAAATTTGCTTGCTCGCGCTCTTCTTGCTTGGTTTTGATAATTTCAAGGTTGGCTACATATTGATCCACTTCATCAGTAAATTTTTTGATAGGCTCAATGCTACTATAGTGCTGTCTTAGAACAGCTTGCACTGAACGATACATGCTAAAACGATTTTCTAAAGTTTTTTCCATAGTAAAATAGTTCCTCTGTCTATAATTTGCTAAACCTGACTTTTTATACTAAGCTCTCTGATTGCTATTAAACTAGGTGAATTAATATAAAAAACCGATAATCATAAACTTAAGTTAAGACTGCTTTATTGATGAAACTTATAGCTTAAATTTTTATAGTGCTAAGTGCTTAAAATATATATCTTAACTGTAAAACAAGTATGTAAGACTTTCTATAGCAATAACCTAGGTTACATAGTGAAGATTCAAAGTCCTTAAATGAAACTTCTATTTAACACTTCTAAGATTAAGAGCTTCTAAATAAAGCGTCAAGTTAAATAAATAAGGTGCCAAGGTGCATAAATGAAGTGTTTAGTTAAACAAATAAGGTGCCAAGGTGCATAAGTATAATGGATAGTCTATAAAAGTGTACTTTTAATCTATGAGAAAGCTTGTTTAGGTTATCGAAATATCACTTCAAAGTAAAGAAATATTGTTTCGTGTTATAAAAAACTAATTAATTGTCTTCAAATTATAAAGTACAGGTAAACCTAGCAAGCTCTCTGGCTCGAGAATTAAAGACTATTTTTTAATAAACCTGATCTTGGGGTTTCATAATGAGATTTAAGCTGAGCAATTTAAGACTTTGGTTTAGCGAATTGAGTATTAGCTTTAGTAGGTTAAGATTTAAGCTGAGCAATTTAAGACTTCGGTTTAGCGAATTGAGTATTAGCTTTAGTAGGTTAAGATTTAAGCTGAGCAATTTAAGTTCCAACTTCATAAACTGAGAGTTTGCTTTTAAAGATCAAGATCTAAGCTTCATAAATTAAGATGTCATGTCTAAAGATTAAGATCTGGACTTCATAAACTAGAATGCTATTTCCAATAAAAGTTTTCTTAATATTCGAGCCACCTTGAATTCAGGAGCTGGTTTATTTTTACTAAGGGGGCACTAGTAGCCTCAAAGATCTTAGGGTTTAATCTACTTAACATAACACTAGTTGCTTTTAACCTTAACTATAAATGACTCTTAAAACTCTTCCTAAGGTAACACTTCCTGAAACTGGATTAACCTCGCTAAACTTTTTTCTTAGCTGTGCAGTGTCGATGCCGAGCAAGTTTTGACTTTTATTTATAAAATCTGTTGTGCTAGGTTTGATGCTACCGAATCCCTTAACCCCAGAACATTCTTGCCCGCCGATTCGACCACGTTTAACAAAACTTTTCAACTCAGCTAAGGAACCTATACTCTCGAAGTTTTTGGTTTGCATAGGTGGATTGTTAACTAAAGGGGTGACTGGCTGCTCTATGGGGCTATTTATATTATATGAGTCACTAAGATATTTTAGCCAGCTTTCATCATCTTCTATTTTATAAAATGGACTATTTAATGACTTGTCTGCTTGCTTGCTAGGTAAGTTACCGCTTGCTGTATCATTAGGTTGCTGGAAATTATTACTAGTATTATCACTTTTTTCTTTCGGGTCAGAGTGGTTTTTATCAGGGAGCGGACTTGATAGTTTAGAATCATTTGCTGAATCAGATTGGTTTTCGATAGCGCGCGCGTTTTTTGCATGGTTAGTGATGTTGTCTTCATAAGCCTCAGCAAAATCACTAAAATCATTAAAGCCATCTACTTTATTAATATTAGTGTCGCTTCGGTTAACTTCGCTAGCATCATGCGGGTTAGTCGCCGCCGCCGCCGCGCGATCGATATAATTGTTATAAGCAGTATAAATATCATCAAGTGAAGTGTTGTCATCTACTAATATATCTTCATCTGGTTTGATGGTATTTAGAGGCTCTGCTTGGTTGAGAGTTTTGCCTCTACTATAAATATCATCAAGTAAATTACTAAGCGCTAAAGTTTTTTTATTAACGCTAGGTTCTAGCTGAGCGTATAAGAGTTCTATTTTAGCTCTACTCAGTCCCAGTAAAACATTACAACTATTTATAAACTTGGTAACTGATGGTTTGCGCGCATAGCCGATCCCATAAGCCTTGCCATCAATCACCCCTGTTTTAATATATTCTTTAAGTTGTTCGTAAGTTTTGATGTTTTTATCTATATCAGCTGGTGGTTGATGATACAGAGTTTTTAAAATATTTTCTAGATCTGAAATATGCTTAATACTGTCTGGTGCCAGACGTTGATAGACTTTAATAAATCCTTCCGTTTCCAGACCTAGTTTTTCTTTGCATTCACTTATGAAGCTAGCTGTATCAGGCTGCTGTTTACCAAATCTCAACTTAAGTTCTTTTTTTAGACTATTAAAGGTTTTAAGCTCCTCAGCACTTTTAAAAATATTTTCACCGTACATTATTTTAAGAATGTCATCATTAGTTAGATCAGCATTTTTATAAATAGGTGCTAGCTCTTTAATTTTTTCGGTAAGTTTATATGTGCCGAAACCTAATTTTTCATAGCAGTTATTATTGAAATCAGTTAATTTAGGTTTTTTGCGTCCAAAGCCAGTGCCAAGTGGAGCTCCACTAACAGTGCCATCTTGAAAGTATACTTGCAAGTCTTTTAAAGTTTTAATGTTAGCTAGCGGGCTTAAAGATACACTACTAAATAGTGTTTTCATTTTTAGATCTTGAGCTGAGATGCTGCCAGATAGCTTACCTATAAATTTAATACGCTCATTGATATCAGCTGGTTTAGTTGCTACGGGCTCGGCTAAATCAGGGTTGATACTGTTGTTTACCTGAGCGGAGCTAGTTTCGTCAGCTACTTTGTTAGCTATATTTAAAATCTCACCATGTAATCTAGTATCTAACTGCGACATAACATTGATTAGATCAAGCATAGGTTGCATCTTATGACCTTCAGGAGCGTCTCCATTAAGTGATTGAATAATTGGTACGATGATTCTGGCTTTTTTATCTGGTCTGCTTGGATCCTTCCTTAAAGCTCTACCTGTAGATTGAATCAAGTTAAGCATCGACTTCCACGGGTTAGTGTAAATAACGGAATCGATACGACTATTATCTACACCCTGGATTAGACAACCTGCGTTAGTTACTATAGAAGTTTTATCAGGGGTGCAGGCTTCATTTAAAATATGCTCTCTTTGATCAGCATCTTGATCACCGCTAACGAATCTAGCATGGTGCTCAGGATAAAGCTTACTGTAGATTTTACTTAAATCTTCAGCTTTGTTTTTAGTCTCACAAAAGGCGATGGTATGCTGCATGTCTGGATACTGCGCGCGCACTTTATTTAAAGCTAAAGCATAAAAAGCGTGCTTCATATCTTCTTGATTACCTTTAGTTGCAGCCAGAATTTGCTCGTACTCTGGGTCATTTTTAGGGTCGATAAAGACAGCGATCACTTCGTAGTCTGTGCAAATACCAGTTGCTATAGCTTCAGCATAATTCATGCTATAAACTGTAGGTCCATATAGGCTTTCATCATCCATGTCACAGACTTTAGTTAAATTATTACTATCTTTAGCTTCAGCTTTCATTTCTGTATTTAAAACTTTAGGGGTGGCAGTTACAAATAACCTGGCATCTGCTGGTAAATTTTCATTATATAGACCTAAAGCGCGTTGTTTATTTGCGCTGCCAGCTGTTTCATGAGCCTCATCAAAGACAGCTAAATCGAACTTAATATCTGAGCCTGCTAGCGCTTCTTGAATTTTGCCTAAACTTTGGTAGGTAGTGTATATGACACTACTTGCGTTACTATTTAAAAACTCTTTAATTCTGTTAGGGTCGCTGGTGACATTTTGTTTGTCTTGATCCACTTTACCGTTAGAGCAAACACACAAATAAGGATCTTTATTCGAGCTATCTTGCTGCCAGGAGTCTTTTAGTTGTTTAACCAGACTAAGAGAAGGCATTAAAACTATGGTTCTCGTATCTTTACTAGCAGCTTGATTCTTCAGTTTAATACTTTCATGAGCCCAAAGTCCGACCATGGATTTACCAGCTCCACAAGGAAGAACTACTTTGCCGCGCTTCTCTTTATTTTCACTTGCTTGCTGATCATAGTTCCTAAAGATGGCATCAAGTGCTTTAAGTTGATGTTCACGAGGGAATTTAAAGTGATTAGATGCGACTTTATTAGTAGCTAAAGATAATTTAACTAAATCGTTGTGAGTAAAGGGTTTATGTTTGCTTTCGCTAATAAAACCTTTGCCTAATTTAGCTAAGGTTGGAGAGAGTCGCGCGAATAATTTAGGTTTTAAGTTAGTTAACATAATACTTATAGGGTTAATATATTAACTGAAGGCTTAGGTTAAAGTCAATTTAAGGTAATGAATTAATACATATTTTATGTGTTTGTTCATAAGGTTCAAATAAAGACCTACAGCAAAAATGAGATTTTATCTAAGTTGTATTTGATAACTTTTCTAATCCAGATAGGTGCTAGTGTTAGATCTTGCTTTAAAATTTTCGATTTCTCTTTAGTGACATGCCTCATTAAAATACCAAATGAGATAAAGAAACAAATTTATAGAAACGCTTTTTACTAATTCGATTAGTTTTACTTTGGAAGTTTGAATTGCCAAGCTTTATCTTGCCCTTATTAATATTTGTAAATAACTACTATTATAATGTTACTAGCTGTAAAAAATAGCCTATAATTAATACTATAATGTTATTTGTGACTCCTAAGCAAGCGCAGCGTTTAATTCGAGATCATCTAAAAACAAAGCGTCTAAATATGGATTTAACTCAAGAGGGACTAGCTAGTCGTTCAGGAGTTAGCTTATCTACCTTGCGTAAGTTTGAGCAGAGCAGCGAAATATCTTTTAAATCTCTAATGAAAATTATAAGTATTTTAGGAGATATAGATGATTTGGTGGAGTACTTTAAGCCAGGCAACCATACTAAATTTAAGAGCATTGATGAAGTAATTAAAGCTAATCAAGAAAAACCAGTTAAAAAGAGAGGTAAACGTAAATGAAGCTACTAAGTTTAAATTTATTAGAAGTCTACCTGAATTTCTCTGATAACCCTAAAAATAAAATGTTGGTTGGTACTTTAGCTAAAAACAACGATGAAATTTTATTTCAGTATGATAGAGAGTTTATCAAGTCTGGTTTAGAGATATCACCATTTAGACTAAAGTTATCTAATGAAGTTTATCAGAATAAAGCACTAGCTTTCAATAAATTACCTGGTGTCTTTAATGATAGTTTACCTGATGGTTGGGGCAGGTTATTATTTGACAGGCTAGTCCGCAAAAATAACTTAAACCTCGCTAATATATCTGTACTTGATCGTTTAGCTTATCAAAATCAAGCTGAATTAGGTGCTTTAAGTTACCAGCCGAATTATTCAATAAATGAGAAAAAAATAAATGAAACTCTAAACTTAGATTCCCTCGCTTCTAAGTCACAAGAGATATTAACTGGTGAAAGTCAAGAAATTTTAGAGCAGTTACTGAGTTTAAATGGCTCATCGGCTGGGGCTAGGCCTAAAGTTTTAGTAAAAGTAAGTGCTGATAAAACTAAAATTTCACATGGTTATAATAAACCCCAAGGCAAAAGTGAGTCTGATTCAGAGTTTCAAAATTGGATGATTAAATTCCCCAATACTCAAGATGGCAGCGATGCTGGTGCGATTGAATATGTTTATTCTTTAATGGCGCGGCGTGCAGGTCTAAATATAAGTGAAACTTACTTGTTCTCTTCTAAAAATAATCCAGGGTTCTTCGGTACTAAGCGCTTTGATAGGCATGCTTCGACTAAAAAGCATCTACACAGTGTGGCTGGTTTATTGCATAGTGACTTTAGAGTACCAGCTTTAGACTATAAAGATCTGCTAAATTTAACTTTAAGATTAACTGGTGACTTCAAGCAAGTTATGGATATGTTTAAAATAGCAGTGTTTAATGTACTTGCTTGTAATCGTGACGATCATGCTAAGAATTTTAGTTTTTTAATGGATGCAGAAGGTAAATGGTCGCTGGCACCAGCTTATGACTTAACTTTTAGTGAGGGCCCCGGTGGCGAGCAGAGTACTATGCTTATGGGTAAAGGACGAGATATTTCAGAGTTGGATTTAAAGAGCTTAGGTTTAGAGTTTGGTATTTCTCGAACTATTATAAGTGAGGTTATAGAAAAGACTAAAGACTCTTTGAGTACCTGGCGTAAGCTAGCTTTAGAGTTTGGGGTTGAAGCTAGTAGCGTGGATTACGTGGGAAGTTGTCTTAACAAAGTAAATAAGTCTTATTAAAGTCATAGTTTAAAATTTTTAGTCTTATGTATTAATAAAATCACAAGCTCTAAATAATCTTCGTGTATAAAGATAATATAAAGGTAGATTTGCTTTATTTACATAAATTATCTTATAAAGCATATTAACTTTAAGGTTTAATTAAGGTGATTGTTAAATACTTGTTTTTTTTTTCTACAAAGTTCTATTATTTTGAAAGTAAATTAAGGAGATGTTAAGAATGATAAGTAATCAACAAATACAATAATTCGATAAAAACTTTATGCAATCAGCTGGAGCTGAAGTTCGAACTAAAGCAGATAAGTTAATAGAGCAAGAAAATAAATCACAACCTGAAGGACAGAAAGTACCTATTAATACTGAAACAGAAAATCGTAAATTGCATGAATTGATGTTGCAGAGTAAAGCCGCTATCCAGAAACCAGAGATCCCAGTTGAAAGTGCACCTGGATATGATTATAGAGCACATCCTCGAGGCGATGCTATTCAACATATTGCTAGAGATATTGCAGTAACTGGACTAGGTGGTGGATTAAGCGGAGCAGCTGCTACCAAACTGGCTTACACAATTTTGCATCATGACATTTCTAAAAATGAATTGAAAAGAGCTGCTCTGGTTGGTGGATTGAGTGGATTTATGTTAGAGCAGTTTGGCGATTTGTATGATACTATTGTTCATAATTATAGTTAGTTAAGGGTATTCATAAAATTATGAACATTATTCCATATATTCCTCTTACGCCAATAGCAAAGAAAAGAGAGCAGGAGTTTATTAAGAAACAAATGTCAGAAGGTTTAAGCTTGCGTGAAAGCAAGCTTAAAGCCTTACATAATTCAGAGTTGAATTTATATACTGATGATCCTAAAATATTAAAGTTGCAAGAAAAAGAGATTATAGATGGCAAACTTACTTTTTTAGAAAACTTAAAAGTGACTTTACACTATCTTTTTAGACCTCCAACTCCCTAAAGTAAATATTCTTCTTTTTAAGTTTTTAAAGATACATCTATTCGTGACAATTTTTTGTCACTAAATTAATTAATGAAAATATTCAATTATTTAAACTATATTTTTAATAGTCATAATTCAAGCTTGAGTATAAATAATAAGCACAAGTTATATTGTTTGATTAATCTAAATAATAAAAATAACAGCTCCAATGATAGCTTTGAAGATAAGCGTAATTGTTTAAGCACCATTTCTCATTACTTTGAAAATAAACTCGATTTTACTGCAATCAATGATCTGGAAACACAGCTTAAACATGATTTAGCTGATTGTCAACTTTTCACTTTTATATATAACAATATTTTAGATAAATTTGGTTTAGCTGACTATTTTTCTACAATTGTTCATTTAAATAAACAGAATGATATTAATCATACTAACTTGTTGATTAATGAAAAAGTCATGTGGGAACCAACTGTAAAGCAAGATAATCTAAAAGAAATTAAAGCAAGAAATTTATTAGATGCAAATATGCGAGTTATTAAAGACGTTCAAAAAGCAATGGCTGACTGCATATTAATAAACACTTTAAATTCTAAGCTTGATTATGAAAATTTATATAATTTTATTGACCAACTTGTTATCTCCGCGAACATTTACCCAAGTCAAACCTTCTATCTAAGTAATCAGCTAAACGCTTTAGAAAATTTATATTTAATAGAAAAAGACAGTAAATACTTTTTAAAAAAAGATCATATATTGAACCAATTTTTAGTTGGAGATAATGAAGAGCATTTTAAATACTTGGATGCGAAATACGAAAATCTTTTCAGCTACGCCGAATTTTTGTCAGATAAAAATTTCTCGTTGTCTAATGAAGTTTTAGACTTTATATCTAGAAGTAGTTTTGATAATCTTAAGTTCAGCGATAAAAACTTAAAGCATACATCTAATCTGAATTTCACCATTGCACAGGCTGCATTAAAACTTTACTTGAGCAAAGGAGATTTAAATTCTAAAAGTAAGATAATTAAGAGCTTAAAAAATGTAATTCATCTAAATGCGAATGCTGATCAAGTAAAGCTTTCTAAAAAATTGCTACAATTAATAGACCAATAATTTATCTAATTAATACTTATCCCTGAAACTTTTTAAGTACACAAACCGTATTATGACCACCAAAGCCTAAAGCTTGCACTAGAGAATAATTGACATCACGTTTTTTAGCTTCGTTAGCGACATAGTCTAAGTCACACTCTGGGTCTGGATCTTTTAAGTTTATAGTCGGAGGCATGATACCGTCTTTAATCGCCATCGTTGCAGCAGCCATACCAGTCGGTCCAGCAGCACCAATTAAATGACCAGTCATAGACTTAGTGCTTGAGACAGCTAGCTTATAGGCATGATCACCAAAAACATTTTTAATCGCTTTAGTTTCGCGGGCATCATTTAAAGGTGTACTAGTACCATGAGCATGAATATAATCAATCGCTTCGCGGTTATCAGCTAGACCAGCTTCATTTAAAGCGTTATTGATCGCCAGGGCGCCGCCTGTACCATCTTCGCTAGGAGCTGTAATATGATAAGCATCACAACTAGCACCGACACCGACAAGCTCGGCATAGATATGGGCACCACGTTTTTTAGCAGTTTCTAATTCTTCTAAAACAAATGAACAAGCACCTTCACTCATAACAAAACCATCACGCTTGCGATCAAACGGGCAACTAGCTTCCTCTGGCGCGCATTCGCGTCTAGATAAAGCAGTCATGTTGTAAAAAGAAGCTAAAGCCAGTGGATTTAAACAAGCTTCAGTACCACCAGTTACCATCACATCAGCCTGGTTATTTTTAATATACCAGTAAGCATCTACTATGCTGTCTAGTCCAGAAGCGCAGGCAGTCGCATCAGATTTTGCGCGACCCTGAAAACCGTTAATAATACCGATATGACCAGAAGCTGCATTCGGCATTAATTTAATAATCGATCTAATACCGATAGATTTCATACCTTTATTTACTAAAGTTAAAGCATCATCGCAGGTTGTACTAATACCACCAATACCCGTACCTAAGAATGTTGCTACGCGGCTTGGATGTAAATCTACACCTGCAAAAGCTTCTTCAGCGTCAGCTTCTGCGCCTTCTTTTTTTAATTTAAACTTAGCATCATCTAAAGCTAATTTACTTGAAAGTACCGCAAAGCGTGACACTTTGTCCATGTCCTTCTGAATGGAGCGTACTATTTTACGATCGGAAAAGTATGAAGCTACATCTAGATCTTTAATTTCGCCGCCGATTTCAACTGGAATCTTGGCGTAGCACTCGTAAGCTTTAGTGATGGCATCAGAAAGCTGGCTGATACCAGACTTACCGTTTTTTAGACTGTCCCAAAACTTGTCTAAGCCAACTCCTACAGGAGTTACAGGACCGATACCAGTGATTACCACACGTCTTTGCATATGAGTTTATAATAACTTAAGACCAAATCAGTATGAAAGTTCGAAATATATTTTATATAAGCTTAATAATCATAATGCTGACTATCCCATTTATAAAGGACTTTCAGGATAAACATAAGAAAACTGACAATAATGTCATAGAATTCTGGCAGTACTGGACTGGCAAAGAGGGGCGCGCAATCGAAACCTTGGTTGAGCGTTTTAATGCTGAAGATAATGGCATGCAGGTTAAGCTGCTTACTATCTCTATGCCACAAAAAAAGTATTTAATGTCGATGATCGCCAAAGTACCTCCAGATTTAATCCTGGTCGATAGTTTTATGTTAAGTGACTTTGCACCGCGCGGAGCTTTAACGGATCTAAGTACTATTTTTAAACCTGCTGATTTAGTGAATTTTCGTGAAAACCTACTTATTTTAGGAACTTTAGCTGTTAATAAAGATAGAAGTGTAAGCGCTGAATTTATAGGTGAAAAAGCTGTAGTTACGAACAAAGAAGCTACATTAGCGTCAGACCATGAAAAGACTGAGCTTGGGGTGGATACGATTCAGCAGGTCACGAACCTGAAAGACTTAAACCGATCTGGTCAGGAACTGGATGAGCAAATTAATAAAATATATTTAGCAAAAAAAATTACAGCTAGCCAAGATAAACTGAAGAATCTTTACGCATTGCCGATTATGCCAACTGTAGAAGCCATGCATATTAACACCGAAATGTTAAAACGCTATGACTTAAAAGAACCTAAGACCTTGGCAGATTTAATTTATATAAATGAATATATTACTCAGAAATCTAACTTTAAAGAGTTTGGCTGGATGCCTGCTTGGCCAAGCTGGACTAGCAGAGTGTGGGTGAGATTGTTCGGTGGTGGCTGGACCGAAACTTTAGCTGATGGCTCGCAGATCGTGACAGCTAATAGAGCTGAAAATATTCAAGCCTGGAACTGGATGAATGAAAACTTTATCGCTAAAACTCCTACTGATAAACTTAGAAGCTTTAGTGAAGGTATTGGAGCATACCAAAGCCCCGAAAATCCTTTTTATTCAGGTAAAATCGCTATCGAAACCAGTGGTATTTGGGAGTATAACCTCGCCAGAATCTATGTCCCCGACCTGAAAATTAAAGTAAAAACTTTTCCTAGTTACGAAAATAAATACCCACTTGCAACTACTATTAACGCTGATATGCTTGCTGTGCCGGCAGATAGTAAAAAAAAGCAGCTCAGCTACAAATTTATTAAGTGGCTAACTCAGCAGCAACAACTTGAGGAGCTTGCTTTAAAACAGGGGAAAATCACTAGCTTAAAAAGCCAATCTAATAAATTTATCCAGAAGCACCCTCATCCTGATGTCGAAACTTTTATAAAATTATCAGCGAGTGTTGAAGCTCAGCCTTTTGCTAAAGTGCCTTATGGAACTGAATACAAGCGTGAAATCCAAAGAGCTTTTGAGAATGTGATCCGCGGTGATCGAACTGTAAAGCAAGCTTTAGATGAACTGCAAATGAAAATATCTAAAATCTCTTTGCAGGTAAGATAATAATATTGTTAAGATTAATATTAATCATCATTACAACTTTAATAATTGGGGTATAAATGATATTAGAGATATAATCTTAACTATAAAGCCATGGCGACTAAAGAAAAAGAAAAATTAAGTTCAGTTACTATCAGATTTTGCGGAGATAGTGGCGACGGTATGCAATTGACTGGTAACCAATTTACCACCACCAGTGCATTTCTAGGAAACGATACTAGTACTTACCCTAACTTCCCAGCTGAAATCCGCGCGCCTCAAGGTACGCTTGCTGGTGTATCTGGCTTTCAGGTTCACTTTAGTGCGAATAACATTCATACAGCTGGAGACGTGCTAGATGTACTAGTGGCAATGAACCCAGCGGCCTTAAAAACTAATATAGATGACCTTAAACAAAATGGCATCTTAATTGTTAACGAAGATGCTTTTACAGCTGGAAATCTGCAAAAAGCTGGTTATGATAAAGATAAAGATTGCTTAGAGCAATATAAAGCTAAATATAGAGTTTGCTCAGTGCCGATCACTAAGATGACTATGACAGCTTTAGAAGAGTCTGACATGATGGCAAAAGCTAAAGAGCGTTGTAAAAATATGTTCGCGCTTGGTTTGACTTACTGGATTTACTCTCGTCCGATGGAGCAGACTATCGAGTGGCTAAATTCTAAATTTAAATCTAAGCCTGATATTTTAGAAGCTAATATTAAAACTTTAAAAGCTGGCTATCATTTTGGTAACACTATTGAGATTGTTCAGCAAACATACGAAGTACCTAAAGCCCAGATTAAACCTGGTACTTACCGTAATATCACAGGTAATCAGGCTATTTCATTGGGTTTTGTGGCTGCAAGTAAATTATGCGACCGTAAGCTGTTTATAGGTTCATATCCTATTACACCAGCTACTGAAATTCTACAGGAATTAGCTAAGTATAAAAACTACCAAGTTAGAACTTTTCAAGCAGAAGATGAGATTGCAGGTATCGGTTCGGCTATCGGGGCAGCTTTTGCTGGTGAGCTAGCTATCACTACTACTTCGGGTCCTGGTATCGCTCTAAAATCTGAGTTTATGAACCTCGCTTTAATGGCTGAATTACCTATAGTGATTGCTAATATTCAGCGTGGTGGTCCATCGACTGGTTTGCCGACTAAAACAGAGCAAACTGACTTACTCCAAGTAATGTATGGTCGTAATGGTGAAAGCCCGATTCCTGTTGTGGCTGCTAAAAGTCCTTCTGATTGTTTTGAGGCTGCGATTGAAGCATGTCGCATAGCTGTGGAGCATATGACACCAGTAGTAATTTTAAGTGATACACAAATCGCTATTGGCTCTGAGCCGTGGAAATTACCTGATGTAGATAGTTTAAAACCGATCGATATTAAGTTCCAAACTAATCCAGATGAGTTTGCTCCATATCGCCGTAATGAAAAACTAGCACGCCAGTGGGCTATCCCAGGTACGCCAGGTTGCGAGCACACATTAGGTGGTCTTGAAAAGGAACCTGATACTGGTAAAGTTAACTTGAGTCCTGAAGTTCATGAAGAAATGACTAGACTTAGAGCTGAAAAAGTAGAAAAGATCGCTGATTACTTACCTAAGACTGAGATCTTTGGTAAAAAGCAGGGTAAGTTATTGCTTTTAGGTTGGGGGAGTACTTATGGTGCGATTAGAACCGCTACTGAAAACTTGCTTGAGCAGGGCTATGAAGTAGGTCAAGTGCATTTAAGACATATTAATCCATTACCTAATGATTTAGGCGAGATTATGTCACAGTACGATGAAGTGTTATTACCTGAACTTAACTTAGGTCAATTAAGAATGATTATCAGAGCTAAGTTTCTTAAAGATATTAAAGGTTATAACCAGATGAACACTAAACCACTTGCGGTGCATGATGTCGTTAGTGAAGCTAAAAAGTACTTAGACTAATTAGAAAATGAGGTTTTTAGCTTACTTTGATACAATACAAATTAACTACGAACCTTAAAAATAAGCCTGCATAAGTAAGTAGCTTTAAAAATGAGAAGGAAAGTAATCTAACTAAACTTTAAACCTAACAGTCTAACAGATTAATAAATAAGGAATTTAACAAAACCATGTCAAATACATTAAATCAAACTAACCCTGATAACTTAACCAAAGCTGATTTCGTTAGCGAAGGTGATGTTAAGTGGTGTCCAGGTTGCGGTGATTATGCGATCTTATCATCTGTGCAAACTGTACTACCAACTTTAGGCATCCCTAAAGAGAAATTTGCTTTTATCTCTGGTATCGGTTGTTCATCTAGGTTTCCATATTATATGGATACTTATGGTTTTCATACTATTCATGGTAGAGCCCCGACAGTAGCCTCTGGCGTTAAATTAGCTAACCCAGATCTTAGTGTATGGTTGATTACAGGTGATGGTGATGGCTTAAGTATCGGTGCTAACCATACAGTGCACATGATTCGCCGTAATATGGATTTAAAAGTATTACTTTTTAATAACCGTATCTATGGTTTAACTAAAGGTCAGTACTCGCCAACTTCAGAGAAAGGTAAAGTTACTAAAACATCTTTAATGGGCTCTATTGATAACCCACTTAACCCAGTTTCATTTGCGATTGCTTCTGGAGCTACTTTTGCTGCTAGAACTAATGCTGCTAATCCTAAGCATATGCAAGAAATCTTAAGGCAGGCAGCTGCTCATAAAGGTACTGCTTTTATTGAAATTTTCCAAAACTGTAATATCTTTAATGATGGTGCTTTCGCTAAGTATTTAAACCGTGAAACTAAGGCTGAAGAAAATTTATTTTTAGAAGCTGGCAAACCACTTTTGTTTGATGGTGATACTAAAGGTATTACTATGGTATATGAAAATGGTATGAATCCTAAATTAGTAGTTGAAGATGCTGATCCTAAAAATCCTGGTTATTCGACTAAAGGTCATAAGTTTATGACTCATGATCCAGCTAATGAAGATCACACAATTTCATACTTAATCTCACATCTAGGCGTAACAGATTTAAACGCACCAACAGCGATGGGTGTAATTAGATCTGTGCGCAAACCTACTTACGATGAAGTGCTAGTAGCTCAAGAAGAAGAAGCGATTGATAAGCGTGGTACTGGTGATCTTAAAGATCTAATCTATACTTCAGATACCTGGAAAGTTACTGATGAAGAACCAGCATTAATGGATAACTAAAATATAACTTTTATAATTAAAGATGAGTGCATGATAAGAAAAACTCTCGCTCTGGCTTTAATGTTTTTAACCTCCACCGCTTTTCAGGTTAAAGCTGCTGATTATACCTATACAACTAATGGTAAATTACAGCTAGTCTTCAAAAATGCTAGTGGTCAGGTTATTAAAAAGCAACTTAGACGTATTGAAAATGGTACTGCTGAGATCAATTTCGCTGGTGATTATCGTCCAGTACTAGTCGGCTTTGGTTCAGATGATATCGATGAAGTGCTAGCAGGATCTAAAAGAAAGCGTCATCGCAATGTGTATATGAATGATTTATCTATTAACTATAAATTAGATAAACCAGGTGAAGCGACATTATTTTTAAAAAGAGAAAGATCAGTTTTTAGAAAGCGTAACAAAAAAATTGTAAGAGCGAACTGGAGAAGTTTCGCGCAAGAACTGGATTGTCAAGATTGGCAGCTAGATTGTGATGGTCAAGCGACAGTGCAAGCTAGATATAAATTTAATGTTAGACGTAAGTTAGCTAACTAATATATAGCATTGCATATCACCTAGTAATTTTTGATCGCTTATTATAAATGTTTAGTTTCTTGGGCTAAATTAGTTTAAGCCTAACTTTTTATGGTCAGTGCTGTTTTCTTGAAAATACAAAGTTGCCATCTTTATAATTTTACCTTTAGAGTAGACTGCAAAGCGTTATCAGAATATAGATAAAATAAAATTTATAGTTTTAAAACATTTTATAGTATATAGATTTATCGCTTCAAAGTTATATTAGTTGTGTGAATATAAATACTAAAATTTATAGCCTCAAGAAACTATAAGTTTTAATCTTAGAAGTATGTAGATATTAATACTAAGAGTTATAAACTTTAATATATATGGCATAACTAATAATATGAAATTTAAAAGTGTCTTATCTGTGATTTTATCTTTGTTGTTTCTGTCTCAGTCTAGTTTGCAAGCTGAAGATTTGAAAACTAACTTAAAAATGACAGTCTTTAGAGTTAACAAGAAAAAATCACGCGTTTTTGACCGTATAAAGATTGGTAAGAACACTTTTGATAGTACTTTAGCAGATCTTGCTATCGCTAACTCTGATGGCGGAGTAAAGCTGAATTTTATGGGTATTAATACCGAAAATGAACTTTCAGCCTTAATTAGTGAGTCTCGTGGTAGTAAAGTAGATCTGACTGATAATGTAACTAAAATAGTTTTAACCGAAAACAACCCTGAAGATGACCAAATTCTAGTATTTGAGTTTCCAGTAAAGAAAGTTAGCGCTAAAAGGAATAAAAAGGGTGTTGTTGTGCAATTTGCAAGTGACACAACAGCTTTTAGCTGCGTGGATTATGATTTTAACTGTTCTGATCAGGTAAGTTTAAGACTAAGAGGTAGAATTAGGTTAAGGTAATTTAGTTTTAAAGGTTGGACTTAAAGGAGTTTGACACTAGCTCGTGACTCTACCTGCCCAAAGATCATCTAGAAATTCATTAACTGGTGTAATTAAGATATCACCACCTGGACTGCTAATTAACCGGGGTTTGTTTTCCAGGCAAACTATATAGGCAAGCTTTACTTCTGGATTTTCGCTTAAAAATGCTAGAGTGCCAGTTAGTTCTTTTTTATTAATATTAGCTGAGATCTTAGTCTCTACAACTAACTTTATACTTTTTAAACTAGTTAATATGAAATCTACTTCCAAGCCTGATTTACTTCGCCAAAATTTAATTTCATAATCTAACTCCTCGTACGCTAAATATGCTCTTAGCTCCATCCAGATAAAGTGCTCTAAAGCTTTGCCTGCATCAGCTCCTTTTAAGCTATTAAATTCAAGCTGACAGAGATAATTAGCTAAACCAACATCAAACAAATAAAATTTAGGTGTAGATTTAATAGCATCACGACCTTTTCTATTATTATAAGGGTAAATATAGTCACCAAGTAGCGTGTCGATAAGGATCTGGTAGTATTCTTTAACTGTTTTAGAATCGATACCACAGTCTCTAGCTATGTTAGAGTAATTAGTTAACTCGGCATGCGAAAAAGCTATTGAATCTAGAAATCTAGAGAAAGCTATCAAGTTTCGAGTTAAACTCTCAGCTTTAATTTCTTCTTTCAGGTAGGTTTCAACATACGACTGTAAATTTTTAAGCCAGTATTTTTGATCTTCAAGATAGTGATCTGGTATTAAGCCTTGTTTTAAAGCTTTAAGTAAATCCCAGTTTTGGTTCGCCTTAAGTTCAGCTGAATTAAAAGGGAAAAATTTATATGACCAGGCTCTGCCACCAAGCATATTGACAGCTGAATTTTTTAATTTACGCGCACTAGAGCCACATAAAATAAAAGTCAGGTCATGATCTTCAATTAATAGATGTACTTCATCAAGCAGGGCAGGTATCTTTTGAATTTCATCAATAATAATAGGTTGTTTTAAACGCTTATCTTTTTTCAGTTTTAATGCTAGTAGCTCCGCTCTAAGTTTACTTGGGTTTTTAACCAGCTCAAAATATAGGTTTTGGTCTAATAAATTATAGTAAAGTGATTTAGAGAAGTTTTTCTTTAAGAAAGTTGATTTACCTATTTTCCTAGATCCAAATAAAAAAGCACTTTTCCCATTTGGTAAAGTTAAATCCAGATTTCGTGATAGAGATTTATTTAGCATTTTAATTTAATCTTATTTTACTACTAATTCGGAGTTTATTCCAGATTAGTAGAACTAATTCGGAGTTTGTTCCAGATTGGTTAAGTTATTAACAGATGATATTTGATAAATTTTTAGCTTTTATGTCAACAGTTTTAGCTAAATGGAACTAACAGCAAATGAAAATCTATAGCAAATTTACAATGTAAAAAGTTTATATACTTGAAACCTAAAAGCTTTAGTGAAAATTTAAAACGAAATATTTTAAGTAAGAGCATAAAGCTTTAAAATGGTTTACTCCTTCAAACCACTACCCACAACTCCGCGTACAAAGGTTTTTTGGGTAAATAAAAATAGAATAATTATCGGAATCACCATAATTATCGAAGCAGCCATTAATGGTCCCCATTCGGCGCCACCATGCTGCGCCTGATACTGCTGCAAGGCAAGTGAGATGGTATACTGCTTTTCATCGATAAGATAAATACTTGGCTTTATAAGATCATTCCAGGAGATTAAAAACTGAAGTAGCGCGACCACCATGATAATCGGTCGCGCTAATGGCAGGTAGATCGCGCGCCAGATGGTAAACTCTGAAGCTCCATCTACGCGCGCGCTATCGGCTAAATCTTTAGGGATAGTTATGAAAAATTGCCTAAATAAAAATATGTAAAAAGGCAAGCCACCTAAATAGATCGCGATTAGTGGCATGAAACCTCCATAAAGGTTTAGTTTTTTAAAAAGTAAAAATTGAGGTATCAAAAGTGCCATATCAGGTAGCATCATACTTGCTATCGTGATGGCAAAGAAACTATCGCGCCAGCGCCATTCTAGCACGGCAAAAGCATACGCTGCTGCTGCTGACGATACTACTACAAAAAATATATTAAAAATAGCTATGTATAAAGTGTTGAATAGTGTTTTGCCAAAATTGATTTTCTCTAAAGCTACTAAATAGTTACTAAACTCCAGGCTTTTAGGTAGCCAGCTAAAACTACCACTATAAATTTCAGCACTGCTTTTAAAGCTGGTACTAAGCATTAGAAGTAAGGGTAAACTTAACACTGTAGCGATGCCAATTAAAACTATATAAAATAAAATTCTGTTTTTTTTCACTATGCTCTGGGTATCAATTTTTATTTTTTATAAATATCATGCAAGGCTAAGTCAGTATACTAGAAATATATTTAAATAAAACATGGTTATTTGCAAACCTATAATCTATTGAATAATAAACATATACCTCATTTATAAAAGTTAGTGCGCTTATTATTAGTAAATTTCACAACTGATTACTAAATAAAAGCAAACTCTTCACAGATCTATTTTTTAACGAACCAATTACCAGTAGCCTTAGCGATTAAATCACCTTTAGAGTTTAAAACACCACCTTCGATGTAAAGTATGGTCGAACCTTTTTTGATCACTTCACCGTAGGCTTTTAACTTTTCACCTAGTTTACCTGGTTTTAAAAAGCTGACACTCATATTCATAGTAACCACGCGCTCAGCTCCATCTATAAATAAAGAAGTTGCAGCGGCAGATAAGGCTATGTCACATAGTGAGCTGATAATACCACCATGCACGCTACCACCGATGTTAAGGTGATCACGGGTAATTTCTAGTTCAACTTCTGCTGTGCCAGTTTCATATACTAAAAACTCAGTGCCTAAATAAAAGTCAAATGAACTTGGAGGTTTTTTCTCGCTCATAATATATAAGCATAGCAAGGATCGAGAAAAGCACAAACATACTCTCATCAAACAGTAAACTACAGTCAAATAAACCAGCGATTAAAATAAAAATACCTAAAGTATAAAACTTGCTTGAATTAAGTAATTTAATTAGGTAAATTTGACTGAAATATAAGCCAACTAAGCCAAATTGCAAGAAAAAGTGCAAATAAACATTATGAATATGCGTAAAGTTCTTAGAGCCAAGCTCAGAAAGCCAACTGCGATAATTATCGTAGCCTACGCCAAGCAGATAATTTAAAGCTGAAAAACTGTCTAGCAGTTCAGGTAGGTTGCGCCAAAGTTTAATACGTGGATAAAACTTGGAAGCTAGATAGAGTTTATCTGGTGTAACTGCATCCAGATTTACATTTAATAGAACATAACAAAATATAGCCGCTAGTAAGATAAGTAGGTTGACTAAAGCTAACCTGATGAATTTACGAGGTGAACTTGAAGCTTTTAAAGAATTATTGCTAGTTTTTTTCTTCTTTTCATTTTTAGTAGCAGAATTACTCCTAGCGCCGCTTAAACTTGAATCCAAGCTTGAAAGGTTACTTTTAAAGCACTTTAAAATGAGCTTAATAGCTAGAACAGCACTTAAGCCTAAAATAGCTGCGATGGATTTAGCGAGTAACTGCGCGCTGATTAATGAAACTAAAGATACCCAAAATAAAACTTTAAAGGCTTTAGCTAGAAGAGTCATGTTGCTGCCTGTTTTGATAGTGTCTAAGCTTTGGTAATCTAAATCATCTTCCTCGATAGAATTTAGCTTAGCTTGATGTTTCTTATTTAATCCTAATGAAGAAACTTGAGAACCTAAGTTTAGAAACTCGGCTTTAAAAGCCCATAAAGCTATTAAAACCAGCGCGCATTGAAAAGCCCAAATATTAGGGTTACCGGCTGAGCCTGAGACCCTAATATCTTCGTGCGTAAAAAATTTTATCAGTCCATAGATAAAATCCCAGTAAAAACTGGCAAGTACCAGCAGATAGGCGCAGAAACTGGCTTTAAATGATCTTGGATTATGTTTTTGATGCAAATCTTTGTAGCTATTAGACTGATTAGAGTTTCTTGCAGTGGCGTGATTGAATCTCTGATCAATTAACTCCTCCACTTTCGTAGCATTTACTGCTTTTGCTTGACTCCCCTTATTTAATGGTTGAGGATCGAAACTTGATTTCAGCTGCTCTAGGTCAGGCTTAGTGCTAAAAATTTCTCTAAAACAGTTTAAGCTGACACAAAATCCGAGTGTCAGTAAGAAAAATAATAAAGGTAAGGCGCTAGTGCTGACATTTAGCCAGTGAACTTCACCTAGATGCTGCTGCCAGAAATAATTAGCGCGCACTAAGCCAAATATTACAGGTATTAATGCTAAACTAGCGAGATCTAAATAGAAATTACTTTTAAAAAGCTTGCCATAAAGTGCTTTAAAGAAGGTATGTCTTAATTTTGTGAAACTAAGTAAGATGATTATGACAGGTAAACTTATTAAACAAGTGTAATAGAAGTCAATTCTAGTTAAGAAAATTGAAAAAAACAGCATTAAACTGCATAAAATCGTTAAAATTAATGAGGCAAGTTGTAACATATTCTAGCTGTCACTTTATGTGGTCAGAATTATAATAGTTACATTTTATAATATGAAAGGTAAAGCAAATAAAATAAGTTTTGAGCAGCAGGGCGTCCCAAATATGGGAAAAGTGGATTACGGTCGTGCACTTGAACTAAAAGAGCATTACAGCACAGCGATCCGCAAGCAACTTGTAAAAAGTAAAGAGAAATTCAGTACTTTTAGTTCGATTAAAGCTTTAATTAAAAAAGAAAATACCAATAATATTCAGGAGTATGTTTCTGATACAATTTCTAGATTCTTTAGTCAAAAACTAGCTGCAAATATGGCTTTGAAAATCTCAGAGATTAGTGCCGCTGATGTGTCACGTTTACAGAAATCAATGATTTTTAAAATTTTGCCTTACACATTAGGTGTAATCGGTCTGACTGTGATGCTGATCTTGATCGCTTTTACCCGACCATTTTTAATTACAAATTTAGAATTGCAGATAAAGCTAGCAGCTAGTTTACTGTTTATCGGTATGATTATTTTCGGGCAGCAAAACCGCTCGAAAATTAAATTTGATATGCTCGCCACTAATGTTTTATATCAGGCTAGCGCAGCCTACTTTACAGCTAAGATGCAGGGTAAGGGCAAAGTCGCGGCAATGCAAAACCTTGATGAGCTTAACCGCCGCGCGCAGGCTGAAGCTGCTAAAGAGAAGGCAAGTAAAAAGAAAAAAGCCTAGGTAAGTCTAAATGGCTATTTCAGTTTTCTTTTGTACTATCTATTTACCATCGGTGCTTTAAACAAAAGTATCTATAAAATAAGAGTTTTTAAAAGTTAACTGATTAGTATTTAAGAATTTACTTAATGATCTGCATAATAAAGTGAGTTAAAATGTTATATTTAAACCGAATTTTAGAGATAAGTAACAAAGGACTAGCAGCTTTTATATTATCTGTGCTGGTGCTTTTAGATCAGTTAAGTAAGCTATACATCCATAAAAACTTCAGTCTTTATGAAAGTAAGGACTTTTTAATAAATATTTTAGAGCTCAAATATGTACGTAATACTGGCATCGCCTTTGGTATGTTTGCTGAACACTCGCAGCTAATCTTCACGCTAGTATCGCTGGTAGTACTAGCCTTTTTAATAATTTCTTTCACTAAACCTAAACTTGAACTTGGCTTTATATTTATCTTTGCTGGCGCACTAGGGAATTTAATAGATCGTATACTTTACGGTTTTGTGATAGATTTTATTAACCCGACTTTTGTAGACTTTGCAGTTTTTAATCTGGCGGATGCTTTTTTAAATATCGGTGTGTTTTTGATTATCATGCAGATGTTTATTACAAAAAAAATATAATTGATAGTCAGATGCTTTGTGTTGTCTCGCTTTAAGCCTTTCTGTGACACTGTTTGTGGATTCTTGGGTGAAGTCACTTTTTTAAAAATTTTTAGGTTTTTTACTGTACATTTCTTTTATATCAGAGCTGTCTAATGAGCAAAATCTTGAAATATTAAATCAGGGAAGTAATAGATTTCAACTAGATAAAAGAAAAAATATTACTATTTCACCCGCGTTTGCAGCATTCTTCCAAGCTTTATTAAGTGCTTATAATTCGGGCTATGTAGACGAGGAATCGAATACTTTATATCAGGCTTATGACTTTAATCAAGACCAAGTGTTAAATAAAGCAGACTTATTATATCTAAAACAGAAAATTACTAATAAAAAGCAGGGAGCCATCAGCAGTATTAGGGCGCCTAAGGTTATTAGAAAAACTACTAAGAAATAATTTCAGTAAGCTTTTATAATTAATATTATGTCTAAAAAAATTACTATTCTTAGTTTAAGTACTTTAATTTTAATCTGTGCAAGTAAAGTTAAAGCGTTAGATCTTGCTATTAATGTTGATAATATTGCAGCCTCTAAAGGTAATATTGAATGCTATTTACACAATGATCAAGATACTTTTCCTCGTAAATTTTCTAAAGCTATAGCTAGCGATAAAGTCTCAGCTAGCATAGATGGAGCTAGTTGTAATTTCACTAATCTTAAGGCTGGCACTTATGCTGCACTTATTTATCATGATATGAATAGCAGTGGTAGCATGGATAAAAACTTTATCGGTTTGCCTAAAGAGCCAGTAGCGGTGAGTAACAACTTTAAACCTAAGTTTGGTCCTCCTAAATTTGATAATGCTAAGTTCGAGTTAATAGAGGATAAAGTAATTCAAGTCTCTTTAAATAATCCTAGGTAGCTCTATATTTTTAAAGATTGTTGATGTTGGTTTTTAAGCTGACTCTAAGTTTTAATTAAAAGAGATAAATTTCAGACTAAAAGTACTTGGTTTATCTATTACCTTGGGCTTTAATCTTTATTTCTGTAAAAAAGTGATTTCTAAACTAACTTAATTTAATTTGTTATATCTAATGATTTTATAAAGCAAATTACATATTTGTATAACTTAAAATTATAAACTTCGGATTAGGTTTTGCAATTCAGTTAAGGTGCAAGTTGCGGTACCGTATTTACGCACGACTATACTAGCTGCTAAATTTCCTAAGATCGCGGCTTCGAGGTGAGATGCTCCGCAAGCTAGTGCGACTGTATAGGTGGCACTTACGGTATCACCAGCACCACTAACATCAAATACTTCACTTAAGTTAAATGCTGGTATTAAGTCTAGAGTTTGCTTTTCATGAGTAAAAAGTGCCATACCTTTAGCGCCTCTAGTGATTAAAGTGAAAGGTAGGTTTAGCTCCTCAAGCAAATTAAAGCCGGCTTCATATAATTCTTCATCGGAATTAATACTTTTAGCTAGAGTCGCTGCTACATCAGGTTGGTTAGGAGTCATCGAAGTGGCTCCACTAAATTTTTGAAAATTACCATTAGCGTCAGCGATAA
>CAYTKM010000001.1:578202-740174 GCA_964438425.1 uncultured Gammaproteobacteria bacterium
GCGCGCGCGGGCTACCGCGCCGCGCGCACCTTCATCAGTGAGCACTCCACCACGATAATCTGATAGCAGGCAAGCATCATGCTCACTTAAGACTTCATTGAAAGTACCTAAAAGGTTTTTATATTGCTCTTCGGTTAGACCGCTTTTTGTTTGTCTGTCGATTCTTAAAACCTGTTGTTTTAGTACTGTGCCAGTATCTGGATCACTGCTTGAACTAGATACCACCCGAGTTTTTAAGGTGGTATGCCTATCGGTTGCAACTATATTATGCAATTTAATACCAGCTTGCTGGCACTTTTCTTGTAAAATATCAGCAGTTTTATCAGCGCCAGTAACTCCTAACAAAGAAGTTTGCGCGCCTAGGCTGCGGGCGTTAGCAGCAGCGTTAGCGCCGCCGCCTAGTGTGTATCTAGAGCCTATGTAATCTAGTATGATAACTGGAGCTTCGCGGCTAATTCTTTCAGGTACGCCGCGTAGATATTCATCTAAGATGAGATCTCCATAAAATAATATTTTAGCTTGCTTGAATTTCTCGGTAATTCTAAGTAAGCGCTCTTTAGCTAAGCTTTCTTTATTTAGCTGACTGACAGTATAGTTGTTATTAGTTTGTTTATCTGACACCCCGTTATAATAACAAATCTGCTTTTATATAGGTAAGGTTGATTTATATAAAATTTTGATCTTAAGAAACTTACCTCTTAAGCTCTGACAGTCAAATAATTTGTTTTGACAATGGAATAATGCTCGCTGCACTTAAATAAAATGCTTTTACAATCGATTAATTAGCTTTGACAGTCAAATAATTCGTTTTGACAATGGAATAATGCTCGCTGCACTTAAATAAAATGCTTTTACAATTGATTAATTAGCTTTGACAGTCAAATAATTCGTTTTGACAATGGTTTAATGCTCGCTGCATTTAAATAAAATACTTTTACAATCGATTAATTAGCTTTGACAGTCAAATAATTCGTTTTGACAATGGTTTAATGCTCGCTGCATTTAAATAAAATGCTTTTGCAATCAAATAATTTGTTTTAATAGTTAAATAATTTGCTTTGGCGATCGTTTAATGAGTTTAACAGGGTGGTTTGCAGTCACAGGTGGCAATTTGGGTGTTCTGTGAGCTATTTTATTAAAATTTGCCTTGATTCTGGGTTTTTAGAGAGTGATTTGTAAGTTTCTTGGCTCTATTTATGAATAATAGTAATTATTTTTGATTTTGAAGTGTTATTAGTTGTTTGATGGACTTGAGTTTAGGGATTAATAGCTGATTTTAGAGCTGAATCGTTAGTTTTACTCCAAAATATTAGTAATTAACTGAAGATTAATAATATTAAGCTGCAACCAGATGAGTGTAAAGATAGATCTGAGAATTGAATTGCAATCAGATGAGTGTAAAGATAGACCTCTGGAGGGGAAATTGCAACCAGAGAAGTGTAAAGATAGATCTGAGAGTTGAATTGCAACTAGATGAATAAAAAAATAGATCTAAAGAATTTAACTGAAACCAGTGCTGCCTAAGCTTATGTTTGGATTAATCTTGCCAGAAGATTGATTTTTCAAATTTCATACGTCGAAAAATATAATTAAGAGCATTACAGCGTATGCGCCAAAAAATAAGCTAGGTAGTGCTGGTTTGTTTTAGAGTTTCTGAACAAAAGCCTATTGGTTAAGGTTTACTTTAAGATCTCTGAACAAAAGTTAAATAAATGCAGCTTGCTTTAGGGTTTGTAGGTGAGAGTTTACTTCGGGGTTTCTGGATAAAAGCCTATAAAACATACAAAATTAATCTACCACAAAGCTCACTTCGCATAAACTTTCTTAACGAAAACAAAAAAAACTTTTCCTAGTAACGATTAACCAGTAATCGGCCCAGACCATATCTGCTTGCGCCTTGAGACTTCTAGCATTTTATCAATAGTCGCTTTAGCCTTTACCATAATATCTTCTGGAATAGTAATTTCAGTGTACTCTAAATCTAAAGCTAGGTATAAATTCTCTAAACTGTGATATTTCATATTAGGGCAAAGCGGTAAAGGGAAAACGGTCGTGATTTCTTTTTCTGGGATGTCAGCTTGCATGCGCGCTACTAAACCTTGCTCAGATAAAATTACAAACTGCTTAGCTTCATGATTGCGCACGTAGTTGTAAATGCCAGATGTACTACCTACATAATCAGCTTTACGCCAGACATCAGGGTTACATTCTGGGTGAGCGATAATCTGCGCGTCTGGAAATTTTTCACGTTGTTTTTTGATCTCAGCTACGGTGATTTGCCAGTGAGTCGGGCAGAAACCATCATAAATGTGAATTTTTTTCTGTGGCAACTTTTCTTGTACCCACTCGCCTAGTCCTTTGTCTGGCACGAAAATGATTTCATCACTTTCTAGTGATTCGACTATATCAACAGCATTCGTGCTGGTACAGCAGATATCGGATTCAGCTTTAACGGCAGCTGAGCTATTTACATAGCAAACTACGGGCACACCAGGGTGCTCGGCTTTAAAGGCTTTTAAATCTTCAGTATTAATCATGTCAGCCATCGGACAACCAGACTGCACGTCAGGTAAGAGCACTTTTTTATGAGGACTAAGTAGCTTAGCGGTTTCTGCCATAAAATGCACACCACAAAAAACTATTAACTCAGCATCAGTTTCTTGTGCTTGCTTAGAGAGCATCAAGCTATCGCCGACATAATCAGCGACTCTTTGGACCTCAAGTCTCTGGTAAATATGCGTTAGAATCACCGCTTTCTTTTCAGACGCGAGCTTACGGATTTTATCAAAGAGCTCCTTTTTTTCTGGAGTCTTATCAATAACTGAACGAGCCATTAATGACATATTTATAATTTTACTATATTACTAACTGAAAAGTGCTCTTATCTGTAATTAAGCTGGCTGCTCAGTATGTTTTTTATAGCTCATGCCCATATTTAGCATCATCTCACCAAAAGGATTCAAACCAGCACCTGTTTGATGCATAATATGAGCAATCTTAGTTAATTTATCTCCGCCCAGATCTTTAAAGCCTTTCAGGTGTTTTAATAATGGAGTAGCCACACCTGTACAATCAGCTAGCGAACCTAAAGCATATATAATACCTGCTTTTTTATTATTAGGATTATGATCATCCTTAGCCAGTACTATATCACTATGCGCGCCGGTTATATGTCTCATAGCTGTAAATAGCAGAGTTAATGGTTGTCTAAGTGGACCTGTATACTTACTATCACAAACATTAGACATTAAAGCGCCTGTCATCATAAAGCCAGCAAGTGGTAGTAGTAGTTTAGTATGCTTGCCAGTCTGAGGATTTAATTTAAGGTGTCCCATTTTATCTGCCATGATTTCGCCCATAACTTCTTTAGCAGCTTTGCCGTATAATTTAAAACTTTCACCTATACTATTAAATTCACTTTTACCGATTTTTTCACCGAGTGCTTCTGGAATCTGATCAAAGGCTGATGGCACGCCAGCAAGTCTCAGTAGACGATCAAAGCCGCCAAGTAATTTAACACTTTGAGCTAGACCAACGATCATTAAAATACCATCTTTTTTATCTAAACCCTTTTTGAAAAAATTACTACCGATAGCACCAATTTGTAATTTAGTAATGCCTAAACTAGCTTTTTCAATTTTCTCAGCTGCTTTGGAAATACCGGGCGCTTTCAAAGCAGCTATGTTCGCGGCTATTGAAGTTACACTGGCTGCACCATTAATATATGTGGCTGCTTTTAAACCTTTATCGAAAAGTTCAGTGATTTTATTAGTTTTAGTGCTGTTAGTTTGGTCTTTAGCTGAATTATCTGCTGTTGATTCGCTATTTGAATCATTGTCAGCATTTAGTAAATTTTCTTTTAAAGCGGCAAATTCTTTATTTAAGTCGCTCACTGAATACTCAGTAGCTGATTTAGGTTTTAAGGTAGGATCTGTATTGAAAATTTCGTCAAAAAGCTGATTTAGTTTTTGCTTTGAAGATTGATCTGCTGGAATACTTTTTATGCTTTGTGCCAGCTTTAAAGCTTGTTCTACTTTAGCAAGTTTGTTTTGATTAAGGTTTTGTGAGGTGGATTTTAAGTTGTCAGGTGCTTTAGATAGGTTTTCGATTAAAGATTGCGCGACTTGGCTGTCACGCTCAGTATCGGGGATTTGCTTAGAGTCTGAATTAAAATGTGGTTGTTTTTTAACCAGTTTATGATTATCGATTTTGTTTTCAGGTTTATCAACTACTGAAGGTTTAATCGCACCTGACCAGTCAGTAGTTGCGTTGTGGTTAACTGGATTTTCTGAAATAATGTTATTCAAATCTTAATCTCAATAATACGTCTTACTATAATAGCAGATAAATGCTTCGGTTTATCTTAAATCGCACAAAAGTAACTAACCTTTTAAATTTACTTTGGCATAACTTGAATTAATTGTAATTATTATAAAATTATAAAGATGCTAAGTGGAGTTAAATTTAGCATCTTTTTAATAGAGCTAACTAAATTACTTTTTACTTAAGCGGCAGTGTTTTAAATGCGCGCGCTGGGCTTTATTTAAACATTAAACTTAAATTCAATCACATCGCCATCTTTAACGGTATATTCTTTACCTTCATCGCGAGCCTTACCTGATGAGCGCGCGCTTGCACGTGTCTTACATTCCATGTAATCATCGAAAGCGATTACTTCAGCTTTAATAAAACCACGCTCGAAATCGGTATGAATTTTACTAGCGGCGCGCGGGGCTTTATCGCCGACATTAATCGTCCAGGCGCGCACCTCTTGTTTGCCTGCGGTAAAATAAGTCTGCAAACCTAAAAGACTGTAAACTTCTTTAATTAAAATCTTCAAGCCCATTTCACTTACACCCACTTCATTTAAAAATTCAAGCTTCTCATCATCACTTAAACCTATTAGCTGGGCTTCAGCGTGCGCGCAAATTACTACGCAACCTGAGCCCTGCTCGGCAGCATATTTTTTAATGGTTTGCACGTGCTCGCTCGCCTCTGGACTCGCTAAATCGCTTTCAGCTACGTTAGCAGCATAAATTACCCTCTTTAAAGTGATCAAGCCATAAGATTTAATGGCAAATAACTCATCTTCAGTTAAATCCGCTAGCTTAGCAGGCTTGCCTTCTTTTAAAAAGGGATGAATTTTATGGAAAGCCGAGTCGACTAGGATGGTTTGCGGGTCTTTAGCGTTAAGTTTTTTGCGGTATCTGTCCATCGCCTTCTCGACAGTCTCTAAATCTGCGATAGTAAGCTCAGTATTTATAATTTCGATATCATCTATGGGGTTAACCTTACCAGATACGTGAATTACATTTTCATCATCAAAGGCACGCACTACGTGTACGATTAAATCTGTTTCTTTGATATTCGCGAGAAACTTATTACCGAGACCTTCACCTTGGCTAGCACCTTTAACTAAACCTGCGATATCTACGAATTCAACTACTGCTGGCACTACTTTATCGGTTTCTACCAGAGGTTGCAGTCGATAAAGACGTTCATCGGGTACACTTACCATAGCCGCGTTAGGCTCGATAGTACAAAATGGATAATTAGCAGCCTCAGCATTTTCATTATTACTGAGTGCATTAAATAGAGTTGATTTGCCTACATTTGGTAAGCCTACGATTCCAGCTTTTAACATGCTAGGAATTATAGCAATCTTGCTTTGTTATGATCGATAACCTTAGCTTTTACATTTCTTGAAGTTAAATTTTCACACTTTAAATTCACTTCATCCTCGAAGCGACCTGAGCTCATCGCCTGACAATCGAACTCTAAATGAATAAACTGTGAATCACTAATGAGTTTTACTGGATCGCCGCGTTTAACCATCATCTTAGGTTTGATCATATTCACCTTTAACTGAGTTCCAGCAGGTAGATCTCTTAGAGCTTCTAATTGATCAATCGAACCTGCTACAAAATTTCTAGCCTGGCTCTTAGTGGTCGCGATTCTTTGTTTAGTAACATTTTTATCACTTAAACTTTCGCCTCTAGATATGGCTTTAGTAGTTTTTAAAACCTCGAAGTATTGTAAAAGTTTCACTCTAACACTTATCCTACTTTTAGAATTAGGTGAAGTGGCAATTATAGTTTGAACTGTATTAACGTTATCTAAATTTAAACCGCTAAAATGCACTGGAGCATCTTTAGTGTTACCGATAAAATTATCGACTTTTTGAATAGGCCCTAAAATCTGGTAGGTAGACTCTTTAGAGTTAACTTTAGAGCTTAGATAGGTATTAAGCTTTTTTTCTAAAGTGAGCCAGAAGATATTGTTATCACTTGCAAGTGCCAGTACTTTACTATCTGTGAGCTGAAAAAGTGAACTACATATAAAGAATAAAGTTATAGTTAAGAGTTTTTTGGGTGGAATTTTCTAGTACCTCATCTATTTATTCACTAATTTATGATTTTTAGCTGGCAGTGGTAATTTAATTGATTATGCTAATTCTAAGATTATGCATTTAAGTTATTAGCCTGCTGTAACATTTCATCAGCTGCTTTAATCGCATTAGAGTTAGCTTCGTACGCTCTTTGAGCAGCTATCATATGTACCACTTCTTCAACTACTTTAACGTTACTCTGTTCTAGAAAATACTGCCTGATGCGACCTGAACCCTCTTCGCCTGGATTAACCTCAAATGCCTGTCCACTTGAATTGGTCGGCGTGTACATATTGCCTGATCTTTCCATTAGCCCGGCGCTGTTTGCAAACTTAGCAAGTACTATGGTGCCAGCATCTTCTTCTTGCAAAGAACCTGGACGCATCACAGTAACATTGCCATCGGCGCGGATATGAATTTTATCGACAGCATCACCTAAATTAATACTGGGAGATAAAGAATAACCTTCAGAAGTTACCATTTCACCTGTCTGGCCATTAATTTCAAAGTGCCCGTCACGCGTATACGCTAGCGTGCCATCTGGCATTTGTACCTGAAAAAATCCATCACCTTCGATAGCCACGTCAAGCGGATCTTGAGTGTTATCCAAACTTCCCATACTAAAAGATTTATCAGTAGAAGAGAGCTCGACACCTAGTCCAATTTGCACGCCATTAGGGCTCATGCGTCCGTCAGATAATACTGCGCCCGGTGCTACTAAAACCTGACTGAAAAGTGTACTAAAGTGAGCATTCGACTTTTTATAGGCTGTGGTGTTGATATTAGCTAAGTTGTTAGAAATTATATCTATATTAGTTTGCTGAGCCTGCATTCCTGAAGCTGCTGTATGTAGCGATCTATCCATAGTTCTCTTATATGAGATTCTAGGTTGTTTATATCTGCTACAGATGACCTAGAATTAGGTTTTAAAACCTTTAAAGTGCCTAGATAATTAGTGGTGGTTGAGGTAATTTTATTTATATATGCGCTGCTATAGCTTAAGTGTGCTGTTATTAAGTAAATTATTATGGCTATACTTTTAGAGTCGTTTGTGTTTTGGCTGAATTAGCTTTGTTTTTAAAGGTATATCTATCAAGATGGATCAGATAGCCAGAGCTTTTATTATTGGTCTTGTGGCTAGATAGACTCATGTATCACCATAAGTTCAGAGTCACAATGCTGAAATTCAACTCAGTTAGCTTTTTAAGCTAACTTTAGCTTGCAAAATCTGAGATTTGGCTTAAAATATAAACTATATGGTTGAAACTTTAAGTTATGACATCGCAAATATTCAATTAGCTGACCTAGGTAAGCAAAGAATAAACTGGGCAGCTAAAGAAATGCAGGTGCTTGAACAAATTAAGCAGCGTTTTAGTAAAGAAAAACCACTTGCTGGTTACCGTATGTTAGTTTGCGCTCATATTACTACCGAAACTGCTAATTTAGCTATCGCACTTAAAGAAGGTGGCGTGGAAGCCACTTTAATCGCCTCTAACCCTTTATCTACCCAAGACGATGTGGCAGCAGCCTTAGTTAAGTATCATGACATCGCAGTTTATGCTAAAAAAGGCGAAGATGCTGAGACTTACCACAAGCATATTCAGATAGGTTTAGACTCTAAACCCCAAATCATCATGGATGATGGCTCAGATGTAGTCGCAACCATCGTAAATGAACGTCCTGAGCAAGTAAAAGACATTATCGGAGTCACTGAGGAGACCACAACAGGTATCGTGCGCCTGCAAGCTATGCAAAAAGACGGTGTACTTACTTTCCCAGCTATGGCTGTTAATGATAGTAAGACTAAACACTTGTTCGATAACCGTTATGGTACTGGTCAATCTACTTTAGATGGTATTTTAAGAGCTACTAACACTTTAATCGCTGGTAAAACTGTAGTTGTTGTCGGTTACGGCTGGTGTGGTCGTGGTATTGCTGTGCGAGCTAAAGGTATGGGAGCTGATGTAATCGTGACAGAAGTTGAGCCTATCCGCGCGCTTGAAGCTAGATTAGATGGCTTTAGAGTTGAAACTATGAATAAAGCTGCTACTGAAGGTGATATTTTTATTACAGCTACTGGAAACCGTCACGTAATCGATGAAAAACACTTTAAAAATATGAAAGATGGTGCGATTGTCTGCAATTCTGGTCACTTTAATCTTGAGCTTAACTTAGAATCGCTTAAAGCTATGACTGCTAGCACTAAAGAAGTTAGACCGTTTGTAGTTGAGCATACTTTAGATGAAGCTAAAGCTGGCAAAAAGGGCAGCGTCATAGTTTTAGGTGAAGGTAGGCTGATTAACCTAGCTGCTGCTGAAGGACATCCATCAGCTGTTATGGATATGAGTTTTGCTAACCAAGCGCTGGCTGTTGAACACCTAATCAAGAATCAAAATAAGCTTAAAAATGAGCTGCAAAATCTTCCTGAAGAACTAGATAAAGAAATCGCTAGATTGAAATTGAAATCTATGAACATCGAGATAGATAATTTAACTCCAGAAATGACTGATTATCTAAACTCATGGAAGTCAGGCACTTAATCTTCAGCCTGAATTGTTAAAAAAAATTAAGTAATTTATTAGTCTATTTTTAGAAAAAAATTCTAAAAATCATTTATATTTTTACTCAAGCAACAAATTTCTAATTTTTTTAGATTTTTTATTAAATTTTTAGAAATTAAGAGTTGGTTTTGGGAAAAATATAAATAGGGATAGAAGGTTTTAAAATATGTCTAATAATCAAAATATTGTAGAAAGTCTACTAATAAAATCAGAAGTAAATAACGAAGAGGAAGACTCTAAACCAAGCGCGAAGCTTGAAAGCGTAGCTGTAAACTCAAGTGGTACAGAAGACTCGATAAAGCTCTATTTAAAAGAGATCGGTAGAATATCTCTACTAACAGCTCAGCAGGAAATAGAATATGCTCGTGAAATAGCTAAGGGCGGCGCTAGTGGAATTGAGGCTAAAAGAAAGCTGGTTCAAGCTAACTTAAGACTTGTTGTTAGTATCGCAAAAAAATATCTAAATCGCGGTCTATCTTTTCTGGATTTAATTCAGGAAGGTAACTTAGGCTTAATTAGGGCCGCAGAAAAATTTGACTACGAAAAAGGTTATAAGTTTAGTACTTATGCTACTTGGTGGGTTAGACAGGGTATCACGCGTAGTTTGGCTGATAAATCTCGTACGATTAGAGTGCCTGTACATATGGTAGAGACAATTAATCGTTATAAACGTGTTTCACGCCAGTTATCTATGAAGCTAAAACGTAAGGCAACAGACAACGAACTTGCTTGGGCTCTAGGGGTCTCGATGAAAAAGCTTAAAGAGATCATGAATGCAAACAAAGTGCCAGTATCTTTAGAAACACCACTTGGTAAAGAAGAAGATAGTACTTTGTCTGATTTCATCGCCGATGATATCAAGTGTCAGCCAGATATCACTAGTACTGAAAAAATGTTAAAAGAACATATTAAAGAGCTTTTAAAAGACTTACTGCCACGCGAGGCTGAAGTGCTTAAGCTAAGATATGGTTTAGTTGATGGTCAAGTGCGTACTTTAGAGCAGGTAGGTAAGATATTTAATATTACCCGCGAGCGCGTGCGTCAAATCGAATTTAAAGCTATGAAAAAATTAAGAGAGCCAACTAAATCAGCTAAGCTCGAAAGTTATCTTAGCCAAGTTTAGTCTTATAAGATCTTCTTAACTTAAGCTGGGGATAGCCTAACTGATGTTAAGAATACTGCTTATCATTAATATTCTTTTAAGCGCTATTCTAACTGGGGTTGAAGCTAAAACCTCTTTAATTCTTGATCAGCACCCTAACGCTAAAGCTGCTTACAGTTTGCGTAAACTTCGTGATAATTACGCTGGCTCAGCTTTGCGTATTCGAAGGTCTTGTGATGATCAGGAGGTAGATATAGGTTTTGATGCAGATGGCAAACTTGATACTACTAGCATAGAGACTTTTATGTCTACTTGCATGAGTAGTGATCTGCCACTCGATATTCGCAGCGATGCTAGTTTCGCTTATAGTCTTCGTAAGCTAAAAAATAATTATACAGGCTTTGCTTTAGAAATTAGAAGAGCAGATAATGATAATCTGCTTAATGTAGGTTTTGATGTAGATGGAAACTTGGATACTGCTAGTATTGCTGCTCATTGTTCAGCTCCAGCTACAGATTGCACTGTGAAGACCTGGTATGACCAATCTAGTAATGGTAACCATGCTACCGCAGCCGATACTAATCATGAAGCTTTGATTTTTGATTCTAGTACTGGTTTAGTCTTAGATACTGATAATCAGCCAGCTTTAAAAACTGATGGTTATTACGATATTTACCAAACAGGTGTAAATATTGGAAATAATCATACAGTATTAGCGGTTGCGACAAAATTAACTCAGAGTAATGAAAATTGGAATGGCGATGGTACTAGTCATAGACCAATTATCGCTAATGATTATAGTATTACCGGAAGTCACCATTACTGGTATATAGGTACGCGCGCAGAAGATAATTCATCTGCTACCGATCTACGTTTTCAGCATTATTGGGGTAATAGAGTCTTTGATTTAGATGACGGTTGGCTTACTAACGAAAAGCTTCAGTTAAGTTCGATGATGAAATTTAATGCTCCATACAAAGCTTTTAAAAATAATATAGAGATAGCACCTGAAAAGTATAATAATGTTGGTGACCCGCAGCTAAATCACTCATTATATTTATTTGGGGATATTAATCGTCCAGCCAGAAGGTTTGCAGGGCTAACTAATGAAATCATCTTCTATAATTTTTATCTTCCAAGCTTTAGAGAAGATATAGCCGAAAATATGGGCTCATATTATAAAACTAGCAACGATACCTTAGGGTACGTAGTTAAATGGTACGATCAAAGTGAAAATGGCTTTGATGCTACGCAAACTGACCATAGTAGGCAGGCACTTATATATAAAAACGGTATGGTTTTGGATCAAAATAGCTTGCCCGCTGTTAAAAGTGATGGTGTAGATGATTATTACCAGCTAGGATTTAGTCTTAATGAAACGCATAGTATGCTTGCCAGTGTTACTAGAGGTGAGCAAACTTCAGGTGGTAGCACTTCTAGACCTTTGATTGCTAATAGTTTAGCTGGCGGTGGAGTTAACTATATAGGTTATGGAACCAGCAGTGATAATGATTCTGCTAGCCAGAGACTGGCAGTTTTCCAAGATACTGAGGTGAGGGTACTATTTTCAAATAATAATACCTGGAATAATAATGAAAAAATTGTATTTTCAGCTCACTCAGATGCTGATGATCTCAATATATTTAAAAATCTAAGTTCTTTAGCTCAAAGTAATGACGCCTTAGTGAAGAACTTTGGTGATGTCTATTTATTTGGTACTACAGAAAGTACTAATAGGTATATTGCTGGCCTAACAAATGAACTTATTATTTATGAACAAAACAAAATAAATGATGCCTTATATTTACAAAACTTAATCGGAGACACCTATAATATTTTAAATGCAAACTTTAACGGTGCCATTACACTTGCAAATGATGAAGCAGATTCTGGAGTTGCCAGTGGCACGATTGTAACAAGTATTAATACTAATAATATAGATAACCCAGCAGCTAATCACGAATATATTTTAATTGAAAATCCAGAAGAAGCTTTTTATATCACTGATGATAAACTTTATACAAATAAAGTCTTAGACTTTAATCTTAGAGCGAGCTATCCAGTTTTAATTAGAAGCATTAATCCAGCTACTGGAAAATTTGTCGATCAGATTTTTACTATTATTGTAAAAGAGCCTAAATTCAATGGTAAGGTTAATTTCAGTTTTAGCAGTATATATGCAGGCTCGCCAAAAGATACATTAGTTACTAGCTTTAATGCTATAAATTATGACGATTTAAATGCTAAAAACTTCGATTATGAATTAATTGAAGATGCAGCTGGTAGTTTTTATTTAAAAGAGCAAACTTTATACACTAAAAAAACTTTAATTTATAATCCACAGGAAAAATTGAAGCATATCAGGATTAAAGCTATTGATCTTAATACTAATAAATTTATGGAACAGTCTTTTAAGATTATGATCCTAAGACCTCGCAATACTATTGAGATTATCGAAGATGAAAATGAAACAAATGATGGTCAGGATGAAGATTCTAAAGTTGATGATGTTTTAGAAGAGCAGTTACCAAATTTTATAGATACTAACTCGAATAGTAAATTAGATTTTGGGGAAGTGGTAACAACCTTAGCTATTATCAATAAATCTAACAGTAAGCATAATCAATCCCAAGCAGAAATTAGACAAAAACTAGATTTTGATCGTGATGGTGAGTATACAGGTGATGATCTTAATAACATTTTTAAAATAATCAGCCAACATGAAAATTTTGATTATGCTAAGAATTTATTAGCTTTCATCGGACATAATATTCGAGGTCAAGTAACTTTCAGGCGCGCTTCAAAAGCTTTAAGACGTTTTAAAAAAATTAAATTAAGTTCAGAGCGCCTTTTAGATTTTTCAGCTAAAAGACAGCTAAGAATACAAGAGCAGCTAAATTTAATGGATTTCGATCAAAGTGGTGTGCTAGATGATAGTGATCTTGAGCGCTTAAAAGAAGTTTTAACCTTAGCTTTAGCTAAACCGCTTGATAATTCGGTAGCACGCCAACAAAGAATAAGAAAATTCTTACTGCTAAGTGAAAATTAAATTATTCTTTTAAACTTTTTGAATTAAAGTAAATTTATCAATTTTTCTAATTAAGTTGAGTTCACTAAGATATAATTTAGATTTAATGGATATTAAATTTAGACGTGTACTTTTAAAACTTAGCGGAGAAGCTTTAGTCGGAGAGGGGAGTTTAGGCATAGATTCTGCTGTCATTGGTAGAATCGCTGAAGAAATTTATCTGGTATCTAGACTTGGTGTTCAGGTTTGTATAGTCGTAGGTGGTGGTAACATTTTCCGTGGTCTACAAAAATCTACAGAGCTGGGTATGGATCGAGCGGCGGCTGACTATGTTGGTATGATCGCAACAGTTATGAATTGTTTAGTACTTCAAGGAGTACTTGAAAAAAGAGGACTCGCTACACGCGTACAAACTGCTCTTACTATGAATTCTATCGCTGAGCCTTATATTCGCCGCAAAGCTATGAGACATCTTGAAAAAGGTCGCATCGTGATCTTCGGTGCTGGTAGTGGTAACCCATTTTTTACTACTGATACAGCAGCAGCCTTAAGAGCTTCAGAGATGGATTGTGATCTGTTAATGATGGCGAAAAATGGTATTGATGGTGTTTATACTGCTGATCCGATGCTAGATTCTAGCGCTACTAAAATTGACGCGATGACCTACGATGATGTCATTCAAAAGAACCTAAAAGTTATGGATACTTCAGCGATTGCGTTATGTAGAGATAATAAAGTACCGATCAGTGTTTTTGACTTCGGGCGTACAGGGGCTATTCGTGACATCGTGTATGGTTTGGATGTAGGTACTTTTATTACTGAAAATTAAATTTAGCTTTTTAGGTCGAATTTATTAGATGTAGGCAATTTAAAGATTTTAGGTATAGGTAAGCTTTACTATCATGCTCACAATGTCCACATCTAACTTTAATTAAGTGCACTTAATTAAAATCAATTTTTAAAAGTGTTTTATAAAAAACTAACTATTAAAGCTCAGCAAAGTTTTTTAATAGTTGTAAACCAGCCTTGCCACTTTTTTCTGGATGAAACTGAGCTGCAAAGGTCTGCTTACCATTCCAGACTAAACCTGCAAAATCCTTAGTATAACTAGTCCAGGCTACTTGGTCTGAATCTTTTTCTGTATTACTAACACTGGCTGCGTAGCTATGTACGTAGTAAACATCTACGCCAGGCTTTATATTTTTTAGTAATGGGTTGCATGTATCTAAACGAAACTGCAACTGATTCCAGCCCATATGTGGAATTTTATATAAACAAGGGTCAGGACTAACAAACTTTGAAACTTGATAGGGAAACAGATTTAAACCTTTAGATTCTGCTGGGTTTTCAGCTTCAGTACTAGACTTACATAAGACCTGCATGCCTACACAAATACCAAGTAGAGGCACTTCTTTAGCTTTTTCGGTGATAGCATCAGCTAAGGCTAGTGCGTGCACCTGTCTAATAGCCTGAGCGAAGCTACCTACACCAGGAAAGATGATTTTGCTAGCTTTTAAGACATCTTCAGGAGTTTCTACTAGATGGCTTTTAATACCCAGGTGATCTAGTGAGTTTTGTAGTGAGAAAAGATTACCACCACCTTTGTAATTAATAATGCTAATAGAATCAGGCATGTTTAAAATATCTTACCAAGCTTACTAAAGTCACTGCTCTTTAAGTAAGATTTTACCTTCTATTTATTAGGTATAAGTGCAAAGTGCTTAGCATTCAGCCAAGAAACATTACCGTTATGTTTGATTTTATACCAACCAGCTTGATCTTTACTAAGCAGTTTGATTATATTTCCTTCTCTTAAAGTATAAAGCTCTTGATAATTTTTACTATTACCAGCATAAGTGCTAGCTTCAACTGTGTTAATCACTGCATAGTGGATTAGCTGATTTTCAATATAAATATATGCAAAATTTAAAATCGAAATGAAAAATATAAATGAAAATAAAGATTTTAGTAGCAAATTTTTAAATTTCAAGCTTATTAAAAAAATGATATTTGCTACAAACAAAATTATACTAGCTTCTAAAGCATTAAAATACTGAAAAGTATATAAGTGACTGGTATTTTCATGATGTTTACCGTGAATAACGGCTAGATTATTTAATAGCTCTTTATTACGTGGAATAAGCTTTTTAGCCTGATATAAGTTTGCTAGCGCGCTGCCTAGTTGCTGATCTTGATAGTCAGCGCTAGCCTGATTAATTAGCAGATATGGGTTTATCTGGTCCTGCTTGGAGCTGTACTGCTGATACTTTAAATTAGCCTGCTTAAAGTTTTTATTTTTATAGTAAGTGCCAGCTTCTTTAATAAGTTTACTATCCATATTTCACCTTCAAAGCCTTAACTAGTGAAAGTGCTTCTTCTTTTAGATCATTAGAAACTAAGTCAACCTCGGTGTTTTGCACTCCATAGTTAAATTTATTAGTTTTTTCGATAAATTTTTCATAAAGCTCTAAAGTTTCTGGAGTTAACTTTTCGCGCTTTTTCAGTTTCTGGATTAAAGTCTTAACTTCAGTTGAAATTTCAGTGGTAGAAACAGAACTTTTAATTTTTTTAGTAGTTTTTTTATAGTCTAAACCTTTAGTGTTACTTTTACCAGCCTGCAAGAGTTTATTTTTAAATTTACGGTTGAGATAATAGATTAGTGCAGCCAAATTCAATATGAAAATAGCGAAGCACACCTGATGAAAATGAATAGCACTCGCTTGATAACCTAAAATCTGCGCTTCAGGAATAATTAATAAAGCTCGCTTGCTGGCTTCTTTTTTCTTAGTTTTAGAGCCTAGAAATGAGCTTAGCTGCTCATCATAGGCGCGCTTACTATGATCAATATTAATAGTAAATTCCTCTGCCGGTATTGTTTGGTATTGTTTTTTAGTAGGATCAAAGTAGCTTATTTCACGGGTTTTTAGGTTAAACCTGCTAGCATCAGTTTCAGTAATAATAGCGTTTTGAATTTTTTTATAAAAGACTTGTTTATTATTTTGAAAATCTAGATCTAAAATATCTTTATCTGTATAAAGTTCATACTGATCACTTTCTTGAATAATGTCTTTAGCAGCGATGAGATTTGGATTACCGACACCTTCAATTTCACTTGCAAGCGTAATAGCTTCGCCATACAAAATATCTTTATTATCTAAATAGTTTTCTAGGCTAAGTGAACCTACATAGCCTGAAAAGTTTTCAGGAGTTGGCTGAGGTAAAGCCTGCACCTGCATATAGACAGGTGAAGTGTTTAAAGTTATGTCTTCATCGACTTTAAAACCGATACCAAAACTAAATAAATCACTGCCAGTCTGCGGGCTCATTAAAGCAACCACATCAACTTCTGTTGCTGGAATTTCCATTCTACCCGTATGGTGCGGATAGAGAATGTAATCTATTTCATAGACTAAATATTTACGACCAGCATAAGTAGTTTCATACTCTTTAGTTTTATCCAGTCTCTCATGCAGAAAATCATCCAGTTTGACTTCAGGTAAGTTAATATTTCTCAAGTTACCTCGATGAAAGATCTTTAGCTTCATCACAACCTGCTGGTTAACATATGGTCTATAGTTACTAATTTCTACTTTTGCAAACAGGCTTTGGGCTGCTCTTTGAGCCTGGTTAAGTTTACGGCTGCTTTGGCTGACACTGGGTTTACTAATATTTATGCTTTGCGGGGCTGGTTTCGTGCTAACGCTAACAGCGATCGGCTGACTGCGATAAATTAGGTTATTAATTTTAATAGAAGCAGAGGGGATGACTATATTTCCAGTTACTTTAGGCAGTAAAGTATAAGTAATTTTTTTAGTTTGGGTCATATCGCCATTGATCATCTCGATACTCGTACTAGCAGCTTTAGCGATAGCTTTATAACTAGCAGTCTCTACAGGAAACCTTAGATTTTTAGCCTGCTTACTATTAATTTCAAAGTTAATAACGATTTTCTCATTTGCCTGGTAATTTTTTTTGTTGACTGAAGCGACAATTTTGTTTTCAGCCAGGCTAGCTGACATAAATTGCCAGCACATCACAAATATTAAAATTATTCTAGGTACTTGGTTCATTTACTAAGCTAATTTAATTATAAGAGACTTTTTCATTATTATCTGCTGCTACCATGATAAACTCCATTTTGATCAGGGTACTGTTTTTCGGTGAGGGTTTAAATATAAATTTTCCTATGGTATAGCTTTATTCGTTACTAGTGGCTTTATACATTCCGCCAACTAGATTATACAGGTTATAGCCCTAACTACTAAAAACTAAAAATGAAATTATCAATTAATCATTAAGAATTTAACAAAAAATTAGGTAATGTGACCTATTTTAGCTATAATTACATTTCGTGTACTTTATCTTGGTTGATCAAGACTAAGTTTTAAGTGGCTGGATAGCTCAGTTGGTTAGAGCGGTGGATTCATACCCCACAGGTCGGCAGTTCAAATCTGCCTCCAGCTACCATTCTTTTAAGATTTTTAAAATTTAAATTAAGCGTAAATCTTAATAAATTACCTAAGATTATAGGACTAAAATTTACTAAAACCCTAGCTGGCATATTAAGTAACTTAGATTAGAACTATAGATCCCAAACAAGCTTACTGTTATTTTGATATAACTTAACTCTTATTATAGAACTCAGATTTACTTTGCAGAGCAGCTAAATTCACCGCATAAGCATTTAAGTACTGTGGAGAGTTAATATCTTCTGTCCACAGAATTAAGGCAGCTTCATGGTTATCTTCATAATATTTTTTGCGAATACCCTGCCTAAAAAAGCCATACTTTTCATAAAGCTTCTGAGCTTTAATGTTGCTAATACGCACTTCTAAAGTTAATGCTTTAATTTTATGTTCGTAGGCCTCGTAAATTAATTCAGCGAGTAAAGTTTCAGCTACACCTTTGCGTTTATATTTATTAGAGCAAGCCAGAGTCGTAATATGCACTTCGTCTATAATTGACCAGGCGCCAATATAACCCATCACTGAGCCACTACGTTTATCTTCAAAAACTTTATATAAACCGATACGATTATCTATTTCACTTGCAAAATTAGAGCGAGTCCAATGCACTTCACCGTAAGCTTCAGCCTCAATTACCATCACTTGATCAAGATCAGCTAGCTGCATGCTGCGAACTTTATATTCGGGCTTGAGCTTGAATAATTCTTGATAGGCTTTATGTCTGGTATCCAGGGTAAATCTCCTTAAGTGGGGTCATCACAAATTCACGATTAAGCATGCGTGGATGCGGAATGGTGAGTCGAGCATCATCTAAAGTAAGCTTATCGTATAAAAGTATATCAATATCTATAACGCGCGCACGTTTTCGACCGCGCGCGTCTCGCTCTAAATCAATTTCACGCTCTATCTGCTGGATAAAATCCAGCAATTTATATGAAGATAGCTCAGTAGTAATTTCAACTACCGCATTTAAAAATTCGTGTGGACCTGCTGCTTCGATCGGAGGATTTGCCAGGAAACTTGAAATCTTAGTAACTTGTGTGCTTTTATTATTTAATAGCTTGATAGCCAAATTAAGATTTGCTTGACGATCACCGAGATTTGAGCCAAGAGCTAGGTAGGCGGTATGCATTACTAAATAGCATTATAGGACTTATTTGCGTTGGCTTTACTAATATTTTCAATAATTTTTATAAGTCTGGCATTTGCCAGTTTTACAAGTGTACTGAGATATCGAATAGAGCATGATTTAAGTATTTTTAAGCCAGCTAGATCTTTTTGTCCTGAGTGCCAGACCACTTTATATTGGTGGCACAACATACCAGTTATCAGTTATCTAATTTTAAAAGGTCGCTGCTATTTCAATAACTGTAAAATCTCACTAGGTTATTTAAGTTTAGAGCTAAGTTTTGCTGCTGGTATGTCGGCTTTACTAATTTACTTGCATTATTTAGGTGAGCTTGGTGCTTTAGCTTTACAAGCTGAATTTTATGTTTTTATTTTACTGTTTTTGGCACTTAGTAGTATTTTAGTAGCGCTTGCGCTAATTGACTATAAACATAAGTTGATACCTCATAGTCTGAGTTATAGTGGCATTTTGATCGCTATGCTGCTGGCAGCTACGGTGTACCAGCATAATTTCTGGGATATTATCGCTAAATTCGGGCTTGGTTTTTATGTTTTAGATATGTGGGGTTATTTATTATATAAATTTTACGCTCGCCAGCATCAAGAGCTCTTTGTGCCGCGCGCACTAACTTTAAATATTAGTTTTTTAAAAAATAAGCCTGAACTGTGCTTGAATTTCTATTTACTAGTGTTTGTAGTGTTGTTTATGCTGGCTCAATATGAGCTTTTATTCGTGTATTGCAGGTATTTGGGGCTGGCTTATCTGTTTTTAGAGATTATTTGGGAGCTAGCTTGCGGTGATCTAAGTCTAAATTTAGCTTTAAAAAGTGAAGCGCGCGCGCGTAACTGTGAATCTGAAGCTGAAATCAGTGATATTAGCAGTGAAAATAAAAGTTTATACGAGGTTGCAGCTAATAATAGTGTAAGTGATATTAGCCCAGACTGTGATAATAAGTACAATCAGCTAAAAGATAAGTATTTACAGGAAAAAAACTCTTTTAAAGTTAATAATATTAACTTTAGTCAAATTGAATTAAAATCTAATACATTAGATACCTCTAAACAATTGAAAACCAGCGATGAGCAGGTGAAAACTGCCTGGGGGGGCGGTGATACTGTCTGTCTAGTACTGCTACTTATGTTAAGTGAGGTTAATATTTTAATACCGATTTTTGTGGTAGCTTTGAGTTTGCAGCTGGTACTTACTTTACTTACGCGGCTTAACCAAAACTTACATAAAAAAACAGCAACTTCAGGAATTCCACTGGGTCCAGTATTTGCAGTTAGCGGCATACTTGCTATGATAGTTACATTCTTAAGTGACCGATTATTTTAAACCAGAGTTAATAGTAGATCTAAGTGAAGAGTTTATCAGGCTTGTTGATGCTGGTAATAGCTATACTTTGCAGATTTTAAGTAAAGAGTTTTTTGATGCTAAAAACTTTATGGATAGTTTGTGCGACGCTGCCGAGTCGCTTAATTTAAAGCCTAAAGCTGCTAATTTAAAGCTAATTTTACCGAATAAATATCTGTTTTACCAGACTGTAACTTTGCCGGAAGATGCTGCTGATAAAGAGAGAATGACTTTACTAAATATCGAGCTCGATAAAGAATATATAAAAGATTCACGCTTCGATTTAATTAGATTGGATTCAAGTGAGCGCAGCGAAGCTAATGAAAAGGTTTGTGATTATTTGGTCTGCGCGGCTAAAACCTCTATCGTAGAGCTAGTAAAAACCTATAACAAAAACGGTGAGCCTGAGATTATTAGTGCTATGCCAGCTTTCTATGCGTTATATCCACAACTAAAGCGCGCTAAGACCATGACTGTGTACTTAGCTAAAGATTCGACCGAAGTTACTCTATGGCAACAAGGCGATCCGATTTCACTTTCTACCCTGCAAGCAAGTGGCGATTCAGCCAGCGATATTAATCGTTATTTAGAGAAGTACAATGAGCAATTTGAAGAGTCTGTGTATATCGATAAAGTTGAATTATATGGTCCAGAGATCGATAACTTTTCTTCGATGTCATTCAGGCATCCCTTTGCTAAGCACGAAGATTATGATGAGCAGGTTGTAGCTAATTTAGGCAGGATTAAAGAGCATAACGTTCTTAAAGTACATAAGCTACCACGCGCGCCCATTGTGATGAACACCGCTAACATGATCACTATCGGTGCTTTAAGTTTAACTGCTCTGCTGGTGCTGACGACTATTACTTTGCAGCTATTTGGCTTAGGTCTGAATAGTAAATATATGAACCTGAAAACCCAGGCAGATAGCTATAATAGTTTGCTAGCACGTCATAAAAGATTAGGACGCGAGCTGGCTGACCTTGAAAAAGAACACAGCTTTTATCTGGAAATTACTCGAAAAAGAGCGCCATGGAACTTGATTTTAACTGATTTAGCTAAGATGACACCTCAACAACTATGGTTTGAGCGAATTTCTGCTGCTAAAGATAGTATGACGATTCAGGGCAAAGCCTTAAGTGTAAATGATGTTTCTGCGCTTTCTGTAAACCTGAACTACAACTCTAAGTATTTCCGTGATGCTAATATCGTAGGCACCCGAGATTACGAAGACCGCCTTAAATATAAGGAGTTTCAAGTAAATACTAAGCTGAAATCTCCAGTTGATAAATATCAACAAAAGTAAAAAACTGTTATAATGATTACAGTACAAATTATTTAAAAATAGGTATTAATTATGTCATTACAACAAAAAGAAAACATTAACATTGGTTTAGATAAAGCAGATGAAAAAGAAATCGCTGAAGGTTTGGTGGTTTTACTTGCTAATTCATACAGCTTATATCTAAGAACTCAAAACTACCACTGGAATTTAACAGGCTCAATGTTTTTTAGTTTACATAATTTGTTTGAAGAGCAGTATACAGATTTAGCTTCAGCTATAGATAGTATCGCTGAAAGAATTAGAGCTTTAGGCTATAAGGCTCCAGCTACTTTTAAAGAATTTATTGATGTTAGAACTGTAACAGAAACTGATGATGGTGAGAACCAAATGGCTAAAGTGGCAAATTTACTTAAAGGTCATGAAGAACTAATTTCAGCAGCACGCAAGACTTGTGCGGTAGCTGAAAAAGCTAATGATCAAGCCAGCGCTGATTTGATTACAGGTAGATTAGCTAAACATGAAATGGAAGCTTGGAAATTAAGATCTATCGCTGCTGAATAAGGTTATAAAAAATTTACTATGGATAAAAAACAAAAAATCTTAACTTTAGTATTTTTTTCGGCTGTAATTTTAATGCTAGCAGCTAGTTACATTACAATTTCAGTTGATAATAAAAAAAATACTTCTGCTGTTAGCGATATTCATAATGAAGTAGAGTCAAATACTTCTACAGAGATTGAAAACCATGATAAGCAAAGTGCTAAAGCTGATGAAATGGTTATCTCTAAAGAGGCTCCGCAACGTATTGAAGATAAACTTCATAAAATTAATGCTAAGCATGACACTGATCAATATGAATTGCCTGGTACTAAGCAAAAAATGATTGAAGCAGTAAAAGGCTATGAGTAATTAGATGAATTTTGTAGTGAAAACTATTTTGTCTTTTAAGATTAATTCGATAGATGACTACTTCGGTAGTATTTCTGACTTTTATTTTAATATAAAAAATGGTCATATTGAATATATAGTTTTAAGTACAGCTTCACTACTACCTGGTAAAAAAGTGCTTTTAAAGCCAGCTAAAGTAGCAGGTTTAGACTTTGTAGATAGAGCCCTTAAAGTAGATTTAATTAAAAATCAAATCGAAGATTTACCTAATTTAGAAAAGCATCTAGATGTAAGCTCGCAAAGTAATGGAACTTTACCTTTAAGTCCTACAGGGGCTTTAGGTGAAGAGCAGCAAGCTAAGCTTAAGTCTGAAATTGCTACTGATAAAAATGCAATCTTGTTTTCGGTTAATTCTATTTTGAACTATAGTTTAGAGACTGTTGATAAAAATACCACTGGACATGTAGTAGATTTGATTTTAGATACAGAAAACTGGCGTATTTCAGATCTGATAGTTACTACACATGACTGGCTTCCTGGTAAAAAAATAAAAATTTCATATGATCATGTACATCAGATTGATATAAATGCTAAGCATGTTGTATTTGATATTGATAGAAAAACCTTAGTGAAATTAGCTGAATTTGACGAATTTAGTCCAGTCAATAAGCAAGTTAAAGTTGAGTATATGGATTACCACGGTCGCGTTCAATGTCATGATCACATGGTCGCTACTGAAACTAGCTAAATTTGACGAATTTAGTCCAGTCAATAAGCAAGTTAAAGTTGAGTATATGGATGACCATGGTCGCGTTCAATGTCATGATCACATGGTCGCTACTTAAACTAGCTAAATTACATTTATAGTAGCTAGTAGCTTCGATATGTGATTTAAAATATTTTTATAAATTTGGTAATAATTTATAAAAATCGTATAGATTCCACTATTATTTAGAAGAAAATTCTAAAAATTAACGTTTTTTATAAAAAAATTCTAAGTTGTAATATTTTAGATTTTAGCAAACTAGCCGATGCTATCTGATAGGCTTTCAAAAATTTATATACTAGCTTTGATATAAATTTACATACCAATATTAGGTTGCTTTAGCCACCATACTGTGAGCTTGATTCATACTTTAGACTTGGAGGTAGGTTAAGCACTTTGTCACGGTAAGTGATCGAGATTTGATCTACGATATCTTTAATACTAAGCATAAAGCGCGGTGAACCGTTACGTGTGATCGGGATATGACGGTAAGAACCATCAGACATGCGATTTAAGGCAAAGGCGATCGGATCGTTTTCGTCAAGTGTCTTAGGATTTTTAGTCATAAAATCTTTAATTTTAGCTTGCTTGGTATCTAGTTCGGTTCTGAGCATGACTCTTCTTAAAATATCTCTTTCAGTGAAAATGCCACAGATTTTTTTGTTTTCATCCTGAATCGTGATACAGCCTTTGTTTTGTTCAGCCATAAACTGCATAGCTTCAAATAGACTAGCATCAGCATCTATAAAATGAATATAATCAAGATTTAAAGTTTTAATCGGGTCATGGATGTTGATCGCAGCTGAAAGTGGCAATTCTTGCTCGCCGCTGTTAAGCTCTTCCATAATTTTTAATTCTTCATCAATGTAATCTGAAACCATAGTACTATTTTAGCTTGTTTTAGTTGTAATGTTGCTAAAGTGAAATATTTGTAATGAAAGTGCTTTTAATTATAGATGATAATATCTATTAAAAATTATCTGTTTATCAAACATATTAAGTTCATACTTTTTCTTTTAAAACTAAGATGGCAATTAAACTAGATATAGATATTTAAACAAAGCTTGAATTTTATTTAAACCATATAGTTTAATTTAGGTATTTTTATTTACAAACCATCTAGAGTACCTTCTTAATTTAAGACTTTATGTATTAGCGTGAAAATTTGATGGCTGTAACTATTTTACTAGCGTAAAATAGTTATCGTAGTTGAGATAGTGCTTTAAGCTCTAACTATTAGCTAAAGTTCAACAAAGTTATAACCTGCGCGCGCTTGGGTATATATTAAATACTTATGAAAAACGATGAAGTGTATATTGTCGATCTGGCGCGCACCCCGATGGGGCGCGGAAAACTAGGTTCGAGTTTATCTGACGTGCATCCCGTAGATCTTGGCGCTGAGCCAGTCAAAGCTCTGGTTAAACGTAATAATTTAGCAGCTAAAGCAATTGATGATGTGATTTATGGTTGCGTTACTCCGGTAGCTGATCAAGGCGCTAATATAGCTCGTTTAATAGCTCTAGTAGCTTTGGATCAAAGTGTACCTGGCGTGCAGATAAATCGTATGTGCAGTTCAGGTTTGCAAGCTATCGATATGGCGCGTTATGCCATTTTAAGCGGCGAGCAGGATTTAGTTATCGCTGGTGGTGTTGAGCATATGGGACGCGTACCGATGGGTATGGATATGATGCCGATACCTATGTCACTAAACCAAGGTACAACTCTGCCAGACTCATACCTAGCTAAATATAAAGTTAAAACCATGGGCGCTTCAGCCGAGATGATCGCAGAAAAATGGCAGCTTTCGCGCCAGCAGCTTGATGAATATAGTGCTGAATCTCATAGACGCGCTTACCATGCGCAGATTAATGATTATTTCGAGCGTGAAATTGTACCAGTAGCTGGTGTTACTTTAGATGAAGGTGTGCGCGCTGAACTAGATATGGAAAAAATGGCGACTTTAAAAACGCCATTTAAAGATGATGGCGTTATTACCGCAGCCAACGCCAGTCAGATAACTGATGGCGCTGCCGCGTGCCTGCTGGCAGGTACCCGCGCGCTGGAAAAATATCAGCTGAAAGCGCGCGCTAAAATAACTAAATCTTATGTTTGTGCTTTAGATCCTGAACTTCAGTTAACGGGACCTATTCCTGCGATAAATGGTATTTTAGAGCGAGCAGGGCTAACTTTAGCTGAGATAGATTTATTTGAGATTAATGAGGCTTTTGCTTCTGTGGTGCTAGCCACTACTGATGAACTTAAAATTCCACTTGAAAAAGTAAATGTAAATGGCGGCGCTATCGCGCTGGGTCATCCGCTAGGTTGCTCGGGAGCGCGCATCTTAACGACCCTCGTGCACGAATTAGAGCGCCGCAAACTAAAACGTGGTTTGGCTACCATGTGTGTAGGCTTCGGTCAGGGTATCGCTAGTATTGTAGAGTTGGTTTAGTGTTTTAATAGCGGTTTGGTAAAATTCTGAATTGTACGCACTGTTAGCTGAGAAATCTCTTCCGCGTTTAAATTTTTATTTTCCATACTTCGAGTTATGTCAGCACCTATCTTAGCAAGTTCTTTTACCTTAACTTTTTTAGTATTGCTGCTATCATTTTCAGTTACAAAGCTTAGATCAGTGTTAAAACTATTTAGTTGTTGTTTGGCTTTTTTTCTGTCTGATACTATAGGTTCGATCGGAGTGAAATAATTTACAATCTTTTCGCCTAATATTTGCTTGATTTTAGAGTTTATATTGATAGCACTACTGAACTGTTTTAAAACTCTATGGTACATATTGTAATAATCTAAAGTTAACAAGCGCTGTTTAAACTTTAAAAAATCTTTTTTACCATTATTTAAATCTTTATTAGTAACAGTACCTGATGAATTTTTATAATGCAGACTGTCAATATTTTCTATTTTGCTTGCATAGTTAGCTATAAATTGTTTGATATCTAAGTTCTCCATTTTTTTAGCGGCGACTAGAAAATTTTGCTTTTCTTCAAAATTCATTTTAGAAAATGGTTTAACTGGTTCGAAATTTTCGTTTGCTGCATCAAAATATATACGATGGTACACTTGCTCTGTATTGATAGCACTTTCTTTAGCTTCATTCTTTAAGTTTGTAGCAGTAGATGAATTAAATTTCATTTTGCTGATATCAGTTATTAAACCTTGAATTTTTTGGTAATCATTAAGGTTGATGGCACTGCGCTTAAGCGCTTCACCAACTGTACTATGCACGCTTTTCAAAAATCTACGCGTGCTTTCATAGTCTGGACGTTTCTTTAAAAAATCTTTAGATAATTTTACATATTTTTCGGCATCAAAAAGACTGTTTTCAGGTCTATCAGCAGTTTTAAGCAGCCTGCTATGTACTTGTTTGATATTATTAATGTCATCTAAAATATCAAGCTTAGTTTTAAATGTGCTATTTTCTGTAGGTTTAGCAGCATCTTCAATAACATTTATATTAGGTTCAAAATTAGCTAAATATGGTGGAAATTGTGTGAAATGTTTATCTACAGTATCCAGAATATTGTTTAGATTGATAGAGATGCTTGGCTCTAAATTCTCCTTAAATTTAGATTTTATATTATTGATACTTAGCTTAAATACGTCATAATCTTGATCATTTTCTTTAAGATTAGTAGCTTGGGGAACAAAAGCTTCATTAACTATATGGTGAACTTCATCCTCCTCGTTCATGAGTAGGTCATGAATTAAGCTATTGTATTTATGTTCTATGCCATTGAAATTAAATGTTTGCTCTGTGTATCCAAATACATTTTCGTGTCCATAAAGTTCATAGTTATAATTAAATAATTGATCTACGATAAGCATTTTTTCGGTTTTATTAATAATTTTATCCGAGCTAATAATATTTTCGGTTAAAGCTAGTCCTTGCAATAATTTAGATAGATTATTGGTAAATTGATCGAAGCTATTAACTTGATGGCTTTCCTTATTTTTATCGGTATTTACTATTTTTAAAAGTTCGTTTTTAGCGTGTCCGGTTTTTAATTTACTAATAAAAATAGCTAAATTTAGTTCTATGTCATTTTGATCTTTTATATTATAGTTCTTAATAAATTTCTGTAAATCTGCTGCTAAAAACTGCTTATCAAATGTATCAAGTAGCTGGGTTAGAGTCATATCTTTTAAATTTTCTAGAGTATGAGAAGATAGGAAATCATCTTTTAAGAAATTTAGTATGCTTTGCTGCTCTTGAGTAAGACTGTTACTTTGCTTTTCATCAAAAACTTTTAAGTTTTTATTAGTTATTTGATTTAGATTAGCTTTAAAAATATAGTTTGCACACAGTTTCGCTTCATCCAGAATCTTAAGCTGATCTAATCTAAAGTCAGCTTCATTTAAATTGTTAAGTATATTTTTAAGTTCAAGAGCTTTTTTGAGGCTGCTATCATTACTATCGATATCAAACATCTCTTTAGTTAATTCTGTAAATTTTTGTTGAATATCTTTTAAGTTGAATTTAGCTCGACTTTGTTTGTAAGGAATTTTTACCTGATAGTCACTTTTTAAGTAAGTTTTATCAGCCTTACTATTTAAGTTATTAATACTCTTTGATGTGCTTTTGTCGCTGGCGCCATTAGCTTCACTATGAGCGCTCACTTCACTAAAGAGTAAACCTTGATTTACACCTTTGTGAACATGCTGTAATAGTTGTACGGTAGTATTTTTAAGTTGATCTTTGTTAATTAGCTGACCATAAAGTTTAGATTGACTTAAATTATTATTTGTTTTTAAGTCAGTTTGAAAGTTAGCACTTAAGCTTTTTAGACTTTTTAAATTAAACTTAAAAGTTTCTGGTAAATTTTCAAGATTTAATATTAAGGCTTTGATTGGGTTTTGATCGAGATTTAGTGGATGGTCTTTTTGTTTAAGAGCTTGCTGAATGCTTTGATGCAGCTCATCTGCCTGCTTAAGTGTCATTTGGGAACCTTCGGTGTTTTTATCATTATAAGCATTAGATTTATTTTCTTCTATACTAGCTTTCATATAGGTCGCTCCGAAAGCTTTCTGCAAGTTTATATAATCTGCATTTTTATAATGTTGATTATTTACTTCAGGGTTAGTTGCATAGCCAAGCTCTGCGATACTAGCTATATTTAATAGAGTTTGTGGTAGATCCTTGATTTGGTTGAGCTCGGCTTTAATTGTGGTATTATTTTTATTAATTGTACTTAGGCTATTTAAACTTTTAAGTAAAATATTTTTAGTGGACATAGCATCACTATTTGACTGAGAAGAATTAGTACTCTTAAGTTCTTTAAGACTTTTTTGTAGAATTATGCGCGCAATTTTTTTTTGTTGCTTAGCTAAATAATCATCAAGTGTGCAGTCAGGTGTTTCATTAAAAGATGTGATGCTAGATATTTCTTGATTCGCTAAAATATAAAATAGTTGATCAACGTTTAAAAGTTCTGAAGAGTTAGTTAAAGATACAAAATCTCTTTTATCTGAATTCTGAGCAGCTGGATAACTAAAGTGCACTTCATTTTTAAGCTCTACCTGGAGTTTATCTGCTTTATTAATTTGCTGATTATTATTAGCAAGTTTCTGTTTTTTGTTAAGCTCAGTTTTAGCTAATTCATTATCTTTTTTAGTCTCGGCGATAACTGAATCTATAATATTTCCTGCTAATTCTATCAACTTAGGGTCATCAAGAATTTTATCCCATAATTTATTTTCTAAAGCACTTATATTGTTGAGTGAAGTTTGCACGTCACCGTTAATAACGGCATGCATAGGATCAAAATTCTTAGATTTAGTTAATTTATTAATATGATCTGTTAAATTTGAATTAGTTATATTATATAATTCAGTCTGACTATCAGCAGGTATATTAAAGCTCTTTAAAAGATTATTTGGTGAACTGTAATCTAGCTCTGGACTACTACTATGAAGATTTTCTTGTAAAGTTCGTAAAGTTAAGGGACCAGATTTTATTAAATTTTCGAGTTTTGGTGTAGATTCAGTGTCAGCTAAGCTAGAATTTTGGTTGTGAGAAATACGATTGAATATTTGAGCTAGCTTAGTTGCAAGTGATCTTTGTTGGATGATACTCTCTCTGGAGTGAGGATCACTTTCCTTTAAATATTTAAATGAACCTTGTATCTTTGTAGGCTGAGCTGAAGCACTTATATGAGCAAATGAAGTGCCATTTTCAGTATTATTGATCTGCTTTTTAACATTCTGAGTTAATTCACTTTTAGTCGTATCAGGATTAAAAAAGGTAATTTTGTTACTCATAAGAATATTATATTAACAAGACTAAGGGCTAGTAACACTTTTTTTAAGCTTTTATTAAGATAATAAGGTCTATTGTAATGCAAATATTACGAAATTATACTAGATCAATATCACTCTTCGCGATATAAAGGTCAGGATCTCTATCAATTTCTTGATCACTAATGACTGCTTCAATTCGTTTAGCTGGAAAAATATCAGTTTAATTCAGGGTTCAAATCTTTGTTTATGAATTAAAATCATTTAACTGTTGTATTAATACTCTAACTTCAAAGCTTTTATTTATATCATCAATAGTTATTTTACTAGTCAAGTTTCTATTTAGATTTGTCATGGTTTGCAGCTGACTATCATTGTTAGGTTCATCAGTACGTACTAATAAATCAGCATTTAGTCTAAGTAGTGCCTGCATACTAGCTTTAGCGACCTCTGTTTTATCAAAAGAGCATTGGTCAAGTTTACCTAAAATCTCTATACCTTCATTTACTGCTTTAAACATTTCAGACTTTACCATGCTTGAATCTGGCAAATTTATGATAGTGGTACTGCTAGCATCGTTATCTTTGCCTGTAACTGAAACTCTTAATTTACTAGTAAGCTCACCTTTCATGTTTGAATTCATACCTATTGAGCCTGAGTTTATGTTTAATTTATTCAAATCACTCAAAAACCTTAGCTTGTTTAAAATTAGTAAAGTGTCTTTAGCTAACTTAGTATTACTGTCAGCTAAAGTGTCTTTAGCTAACTTAGTATTACTGTCAGCTGGCATAGAATCAATTTTTTCGATCTGTTTCTTACGTTGTCCATTTACATTAATAATATCTAAAGTCGGTGTTAATTCAGATATCTGCTTTTTGTATTCTAGTATCTTGGCTTCACGGCTTAAGGACTGATCAGCAAGAGTTAGAATATTTGAATCATTAATATATGAAATACTGCTATCTATAGCTAACTTTAGTTTACTTGTTAGTAGATCAAGTTCAGTTGATTTAGGTAATGACTCGCTAGTATCTTTTATGAAACTTTGTATAGTACTACGCTCATCTTTACTAATGATTCTGTTTGATATACCTAGTTTAGTTAACTCTTCAAACTTGCCTAATAACTTAGTTAAGTTAATCATAGCTCTGATCTTTTTCTTTTCTGAAGTGTTTGATAGGTCTACATTGTTATTGAGATCTTGTTCTATATTTGATATTAAATCTTTAAAGTCTAAGTCTGTAGGTGGATACATATTTGTACCCTTGAATTGATTTAATGTTTTTAAAGCTGGGTCACTATTTATATTAGCTTCATAACTTTCAAGTATTTTATGCTCTAAAGTTAACTTTTGAGTAGTTGAAGCATCTACCTTGTTTAAAATATCTACATTTTTAGAATTACTAAGTATATTATTTTGGATACCTAAAATTACATCGTAAGCTTTAGTAATTAAATCTGAATCTTCAGCTGTTAACTGTTCATGATCTAAACCTTTAAATAGTAGATTTAACTTTTCAAGAGCTTGATCTGGGTTTGATGCTAAAGCTGGTGATAGCGAACTTGTATTACTTGTTAAAGCCTGATCTAAGTCTTTAATAAGTGATGCGGCATAATATTTATTAAATATACTGTGAGTAGCTTTTAGATTATCACTAATTAAATTATCAGTGGCATCAATATTATTTTTAGCTCGATAGTCGTTAAGTTCTGTTAAAACAGTAACACCAGCTTTATCTTCTAGCTGCTGGTTTATAACAGCGTCATCAATTGCTGTAATTTCATCTTCAGTAACATCAGTGTCTGTGCTTGCAAGTATAATGCTTCTAATCGCTAAAGGTTTGTTTTCGATGTTAAGAGATTTATGGTAAACCTGAGTTTTAAAATATAATAACTTATCTTCGACTTCATTTTTTAGCTCAGAGTCTGCAAGCTCACTTACTTTGTTTTTCAAAAAACTTACATCTTCTTGAGCATTTAGTAAAACTCTAGTTTTAATAAGTTGATCAAGATTGTCTGAACTAACGAGTGCTAAATTAGTCTGATTAATCACTTTCAAAGATTTCTGAACTTCTCTAACTAAATTGTTTTGATTGGTTGCATTGATCTGCTTTAATGGTGTTGATGGTAGTGCCACCTCACTTTTTATTTCATTACTTTCTTTAATACTATTAGCTGTAACCTTGTTTCTAGTGATGGTAACTTCTGGATAATTTGCAGTTGAACCTGAAACTTTGTTATACCTCGTAATATCTACTTTTTCTCCATTTATTTTCGCTTTGCCATCTTCAAGGCGTATATATGGAGCTTTCAAAGACTTACTTTGGAAACTTTTAATATCAAGCTCTTCATCAGCAAGGCTCTTTGATTCAGTATTCCCAGCACTTTTAGCAAATCCATCAAAAGATTCCTGAATTTTTAATAAAGTGTGAGCGTTAAAGTTAACTTCTGGTACATTAATACTTTTTTTCGCTTTATTTACTATTGATAGTACTTTAGGTAGGCTATCTAATGTTTTAAGTAAGTGGTTATCATTTGACTGGAGGGTTTCGGATAAAAAGAGGCGCTCACTATGAGTGAGATTAACTTCATTTACATTGCCTTCTGATTGGATTTTTAATATATTTTCTCCAAAAGCTTTCATTAAATTATTGTATTGAGGAATTTTTAATTTATCTGAGTAAACTTTTGAGTTTTTAGGTACTTGATCATCACTGATACCTAGATTGCTAATCAAAGATATATTGTGAATAATTTGAGGGATTTTTTTTATATCTTGGCTATTTAAAGGGGTTTCAATATTTTCTTTATTTGCGGTGCTTTGATGTTGCATTGTTGGCTGAATTATATCTAAACCATCTTTAAGAGTTTTTTGTAATATGATTCTCTCGACTAAATTTTTATATTCAGGTTTCTGAATATTATCGAAATCACTAATATCTTCAAGTATTATACGAACGCGCTCTTGTTTTTGGTGATCCGTAAAACTAAACTCTAATGGCTTTGCATTTGCTGAATCCTGTTTATCGAGTTTATTTACTAAAAGTCTGCGAGCAGCTACTTGTAAGCTTTTGTCAGTAGATAAAAGCTTATCCCATAAATTGTTTTCAGTATTTTCAATTCTATTTTGAACTTGATCTAAATTACCTTGCAAAGTTACAATTTGATTTAGTTTTTTGTTTAATATTGTAAGTTTATTTTTAGTTTGAGTAGAACCTGACTCTAAACTATTAGCTATATCTGTTAAATCTTTTTTAACAGCTTCGATGATTTTAGGAACACTTCTATCGTTCCTACTATTTAAAATACTCAATGCACTCGGCTCAGCATTTAAAATAACTTTAGCTTTACTAAATACTTTGGCTGTTAGCTCTGAAAGTGGTGCGTCCTTACTAATCTTTTCACGATTAAAACTAATAGTCATAGCAGTATTTCGGTTAGCTTCTTTATTCTGGTTTGTTTCCTGATTATTTATTTTCTGCCTGATATCATTGAACTGCTCATAATCAGCGTTACTAGTTCTTGAAGTTGAACCTTTAACCGTGTGTTGGTTTGAACTAGAGTATTTTTTAAAATTTAGTAACTTAACTTCCATAACTTGCTTTTAACTTACGTCTAGATTTTATTTTAACAAATTGCATCTTATCTTGCTTGGGTATTTAGCCTGAGATCTACAATTTTATATGAAGCTAAAGAGATTTATGCAATTATGCTTAAATAATCTTGATATAGTATTAATATATTATTCATTATAAATTTCAGCTTTGTAGAATAAATAAATTCTACAAAGCTACATAGTGAGCTTTTAGTTTAAAGTAAAGTAGCCTCAAACTAAAGTTAGATTTATTATCTATGAAAATTTTTATATAGTAATAAATTGAGAACCAAACTTAGACATTTAATTTACAGACGTTTTAATTCAAGCCGAGTAGAAAGCCATTCAATTTAATAATAAAACTGACGTGGATCGTGTTTGAAACCGTCTAATTCTACGAATTTAGTTTTAAGTTTTAATTTTCGGGCTGTTTTAACCAGCTTTTTACTTTGTTTAAAAGGGATCATTGGATCATCTTTACTGTGAATAATAGTGAGTTTCTCGATTTTAGTGTGCGCTTCTTGCAAAGCTTCTTCATTATTCCAAATATTAGTGAAATAGTTTGCTATAGAGGCTGGTATGACTTTTACAGTGTGTTCGGTCATATCTTGCATACTACTAAAAGGCGCAAATAAAGTGACTTTGGTGAATTTTTCATCATTCGAAGTAAGCTGATGCTTAGCGATCAGCTTAAGAACAATCGCACAACCAAGTGAATGACCTTCAAGCTCAATTTTATTTAATGGAATCTGCAAAGTGTTTAGAGCGTAATTTAAAACTGCGCGCGCATCGCAAAGTAAATTTTCTTCATTGGGCACACCAGCTTGAGACGAAAAACCACGGTAGGTAGTGAAAATTACGTTATAACCCTGCTCGTAATCATGTTTACCTTTACGCATAAAATCTCTAATATCTGTTCTTTTACCATGAAAATAAATCTTGGTTTTAGCCTGCGGATTAATTTCAGACATAAATATATTTTGCTCGAAACCATCTTTAGCAAGCACTTTTACCTGCATTAAACCCTTAAATTTTTTCTGAATTAAATTTCTACTGATAATTTCAAAAAAGTTAGCATTATAAATTTTTCTTTCGTAAAGTTGCTGATCTAAAATTGTGTTGAATAAAAATTGGGGGTGCACATAATTCGCTAAATACTTTAGCTTTTTGTAAAGTTTATTTGAGCTCAAATTAATTGTATTCCTAGATACTTTTTTAAGTAGGCTTAGTAGGTTTATGCCCTCGTCTGAGCTCTGAATATTATTTTTAAAGTTGAGACTAATAGGATTAATGACGGCTGAATTGTCTAAATATTTTATTTCATTTTTAGTATTCAGCTGCTCCATATTAGATAGATATTAGCAATAATTTATACTAAAAGTGTAGGAATGCACAAGATATTAACATATTTTAACCTTGGTTAACTTTTAAAAGATAAAATTAAGTCATCTATAATATTTCCTTTATATAGACTATGACTTTCAGTTTAGCTCTTGAAACATAAGCTAGGTTATTTAGTTTAATTCTGTAAATAATTTTTTTGCTTGCTGTTTTAAAATAAGTATTAGAGCATGAGATGAATTATTTTAACTAATGCTGATCTCGGTCTAAACTTAACCTTTAGTATAAAAACTAAATCTGTCGATGCCACTATAATCTTTAATTACATGACTATTAGGGATAATTTCTTTTAGTTTGGCTGACTGGTCATAACCGTGTTCTAAAATAGAAAACCCTTTAGGTTTTAGCAGACCGAGTGATTGTTTATATAGCACTTTATATGGAAAACCGACCAAAGCGTGTTTAGGCTCATGTTTCAGCTCATCAGCTAGGTTATCGTAATCGCTGGCATTAACATATGGTGGGTTAGATAAAACTACATCAAAATATGGTGGCTTGCCTCTAATAATCGGTAGCGCAAATGGATTTTCTAAGTGTTTAATAAAAGGCTCTAGTAGATCGCCAAGTACAAAGTGCACTTCACAATTATGGTTGCTCGCGTTAATTGAAGCTACACTTAAAGCCGCGCTTGAGATATCTGTAGCGTAAATAGTAGCGCTGGGTAAAGCTTTTTTTAAACTGATAGCGATGCAACCTGAACCTGTGCCCACATCCACGATAACTGGCTGTCTGATTTTTAGGGCTCTAATCTTTGTCAAAGTCTGCTCAACTAAAATTTCAGTTTCTGGTCTGGGAACTAGAACGTCACTGTTTACAAAAAATCTATGACCATAAAAATATGCTTCTTCTAGTAAATAAGCCAATGGAACATGGTTTTGGTTGCGCTCGGTTACTAAAGATAAAGAGTGTTGAATTTTGTTTAAATTTACTCTTTCATCTAAATTAGCGTAGATCTGAGATAAATTTTTATCCATCAGAGAAGCGATGATAATCTTAGCTTCAAGCTCAGCTTCATCGTTAGTTAGTTTTACGGTCAGATAGTGGAGCAGGTCGCGGTAAGTTTTTATATGTTGCTTACTTTCCTGCATTAATTAATAGTTTTAATAGCACGCGCATGAGCCGCGATAGTTTTTTCTAAATCCTCATCACTATGCGCGTCACTTAAAAACCAGGCTTCATAAGATGATGGCGGTAGATAGACTCCTTCATGGAGCATCGCTCTATAATAAGTGCGAAACATTTTTTGATCTACTAGTTTAGCTTCATTAAAACTAAAGACTGTCTGATCTAGAAAGAACATACCAAGCATGGCACCGACATGGTGAACCTGCAAACTTGCTATTTTCGAATTAGGGTGCTTTTTAGATGCTGCGCGCAGACCTTCTAAAAGTTTTTTAGCACGCTGAGTTAGTTTTTCATAAAAACCTGCTGTCTGAATCTTCTTTAAAGCTGCCAAGCCAGCTGACATCGCAACTGGATTACCACTTAAAGTGCCAGCTTGATACATAGGACCTTCAGGCGCGACTAGTGACATAATTTTAGCGCTAGCACCATAGGCACCAACTGGCATACCACCACCAATCACTTTACCTAGGCAGGTAATGTCTGGAGTCACCTTAAATAAGCCTTGCGCGCAGTTAAGAGCAACTCTAAAGCCTGTCATAACTTCATCGAAGATTAGCAGCGCTTGGTATTTATCACAAATATCTCTTAAAAATTGTAAAAAGCCAGCTTTAGGTAAAATACAACCTGAATTGCCAGCTACAGGTTCGACGATTAAGGCTGCAATCTGCTCGCCGTATTCTTCAAACACTCGGCTAACATCTTCAGGGTCATTATAATTAACCAGCAAAGTATTCGCAGTCGCTGCCTTAGTCACGCCTGGACTATCTGGCAAACCTAAAGTCGCCACACCAGAGCCCGCTTGCACGAGTAGTGAATCGACATGACCGTGATAACAACCAACAAACTTTACTATTTTATTTTTTTCAACTGAAAAATTTAGGCTAGCATACGCTCTAGCTAGTCTGATAGCAGATAGCACAGCTTCAGTACCAGAATTTACCATGCGCACTTTTTCAATGCCTGGTACTAGTTTTATGACTTCGCGCGCCATTTCAGATTCGATTTGAGATGGCGCGCCATAGCTGGTACCCTGCCTAACGGCATTGATGATCGCTGTTTCTACATCAGGATCAGCATGACCTAAGATCATCGGTCCCCAAGAACCGACATAATCTATATATTTATTATCATCTTCATCCCAAATATATGGGCCAGATGCTTTTTTTATAAAAATGGGGTGAGTGCCAATAGACTTGAAAGCCCTTACTGGGGAATTTACGCCACCTGGCATAAGGGCTTTCGCTTCGTTAAATAAGTCAGCTGATCTATTGAACACTAGTTTTACTATGCGTTAGCCGCGCTTGCTTTTTCCATTACGTAGTCAATAGCAGCTTTCACAGTTGTGATCTTTTCAGCATCTTCATCTGGGATTTCAACACCAAATTCATCTTCAAAGGCCATAACCAATTCAACTGTATCTAAAGAATCTGCACCAAGATCGCCAGTAAAACTCGCTTCCTCTTTAACTTCTTCTTCGCTGATACTTAGTTGACCAGCAACAACTTTTGCAATTTTCTGTCTAGCTTCGTCTCTTGTCATTAGATTTTATCCTTTTCTAAAATTCAAATTTTACCCGATAAGCATGCTTACTTACAAGTGCCTAAGGCTACATAAATAAACCGCCATCGATTTTCAGTATTTGACCTGTTATATATTTTGACGCATCAGTCGCTAAAAATAAAGCCGCTGAGGCAATATCTTCTGCTTCACCCATATCACCAAGTGGAATATTTTCTTTATATTTTGCCTGCACTTCTGCTGGAAGCTCGGCTGTCATCTCTGTTTTAATAAAACCAGGTGCGATTACATTGGCGCGAATCCCGCGTCTACCATACTCCTTAGCATATGACTTAGTGAAACCGATAATACCAGCCTTAGCTGAAGCGTAATTAATCTGTGCTGGGTTGCCGTGAACACCGACTACACTACTTAAATTAATAATTGAACCAGCACGCTGACGTGACATACTTTTTAGAGCAGCCTGGCAAATATAAAATAAACTATTAAGATTTACATTTATTACATCATGCCATTCATCTTCTTTCATTCTAAGCAGTAAATTATCTTTAGTAATGCCAGCATTGTTAACTAAAATATCTAATTTAGAGTGCTCTTTTAAAATATCTTCGATTAAAGTTTTAATTTGTGATTTATCAGCCAGATCACAAGCCATATAAATTACTTTGCCAGCTTTAGAGCTATCTAAACTTGCGCTAATGTCTTCAGCAGCTGAGCTACTAGCACTTCTTCCTGTGATTATGGTAGTTGCACCTTCACTTGCATATAGTGTTGCGATAGCTTTACCGATACCACGAGTGCCACCTGTGACAAGTGCAATCTTGTCAGTTAAACTTCCTTGATACTTTAGATTTGACATAAAAGTCATATTATCATATGTAACTTTAGACTTAAAATTAGCTAAAATCCTTAATTGTAATTTAGAAAATCTTTATAAAACAGCGTAAAATTTAGAAAAATATTATAAAAATCGGTGAAATTTAGAATTATTTTCTAAAAGTGAGCGAAATTTGGAAAATTTTTCTAAGTATGTTTAAGTTGAAAATTTTTAAACATAATCAATATTTTTGTTTAGGTTGATAGTTTTTAGATTTTCAAGTACAAAACGCTATGGATTTTGGAATTGAATAATATTACCCATAGACATACAAAGATGCTTAAGTAACAAGTTTGACCTCGCTGCCTAGAAGATTTATTAATACCTCTGACTTAAAGCCCGGTTGATATCACGCTGTTGGTCACGCTTCTTAAGGCTTTCACGCTTATCACCTTTCTTTTTACCTTCAGCCAAATGTAATAAGCACTTAGCATAATTTCTTTTAAAAAACACTTTGCTGGCTACCAAGGTTAAGTTTTTAAGTTGCATTTCATGAGCTAAACGCTCAATTTCGTATTTTTTTAATAAAAGTTTTTTCGCTCGATCTGGATCATGATTATGTCGGTTGCCGTGTTTATACTCAGCGATCACACAGTTAAACAAGAAAATCTCATCATCGATAATCTTGGCGTAAGCGTTTCTAAGCTGAACATTGCCAGCTCGCACTGATTTAACTTCAGTACCTTGCAGTACCATACCGGCTACAATTTCCTTACCTAAGTGGTAGTCAAAGTGAGCTTTACGGTTACTAGCTACGGTAGCCGAATCTTTATGTTTCTTTTTAGCGCCATTGTTTTTCTTAGACATGCTGTACTCGCTGAAATTTAATGTACCTTATTATTGTAATATCTTTCCATATTATTTATTTGAAAGACTATGAATTAAAAAGATTCTATTAAAGTAAGTGTATTATCCTGAATCGGGTGTTAAGTTAAATGTCTGTGAGTGTAATAAGTAATATTCGTAGTCAGCTAACTACTTTTAAAGCTAATGCTAGTAATAGTAGTAGGGCTAATGATAAAACGGGAGTGGCTAAGTCATCACCAGATAAAACTAAGTTAAAATATGAAGCTAACATTAATGATAAAGCGGAGTTAACTGACAGTAAATTAACTGAACCTAAATTGATAAGTAAATTTAGTTTAGCTAATACTGTAAATTCAAGTCTTAATAAATTAGGTCTAACCGGTAAGCGCGAGCAAGCTAGCCAAATGAGCCAGTTTCATGGTAGACCGATTAATGAAATGACCTTAAACCGTTTACTCGATGGTGAAAAATTGAGCCCTCAAGAATTTATTAAAGCAAGGCTTTATAAACTTAGTTTAGACGAAACTTTAAATGAATTTAGACTAAGTGTTACTAAAAGTACTTTTAATATAAGACAAGTATTTCAAGAAAAGTTTGGTGATAATCTAAATAATGATTTACTTACTACTGAAATTAAAGTTGCTTATGTTAAGCAGCTGGGCGCTAACTTGCAGATAAATAATCAAGCTGATCTTGAGACGGTAGAGAAAAAATTTACTGAAGATTTAGTAGCTTTAAAAGCGGATGGCGCTACAGATAAGCTGCTTACGATTAAAGGAAGAGCACCTAATTTAATAAATGATTTACTAAATAAAGTAGATGAGGGCTTTAATTATCGAGAGTCTTCGTTTGAGATTAAAGAGTCAGGGCGCTCACCGCAAGAAAGTAATATATCTTTATCTCTGAAGCTTAAACAACAGTTAGTAAAAGCTTATTTAGAGTTTGCACCTGCTAATGTAAGAGATTTATTAAGTTTAGATAGACTACCTGAACCTAGCTTACCAGTCTCTAATCTAAAAAAGGGCTATGATCATTTAACTAAGGCTGCACCAGTTGATTTTTTTGATTTGACCTGGTCTAAAGATAATACAGGCGAAGTGAAACCTTATACTCAGTTTGACGAGCAGGTAGCTGAGCCTAAAGCTAATATTAAAACGTTTCTAAATTCACTTAAAAAACTTGAAAATATTTTAGATTTTATCGAGCTAAAGCCCGCTGACAGGGATTTTGTAGAGAATTTACTTGAATTAAAGCTTGAGTATAATACTCCACTGCTAAAAGATCTTTAATAATTAAGATAGTTTGATAAATTTTATCAGTATATAAAGAGTTTCAGGGGAAAAGTTCTTAAAAGGCTGAAGCTATCACTAAGCAACTGAAATATTTATGAATAATATCTAATTTTTAGTGGCATAAAATTATTAAAGCCAGTTTAGTTAAGCGCTATAGCGACTGAGTGGCTGGATTTAAGAAAATAGAGTATTTGCAGTACAAATCTTTAGCTTATTCAACAGATTAAAGGTTTATTAGTTAAGCTAAAAGTGCTAAAATATAAGGTAATAAGAAATTATGTCAAACGATCAAACCGTAGTTATTGAGGTAAAAAGACAGGATTCGAAAGAATCAAGTTCTTACTATCAAACTTTTGAACTGCCATACGAGCCAGGGATGAATATCACTTCGGCTTTGCAGGCGACGAAAGCTTATCCTAAGACGAAAGATGGTAAAAACACTTGTCCCGTAGCTTATGAATCAGGTTGTCTAGAAGAAGTTTGCGGTTCTTGTACTATGGTCATAAATGGTCAAGTGCGTCAGGCTTGTACTGCGCTAGTAGATAAATTACCTCAGCCGATTAAAATCGAGCCGATGTCTAAGTTCCCAGTGGTACGCGATTTAGTAGTTGATCGCTCACAAATGTTTAATGCTCTTAAGAAAGTGCATGCTTGGGTTGAAATTGATGGTGTTTATGATCTTGGTGAAGGTCCTAAGGTTCCTCAAAAAGAACAAGAACGTAATTATGCACTGTCCCGTTGTATGACTTGTGGTTGTTGTTTAGAAGTTTGCCCTCAGTGGGATAACGATCTTAATTTTATCGGTCCACAAGCTATTTCGCAAGCTGTTTTATTTAATAGTCACCCTAATGGTAAGAGTACTAAAGGTGATCGTACTAAGGCTTTAATCGATAATGGCTTACAGAACTGTGGTAATGCCCAGAACTGCGTGAAAGCTTGTCCTAAAGAAATTCCTTTAACAGATAGTATCGCGCGCGCTAATGGTGAGGCTACTGCTTACACTATCGAGCACTGGTTGATGGACGCGCACTAAAATAAATTTTGTTGTTTTAATTTAATTCTAAATTGGGCTTATGAGTTCTATTCATTCTAAGTTAACTTAACACGACTTATTTTATCTAAGATTATTAATACTCTATTTGGTTATAGGCTAAGTTAATCATTAAATATTTATATTTAAAAAAATACATAATTTAATAAAACTTTTCAATGTAGCAGTCTTTTTATAAAGCTGCTACATTTTAGTTATGACTCAGCATCGCAATGCTCTGCTTTTTATCTTGCCCTGGCTACTTAGCTTCTTACTTTTTTTTATTGGACCAATTTTAGCGAGCTTTTGTTTAAGTTTTACTGTTTTTGATGGTTTCAGTGAACCTAAAATAGTCGGCTTTAATAACTACACGCGTTTAGCTAATGATGGTAGCTTTTGGCAGTCACTAGTTGTAACTATGAAGTTTGCTTTTTTTAATTTGACTATTGGTACTAGTCTGGCGCTCGGCTTAGCTATAATCTTAAATATAGATTTTAAAGGTCGTAGTTTGTTTAGAACACTTTTTTATTTACCGACAGTTATACCTATCGTAGCTAGTAGTATGGTGTGGATTTGGATTTTTAAAGAATTGCGTGACCCCAGTTTTTTATCTGATACCCAGCTGGCTTTGCCAGCGCTGGTAGTTATAAGTTTTTGGAGCTTGGGTAATCCGATGCTTATATATCTGGCTGGTTTGCAAAATATTTCAGAATCTATGTACGAATCAGCAGAGCTAGATGGCGCTTCACTGTGGCAAAAATTTGTGCATATTACTCTACCTAGTCTCGCGCCCGTGATTTTGTTTAATGTGATCATCGGTTTAATTCAGGTCTTTCAGTATTTCGTGCCAGCTTATATTATGACTAGTGGCGGACCGCAAAGCAGCACCCTGTTCTATTCTTTATATACTTACCAAAAAGCCTTCGAAGATTTTCAGTTTGGCTACGCAAGCACGCTTGCCTGGGTACTATTTTTTATAGTACTCGCTTTTAGCGCACTTGCTTTTAAAATTTCAAAGTCAGCTGAAAAATAATTTTAAGTTAACTATAAAAATATTAGATTTAGCATAGAACACTTTTTTAATTGAATTCTGTGCACTTTAGACTGCTTGACAGTATTTCTATAAACTAAAGCTCAGTTTTGCCATTAAATACTAAGCATATTGATGGCTGCTATATAAATAATAATCATTAAATCTTAGTTGTATAGCTTTCTGATAAAAGGCTAAAATAATAATAGTACTAAAGTAATACTTTAAAGTTAATCAGTGGTGCAGAATTTTTAATGAATGTAAAAACTCCAGAAATTGAAAATCAATTAAAACAAATCACCCAAGATCCTGGCGTTTATTTATTTTATGATCGCTTCGATAGAATTATTTATATAGGTAAGGCGATTAAACTTAGATCTAGAGTTGTTTCATACTGGAATCAGTCTAGCTGGAAAGATAGACCTAAACTTAGATTTATGGTGCCAAAAGTAAAGCGCATCGAAACCATCATTACTAAAAATGAAAAGGAAGCTTTAATCTTTGAAGCTAATTTAGTTTTTAAACATCAACCTCAGTATAATGTTCTTCTAAAAGATAATAAAACTTTCCCTTGGCTGGTAATAACTTATGATGAAAGTTTCCCGCGTCTGCTACCTGTAAGAGATGTAGCTAAATTTAAAAGTAAAAAGAAATCTAAAAACAAATTTTTTGGACCATACACAAATACTGGTGCCATGTATGAAAATCTGGAGCTAGTAAACGAACTGTTCCCACTGCGTAAAAAACGTGTACCACAGTTTAGAGATAGACCATGCCTAAACTACCATTTAAATAAATGTCTGGGTCCCTGCCAGAATCTGGTTAGTGAAGATGAGTATAGTAATATGCTCTATCAGGTTGAAATGGTCTTAAATGGTAATCATAGTGATTTAAAAAAGCTGATGACAGAAGAAATGTACCGTCATAGCGAAGATCTGAACTTCGAGCGCGCAGCTAAATTAAGAGATCGAATTAAGGCTTTGGAGACTTTTAATGAGCACCAGAATGTAATTAGTGACGATGAAAATCTCGACCAGGATGTTTTTGCTTTAGTATATGATCAGGATAAAACACTTAATAAGGATGAAAAAGATCGCGAGCATGCTGAAATCGCTTGCTTGCAGGTTTTTAAAACTCGCAAAGGTAAACTTATTAACCGCGATAGCCTGGAAATCGAATTTACTGAAAATGATGATCATCATGAAGTTTTCGAATCAACCTTTATTCAGTATTATACGAAGATTGCAGATGATGAGATTCCTAAAGACATTTTACTGAGCCAGGGTTTATATGATGCAGGCTTTAATGAAAGTCAAGCCGATCACTTGCTGATGATTGAAGACTGGTTATCTGAGCGCAAAGGCTCCAAGGTTAAAATAAGTATTCCACGTAAAGGTGATAAGTACGCGCAGATTGAACTTGCGCGGCGTAATGCGAAGATGAATTTACATAAGATTAAATTAGATAATCTTGAAAGTGAATCTAAAAATATTAACCAGGCACTTGAAAACCTCCAAAAAGAATTAGATCTAATAAATTTACCTGCTCGCATTGAATGTTTTGACATTTCCCATATTCAGGGAACTAACGTGGTGGCTTCGATGGTTTGTTTTATCGATGGTATGCCAGCTAAAAACGAATACAGACGTTTTAAAATGTCTAAAGAGCAAAACAATGACTTCGATAACATGAAGGAAGTAGTTTACAGGCGCTACCGTCATTATGTACCCGATGAAGATAACCCGGAGATCATTTTTACTGGTCAGTATGACCCTGATACTATTCCTAACTTAATAATTATTGATGGCGGTAAGGGGCAGTTAAGCGCAGCGCAGGAAGTAATGAAAAATCTTAATCTATTACATATACCGATGGTTGGCTTGGCTAAAAGAGAAGAAGAAGTGTTTATGCCTGGCGAAAAGCGCCCAGTAATTTTGGAGCGCAAGTCGCCTGAACTATTTTTAATCCAAAGAATCCGTAACGAAGCTCACAGGTTTGCGATAACTTACCATCGTAAATTAAGAGCTAAGTCAGCTACGCTTAGTGTACTTGATGGTATTAAGGGACTTGGTCCAGCTAAAAAGAAGCGTCTATTAGATAAATTTTCTACCGTAGAGAACATCAAGAAAGCAAGTGAAGAAGAGCTTACAGCACTGCCTGGTTTTAATGATAAATTAGCTCAAAATATTAAAGAAGCTTTAGTCTAAAACATTAATTTCGTATGTTTAAGCTACTAATAAACTTACTGGCTATAGCCAGACTGAATAGGTAATATGAAGTTTTAAGCTTTCTTAACCAGCAGTTAGATTATTTTTGTTATTAAAATGAGAAGTTCAAATTCTATTTAGAACTAATATTACGAAGGAAGGTAAACATGAGCGAAATAAATGGACTTAGTCCGCAGGAAATAAAATTACGCGAATTAGAACAAAAGAATGCACTTGAAAAATTTGCTGATTATTCGAAGACACTTTTTGAAACTGGTGAAATCGATATGGTAAATGATAGTGATTTATTAACGCAGGCATCTGTTGCATATAGAGGCACATTGAATGAAGTAGCAGAAACAGCAATTGACAATGCGACCAAGGATGGAGATATTTTATATGGCGAGCTAAGACAGTTGAATGATGTTTACATCGATTATGAAAAAGGTGCTAACAAAATTAATCAAGCTTTAAGCAGAGTTGATGGAGAGCAACCGAGAGATAAATTAGCTGATCAAGATGTTAATTTAGGTGCTTTTATTGATTCTTTTGCAGCAAATCCTGAAAAAATGTATCGCAATGGTGTAAGTGAATTAATTAATGATAAAGGTGGAAAATTTAACACTACAGTCAATGATGCTGAAAGACGTAGAGATAACGATGTATATAAAGAAAATAGACAGAACTATTTTTCTTCTTTCTTTCAAACTGATAAAGAGTTTGGTATTGATGATTTTGAGATAGTCGAAAAAGCTTTTAATGAATATCAAGAAGCTGTCGGTGATAGAGGTGATCCGAATGAACTTTTTAAAGATTTGAAAAGAGGTTTAGAAACAGGAAATAGAACATTTTCTGATGAAGTGAAAGCTAAGATTGAACAGGCTGACCTGAAAGAGGGTGAATATGAAACTTTCGTTAAATCTCGAAATGCAGAAGGAGATCTTGGAGGTATAACTGATTTTGTTATATTCAATAATGCTCAAGATGGGTTGAAAATTGAAGCAGATGAGATGCAACTATTAGCTGATAAATTTTTAATTAATGAATATGCTAAAAAGGACGCTACTGAAGTTCGTGGTGCGTCATATGAACAAACAGTGAAATTTGATGAGTTTATAGCTGATACACTTGCTTACAATAATTTAGAGGCAAGCGAAGTTTTAACAGAAGATGCTGCTGAGTTGCTAACACAAATTAGTGAAAACTTAGTAGTTCCACCAACATACGGTCAAAGCACAGAAGAAGTTGCTACAGAGCAAACTGGTGAGCTTGATTTAGAGGCACTTGCAAGTCAGGAAGCTATTGATAAAGCAGTAGAAGATGGTATTTTAAAAGCTGAAATCGCTGAAGAATTTGCTGGTAAAATTACCAACCAAGGTTTAATTGACTTAGGAGCTGATCCAGCTTTCGCTAACCCAGATGAAGTGCCAGAAAAATTTCAGGCAGGGGTTGAAGACTTTTTAGCTTTAGATAAAACGAATGAGTTTTTAGGTCGTGATGAAATTAGAGATGTTGAAAGCGTAGATGAGGTTGCCGGCATAGAGACCACTGATGAAGTTGTAGAGACTGAAAATGCTGAGCAAACTGGTGAGCTAGATCCAACAGCTTTAGCAAGTCAAGAAGCTATCGATAAAGCAGTAGAAGCTGGTATTTTAGATGCTGGTTTAGCAGAAGAGTTCGCTGGTAAATTGACTAATCAAAATTTAATCGATTTAGGTGCTGAACCTGCTTTAATTAATCCAGATGAAGTACCTGAAGAATTTCAGGCTGGCGTAGATGAGTTTATCGAATCAGATCTGATAAATGAATTTCTTGGACGTGATGGTGCCACTGAAACTACTAGTGAGCCAGCAGCAGAAGGCGTAGGACAATATAATAACGTCTTTCGTGAAGGCGATTTTGCCTCAGATTTCCAAGAATCTTTAAATGATAATGGAGTGATTTCTGGTGGTGAGTTTACTCGTCTAAAAGGTAAATTTGAAGCGCAAGCTGATGATACGCAACAAAGCTTCGAGCAATATATGCTTGCTGCTATCGCTGAAGGTTCTGTAAGTGTTACTGACGAAGTAATGACTACTATTAACGAGACTTCAGGCTTAGTTGAAATGAGTAATGAAGTAGCCTTAGAAACAATTGCTAACGATTCTTTCTCAGCAGAAGTTAAGCAGGCTATTAGTGATGGTGTCTTGTCTGTTGATGAAGCGCGTAGCCGAGGCGGTAATATTAGTACAGAAGCGCTCGCTGATCTATACAATGATCCATTGTTAAGTGGTTTAACAGCAGGCGTCATGGAAGTGCCAGATATGTACCAGGCTAGTGTTGATGATCTGACTAATTCAGAAGAAATGCAAAGATATATAAGTAGATCTTAATAGTTAATATAAGTGGTTTAAATCACTTAGCTTGAACTGTTGAAAATCTGTAAATAAACATTTGACCCTGACGTGAAGTTTTAGCTTTAAGTCGGGGTTTTATGTTTATTTTGTTTTATAGGAGACATCAAATTATTTAATGTCTGAATCTGAAAATTAGTATAGGGCTTTTTTCATTAGTATAATTGCTATGTTAAGAGCTTATTTGTAAATCTGCTGAATTAGGTTAAGTCTCTTAACCTGCATTTAGAAAATATTTGTTAGATTACGAGTATATCCAAATTCTATTTAGAACAAAAGGAAGGTAAAATATGGACATTAATAGTTTAAAAGCCGAAGAGCTTAAACTACAACAAACTAGAGAAAGGCAAAATGCCTCTGAAATGCTTGATAATAACGGTAAAGCGTTTGAATCAGGAATGGTAGATATGGTTGAAACCACAACTGCACTGCCAGCTGAAGCATTTCAGACGGGTGGTCTTGAAAGCCAAAGTGGCATGGTGCCAGTTCAAAGCGAGCAACTACCACAAGATATTGAAGCTAGCATGCAAACTTTATCAGACTCAGTCGCTTCTAAAGGTGAAGCAGCGCAAGCTACAGGCTTTACAGAATCAGAAGATAGATTAAATGAATTATCTATTGGTTATGCAGTTGAATTTTTTGAAGCTCGTTCAAATGACGGTAAAATTGATTTGACTGAATATGAAAGTCTTAGAGCTGCTTATAGAGATAAATTAGGCGCTATTCAGAATGTACAGCAAGAAAGTGGCGTAGCTGTATATGAAGATAAGTTTGCTTTTGAAAAAGATATGCAATTTGCAGTTGAAAACTATGGTCTTGAAGTTGCTGATGACGTTGCTGCTAAGCAAGATGAAGCTATCAATAGACTTGTTCCAGAAGGCGAGTATGAAACATTTAGTGCTTCTCAGTCTGCCAAAGCTGAATTCGCTGATGCTTTCGGGTTAGCGATCGGTTCAGAAGGTAAAATTGACCTTGACGAATTTAATTCACTTGAAGACAAATTCATGCTTAAAGAGTATGCTCGTAAAGATGAGATCGAAGTTAGAGGTGGCGCGTTTGAACCTACTAATATGGATAAGTTTGTTGCAGATTATGCTAATGCTCTGGGTCTTGAAGTAAGTGATATTCTGGAACCAGAAGTATTAGAAATTGTTACCGCTGCTGATAGAGAGCCGCCAGAAGTGCCTCCTACATACGGAGTAGGTAATGCTGCTGAAGTAATGCCAGACCAAACCATTAACCAAGTTATGGAGCAAGGTGAAATTACTGCTGGCGAGGAAACTGACGAAGTTGCAGCTACCGATGAAGTTGCTGGTACAGATGAAGCCGAAGCTACTGGTGAGACTGAAGAATTAGATCCTACAGCTTTAGCTAGTGATGATGCTATTGCAAAAGCAGTTGAAGATGGAATCTTAGATGCTGGCTTAGCAGAAGAATTTGCTGGTACACTTACTAACCAAAATCTAATCGATTTAGGAGCAGAGCCTGCTTTAACTAACCCAGATGAAATACCTGAAGAATTTCAAGCTGGCGTAGATGAGTTTATCGAGTCAGACCTGATAAATGAATTTTTAGGACGCGATGGTGTGACTGAAGCTGAAGGCATAGATGCTGTTACTGAAACTGACGAAGTCACAACTACCGATGAGGTTGCTGGTACAGATGAAGCTGAGACTGATGAACTAAATACTGCAGCAGTATTAACCCCTGAAGAGCAGGCTGCTAAAGCTAAAGAAGACTATACTGTAGCGTTTAATGATTTCTTGGATGATTTTTCAGCTTCAACTGAAGAAGATGGTTTACTTTCTGGTATAGAATACGGTAGATTAAAAGAAAAATATGAACAGCAGGTAGAACTTCAAAATGAATCTTTAGCATTTGAGGGACAAAACGCTGCTGCACAGTCTTTTGATAGATTTCTAGAAAAAGCATATACCAGAGGTGATTTAGAAATTTCTGATGATGTGTTAGCTGCGATGGAAGATTCTGTAGACGCTATGTCAGCTGATGAAATCGCTGTTGAAGATGAATTTGTTAACACTAAGTTAGCTTTTTATGATGCAGTCGCTAACTTAGGTGGTGAAGTGAATGCTGATAATATTGGTGATTTGGTGAAAATGTACACTGAAAAAGAAGAAGCTAAGAAAGCTATGCATACTTCATTAGGTGCAGATTATACAGCTTATGGTTTAGATGAATTGTTAGCTCTAGAAGGTGTTGAAATTACTGATGATGTAATGGCAATTATTAATGATGCTCAAAAACCTGCTGATAACGTAATCGATGCTGCGGTAGCTGATGCTTCAGGTGTTGCTCAGATGAGTGATAGCATAGCAACAGAAACTGTCACAAGTGAATTTTCAAGTGAAGTTCAAAAAGCTGTTGATGATGGTGTTTTATCAGAAGAAGTAGCAAGAAGTATGGGTGGTAGTATTAGCGCCGAAGCACTTGCTCAGCTATATAACGAGCCATTACTAAACGGTATTTTTGAAGTGCCAGATCAATTTCAAGCAGGTACTGATGATTTCATGAACTCTGAAGAAATCCAAAAGTATCTTGGTAGAGCTTCGTAAAGAAAGACTATAAATAGACAACGGTATGAGATAGTCTCATAAATATATACAATGTTAAACGTCCATCTTTAAGGTGGACGTTTTGTTTTAATGATATTAAAAACTTACTAGTTTATAAAAGTAATTAACCAGGGAATTAAACTAATCAGTACTGTTTAGATCTTTGCTTTATCCTAAGTAATTTAAAGAGGATTTAAGGTATATAGAATCAGTCTATTAAATATATAGTAGTTTAATGAAACACTGAGACGACTTAGCTCTTCATGGAAATATTAGTTTATAAAGGTGAGTCTAAAATTTCTAATATAACTAGATTTAATTAAAGCAGATTTTAACTAGTTTTAAAAAAACACTAATGATGGGCTTAGTGTTAGACTTCTTTAAAAACAAAACTTTCCTCATCAGTTTGTTTACTGTTTAGCTCCGTTGCTTCAATGTCTATCACACCTGAATTATTATGATCTCTGGTAGTTTTATTTTTGAAAAAATGATTTTTACTTTTTGTAAATATATCTTTTAAGATTAAAAATAAAAAGAGAACTAAAATTAGCTGCCAAAATTTAAAGACCAGTGCTATTAAGATTAGGCTTGTAATTAAGATAACTATCATGTTGCTATTTTAACAAAATTTGGTTTATAGTGTACTGATTAAGGTGTTGCTGCTGGAATCATGCTACTACCCCAGTTGTTTTCTGGAAAGAAGTGGCTCATAGCTTTAGGTGTAGGATCAAGGTTTAAAGTATCACCAGTCGCTCTTGCTATATCCTCGAACTGTTCGGTTAGACGTGGCATATAAATACTGGCATCTAAACCTAAAGCATCAAACGCAAAAACATGTGCGTCCCACCATTGTTGGGTGGTAAATAAATCTTCAGCGCCATGTGGAATTAAGATATTCATGAGTTGAGTTTTACTTTGATGGTCGTAAAGAGGTAGATCAGTTAGTTGGCGGCTTACTGTGCGGTTTTTAGGTACTAAGATCGCAAATAAATCATCTGGATCAGCTATGTTGCCATCAACCCGCGGTGAGCTTAAAAATCTTTTCTCCAGCATATGATCAGCTTCGAAAAGATAACCCCAGCCGCGCCGATCAGCTATTAGATCTCGGTATGGTTGGATAATACCACTGCCAGCAGCAGGGCTTTCAAGTAAAGTATGAATAAAGGCTCTAGCTTCATCAGTTACCTGAGGAACTAATTTGTTGCTTAAGCTAGACCTTAGACGTCTACTGAAGTTATCACCAAGTAGATCTATCAGTATATCTCGGTATTGACCATTGGTTTGATTCATAGCCCAGCGCACTGCATTTGCACGTCCCCCACTGCTACGGTATTGTCTAAATCTTTCAGCTAATTTAGGATGACTAAACCCTTCGAAATTAGCATCAAACACTTTAGCAAGCTCACGCCTCTCGAGCACTTGGGCTAAAGAAGCTGATAAACGATCATCAAAAGCAGCAACCAAGTCACCAATGTCTAAATCTACGCTACTGAGTCTAGACCTGACTTCTGCTTGCAGAGTGTCAGAAATTTGCCAGTGACTGGGATCTAAGGTGGTGTTAGGAGGCTCTAGACCTAGTAAAGCCTCATCCATAACCTGTCTAAGCTCAGTTGCTGAGCTGATGCCACTTAATTTTGTGGTCAGAAGATCTGGTGTTACTTCTGTATTAAGTCTTCTGACGATACTTTGAATTTCAGCTAAAATCTGACTAGTACTTAGTTCAATTGCATCAGCGTCTAATGCTGAAAGTAGAGTTCTAATACGTCTTTGAATTTCAGGTTCAGCCTCAACTGCTGCTGCGATTACCTCATCATCAAGACTTTCAGTCACTAAAATCTTTAATTCATTAGTGCCAAGACTATCAGCTACATTATTAAGCCTTCTAAATCTTCTAAAGATAGCTTTAAGCGAATTTAAGACGCCAGCATCTACGCTAATTAAGGAAGCTAGGCAACCGACATACATTAGTGCAAGCTCAGTTTCACTTACAGGGTCACCAAAGAAATTTTCACCAGTAACTGAAGCGTAAATAGTCTGCACGGCACCATAGATATCGCCTACGATAGGTACAATACCTATCATCATTTCAAAAACATTGAATTGCATGCGCACTCTAGCTGATAGTTGCCTGCGGAAATGATAACGAGGACTGCTAGCATCTGGTATGCTCATTGCCAGATTTGATAAATCTGCGCCTTGCGCTGGCACTTGGTGTAAATGCCTGACGATATGTTCTTTGTAAATGACTCTAGCAGCGCCAGCACGATCATCCCAGGAAATATTTAATCTAACTGTAACTGCTCGAGTGCGGCAGACATGAATCTCATAAAATGCTGCCTGGCTTTGAGGTGGATGTACTAGTTGGTAAGCAAACCCGGCTGCAAAGCTTTCATGAGAACTAAGTTCAAGTGACCATCTTTCATCAATCTGGTTATCGTAATTAAAAGTAGTTTTTAAAGGTAAAGTACGTATTTTGACATCATGCCGGCGATTGCTGGCAGAAAAAGTGTTTAAAGATGCAGGGTTTAAAAAGCTAAAAGTAGTATTTGAGCTCGCAGCGTTAAAATCACTACTCACTGGTATTTGTTCAAGATTATACTGGTCTATGAAGCTAACTTCAGGTTTAATAAGGCGGCTCAAGTTGATAGCCGAGCCTAGACTCGGAATTAAGCTAAAATCATGCACACGATAAACTTCAATAATAGGTAAGTTTTCACCTCGACTTTGTAGTATTTGCAGTAATCTATAGGGAATTTCAACTCGAGCATAGCGGCTAATGACGATTCTGATAATCGCAGTGTTAAGACTATTAATACCAGTTGCTGGAGTGAAATTCCAGGCAAAGTGCACATGTCTGCGCCAGCTCCGAGAGTATATTTTAATCTCGAATAGATTTAGCCTGAAGTTCTGGTGCGCGCGCGTGTAATACCGAAGACGCGCGCGCGGCTCATCGCGGCTCAAGTCCGCCAGTGGGCGGACTTGAGCCTTAAGCTTGGTAGTACTGCTGTCAAGTAGAAACTCGAATGTCACTTAACCTTCAATCCAGCTACCATCTTCAGCTTGCGACCAGCTTGGTAATTCTAGGCCAGCTTTGTTTAGACTTACTAAATTAGTCGGCACCACAACCTCCCAAGGCTCGCCTACAGGTGTTTCTTCTTGGTAACCTAACTGAGCGACTCTTTCAGTGACAAAATCTAAATATGTATCATCTGAGATTGCTGGCAGCTCGCCACCTGACCAAACTTCACCTGTTTTACAATAGTGATCAACCATTTCTGTAAAGCCAGGTCTAACAGGTAATTGCATGCGCGCTGCGCCTGCTTTAATGAAATCTGTAAAATTGGCATCATGGTCATCAAACAAAATCTTTTTAGCCCACATGTCTGGTTCTTTACGTCCCCAGAAATATGGATAAAATAAGAAGTTCATATTTTCCCACTCAAACGCCTGCTCTAAAAATCTAATTAGACTTTCTTTTTGACGTCTTGAATTTAAGTCTACATAAGGCACCCCATCAACATCTTCATTAATTAAATCTAGGTTCATTCTTTCATTGGCGATAATGCTTATAGCTGCTCTTTTAAGTTCACTTGCGATAAGTTTTTTGTTAGCTTCAGGGTTGTTACCTTTAATCTGGCTTTGTGAGCTGATAGTAACTGCTTGAATAGCTTTATTATATTCACTGAGCTTATTTTCGTAAGCGATACGAATCTGATCGAAGGTTTGAATTTGCCATTCTTCGTAGGCTCTGGCTGTGCGTTTACATAGAATCTCAGTTGAAGCTGAAGGCGCCGCTGCTGCAATAGCTGTTAAGGTAACTGGAATGGTACCGATCTCGCTGATCATATCAACTTCCCAGTAATCAGCGGTGTTACCGATCATTTTAAAGTGTGTACCTACATTGCAGGCTAACTGAGTGTCTTCATTACCTGGAGCCAGTAAATTAGTAAAAGCTTTATAAGCCTGATAGTTTTTAGGTATACGAATCTCATCAGACTTAACATCAGATACATCACGCCAATTTTCACGGTAAGGCATATTTAAAGTGACTGCGACTGTCACAAACTCATCAGGTGGCGGCGTTACCTCAGCAGCTCCATATTTAGCAGCATAATATAAATAGTTGTCTTCAGTTAAGTTTTTAGCTTCAAAATAAAGTGCATCTGGTTTTATAATATCCATTAAAGAACCTTTAGACTGCTCTTGAAAAGCTTTAATATAAAAGGCAGCTGGTTCAGGTACGATAAAGTCATACATAGTTCTAAGCCCGCGATCAAAAACTTGCGCTTGATAAACTTTATTTAGCCACTGGTAAATTCCTACTATATGCTCTGAATCTGTATTAGAAAACTTATGTGAGTTAAATTCTTCTGTCTCATCTATGGTTTTGACTTCTTTTCTTTTTCTAACTTTTTCTTTAATGCGACTAATGGCTTTTTGAGTTACCTCACGTGAAAAGTTCATGGCAGCTTCAGTAGTCCTTTCGTTAGCATCAGTGTAAGCAACTTCACCTGAAGCAGTAACTTCAAGCCAGGGACCATATTTAGCTGTTACGCTAAGCGCGCCCTTAGCTTTCATTTCTTCTTTAGCGACTTCTTTAGTTTCGGTGCTCATTTCGAACTTCTCGGTGCTTTGCAGATCTTTTTCTTCGAATGTTTCAGTCTCGATATCAGTTAAGATATTGGTTTCATAAACACTACGTCTTTTATGTTCGCGCGCACGCTCTTCGCCAGCCATAATATTTTCAACATGAGCAACTTCAAACTTTTCGTAACGTAGAATCTGTTGTTTAACTACTAATAGCTGGGCAACTCCAGCTGGCTGCAATAAACTGGGACCTGCTGTAACAGGTGCGCTAGGAAATAATGGTAAAAATAAATCACCTAAAGGTTTATAACCTAAAATATCTCTAATATTTTCAGCAAGTAAACTATCTAGACCCATAGTGCTAGAACCAACAGGTAAAATAGCTGCATTTAGCATAGTAAAAGATTTAGTTTTATACTCTGCCGGGATTTCAGCATCTAGCTCACTTGCGAGCTGTTTTTTATGAGTTTTTAAAGTACTGACGATTTGAGTTACATCATCAGTCAGGCTTAGATCAAAGTTTTTTAAAGTTTTTAAATCCTGCACATCGAATTTACGGTGAGCATTTTTAGTAAGGTTTAAGCTTTTAGAAAAATCCCCTTTAGGTGAGCTTTTAATATGAGCGGTATTTACTTGCTGGTAAGCGGTAACATTAGTGTTAATTTTTCTAGTGCCTCGAACTAAGTCTAAATTGTTATGAGTTAGATTAGTATTTAAGTTATGTGAGTATTTAGATGCGAGATTTTGGTAAGTAAACTTATTAGTAGCTGGCGCAAAATCTTTTTGGTTTAAATTAGTAAACTTACTGACTAACTTAGCAAAATTTTGGTATTGGTCAGTTTTTTGTTTTAGACTTTGGTTGAGTTTTTTCTTTAAGGCTTGGTTTTGATTACTTAGACGATTATCTGGTCTTAAGTTTAACCTAGGGAGTCTTTTTTCTGAAATTTTAAGTGGTGCATTTAAGGCTTTTTGGAAGCTAAGAACGTCTTTATCAATGCTTTTTTTTGCTAGTAGCTCTAAAGCATGCATGCTTTGTCTTAGTGCACTAGCTTCAGCTAAAGTTTGGCGCGCGGTTGAATCTTTTAGTTTGCCTACTAAAATAATACTGTCTAGAATTTTTTTATCTGCCGACCACTCTGCTGAGCTAATTATCTGCTCAAGTTCATTTAAGTCTAGCTGATCTAAATATTCACTTTGTTTGCTCCTAGCTTCTTTATTTCTTGTTCTGTTTGAGTCTAGCTTTTTATCTCCTTCAAAGCCTCCAATTGACCATTTGAAATCAGGTCTTAGCTTATCATTAGTTTCTTTAAGTCTGATTTTAAACTTTAACTTTTTAAATTCACTCCGCGCATCTGTAACTAAACGCCTAAGGTTAGTGTTATCGTCTTGAATGTCGATTTTACCTACCTGATCTGAAACTTTTTTATCTACTGGTCTTACCACTACGAAGTTGAATAACTCTTGCATAAGCTATTATCTTAGACTATCTAGTTTAAAAATAAGGTTAGAAAAATTTTATAAATATAAGTGAAGGGTTAAGTCTAAAGTCGAGTAAGAGAATCTAAGTACTAAGATTTAAATATTAAAATCTTGGTATAAAGAATAAAACAGTCAAGTTATGTAAAGCCCCCCGTTATGTAAAGCTAACCGCGAATCGGTTACCATTAGTTCTAAAAATATCTCGAGTTACTCTACGAGTGAAAAACACATATCAGCTAGCTAATATCTACCGGTAACATAAAGGCTAACTAGTTACCATAAGTTAAACATATATCTACCTATATCAAAGTTTGCATCAGGTAAAGACCTGAGAAGCTAATAGTAGTAATGTACAGCTTTTAAAGTAAATATTAGAAAATTTTTCTAAAAAAAGCCAAAATTTAGAAAAAGATTACAAAAAAAGTGATTTTTTATAAAAAATTTCTAAATTAATTATCACCAAGTAAAACAAGTAGTATGTCTCTAACAGCTTCAATCATCGCTTCAGCTTCCATAAAGTCAGCTTTAAACAAGATATGAGTCTGCGCGGCGCGCGTGCCAAATGAACCAGGTTTAAACATAGTTTTAGACTGAAGTCTACTGTCTAGTTTACGTTGGTTTTGTAACCATTGTTGTAGGCGGATATTACAATTAATTTTAATATCGCCACCTTCTTGCATAATACTAATGATTTGAGCTTTGTTTGCTAAGATTTTCAAGCGTGAAATTTCGACTAAATTTTTAGCTTCCTGTGGCAGTCTACCGAAACGATCAGACCACTCAGCCAGTAGAATATCTAAATCTGCTTCTTTATCTATTAAAGATAGACGTTTGTATTCATTCATACGGTGCTTCTCTTCAGGAATCCAGTTCCCTGGGAATAGAGCTGCAATCTTCAGATCGACAGAGCATGAATTTTCATAAGATTCGATTTCAGAAGCTTCACCTCGAGTTTCGTTAATCGCATCTTCAAGCATCTTAAAGTATAAGCTAGCACCTACAGCTAACATATGACCATGCTGCTCGCCACCAAATACATTACCTACACCACGAATTTCCATATCACGTAGGGCAACTTGATAACCAGCTCCAAGATTAGTTAGTTCACGAATCGCTTTTAAACGCTGACGAGCGGTTTCAGAAATTTCAGCAGCGTTATCATAGAGCAAGTAAGCATAAGCCTGAATATTAGATCTACCTACACGACCTCTTAACTGATACAACTGTGATAAGCCAAAGTTATTAGCTTTATTGATTAGTATGGTGTTAGCATCAGAAATATCTAAACCAGTTTCAATGATAGTTGTGCAGACTAGTACGTTGAATTCATTATTTACAAAACTAAACATGGTATCTTCCAGTTCAGTGGGCTTCATTTGTCCATGAGCAACTCTAACCTTCGCTTCAGGAACTAACTCGGCTATTTCGTAAGCGATTCTCTGAATCGATTCGACTCGATTATGCAAGAAAAAGATCTTGCCGCCTCTTTCAAGTTCGTTTAAAATCGCGTTGCGTAAAATAGATTCTTTATACTCACCAGTAAAGGTCTTAATCGGTAGGCGGTTAGTCGGTGCTGTCGAGATTAAACTAATATCTTTAATCCCGGATAAGGCCATATGTAGAGTTCTAGGTATCGGTGTTGCCGACATAGATATTACATCTAAATCTTTTCTAAGATCTTTTAATTTTTCTTTATGGCTAACCCCAAAGCGCTGTTCTTCATCGATAACCAGCAGACCCAGATCTTTAAACTGAATGTCTTTTTGTAATAGTCTATGCGTACCGATAACTAAATCGCATTCACCTAATTTTAAAGAGTTGATGGTTTCTTTTTGTTCTTTAGCTGATTTGAAGCGAGATAGTAAGCCCATTTTAATCGGATAAGGCGCGTAGCGATCATGCATTACATCAAAATGTTGCTGTGCTAGTACGGTAGTTGGTACGAGCACGGCTACCTGCTTGCCTTCCATGATAACTTTAAAGATAGCTCTAATGATAACTTCAGTCTTACCGAAACCGGCATCACCGCAAATCAGTCTATCCATGAGCTTCTCGCATTCCATGTCTTGTTTAACATTAACGATGGCTTTCAATTGATCTTCAGTTTCATCATAAGGAAAAGCATCCTCCATTTCCAGTTGCCATGGGGTGTCTGGCTGGTAGATGTGACCGCGTTGTTTCGCTCTTTGAGCGTAAAGAGTAACTAAATCTTGAGCGATCTTTTTAACTGACTTACGAACTTTCTTTTTAGTGCGTGTCCATTCGTTGCCACCTAATTTTGATAATTTAGGTTTGACATCAGGTCCCATATCAAAGCGCGATAATAAATTTACCTGATCGACTGGAATCAGTACGCGCGTTTCGCCAGCGTATTCTACTGCTAAATATTCTAGAGTGCCGACACCCTGCAATTCTACACTCTCGGTACCACGGTAAATACCTAAACCATGTTTATAATGAATTACGTGGTCGCCGTCACGAATTTCAGCGATATCAGTATAAACATTTTTGCGTGTTTGCTGAGCTGCTTTAGCATCCTCATCCTTACGTTTTTGGCTCTTTTGACGGGCTATCGCCTGACGGCTTTTACCGAAAAGCTCTCTATCGGTTAAAATTACTAGTTTTAAATCTGGAAACTTACAACCTTCGTCTAAACCATCTCGCAAAATTAAAGCAGTATCTGGACTAATAGCATCTAGATCAGTTTGAGTTTGGGTTTCATTTAAATAAGTGCACTTAATATCCCACTCTTTTAAAATGCCACTGACCCTTTGCGGTTGCTCACTATAAATAATTAAACGTTCCTGATTGCGCAGTTGTTTTTTTATATAATCTACAAATTCTTCTACCTTTGATGAAAAACGTTCACTTGGAAATGAACTGATTTCTAAACCAAGTGAGCTTTCATCTGGCATGGTTTGAATATAGAGTCTGCGTTTATGTGGCTCTAGGTTAGCTTTAATTTGCTCGAATTCTAAGTATAGTTTAGAGTTTAAGGGTAATAATTTACCAGCAGATAGGGATTCTTTGTACTGAGCTGATAATTTATCTTGCCAGTCAGTTAGGTTGATGGCTAAATCTTGCCATTCATCTAAAACCAGCTGCATATCATCAGGTAAATAATCAAATAAAGTGTTACTAGCTTTAGGTGGATCTAAAAATTCACGGTAATACTCAACACCTTCAAAGTAAAGACTATCTTCAGCTTTAAAGTTACTTTCTAAGCTAACTTCAAGTAGGTCTTTTTGAGTTTCATCAAGTTTAGTTGAATGCTCTTTTAGTAAGCTAAGTAGTCTGTCACCTAGGTTGTCGTTTTCTTTGCGTAAAACAGAGTATCTAGGTTCGGCTTCAATGGTAGTTAGTTTTTTAGTCGATCTTTGGCTGCCGATTGAAAATTCACGGATACTTTCGATATTATCTCCGAAAAGTTCAATCCTGCTAGGCTCGCCGACCATCGGATAAATGTCTACTATATCACCGCGAATACTAAACTGTCCGCGGTTTTCTACCATAAACTGTTTAATATAACCGAGGCGTGTTAATTTTAGGCTTAATTCTACTGGATCGACTTCTTGGTCTATTTTTAGTTTAATAGTTTCATTTTCAAAGATTTCTTTAGCGATATATAGCTGAGATAAAGCTTTATAAGAACAAATAACTAAACTAGGCTCGGCTTGCTGCCAGTTTCTAAAGATTTCATACTGCGAAGCTGTCACGTTTACATCAGGGTTAATCTGATCATATGGTGAGATTTGCTGAACTAGAAAGTTCAAAACTTTATGCTTGCTACCTAGCAGATTCGATAATTCTCGATGATAGTTCTGAGCTTCATGAAAGTTCTGTACCACAAACACCATATGCTTTTGCTGGCGTTTGAAGATATTCGCTAAAATAAAGCTTTTAGCAGAGTTTGTTAAACCATAAACTATGCTTTGCTCGCTGGCGGTTAGCTTATGATAAATAGTATTGAAGCTTTGATCAGCCTGAATTAACTCTAAAACCAACTTTAAGCTCCTACTTTATCAGCATGAACTAGTAAAGTCGGTCGTTTACCAATCTGCTGTCGAATTATCTTTTCCATATAGTTTTTAACTACTTTTTCGCACTCGTTTAAATTAGTATTAGGGTTGTGTGTAAATAACTCTTCAACTGAATCAATAATAGGCTGAGTGTTCATCATACAAAAGGCACGCCACTCACGGTTTTTACTAAAAGTGCAGGCTTTAGAATTAAAAATAGGTCCGGCAATAATTTTATTTTTCTTATCAATCGTAAATGTAATCACTACTATGCCTTCTCTTGACATCAAGTCACGCTCATCGATCACTTCTCCGCTCACTTCATAGTGCACGCTAGAACTAAAGTAAATCTCTTTATTATCTACTTGATCAACGACTCTTAAAATGTCACCGTCAAACTCTACTTTATCACCATTTTCTAAAATTAAAATTGAGCCAGGATCAAAACTAGCTTCAACTGCAAGCTTCGCGTGCTGCACTAGATGTCTGGTTTCACCGATAGCTGGGATTAAGTATCTACTTTTAACTACGTTAAACATAAACTTCATCTCTTCAGTTAAAGCGTAAGATTCAACATTTATACCAGCATTGCGCCCACCGATTAATTTCACTTTCTTTAAAAACAACTGATCAGCAATCTGTGCCATCATACGCACAGTACCTGGCGGCAAGTCAGCACTGTTAACTACGGTATCACCAGCTTTTAAACTAGCCTCAGCACTACGATCAAAAGCCAGCGCTTTTAAGCTATCAATAGCCTGCATTTCAGGCGCGCTACTTAAAATAAGCACTTTATCATCATCGTAATTTTCAGTATCAAAAATATCAATAAACAGGTCATCTGGTACCTCTAACATGCCTAAATTACGCATTACTTTAAAGCTACGACGTACATGATAATTAAATAAAGCGATTTTTCGTCCATGTTTCAAAGCGATTTTCACCATGGTTTGTAAACGCAGAAAATTACAATTATAAGTATTGAAAAAGATCCTACCTGGAGCTGTTTTAACTATTTTAGTTAATGGTTCGATCAATTCAAGCTCAGATTTAGAGTAACCTTCTACTTCTACATTAGCTGAGCAAGCGATAAATAGATCAAATCTACGATCCATCTCAGTTTTATAATCGATATACTCGAAAAAGTGACCTAAATCAAACTTACGTTTATCAACAGGGCTTTGGTCAAGCTTATATGAACTAGTATAAAATACTTTATTACCAGCAGCATTTACCATTAAGGCGTATGAATCAGAATACGGGCTGGTAATATGAAAAGGTACCACTTCAAAACCACCAATATGTAAAGAGATGCCAGTTTCAAAGTCAACCCACTCTATTTTATCGACTAATTTATCGGGTAAGTCTAGTCTTATCATCTCTAAAGCTACTTTAGAGCCATAAACTTTTTTAAGATGTAACTTTTCGATGATATGAGTCGCCGCGCCAGCATGGTGCTCGTGAGTGTTAGTGATTAAAAGTGCTTTGATTTTATCGACCTTATCTTCTTTACATAAGAAGCGATAATCAGCTACACCATAATCTATACTAGGATCATCATCACCGTAGTATTTTAAACCAGCATCGACTATTAAATATTCTGTTTCTTCAGGCTTTTGCTTATTAGACAGCTCAAACAGATGCATAGCCTTACCAATTTCATGTAAGCCACCTAAGGCAGTATATTTTAGACTAGTTTTAGATTGTTTGTTTGACATTAAAATTAAAGCTTTAGCTCCAAAGCTGACTAGCCTGACTGAGCTAAATTATTATTTTATCATTTGAACCAGTTCTTTAGTGTGACTTGTCATAAATTCATGATAAGCCTTCAATGAAGCGCCCATTTTAAAGTCATAACCAAGCTTCGCAAGTGACATTTCAAGTGTACTTAAACCCATTAGCACATCGCGATCTGTAACGAAGCCTAAGTGACCAATTCTAAAGATTTTATCCTTAAGTTCTTTTTGACCGTTAGCAACTGTAATATGCCAGTCATTTTTAAAACCGGCACGTAGATCAGGAATACTGATACCCTCTGGAGCGTGAATCGCGGTTATCGCTGCTGAAGCGCTACTATCCTCTGTTAAAAGCTTTAAGTCTAAAGCTTTTAAACCCGCGCGTAGTGAATCACGCAAGCGCGCGTGTCTCTTATGGATGTTTTCTTTACCTTCAGCTTTCATTAGCTGCAAAGCATGCTCTAAAGCTACAATGTGACTGACATTTGGTGTCCATGGTGTCGTGTCGTTTTCAAGAGCCTTGCGCGCTTGCTGCCAGCAAAAGTAATAATTAGGTGTTTTGCATTCTGATTTAGCTTTTAGTGCTTCTTTAGAAACAAAGATAAAACTTAGACCTGGAGGAATCATAAAGCCTTTTTGTGAGCCTGAAACCAGTACATCGATACCAAGTTTATCCATTTCAAGTGGCATGCAACCTAAACTAGTTACTGCATCTACCATCAGCAGCGCACCATGCTGTTTAATAATAGGAGCGAGCTCAACTAAATCATTAGCAGTGCCAGTGGAGGTTTCAGAGTGAGTAATGGTAACAGCTTTATACTGTTTACTCGCTAAAGCAGCTTCCAAGTCAGCTTTTTGAATGCACTCACCAGGCTGCATTTTAATTACATCTTGCTCAGCGCCATATAGTTTAGCGATATCAGCAAAACGCTGACCGAAAACACCAATGACCAGTGAAAGCACCTTATCACCTGGGTTAATAGTGTTAGCGATGCCTGCTTCCATAGCACCAGTGCCACTTGCAGTATAAATATAGACATCGTTTTTAGTGCCAGCTAGATCTTTTAGCATTTGGTTGGCACTAACGAAAATTTTAGAAAATTCTTTGGAGCGATGACCGATCGGATGCTTGGCTAATTCAAGCAATACTGATTCGGGTACTGGAGTAGGTCCAGGTATCATTAGAAAATCTTTTTCCTGCATTATGTAAGCTATTATATCAAGATAAAAAAGCTCATCTTAACGAAATTGAAGATAATTTAATAAATCTTTATGATGCTTTTAGCTAAAATATTTGGATGTCAGCAGCTAGTCTAAAGCGAGAGGTACAACTAAGAATCAGCGACCCGCGGATTTTGTTAAATGAATTTTTTGGCTATACATCTTTTATTACAGGTTTACTGACAGCTTTATTTCTAGTTTTAGGTAATGAGCAGATGTATCAGATTTTAAATCAGATCGTGCTGGCTTCATCTGGTTTGCAAAACATTCCGCTTTTAATGGTCTATATTCCCCAGTACCGTCTCTTGCTAGTGACTGGTATTTTAGGTATCATCGTTACTAATTATTTTGCAACTAATCCTATCGGTAATGCTTTTAGGGAAGGATTATTTGTAGCGTTTGTCAAGCTGGATTATAGCTACGAAGCCTTAGTTAAGTATTACCCTGAAAAATATAAACCAGAGAAATCTTTTCTAAAAGGTTCACTATTAATTAAAAACTTTTTTAAATATATAAGCTTAACAGTTGATGAAGCTATTAAGCGTAGTTTAGAAATGAGTTTAAAACTCTTAAAGGGTGATTTTAAAAGTCTAGTAACTGATGCTGTGCGCTCACAATACTTTAGTAGTGTACTTAGAATTATTAGTGCTTCGCCTTTGTTTGCGATCGCAGCTATCGAAACGCTCGCTTACTTTAACCTGGTTGAAAAAAGTCAAAGCTACGAGCAAATATCTCAGTACTGGACGACAGTTTCAGTAAGAGCACTTGCTTTTAGTAGTTTTATCGATGGTCTATCTAAGGTGGCTTTCGGTTTTATGCGTGAAAGCTTTATGATGAAACTGGGCGGAGTAATTTTCGCGCTTGCTCAGCTGTATCTAATGTTTATGGGTGAAAGTAGTTTGCAGTTAGTTATTCCACTATCACTTGCTGGTCTCGCTGCCTATCCGATTGTAGAAAGTGAGAGACTTAGAAAGTTAAGTTTAGAGCCGATAGCTGGTGAGTAAAGCTAGTTTTAGTTTAAGTTACTGCGGGCTCATATTAAAAGAGGCTTAAAAAAACTTTTCTTAGCTGGTATTAAATTTAGTAAAAAACCTTTATCTCGCTTATCTAGGTAATTGTATGAAAATGAGCTAAGATTTGTCAAATCGATGATCTAGCTGGCATTAATTTGTTTAATCTAAGACTTAGCGATATTCATTTTATACTTCTATGAAATTTTCTAAAAAAGCCTAAAATCTGTAATTTTATTCTAAATTAGGCGCTAAATTATAAAATAATTCTAACTTTGGCATGAATTTAGAATTATTTTATAATTTATGTTTTTTTGCAAAGCTATTAAATGTGTGAACTTATAAACACTTTAGGTAAGCAGCACAGCGAGTTAAATAAAATATTTGACTCTTAGCGCATCCTTAATCTTTAATTCATAATAAATCTAAGGATAAAACTTACTTAGGTATATAAAGTGCACTTGATAGTTCAAGCTGAGCACTTATCATTAAAGTATCAACTTTTATGAAAGCCACATAAAAAGTAGGTTAAAATTAAAACTATGAAAAAATCAATAATCTTAGTATCAGGTGTCTTAGCTTTAGGTTTGGTAATGTTCGGACCATTAAAAGCTGATGAAGTGAATTCATTAGATAGTATTACCGAAACTGTAGAAACTGAAACTACGCATAAGACTAGTCATCGTGATGGTCATGACATGCACGAACATTCAGTAGAAACTAAGCATAAGCATAGTGTGAAAACTCATGAAGCCGATATGGCTGCTGACGTAGATGTTGAAGCTGATGTCGATTTAGAAGACGAGTAAACTTCTTAGCTAGCACTAAATTAAAAAAGCAGATAAGCTGTAATTAGATTATAAAATGTATCTAGCTCCGCTTATATTTGCAATCGTCTATTATTTAGCAGCGCCAATTACTTTAAGCTATGTAAGTGGTCACGCGCTAGCACTATTAGTTAGTCTAACTCAGCTACATAAACTAAGCTCTAAATTAGTATTTTGGTTAGTATTTATTTTTACTAATCTTTTTTCAGCGCACTCTAGACTTAGTTTAGAGTACTTATTAATTATAAGTTCGATGCTGATGATAGCTGATTCTAAATCATGGCTAAAGCTAAAATTTACTAAACAAATCACTGTATTGATTCTGTGTTTTAGTGCATTGTGGCTAGCAGATAATCTGAGGCATGTATATTATGAAAGAGGTAGCCTGGTAGTATGGTTACCTCTTTTTTTGGCTCTGTATTTAAATCAACCACTTTTTAAAGCTAAAGTGAGCGATCAGCAGGTTGCTGCTAATCAAGCTGACGCTAAAAATGAAACGGTTTTGCAAAAATGGTCTTTGTTTAAGATAGGAGAAGGATTTTTTAAAAGCGCTGCGAAGTTTTTACCTCAATTTAGACATATAATAAATTTTATTGCTGCTATTTTAAGTGTCATTAATAACAAAAAAACCACTTTAATCGCTTTTGGCGCTCATTTATACTTAAATTATAAAAATAAATTTATAACTGGACTATTATTAATAAGCTTGCCAGCAGCTTTTTTCGTTAAAGATAGTTTAGCTAGATTCTGGAAAGTGTCGATGGAAGCCAGGTTATATGTGTATCAAGCGGTTTTTAACGGTATTTTAGCTAAACCTTTAACTGGACACGGCTTTGGTACTTTTACTCTTGACTTTCCTAAATATCGTTTGCATGCAGGGGCGTTTGGCACGCATGCTAGCGAGCAAGTCGGGCACGCGCATAATTTATGGTTGCATTTTGCTTTTGAGCTGGGAATGCTAGGGCTGGTATTAATGCTTGCTTTAAGTTATCTAGTATTCAAGCTTGAAAAAAAAGCCTTAGTACCTTTTTTAGTTATTACGCTGTTTGATATGCCACTTTCAGGCTTTAATCACTACGCTTTACTTGGCTTGATCCTAGCGCCTTTAATTTACCAAAAACTTTATTTAGCTGCTGGTTTAGGTGAAAATAGTGATGTTGCTAATTTAAAAAGTGAATCTGACTTCCGTGATGTGAAAGTAGCGGCTGATAGCAGTTATAGTGCTAATTTGAAAAGTGAGGCTAGCTTTAATACTTCTCAGAAATTAGCTAGTGATAGTAATAGCAGTGAGCTTAATAATAAAGTTTATATTAGAAACACTGTGGGTGTTACCGAAAAACAGCTATCAAGTACAGCAAATAGAGACCCAATTTTAAAATACTTATTTTATGATATTAGTCACTGGGGCTGGCATTTAAGATTTGCTTTAAAACTTAGTTTATATATAATCGCACTTTATATTTTTATACCAAGTTTAATTGGGCACTTTTATTATGATGCTGGCAAGTTAAATCAGGCTTTAAGGTGGGATAGCCAGCAACCTTTATATTATTTTGCGCGCGCCTCGCGCGATCTTGAAAGTGCGCCGGCGCGCGCGCTAACAGATTTAAGGCATGCGGTAAAGCTGGCACCGAGCGTGCCTTATTTTCATGGTTTTTTAGCTGCGGCTGAACTTAAGGCTGGTACATTAATAGCAGCAGCTAGGCACAGTAAACTTGCCTTGAAACTAGGAGGACGTGATAGCTACTGGCTTTTACTTCATGGTATTAGTCTGCAAGCTTTAGATAAAAAATCTCAAGCTGACTTTTATTTGAAAAAAGCTTTTAAAAAAGATATTCACCTAAAAGATGTACTAGCTAACCCTAAGCTCGGTTCATATAAATTTATCGGCTCTAAAAAAGCTGATCCACGTATAGCAAGCTTTTACCGTCAGGGAGATAAAGTTTATCTGCCACTGCCGTATATAGAACACTAAAACATAATAGCGCCATCGACGAATAAAAGTGCACAATAGAAAAACTAATTTTTCAGTCTTCGTTAAAAACAGTGCCGTTATCTAGGTTTAGGATGTAATAATCTAATAGCGTAAGCTTATTTAAAGTGTGGTTTAAGCTTTTTTAGTTTCATCAGGCTTTTGTTTACCAAATTCACTAACTACCTTTTTAAGTTCAGAAACTTCTTTAACTTCTTCAGGCGAAACTTGCAAACCTTGCTCTATAGCTTCAATATTATGATTTTCATTAATATTATACTTTTGCATAAATTGTTCCAGTGCTTTACTAGGCACAGCTAGCTCACTCATCTGATCTCTAAGTGTTTCTAGTAATTTTTTTTGCTGATCAAATCCAGTTTCAAGTTTTAAAACTTTATTTTCAAGCTTGGTTTGATCATGCTCGGTTTTTTTACTACTTTTTTTAATTAATGCAACAGATCCCAATAACGATAATAATGGCAAAGCGCCATGAAAAATAATACCTTTCATATAGATACTCCCTCTTTAAATATTTTGTACTCTTAATTCTAACTTAACCCAAAAGTAATTTGGTAAAGTTTTTTATCACTAAAGATAACTGAAGTACCAGTTTTTTAAAGTGCTTTATGCTAAAGGCTATGATTCAACTTTTTAAGATAAGCCGGCTCATATAAGATGACAGCGAGTTTAGTATAATTTAATTTTTAAGTTAAATTTAAGATTAATGTATCTTATCGATGCCGTCTTAGAGGTTTACTAACTAAATTATTTACCATCAAACATGTTTGTAATCATGTTTAAACCACCAACATTGTTATCGCGGGCACTAGCATTAGCATGTCCAGGCAATTTAATACGTGAAACAATCTGCGCAGCTAAGTTAGAAAATGGCATAGACTGCAAGTAAATTTTACCTGGCCCTTTTAAGGTTGCTAAAAACAAACCTTCACCACCAAAGATCATACTGGAGATGCCGCGTACCATCTGGATGTCATAACTAACACTAGGCTCAAAAGCGACTATCGCGCCAGTATCTACTTTTAAAACTTCACCAGGCTCTAAAGTTCTTTCATAAATTGCACCGCAGGCGTGCAAGAAAGCGAGTCCATCTCCTTTAAGTTTTTCTAAGATAAAACCTTCACCGCCAAATAGACCAGTTAAAATTTTCTTTTGAAAGGCAATGCCTACTGAAACACCTTTAGCAGCGCATAAAAAACTATCTCGCTGACATAAAATCTCACCACCCTGAGTTTTAAGATCTACCGGGATGATTTTTCCAGGATAAGGAGCTGCAAAAGATAGCTTTTTTTTACCAGAATTAGCTGAATTCTTAAAAACTGTAAAAAATAAACTCTCGCCAGCTACTAAGCGCTGTCCAGCACTCCACAAAGAGCCTAAAAAACCTTTATTTTGCTCGGAACCATCACCAAAAATGGTTTTCATTTCAATTCCATCATCCATAAACATCATGGCGCCAGCTTCAGCAACTACACCCTCTTCGGGATCAAGCTCAACTTCTACAAATTGTAGGTCTGAGCCATGAATTTTATAATCAATTACATCAGCAGAAAGTGGATTCATATCATTAATTATGGAAGATTTTAGCTGCTGCAAGCAAGTTTATAGGTGATATTCTCAACTATTTTTTGTCTTATAAATTAAAACCTAGTGATAGTCACTGAAAAGCTGGATTATTAAAACTAACTTGGCTAGTAATATAATTCGACTTTATGATAATTCTAGTACTGAAGCTTACGAATCATGTCAGTATCTTCAAAACCTAAACCTCTATTTAGAAAAGCTTGGTTGCGATCTAAATCTTCTTTAGCCACTTTTTCGTTATTAGTATCGGCGATACGCGCAAAGTCAATATCGGCTGTGGCATTAGATGTTAAATCCAGGTTTTGCACCTGATTTAAATATGCCTGTTTGTCTTTAAACTCTTGTTTACTGCTTTCCAGTTTATCAAGCTCAGCATTAAATCTAACTTCGAAATTATTCATCTCAGCTTCGTATTTACGAATTGTTTCTTGAGCTAAAGCCTGCTGCACGATAATATCCTGATTTTTAGAATTACCGACACCATGCATACCGATATCAGTTTCTAAACCACTAAAGTCGTTTAAAGTAGCTTCTGCATTTGAAATTTTAGTCTCTGCTTGTACAAGATCACCTTGTTTATTTGAAGCTTCACTACTAATTTTAGTAATTTTATCCTTTTGTAGGTTTACTTGTAGATCTGCAACCTTAATTTTTAAGCTGTGTTTTTCATTATCACTAACTTTTTGATGATCTAATCCTTTGTAAGCTTGTAAATTACTAAAACTTTGCTCTTTTCTGATTACTTCTGACTGACTTTTACTATCCATTTACTCTAATTAAATATATGCTTTCATTGCTTGCTGATGATTTGCTTGATTTTAGCTGCTAATTTAATTGAAACACTCTAATAATGCTTAATTAGTTTAGCTTCTCTAAATAAAAACTAGTAAACCATTATTTATTTTCTTACAAACCTGAAATACATATTAACCTCTAACTTTAACTTATAGCATTTTTTTTAATTGTAAGTTAAGGTGGGATTAAATAATTTTCAAAGCTATTTAAACTAGTTTGTCATAGAGGTCAGATAACTGTTGCAAAGTATTATTATCATTTTTTTCAACTAAGATGCTAACAAATTTAGAGAATGCCTGAGTTTCATCAACAGGCTCTTCAAATGCTCTATCAAACATTTCCATGAGTTCTTGATATGAATTTCCTAAATCATCTACAATATCAGTGATTTCGTTAGCTTGAGTTAAAATATTTAAAGCTGCTTTTTGATGACTAACATCATATGAGCTAAATAGAATTTTTAGTGCTAACAAGTTACTGAGTTGTTCAATCTCAGGATCGTTATTTTCGTAGCTTAGTCCTTTACCTAGTTCAACTAAAGCTTGGCTATCCTGCTTTGTTAATCTTTTTTCGAAGTTGGCTATAAGATGGTCTTTTAGATCATAAAAAGCATCTTCATCATTAAGTACTTGACTGGTAGTAAGCTCAGTTATATCAAAGTTAGCTGTCTTGCCATCATACAATTGATCATTAAATAGGTTCGCCAGCTTGGGGCTGTAGATAGTGTCTAAGCTATTATCGTTTTCTGGTTTAATCGAATTTCTATTAACTTCTCCAGTGACACTGTCTATAAGAGAGTTCATAATATTTTTATCCGAAACACCTAAGAAATTTTTATCGTAATCTTGAAGTAATCTGATTTGAGCAGGAAGAAGGCTTGTTTCAAGTATATTTTGGAAATTCTCAGATAACTCAATTCCTTCACGCTCTTCAACAGGTAATCTATTTAAAATTTCAAGTAGATCATTGTTTAATTTGGTTTGCTCTAAAATATGTTGCTCAAATTTTTCTTTAAGAAAATTATCGTCCGTAATATTCCCGTTATCTATATCATCAAAAAAACTGCTCAGTGTGTCTAATCTGTCGTAAATTTCTTGACCCATTTTACTTATGACCTCTTTCCCAGATTCGTTTTGCATAAGTGTCATTTGTAACTCTTTAGCACTATGACCAGTTTTAAAGTCAAAGTCTGCTTTAAGGTCTATAAGCTTAGGGGCTGTAGATATTTTGAGCATTTGTTCAAGTGAAGCTCTGAGTCTATTTTGGAAATTATTAGTACCAAGCTTATCTGCTGTTTCTAGCTCTAGGTAATCACTAATCGCTGAACTTAGGTAATCTATAACCTGTAGTTTTAACTTTGAATTATCAGGGGTATCATCTGCTGATTTTAGACTGATTTTAATTAGAGAATCTGTTAAGGTAATTTTATTGTTGATATGATTTCTAGCATTGATGATGCCACTATCAGCTTTGAGTTCTCCTAAAACCTCAGGTGTGTCAAATCTGTCCTGATAGCTTTCAAGTGCTGTACTAATTAATTTAACTAAATCAGGATTAAAATCTATTTTTAAACCCTGGACTAAATTTAGCATCAGGTTTTCAAAGTTTGCTGGCTTGCTATTTATTTGATTGATGATCTGTTGATTTAGTAAGTTTTTTAGTAATGGAAAGTTTGAGAGTTGATTACTAATTTTTAGCTTGGAGATTAAATCTGTATCGTTATTTTGCGTTTCTATTACATGCTTAGCTATATGTTCTATGCCTGGAGCTGACTGAGATAGCGTGGCTTGCTTATCTTGCGTGCTTGCGTGCAAATAAAGCAAGCTTTCAGCAGCACTAAGATTTTGATATTTTAAAAACTTTTGCTGCCAGTCAACTGGACTTAGTTTTGGACTAAGAATACTAAATGAATCTATTTTATGTATTAAGCTATTAACTGCGCTTATGTTTTCATGGTTTAAAGTCTTTTTTAACTCTTTAGCTAAGTTTCTAACAGTAGAATCATCATGATTATTTGCTACTTTAGCTAGATTACTCGTGACAGTGGCTTGAAGTTTGTTTATAAATTGGCTTTCTTCTGTAGGGTCACTTAAATGTAATTTAGTTTTAATTAGAAAATTTATCACAGAGCGTTGTTTAGCTGAGTTCAAGCTATCTAAATTCATTAAATTATAAGTATCTTGATAGTTAGTTATATTCTTAATAAATTCATTTAACATACCTTTAAAAGATCTGAGGTCACTTGCTTTTGGTTCGTTTTTTTTGGCTGGAGTTGTTTTGGAGATTCTAGTTCTAAACTGTGATTCAGGTTGAGCGAAACTATCATCTAAATGTCTAGAATATGTAAGCTCAGCTAAGTGATCTAAAATAAAGTTTTGATATGATTTTCTGAGTTTAGGATCATTAGGCGGGAAGCGGTCAACAGATTCTGCTGGGAAATCTGCTGTTTTACCAACTGTGCCTTTAACAGAACTAATTAGATCAAACCAGTCTTGAAATTTTTCAGTAGCTGGAGCAGTTGAGTACTGTTTAAAAATTAAGCTAGCGATATCATTCCTTAAAGTAGTATCGTTGATGCTTAGGGCTAAATCAGAATCTTCCCAAGCTCTAGAAGCTAACTCTTGAAACTGAATAAAATGGAATTTATAACTATTAGCTAAATCGCTAGAGTAGTCTAGTTCAGCTAATTGCTGAGCTTTTTTTATTTGCAGGTCTATTGCAGCAGGATATTGTTTTAACTCTATCAACTTGCTTAATAAATCTTTACTTTCAAGCTGAGCCTTAAATCTGCTTTCAATATTTAAATAATCAGCTTTAACATCTCGCACGTCAGTTAATTCTATTTCAGAGACTTTATCTTTTAGAAGTTGACTGATTTCTGGTTTATCGAGTTGGTTAGCTGTACTATCACTATTAAGAAAATTAAATAAATCATTCTCTGTTTTAATGTCATTTAAAGGATTTAAAGATATAGAACCGTTTGTAGTTCCTACAAGTCGATTTAAATCACTTACGATATCAGCATGATCTAAAGTTAAATGTGGTTTTTCATAACAACGTAGTATTTTTAAGTCTGCATCATCTAAATTATGTTTTGCAAGTTTACTTGCTTGCGCTCGATTATTTAATAAGTTTGGAACTAATTTAAAAGTAGTTTTATTGTTTGAATTTTGGTTCTTAATAGAGTTAAGTGCTTGAAGGTCTGATCTAGTAGTTGTTTTTTTCTTATTATCTAAGATATTTTTTTCACTAGAAGAGTTATTTTTTTTAGCTGTTATCAGGTAAGTTTTTTTAATTCTGTCTAAAAGCCTAATGCGCGCAGAATCGTTATTTCCTAAAAATTTTTGTATGTTGAGCAAGATAAAACCTCGGTGTATTATCTTAGCGCGTTTTCAGATAACAACTTTAAATTTTGATTAAAATTTGTTATAACATAATTGTGAGCTAGTGAAACTGATCTAAGGCTTTAAACTATGACTTAGCAGGACAGTTAAATTTTAAAATTTTTTAGGGGAATGAAGCTTTTTGTACGCCGGCTTTAATTTTTAACTTCTTTAATGTTGAAGCCGGCGTACCCTACCTTAAGCTTTTATCCACTTGGATACAAGACTTATAAGCCTAGCTCTGTTTATGAAAAAGTTAATTAACATAATATTTTCAGTATATCAGTCTTAAGATGAGAGTTTAACTTAACTAACTCAAGCTAGCAAAGCTTTTTGGATTGCACTAAAACCGGCAAGCCAATTTACTGCTGTTATTTCTGAAGTAAGTGGCAGCGCGGAATCCGTATTACAAATGATTAAGTTAACTTTACTTTCAGGTGAAAGCTTGAGTACTAGTGCACTTTTTATAGACATTATTTTATACCATATTTAAGTGCAACTTTAATTTGGTATAAATTTATTTAAGTAACTTTAACTGATTTATAGCTTTAAATTTAATAAGTTTCAAGAAATTGATAGCCTGAGTATCTATAAAATTATATTTCTAAGGCTTATATAGATATCTTGGCATTTATTGAGGGCTTAGTGAATTTTTCGGGGTGGCAACTTATCTTTCAGGGCTTGCAAGCGAAATTATATGTTGTTTATAAAATGCTTTAAAACGTAGATTTCTGCATTTTAAAGCACGCTAAGCTTCTTGCGAAATATTTATTTATTCTATAAAAGTCTGCAAACTTACCTGCAAGAATGTGTATATTTAAAGCATCACAAAACCTGAATGTTAAAATCATCTTTACTGTGAGCAATATAAGATTTATAAATTCAGCAGATGACTCTTATAAGTTAAATAAGAATGCCGCTAGCGAAAATATAACTGTTCAGGCAGCTGTAAGTCTTAAAGATAATCAGGATGAAGATGATAAAAAAGCTCGGACTGCTGTCAGTATGAGTAAACATATTTTAGATGTGCATGCCAGAAAAGAAAATCAGGAAGCATTAATAGATCCTCTGGGTGCTCTTTTAGATGCAGTTTTAATCCAAAGAACTAACATAGAAATGTCAAAGCCTATGAAGCATCATGACTTAATTCAGGTGCTAGAAGCGCGCAAAAAGCTTTCACCTGTATCAGCTAAAACTAGTAATATGATAAATTTAATGCTTAATTTTTTGAATCTTAAAACTAAGACAAGCATCAGCTCTGATGAAAAAATTGCGTTGACTAATATGCTTGAAAAACTTAAACATACTGTCGAGTCTTATACTGAAAATTATTCAGCTGATGACGCTAAATTTTTAAAAGAGCTTTTTGCTGAGTAACATTTTTCTGCCGATACTTCATTAGTTTGCAGCTGATAGTTTTTTTACTAGCGTGAATCGAATCCAAGCTTTGAGTTATGATATGGTGAGCGCTATCATAAGGGTTGCAGGATATATCTTCATCTTATTTATTACTGAATAATTTCCCGCAAAGGTCTTTACTCTGGCGACTCAAGAGTTTTAGTGCATTCTGCGCCACCTGAAAAATTAATTTTCTGGTAACAGTTTTTACGGTAGTTAATTATGTAACCCTGCTCGAAAGGTATAGTTAAGGTGTAAAACAGATTTTTCTCTTTAATCACACTGCGCTTTTCACCATTAGCATCGACTCTGTACCATTTACCGTTAAGAGTTTCACCTTCTACAACTATAGTTGGCCAACCTGTCGTAGGATCATTACCTACACCGACTGTACCAGTTGATGAAGTAGCTTCAAACTTTCGGCGACCTTTTTTAGTGGTGATGGCGATATAAACTAATACACGGTCAGCTGGAGTGGCAAAGTTTCTAGATATAGTATGTGCCTTACCTAAAGCGTAATCTTCTGGTTCACGAAAACTGACTCTAGCGTAAGTTCTGTTTTTCTTTTTAGACCGATTGAAAATAAAATTATGTACGTTAGCGGTTCCTGTAGGAGCGATCGTGTACTGCGCGCGTGTACTTTTGCGACCTTCGATATCGAAAAACGCACGTGGAGCGAACTTATTTTTCTTCTTTTTATTTTTTTTAGCTGAAACAGTATAGCTTTTCGTATTTAAATACTGACTCACCTGACCTAATAGATTATCATGACTAGCATTTAGAGCTATAAATAGAGGAGCGATTAATATTAAAGCAAGTAAAAGTGACTTATTAAACATTAGAGTCTTATTTTAACAAAAGTGGGTTTCATAAATGTTAAGAACTTTTAGTCTAAAGTTTTAAATGGTTGGTAAGAATTAAAACTTGCCTTAACTGGCTATATCAAATACTAAAAAATGACTATCTGTTAGCGCTTTTATGGAAAGCTGACTTTTATTCATGAAAGCTAGCGCGTCTCCAGTTTTAAGCTGCTGACCATTAACATTTAATGTTCCAGAAATCAATTGCAGCCAGCTTCTATCTTTAGTAGTGTTAAAGTCTAAGTTTAGGTCTTTATCTAACATAGCAGCGTAAATATTAGTATCTTGCTTTATAGCTATCGAATCTTGCGCGCCAGTTTTAGAAACTATAAGCTTAAGTTGGTTTTGCAGGTCTTCAGGTTTAAAGCTGTTTTGCGTGTATTCAGGCTCAGTTTGCTTTACTTCAGGTGTAATCCAGATCTGCAACATATGCACTTCTTCAGTAGCTGAGATGTTTTCTTCGCTATGCAAAATACCAGAGCCTGCACTGATTCTTTGTACATCACCTGCTTTGATCACATACTCATTACCAGCACTATCTTTATGTTGCAGGTTACCTTTAACTAAATAGGTGATAATTTCCATATCTCGGTGTGGGTGGGTATTGAACTTGCCGCCTGGCGCGATAAAATCTTCGTTAATTACTCTAAGTGAGCCCCAACCAGTATTTTCAGGATGATAATGCTCGCCAAATGAAAAGCTATGAAAGCTTTTTAGCCAGCTGATTTCAGTTAAATACCTGTCGCTAGAATTAACGGTTTTTAAGTTTGTATCTTTAATGGTCATAAATTGTATCTCCTTAAACAAGCATAGCTTTATGATAAGCAAAGTCGCTAAATATATGAAAATAAATGAGCTGAGTATGTTAACTGAATAGTTAACATTTAGGTGTTTGAATATAGTTTTTATGCTTATATTTATATTTTAACAAACATTGTTGCTTGTAAAGTGAACAATATAGGTGTATGATGTTCTGAAAATAGAACAAGCGAGCTTGAGATGAAGGTAGTAGTATATTTTAATCCAATAAAATCAAAGGTGATCACTTTCTGCTGAGTAGTAGCCCTTACTAACCAGCTAGTCTAATGTTTTAGAAAACTTATAACTAAATTAGTTTGTTTGGATAGGCGTTATATAGTTTTATATAAAATGAATTTTTTATAACTCGTACCTAGTTTAAACTTACTTGCCATCAATTGCATTAGATTTAATAAACTTATACAGCCCAAAGATCATTAAGAACTGTGCCAGTAGACGTAAGTAAAATAGGACTATCGGGTATGGCATATGATCTTTTAAATGATGTTTTTGAATGAAAACTTCACTTTCAGTAAGCATATAAATATGCACTGGTAAATAAGAAATCAACATAGCTAAAGTTAGGTAAAGGGCATATCTTCTAGTAGCTTTAAAGAATATTAGTATCCCTAAGATTATTTCTAAAATACCCGTCAGATAAACTAAAGTTAGCTTTAGTGGTAAATAAGGCGGCACAATTGTGACAAGAAAATTACTTAGTGGAAAATGACTGATGCCGATTATGATTAAAGAAAAGGCAATTATAATAGAGAGTAGATTTAACATTAGAGTTTATTTGGAAAGATGGGTGCTTACTCAGAGTGCCAACTTTAAAGTCTATAATTAGAATATCACTATCTGCTATTATCTACCAAAGGCTATTCAATTCATTAAGGTAAGTTTCATGTTGCATATTAATTGATTTCCTTGGAATTATTTAACTGAAACTAATTTGAATGAGCAAAGTACTCCCAGATAAATTGCATAATCTTACTTTCAGGATGAGACTTTCTTTTGGCTAGATATATATTCACAACTTTGCTAGCTTCAATATCTTTAAGGTGAACAAGTTGATTGCTTGAGATATATCTCTGGCTTATGTCTTGGGGTAAACGTCCCCAACCTATACTGTTAAGTATTAACTCACTTTTTGATAAATCATCATAAACAATCATTTTGGGGCTATCATCATAAACAAAACCCTTATTTAAGTCTTCGCTTAAAGTGCTTTTAATAACAATTTGAGGTAGTTTCTTTAAATTATCTATATTTTGCTGATCTTTAGGTAACTTTAGAAAATCATGATCTGCAGATATTAATAAATCCATTTTAGAGACTGAGATTTTTTTAAAGTCTAAATTAGCGTCATCGTTAATAGTTTCAGAGATTGATAAATCAATAACTTTGTTTTTTAGCATTTTTTCACCACTTAAAGTTTCTCGGAAAAAATTAAACTGAGTGTTTGGAAATTTTTTAGTTAGTACTTTGAGTAATTTGATTGACTTTTCTGTAGGGTAAATAATTGAGATACCAATTTCAAATAATACTTCTACATTGTTTTTGATTAACTTAGCCATTTTAGCTAAGTCATTATGAGCATTAACCAGTTGCGCTGCATTATTTAATAAAAACTTTGCCTGTCTGGTAAGTTTTACTTTATAACTTTCACGCTCTAACAATTTAAAACCGAGCTCTAGTTCAAACTTTTTTATTCTCTCACTTAAAGTAGATTTAGAGATATATATTTTCTCTGCAGCAGAATTGATACTACCAAACTCATCAATACTTTTAAGTGCTTCTATATCTTTTAATTCAAAGTTCATAATGGGTGTTTTTCCGAACAACTTGTTATATAATAACTGCTTTTAATTAGAAATTTTGCGTTTATACTACGGTTATATATAGTAATCAATATGAAGAGGAGATTATAAATTATATGAAACTAAACATTAAACCGTTGTTATACTTTGTTCTATGCTTAGGTGCATTAATGCTAAATATCAATGCAATAGAAGCAGCATCTTATGAAATTAAAATTACCAATTTGACTAAAAGTCAAAGTTTTACCCCAATTATTGCCAGTAGTCAAACTCAGGCTATTGATATTTTTGCTGCTGGTCAAGCTATTAGCGCAGAAATGGAAGCTGTTGCTGAGGGGGGAGATACTAGTTCTTTAAATACCCTACTTACAGGTAACGATAATATAGTTGATGTTCAGACCTCAGATGGGTTACTTGCAGCTGGGGCTAGTACAACTTTAAATGTAAATGCTACTAAAAGATCTAGGTATATTAACTTGGCAGCTATGTTGATCCCTACTAACGATGCTTTTATGGGTTTAAATAACCTTAAAGCACCAAGAAGATTGAATAGAACTACTACAGTGTACTTAAATGCTTATGATGCAGGAACAGAAGTTAATGATGAGCTTTGCGCATCAATTCCTGGACCTGGCTTTACTGAATGTGAAACGAATAATACGACTCCAGAACCAGCAGGCACTGATGTAGGTTTTATTCATGTTCATAACGGAATTCATGGTGTCGGTGATTTGACGGAAGCTACTAGGGACTGGAGAGGTCCCGTAGCTAAAGTTGAAATTACTAGAATTAGATAATTATAGTAGCTTAGCTGTAAAATAAAGCGAAGTCGATTTAGAGCTTAGAAGAAGAGAAAGGTTTCATATCTTTTTCTTCTTTTTTATATCTGCAGAATTTAATATGCTCTAAATTTATTTGCGGAAAAGAGTTAACTGATATAGTGATTTTTTGACCGGCCGTTCTAAAAGGTGCTAATATATTTTTATGTCCGTTAAAGGTAGACCTCAAGAGTTTGATACTTATGAAACATTAAATACTGTTATCGAACTTTTTTGGCAAAAAGGTTATAAGGCTACTAGTTTTGCTGACATTACAGAGGCTACTGGTGTATCAAAGCAGAGTTTATATAACGTATATGGTGATAAAAAAAAGATTTTTACGCGAGCACTCTTAAACTACAATACTCAGAAGCTGGATGAAGCTAAAGTTTTTTTGATGGATGAAGCACACTCGCCACTGGAAAACTTGAAACAGTTTTTGATATTAATGACTAAAAGTTGCAAGGGTGATAGAGGCTGTTTGTTTGCCAACTCGTTAGCTGAATTTGGTCAAGAAGATAGTGATTTGTATGATATATTCAAAAAAAATATGAAAGCAATTAAGTCTATTCTTTTTGATGCTATCGAGAGAGCTAAAAATGCTCAAGAACTTAGTAATGACTTTGATTCAGATGCTATTGCCTCAGTTCTATTTACACTAACCTGTGGTACTTCAGTTTTGAAGAGAGCTGGAGTCTCGCCACAAATAATGAAAGATACTGCTGAAATAGCAATTAGTCTTTTAAAATAAAATTTTTTAAAGTATTTTTGACCAAGTGGTCTAGAAAGAATAAGAAAGGAAATGAAAATGAAAATAAAAATAGTGACAATTTTAGTGATGTTTTTAGCTTTAGCAGTTTGTGCTGATGCTAGTAAATTTAAATCTGCGTTTGATGGTGAAAGTAGGTATATTGGAAATTACGATATAGGAAGTTACACTCAAGCTCCATTAAGAGTTGAAGAAAAGGTTTGGCTTAATATTCCACCTGAAGAGGCGATGATACTTGTATCAGAAAACTTAACCAATTGGATTGATACGATTCATGAAGTGTCTTGGGATAATAGTGAATCTGCTAGCACTAATGCAATTTCAGAAGGTTCAGTTAGAAACTGTGCTATAGGTGATAAAAAAGCTGTTGAAGATATAAGGTTTTGGAATGATGGTGATGCAGATTTGAAAATTTACGGTTATTCTCTAAACCAAACGAAGTCAACTGTACCTTTTCCGATTAAAAATCATTTAGGAGTATTTATTATAGAGAGGCAGGCTGGAAACACTTCTTTGATTACACAAAAGACTTACTTTGATAAGAAGTTTCATGTAATGGCACCTTTTATCACTACTATAATGAAGTTCAAGGTACTTGACCCTGCTTTTAAAGAATTGGCTGAGAAATATAATGGTGTTTATATTAAAAGTTGATTTTATATCTGTGAAAAACTTAATAATGGAAAATTTATGAACGAAATATATTGGTTAGTACTTGCGGTGATTTTAACTTTTGTGCAGATGATCCCCTACGTTTTAGAGAGAGCTTACTATCTAGGTCTTAGTGCTGTTAGTGTGGCTCAACCAAATCTTGAAGCCAGGTCTCAGTGGGCACTCCGGTCTCAAAGAGCTTATAGAAATGCTCTGGATAATTTGATAATTTTTAGTATTTTAATATTGATTGTTAATCATTACGGCGGGAATGAAATTACTTTAGTTGCAGCCAAGATATACTTTGGGGCTCGATTAGTTTATGCATTTGTATATACTTTTGGGGTTCCATATTTAAGACAAATATCATTTATGATCAGTGTGGGTGCTTTGGTTACATTAGTAGTTCAAATTTTTAATATGATATAACTTTATTTGATATATTTTGCGTATACTTCTTGAATTAAGTTATAAGATATATTTGACAATAGACTATGTTCTAAAATCAGTCTTGCAAATATTTTTGAAAATTGCTCATAATTAGGTGGTGCTATTTTTTGAGTAGAAAGGCTGTTTATCTAAGTGCTTAATATCTATCTCTTCATGATTGGCGAGCTCATGACTTTTAGGTAAAACTACTACGAAATAACCTTATTGAAACTGACTTCACGATACACTCTGCTGGACGAAAAGTCACCTCGCGTGAAAAGTTTACTTAATTAGTTAAAAAACTTTCAAGCTAAGATACATGATTTAAAGTTTGAAGTTCATGATATATTTTCCAGCGATCATAAAGTAGTTACTCGCTGGAGTATAAGTTGTAAAAACCATGGCTTTATGGGTAGTGAATTAAATGGTAAAGTAGTTAAGCTAAGTGGTATTACTATTTCTTACGTTAATCAAAATGGTTTAATCTATGAAAAGTGGGTTGAACGAAATGCTTTTGAGGTACTTAATGAGTTAAAAAGTTAATATTTATATAAAAAGGTAAGAACAGCTTAATAAGACTGTTTGGGGCAGTCTTAGTTTTGAGCTTAAGCCTAGTAGAGAAGCTAATAATACAGATGAATGCCAAAATGCATCTACATTAAATCACAAAAATGGTGGAAGCGGCGAGGAACTGCCCCTCGCGTCCGAAAATCTTTCATTAGGAAGTACTACAAGCTTAGTCACTGGTTTCTAGGTTTTTACCGTTCCTGCGATCAGCGACAATCAACGGGTTCTAAAGCTTAAATCTTTATCTTTTAGGCGAGCTTTATAAAAGCCATAAAGATGCAATTACCAAGTTAGGCAGCCCAAATGTTAGACTCGGTAATCCAACATACACTTGGGTCTGTAGTGCCCAGTCTGTCGGGCGTTTCGCTAGTAAACTAGGCAGCTTTTAAAGCTACAACGTTGTTTACTGCTACTTCTTCAGTTGTGAATTCTGCACTTAAATTTCGCATTGGTTTTGACAAGGTCCTATACTACCTTGGCTTGCACTTCAAAATTCCATTTCTTCGTCAAAGCTAATACGCCCCCAGAAAAAGTAAAGTGATTTATCAGTTTACATACTAAAAGCCATTAGCTCTTAGCTTTATTATTCTAGCATTAAGTTATGTTTAGTTTAATGAATTATTTTTTTTGTTAGATCTTTGTACAAATTTTTTAATACGCTTTACTTGTGAGTTAGTGTCTTTTTTCTTTAGAGCTTTTTCTAATACAAATATCAATTTGTTAAAGTCAGTATCATCTAGAATTTGATCATTATTCACATCAAACACTTCTACCAAGCCCTGATCTTTATCTCGGATAGAATTATTATTAAGATCATTGTTAATTTTTAAAAACTTTCTTCTAATTTTTCTTGCTTTTTTAAAAGTAATATTACCCTTGCGGTTGGTGCCGATCTCATTTAAAAGGTTTTTCATGTAATCATAATTTTTGTTTGATTTTAAGTATTGTTCAATGAGATTGAAGTCTTGGAAGTCATATACATTGTCATTATTTACATCATAATTTTGATTAAAGTTAAAATTACGCTTAAAGCGTCTCAAATAAATATATTTATTTGAGATAAGTAAAGTATCTAATAGCTCATGATCTGAAATTTCTTGATTTGAATCTTTATCAATGAAATCAGGTATGAGGTTTGTCAAATCATCATCAGTTTCATCATTATCCATGTCCTCGTCATTATCATTGTCTTGAGTGATATCAATTAAATCTAGAGGTTTTAAAATTCTAATTTTAAATTTTTGATCGTGGTAAGCTGTTTCACCAGTCACAGTAGCTCTAAGAGTAATACTTAATTTCGGATCTGTATCTTGAAAATTTAAGACCTTAGCAATTTTTAAAGTATCACCATCTAATTTAAAAGATCCGCCAGCATCATCTAATAAAGTATATGTATGACTGGCACCAGTATAACCTTTGTTTAATGTAGTAAACTCGCCTACAACAGTATTAATAGGGCTGCCAGCATAAACACTGTTGAATCCTATAATAGTTTCTCCATCAAAAATAGAGCTTATTTGTATATTAAATATGCTTTCGATAAATTTATCATCATCATTATCAGTAACTCTGATGGTTACTGGTAGTGTACTTGCTGCGCTATGATCTAAAACTCTAGCTGTCCTTAGTTCATTAGCATTGGTTATGACAAAAGAATTATCAGGGTCATTAATAATTTTGTAAGTGTAATTACCTGAACCGTTATTAGCAGTAGTATTTAAAGTACCAATTAAAGTGTAAGCAGGCATTTTAGTTTTGATTTGATTATTGCTAAGTGTAAAAGTGTCTATGAAAGATTGGTAAGTAAAATTATTAGCATGAGCGAGGTCATATTCAATGTCTAAATTATCAGCATCTCTGCGAGTATCATATAAAATAATTTCATTCATGTGACCTCTGAAATATCTACCTGTATCAGCTTCAGTGCCTAATAAAAAAGCCTCGTTGAAATTAAAATTTAAATTTTCGGTTCTAGAAGTTAAATTAGAAGAATTTTTATATGAAGTTACATTGTTTTGGTCGGAGAGTACAGAAAAAATAATTTGTTCATCTGCTAGCCAGCTACCTCCCGCTGAATTTGAACTTCTGAATGCTCCTTTTTGAGAAACACTTACTAAGTCATCTTGTCCATCGTTAGCAGTACCATATCCTAGATACTCATTATAGTCACTAAGACCATTTGCTAAAAATGGTCGAAAAAATGAACCTTGGCTAGTTTGTTTTAATTTGGTCACACTTGAAAAAACACTGTGAGTTTCATCAATGTTAAATTGTGTTGGGTAGATATCAAAGACACCATCAGAGAGTAAACTATTATTACCGTTTGGGTCTAGAATCATGCCATCATCATAGATCCTGGCCTGTTTATTAAAGTCAGCTTGAATCGCATGATTATTATTACCAGACTGGTCAAACCAGGTGTGAAGATAGGCTAAATCTAAAGTTCCGTAATAATCTCCAACCTGTCTTTGTATTTCCTGACGGTGGGATGAAATGTCTTGATTATAAAAAATTATTTCATTTATGAAACCAGCAAAATGTCGTTGAACACTACCAGGCTGTCCAAAAAGTCTAAGATCACCATAATCAGCATCTGAACTAATATCACTGATATCCACTAAGGTTTGATTTTTATAGACTTCTATATTATTGTTACCCTGACCTTTAGAAATTACAGTGAAAAGAGCCTTTTCACCTATGACCCAAGATTCGCTATCTATCTTGGTATCACCATCATGCTGCGCTACTATAATGTGACCTGTGCCGCCTATAGAGACACCATAAGATATAAGATTGTCGTGGGGGATACTATCATTACCTACAAGTGGTCGATATTGGCTGCCTGTATCTATTGGCTGGACATTTCTAGTGGCAACGGCTATCAGGCTATGTGCCGTTCCTATTGATACATTTGTAGTATAAATATCATTTGTTCCATCAGTTCCAATAGCAACCTGACCAGCTTGATTAGTAACTATGCCATCAGTAGCATCATAAATTTTTGCTTGACTACTAGGTGAAGCTATTTGGTCAGCGTTGTTACTATTTCCAGATTGGTCATACCAAATTCTGACCAGACAATCTGAAGCGCCGCAAAAAGTTTCAATAGCTGTAGTATCTAATAATCCATCAGGAGTAAATCCGATATCTAAAGTCACATCATCACTTATTCTTCTAACTTGCAGAGCAAAGCCACTATAAGCGGATCTAATTTTTCTGAGGCTATAAGCAGCCGCCGCGCTTGGAGCTCCTACTATATCTAAAGGTAGAGTATTGTCACTATCTGGGCAGGTATTAACAAAGTTTTCGATAGCCGTAATATCTAAAGAGTTATTACTATCGAAGCCGATGTCTAAAAGTGAACTATCACAATCACGTCTAATTTTTAATGCTGGACCTGAATAATCTTTATCTAGCTTTCTAAAACTATAAGCAAAGCCATTGTTAGCGTGCGTATGTCTATCTAAAATCAAACTTGATTCAGCTTGCACGCCATCAAATGCAGAAATTAATAAAACTAAAATGATATTTAGATAAATTAAATATTTAAATGATGCATCCTTATAGTAATTCATCGTAAATTCTTGAAGCCCAGATCCGATTAAAGAAAAGTTAATCAAAATTCAATTATATTAATGAGTTTAAAATAATAAATTTAAATTCATTTTAATTGACTCTTAACGAATGCCGTAAATATAGCTTGAGCAACTCAATCTTATGGCACAAAATAAAAAATTTAAAATTAGTCAAAAATTAAACCAAGGCATCGTCTTGCTTAGTTTACTTACCACTCAGCTAGCCAGCTTTAATCCTGCTAAAGCAGCTTTTCAAGATCTCGCCTGTAGTGGACTTAGCTGTAAAAAGCTATCAGCTAAAATCGATCAAGATGACTTAAATAAAAAGTTCCCTAAGGCTGATGCTTTAGTGCACTTAAAATTAGATGCGACTGACTTAAATACAAAAAACTCTATTAATGACTCTTTTCAAGTGAGAGCCTATGAACTAAACGCTTCTAATGAAAAATCTTATATCTCGCAGGCTACGGTAAAGTTACCTGGTAAAAAGAAAAATCGCAGTAACTTAAAAGTCTCTTTAAAGGTGCAGCCTTTTACAGGTACTAAAAAAGTGTATTTTGATATTTTAGATACTGCTGGTGACCTAGTTGCAACGGCTAGTAGTGATTTAAGTGCTAGCGGGCAGGTCAGTGCTAGTAATTTAGCTGGAAGTAATGCTGAATTAGATAAATTATTATTCGAGCAAGTTGTTTTTGATGTAGATAACCGCCAAAGCGCTAAGCAAACTAATGTAACGAAATCTGATGATGGTAAATACCATGTTTCGATTCCGGTTTTATCTACTTATAACATTGATGAAGATGACTTTACTGTTACTAGAAGAAGTGATACAGGTTCTAATACGACTTTAAGTCAAGCGAACTTTAGTACTGCTAATTTTTCAACTCAAGCTTCAGGTATTCAACCTGGTTCTATAACTTCTGTTGAACTCGCTGCTAATGCTGTAGTTACTAGTAAGATTGCAGATCAATCTGTAAATAATCTTAAGATCAGAGATGAAACCATCGTCGCTAGAAATTTAGCTAGAAACTCAGTTACTGATGAAAAAATTGCTAATGGCTCGATCACTTCAAATAAAATTCCTAACGGAGCACTATTTGGCTATCACTTGCGTGATGAGGCAGTGACTAAGAATAAATTAGCTGATAGAGCTGTAGATGGAGACAAACTGGAAAATGGTGCGGTTGAATTCAATCACATCTCCAACGAAGCCGTTCGTAACCAGCACTACCAAAATAATTCCATTACCAGCAATAAAATTGTTAATGGTACTATTTTAGGCGAAGATTTGGCTCCATCGACCTTAGCTAATTTGAAAATTGGTAGATTAACTAGTCAAAGTGCTACAGCTGCAAATGAAGCGTTAACTTATGATGGTCTAAGTAATGCTACTTTTTTGGTCAATCCAGCTACTGTTGATGGTTCTAACTTAACTTTTACCTTACCTGAAACTAGCGGCTCGCTCGCTACGCTCGCTGATTTAGCCTCACTTGATATCCAGGATGGTGAGATTGATGCTGTAAAAATCGCTGATGATGCGATAGTAAGCGAAAAAATTAAAGACGGTGAAGTTAAAACAGCTGATATAGCTGATGAGTCTATCACGAATATCAAGCTTGCTATAGATTCGGTTGATAGTAATAATATTATTAAAGATACTATTGTTTCTGATGATATTTTAAATGGTTCTATCACTGGTTTAGATATTGCAGAGGAAACTTTAGAGTCTAAAAATATAAAAAATAATACAATCGAAAATGAAGATATAAAAGATGTAAGTGGCGCAAAATTAATAGACAGCTCAGTAGCTTTAGAAAAACTTTCTGGCAACTCAGTTGATGGTACTAAAGTTGTAGATGGTAGTTTAACAGGAGCAGATTTTGCTGCTGGTAGTATTACTTCAGATAAACTAGATCCGACTGTTTTTGGCTCTGGTTTACCAGATGGTTCGATCGAAGGAAATAAGCTTGCTGATGGTGCTGTTACTAATACTAAAATTGCTAATGAAGCTGTAAATGGAGCTAAAATCGCTGATGGTAGTATTACTAATCTAGATATCGCAGCAGCGACTATTCAATCCGCGCAGATCGACTTAAACGATGTATTAGTTTCTGATAATTTTACTAATAACACTATTGATGGTATTAAACTTTTAGACAGCACAGTCTCAAATGATAAATTAAGTGATAATACTATAACTACAGAAAAAATTAAAAACGAAAGTATTACTGGCGCTGATATTGCTGCTGCAACTATTACGGCAGATAAATTAGCTCCGGCGGTATTTGCTTCTGGTATACCAGAGCAGGCGATCGCTGGCTCGCAGCTTAAAGATGAAACGATTACTAGCACGCAAATTTTAAATGGTACTGTAGCTTCAATTGATATAGAAAATGAAACTATCATTAGTGAAGATATCGCACCAGCAGGTATCAATGCTGATCGTATCGCCGCAAATAGCATAGGCGTGGCGCAGTTAAATATAGCTGAAGTGCTGGCTTCTGATAATTTTCAAGACGCATCACTAGCTGGTACTAAAATTGCTGATGATTCTATAGCAAGCCTGCAAATAGCTGATAGTTCGATTGAAAGTATTGATATTAAAAATGAAACCATTACTGGAGATGATATAGCAGCAGCTACTATCACTGGTGATAAGTTAGCTCCAGATGCTTTTTCTTCAGGTATTCCAGCTAACTCTATCGCTGGCACTCAGCTTCAAGAAGGTTCAGTAACGACTGTTCAAGTGGCAAACGAAAGTTTGACTGGAGTAGATGTCTTAAATGGTAGTTTAAATGGTGATGATCTGGCTGCTGAAAGTGTAGGTACTGCTAACCTGGCTTTAGGTGCAGTAGATAATACTATTCTCGCTTTAGAGACTATTGATGATACGCATATTAAAAATGGTTCAGTGTTAGCTGAAGATATCGCTGATGACACTTTAACTGGCGCTAAAATCAAAAATGGTACTATCCAAGCGATTGATATCGCTGATGCTACGATTACTGCAGATAAATTAGTACCTGATGTGTTTGCAGCTGGGATTCCTAATAATGCAATCGCTGGAGATCAGCTGAAAAATAACTCTATCACTGGTTTGAAGATCGCCGATGGTTCGATTGCCGAAATTGATCTGGCTGATGGTGCAGTGACTACTAATAAAATAGCTGACTTAAGTGTAACTGGTACTAAGCTTGCTGAGGGGGCTATCGGTAGCTTTCAACTAGCAGAAGGTGCGGTGACAGCTGAAAAGATCGGTAATGGTCAGATAAAAAGGGCGAGCTTAGGTTTAGATATCGTAACTACGGTTCATATACAAGACGGTCAAGTAAATGCAGCTGATATCGCTGATAATGCGATCGAGAATGATGAAATGGCAGATAACGCTGTTGGTTCGATTGAAATTATTAATGAATCTATCTTGCTTGAAGACATGGCACCCGAAACTATCGCAGCACTTTTAAATGGTAATGGTGGTACCAATAACGGTGAATTCACTTTGCCTGATGGTGTTGTAACAACTAGCAAGCTTGCTGATAATGCAGTAACCTCAGTGAAAATCGCTGACGGTGAAGTAACTACAGTCGATCTGGCAGATGTAAGTGTAACTGAAGCTAAGCTAGCTGATAACGCCGTGAACACTGATAAAATTCTAGATGGTGCAGTTACTGAAAGCAAAATTGCCAGTGGCGCCATTTCATCAGAAAAACTAGCTGATGATGCTGTAGATAACGCTAAACTAGCAGATGACTCGGTTTTAAGTAATAATATTCTAAACGGTGAAGTTAAAACAGATGATTTAGCAGATTTAAATGTAACTACTAACAAATTAGCTGATTTTTCAGTGTTAAGTAATAAAATCGCAGATCTTTCTGTTCTAAACTCTAAACTAGCTCCAGATGCTGTGACTACAGATAAAATAGCAGATGCAAATGTGCTAACTCAGGATTTGGCTGACTTAAATGTAACCACGGCTAAACTGGCTGACGTAGCTGTGACAAATGAAAAGCTAGCTTTAGATTCTGTAAAAACAACTAATATTTTAGATGGTGAAGTTAAAACAGATGATTTAGCGAATCTTAATGTGACGACTGAAAAATTGGCTGACGCCGCGGTAAGCGAAGTGAAAGTAGCTGATGATGCTATTGTAAGCGAAAAAATTAAAGATGGTGAAGTTACCACGGTAGATTTAGCAGATAGCGCTGTGGATACTACTAAAATCGCTAATGGCACAATCGTAAAAGATGATATGAGTGAAGCTCTGCTTGCTGAATTGATGGGAGCAGTGGCACCGACAGGTTTGGAGCTAGATAGTGTAAGCACTGAGCATGTGGTTAACGAATCACTATTAAGCGAAGATATTAAAAGTTTGGATGCGGCTAAATTAACTGGTGTGATAGCTAAAGAAGTTTTACCAGAGCTTGAGTTATCTGACATAGAAGGCTTAGATCAAAAGTTACAGGAAATTGAAGATAATCAGGGTGGTGATACTGGTTCTGCAAATACTAACTTTAAAACTATCGCACCTACTAGAGTGTATGTTTTAAGCCCAGATGATTATGGTAAAGTGCTTAGAGTCCAAACTAACTTTAGACAAGTTACAACCATTGTACTAGGTGATCTTGAAGGTGCTGCTGATATCAAAGTCGTTAATATGGGTTACGGCGATGTAAGGTTTGTATCAAGAAATGCAAGAATCATGAGTAAGTTTAACTGGTTATGGATTCCTTTAAGATTTGGTACGGTGTCAATACTAAAAGACGGCAGTGATTACATGATTAGCGGTGATCTATGGTTTAGAGGTTGTAGGTTTAAGTAAATCTTAGTAGAAAAGAAAGTTTAGATGTTTAGCCATGAATCAAAATCAAAATATATTAAACATGAAAACTTTAAGGTAAATAATTTTATGTTCGTTAGTTAAATCACAGGGAACTAATAACATGGTAGGTAGGGAGCTCAGTTTAACTGAGCTCTTTTTATTTTTGTAAGGTTTTCTATTATTAAATAAATTTTTTTAGTCTTTAATTCATGATTAAGAACATTATAAAAAATATAACGCAAACACTGATTAAAGTGGTTTCTAAACTTAAACAAGAAAAAGTCACATTTTAAACTAATAAAATAAAACAAGTTAATATCTAGCAAGCTAAAATAATAATTTATGACAGAGATAATAATTTGCTCTACTAACCTAGGTAAAATTAGAGAATTTAATCAAGCTTTTACTGAAATTTTAGACTATAAAGGACATAGTTTTAAATCGATAAGTGATGTATATGATGGGGAGTTTGACGTAATAGAAGATGGTGATAGTTTTCTTGCTAACGCGACTTTAAAAGCTAAAGCCGGCGCTAAGGTTACTAAGAGCTACTGTCTGGCTGATGATAGTGGTACTGAACTTGCAGCCCTAAACGGGGCGCCAGGTATATATTCTGGGCGCTATATGCGCGATCCTAATAAAGGGCTTGCTGGGATTATGCGTGAAATGAAAGATGAAACTAACCGTCAGGCACGCTATGTTTGTTGCCTGGTCTTGTGCGCGCCTAGTGGTGAAGTTATATTTGATACCCAGCAATACTGGGACTGTTTAGTTGGCGACCAGCCTAAGGGTGAAAATGGTTTTGGTTTTGATCCGATTATGTACCCTTATATTGAAGAAAAGCAAGAATACGATACTACCAGATTAATTGCTGAGATGAGCATACTTGAGAAAAATCAGCGTAGTCATCGCACGCAGGCTCTACGAAAATTAGTCGCATATTTAAAGCAATCTGATATCTAAATACTATCAAGTTTAGGTTTAGACTTTCTAAAGCTGAAACATTTACATCTATTTTATTTTTGAATTTAATGGGGCACGCCATTTATATTTATGAACTTTAAGTAAGCACTTTTAAGAGCTCTTGTATAATATCTGACTGTTTATATTTATTTATGGTAACTTCAGTCTGAATTTTGTATTCTTTAAGTGTGCTGGCGATCTTTTGGTATTTTTCTACTTCAATTTGATCTTTTTCGATCCTGGCGATTAAATCTGATCTGTCTATAGTGTCATCTAAAGTGATAGCTAGCTTTTCATAAGATTGGATGTGTTTGTCTATTAATTTTTTAACTTTGGTAATACAATAGGAAACTGCTGGCGCTTGTACTAACAGCTGATCTAATAGATTATTGTTTAAATCTATTTCATTTACTTTTATCAAGTTTAAACTTCTAAAAATATAATACTTAAATTCGATCTGCGCTGCTTTCGAGATTAATAAATCGGCTTTTTCAAAGCGCGCAAACTTATCATTTAAATCACCGAGCTCTATAGCTTCGTTAAGTGCATTAGTATAAGACTTGAGCGAAGTTTCGAGTTTGTTTCGATACATTGCTAGTAGAGCTTTTTGTATAGCCTTAATTTCACTTTCTTCACTAGCTTTTTGTAATTTCTCGACAAGATAAAACTCTTTTTCCTGAAAAGTTTGTGGTGCGCTATTTTCAAGCTCATTTACTTTAGCTTCCTGCGCTGGAGCCTGCTCTTCTTTTTCAGGGTCATTAATTACTGAACTATTTAATGCTGCTGGTAGCTTGGTTTTATCAAGTTCAATAAACCTACCTGAAGTTTTAGCCGCAGTTAGCTTAGAGCTTAATAATAAATCAGGCTTTTCGCGATTTATTTTCTTATTTAATTCGGCATTAACCTGCTTTTCAGTGTTTTCATCCTGAGCGACTCCTCCTTTTTTTAAAGGTGGCGGCTTTTTTAGATTATTTGCGCGCGCGCTACTACTAGAATTTTCTTCAGATCCATCTGGTTTTAACATATTTACTTACCCACTGAACTTATTTAACAAAATAAAATTAACTTTTAGCTAATTAAAGTTGTTATTACATATCAGACCGCTATGTATACTAACTTCGGTTTGCTGATTAAACTCGCTAGCAGTCTGTTCTAGGGTCTAAAAAAATGTTTGGAAATAGTTATTAATTTAAGTAGTTTTAAACTAATTTTAAATATAAAGTTTGCTTTACTGTAAAAGGGGTTTCAACTATAAAGCTAACATTGTAATAACTCTGAACTTACAGGTAAGACTCTTATTATGATTTTTTTATTTGTTAGTGAGATTAATAATTATCTAATAGAGTCAATTATTATAATTAAAAGCGCGAATTGGCTATTATCGTGGGTAATCAATCGATCTTAGTTTATTTAACTTGCTTAGTTCATTTATAAAGATCCCTATATAAAATCATTTTCCAATAGAAATTCTAATTTCAGATAATTTTAAATTTAGAAAAAAATTACAAAAACATTGTGAATTTATAATAAAATTCTAAATTTGATGCTAATCTAGAAAAAATTCTAAAAATTGCTTAATTTTAGAAAATTATTATAAATAAGCTTAAAGCTTATTTGAACTTGAAGAGTAAAGTAATAATGCCGCTAAATTAAGTAATTAAAGCTAAGCGAGGTGATAGTGACGCGGCTAGTGAATTTATTAAAGCTAAGCGAGGTGATAGTGACGCAGCTAGTGAATTTATTAAAGCTAAGCGAGGTGATAGTGACATGGCTAGTGAATTAATTAGAGCTAAGCGAGGTTATAGTGACATAGCTAGTGAATTAATTAGAGCTAAGTGAAGTTATAGTGACGTGGCTACTAAATTAATCAAGTTAATTTAAAAAATATTAGTTAGTATTAAAAACTTATAAGGCTGCATGCCTGAAGAAGTGTAACTTAAATAAAACTATAAAATCTCTAATAAATATTAAACTTCGAAAATAAACTTATTTTAAGAATAATATATATTTACGTATTTCTTAACGCTTAGTTAAATTTTCAGATATAATATATATACATAAAGATATAGCTTAAAAATCTTTTAACAGTTTATGGTTGGTTCTTCTAATTTAGGTGGTACAGGAATTCATGCTTTTGTTGATTACACTCAGCAAACTAATAGTGGTATGCGTTTACCGGCTAAAGCTTTAAAAAATCTGGATGCCGCTGATAAAAATTCCATGTCTAATTTACTTAAACAAGTAAAAGATGGTAATCTGGAGAGCTTTACACCTCAAAACTTCAAAGAGCTAACTGGTTTGTTTAATAAAGCCTTAGGTTCAGGTGCAAGTGCCGTTAGTGCTAAAGACGCTTATGCGATGGCAGGTATGATGGTTGATCTATTTGAAGATAATCAGCTGCATTCATCTAATAAAAAAGGCTTGCAATTACAAGAGCAATTCTTTAAATTTTTATCCTCTGAAAATAGTAATTTTAAAAATCATATACAGGTAGACAAACAAAAAGCTGCTGAGCTTCTAAAATCACCGGTATCTAATATTACTGAAGAAAGAGCTTTGCGCCTAGAGTTAGCTTCAGAGCAGATGCAGACTTATGCTGGATTAAATAAAGACGCTATCAATCAGGAACTAAAAGACCTAAGCACTGGCAAGCAGATTAAGACTAATCATTTAAACAATTTACTTAAATTAACTGGTTTAAGTAAAGATGCTGACCAAAAGACTATCGTCAACAATTTATTAAAAAGAATGCCTGGCTTGAAGCTTCAAATCGCTGAAGTTAAAGGCTCTAAAGTTACCAAAGCCATGGCGCTTGAATCGGAAGCTGCTAGTTTTGCCGGCCAAAACGGTACTAGCCCATCTACTCACACCCATGATCCTACGGCTGGCTGGCTTAAATTACCAGGCGCATCTGTCGAGCAAGGAGCTAAAGATAGCTCTAAAGCTGAAGCTAATAGCACCGAATATGGTTTTTCTGATCAAGTTCAAGTTCAAGATGGTAAATTTGTTGACCAGAAACCTAGTGATGCGCAAGCTAAGTCAAATAATAGTGATAGTACTCAGTCAAGTGATGAAAAATATGTAGTAGTTTATCCAGATGGTACCACTAGTAAAGAAGCTACTGATGCAGAAAGATCTCTAACACCGAATTTAAGGCGCTCACAGAGTGAAGCTACTGCTGCTAAGACTGATGAAAGTGATTCACAAAGCCAAGCTAGTTCTAGTAATAGTAACAACTCTAAGACTAATACTACCGTAGATGGCGAGCCTGCAACTGTAGTTAAGACTATCGAGACCCCTAAGTATCCAAATGCTAAGCAAGTACCTACTAGTGAAGGTGATATGAGTATTAAGGCTTTTGAAGATCGCGTAAAAGCAGACGTGCAAGCTCGTAAAACTCCTTTCCCTAAAGATTCAGCTGAACAAAAATTACTAAATTCACTTAATCAAGCTAATTCACCTGAACGTGCTTTAATGCATCGACTAACTCGCTATACAGGCGGCGCGCCAGTAGATCATCTGGCTGTGATGAATCCTCGTAACCCCAATCAGGTTAAGCAGGATGGTAAAAGCGGTGAAATTTACCGTGCTGTGCATGTCTTAAGTGCTAATGAAACTAATAATATAGAAAAAATGATGCAAGAATTTGGTGCTAAAAATACTGATGAACTTGAGCGTATACTGGCTCAGTCAGATGGATTTAAGGATTATAATATTGTCTTTGAAAATATCGGCGGGCAGAAAAGAGCGGTATTACTTCATAATGATGCGACACCAGAACAAATGAGAGCGGCTTTAAACAATATCTACCAAAATAACCCGAATGTAAGACTATCTAACACACCTAACCCAGGTCAGGTCATAACTCGCCAACCTGCTGCTTATCCATATGCTACTAACCCAGGCTATAACTATAATCCATATGGAACTCAGGTAAACTCAGGTTATAACCATAACCCATATGGAACCCAGGTGCCAGTGGTAACCACACCTCCATATAATCCAAATGCAGCCCACCCAGCTAGTTATCCAAGCCCTTATAATACACCTACGCATTATCCGACTGTACCGTCTCATACTCATGGACCTTATTATGGTGGACCTCATCATCATCACCCACCGACTACAGTACATACCAGTACGATTCTTTTTACAGCTTTAAATGTAGCTAATCTAATTAAAGCAATTAAAGGTCAGCCTCACTATGTAAGTCACACTTATGGTGGTGGACATCATCATGGAGGCTATGGTCACCATCACGCTGGTGGTTACGGACATTATGGTGGCTATAATACTAATATTTATAATCCTTTTGGACATAAAAATGATGGTTTTAAGCAATACACTGATTATGTTTTAGAAAGAAGAATTCAAAGTTTTAAGAATTAAATTGTTAAAAAGTTTTATTTAGAGGGTGTGATATTAAAATAAAATCATTTTCTAAGTAACAATAACCTTTACTTAATAATCAATGTTTAGTATAATGTATATACACATAAAGGGTCGAGTATAATATATGAATCAATTAAATCCATTTGTAGTTAAAAGTTTTTCAGACTACAATTTACCTAAAACTAATAATCCAGACGGTAGTTTCACTTTAGGCCAAGTGCCTAATAATGTGAAAGTAGAAAACGACAGTGCTAATGAAACCGTTGAAAAGGAAGTTAATAACGGTCAAGTCGAATTTGGTTCTAATAAAGCAGAAAACGAACCTGATACTTTTGTGACTCCGACTGATGAAAATAAACCTAATGCTGATGTAAAGAAGGGTGGCGTTTCTAAAACAGATAGTGATTGGACTGAAAATGGTGCCAAATCATCTACAGAAACCAGTAAAACTGATAGTGAGCCGATAACCCGTGCAAATAAAACTGAGCGCGAAGTTAAAATGCCCGTAGTTTTAACTAAACCTGAGCAAGAAACTGTTAAGATGGTTGATAGTATTTATAAAAAGCCTGAAACCCAGCTTAGCCAGACTGAAAAAGCTTTAAAAGCAGAGTTAATTAAGCTTGAACAGCACAATGGCGAGCATATCGCTTTAGGAAAGGATTCTGAGCTAGCTAAATTGCATGAAAAACATGGAGTGCGTTTACCTCAGGTCTTAAGTGCTACTGAGCAGTTTAGTGAATATGCTTTTAGTAACGTTGAAGAGTTTATTAAAGATAACGGTCGCGTTACTACTAAAAATGATAATATTTTTGTCTCAGAAAATGGTACTTACCAAAATAAAAAGGGTCAGAACCTTAATTTAGTCGAAAGTGGCGGAGCTAAATATGTCGAGCTGAAAGAGGGTGATAAAACTACTTTAGTGCCGATTGAAGGTCTGATAGATGAGAATAATGTTAAAACTAAATTTGCTTTAACTAAAAATAATAAATCATTACTCGCTAAAGGTCGCTCTGATTTAATGTCTGAGCTCTCGGCAAACAAAGCTGAAATCGCTAAAGCTAATGAAATGATTACTGAAGGTGAGCTTGGTCAGCAGAAAAAAGCATTTGCGCAGATTAAAAAGGACACTGAATACGCGTATAGATCTACCCAGTCTAAAGATCCTGGGGTGCGCAAGAAAGGTAAGAGTTTACTTAGCACAATTAATGAAATATTAGGTGTGGTTACGGTAGTCGCTTCAGCGATCACTGGTGGTCAACGTCATACTAGGATAGACCGCGCTGGAGGTGGTTATCATCAATCAGGTGGTAATTATTATGGACATAATAGCAATTACAGTAGTATTAGATATAATGCATTTAACAAATCTCTAGCACATCATGACCAAAGCTTAAGAAACCCTAATCAAGCAGTATTGGATGGTAAAGTTGCGTCTTATAAGATTTTAAGAGAGCAATATGCTAATAGCGAAACAGCAATAGCTCGTATGAACCCTGGTAAATAATCTCTTATTAGACCTTAAACCCCTAAAAATAGGTTTTTCATATCATCTTTATACATTTTCATCAGAGCGATGTTATTTTCGAAAAGTGTTTTGCCGTTTTTACCGACTGTTTTAGAGTGACTTAAAGCTTTAGCTGCTGCGATATTACCATCAAGTAGTCTGATCTGCTTAGTTTCTTCATTCATAAAAACTGAGCCATACGGTGAAGTACTTAGTTCTATATATTCAGATTTAGTGGAATGAGTCCACTTATAACCATCAGGCATTTCCTGAATTACAGCTAAGCCTTCTGAGCCGTAATTTACATGAAAATACATTTTATTAGATTTGATTTCAGCTAAAAATAATATAGGATTTGGCGCATCTTGCCAGCTAAGAAGTGCTTTATGGCTACTATTCGTTTTACTTTCTATTCTAACGAAACCAGCGATTTGGTTTTTTTGTTCTTCAGACTTTAAGACAAACTGGTACATAAAATTATCGTTTTGCTTATTAATGGTAATCTCATCACCTAAGTTTTTTAGCCATTCACGTGCCTGCTCAAGTTCCATTTTGACACTTTCATCTAATTTTATATCTTTATTTTCATTATCATGCTGGGCTAAAGCCTGTAGCAGCTGGTCTTTATGACTCATTATCAGCTCGAACTTATGTTCCGGAAACGAGCGCTGCAAATAATGTTCGTTAATATTAGGCAAGCCCGTGGTCTGGATTGAAGATAGCAGATAACGGACTTTGGCTAAACCTTGCCATACAATAATTAAATCCTGCCAGTTTCTCTCTTCACTCATGATATTAAAGTCCGCGCTCTATTAAAAATCAGGTAATAACTGAACTTTTGATAGCTACCAGGGTAATTACCGACTCTAGTGCGCTCACTCTTTAATATCTTAACAGTATTTCCAACTAGAGAAAGCTCAAAACTAAAACTATAAAAACAATAATTACCGTTGAGGTAGTCATTAGAATCTCCATCATCATCGTAGAGTAAGTAGTCTAATCTTAAAGTCTTATCTGTATTTACTGGGTGCGCAGAATTAAAACTCTGCTGCTTAAAGTCTGCTTCAGTTAGATAAAGCTCTAATATTAACTCCTGCGGATCATTAAAGTTTACTTTAGGGATAAAACTACCACTTTTAATAAACACGGGAATACTTTCATGATCAAGCTGTATATTAATAAAAGTGTCTGGTTGGTATTCTTCATAAGTAAAAAAGTGAAGCCATTTTTGGTTTGGAGGTAGTTGTGGCAAGTAAACTTGCTTAATATTATTTTTACTTACCTTAGGCTTAAGTTTTGCTTCAGGAGTTGGGTTTTCATAGTGGTCTTGAAAACTGTTACTGTGATATTCAAGTTCTAAAAGTTCATTTTTACTTGAAATTTTTTTTCTATTACTTTGCAAATCATCAGGTGCTTGATTTTTAAGGTTAATAAAAGTATTAGTATCTAAATCTTGAGCTACTGGTGCTACTAGTAAACTAGCACCGCACATAAAACTAAAGCTTTCTTCATGTGTTTGCTGATCACTTTCAAAGTCATATACTAATGGTCTTTGAATAGGTGTGCCATCGATGCACGCTTTAAAGCTCGCTTGATAGAAATATGGTAATAATTCAGCTCTTAATTTAATAAATTTTTGGATGACTTTAAAAAACTTAGGATGTTTCTGGGCATGCATCATAGTTTCAGTCGCTTGCTCTTTATAACTATGAATGCAAAATCTAGGCGTAAAGATACCAGCTTGCACCCAGCGCATTAATAGCTCAGCTGTGGGTATGTCACCCCAAAAACCACCGATATCAGCGCCACTATGAATTAAACCAGTTAGCCCCATAGAACTTACTATCGTATTATCATATTTTAGAGCTTCATATGAACTGTGATTATCACCAGTCCAGCTTTGTGCGTGTGCCTGCGCGCCACTAAAAGCGCTGCGGCTTAAAATCCACGGTCTTAAATTAGGTTTAGAGTTTAAACTAGCTTTAACTGAAACCAAACACATTAGGTTCGCGAGTAATGCCGTGCCTTGAGTGTTTAGTAGCTCATGTCCTTCAAAAATTTCGTATTCATTGTTATCATTCCAGATGCCACGCACACCATAAGCAAGTAAATAAGTTTCAATTTTATGTTGCCACCAGCTTTGTGCTGCTGGTTTATTAAAATTTAAGTAAGAACCCGGTCCACCCCAGTAGTCAACTACTAGCGTAGTTCCTGTATCATCTTTAATAAAGAGTTCTAGTTTTTGGGCTTCATTATAAAAAGGATGTTCAAGTAATAAAACCGGTTTTAAGTTCACGCAAACTGGCACTTGAAGTGCTTGGTGAAAGTTTTCTGGGTTGCTAAAGCGCTTTTTACTCCAAACAAACTGCATTCTTTTATCTTGCTCATCCAAGGTGTAACCTGAAGATAGATGGAAGGCTGAAATTGGTGTCTGGGCTTTATGATTGCGCTCTTTAAAGTCCTGAATTAAATCAGCTGAGTTTAGAGCATCTGTATAATACATGCCAGAGCCTAAATAACCGAAACTAAACTTAGGTGCAAGCACAGGCTTGCCAGTTAATGAAATATATTTGCGGCTTATATCTGCTACTGAGTCTTCAAAAAATAGATATGTATTGTGGTAGCCAGCCTCAGCGCTATAGTGGATATATGGAATAGGCTTAGTTTCTACACCAAAATCAAAAAATTTAGGATGTGAGTTATCAAAAAATAACCCAAAGTTAGTTTCCGGGCTTTTAGCAATGAAAAACGGTATGTCCTTATACAGTGGATCAGTGATGCGAGAATTGTAGCCGAGCGCGTCAGTAGGCTTTTGCTTAAAACGCCTACCGAAGCGGTTAAGCTTACCTGTTTTATCTGCTAAACCATAAATTTTAGGTTCAGATTTATAAGTAATGTAACTAACTAGCTGATTTTTATAAGTTTTATTAGCCTCATTTAAAGATTTACTATAATAGCCTGCACCAGCTAACTCCTCATACGCTAGCACTTCGTGCTGATCTGGCAGTATTTTGTAAACTATAAGTTTAAGTGGAGCTTTTTGGATTTGGATTTTAAGCTTAGAGCTTTTTATTTCAAAAGAATTTTCTAGGTCACTCAAGGTAAGGTTGCTTAAAGCTTTATTTAAGTCGCCAGTAGAATTATATAGGCATTGACTCAGATCTTGAGATTCCTTAATTTCACTATATAGTTGTTTAATTTCACTAAAACGCTGTTTTGCATGCTTAATTTCATTATCTATAGCTGCGTTAAGTTGTAAAGAGGACTCATTAGCTTCATCTTTACTGGTTTCACTAAGATTATATTCACTGAAATTGCGCTCAGGGATCTGATTTAGATCTTTTAATTTAAAGACGTAAGTTAACTGTATGTTTTGCTGATCAAGAAACCTGCATCTAAGATAGACCTGGTTGAATTTATAAGCTGCTAAGTAATGCTTTACCTGTGTTTCAAGTTTAATAATAAAGGTATTAGCACTTTCCTGATAGGCGGCATTAGCCTGCAAACGATTATGAAGACCGTATTGGGTACTCTCTTTCATGCTAAATAGATTAAAAACTCACTTTTATATTATTATAAGTGAGTTTTTTAGATAAAGCTAGCATCCAGTCAAGTAAGTATTCATCTTTTCGCTCACCTGCGCTAATTTATAAAAATCTGACTAAGTAAAAAACCCTTGAGTTGTAAACCTAACACTCAAGGGCTTGTGATTAAGTTATTAAAGTACTAAGTCAATTTAGTTAGCTTGGTAATAGACCTAGTATTTTCTAATTGTAATTTTCGACACGCACAAAGTCATCATAAAATACTGAGCGCTTATCATTATTATCGCGACCTAGTTTTCCGCGGGCTACATCCTCAAACTCTTTAAAGTTTTCACGTTTAACTAAACCTACATTAATATATTCTTCTTCGTCATCTTCGTTTTCACTAATGATTAAAGATGAATTCGGGCAGATATATAATGGGTCACCAAACATAATAGCTGTTGGGAATGGAAATAAACCACCACGTACAAAACCTTCAAAGGCTTCAGCCCAGCGACTATAACCATGCGGCGCTTCATAAGCATAGTTAGCAGCGCCCCATAGAGCGATGCCGGCTCTAGATGCTGGCAGACCGATAGTAAAAGTACCGTAAGCTAAACCAAAAGCACCAGCTACACCAGAGATACCAGTACCTACGATGTATTTCCAGGCACCTAGTTCGTTAATCGGTCTAACTTTAATTACTTTATCGATTTCTACAATTTCACCACTTGGTAAAACAGCTTCTGTAAGTCTAAATTTACGGATTTCATCACGTGATAATCTTCTTTTTAAACGATGCTCGATTAAGTCCCCTCTCAAAACTGTATTTTCAGGAAAGGCATCAGGCTCATCGCTAGTATGATATAAGTTCATAACTATTTCTGAAAAAGAATAATCTTCAGCGTAAGCTAGATCACCACGGTGAAGCTGATATGCTGAAGCTTGGTTAATACTTGTAAATAATAGTGTTAGTATAAAAAATGTGTTTATGAGTTTCATTCTAATATATAATATGCCCTTATAATTAGGTACTATTCTAGCCTAAAAAATAGTTTGTGTTGTAAATATTTTAGTTGTTCTTTATAATTATAGTCTTTTTGTGCTAATTTGATAGGCACAGTTAAGTTAAATGATATATACTGTGATTTAATATTTCCTATAAATAGATATCTGAACTGTAGATAAATTAATAGAGTAACTGTGATAAGTATAGCTAACTTATTGATAAATTATTAAAGTTAATTGCATTAAAAGTAGTAATTTATTAATAAATTACTACTTTTAAGTTAAATATTACATATAGAGTACAGGTCTAAGTCTGTAGAACTAAAATATTTACTATAATAGACTTACTTTAATCTGCATGAAAGTAAATCTAATTAAATCCTTTATATACATGCTGCTAGGTAGTTTCGCCTCGCTGGCTGGCTTTTTCATCACAACTGTACTGCTAGCTAAAATTTTAGAACCTAAAACGCTAGGTATCTTACTTGCTGCCGAAGCTTTTGTCGGCATCTTTATATACTTGTTCGATTTCGGCTTCAGAAATTCTTTATTGAAAACTGTAAATTATAAAAGTGATGAATTTGATCTTAAGCAGCGTTTAGGCTCAAGTATGGTTAGTGCCTTTATCATAAAAACGGCTATCATCATACCAACTAGTTTACTTATTATACTGATAGCTAAGTTTTCTAGTTTTGATCAGTTAACATTTAAGCTGATCCTACTATTTATACTGACCTTCGCTTTAGACTCTTATACTAAGATCTTCGGAATTGCGCGCCGAGTATTAGGACAATTCAAGCTAACAGCTGTGATAAATGGCTTGAATAAATTTATTAGGCTCGGCGCAATTTTATTCGTGCTGCTCATCTTAAAAGCTTCCATTTTAACGCTGGTGCAGTTTTATGTTTTAAGCTCAGCGTTAAAGTTGCTGATCGCAGCACTAACAACTTTAAGACTAGTTAAACCTAACTTTAAAAATTTAAACTTGTTAGACACATTTAAAGAATCGTTTTCTTATGGTTTGTATGATTTCATTGAAGATTCACAAAATAAAATTGACCGTATCTCATTAAATTATTTGATTGGACCTAGTGCCGTAGCTTTTTATTCAGTGCCATCTAAATTAAACCGGGTGATTAAACAAATCCCGCTTACTGTGCAGCGTGTGTTTTTACCTAGCTTACATGAAAATAATGCGCTGCAAGCTTCAAATTATCAGCTACTTAGTATGTTAAGTAAGCTACTAAGTTTGATGGGGGTAGTAGCGTTTGGAGCTATATTTTATTTCTCTAAACCAGTATTGATGTTACTTTTTGCTGATAAATACACCAGTTCGATCGAAATCGCACCACTTTTTTCTTTTTTAGCGCTTTTTTGGTTATATGACACTGTACCGAATATGGTGCTGGCTAGCCAGCATCGTCATCAGACTAGAATAGTTACCTTAGCTATCTTAACTTGTTTGAACATAACTTTAAATATAGTTTTAATACCTAAATTAGGTTTAGTTGCAGCAGTATACTCTACTATTTTAGTTAATCTTATTAAATTATCAGTTTTTACCTTCGCTTCACGCCAAGATCTAAGCTATAAGGTTAGTTTTCAATTACTAATCTTAATTCCTGTTGTGTTTTTTGTGAAATATTGGGTTTTTATACTGGTTTTTCTGATCTATATAATAACTTTGAAGGTTGTAAGCATTAAAGAAATGAAGTTGTTACTAAAAACTTTCAAAAGAGATGGTAAAGTTAAATAGTTTTAGGGTTTTAACTGCTTTAAGTTAGTTATTGTGGTGTGTATTAGACGTAAAGAGCTTTTAAGTTAACTTTAAGTTTTTGTTATTAAGATTGGATTTAAATCCGAGTTTAAAATTAATATAACTTATTTTTTCAGATAAACGAAATTTAATATTTATACTGGCCTAATTAGTTTAGAATTATGCTTATCAATTTTTAAGTCTTAAATCTGTAGTTAGCTTCATGGCTCATTTAATTTAGATTTAACACTATTAAAATTTTGATTAAATAAATAAAAGGGAAAAAATATGAAAAAAATATTGTCTATTATGGCAGCAAGTTTATTTTCATGTGTAGGTGTCTCAGCTGTTACGGGTACAGCTTTAGGTCTGCCAGCGACATGTGTAAATAATATTACTGAAGTAACAGTAAACTCATGTGCTGATCTTAAATCGATTAGCCAAGATGATACTCGCTATACTTTAGCTGGAAATATTGACTGTGGTAATACAGCTAACTTAGCAGCTGATCTAGTTGATCAGACTTTAACCTGTGTAATTATTGATGGTACAGCGAATAAATATAAGATTGAAAATCTAAAAGCAGTAGAAAATGTAAACGATTTAGCATTGTTTAAACATTTGAAAGATTCAGCTATCCAAAATATAACTTTTCAAAATATAGATATAGAAAGTACTGGTAATAACATTGCTATTATCAGTAAGCTAGAAAACTCTATAGTTAAAAATATTGATATATTAATGTCTAAAGTTACTGGTAATAATACTGTAGGACTTTTAGCTGCTATCTATGAAGATGACTATACTGTTGGGGCGACTACTAACGATACTGGTATGTCAGATATAAGTATAAATGCAAGTAATATTTCAAGTAACGGTAATGCTGGTTTGCTAGCAGGTAAAGTTTTTAAAGGTTTTATTAAAAGTATTACTGGTAACGACACTACTGTAAATGCGACAGCTCAGGCTGCTCATTCAGGCGCTGTTATCGGAAATATTAGCTCTGCTAGTTACGTTGATGATATTGATTTGTTTGAAGCTACGGTTATTGCGATCGGTAGTGCTGATGGTATAGCTTTTGGTAGAGTTGCTGGTGATACTAATATCAGTAACGTTAATATTTCTGGTAGTGTTTTAAGACTAGAGGCTGGAGATCCAGGTACACCAAATAATTTTGGTGGTCTAGCTGGTCTAGTTGCAGCTAACAGTAATATAAATTTAAATAATATCAAAGTGGCAGGGATTATCTATGATTTTGGTAATAAGTCTTCAGATAGTGCTGCAGGTTTAATAGGAACCCTAGGTAGTAATAGTAACCTGACTGTTAATAACTCATCATTTACAGGTGAAATCGAAGGCTTTGATGATCAAATTGCTGGCTTTGTCGGACGCTCAAATGGTTCGGTCACAATTAAAAACTCTTTTGCTGATTGGACTATTTCTGGCTCTAAGCCTGACGAAGAAATTGGTGGTTTTATTGGTGATGCTGGTAGAAATGTTACTATCGAAGATTCTTTCACTAAATTTACTACCGCAGCTACTGATCTTGCTAAAGAAGTTGGTGGTTTTATTGGTGAGATCGACTCTGCTGCAAATAACTTAATCATTAAAAGATCATATGCCTTAGTAGATATTACTTCTAACAACAGTAGTAGTGATGAATTTGGTGGTCTAGTTGGTAGGTTAGATGCTGATGATACACTGATCGAACAAACTTTTACACTTGGTGAAATTACTATTGAAGATGATAATTTAGGTGGTTTTATCGGTGAGATGGGCAGTGCTATTAGTAATTTAACTATTAAAGATTCTTACTCTAAAGTAGATTTAGGGCAGACTGATACTAGTGGACGTAATGTAGGTGGTTTGCTTGGTGATAGTGATGCTAACCCTTCTGATACTCATATCATTACTAATGTTTATGTAGACGGTAAGGTTGTCAGTGCTCGCAATGACGATGAATACCCAATTCTAGGTGAAGAAGGTAATAATGATACGGGCTTAAACTTTACTTTCACTGATGCTTATTTTACAGATAAGGTTAGTGGTATCGTTCCTGATTTATCTACTAACTTTAACACTGTAGATTCTAATAACCGTGCTGAAGAGCTTTCTAGTGTAGAGAAGAAACAACAGGTTTCTTATAATAATTGGGATTTTAATAGTATCTGGTTTATAGCTGAAGGTTTAGACACGCCAGTTTTGCGTAATAACTTACTAAACGATAGCTTCGCTGTCTCAGAAATTAATTTAAGTTTTAATACCGTAAATGATGGTGCAGCGCCTAATACTAAGATCGCAGATTTAACTTTTACTGATCTTGATAATGATAATGTGACTTGCACCTTAAAAAACTCAAGCTCTGATTTAAAGCTTGTTAATGATGTGTTATTTACGAATACTACTATCGATAAGTCAGTAACTTCTGAGTATAATATTACGATTGAATGTGTAGATGATGTTAATCAGACTCCAGCTGAAAAATCGTTTGTAATTACTGTGGTTACTCCGATTCCAGGTTCACCTAACCCTACGATAGATTTAAGTCAGTCTCCAGTAATAGACCCACAGGCGCCTGCACCTTTAAGTTGCGCTGATGCTGAAGTTGAATTAGAAAACAATGGTTTCGATGTTAACTCTAATAGTAATTTAGAAAATCTTGAAAAACTATTGCTTGCCTTAGATTTAAATCTTCTAGTAAATGAAAGTCAAACTACTTCACCAAGTGCAAATGTTCTTGCTGTTAATCATCCTAAGTTTGATTTAAACAATGATGGCAACATAGATGTATTAGATAAAGCACTTGATTATGATCTTTGTGATGAGCAAGTAAATAAATTCTTAAACGCTGCAGAGCTTTTAGATCGTAATTTAGATGGCGAAGTGAAAAAGCTAAATAAGAGATTTAAAAAAGCTTTCAAACGTGCTCGTAAGGAATTCTTGTTCGATCGTGACCGTAATCTGGCTACAGTCGATGAAAATTCATTCTATGATTTATTTGATTATAACGATGACGATAAAGTGAATAAAAAAGACAAGCGTTTCTTAAAGAGATTAATTAGAAACCTAAATAATATTAGTATTTTCGTTAACGCTACGACTACTAGTAATGGTAGTGGCTCTAATACTCCTGAAGAACCTGACGATGGTAATGCTGATGACCTTGAAAATACTATTGATTTAGATTAACTAATAAATTGATGAAAGCTTTAGGTCGAATTTAGACAAAAATTCTAAATATGCTCTTAAATTAGAAACTAATTCTAAAAAAGTGTAAAAATTTAGAAAATAATTCTAAAATAACCTGAAAATTATAAAAAGATTCTAAGTTTATATAAGAGCTTAGAATCTTTTTTTTAGACTAAAATGTGATCTCAGGTACTGTCTTTGAATGAAAATGTACAGCATAAAACTTACTGTTTTAGCCTTGGTCAAAAATTGTTTCACATTAAGCCCTTTAAATTTGTTATTGATTAATATATAAAACCAGCGGCTTAGTAATATTATTTAATTCTTTTTTAGCATCGGAGTTAAGATTGGTGGCTGGATCTAAACTAAGAATACTTGAATTTGAGCAGGTGGCATTAGAAATTAAGGTAAAAGTGCACTGCACTTTACTGTTTTTAAAATAATTTAGTAATATTTCAAGCTGGTTATGACACATGTAAATGCAAATAACAGTCTTTTTCGCTATTAAATCTTCCCAAAGTTTCATTTTTTGATCACTTAGGTTATGAGCTGAGCAAATTAAAACATTTTCAAGCTCATTTCTGATGGTTAAAGGAAACTGAAATTCTGCGGCGGCTCCAAGCGCGCTAGTTATACCTGCCAGTATTTCTACTTGAATATTTAAATTACGCGCGACAGTCAGTTCATCAACGATTTGAGCAAAAATCAGCGGATCTCCGCCTTTTAGACGCGCGATACTTTTATGCTGCTTTAGTAGATCAGCTAATTTTTGATTAATAGAATCTTGCTTATTTATCTTAGATCTTGCTTTTTTACCTACGTAAATCAGCTCTGGCACTTTATTTAAATCTTTTATAATATAATCTAATAGATCGGAGCTAACCAAATTATCGTAAAGAATAATGTCAACTTCGCGCAAGACCCGATACGCCTTAAGCGTTAGCAGTTCAGGATCTCCAGGACCAGCTCCTATTAAATAAAGTTTAGATTGATAGTCGGTCATGAATATTAACTAATAAAATTATTATTTTAGCTGATTGCAAGTGTAGGTTTTTTAATAAGTAAAAAATATTAAAAAAAAGTTGGATAAATAGATTACCTGGAGTTAATGTCGATTAATACTGATTACATTAAATTTACTGATAATTTTCGAACGTTTTTAAGCTAATGTTTAGTCTAGTTACTATAAATTAAAAGTTTTTAATTAATGTATATATAATACGCTAAAGTGTGCATAAAATAAGTGAAATAATTTACAGTCACTTAAAATAAGTTCTGAGATATGTATGGACATAAATTATCTTTAACATAAGTATGTTAGTAAGGTCTTTAGGTAAGTAAAAGAGTAATAAGAGGTATGGAGATCAACAGTTCTTCAATCAATTTAGCTAAAAAAGCTAAATCGGTTGACAATGATTTAATTTCTAAGCGGGATTCATCAGCGCAAGCAGCTTTAGATAATCGAGTCACATTATTAAAAAAGACAGCGAGTAAAGCTCGAGCTTCGACAATCATCAGTAATGAAGCTATGAACGAGTTCTTTAACGCTTCGTTCGTACATAAACGTAACGTCATCCCTTCAGGTAAGCTTGCAGATACCAGTAATCTTCCAGTATCTGTTAATAGCAAAGTAAATGATATCTATACCTCGCTTGCTCAAATGCCTGAAAACACAGCAGCTTCGATTAGACCTAGGTTAAATTCTATTATTAAAAAAGTGATTGCTGGTGACTATCCAGAGCAACAAGTTAAGGTACCAGCTTTAAGATTTATCGATAATAGTTTAAAAATAAATGCCTATGATGGTTATAGCGAGCATAAAAAAATTATAGATCAGATAGATCTAGCATTTGCTGACCAGGATTCAAATAAAGTTGCAAACAATATACACAGTCTAAATGAAAGTCTACAAAGAAGCTTTTTAAAACAGACTGCTGCTGAAAGCCTGGAAACTGATCAACTAAGGCATGAACGCGAACTTGCAAAAATCCCTAATTTCATTAGTGATGAACAGTATTTAGATGTTTATAATCTAGTGAAAAATCTAGACTTTAATGCTGATACTAATACCAGCGAGAATATTAAAAATATCAATAAGGCTTACAGAAGCTTTGTTAATAATGCTAAAGGTACTAGCTATCATAGTTCTAACTTCAACCGAGCTTTAAAAGGTGAACTATCTAAAAATTACCATATTGAAAATTCTTTAAACGGATTTTTAGCCCAAAAACTTAATTTATCCTTTACACCAAGGTTTTTTGCTGGGGCAACTGAAGCTATAATCACCAGAGCAGACTCGAAAACGGCTCCATATGATAGTAAACCACTAAAAAGCGTCGCTAACGTTTTAGGGGTATTACCAGTTGACTTAGATAATAGATTTGTCGCGCATAAGGTCTCTTCACTGGCTATTGATAAGGGTAATGACCGTAATTTTGGTGGTACTTTTCGTTTTAATACTAATTCTGGTAAATTATTTGAAAATACAGCTATTGTAGATTACGCTAAGTTAAAAAGTACTTATGCTAATCAGGATCTGGGTTTCATTAAAAAACAAACTGATAGTTCGATTGCAAGTGAACTTACTAGTTTAAATTTAAATCGTATTTTTAAAGATAGCCGTATGCTCGGTCAAGATTTTGATTTCTTTAGAGACTTTCCCTCTAAGGGAATTATTAATGATAATGCAGACTTCTCTAAACTAAGTGCTAAGGCTGCTGCCTTGCAAACTTCACCTTTACATCAGACTTTAAACCAGATTTATAATCTTAGTAGCAACGCCCATGAAGAAAGCCTGTTTGTTAAAGCTAGTCAAAGCTTTTTTAAGAAAAATAAGGTTGATTTAAAAGACTTTAATAAATTTACTGATGAAGTCAGCCAAAACCCAGTTAATGATTTAAACCAAGTTGCTAAACTCTTTAACAAGCACACTAAAGAAAACTTTCTAAACTTTAGTTTACATGTGACTAAAGCCTATAATTTGCTGGCAAACAAAGCTGTCGAACATTTGAAAACTAATCATGCTGATAAGTTAAATTTTAAAGTTGAAGATTGATATTTTCTAAACTATGCTGCGTATTTGCTGATGTTGTTTATTTTGCTTTAATACCTGGTGTGATATTTACCATAAAAATATAAGTATTAAATTTATAAGGATTATAAATATTTAGCTTACAGAGCTATGTATTAAACAGTACTTTACTCTTTATACCGAAGAGTGATTTTACAAATCCTTTATTTCAGGTAAAATATAAACACGTATGTCTGTTAAAAGAATTGCCTTAGCGACCGTGCTAGTTTTTGTGTTTGTATTTATTTACGAAGCACTTTTTCATGGCTTATTATTAAAAGATTTATATATGGCGACAGCTAATCTATGGCGCTCGCCAGCTGAAATGAGACAGTTTTTTCCTTTAACAAGCTCTGTGCAAATCATCTTCTCTTTAATTACGGTGCTTTTTTACTGTAATTTAGCTAAAACTAAAACTATTAGCTCGGGTTTAAAGTTTGGGGCTTTTTTGGGTCTTTTATATGGTGTATCTCAGTTTAGTCTTTATGCCTATATGCCGATTCCGATAACTTTAGCTAGTGCCTGGCTGGTAGGTTTATTAATCCAAAACGCTTTAATTGGTTTGATTATTGGGGCTGTGGTAAAGCGTAAGAGTTAGGTTTGCTTAACCTTAGTATATAAAGTTTAAGTCGTAAATTATGGATAGTAATCGTTAGCTTTAAGTTTTAATAAGCTAGCTTGCTAGTTTGAAACCCCGACTAGTGCGCGAGCCTTGCGCTAAAGTGTGAAAACTATTACACTGGTTGCCGCTAGTACGTTTAAACTTTCGATACGTGGATTAATATCTATTTTAAAACTGTAGTTCGCTTTAGAGATAGTGCGCTCACTTAAACCCTCAGCTTCACTGCCGACTAACATTAAATACTTTGAGTCTGCCTTCAATTTACTTTTTAGCTCAGCTAAATTATAAGTACCACGTGGTGTGCTAGCTAAGGTCTGATATTGCTTGGTTAGCTCTTCTAGATCAGCGTAGGCTAGATTAATATTAAAAATACTGCCGACACTTGCTCTAAGGGTTTTAGGGTTAAATAGATCAGCGCAGCTTGAACTTAAATAGATATTTTCAATGTCAGCAGCCAGGCAGGTCCTGATTATACTGCCCAGATTACCTGGATCACTAATATTATCTAAGAAAATATCTAAAGTATAGTTGCGTTTATGTTTATGGGAAATAAGATTGTTAGGTGTTGGCTTTAAATTGTCTATTACAGCATTTGAGATTGCTGCGTTACTTTCAGCGTTTGTTGATGTTGCTACGGTTTCTTCTGAATTTTGATAGCCATTTAAACTTTTAGGCTTATTAATAACAGCTATCAAGCTTGGTATTGATTTAGTTGAAGCTATCTTACCTAGGCAAGCTTCATTTACTAAAAATAGCTCGCACTTAAGATCTATATATTTTTCAAGAATACTTTCTTTAGTTGCAAAGAGCTGATAAAAGCTTTGTTTAGAGTTAAGCGCTGATTGGACAAGCTTTTCACCTTCGAGTAACACTAGTTCATGCTGCTCGCGGTATTTTTTTTGTTGGAGGCTGGCTGCTAGCTTAATATGTTGATTAGTTGTGCTGTTTAATTCGGTAAATTTATCAGACATTAAATTTAGTAAACGAACCCTTCATCAACTTCTGGGTGCGGTATTTCGTCATGTAAAACACAGTACTTCATATAATCTTCAGCCACTTTGTCATAGTTTTTACGGTAAAGAGAACTGTTTTTCAGCTCATCTAACTGTACTTTTAATTTTTGCGGGATGTCAAACTTGATTTTTTGTTTTTGGCTTTGGCGGTAAAGCAGGCTGCGAATAGCTTTTCTTAGCTGGTCTTTAGTACCTCTAAGATTTAATTTATACTTGCTTTCGGTAACCAATTCAAGACCGATAAATTCTGTTTTATGACTGGAGAAAAACTTTTCTAAAGCTGTCAAACTAAAATATTCGATGCAAGATTTATCAATCTCAACGCTTGCATTAACTTTCATTAAATATAATTTTAATGTATCTAGCGGATTTTAGCTATTAAATGATAGAAAAATCTTACAAAATAAATCAATTTCTGCAATGCTGTGCTGAGCTGATAAGCAAATCCTTAAGCTTGCTTGCTTGACTGTCGGAGGCAGAATCGTAGTCACTAAGATTTGCTGCTCTTTAAAATACTTTTCAAGGGCTAGAGCTTGCTTGCTATCTGGTGCTGGTAGCATGAAAATAGCACTATCTTCATTGGTAAAGCTAATTTTATAAGCTTGCAATTGCTCTTTAAAATATTTGATATTATTTTTCAGCTGATCTCTTAGTTGACTAGCCTGTTTTACAAAATTTATATGATTTATGCTTTGCTGACAGATTTGCGGGCTGCTAGCTGTAGAGTAGATAAAAGTTCTGGCTGTATTTTTGAGATATTCTATTAGTATTTTAGAACCACAAATATAACCACCTTCACTTGCAAGTGCCTTAGATAAAGTGCCCATGATAATAAAGTTCTCTTTAGAGCTAAGTTCAGTGGATCTGCCAGCTCCACTTGCACCGTAGATACCGGTGGCGTGAGCCTCATCTAAATATATGATTAGTTTAGGGTAATCATAAGTTAATTTTTCGAGTATATCAAGCTTGCACTTACTGCCATACATACTAAAAACACTTTCAGTAACTATAAAAATCGAATCATACTTATCATAATTTTTAATAAGTTTACTTGTTAAATCTTGGTAGTTTTGATGTTGATAAATAAGTTTGCGCGCGCCGCTCAAGCGGATTCCGTCCCACATACAGGAGTGCGCGCCTTCATCCACGAGATAAAGGTCGCGCGGCGAGGCCAGTACGCTGAGCGCGCCTAAGTTTGCCATATAACCGCTACTAAAGATTACCGCAGCTTCGGTATGTTTCCAATCTGCTAAAATTTTTTCAAGTTCTAGGTGCTCGCGGTGAGTGCCAGTAGTTAGCCTAGAGCCTGTGCTTGCATGCTGGCATTGATTTTCTTGCTGACTAAGATCGATACTTTTATAAGCTGGCGAGTTTTCAGAAAGTGTATTTTTAGCTCGCTTGCTGCTCGCTGATAAATTTTTTAGAGCTAAGTTTTGAGCTAAACCTAAATAATCATTACTTGAAAAATTGAGCTGATAATCGTTATAAGCTCTAGCTTCGATGCGCCTCAAATCACGGTATTTACCGCTGTTTTTTAAGCGCTCTAACCTTGCTTGTAATACTTGATCTAAATTAATCATTTTAAAGATGTGATTTAATTTTAAAAATTATAGTTTTATATTTTTACCATGTTAGTTTTTTTGAATTATACAACTATCTTAGCTATAGCCAAAAACATTTATTGTAATTTTAGCTATTGTCTTTTTTTACCTAGAAGCACTTAATAGTTACCTACTAAATGTCCTTCGATATATTGCTTAAAAATGTCTAAGTAAAGTTTGACAATTTGTTCAGTTGACATGGTATCTTCAAATTCAACTGTAATACAGTCTAAAGCTTGATCCTTAGCATAGGAACCCAGCGAGCCTGGTGTTTCGTAACCGATATCATTAGTAAACTCTAGTGAGCATTCTTTAGCTATTGAGCGCGCTAAACTAGATAATCTGCCAGCACCATCATAGTTGATTTGAGCTGAATTGCGGTGCTTAATAAAGTGATTAGTATGAAAACTGAAGATTAAGTTTACATTTAAAGCCTCAATAATATTTAAAAGAACTTTATTTTCAATCTCCGAGCCACCACTTTTACCTGGATAATAAGGGTTCTCTTCATTTTTAAAGACACCGGTGATTAATTCAGACGCTTCCCAGTTACTTGCTGGTAAATTACGATTTAAGTCTACTTTATTACCATTACCTCTGGTGAATCTAAGCAAACCATAAGGATTTAGACGTGGTACAGCAATTAAATTGACTTTTTCTTTAATGGTATTTAGATGTTTATTTAAGCTGTAGGCACTTGTTGCTTGATAGTAATGTTTATGCGCGAAAGCAGCATAGTCACCTTTCTTTTTAATTTCTTCAAGTACTATGGTCTCAAGTCCGATTGCTGGAATTTTACCAGTTATTTGGGGATCGAGTACTTTTATTAGACAGTCTACAAACTCTGAACTTTGTGGCTCCACTCCGTGAGTGCCACCTAAAATCAATACAGTCATTTAAAACCTCGAGGTTGATACGTATTTAAAGATGCTTAAGAAGCGGCTTTAAGAGGAAATACGTTTTGTAGTTTCATGGCTAAGCCCATGTCACCTTTAATTTTTAGCTTTCCTTGCATAAATGCCATTTGGCTGTTGAGTTTACCTTCTCTGATAGCTTTCCAGTCAGTATCTGACATAGCGATTTCTACTGATGGGTTTTCGATGCCCTGTTGCATGAAGTCACATTTACCATCTTTTATTTTAAAAGCGTACTTACCGCCATTTGCGCCAGTTATATTAAATAAAAAGCTTGCATCTAAACCTTGAGCAGCCTCTGGTTTAAAGTGTTTATGCATTTCTTCAAAAACTTTTTGGATATCAGACATATTTTTATCATAGCAGAGAGCTAAAGCGTGAACTACACCAATCATAAAAATAAGTTTTAGAAAATAGTCAGTTCTTGCATCTATCTTGACTTTACTGTTAAAATTTTAGTTCTGCTTAGTATAGAAGAAATACTAGGTCAGTATAAGGGCAATAACATGGCAATAAACATAGAAGAAAAAAATGAAAAACAGGCTAACCTTGAGGCTAAGATGCAAGCTAAACGCGAAGAAGCAAAATCCCTCCTTAAAGAATTAGTTGAAGCAGGCGTGCACTTCGGTCACGAAACTAGTAAGCGTAATCCTAGGATGAATGACTATATTCATTCCACTCAGAACAATTTACACATTCTAGATATCACTAGAACAGTTGTAAACATGATGGATGCTGCTGAATACTTAAAAAGACAGGTTAAATTAGACCGTAATATTTTATTTGTTGGTACTTCTAAGCAATCTAGTGAGGTTGTAGTTGAAGCTGCTAATAAAGCTGATGTATACTACATCAACCAAAGATGGTTAGGTGGTTTCGTTACTAACTTTGAAACTATCCGTACTCGTTTAAATAAATTAAGAGAGCTTGAGCACCAAAGTGATTCAGGTGGTTTTAAAGGTTTAGGTAAAAAAGAGATCGCGATGCTTAATCGTCAGATCAGTAAGTTAAACAAATCACTTGGTGGTATGAAAAAGATGAGAGGGCGTCCAGAAGTAATCATCGTTTTTGATCAAAATAAAGACAGATTAGCTGTAACGGAAGCTAAGAAAATTGGTAATATTACACTTATCGCACTTTGTGATACTGACTGTAATCCAGAAGGTGTGGATTTCCCTATCCCAGCTAATGATGATTCACTAAGTTCTGTATCTTTTATCGCTAACTACTTTGCTGATGCGATCGCAAGTGCAAAACAACACAAAAAAAAGTAATTTAAAAAAGGACTAAACAATGAGCTTTACCGCAAAAGACGTAGCAGAATTAAGAAAAGTAACTGGTGCTGGCATGATGAAATGCAAAGAAGCACTAAAGGAAACTAATGGTGATTTAACTGAAGCAGCTAACTACCTTCGTAAAAAGGGTGTAGCTGGTGCAGCTAAAAAGATCGCTAACGTAGCAGCTGAAGGTGTACTTGCTGTTTCTATCGATACTGATAAGAAAAGTGCAGCTATGGTTGAAGTTAACTGTCAAACAGATTTCGTTGCTAAAAATGCTGATTTCATGGAGTTTGCTAAGCAAATTGCTGAGCAAACACTAAAAACAAAATCAGCTACTAGTGAAGAACTATTAAAATCTGATATGAATGGCAAACCAGTAAGTGAAGTAGTGTTAGAAAAAATCTCTACTATTGGTGAGAAAATCGAAATTCGTCGTGTTTCTTTAATGAAAACTGATGGTGTAATCGGCGCTTATGTTCACCCTGTAGGTCATAAGATCGGTTCAATGGTTGCACTTGCTGATAGTAGTAAGTCACTTGAAGCTGCTGATATCGCTATGCACATCGCTGCAAGCAATCCAGTTCCAGAATTTGTATCTACTGCTGATGTTCCTGCTGAAATCAAGGATACAGAGAAAAAGATCGAGATGGAAAAAGAAGATTTAGCTGGCAAGCCTGAAGAGATTAAAGAAAAAATCGTTGAAGGTCGTTTGAATAAACTACTTGCTGCAAGAACACTTGAAGAGCAAGATTTCATCAAAGATCCTGGTCAAAAAGTTAAAGATTATGTGAAAACTAAAATTGAAGCATTCATTTGTTTGAAAGTTGGTGAAGGTGTCGAGAAAAAAAATGATAACTTCGCTGATGAAGTTGCTTCAATGATGGCTTCATAAAGATTTAGCCGCAGTGGCGGAATTGGTAGACGCGCTAGACTCAAAATCTTGTTCTCGTATGAGAGTGTCGGTTCGACCCCGACCTGCGGTACCACTTTTAATAAGTGGATCTTAGCATAAATAAACTACTATAAAAACTCTTTCAGCTGTTAAAGTTGGAGGAGTTTTTTTATATGTTATTAAGCATTTAGCTCCTTAAACAAAGCTATCCTGTTAGATAAATCGCTAATTTATAGTATATAACTGTCTTCTTAACCTTTTGTTTGGGTATTAGTTATAATATAGGTAAGACTGTTTTAGTATAGATAAGTTAAAGCTTGTAAGTTTAAAATTAGTTTAGAACTAAATAAAGCCTAAATATTAAGCTTTCAAGATTAAAACAGTAACTCTAACCAATGAACGATCAGAATTTATTAAGCTTAGAAAAATTAGCCTGCAAAGATTCTGGTTTGCAAGAGTTACTTGAATTAAAACAAAAAGATAACCGTTACGAATATTACCTTGGCTTACTTTTATGTGGTAAATTTACTGAGCTTAACGCAAAATTTTTAGAAAGACCTGACTACGTTAACAGTACTGACTTTAAGGCTTTGCAGATCATTAGCTTTATTATGCAAGGTAAAACTATTAAAAGATCTCAAATTAGTCTTTTTAACCGCTTTGAATCGTTTTTAGATCATATAGCTTTTGAGCTGATAGAACTTTACGCTAAGCTTTATGAAAACACTAATGGTGTAATCACTGAAATTTTTAATTTTTATAGTTTAAAGGAGTTTTTGCCTGCAATTCATATATATTTTTCAGAATTTGTTTTGAATCATCAGTTAAAAGACTTTTATGCTGAAATGGTAACTTTACTTGAAGATCCAGCTAATTTTAATTTTGAAAATCAGAATCTAAAAGCCCAACAATTTAGATTGCTAGCTTATTACCATCAGCGTGATCAAAACCGTTTAGCTGCTGAAAAATATTTAGTTGAGTACCGCGAGCACTTTACTTATAAAAGAAACACGCGCCGCCAAATTAAAGGTCTGAAGATCGATAATTTGAGTCAATTTTATTTAACTAACGACTATAAGTGGCTGTATGAAGAGATAAACAAGCTAGAACATGAGCTTGAAGATCGTAACATGATCTATAAAGAAACTTGTTTTTACTTTAAGTGCTCAGATTGTTGTCATCGTGATTATCCGACCACCTCAGAAGGTGAAATGGATTACTTAGTTAAGTATTTAGAAGAAAATAACATAGATTACTCTGAAAGCTTAAAGTCAGCTAAAGAGATCCAAGAAAGTCACCAAGAAAAGTTCGGTTTTAAGATGCCGATAGTCGAAGCGCTCGAAAAAACTAAATATATGCACAACCCTAAAGATGAAAAGTTTAAATGTCCGTTTTTAGTTGCTGAAATGTGTATTGTGCATCAGCATAGACCTTATAACTGCCGGGCTTATGGTATGTCAACCAACAATATGACTAATACTCAATCATGCAATTTTTATTTAAAACAGTTTCAGCTAAATGCGAATCATTTGGATATTAGATATAGCTATGATACTAAGCCGATTTTAGCTTTAATTAAAGCAAGTAACCTGAAAAAGTATGGTGCTAACCGTACTGGTACCATCGCTACTTGGCTTGCTGATAGTAAATATAGTAAAATTTAAGCTTTTAATTACTAAACCAAGCTTGAGAAACATCTTATGATGGCTTATTGCATAGCAAACACACAATCAAGTGTGGTTTTAACTTCAATTTCACCTTTAGCGTAAGCCTCTGGCGTGCCTGGCGTACTTGGCGCTGATTCTAGCATCATGCTAGTGCGAGCATATGCTTTAGAGCGGTTACTTGGATAGCTGAAAGTTGAATTTTCAGAGACATATAGCACTTTTCCTAAAACTACCTCATCAAAACTATCTACTATAGTTTCGGCTTTTAATTTGGCATCACGACTAGCTTTGGAGATTAACTTAAGTTTAACTGCTTCTTTATTTTCGAGCTGGTAGCTTACATTATTTAGTCTATTAGAGCCATTAGCAACTATATTAGCTGTAAAATCTGGTACTTTATCTAACTGACGTACACTTGCTTCAAAGGTTCTAGTCGCTGTATAGCCCACTTTTACGTATTTCTTATTTTTTTTATCGTATTCACGTTTTTCGTTGATTCTAAAATTTTTCAGTTGCAAGTCCTTATCTGCTAGTCCAAGCTTCTTTAAAGCGACTGTTATATTACGACTATCACTGGCATTGATGCGTCTAGCAGATTCTGCGGTTTTACCGTCAGTCTGGATAGTGTAATTAATATAAGCTATATCTGGACTAACTTTCATTTTGGCTTCGCCGGTTACATGCACAGTATGGCGGCTTTGAAAAATATTGTCTTCAGCTTTTAATAGTTGGGTGTTAGTCAAACTAATAGTTAAAGCTAAAGCTAGGGTAGTAAGTGTTTTTTTCATGTTATTTAACTCTATTTTCTAATATTATACTAAAGTAAGCTTTATTGCTAGTTGTTACTTAGTTAGCCTAGAATCATAAATATAATATCTTAATTTATGGGAGCTTGCTAGATTTAATAAAAAGCGCATTATATATGAGCATACTTAGTTACTAGAAAATTTTATGTCGTATATTCAGCATTAATTTTTACGTAATCGTAACTAAGATCATTTCCCCAAAATTCATAATAATTATCTAAATCTGCATAATTAAATTCGATTAAAATCTCATTTGCTGATTTCATGCGTCTGCTAAGCTCATTTAGCTCTGCTCCATCTATACTAGGCTTACCTTTAGTGTAGATTTCTGTGTCTAAGAGCTTAATACTTAGATTTTCTGCCGTGAAATCCACTGAATCAAATAACTCATGAGCCTTACCAAAAGCCATAGCAAGTCTTCCCCAATTAGGATCATTACCGAAAATGGCAGTTTTAACTAACGGCGAGTTAATAATGTTTTTAGCAAGTGCATTTAATTTATTTTCATCAGATAAAAGCTTAGCGAGTTTTAAATGAATGACCTTAGTAGCTCCTTCACCATCTTTAATAATATCTTTAGCTAGTTTTAGACAATGCTCATCTAAGATTTGCTTGAATTCACTTTTAGAAATATTTTTACCACTTGCGGTATTTAAAAGTAAGACCATATCATTGGTACTGGTATCACTATCGACACTGATACGGTTAAAACTCTGATTGACAGAGCTCTTTAATATTTCTGTTAGCTCAGCATTAGACTTTATACCTTCAATATTACAATCGCAGCAGATAAAAGCTAGCATAGTTGCCATATTAGGCGCGATCATACCAGAGCCTTTAGCAAAACTAAGCATATGCTTGTTTTTATCCTGATAAACTTTAATTCCAGTATCAGTTGTTAAAATAGCGCGCGCTAAATCTGCTGGCGCGCACGCGACTTTAACCTCATTACCTGAAGTTGTATATTTGTCACTAGATGTCATTTCATTGGTCTTTACTTCAGCTAAAGCTTTCGCTATCTTTGTCATATCGAGTTGTTTACCGATTACTCCAGTGCTAGCACTTAAAAAAGTGTTAGGAGCTGAACTGGTTTTGTGCGTGGTGTTATTCGAAAAACTATCTTCTGCTGACTTGATGCTAGATTGGATGGAATCATGATCTTTAGAAATTTTAGTATGGCTGATTGCAAACTTTGCTGCCAGCTTTCTGAGCTCTAGGTCATTTTCGGCACCAAGCCTGCCAGTTGCGCAGTTAGCATTACCAGAGTTGATGACAACACCACTAACCAGCTGATCTTGTAGGGCTTGGTTTTGAGTAACGCAAGCTGCTTTAAATAAGTTTTGGGTGAAGGTACCTGCCCATAGGCATGGCTCAGCTACCGCAATAATCCCCAAGTCAGGTTTACCACTAGGTTTAATGCCAGCTCTTAAGCTGTAAAAATTAAACTTGCCTGGGACTCACCAAAAAATAACCACGGGCGTCTATTAACTTGCCCGCTGCTGCATCGTAAAAGGCTTGGGGTAAAAGCTCATAAGTGTAAGCTTGAATGTTATGTTTTAATAAAAACTCACATTGAGTTGGATCAGGCACTTCGCCTTGCTTTAAATGAGCCACTTTAATAATATGTAATTTATCTTGTTCATTACTTTTAGCGCTATAAATATCTGTAACTGGAATGAAACCGACTTCACGTGGACTGCTACCAGATAAATTTACATGATCAATAATCTGGTATTCTTTAGTTAAATCAAGATTTTTATCAATAGGGAAAAGTGCTACGCGAGTTTTAACTGTTTCAGTCATTATTAAATTTTAAACTGAAACTACTTAAAGAATCATGCTTTTAATTTTAAAACTATAGATTTATTAAGTTTTTAAGATTGAAACTTTTAACTTATTCCTTTGCAGCTTCAACTTGCGAATTTTACTTGGTTAAATTATTTCTTCTTTTATATTAAAATTACAAGTTAGTATATAAACATTTAAGTAAAGCTTAAATTATTTGGGTAGGTTTATAACGTGATGTACATAAGGATACTTCTAAATATAAATATTTGTATCTTACTTGTATGTGTTTGTAATCTAAAATCCTTAGCTGCAAACTATACTATTAGTAATTGCGCTGAATTGCAAAATATAGCTGATATGGACGGTAATTATGCGCTAACAAGCGATATAGATTGTTCTATGTCTTCTACTTGGAACGGGGGAGCAGGCTTTATTCCGATCGGGACTGCTGGAAATAGATTTGAAGGTACTTTTGATGGTGCGAATCATACCATATCTGATTTATACATAAATAGAAATGCTTCTGATGAGCAGGGATTATTTAGTTTTTTACAAAATGCAAGTGTAATGAACTTAACTTTTGATAATGCGAGTGTAACTGCTGACGATCAATCTGGCATACTTGCTGGTGATATTGATGAAACTGACCTTGATAATATTACCATTCAGAATTCAACTTTTACAGGTGATATGGAAAATGCACTTCTATGTGGTTTAATTGATGATACTACTATAGATAATATAACTTTAACTAATTCAACTATCACTACAAATCTAAAGGCTGGTGGACTTGCTGGCGTAGCAACTCAAAGCCAGTTTTTTAACATAAATCTTAGCCAGATAACTTTGAATGTTTCCCAATCTGCTGGAGGACTAATCGGTGAAATGGAAGAAACTACTTTAGATGAAGCTACTATTGATCAAATTAATATAGTTAGTTTTAATAACACGGCGCAGTCAATAGGAGCGGCTATAGGTAGAGCCCAAATAGACTCAATATTAGCTAATGTAAATATTAGCAATCTAAATATGAATACTACTAATTCAACCAGTAGTACAAGTGTCGGCGGTGTTATAGGAAGAGTGCATACCGGTACTAGTGTAAATAGCTGTTCTATTAAAAATTCAAATATTGTAGCTCATGATAAAGCTGGTGGTTTTGCTGGCAGCATTACAAATATTAACCCTCATCCGAATCAAACTAAAGTCACTAACTGTTATGTTGAAGACCTCATAGTTACTGGTGAATCTGTTGCTGGTTTTATACATGAAACTAAAAACAACATTATAGTTGATGGCTGTCATGTTAAAAATTTAGATCTGGATTCATCTGATGCCTCTGGTGGTTTTGTTGCAGTCATGAATGGTGAAGGCTGTTTAATTGAGGATTCTTATATTACAGAAGCTGATTTAGACCTGCATAGTAATAAATCCGGTGGTTTTGGTGGTTCTCTCGAGCCTGGAAGTAATGTTGATCGTTGTTTTGCTAAAAATATAACTATAAATACAGACGCTTTAGATAGAGTGGCTGGCTTTGTTTCGGTTATTAGTTTATCTAATGTAAATGAAAGCTTTGTTGAAGATTTAATAATTACGACTAACACATCAGGTATAGTGTCTGGTTTTAGTAATAAAGTTGGTAATAATAGTAATTTAACTAATTGTTATGTTTTTAATGCTGCAATTACTAGCACTAAGCCAAATGGTAATGTAAATTGCTTTGCACATGAAATTGAAAGTAACTCCATTGTTAGTAATTCATTTTGTTCAGCAGAGTTACAAGGTGATGACGACGACCAGTTCGCTGATGATGTGGATCCGAATGTCACTTTAACTAATATTTACTTCAATGCTGATAAAAACCCTGGTGCCAGCAATGATAGTGCTGCTACTGGAATCGCAGCAGCTAATTTTTTCGATGTAGCTAACTTTACTGGATTTGATATTAATATTTGGTCAAGTGGTGATGAACATCCTGAATTAGATAGTTTGCAAGCTGTTATCAGTAATCTTTTAAAGAATATTACTGATGAAAATAATATTCTTACTCTTGAATATAATGAAATCTATCCCTTCTTAAGAAAAGATACCGTAATAAGTAATGTTAATTTACTAACTACGGAGAATAATAATGATTTTACTTTTACGCTGGAAAATGCCGATGATGATATTTATATAGTAGGTCGTACACTTTATTCTAAAAGAATTTTTAATAAAGATGAGAAATTTTCAATTATAGTCAAGGCGACAAATACACTAAATGAATTTGTTGCAGGAGAGTTTATTATAAAAGTTCTTAACAGGCCATTTAGACCTGATTTAGGGGACCTGAAACCAGATGAACCAGATGATATAGATGAATGCTTATTAGCGGCTAAGAAAATTTTGAATCTTGCTGATACTGAGCAAGTGACTTTTGATAAGTTGATAGATGTTGTTTTGAAAATTAAAGATTTAAAAATGATAAGCAACTCTTCAGAATTACAAAAAGTTTTGAGCTGTGATTCACTCGCTGCTGACATTAAAAAAATTGAAAAAGATTTGCAGGTTTTAAAGTTGAATTCTAATGGTCGTTTGAACTTTAAATCTTATAGTAAGTTTATCAAGAAGTTTAAAAGATTAGCTTCAAAGCAAAGTGACTATTCTTGTGAAAGGTTAATTTACGATTCAAATGCGGATTGCAGATTAACTAAATTAGATTTGGAATACTATAAGCGCTTTTTTGAAATTAGCATCAATCAAAGGCACTCAGAAAGAAAAGTGAATAAAAAACTTGATAATATTGAATCGAGCCGCAGGTTAAATCGGTTCTTTGCGATTAAGTTGCTATAACTTTAGTTTGTTTTTAACTTAGGATTTAGCAGCGGATTAATAGTTTCGATAAGTAAGTTAATACTAACAAGTAATGTCGAAAAGATCACGATTACCCCAGAGACTAAAAAGTAATCCCGGTTAATAAAAGCTGTCACGAAGTATTTGCCCATACCCGGCAGCGCAAAGATATATTCCACTACAAATGAACCAGTGATTAAAAGTGCGACTAAAGGACCTATAAAAGCTAGTAATGGTACTAGGCAGTTATAAAAGGCATGCTTAAAAATAATATTTAAGCGCGAATTACCTTTAATGATAGCGGTTTGGATGTAAGTTTGGCTAAAAGTTTTAGTCAGCGCGGAGTTAGTTAATCTTAATATATAGGCTGTCGGTGCGATGGCTAAGGTTAGGCTCGGTAAAATAATATACTGCGGCCCTTCCCACAGTGCTACTGGCAGCAGATTTAACCATAAGCCGAAGATACTAATTAAGATACCTGCAAATACAAAACTTGGTAAAGATATTGCTGAACTGGCAAACATACTTAAGACCCTAGTAAAGGGGTGCTTAGGATTAGTTGCCATAAAGACACCGGCGCTGATACCTAAGATTAAAGCGATAGTTAAAGCGAGCGCACCTAAGGTGATAGATATAGGTAGGGCATCAAATAGGATTTCGCTGACACCACGGTTAGTGTATTTTAAACTGGGACCAAAGTCAGCATGTAGAATAATATTTTTAATGTAATTAAAGTATTGGATTAAAATTGGTTGATCTAAACCATATTTATGTTCCAGATTCGCCATAATTTCGGGCGCTAAATGTCTGTCCGACGCAAAAGGGCTGCCCGGAAGCAGCCTTAAAAGAAAAAATGCAATAGAATTTATAAAAAATACTGAGAGAATTAATGTAAGTATTTTACTGAGAGTTGTCTTTAGCCACTTCAACATACTTCTTACCGCTGTAGTAACCACAACTTGAACAGATATTATGTGCTAAATGCTTGGCACCACAATTAGTGCACTCGATTATATTAGGAAGTGAACCTTTCCAGTTAGCTCTTCTTTTGTTTTGTCTTTGACGTGAATGATTCTTCTTAGGTACTGCCATAATTTATAGTTCCGTAACGAATCATCTATTATAACAAACAATTACCCCGGTATTTAAATAATACTTAAGATTATTTAATAATTTAAATGCATTTCCATCAAAAAGCCTACTTTATTGCTATATTGGTATATTGATTATGAAAATTGCAGTAAGTGATAGAAAAGACGATATCGTAACAGTTAATATTGAAACTGAAGAAGGCTTTGCTAAAGAAAGATTTAAAAAAGCCGCAAAAGATATTAGTAAAAGAGTGAATATCCCGGGTTTCCGCCAAGGAAAAGCTCCATTCGGTATGGTTGTAGACTATGTCGGTGAAGATTACGTAAAAGCACAGACTTTAACTCAAGAATATATTGTTCGTATTATTAACGAAGCTATAAAAAAAGAAAAATTAGATGTAGTAGATATCGATAGTATCGATAAGCTTGAAATGCCGACTCCAGAAGCCGCTGTTTCGATTGAAGCTAAGTTAACTTTGTACCCTGAAGTTGAACTTGGTGATTATAAAAATCTTGAAGTAGAAGTTGAAATTGATGAACTTGATGAAGCTGATGCTTTAGAAAAAGCACTTGAAAATATCCAGAAGAACTTAACTAGCTTTGAAGAAGCTGAAGAAGGCGCAAAGATCGCTATGGGAGATGAAATCGTACTAGACTTTAAAGGTTCAGTAAACATAGGTACTGATGAAGAACCTAACTGGGAAGAGCGCGAAGCTATGAAAGCTGAAGGCTACCAAGTTGCTGTTGAACCTGGTCGTTTTATCGATGATTTTCTAGAGCAGACAGTAGGTCTGAAAGTAGGCGCTGAAAAAACTATCGAAGTTAGATTCCCGAAAGAATATCACGCTGAAGATCTTCAAGATAAACCAGCTAAGTTTGAGATTAAAATTAATAAAATTTCTAAAGCTCAAAAACCAGCATTAGATGATGAATTAGCTAAGAAAAATAAAAATCCTGAAGCAGAGAGTTTAGAAGATTTAAAAGCTAAGTTAAGTGAAAAAATTAAAGAAGAATATGAAAATCATAAAAAAGCTTTAACCGAAAATGCGATCTTTGAAAAATTAGCTGAGGAGTCTAAGTTTGAGATTCCAGACGATTTAGTTGAAAAGACTATGGATGTTGAGTACGCTAAAATGGCACAGATGTATGGTATCGATGTTGAGCAAATTAAGCAGTTAATGCAGGCTCAAGGTGCTGACCCTACTAAAGAGAAAGAAATGACTAAAGTACGTTTGGCTAATACCTTACTTCTGAACGGTATTATGAAAGCTGAAAACTTCCAGCATAGTGATGCTGAAACTGATGAAGCTTGGGTTGAAGCTCAGCGCAACATAAATAATAAATCACTTAATAAGTCTGATTTTACTTATGAAATTGATGTTCAGTTAAGTACTAAGAAGGCTAAAGACTTATTAATTAACGAAACAAAAGTGTCTTACGTTGAAAAGAAGCCAGTAGCAGCTGAAGATGAAACCACTGAAGAGGTTAAAGAAGAAGCTAAAGCTTAGTTCTCTTCAATAATTTAGATACTTTACTTTCACTTTATTAGCTAAGTCTAGTTGTATCTTTGTTTAAATATTAAGCTAGACTAAGGTTTAAGGTATATACTTAGTTTTAATTAGCGCCCCGGGTTTTAAAAATCCGGGGCGTTTTTTATAAATTTAAAGCTAAGTTTACATGCTACATTTTAAAATTTATATGTTGTTTAAAGATAACTAAAAAAGTTCAAAATTTGATCTAAAGAACCTAAGAGTCATAAGAATTTAAAATAAAACTTTTACTCATTTTAAATCAGAGCTTAAATTATATTTTGAGATTTATATGTTGATTATAAACCTAGCTTTATGTAAACTCAAGAGTCTTATATTAATTAAGCGTTAGTGTAAAAGCACTTGTGCTAGCTTAAAACTTAATATTTTACAAGAATTTAACGCAGAACTCTGCTATGTCAATTAAAATAGAATGATATGCTAAAGTTAGCATTAAAATTTTATGCCTAAAAACTATACTAACAGTGAACTTGCAACTCTACCTAAGGCTGACCTTCATGTACATCTTGATGGCTCAGTTAGGCTAGAAACTTTAATTGATTTAGCGCGCAAGCTAAATGTAAAGTTACCTTCATATACTGTTGAAGGTTTAAAAGAAACGGTCTTTAAGGATCAGTATGCTGATTTAGTCGAGTATCTTAAAGGCTTTGATTATATCTGTGCGGCACTAGCAGACCTAGAGGGCTTGGAAAGAGTAGCCTATGAGTTTGCTCATGACTGCTACCGCGAGCGTATTTATTATGTAGAGCCTAGATATTGTCCTGAATTATTTAAAAATCCAGAAGTGTCTTCATTTAAAGCCACTAATATCATGATTATTAATGCTATCGATAAGGGTTTAGAGAAAGCAAAGTTCGAAATTAACCTTAGTAAACGAGCTGACGAGCCAGAATTTACTTATGGTCATATTATTTGTGCGATGAGGCACTGGCCTGAAAAGCAGGTTATTAAGTACATGCAAGAAATAGCTGCTATCAAAACTAATAGCTTCTTGCCTATTGTGGGTGTTGATTTAGCTGGTCCTGAAAAGGGTTTCCCTTGCAGAGCTCATCAGGCTGCTTTTGAATTACCTGGTATGGAAAATTTGGCTAGAACTATTCATGCTGGCGAGGCTGATGGACCGAAAAGCATCGAAGATGCGATCAGGCTTTTAAAAGCTACTAGAATTGGTCATGGTTTCCACTTATATAGCGATGCCTATAGCTATGCTAATAATGATGAGCTGATTAAATATATTAAAGCTAACCAAATCGCCATTGAAGTTAACATTACATCTAATTTGCAGACCATGCCTGAACTTGAGAATGATCCAAAAAGACATACTGTTAAAAAAATGATTGATGATGGTCAGCGTATTGCTATCTGTACGGATAATCGCACTGTAAGTAGCACTTCACTTACTTATGAACTTTTATTGCTACAAGAAACTTTTGATTTAGATAAATCAACTATGAACCAGATTATTATGAATGCTTTTGAAGGTATATTTTATCCAGGATTCAAACGTGAGCGCGAGCAATATATTAATAGCGTAAGAGCTTATTTAACTAATTTAGTTAATAGATAAATTTTAGGTTTGTTAATATAAACTAAACCTAGCTATAGAAATAATATTTATATACATATCTGTCTTAAATATTAAAGTAATCTAAAACAAACAGTTATGTTTTGGTTAATGGTGGATAATGCTTAAATATGAATTTAACAACTTTAGGTAGGAATCTAGAACATACAGTACACAGAGAATTAAAAAATACTGGTAGAAGAAATGTCATTAAAAAGGGTGAAACTGAACGCACTATTCCAAGTGGCGCTGAGGCTTACCTGGCACAAACTGATAACAAAGCAGTTACTGATACCAATAGTTATTATACTAATGTAAAGCCTATGACTAAAGAAATGAAAGCTAAAGTGAATAAACCACTAGCTGAAGTAGTTGCTGATTTTAAAAAAAGTAAAGTTAATACAGCAGAAAGTGCACGTAATAATATTATAGAGATATCTAAAGCTACGGTTTAGGTTTTAGAGATAGTTCTTACAGCTATGTATCGGCTGTATTTTGTTACTTGTCGCTGCAATACTACTATTTGTATTTCCTAATAAGAAATTAAAAAGTTAGTTTTTTTAAACAAGATTAATCCAAGCACCGACCTAGCTTAGTTAAAGCTAATTATATTTATTACACATTTTTATGAAATTCTAATCTCAGTTCATATTTAGAAAATAATTCTAAGTTTTATGACTATCTGTAAAATGATTCTAATTTTAGCTCATATTTAGAAAATAATTCTAAGTTTTGTGATTATCTGTAAAATAATTCTAATTTCAGCCTTAATTTAGAAAATAATTCTAAATTTTATGATTATCTATAAAATAATTCTAATTTTGGTTCAGGTTTAGAAAGTAATTATAAGTTTTGTGATTATCTATAAAATAATTCTAAATTTAGCTCTGATATAGAAAGTAATTATAAGTTTTGTGATTATCTATAAAATAATTCTAATTTCGGCTCCGTTTTATAATATAATTCTAAATTTTATGATTATCTGTAAAGTAATTCTAATTTCGACTCCGATTTAGAAAATAATTCTAAGTTTTGTGATTACCTATAAAAACAATTCTAATTTCAGCCTTAATTTAGAAAATAATTTTAAATCAGAGCTTAATGTATAAATTTAGTTTAAAAAAACACACCGCTTACAAGCAAGCACACCAAACTTAAAATAGATAAACTGAGATTAGGTAAAATAGGCTGATAACAAACAATCACTATTAAATATCCAGTAAAGTTTTTATCTTAAAAAAATATAACTTTAGTTTTAAGTAAAGATATAATTATACTTAATGAATAAAATTTACCTGGATAACGCCGCGACCACAGCTACAGCTCCTGAAGTTATAGATTTACTTTGTGAAAGCTTAAAACAGGATTATGGTAACCCTAGTAGCATCCACACGATAGGACGTCAGGCGCGCGCCAAACTTAATGCGGCGCGCGAGTTTGTCGCTGAGTTTATTAATGCTAGCTCAGCAGCTGAGGTGGTGTTTTTAAGTTCTGCCACCGAAGCTAATAACACTGTTTTTAATATTTGTAATTTTGATCTGATCATAACCAGTCCGAGTGAACACTCAAGTGTCATAGAGGCTGCTAAGCAAAGCCGTAAGCTTATTAAATGGTTAAATCTGGATTCTGAGGGCTTTATATCTTTAGATGAGCTAGAAGAGACCATAAAGGCAAATCCTGAACGTAAGATCTTAGTTTCGATTATGCATGGCAATAGTGAGATTGGTACCATTCAGGATCTACAGGCTATTGGTGAGATCTGCTCTAAATATGAAAATGTAGCTTTCCATAGTGATTGCGTGCAAACCCTAACTAAGGTACCGATAGATGTTCAAGACATGAAGCTAGACTTTATATGTGCGTCAGCACATAAGATACACGGACCTAAGGGGGTCGGTATGCTCTATATAAATAAGGCTAAAAAGCAGCTACTAACTAAAAATTCTTTAATCTTTGGTGGCGGGCAAGAAAATTATCATCGAGCAGGTACTGAAAATACTAATGGAGTAACTGCATTTATTGAAGCGATGAAGCTTAATGCGGATCAGGCTGAGCGCGAGAAAGTAAAAGCTATGTGGCTTGATCTCTACCAGGCTCTAAGCAAACTACCGGGTTTTGTTTTAAATGGAGCGCAGGACTTTTCTAAAAGAGTGCCAGGTAATTTAAATGTGGCTTTTAAAGGTTCTAAATTTTTAAGTGAACAAATGGTTTTACAGCTAGATTTGAAGGGGATTTGCGCTAGTTCAGGTTCAGCCTGCACCACTCAGAAACGCTTTCAAGAAGCATCTATCGAAAGTTCTTATGTACTTAGAGCCTGTGGTATAGCTGAGGATATTGCCACCCGGGCAGTGCGTTTAAGTGTGTCGCGTTTTAACTCCACTGACGAGATCAAACAAGCAGCTGAAATTTTTGCTACTATTGTTTGATATATTAATAAAAAGGGAACATTTTAAAAGGAATTAAGCTCATCGTAAATTCAGAACCCAGCTCTCAAGAAATAATTGAAACCCAAGAGTTTGAAGCCGAGCTAGAAGAAGACGAGGCAAAACCAAGTGCTCCTGCTAAAAAAGCTCCTAAAAAGGCTAAGCGCGAAACTCTTATTAATGATAGTGTTCATCTTTATTTAAAAGAAATCGGTAAAATACCGACTATTGATGCGAAAAAAGAAATTGAAATCGCACGTATTATCCAGAACGGCGACCCGACTAGCGCCGAAAAAGCCCAAAGACAACTAGTACAAGCTAATTTAAGATTAGTTGTTAGTATCGCTAAGCGCTACGCACGTAACCCTAATCAGCTGCTTGACTTAATTCAAGAAGGTAATTTAGGTTTGATGAAGGCTGCTGGTAAGTTTGATTATAAAAAAGGTTACCGTTTTAGCACTTTTGCTACCTGGTGGATTCGTCAGGCGATCAGTCGCTCGATAGCAGATAAATCACGTACGATTCGTATCCCGGTACATATGATTGAGTACGCTAGTAAACTTAATAAAGCTAAACTAGCTTTAAGACAACAACTAAACCGTCAACCTACGCAGTACGAAGTAGCTGATTACATGGACATTACCATGGAAAAGCTGGAAGAAATTGAGAATCTGCACTTAAAGACTATTTCGATGTCTACTAAGATTAAAGGTGATGATGGTGTAGATATTTCAGATTTTATTGCTTCTAATAATGCTTTTAAGGCTCCAGATCAGTATGCTAGCAATGCTTCACTGAGAGCAGAGCTAAAAACTATTATTGAAGAGCTTAGTGAAACTGAACAAAATATCTTGTTTTTAAAATATGGTTTAAAAGAAGAGCGCACTTACTCTAATGAGGAATTATCTGAAATTCTAGACCTGCCTAAAGCCCAGGTTAAAAAGCTTGAGGCTAAAGCCTTACGCAAGTTAAGATTTTACGCTAAAGATATCAAAGATCTTCGGGATTTTCTTAACTAAAACCTGTTAAAATTTTATACTCATGCTAAACACTGCCTTAAATTTGGATCAAATTAAACATTTAGCAGCGCAAATCAGAATCAATAGTTTGCAGATGATACATGCAGCTAAATCAGGTCACCCTGGTGGTTCTTTATCTGTTGCTGATATGCTAGCTGTTTTATATTTTGCTGAGCATCTTAAATATGATCCTAAAAACCCTGAACTAGCTGACCGTGACTATTTAGTGGTTTCTAAAGGTCATGCTTCTGCTGCGGTTTATAGTGTGCTTGCACTAGCTGGTTTTTATAATCTTGAAGATACACATACTTTTAGACAACTTGGCTCTAAATTTCAGGGACATATCGATCGTTGCCGCGTGCCAGGTGTCGAGATGTCAACTGGTTCACTTGGTCATGGCTTATCTAATGCTTTAGGTATGGCGCTTGCTGCTAAATTAAATGGCACAGCCCAAAAAACTTTTGCCATATTAAGTGATGGTGAACTTCAGGAAGGTCAAAACTGGGAAGCGATCATGGCATGCGCGCACTATAAAGTTGCTAATTTAACTGCGATCGTCGATCGCAACCGCATTCAGTTAGATGGTAAAACTGAAAGTACTATGGCTTTAGATCCTTTAGACGCTAAGTTTAAAGCTTTCAACTGGAATGTTTATGAGGTTGATGGTCATAACCTAACTGAATTACATGAAACTTTAACGAAAATTGCTGAAGATAAAACTAACGAACAACCGAGTGTGATTATCGCAAATACCATTAAAGGTAAGGGAGTTAGCTTTATGGAAGATCAGGTTAGCTGGCATGGTGTTGCGCCTAAAGATGAGGATTTAGCTAAGGCAGTTGAAGAAATAAAAGGAAATTTAATCTAATGGGAGCAATAGTTACATCTAGTTCTGATAAAATCGCTACGCGCGTAGCTTACGGTAAGACTTTAGCTAGCATCGCTAAAGACAATCAGGATATTGTGGTTTTAGATGCCGATTTATCTGGTAGTACTCAGACTAAGTTCTTTGCTAAAGAATTTCCTGAAAGATTTTTAAATATGGGTATCGCTGAAGCGAACATGATTGCGACTGCTGCTGGTTTAGCGCGCGCAGGTAAGATACCATTTGCAAGTAGCTTTGCTATGTTTGCTACAGGCCGTGCCTGGGAGCAGGTACGCAACTCTGTGGTGCATAATCACCTCAATGTTAAAATTTGTGCTACTCACTCAGGTATTACTGTCGGTGAAGATGGTGCTAGTCACCAGATTGTCGAAGACATAGCTATTATGCGCGTTATTCCACACATGAACGTGGTGGTGCCAGCTGATGCTACTGAAACAGCTGCTATTATTCGTTATGTGGCTCAGCATAAAGAACCAGTTTATGTGAGGTTGGGACGCTCAGCAGTGCCAGTTTTATATGATGAAAAAGATTATAGTTTTGAATTTGGTAAAGCTCATGTTTCACGTTCAGGTCAAGATTTAACCATTATCGCTTGCGGTATTATGGTCTCGATGGCACTTGAGGCTGCTGAAACTTTAAAAGCTGAGCATGGTCTAGAAGCTGAAGTAATTAATATGGCATCGATTAAACCAATAGATAAAGAAGCTATTGTTAAAAGTGCTAGTAAAACTGGTAAGGTTTTGACTTGCGAAGAGCATAATATCCATGGTGGATTAGGTGATGCGGTAGCAAGTGTCTTACTTGAAGACCTAAACCAATCTGTCAAGTTTAAAAGACTAGGTATTAATGATGTTTTCGGTCAATCAGGTAAAGCTGAACAGTTACTTGAGCATTATGGCTTAACTGCTGGTAATATTTGTAAACTTGCTTTAAGCTTATAAATGAATTGCTAATAATAATCCACTCATTATTTGTTTTTAGTATGCTTAGTTTGGCTGGTTTAGTCGAGATAAATCTGCCTTTTATAAATTATTCACCACTTTTTTTAGTTGCTTTTTTACTAAGCCAGTTTGGTGACTATAATTATGCTATGATCGGCTCGACTCTTTACTTAGTTTTAGGTTTAGTTGGTCTGCCACTTTTTGCTTATGGTGGTGGATTTGAATATATTCACATTAATACTTTTGGTTTTTTAATCGCTTTAATACCATTTACCTGGCTGGCTTTTATGTATCGTAGTCCAGATGGCTTTAAGGATATAAACTACAGGCAGCTAAGTGCTTTTTTAGCTTTGCATGCTATCGGTGCTATCTATATGATTGTTAGTAAAAAGTTTGAAGTTTATAGTTTTATAAATCTAAGTCTGGTTCAAGGTTTAGTAGATATTATACTGGCTGTTTTGATACTAAGTTTAATTCAGAAAAATATTATTTATACTAAACTTATTAATACTTTTAAGTGGTTTTTTAATTTGTTTAAGAAAAGTAAGCAAGCCTAAGTAACTTAAATTAAAGATCTTTACTACCTTTTAGTTAGCAGAATTTATAATTTTATGTATATTGTAAATTGATATTAGTAACTTAGCATTTTAATCATGAAATTCTTTTCAGGTCTAAAATAAGTGTAATTCCTGAGGCTAGGGTTATTTGATTCAGTTAAACGAGATTCTATAACACTTAAATTATCGATTAAAGCTGTTTGGGCGATAATTTGTAATTTCTCACTAGTCGAGACTAACTTTTTAATTCTTTGATACTCAGCTATATCTGTATCTTTTCTACCTTCTAAATATTTAGGTTTAAGTTTATTACCTTCTAAGATTAGATTATGAAGGTCAGTCTTATTAAACGAATTCATACCGTATTCTTTTAGCTTAGCTCTGAGGTTTGCGCTATATTTGCTATCAGCAAAGTAAATATCTTCCAAAATATCCACTTGATTATCTAAACTTAAAATATCTTTAATCACTTTAATATGCTTAGCTTTAGGAATAACGTTACTGTGCTTAAGATGTAAATCGACTAGAATCTGGCTATTTTTAATTAGCATTTCTTTTAAAGTAGGCTTTAGGGTAGTAGGAATTAGGTTTTCATTGTAAATAGTTTTAAGCCTCTGCGCGATCTGCTCGCTGGAAATTAGTTTAGGCAATTTATCTAATAAATCTAAGCCTTTTTCAAGATTACTGCCATAAGTGTTTTCTAAGTGCTTATGCAAGCTATCCATTTCACTAAGCAGCTTTAGTTTGTTTTGTTTAAGCTTCAAGCTAGTTGCTGGATAGTGCTCGGTTTCACTAGCGTAGCTGAAAATCTCATTTAGATCTTCGATTTTTTGATCATAGACATATAAGCTATCATCTTCTTTTAGATTAATCTCAAGATCACTATCAATAGCTTTTAGATAAATAGCTTCAGCCTCTGGTGAAAAACTAGTATCTAAATGAAAAAAGTTTCTAATAACTTCGGGGATCGCAAGTGGATCTAAATTAGGAAATTTTCCAGAAATTTTTTTATAGTTTTCTGGTGTGCTTAAGTTAAATTTAGGTGGTGGTAGTATGACTGGTTTGCGCCCGATTAATTTACCTAAGCTTCTTCTGGTACTATTGATATTATTTTCAACTTCTTGTTGGAGATTTTTAAAGTAACCTTTAGGAGTTAAGGCTTCGGCTAGCTCTAGATTTTTGGATACTCTATCAATACTTTTTTTATCAGCGCATAAAGCCTGCTCTATCTTAAGTATTTCACCTGCGATAGCTTGCTTCTCGGTTTCAGGTTTATCTTTATACCACTTTAAAAACTCGTAATCAGCTTCAGGGTCCATGCGGTTTATTTTTTTGCCATCTTTTAGTTCGATAAGATTATTATTGTTTTTAAACGAAAGATCTAGCTGTGCTTTAAGTTCTAGATATTCAAAAGCAATAGCTTTGATTTGTTTATCGTTGAGCGCTACTGAACCACTAGACATTTTATAAAAGATTTCATTAATACTACTTTTATCTTTTCTTGATTCTGCTGGTATCAGTTCATTAATTTTTTTTTGTGCGATAGCTAGTAAGTGAATATTATTAGCTCTATTTTCAGTTATTAGTGGATACACATCTTTAGTATTTTCAAGCTTAGCCATAAAATTAGTGCTGGGCTGATTATTATTAAAAGGGTTTAATCCACCTGATCTATTTAACATAATATTTTATTGTAATACATAATGTGGCTTCCTTGTGTATTATTTTGATTGCGTCTATGGTTACATAGTTAAACTCTGTTAGAAAGAGAACTGGGTGAGTTTTCACTTAAGTAAATATATAGCGAAACGCATCAATTAATTTTTAAATGATACTTATTAATTATAAATTCGTATAGCTTATATAAATCAGTACGCGGTGAAGTTTTTTGATCTAACTGGTTTTCTTTTTCAAGCTTTTTGGCATTTTTGATCGCTTCTCCTAACCTATGTTTAGTAAGCTGATAGAGACTTTGCAGATTACTGGAGTCCTTGCTATATCTTAATCTGAAATTAGCCTGCTTTAAAACCTGATTAAGCTCACTGATAGTTTTATCTGCTATGGATTTTGAGCCAGTAAAGTGCTCATAACTGGCTGAGGTATATTGGAAATGTAATATTAGCCAAAATTCAAAACATGGATCTGAAGTGAAGAGTTTGATTTTATCTTTGAAAACTGGTTTGAATTCGCATAACTCTTGATATAACTTGATAGTTTTTTTATAGTCTGCGTGACGATCACGATCAAAAACACAAAATATATATGGTAATTCTTTAGCAAATTCATCTGTAACTTCTGCTAAAGTCAAATGCGGGTACTTTATCATAAAATTTTTTAAATAGCTTTCATATTCTTTATCGGCTGATTTTAAAATTGAACTCGGACTACTAGATGAATCTTTAAAGATAATCTTATGTAAACGATGTTCCTTAATAAAGCATTGAAAATAACTAGGGAAACTTATACTATCTTCGCTAAATATGATAATTTCTGGTTGCTGTGAAACTTTATTTGGAATATCAGTATTATCTTCTCTGTACCTGCGAGTAGATTTATAAAATCGTGAACTATATTTTTTATACATACTAGTTTATTATATTAAAAGCATAAGATGGGCTTTTCTCTATTGACTATATTTTTTCTTTAAAGCCTTTATAATATATTATAGTAGATACAACCAGTGAACAAAAATATAACTAAATTAGCTTTAAGTGATCGTGAGCTAGAAGATGAGCTTATAAACTAGCTACCTAAAGTGTAATCTGTTTTTGCTTGCGGCTTAACTTTAAATTTAGGAAACATTTCTTCATATTGCTCTTGCTGATAATGAAAGTATTGAAAACACGCTCAATACGCTTTAAATTTTAATTTATTGTTTTGAGTTAATTACTGTTAAAGCCTAGCTTTTTTAAAGCTGTCAGGGTTTTAGCTGCGAAAAATAATGTTTTATCATCAGGAGTTTCGCTGAGCTTACCAGTAGCAAGCAAGTTTTTCAAGCACTTTTCAACTCGATTTATTATTAACTGAAAGTCTTTTCTTTGATTAAATAAATGCCCCGTGCTATTCATTTTTACTAAACTGGTATTACCGATAATGCTTGCCGCGCCATTTCCATCAGTATGAAAGTTTTCAATCCCTACACTACTATAAAGTTCTTTTTCGGTAGTATTATCAGCGCCTACTCCTATAATATTCTGGCTACCCCAGATATCTGGCGGGTAATTCAGCTCTTCATATACCTTGTCAGAAAAATTTAGAACATTGGTTAAGGCAAGAGCAAACTTTTCACTATTAAGAATTTCCTTAGCACTTTTAGTATCCATATTTTCATAGGCTAAGTCCTGACTTTGTGTGTTTTGAAGAAATGGCATAATATCAGGTTCGAGATAAGCGATTCTATAGTTACCTTTTTGATCCTGAATTAAATCTACCTGAAATTCTGGTATATTAATGCCATAGTTTTTACCGATATCTCTTAAAGTACTATAAATTTCCTGAACTAAGTCTAGCTTTTTTACTGCATTATCAATTTTTTTAGCTGGTATGGTTACTTTATTTACCTTATAAACGTAGTCCGGCACTTTACTTTGACTTAGTTTTGTTAATTCATTTCTATTTTCGGCTGAAGTTACATTTAGAGTTGGGGGCTTACTTGAAGCTTGCTTTAGATGAATTTCTGATTTGAGGTTAGAAGTGAGACCTGTTTTAGGTGCTGCTACGACAATACGGTTAGTACCTTGACTTAAAGTCCTCATATCAAGTGCATCAAATAAATTTTTTTGTTCATGAAAGTCTTTTTTACTAACTTTAAATGGGTTCACGCTGGGCGACTGCTCGAATAATGCCCGTAGGGGAGTGAAAGCCGTATTTTTAGAATTGTAATTCGTGTTCACGATTTAACATAATACACTAGCATGTATGTCAATTAATATAATTATGAAAATTTAAAACTATTTATAGATTTAATACTTAGTTAATAATATTGCTATAATTTGAACTAATATGTATAAAAAAGGTTTTATGTTGGTAGTGAGCTCACTATTTATTAGCTTTTCTGCTGCAAATGCAAAAGTCAGAAATCTAGAAAGTCACGTTATTCCCGAAAACTCTGAGTTAAGAATCTCTGGTAAAAAACTAGGTAACTTCTCTGCCTGTTTAGAGCTGGTCGATACTAGTACTAATCAGGTTGAATGTATAGATTTGCCAGCTAGAGTTAACTCCAGTAGAAAAGTGGCGCGCGTTACTATGCCAACTGTTCAGCGGGATACTAAAGGAACTTTAGTAGTTACAAGTGAGAAAAGAGCTTTAACTGAAAGATTTTTAATTGTTGTCTTAGATAACCTGCGCGGTGATACCAGCAGTGCCAGCGTTCCTAGTATACCGCTGGGGCTAGGCGATGCTTTAGTTGATGGTATTAAGGGAGTGCCTGGTGATCCGGGTAAAGATGGTGATACTGGCCTTCAAGGAGAAACTGGCGTACCAGGTCCAAAAGGAGAAACTGGTCCGGTAGGACCTTCAGGTTCAACTGGTGCGCAAGGAATTCCAGGTCCACCGGGTTTACCTGGACCTACAGGACCTCAGGGAGCAGCTGGACCTCAGGGGGCTATAGGACCAGCTGGACCGCAGGGAGCGCAAGGCTCACCCGGCGCGCCAGGACCGCAAGGAGCGACTGGACCTCAGGGACCTAAAGGTGAGAAGGGAGATCCCGGAGCTCAAGGACCAGCTGGCGTGCCTGGTTTTACAGGCGGACAAATAAAGGCTGATCTTAGTGCACTGTGCCCGAATTTAGATAGAGATAGCTTCACAGTAGACCTTAGTGGCACCAATCAAATAGCTTATTTAGATGAAAATGATCTAGTGACATTTAGCCATGTGCCAGCAGGTAGCTATACTTTAGTTTTAAAACAGTACGGTACTACGGTTGATAGTATAAAAAATGTAAATGTCATAGAAGGTGCTGTATTAGATTTACAAAGTATATTTTCTAATATAGCTGATTGTGATTAATGAATATTATCAGAAGTAGGTACAATTTCAAGTTAAGTAACTATAAGGACTTTAAAAATATGAAAAAACTAATAATTACGACCTTAATCGCTGGCTTAGCTAGCTTCACTCAGGTTTTCACTAAGCCAATTATGGCGATTGATCCGTTTATAGGGGAAATACAAGCTTTCGGTATGAATTTCTGCCCGCGTGGCTGGGCAGCTACAGACGGGCAGCTATTGCCTATAAGTTCAAACACTGCCTTGTTTTCTTTAATAGGTACTATGTATGGTGGTGATGGTAGAACAACATTTGCTTTGCCTGATTTAAGAGGACGTACTATTATAGGTAAGGGGCAAGGTCCTGGTTTAAGCTCTCGAAGAATAGGCGCTAGAGGTGGTCAAGAATCAGTGGTTTTAAGTGTTCAGCAGATACCTAGTCATAGTCATAAGCTCGTCGCTAAAAAAGGACGCGCGACCCGCAAAGTTGCTGAGTCTAACCAGCTAGCAGCAGGTACTGGAATCTATAGAGCTAAAGGCGATGATATTTTATTAAAGAATGAAGCAATCTCTAAAACTGGTGCTGGTCAGGCACATGACAATATGATGCCATATACTGTAATAACTTATTGTATTGCATTATATGGTACATTTCCTAGCAGAAATTAAATAAGCTCTTTTTCACTAGACTTTTTAGTTAAAATGGAATCATCGCTATGCTTAAGTTATGAGTTTTATCGAGGCTTAAGATTAGCCTTCATTTTCTTTAGTTTATTAAATTAGTTAATTTAGACTATTATTTTGTCCTTTAAGGAGATTTAATTGGGTATACTCTATTTATAGTAAAACCAAGATGTTAGTCAAGTTACTAAATTTATCATGCCTACTTAGTCTATGCGCCTTGAGCCTTTGCGTGCCTGTTAAAAGTGCTGATCTAAGCCCTTTAGTTCGCAACGTTAAACAAGCTAGGCAAGATTTACCAGTAAAGGATAAATATAAACCTTTAAAGACTCAGCATTTTAGTGACCATAACTATTATAAAAATAGGCGCCTTTATAATAAATCTACGCGCATTAAGCAGTCTAATAATGCATCGCATAGTTTGTTGCGTACTGCTCGAGGTAATAATACTGCTGGTAACTCTTTATCGACTCCAGTAGCTACTGGTAAAGAGTACTCTTTCTTTGCTGCCAGTTCTAAAAAACCGAGTAACAACTCCTCTATTCGCAGCGCGCAGATCCGCCGCACTGTGCAGCTTAACTATCCATATATTTATCAAAACCCAGTTAGTGTAAGTAGTCTAAATTTATATGGTGCAGATCAAAATAGTAATATAAAGCTTTATTTAAATGAAATTCAAGACTTACTTTATGATAACTGGAAGCCTGAAAGAATCTTTGGCTTAGATAAGGGGAAATATTTAGTTAAAATATACTTTACTCTTGATCGTTACGGTAGAGTGCAAGATTTTCATTTTATTAAACCTAGCATAAATAGCAGAACAAACGCAGAGATCGATAGAGTCATCTATAATACAGTGTTTATTAGACCACCTTATGATGAACCGATACATATGGTAGCTAGATTCATCTTTAGTAGAGGCTTTAATCAAACGAATAAAAGTGTTTTAGTTGATCTGTATAATAAGGAGAAAAATGCTAGGCGCGGAGTTACTAGAACTAAGATCTCTAAAGCCGAGTTGAAACTTAGAAGATGTAAAAATGCTTTAATCAAGGACATAAAATCTAATTTGGATTTGGATTTTACAGATAAAGTGCTAGTTAAAATTGCTTTAGACGAAGCAGACCAATTAGAAAATGCGCGTATAAAGTCTATTCCTGATAATGTATTTATTGAAAACCGTATTCGAACAATAATCGAAAATTTTGACTTTAGAAATTACCAACTCGAAACTCCACTTGAGCTAAGGTTTGCACTGAGAGATGTTTAATAGTTTATGAGTAAACTTTAAAACTTGCTTTGATTAAATTTAGAAAAATATTATAATTTTAAGTAAAATTTAGAAAAAATTTCTAGATTTGCCGCTAAACTATAAAAATCTTATAAATTTAGCTTATTTTTAGAAAATTTTTATAAGTGTGAAATAAATATGGCTAGCTGTGCAATTATGTTTTTTTATAAAAAATGTCAGAATTTTCTTATGAAAGTTGCTAAGCTTTTTTATAATAATTAATAAATAGCTTGAACTTAGTATAAAACTAACAGCCTACAGCCTAAAATTTCCTGCTTCGCTAAATAATAAAAAGGCTTACTAAACCAATAGCAAGCCTTTTAGACTATGAAAAACCCCTCATAAAAATTTGAGGTCTTGTGGATTATTAAGCATGTAAATTAGGAAAAGCACACTTAATAAAATTTGTTGGTAAGCTTAATTTCTAAATAATAGTTAGATTTATGCAATTTCAGTTAGATTTAATCTCAGATCTCTAAAAAATTTATAAACTGGCTTAACTTACTGAATTATCAACCCCCTACTAACTAAGACTTAAACTAAACTTAGATCTAATGTAAATGAGCTTCTGGAGTATCTAATAGCAGCTTTAACATATTTTTAATCTGCGGCTGGCGCCCAACTATTACAAAACCATCAGGCTCTAAAGTCTCAAGTAAAACTTTATAAGTATTTTCAGGTAGCTCAGCAGCTATAAAATATTCGATACTAAAATCTAATACATCTTTAGCGCTACCATCTGTTTCTTTTTCTAGAATTTGTGTGTAGTATGCTAAGTTTTCTGCATTATTAATAAGTTGACGGTTAAAATCTATCCTTGCGATGAGCTGAGTGCTAGAACTCAACCAGTTTTTACCTTCTTCTTTATAGCCAGTCGGTACGGGCATCTTAAAAAGACGATAATTATTTTTATTAGCAAAATTCTTAATGGATTTTACTTGTTTTTTCATATTGAATTTTCTGGTTTTATCGATCGCATATTCTAAAGGTGTTTGAATCTTCTCATTAGAGCTATTTTTAAATTCATCACTCTTTAAAATAGTTTCGATGGTTTTAGCTAACTGACGTTTGGAGTTTTTGTTATCTAAGAAGGTATTTTTGCAAGCTACTACCAAGCGATCATTTCTAGAACGCTGCTCGTCACTCACAAAAAGCTCGATTAATTTTTGGCAAATATATTCAGCTGTACGCGGATGCTGCGCTAAATCAGTTAAATATCTTTCACCCGTTTTGACATCCTGATTATCGTAGGCTTGATTGATAAAGCTAAGTTTGACTGATTCGTTATTATGCTGCTCTGGATTGAAATAAAATTTGTTATTTCTGATAGTCCAGCCACTAAAAATTTTCGAGGTGTTTTCAACGTCTTTTTGGGTGTAACCAGCATCTTCACCTAAGGTATGCAGCTCGAGTAGTTCACGCGCGTAGTTTTCATTAGGATCTTCTTTTTTGCTAGCGTAATTATCCAGGTAAATTAACATACTTTGGCTTTTAGCACTGTATTCTAGTAAATCAGCAAAATTACCAAGTGCCTGTTTTCTAAAGAACCTATTTTCTGTATATTCAGATTTTAGATTTTTAACTATAAAGTCTACAGTAGGTTTTTTGTTTGAAACCAATTTGAAGCTAGACACTTTTACCAGTTCATTATTTCTGTTTTTATCGCTACGTTTGATTTTTTTATTTAGATTAAAACGAATACCCATCTGATATAGCTCATTGCGCCAGCGTTTGCCATCCATAGGTATGGTGTATGTGTGGTATTGATTGTCTTTAATTAAATTAAGTTTTTTAATATAGCCCTTAGCTTTAAGCCAGTAACGTCCATCATATTTAAGTTTTTCAGGTTTGATATCATCTCTAACTCTAAAGGCTATGCCAGCACTTTTAATCTTAGGTGAGACTGCCATCGTTACTCTGACTGCATTGTAACTTTTACTATTCATAATATCAAAATCAAAGGCGTTAGCTATTAAATCAAAATTATTGCGATCAACATTAGGCACGATTTTAATAATATTATCTTCGCGAACATTTAACCTACAATCATGACTATAGGTATAACGGACAGTCTTTTTTAGGTTTGTATTAAAGTGATTATCCCAAAACCAGGTCATCAGCTCATTTAGTTGTCTGTCACTATAAGCCATCTGAGCAATTGACCAGTTATCTAAGTTAGCTTGCCATGATTTTTGGTCGGCTGAAACAGGCTTGAGACTAGTTTCTTTATCAGCAGCACTTTTCTTGATTTTTTTATTACTGATTTTTTTAGGATTAAGCTGGTATTTTAAATATTTGTTATAACCAAGCTGCTGGGCTTTTTTAAGATCACTATAACTGGCACCAAAGCTAGTTCTTTCAACTAAATTTCTAAGTTGTGGGCTGAGTATTTCAGCTTTAAGAGCACTTGGAAAAGTGATTGAGCTAACTAAAGTAGCACTTAAAATTAATTTGTTTATATATTTCATGCTGTAAAACCTATTTTGCTTGAACTAATATTTTGAAAAACTTGCTGAGGATCAAGCATAAAGTGATGCTCGACTAGCTCAGCTACGATATCGACTAAATCTATACTATAGTCTAGGTAACGCTCGTTTAGTAATTGCTGACTTTGCAAACCAGGCCAGTCACCATAAACCCCACCTTTAACTTTATTACCTAAAACAAACCAAGTATTACCCTTACCATGATCAGTGCCACGAGAATCATTTTCTTTCATAGTGCGCCCGAATTCGCTCATAACTAGTAAGTTTATTTCTTTGCTTTCATCTTTTATATCGTCATAAAAAGCACTTAGCGCTTCAGATAGCTGCTGAAGATTGTTATCATGACCGCCACGTTGGTTGTTATGCGTATCAAAACCACCTTTATCTAGTGCTAGCGCTTTTACATTTGAATTTTTAATTAAAGCTGCTGCGGTTTTAAGTTGTTTGCCTAAAGTGCTATTAGGATAATTAACGCTAGAATCGAAGTTGTTTTGATCAATATTTTTAAGTAGTTCTATATCTTTAAAAGTGTTTAAACCCAGCTCTCTTACCTGTTTTAGATAAGCAGTATCTTTCGCTGAGCTTGTATTATAGAAAGCTGCTAACTTATTTAAATGCTGGTAGTCAGTGTTATTGACTAAAGTTGAAATATTGTTAAAAGTAGTAACTGAGTACTCACCTTCAAGCAGCTCATGAGTAGAGTTGGTAATCGAGACAGCGTTCAAAGTATCACTAGTAGGGATATTAGCGCCGACTAGCGCGCGGTTCAGCCAACCAGTGTCTATATCTCTTACTAAGCCAGTATTAAGCATATCCTGGCTCTTAAAATGTGACTGAGTTAAATTTTCATTCCAGGTAGCTGGAAACACAGCTAGCCTGCCAGCGTCATATACAGACTTTAGACCCGGCATACGTCTATTAAAGCCTAAAATAGGATGCCCGATATCTAGCACATCGTTTTCTCTGACAGCCAGGCTTGGTCTTAAATCATAGTAAGCACTATCTCCAGTCGGTACGATAGTGTTTAAACCATCATTGCCACCACGTAAAAACAGACAAACTAAAGTTTTATTAGATATACTGCTTGAACTAGTACTAGGCTGAGTACCTGCTAGTGGATCTAAACCAGCCTCAAGCTCTTGAACTAGGTCTTCAGCCCAAAGTTTACCTGGAAAACATAAACTAGGCAAAGTGCTAGCTAAACCTGCAATCAAAGAATTCTTAAGAACGTTTCTGCGTGTGACTTTCATAAGCTATTAAAAAATCTTAACTCCAAATATAAATAATATTTCAGTCTGGTTTACCTAAAAAACAATCTTTTCTGGTAAATAAAGTGACTACAAAGCCAATTTAAAATTAATATTTTCTTTATGATTGCTGTAACAAGATAAAACCTGACGTTTATTATCTTACATGGCTTATGTGACTAATTTCAGCTCAAATAATCTGATTAGAGCCTGTTATACCATTTGTGCATGCTTTATTATTTTGACCTTACTGAGGTTTTCCCTAACTCGATCAAAAACCTGACTTTCATAAGATTTTTTAGAGCATTGCCAGTCTTTAACGATTAATTGAATGCGAGTTTCATTTCTGAAATGATTAAACTGAGGATTAAAAACTATGCAGATACTACTAAGATTTTCTGCACTAAATTCATCTGCGCGCGACCAGATAATAGCTTCAAAATCCTGCGTACTAGTATTTAGTTCATCTCTAAGTGTTAGCTTGATATGTTTGCGCTCTGCTCCTAAAAAACGTTTATTAATTACTTTAAAGGGACCAGCAGCAAAGTTAGGTTGAGGGTGGGCGATACCATAGGGACTTAGTTTATCCAAGCGGTATATCAGCTCCGCGCTAATTTCAAAAGCAAACAGCGAGCTATCTACTTTTATTATTTTTTCGAGTTGATTGTCGATAAACTTTTTATGATAATAAGTGACTAATAGATCTTTAAAGATCTTAAAGTTTTCAGCCTTTATACTAAAGCCAGCAGCAAGTTTATGACCGCCATATTTTAAAAAGATTTCAGACTGGCTTTGAATATTATTCATGTCTTCGAAAATATCTAAATCTTTAATATCAATGCCACGCACCGAACCTTTGGCGATCTCATTACCGATAGCCATGATATAAACCGGTAAATGAAACTTTTCTAACACTCGGCTGGCTACAATACCGATCACACCATGATGCCAGTCTTGATGTCCGAGCACTAAAACCTTAGCTTCATTTAAATCATAATTAGCTGCGATCTGCTCTAAAGCTTGATCATAGATTTTCGCGCATAGATCCTGGCGATTTTTATTCTCGCGGTCTAGCTCATGTGCGAGTTCTTCAGCTTCAACTAATGATTCGGTGATCATCAAGCGTACAGCTTTTAAAGCGTCAGAGAGTCGCCCCGCAGCATTAATCCGCGGGGCAATCCCGAAACCAACAGCTTCTGAATTGGCTTGATTGACATTTGAGATTTGTAGGAGCTTTTTTAGCCCAGGCTTAGTAGTTTTTTCTAAAAATTTAAGACCTTTAATCGCCAAATAACGATTTTCACTTCTTAAAGGAGCCAGATCCGCTATGATTCCTAGGGCGACTAGATCTAATAGTGAGTCAGCGTAGGCTTTAGCTTGTTTTAAATCCTTTATTTCATGATTAAATAACGCTTCTGCTAGTTTATAAGCTACGCCCACACCTGGAAGATAATGCAGCGGATGATCTTCAGGTAAGGTTTTAGGATTGCAGTTAGCTATACTGTTTGGTGGTACAGCTGGAATCGAATGGTGATCTGTAATAATTACATCTAGGTTTAGCTGACGAGCAAGCTCGACCTCCTGAAAATTACTGATACCACAATCACAGGTGATTAAAAGTTTTATACCGTTATGAGCAAATTTCTCTACAGCTTTACTATTTAGTCCATAACCTTCACTATGACGATCAGGAACATAGTATGAAACTTCTTTACCTAATAGAGCAAATGCTCGGTAAAGTAAAGCTACCGAACTAGTGCCATCTACGTCATAATCACCGTAGATCATAATCTGTTCATCATTACGAAGTGCATTTATAATACGTCTTAAAGCAAGAAGCATGTCTGGTATTTCTAAAGGTGGACTGGGCTTTACACTATTTATATTTAAGTAATAAGCGACCATTTTGTGATCAAGCACGCCGCGGTTATATAAAATGCGGCTTAGCAGGCTGTCGTTTTTAGTAGCGGCTAAAAATTCAGCTTCAATATGGTTATTATTTTTGATCTGCCAGTGTCTAGTGGTACTCATTAGTTTGATTTGCTTAGTTTTAATATTTAGTTTAGATAGCTTTATGTATATTCTATAACTTTTAGTTAATATTGCATGCTAAAACATATTAAAGTTTTCACTCACTACCAATCCGAACTATAAGTTCATTGTATGTCAAAATATTTACTATGAATATCTTTCGTAATAAAAAGAAATTTAATATCGGCTTGCCACCAGGCACCATAGTTGAACCTCAATATAAATCTAAAGAAAAAGTTACTTTAGATCTGTATAAATATAATAAATCATGCGCTGAAGTGTTTAAAGATCTAAGTTTTGCTGAGTTTGAAAAACTATATCAGAAAAATGATGATTTTTGTTACTGGTTAAACGTATCTAGCATCTCAGATCTTGAATTAATTCAAAAATTAGGTGAGAAATTTAATCTAGATTCCTTAAGTTTAGAAGATCTTTTAAATGTAGACCAGCGTGCTAAAGCCGAAGAGTGGGAAAATTATTTTTATACCTGCCTGAAAATGGTTTATAGTAACAAGCAAAACCTCATTGCTGAGCAGCTAAATATCTTTTTTAATAAAAATATTTTAATCACCTTTCAGGAAAGAGAAGGTGATATCTTTGATCCGATTCGTAAAAGAATCATGCTTAATCAAGGTAAAGTTAGGGCTAAAAGTATTAATTATTTGTTTTACTGCTTATTTGATCTGATTTCAGATAGTTTGTATAATCTGGTAATTTCATTTGAGGATGAACTTGAAAATTTAAGCTTTAAAATTGATGAAAACCCTGAGCAGCAACACTTTACCAGCCTGCAAAGTCTTAAAAAGCAGATTCTATTTTTTAAGAAATACATATATCAACTAAAAGAAGTGCTCTCTATCATTCAAAAAACAGACACTAAATATTTAAAGCCTAATATAGATCCTTTCTGGCGCGATTTAGATGATCATCTAAATGATATTAAAGAAGCTGTTGAAAGTTTAAAAGAGCTTTATGGTTCTACCTACGATCAGTACTACTCTATTTTAAATACACGTATGAACGAAACAATGAAAGTCTTAACTTTAAGTGCGACTATTTTTATTCCACTCACTTTTATTTGTGGTATCTATGGTATGAACTTTTCTTATATGCCTGAATTACAATGGAAATATAGTTATTTCGTTTTATGGGGTCTCTTTATAACTATAACTGTAAGTCTATTATTGTATTTTCGTAGTAAAAAATGGCTTTAATTAAGTTTAAGCTTTGCGAGCAGCTTTAATAGTTTGTTTTAAAAACTTAAAATCTTTATTATTTAAAACACCATTAGTATCAAAATCTAAATCTGCATTGTAGACATCGTCTTTGATGGCGCGTCTTAGCTCACGTTTAATACTACGTCGTTCAGCTCTACTAAAACGGTTGTTCTGGTTAGTATCAGTCAAAGTTAAAATTCTTTCAATCGCTGGTAAATTATATTCAGTATCTATATTGTTCGGTATAACAACTAACTCATTTACTAAATCATAGTCAGTGCTATCCACTCTAGAGTCACTATTTAAATCTAGATTTACGTGATAACTTCCATCTCTTTTACTATTTACGATGAATCTAATGTATTCAGGTCTACTTATATTATAATTACCGTTTTTATCGATCACTTTAACTGCCTTGAAGTATTGTGTTAGTTCAAGTGCAGCGCCAGCATCAAGCAGACCACCTTGAATTAATGAAGCGCCATTAAAATCTTGACTACTATCGATTAAAATTTGTCTAATTTCTAAAAAGTTTAGTTTAGGTGCATATGATTTAATTAAGGCGACTGTTGCTGCAACCTGCGGGCTTGCCATCGAGGTACCACTTAAATAGTAAAAAGCGTTATTATTTTTTGCACTGCCACCTACTTTACCAGCATAGGTTGAATTAACAGTAATTTGTTGGGCTGTTTCTTGGTCGCGACGTAAAGTTCCGACTATCCTTGCGCCTGGCGCTGCTATTGTTGTTCTAGAACCAAAGTTAGAAAAACTTGCCAGTTCGTTAAATTCGTTAGTCGCAGATACACTAATTACATTAGGTAGGTTAGCCGGGCTAAAGTTAGTGGCTCTGATACCATCGTTTCCAGCAGCAGCTACTACGATTACATCATACTCATCTTGTAAAAATTCGATTACTTCAAATTCAGCTTGGGTAAGCCCACGCGAACCATATGAAGCATTAATAACTTTTGCGCCCTGCCTAGCTGCAACTAGCATACCTTGCAAGGTTTGCTCAACGTCAGTTACGATGATGTTTTTGATCGGATCGATGCTTTGACCTAGAGCTCGAATTGGTATCAGCTGACTATCAGGTGCCGCGCCAACCATACCTTCATCGTTTTCTTTAGAGACCATAATGCTGGCGATAAAAGTGCCGTGACCATCAAAGTCATTAGGAATTATATCGAAATCGACATAATCTACGCCTACTATAAGCTCATCTTTAGCAGGAGCGTAATTATCAGCATAAACTTTAAGATCACTGGTATTAGAATTGAAACTGAAAATACCGTCTTTATCAAAATCAAGATCTAATAAATTTACTTTGCCATCATTATTAAAATCTTTAACCGCTTTAGGGTTTACATACAGCTGGCTTTGAATATCAGGGCTATTTAAATCGACACCTGTATCTACTAAACCAATAATCGTATTTTCACCACGACTATAATTCCAGGCTTTTTCTATATTTATAGTTTTTAGATTCCATTGCTCGGGTAGATTGCTAAAACGCCAGTTCTCTCCCTGGCTTAAAAAAAGGGGGTCCTGAATTATCTTTTGCTCGCTGCGGATATAATCTGGTTCGGCGTATTCTATATCAGGTCTGGCTTGCAGTGATTTAATTATTTCATCGAGCTCAATGCAATCAAGTTTGGTGCTGTTATAACCTTCAGCTTTAGCGTATTTTTTAAGGTTTAACTCGTAAATTCGACTTAAACCGATTTTTTCGTTAGCTGGTGAGCTACTTAAAGCAGAAAATACAGGCTTTAGGTTTAAATCTTTAGGCTTGCGCGCGCCTTTAGCCAGTTTAACGATTAACTTACTTTGACTATATTTGGCTTCACACAGAGCATTAGCATTTGGTTCGGCTAGTCTTTGAAAGGAGCTACTGCGCTCGCTTTCTCTTAAAGAGTACTTTAAATGCTTAGCAGATAGGCTATTTAAGCTTAAAGCCGCTAACAAAGTTAGTTTATAAAAATTTTTCATGGTTGGACGCCCGAGCTGTTGAGTATTATTTTAGCAAATTTATTTATGCCACTTATCTTTAATAAATTGTTCTCTGCCTGAACCAAACGAATACATTTTATAGTGTACAGGATTTTTTTTAGCATAATCCTGATGATAATCTTCAGCAGCGTAAAATTCACTGGCTGGTTTAACTTCGGTCGCTATAGTCTCTTTAAACTTACCACTGCTAGCTAATTTTTCTTTAGAAGCTTCGGCGATCTGCTTTTCTTCATCTGTACTATAGAAAATGGCAGCTTTATATTGCGAGCCTTTATCAGCAAATTGTCCTTGAGCGTCAGTTGGGTCGATATGAGTCCAAAAATGCTCAACTAACTCACTAAAGGAGATGATAGCTGGATCATATAGCACCTCTACTGCTTCGTAATGTCCAGTTGTGCCAGCTGAAACTTGCTCATAAGTTGGTTTTTCAACTGTACCACCTAAATAACCAGAAGTAACTTCTATAACACCTTCATATTTACTAAAATGATTCTCTGAGCACCAGAAGCAACCACCAGCAAAGTAGGCTTTATTAAGATTTTCTTGGTTAGTTGTGTTGTTCATGGGCTTAGACTTAGTAGATTTGCAGGCTGCTAGAAAAAATAAACTAAAAAACAGGATACTTAGTGTAATTTTTAGGCTGGCATTCATATATTTATTATCGCATATGATAATTTTTACATTACCTTAGTTAGGTATGCTTTATAAAGCTAAAAACTAAAGACATATAATTTGAACTATACATATAAGTGACACGGTGAAGCTAAATTAATTAGCCATGAAGGTTAGCCTTAAATAGTAAAATATTAAATGAATATGTCCAAAAACTATATCACCCCCATCATAAAATGCCTAAATGGTATTGATTTAAAAGACTGGTCTCAAGTTGAAAGTACTTTGGCTGATCAAATTTATCTAGATTACTCAAGTTTAACTGGCATACCAGCTCGCTCATTTTTTAGAAACGAATTGATTGAATACTGGCAAGCTAGACTTGGTAAAGTTAAATATACTCAGCATATCAATACTAACCATGAAGTTAAGTTTGAAAATGATAAAGAAGTGCAAACATATTCTTTAGCTCAAATCTTATATAATCACCCAATCAAAGATTATTTAGATCATTGGTTTGTTTATGGTAGTTATGAACATAAACTAGAATTAATTAATGATAGTTGGAAAATCTCTAGTGTAACTCTAAACTATAATTACCAATTAGGTAATCATAAACTTTTATCTCAGATTGACTGATTAAGTTCGTTAGTTTTTATGGCATCCATAATAACGGCGTCTAATTTTTTAGGCTCGCGCATAACATCATGCTTAACTTGAAAATTAGCGATACCTTCACTAGCTGCTTTAGCTTTTATACGCTGATTGTTTTGACCAGTAAGCAGTATAACTGGAGTCAACTTTAGTAAGCCTGATTTTTTTAGATTACTAACGATGGTTAAACCATCATGACGACCTAAAAAGAAGTCAATAATGATACAGTCAAAATTATCTTCGTTCAGGAATTTATTAAGTTGATTGACCTCAGATAAAGTCGTGATCTCGTAGCTCTGATTACATTCTAAAACTTCTTCTAATAAGAATAAATCGTCTGGGTCATCATCAATAATAAGTACTTTGTACATCCTTAAAATATCTTATCACAGACTTTTTATCCGCGCTGCCAGCAATATACCTGAGCTCAGGTTTAGAATTTAAAAGACTTAATTAGATTAAGTTTGTAAACCTAAGTTAGATATTTGCTTTAAATTCAAGTCAGCTTTAATATTAAAGTAATATCAAGGATATAGACTCTAACTTAACTATATAAAGTCAAATCAAGCTTTATTTTAAAAAACTTTAAAGCTTGTCTGTAGAATTTAGATAAATTTTAAAAAATTAATTTGCAAAAAAGACTAAAGTATGTTTTAAAACTTCGGTTTTTTGGGTACAAAATATTCAGTTAAGTTATTCGCTCAAATTAAAAGTTAGGTATAAAATTATGGTAAAAAAAGTTACAACAAAAAACAAAAGTCCTAAAAAGACTAAAGCAAAATCTTCAACAGCTAAGAAAGCTACTAAGGCAGTAAAACCTGCAAAAAAGGTGGCTACTAAGAAAACTGTGAAGAAAACAACTAAGAAAGATACAAAAATAGCTGGTTTAATCAAAATAGGTGATATCTCTAAAAAAACAGATATTAATATCAGTACCTTTAGATATTATGAAAAATTTGGTTTACTGGCTCCTGCTCATAAAACAGCAGCTAAGTATCGTTATTATCACGAGGAAGATATAGCAAAAGTGCTATTTATTAAAAAAGCCCAAGATTTAGGTTTCACTCTTAATGAAGTAAAAGATTTGCTGGGTAAAAGCAGTAAGAATTCTCAGCAAAAATTAGCTGATATGATTACTAAAAAGTGTGATGAATTTAAGCAAAAAGCAAAGGATATTAAGTCACTTGAAAAAGATTTCATGAAAATTCAAGAAAAATAGTCTACTTCTTTAGGATGATTTATTCCTCAAAGATATAAGTGTTAAGCGACTTAAGATAATTTTGCAACGAGTTTTGTACGTGTAATTATAATTATACTTTTTGATAAGGCTGGCTGAGATCTAACTATAGTTTCTCAATCAGCTTTTATTTCTTGATTAATAAAAGATTTTAAAGCCATACTTACTAGGGGCTTCTCTAAATAATTGGCTACAGTCTTGTATATATTTGAACTCTCAACTTTAAAAGCTTAGTTCTTTTGGCTTAAATAGGCGGATTTTTAAAGTTCTATGTAGAAGGCTTAATAACTTAACTTTAGTTAAGCACTAACCTGTTAATTGCCTAAAGATCTTTCCTAGAGCTAATTATAGTTAGACTTATACTTGTAATTATATTTAACAATCGCTAAAATGTTAATTAGTATGAATGCTCAACGTAAAACTTTAAATGTTTTAGGAACAAAGCTTGAGCTATGTTGCTTAAATCCACAAACTGGCTATTATCGTGATGGTTACTGTAATACCGATGAAAGTGACCTTGGTAGTCATACCGTTTGTGCCATAATGGACGAAAGTTTTTTGAATTATACTAAAGCTATGGGGAATGATCTATCTACACCCAGGCTGGAGTATAATTTTCCTGGCTTAAAAGCTGGTGATAAGTGGTGTCTTTGTGCTTTACGCTGGCAGGAAGCTTTTTTAGATGGTAAAGCTCCGCAAGTGATTATGGAAGCAACTCATCAAGCGGCTTTAAAGTATATTAAACTTAAAGACTTAAAGAATCATGCTTTTGTTACAGAAAGTAATTAAAAGTTACTAAACATTATGAAAATGCTTGGTAACTTTTAATTTGTATTAGAATGCTAAGCTGCTTTTTAATCTAACTACTAATTAAAGTTGGGCTTTAAGTGAATTAGCTTGTGATAGTTTTTGCTGAGCATCGATGTCTAGATTTCCAGCAGCAGCTTCAGCTGAAACTTGATTTCCTTTAATTTGACTATGCTTGCTAGCATTTTTCTCAGTGTTTATGCTACCTAATTGATTACCATAATTAGCTGCATCACTTTCAGCCGTATCTCTTTGACCGATTAAATCAGCGTATTCACTCATTAGGGTATCAATTTTACCTTCAAGTAAGAAGTTAGAAAGTTTATCTAAAGAATCATCTTGCAATCTAGCTGAATTAGCATCATTTAAGCCAGGTTCTTTAACCGTTGCAGCTAGTAAGCCATCAACGCTTTCTTCAGTTGCTCTATCACCTAAGTTTTCAAAGTATGTTCCAGTTCTATAGCTAAAGATTACCTAGCAAAATAATGTTAATACACAGTTATAAAATATACTTTTGTTTAAGTTAATAACGACTTTAGCCCCGTTGGAATCTTATGACTTAAGATTTATTTTTATAATATTTAGATCTACTAAGATGATTAGTAAAAACATTAGCTACACTAATTAATAGCTAAAATTATCGAAATTAAAGTAGTTAATGATTTTTGTAATTGCTTGAATTCAGCCATTGAAAGTAATTTGCAGGCTGCATTTATTATAGAGCTCACTTTAAACATGAGAATAATAATTAGATTTAGAAAAAAGTTCTAAGTAGTTATAATTTTTATAAAAAATTTCTAAAAAAGCATGATTCTTAGAATAAATTTCTAATTTCTACCAAAATTTATAAAAATTTTCTAAATTTAGAAAAGTAGTTTATAGGTTTAATAAAGAAAGAAATAAAAGTTAAAATGGTTGCGGAGGTAAGATTTGAACTTACGACCTTTGGGTTATGAGCCCAACGAGCTACCAGGCTGCTCCACTCCGCACTAAGAATGATAGCAAACCCGACATGCTAAAGCAAGGTGATTATTTTTTCTTAAACATCTAAATCAGCATATAAAGCGCTAGATAGGTAACGCTCACCATTAGATGGAATAATCGCAACTATAATTTTATTTTTATTCGCTGGGTCTTCAGCTAGCTGCATGGCAGCTTCTAAAACTGTACCAGATGATATACCACATAGTATACCTTCTTGCGTGCCAAGCTCGCGCGCGCGTCTGATAGAAGTTTCTGAATCTATAGTAAAGATTTTATCCACTACTTTAGCATCGAAGTTTTCAGGTATAAAACCAGCACCGATACCCTGAATTTTATGTGGACCTGGCGAGCCGCCATTAAGTACAGGCGATTCTTTGGGCTCCACGGCATAGACTTTTATTTCTGGTTTGCGCTTTTTTAAAGCTTGTCCCAGACCACTTACCGTGCCACCCGTACCAACACCTGCTACTACGATATCGACTTCACCAGCGGTATCTTCCCAAATCTCTTCAGCTGTAGTATTACGGTGAATTTTAGGGTTGGCTGGGTTGGAAAATTGCTGCAACATATATGAGTTTGCTGTATTATGGCAAATCTCTTCAGCTTTAGCGATCGCACCTTTCATACCAAGCGCTCCAGGAGTCAAGATTAGTTCAGCTCCGTAGGCTTTTAGCAGCTTACGTCTTTCAATGCTCATAGAATCTGGCATAGTCAAAGTTAATTTATAGCCTTTAGCTGCTGCGACAAAAGCTAGTCCGATACCAGTATTACCACTAGTAGGCTCTACTAGCATAGTATCTGCATTAATAAACCCTGCTTGCTCGGCTTCCTGAATCATGCTTAAGGCTATGCGATCTTTAATTGAACCACCGGGGTTAAAAAATTCAAGTTTTAATAAAACTGTTGCCTGATGTTTGCTAGCGTCAAGCATACGATCAGCTGCCATTTTAACCAGTGGCGTGCGACCGATAGTCTCAGTTATATTAGTGGCGATACGGGGTTTAGTAGAAGGACTCACATTAACCAGTATATAATAAAATAGATGCTAGTAGCAGAAGAACTAGGCTTGCAGATCATTGAAGAGCTTAAAGCCGGTATTAAATATGAAATCAAGCATAATTTTGTAAATATCACCGGTAAGTCAGGCGATTTTGCGAGCTTTGTAAAACAAAAGACTAAACTAGCTTTAAGGCACTTTAAACATAGTGAAGCCTGGCAAAGAATCTTAAAATTAATTACACGCTACCCTTTTGTGGATTTGTCTACGCGTATTCAGAGTATAAATTCTATCTCTAAAACAATATTACATTTAGAAGATATTTATCAGCGAGCGCTTGCTGGTGGTAGCGCAGAAGCATCAAGTGAGCGCAATTATACTGAGGCTAAGGGCACTAGCGTTATTAAGAACAGCGCGCATGATACCAATAGTGTAAATTTAAATGTAGGTGATAAGAACTTCAGAGGGCAACCTGATAATAATTCTAAAAAAAGTGCTGAGTCTGACTCTAATAGGCATGTAGTTCAAGAAGTGTTTGATAGTCAAGCTGCTTCAAGCTCTGATGTTAGTGCACCTGGTAAAAATGGCAGTTCTAAACAGTCATCTGAATATCGTACTGGTGATGTTAATTCGCACCAGAATTCAATGCTAGCCGCGCCAGCTAAAGTTAACTTTAACCTTGAAAATAATAAAAAACCTAAGACAGCTAATTTCGATATCTATAAAGATGATGTTAAATATGTGCGTAATGTCGGACCCGCGCTAGCGGCTAAACTAAATAAACTTGATATTTTTACAGTCTTTGATTTGATGAGTTATGCTCCGCGTGACTACATCAGCTACGATAGTAAATCTTTAATCGCTGAGCTGGTAATTGACGAGCATGTGACTGTTTTTGGTGAAATTCTAAAGATTACTTCATTTAAACCTAAGCGTAAAAGCATGTTAATTATGAATATCGAAATTAAAGATATTTCAGGTGTGCTAAAAATTACTAAATTCTTTCAGGGTAACGCTGGCAATTACTACCTTAAACAGTTTAAAAGTATGTACCCCGATGGTAGTAAAGTGATTTGCTTTGGTAAGGTTGGTCTGGATACCTTTAGTAAGAAAAAAACACTTTTAAACCCTGTTATCGAGGTCGTCAGTGATGAATTAACTGAGCTAAGTCAACCTAATTCTAAAAAACTAATCCCAGTTTATTCTTTAACTGAAGGTTTATCGATGTCAAGCTTGAAAAAAGCTATTTTAACAGCACTTGATACTTATAAAAACCAAATCGAAGACTTCATGCCAGCTAAAGTGATTAATGATCAGCAATTATATGACCTACCTGTTGCCTATCAGGCTTTGCATGATCCGGCTGACATCTTAGCTGCTAAGCAGGCTAACTATCGTTTATGCTTCGACCAATTTTTTATGATGCAGCTGCAATTTCTAGAGCAGCGCTTTTTATTAAAACAGCAAACTAGTAAAGTTTCATACCAGCTTAAAGAAGATTCGCTGGTATATAAATTTCTAAAATGCCTAGCTTTCGATCTTACCGGCGCCCAAAAACGTGTTTTTTTTGATGAGATAGTCTTAGATATGCTTGATACCAGTCCCATGCATAGACTGCTTCAAGGTGATGTAGGTTCCGGTAAAACTATTGTAGCTTTTTTAACCATGTTACTTGCAGCAGATAATGGCTTTCAGTCAGCAGTAATGGTGCCGACTGAGGTGCTCGCTAAACAGCATTATCGTAAATTTCAAGAATATATTCAGCTGATGTCAGTCGGTTTAAATCTAAAAGCCGTTTTGCTAGTTGGCAAACAGGGCGCCGCGCAGCGGCGCCAGGTGCTAGGTGAAATTGCTTCTGGCGAAGCGAATTTCATCGTAGGTACGCATGCTTTAATCCAGGATAAGGTTGAATATTATAAACTGGGGCTGGCGGTGATTGATGAGCAGCATCGTTTCGGTGTTAAACAGCGTGATAAACTGACCAAAAAAGCTAAAGATAGTCTGGCTGAAAATGATCATGTAATTAATAAACTATTTATGACCGCAACACCGATCCCACGCACGCTGGCACTAGCGACCCATGGTGATTTGGATATGTCCGAGATTGATGAGCTGCCTAGTATGCGCGTGCCGATTAAGACTAGCATCGTCAAACGTAAGTTAGACGCGCATAAGCTAATTTTAAAGGAGATTAAAGCTGGTCATCAGGCTTATATTGTGTTTCCGTTGATTGATGAATCAGAAGCACTGGCGGCTAAAGCCGCCAGTGCGGAGTTTGCCAAGCTTAAGGCTGGGGTTTTTAAAGATCTAAAGCTTGGACTGATGCATGGCAAGCTAAAAGAAGATGAAAAAGAAGCCATCATGAATGAATTTCGTGCTGGCACGCTAGATATTTTAATCTCGACAACGGTTATTGAAGTGGGGGTAGATGTGCCCAATGCGACAGTCATTTTAATCGAATCCAGTGAAAGATTTGGACTGGCGCAATTGCATCAGCTTCGTGGGCGGGTGGGGCGTAGTGATTTGCAGTCTTACTGTTTGCTGGCTTCTGACAAACCTAACCCAGCTAATAACCCGCGCCTGCAAATCATGGCAAGCACTAATAACGGTTTTATAATTGCTCAGCATGATTTGCGTCTGCGCGGAGCGGGTGATTTTATGGGATTGCGGCAGTCCGGTCTTAATGACCAGGTGCTCCATGATTTGGTTGATCAAGAAGAAGTGCTTTATACAGCACGTAATGTTGCTAAAAACTTGCTTGAAGAAGACTTAGAACTGAAAAATTACCCACTTTTAAAAGAAAAACTCGCTAAAATTCGTCAACGTCAAAATTTTGATGCTGGTTAAGGTTGATTTTGTGCTTTTTAGTGACTTTTGTTAGCTTTAAATGTTTAATTTTTAACTGATTTGCTTGTTTGTCCTATGAGTTTTACATTCTTGGCACTAACTTGCTATGGACTGAATGTGATATGTCTCATTAAGGTGCTCATTTACTTTAAGTTGCACCTGATATGTCTCGTTGAAGTACTCACTTGCTTTAAGTTGCACCTGATATGTTTCACTAAAGCGCTAATTTACTATAAGTTGCACCTGATATGTTTCACTAAAGCGCTAATTTACTGTAAGTTGCACCTGATATGTTTCACTAAAGCGCTAATGTACTGTAAGCTACGTATGATTTATCCTACTTGATGCACGTTGTTAATACACAGTTGAAATTTATCTTCTATCTCGAATCATTGCAACCGAAATAACTCTGAAAATGATAAAATTTGCATTATGTTAAAGAAACTTTCAAAAATAATTTTAATTGCAGGCTTAAGTGCTAACGCTGCGTTTGCGGCATTTGTAGCAAAAGGTGACAAAGTGGCTGTACGTTATACTGGCATGCTTGAAGACGGACGTATTTTCGATTCGAACGTAAATAAAAGTAAGCCACTTGTATTTACTACAGGTTCTAACACTGTACTGCCAGCTTTTGAAAACGCGATTATTGGTTTAAATGAAGGCGAATCTACTATGGTTGAAATCCCAGCAGCTCAGGCTTATGGTGAATATGATCCTAATAAAATCATTAAAATTAAAGCAAGTCAACTGCCAGCTGACGCTAAGCCAGGTAAAAAACTTGAGCTAAGATCTTATAAAAAGGCTATTCCAGTTAGACTTGTAATGATTGATGGTGATGATGCTTACGTAGATGCTAACCATGTACTTGCTGGTAAAGATCTTAAATTCGATATTAAAGTTTCAGCTGTCAATAAAACTAAATAATTTCTTTGTTCATACTTTTGATTTAGTATCTTGATTAAAGATCTGGGTCATTTAACCGATATATATAAACATCAGGGGACAATGATATGGATTATAGAGTACAAAATCGAATAAAGAATGATATGAACTCAGTTTACCGGGTTAGTAATTTACTAAAAAAGCGCTATCAGGATGATGCTGAGCAGGAAAATAACGAAGAAAGCGATGCGATGGAATCAGATACCGATAACGATTCCGTTGATTTGAGTTTTAATTTAGAGCAAGCAGAATTAAATCAAGCTGAATTTAAGGCAGGTCATGGTAACTACGTAGACCAAGCCGAAATCAGTCAGAAAGCTATTAAACAAAATTCAGAAAAATTAGATGAATATTTTGATTACTTAGCAACGGTGGTTAATGGTGCTACTGATATTAGGCACTCGGTGGTAGATCAGCTAAAAAAGTATAATAGGGAAGGGAAGAATCTAAATAACCTTTACTCTTCCCATTCGATCGCCTATAATACTAATCTAGGTAAAATGCTTTTTATAGATAACTTTAAGCAGTAAAGCTAATTAAGTATATTTAAATGTTTAATTGAAGCATTTAGTAAAGCTATTTCATTATAGATTTTAGCAGTTTATCTTATTAATATAATAACTGAATGAAAACTTCAAGCTATTTTGGAAGCCTTAAACGAAACTAAAATCTTACACTTTAGTTGCAAAATTCGTCAGACTTTGAAAAGATTGGACATAGTAAAACTTTAAGTTAAAGCTAGATACTTAAATGGTAGTTTTACTGAGATCTCCAAGATGAATAAAATAAAATTAGGTCACCTATACCCCAGGCATTTAAATCTATATGGTGATTTAGGGAATATAATTTGTTTAAGTGCTAGAGCTCACTGGCGTGATCTTGATTTTGAGATTGAAAACATCGAACCTGATGCTAACGCAGATTTAAGTCAGTTTAATATTTTGTTTATTGGTGGCGGTCAAGATGAACAACAAAGTTTGATCGCAAATGATTTTTTTAAATATAAAAACCAGCTCGAAGCTGGTTTGGCGCGCGGACAATGCCTAATTGCTGTGTGTGGTGGTTATCAGCTGTTGGGTAAAACTTATGAAACTTCAGAAGGTAGAAAAATTGCGGGTTTAGGAATCTTCGATATAGAAACTCGCGCAGCACTTAGGCAAGCTAATGAAAAGCAAAACCGTCTAGTAGGTAACGTAGTTGCAGATTTAAACCTGCAATTAAAGCAGCCGCAAGCTAACTTAAAGACTTTAGTTGGTTTTGAAAATCATGCTGGACGCACTTTTATACTGCCAAATTCGGATACTAAGAGCCTTGCTGAAATTAAAAAAGGTAGTGGTAATAACGCTGAAGATCTTAGTGAAGGTGCTTATAAAGAAAATTTTATCGGCACTTACCTTCATGGCAGTCTGCTACCTAAAAACCCTCACTTGGCAGATGAAATTCTCTACCGTGCTTTAGTTAGTCAAGGACTAAGTGGTATAGCTGATGAAATATTTAGTCATCCATTAGACGATAAACTTGAGTTTAAAGCTCACCAGAGAGCTTTATCCTTAAATTAAATCGAGCTTTAGGCATAGACTCTTACCAAAACTTGATATTATTAATGATTTTTCTTAAACAAGATCAAGTTTTATATCAACCATTAATAAAGTAAATATTAACGATAAGCGCGCGCTAGTTTAGCTATGTTACCAGCGCCTACTAAAAACAAATACAACTCTGCGTCTGTAGTCAAACTTTCTGCGGCTTTGATAAGCACCTTATCTACAGCAGGCTTAAGAGCAGTTGCTGTATCTTTAAAATTACCCTGAATATCTAACTCACTGTTTGACTGAGATGCTAAATAACTTACATTAGGGCGCGCTATCTCACTCGCTAATCTTTTACTATTGATGCCAGCTATATTTTTCGAGCGCGCTATATAAACATCTACAATGACTACCCTGAAGTTGGCTTTAAAGTCTTGAAAAGCGCTTATGAAATCTTCCCAAAACTGCTGAGTGCGCTCTGGGTGATGTGGTTGATAAACAAAAACCACTTGATCAGTAGGTTTAATAATACTTTCAATGCCCGCTTTCAGTGCCGAAATTTCGGTTGGATGGTGCGCATAGTCGTCATAGACTTTAACTTTAAGTTCATTATGCTGGTTGTGATCATTTAATTGTTGACTATAATTATCTGACTTACTATTAATAGTTTGAGACTTGTGATCAATATCTTTAGACTCTAAACTTAGATTGTTGATTTGGTAACTATCATTAATCAGTTCAAAACGCCTAGAGATACCTTTAAAGTTAGTTAAAGCTTTAGCTGCTTCTTTAATATCCAGACCGAGACTGTTTATAATGCCAAGACAACCAGCTGCATTTAGTAGATTATGTGCTCCTAGCAGATTATCAGTAAGAGTGATAGTTTGCAACTTGGTGGTGGTCTCATGACTATTGTTTTTCAAAACGTCCTTATTTTTATTAATTGCACCACTTTCATTGCAATAATAGATTTGGTGCAATTCAGCTAGAGTGTCGATCTGGAAAAAAGCTTTTGCAGCACTATAATTTTTTGCTTTAATATTTTTATCTGAGGTGTAAACTGTAATTGAGCTTTTGTCTGCACACCGCTCGTAATATTCTCTTAAAGTCTTACTATTTAAACAAATCACTTTATAACTGGCAGAATCTAAAAATTTATAAAAACAGCTTTTAATTTCTTCAAAGCCACCTGGATAATTTTCTAGATGATCAGCTTCAATATCTGTAACTAACGCTATGTATGGTTTTGTGCGCATGAAGCTTTTATCTGATTCATCGCCTTCTAAAACGAAATATTCACTATTACCTGCCCTACCATTAACAGAAAAATTAGCCGGCAAACCACCGATTGCAAAGCCACAACTGACACCTAAAGAATCCAGTAAAAAAGCTGTAATAGCTGAGCAGGTAGTTTTGCCGTGAGTACCTGAAATAACGATCTGCTTATGTTTTTCACTTAAAAGATTGAGCATTTCAGATCTATGTATAACTTTAGTCTGTCTTTGTTTTAATTCGACCAACTCTTCATCCTGATCTTTAATAGCGGTGCTTTTTACGACTAAATCTATATCTTGGCTTAGTTCGTCATTTTGTTTATAGGCTAAATCACTTTTACTAATCTTGGTAATTAAGATATTTTGATTTATATAATCCTGCAAAATTCCCTGCAAGGCTCTCATACCAATGCCTTCAGCCCCTAAAAATCTTATATGCCTGAATTTGTTTAACTGCACTTCTTAAGAATTATAATCTAGTTTTATGAGCCGTGCAGAATTGAACTGGTTAATTTGTTAAGATTGGATTATGGCTGATGATTATGAAATTGCACCAATCGGTAAAATTAGACCGCTTTCGCGTCTGTATGCTAAGGGTCATCAAGCTAGAAGAATTAATCAAGCTTCCACTATAAGTGAGTTACGTTTAAAAGCTAAGCTAGATGCTGAGCTTGCCGAACCTAAAGTGAAATTTAATGATAATTATGAGTTAGCTGAAGGCGAAGTGGTTGATTTATCTAAACTATATGAAGAGCAAAGTACAGTAGCTACCAGCAAAGCACTTAACTACAATCGAAATAAAACACTTTTAAATAATAAAAGACGTAATCGTTATCTTAAAAACTTAGCTGATATTAAGATCAAAACCTATAAAAAAGTTTATGGCGAAATTGTGGATTAAAGCGTTAGAATAAGCTTGCCTAGTTATTTATCAAGTAAAAACTGAACGTTATTTTAGTTAAGTGCTTTATTAAAATAAGGCGTAAATAACATTTTATAACATTAAATATTTTTAAGAAATAATTCTTGAATCTTAAAATTATAATCCATATATTGTAGTTAAAGTCTGGTATCTAGGCTGTTTTGTCTAAAGTTTCAGTATGGTGAATATTAATCAGAAATATTAAAAGATAGTAAATTATCTTAAATTAATAATTCTTATACAAAACAATTTTATTGAACGTGATAAAAATATATGCAGGTTATATAATGGCGAAAAACAGAAAAAAAAATAATAGTAAAATAATTACGGGAATTGGCCTGAGTGCTGCGATCTTATCTTTCATGAGTGTCGTGTCACCAGCACAAGCTAAGTACCTACCTTTGCAGTGTTCATCCGCGGACTGTTCTAGTGAATTATTTATTAAAGATAAGGATCTTCAAAAATCTTATCCTGAAAGCACTCCTAAAATTCGTTTAAGACTTGATTCTAGAACGCTTGAAGTTCCAGGTGCAGTTAATGACACTTTTAAAGTTTTGTTATATGAATTAGACGCAGAAGGTAAAAAGTCTGTTATCTCCACTACTAACGTAAAATTTCCTAAATTAAAGAGAAATAAAAAAGATTTACTGGTAATTGCTGATATCAATCCATTTGTCGGCACTAAAACTATCTATATAGACTTATACAAGTCTAATGGTGCATTAGCTACCACTGCCATAACTGAGTTGCAGGCATCTGGTAACTATGAAAGTTTAGTTGAAAATAGTATTAATACTCAGTCAGCTACTACTGAAGCTGCTGCTCAAACGAGCGCTAATGATGAAGCTACTTTAGACGAATTAATGTTCGATAAAGTGGTTTTCGAAGTTGATACTCGCCGCGCCGCTAAGCAAACCAGCGTTGTTAAACGTGAAGATGGTAAATACCATGTAAGTATTCCAGTAGTACCTTCAGCTCGCCGTGAGGTGTCTAGAAGACGTAAAACTAAATTTTCTAACGAAGGCATTAATTTATCTGATCCAAGTATAAACTTTACTGAAACTCCAGGTGATGTTAGTACTCAGGCACTTACGCCAAACCAAACTATTTTTGAAGAGCCTGGCTTGTTTGGTATTAATCAAGATGCATCGGAAGCATTTCTTCATATTACTCCAGTACCAATAGCTAACCAAACTACTATACCTGCAGCAGATAGAAAGATCTTCCCGCACATTAAAATGGACGCACAGGCTTTAACTACCACTCCAGTAGAAGGTGCTTTTGAATTCTTTGGTGATACTAATAACCCAGCTAATAATACTTTATACTTCACGCAAGGTGGTACTAGATACAGAGTAATTTTAGATGAAGATACATCTTCTTTAACTAAATTAATATCTAATTCAGTTACTACAGGTGAAGCTATTCAATATGCTGGTTCAGCAAACATAACTTTAAATGGTACTAACGCTGTAACTGTAAACTTTCCTACAGCTGATGGTACTTTAGCTAGACTTGAAGATTTAGTGGGCTTGCAAACCGCAGCTTTAGCTGATGGTTCAGTCACTAACCCTAAACTAGCTGATGATGCAGTGGATGCTAGAACTTTAGCAACTGATTCTGTAACAGGTGATGCTATAGCAACTGGTGCAGTTGGTTCTGATGAAATTGGTAATGGTACAGTTTTAGAAGAAGATTTATCTCAAGCTTTAATAGACTCGATTAACTCATCTGACGCGCAGGCACTATTAAGCGTAGCTGCAGGTGCTGCTGCAACAGACAAATTAACTCTAGATTCAGCTCAGATTGTAAGCTTAAGTGCTAATGGCACAGCTTTAAATCCAGGTGATTCTATTCTTCAGTTAAACTTACCAAGCGCAGATGGTACAATCGCTAGAATTGAAGATTTAGCAGGTATTAATGTAGGTAACGCTAATATCGCAAATGGCAGCATTACTACTGATAAACTAGCAGATGATGCAGTAACCGATGCTAAATTAGCAGATGGCGCAGTAGATACAGCAGCAGTTCAAGACGATGCTATCACTTCAGCTAAGATTGATGATGGTGCGGTGACTTCAGCAGATATAGCAGATGGTACTATCTTAGCTACTGATTTAGATGCAAACATCGTAGTTGCAAATGCAACTAAAGCTTTAGAATTGGGCGATG
>CAYTKM010000001.1:740274-924353 GCA_964438425.1 uncultured Gammaproteobacteria bacterium
ATGGTACTATCTTAGCTACTGACTTAGATGCAAACATCGTAGTTGCAAATGCAACCAAAGCTTTAGAATTAGGCGATGCTACTGAAACTGGCGTAATTACTTTCGATGGTCTGTCTAATGCAGTATTTGTAGCAAACGCAAACCAAACTGATGTGAATTTAACTTTACCAACAGCAGATGGTACTATTGCTAGACTTGAAGATTTAGCAGGTATTAACGTAGGCAACGCTAATATCGCAAATGACAGCATTACTACTGATAAGCTGGCAAATGGTGCTGTAACAACTGAAAAGTTAGCAGATGATGCAGTTGACGCAAACAAATTAGGTGCAGGTGCAGTATATACAGCGGCTGTTCAAGATGATGCAATTACTTCAGCTAAGATCGATGATGGCACTATTACTTCAGCAGACTTAAGCGCTAACATCCTAGTTGCAAATGCAACCAAAGCTTTGGAATTAGGCGATGCAACTGAAACTGGTGTGATTACTTTTGATGGGTTGTCTAATGCAGTGTTTAACGCAAATGCAAACCAAGCTGACGTAAGCTTAACTTTACCAGCTGGTGATGGTACTATTGCTAGATTATCTGACCTTACTAATATGAATGCAGGTACAGGTAACATCGCAGATGGTGCGATAACCAATCCTAAACTAGCAGATGATGCAGTAGACGCTAGAACTTTAGCAACTGATTCTGTAACTGGTGATGCTATAGCGACTGGCGCAGTAGATTCTGATGAGATAGCAACAGATGCAGTAGGTTCAGATGAGATAGCAGACGGTAGTATTACGGCAGCTGACTTAGCAGCAAACATAAATGTTGCAAGCTCAGATGAAGCATTAGCATTAGTAAATGCAACTAACCCAGGTTCAATTACTTTCGATGGTCTTTCTAATGCAGTATTTGTAGCAAACGTAAACCAAGCTGACGTAAGCTTAACTTTACCAGCTGGTGATGGTACTATTGCTAGACTTGAAGACTTAAACGGTTTAGGTGCTGGCAACATCGCAGACGGTAGTATTACAACTGATAAATTAGCAAATGGTTCTGTAACAACTGATAAACTTGCTAACGATGCCGTTACTGATGCTAAATTAGCTGATAACGCTGTTGATACTGATGCCCTGCAAAATGATTCAGTAACTAAGGATAAATTAGCTGATAATTCGGTAGGAACCGAAGAAATTATCGACGGAACTATAACCGGTGATGATATTGATAACAATACTATTAGCTTTAGTAAGTTTGATGGTGATGTAGTTAATCAAATTAAGAATAATCTGAATTTAGATCTAACTAATCTTAACCTGACAGGCTTAACTATTAATGGCGATAACATTACTGATAACAGTGTTACTAAAGCTGACTTAGCTCCTGATTCAGTTGGTACAGAAGAAGTAATAAATGATTCTTTACTATCAGAAGATATTAAAGATGGCACTATTACTAGCGCTGATATTGCAGACGGTACTATTACAGCTGCTGATTTGGATATTAATATAACTATCCCTAATGCAACCAAAGCTTTAGAATTAGGTAATGCAACTAACCCAGGTGTAGTAACATTTGATGGTTTAAATTCAGTGAGCTTAGCATCGACTGGTGATGCCAATATTACTTTCCCTGCAAAAGACGGTACTGTAGCTTTACTTTCTGATTTAGGAAATGTAAATGGTGGTTCAATTGCTGATGGTTCAATTACTGGCGATAAAATTCAAGATGGTTCATTGACTGGCGCTGATATAGCAGATGGAAGTATCGAGAAAGTTGATTTAGCTGACGACTCAGTGGGAACTGAAGAAGTAGTTAATAACTCTTTATTATCAGAAGATATCGCAGACGGAACTATAACAGGTGATGACATTAGTGATAATACAATCAGCTTTAATAAGTTTGATGGTGATGTAGTAAATCAACTTAAAAACAACTTAAATTTAAATATTGCTGATGTAGATATTACTACATTAAATATTGGTGGTGATCAAATCACTGATGGAAGTATCGAGAAAGTTGATTTAGCTAATGATTCAGTAGGAACAGAGGAAGTTATTGATGGTTCATTAACTTCTGCTGATATTGCAGACGGTACTATTACAGCTGCTGATTTGGATATTAATATAACTATCCCTAATGCAACCAAAGCTTTAGAATTAGGTAATGCAACTAACCCAGGTGTAGTAACATTTGATGGTTTAAATTCAGTGAGCTTAGCATCGACTGGTGATGCCAATATTACTTTCCCTGCAAAAGACGGTACTGTAGCTTTACTTTCTGATTTAGGAAATGTAAATGGTGGTTCAATTGCTGATGGTTCAATTACTGGCGATAAAATTCAAGATGGTTCATTGACTGGCGCTGATATAGCAGATGGAAGTATCGAGAAAGTTGATTTAGCTGACGACTCAGTGGGAACTGAAGAAGTAGTTAATAACTCTTTATTATCAGAAGATATCGCAGACGGAACTATAACAGGTGATGACATTAGTGATAATACAATCAGCTTTAATAAGTTCGATGGTGATGTACTAAACGAGATCAAGAATAATCTAAACTTGAATGTTAATGACTTAGACTTAACTAACATAGCTATCGGTGGTGACAACATTACTGATAACAGTGTTACTAAAACTGACTTAGCTCCTGATTCAGTTGGTACAGAAGAAGTAATAAATGATTCTTTATTATCAGAAGATATTAAAGATGGTACTATAACTAGCGCTGATATCGCAGATGGTACTATAACCGGTGATGATATCGATAACAGTACCATTAGCTTTAATAAGTTCGATGGTGATGTACTTAACGAGATCAAGAATAATCTAAACTTGAATGTTAATGACTTAGACCTAACTAACATAGTTATCGGTGGTGACAACATTACTGATAATAGTATTACCAAAGCTAAGCTAGCTCCTAACTCAGTGGGTACTGAAGAAATTATTAATGAATCAATTACTTCTGAAGATGTTAAAAATGAGTCTTTAAAAGGTTGTGATATTAAGGATGGTAGTTTAACTGGTGAAGATATTAGTGATGAAAGCTTAACTACATTTGATATTAAAAACGGTAGTATCTTAGCAGAAGATCTTAACCCATCAGTACTGGCAGGGTTAGCTAATGGTGGTAACACTAACTTAGCTGCTGATTCAGTAACTACTGTTGAGATCAAGAACAATACTATTATCGATGAAGATGTTAATAATATTGACGCTTCTAAAATTAAGTCAGGTACGATTGATGATGATAGATTAGATATCGATATCGATGATGTTGACGGCTTAAGAGGCGCTTTAACTAACCTACAAAACCAAGGTGGTGGCGTAACTATTAAAGCTGATGTCGTAATTGTTCAAAATACTAATAATTATGTAATCAATAATGCTACTTTCGGTAAAACTGTAGAGATCTATACTAAGCCTAATCAGACTGTAAAAGTATTTTTACCTAATGCAGCAGCTAACTTACTTGAAGAAGGTGTATTTAGCATTGTGAACATGGGTAAAGGTAATATTAAGTTTGAAACTAACTGTAGAATCTTCTCTAAGTTCGACTGGAGATGGGTACCAATCCAATACGGTGTAGTTGATATCAGACATAAAAAAGATGCTTATGTTATCAATGGTGACCTATGGTACAAAGGTAATAAAACTCACTAAGTTTACCTTAGAAAGTAAAATAAGCTAATAGAAAACGCCCCACTTGATTGAGTCGGGGCGTTTTTTTATTACATAATTAAAATAAAATGAAAGTAATAAAGTCTCTTTATGTTAATAATTACAGCCAGTAGTATCTCGCAGGCTTAATTAGTATAAAGATGTTTTAAACCAAACATTTTAGTATTAAAATATATATATCTAAAAATGATATCTTAGTTTATTTAGTAGGCTTTTAACTAGCTGAAAGACTTTGCAAAGCAGCACGGGCTTTTTTCTCTTCTTCAATTTCTTGAATATTTTCTGTAAAAGAAATTCTTCTTAAACCTAAAGCTGCTCTTTCTTGCATCAACTGTTGTCTGATTTGGGCTGGAGATAAGCCACCAGCATCGCCACCTAAAATACTAGTCTGCATAGCATTACTTAAATCAGCTATATTTTGTTGTCCTTCATCTATACTAGAACTAACTTCAGCTAATCTTTTACTAGGATTAAAAGTATTGTTAGCTTTTTCAGCTGGTGCTGGCGGAGCCTTTAAAGGTTGGTCACTTTTTTTATTCGTTTTGGTTAAATTTAATTTACCGTAAGTCGGTACAGCATTATTTTTAGCAGTATCATCGCTTGAATTAGTTTCAGCTGTTATATTTTCCTTAGCTGTAAAAGTATCTTCAGGTTGCTCAGTGCTAATTTTAGTAGTAGGTATATTAGTTTCTTTACTTTGAGCTATTTGAGGAGCCACTTTTTTACTGGCAGCAGAATTCTTAAGATTCTTTACTTTAGGTAGATTAGGAGTGGAAACTTTAATACCATTCATATTATCTATTATAACATGAAGAAATTGTAAATAAATTAAGATAAGAGTAGTCATTTGTAAGTCGGTACACCATTATGTCAAAATATTTTGTACATTTAGCTAAAAAAAATTCGTAGACAAATCTTTTGTGTCCCCAAACTAAATCACACTTTGTTAAACTTAAGGTATGAGAAGTCAAGCAGATTTTTTAAAAGCTGATGCTAAATATTTGTCACCAGCACTTGGTAGAGTGTTTGAGATAGTTATTGATCGCGCTAGCGGCTCGCATATATATGATGTAAACGGTAAAGAATATCTAGATATGACAAGTGGTATTGCCGTAAATCAAGTGGGACACTCGCATCCTGAAGTGGTTGAAGCGATCGCTGAGCAAGCAAGTAAGTGCATTCATACTAGCTGTGTAGTTCACTACCCTAAAAATATCGAACTGGCGGAGAAACTGGCAGAGATTATGCCTGGTAGCTTAAATAGTACTTTTTTCTGTAACAGTGGCGCTGAAGCTATTGATGGAGCTATGAAGCTGATCAAAATTTTACAACCTGGACGTAATAATGTCATAGTTCACCGTGGCTCTTTTCATGGACGTACTTTAGGTGCTACCGCACTAACTACATCTAAAAATTCTTACCGTAAACATTATGATCCACTTTTAACTGGTGTAAATGTAGTTGAATTTCCTAATACCTATGCTTACCGTAAATTCTCTGAGCGTGAGCACTTCGAAAAGCAAATGCATGAAGAGCTGGAGCGCTTATTTTCGACTAATTTACACCCAGAATCAGTATCAGCTATCTTAATTGAACCTATTTTAGGTGAAGGTGGCTATATTCCAGCACCGATACATTATGTAAACTACCTAAAACATTTACGCGAAGTTTGCGATAAGTATAATATTTTACTGGGTTTTGACGAAGTTCAGTGCGGTATGGGACGAAGTGGTAAATGGTTTGCGTCTGAGTATTATAACGTAGTACCAGATATTCAGTTGATGGCAAAAGGCTTGTCTGGTGGTTTGCCATTAGGCGCGTTTTCTACCCGCAAAGATTTAATGTATGAAATGCCACCTGGCTCGCATGGTAGTACCTTTGGTGGTAACCCAGTCTGTGCGGCAGCAGCTTTAAAGTTGATTGAAATTATTGAAAGAGATAATGTAAAACTAAATGCGATGCAGCGCTCAGCGCAGATTTATAATTATTTTGAAAGTCGTTATCCAGGATCTAACTTAAATAAAAACTCTAATACGGACACAGACACACCTGTTTTAGTTAGAGGCTTCGGTTTAATGTTAGGTTTAGAATTTAACAACGCTGAAATCGTTAAGAAAATAGTAGATTATGCCTTTGAAAAGCAGGTTTTATTATTATCTTGTGGTAGTTATGGAAATATTATTAGGCTTGCACCAGACTTAACTATCACGGAAGCTAACGTTAATAGAGCGCTTGAGACTATTTCTGAAGCTATTGATAAATTCAGTTAAACAACCTGTTGAGCTTAGCTAAAAGTCTTGTTAAGCTAGACTTAGCTAAGGCAATTTAAAAGATGAACACCATGAGTATTGAAGTAAACACAGATAAAATTATTAATCATAATCCTGCACGTATTAAAGAAGTCGTTTCAGAGCATCCGATTAGCTCAGAAGCAGACCTTAAAGCTAAATTAAAACTAAGCGCGCGTGCTTTTAAAACTTGGTCTAAAATGCCGGCACCAGATAGAGGTAAATATTTAAGCGCAGCAGCTGAAATTTATAGAGAGCGTAAAGAAAAGTACGCTAATCTTTTGCATAAAGAAAATGGTAAATCTATATCTGAAGCTAAAGGTGAAATCCAAGAAGTAATTGATACTTTAGAATTTTTTGCTGGTGAAGGACGCCGCATGTATGGTTTAACTGGTAATTCAGAAATGCCAGATAAAGCTATCATGACTATCAGGCAGCCTATCGGTCCAGCTTTGTTAATTTCAGCCTGGAATTTCCCGTCTGCGGTCCCGAGCTGGAAAATTGCACCTTGCTTAATCGCTGGTAATACCTTTATTTTAAAACCATCAGAACTAGCATCTCTAAGTGGTAAAGTGCTGGTAGATGTACTTAATGAAGTTGGTTTACCTGAAGGTGTTGCTCAAGTGGCATTCGGTGCTGGTGATGTAGGTGAATTTTTATGCCGCAGTGAAGAGATTAAAATCGTCAGTATGACGGGCTCTACAGCTGTAGGACGTAAAGTTGCAACTATCGCTGCTGAAAACTTTAAAAAATGCGCTCTTGAACTTGGTGGCAAAAACAGTACTATTGTATTTGATGACGCTGATCTTGAATTAGTTAAAGAAGGTTTAATTTGGGGAGCCTACGGTACTGCTGGACAAAGATGTACTAGTACAAGTAGGCTAATTTTAAGCAAGAAAACAGCTAAAACTTTATTGCCAGATTTAGCAAGTGAAGCTGCTAAATTTTACGATGCCGATAAAAAAGTGCCAGCTGATAACTACGCGCCCATTATTAGCATTAAGCAATTAGAAAAAATAGATCGTATGGTTCAAGAAGCTATCTCTGAGGGGGCTGAAGTGGTGTGCGGAGCTAAGGTGCTAGATAATGGCGAGCATATGGGTTATTTCTATGCGCCAACTATCTTAAAAGTTAAACCAAGCATGAAAATAGCTAGCGAAGAAGTGTTTGGACCTGTGCTTGCGGTTATAGAACTAGAAGATACTGAAGATCATGAAGAATTTTTAAAGCAGGCTTTAGAGATTTCAAATTCTGTTAATTATGGACTATCTAATGCAGTGTTTACTAAGAATATAAACCTAGGTTTAAAGGCTGTACACAGTTTCGAATCTGGTTTAGTTTATCTTAACGCGCCGACCATCGGTGCCGAATGTGGCGGCGCGAGTTTCTTCGGGGGCTGGAAGCAAACTGGTAATGGATCGCGTGAAGGTGGTTTAGCTGCGCTAGATACTTACACTCAGTATAAAACTATGTCGATAGACTATTCTGGTAAATTGCAAAAAGCTCAAATCTCTAATTACGACTAGTAAATTGATAAAAGTTTTTTTAGAATTTTGCTTTAGTTTAAATTAAGGTGTTTTAAAACACTTTTAGTATATTTTATGATTAAACTCTATGCTTTACTTTAATGTAAACTGAGTTTGCTATTAGTTGTATACAATATCATCAGCTTTAAAGTAAAACACTAATCCAGTTTTAGGTAACTATAGTTTAACTCTAAACTGTTATTTAAGATTTCAATTCAGCGGTACTAAGACCTAATTGTTTAAGTTCTGCCCTCGCAGGATCACCTTTAGTCATTTTGAAATCCACACTTTGAACACTTGCTTTAATATCGTTAATAATTCTTTGATCTAAACCAGAGATTGAACCACCATTGATAGCTTTGGCGTTTTGAAGTCTAGTTTTAGGGTCAGGTGAAGCGTACATCATCGCTTCTAGGTATTGTGCATGCTTAGCATCTTTTTTTAATTGATCGATATTTACTTCTGGGTCATTAGCATCTACCTGAATTACGCCACTTGGAAAAGTAATACTAACTAAATTTTCATCTGGGTCATCTTCAAATAAACGTTTTATTTCAAGCTCTCGTTGAATTTTACTTAAAAATTTTCTTAATTTACTAAAATTTTCATTTAAGGGCTTAGTAAATTCACTATTAAAACTTTTATCTTTGTTTTTTAAGGTAATATTAGTCGCATCCCACTTTTTTAGGGGCAGCTGAGAAAGTACTTTAGAATCTTGAATAGCGTTTTGGGTTTTTTTAGCTTCACTGTGTTTAAAAGAGTCAGCTTTTAATGGCGTAAAATAAGTTCTAGCCTTGTTGGGGCGAAGCTGAACTTGACTAGTATTATCTGAGCTAGCTATTGCTACTGAACTTGCTGAGGTTAAACTACTTTTAGGCGAGCTCAAACCTAATTGCATTTTGTTATATTCACTTACTACCATATACTAATACAAGTGCTTTTTAGAACTGAATTTGATAGTAATGAATTACCTAATACTGAGCTGAAAATTTTTAAAATAGTATTTAAGCCATATTAGCGCCTGATTCAAGCCAATCTTTATTTTTAGCTTCGGCTTTATCTAGGTTAGTTTCGATAATATGATTAGCAGCAGTTAGTTGAAAGTAATTAAAATCTTCGCGCCTGTTTTCCAGAATCTCTTTAAAATTACTGCCATCGTTCTTAAGACCGAATTTTTCTTCAAAACCAAATTTAGTTTTTAAACTTGAAATTTGAAATGGAGTTAGATTATAAGTTCTAATACTTTGATCACCGCGATCTAAATTGCTAGCCAGGCGCTGAGAAATATTTTCGTATTCTTGTTTAGAGTCTGCGATAGTATTTACGACTGAGCGAGCTTCTGGTGAAATTCTTTCAAGTAATCTGACTGCTTCTGGACCTCCAGGAGATAATCTCGCTAGTTGCTGAGCTTCATCTACAGTAATATTACGAATCATTTGTTTAATTTCTGGGTCTTTTTCTAAACCAACAGCCTCAGCAGCTTGTTTATAAGCACTAGAGTTACCAGTTGTAGCAATTAAAAGCTCAGCCATCATGGATTCTTTAGCCCATTTTTCTATTTCTTCACGGTTAGATGCCGTAAACGGATACATTTTACCGCCTGGACCACGAATACTGCCGATAATCTCTTCGCCAGTAGCTGGGTCGATTAAGTTACCATCTCTATCAGTCGATAAGCCACTGTACTCATCATAACCATAATAATTATCTAAAAAACTATCAGCAAGCATGCTATCTGTAAAGTAAAAATCAGCTAACATCGTACCTATATCTGCGCTAGGGTCATAATCAGCAAATAAACCCATAGTGGGATCTTCGTCACCGATACTTAAACCAGCACTCGCTAAACTACCAGGGCTATTATCACTTAAAGCTTCATTTAAAGCTGAAAAAACGTCTTTTTCTTGTTTAAATTTAGTAGGATTTTCTGCGGCTTTCTTTTCCTGAGCACCTTCAAAAGTCTTGTCTTTAGTAATTTGGAAGGACTTATCGAACCCCCAGTCTACACCTTTGGCGGTAAATGGATTTTGAAGCTCGTTGTTTGATCCCACCATACTCTATATATAATCTATGCTATACATATTATCATTGATTTAAGGATAAGATAAGTTTTTTTACTAAAACTTAAAATAATTTTATGAAAATCAAGTTTGCATCCGAGTTATCTTTATATAAGGAGACATTAACTTAAAACTACTATTTATAAAATATAGTATCTACCCTTAAGTTATTTATTCCATCATGAAAAGCTTTTTAATCTCATTTGAAAACAATTTAAAACATTCTAAATATAAATTTTGGTATGAAATACTATCTATGTTTTTAGGTCATAGCGCAAATTTAGTTGATTTAATGGAAGATAATCAAGAAGTAATCTTTAAAGCTATTCGAAAATCTTTAAAAGATCAGTTTAAAGAACTAAGTTTAGAGCAAATATTGGTGGCTTATCCTGAATTATACCTAAGATTTAATGCTAAAAAGTTAGCTATTAAAGTTAAAGCTTTATCTAAGATAGAGGATGTTGAACTGGCGGCGGCTCATGATGAAGCTGAGCCTAACTCATTAATTTTAAAAACCAAGTACTTACTAGACGAAAGTGTGTTTATGACAGCTCAATAAACATTAAATAATATAAGTAACTAGCTGCTTTGAACATATTACTAAGTGCTAAGTAAGTGTTATTAGATTTTAATTATTTAAAAAGTACCTGATATCTAAGCTAGATATTTGGACAGTATTTTATTATATGAAAAGCCTAAATTTTTATAGTATTCATCCTTAGACCTTTGAAAACTCTTTGTTATACTTACAATCTTCAGGTATACCTCTGTTTTTCTTTGGCTTTACCTGACTTTATTATTTCTTCGCGTTTACACTCTGGAGATTTTATCTCAGTTACTGCTATTGTAGAATGAGTCATTTTTTTGCCATCCTTCTTTTTATTTTATTAACTATAGCTAATGAACGCTCTCATATAATTCTAAAATAGTTGTAAAATTAGAAAAAAATTATAAATTAAGCGGTTTTCTGGAAAATAATTCTAATTTTAGTCGAAATTTAGAAAATATTTATAAGTTTAAGCTGAAGTGCTTTTGAAAGAAAGAGTTAGTAAAATTGTCTCAATATTGATTAATAATTCAATAATATTAAATATTTACTAAAAATTAACCTGCCCTACGTTTCTGTAAAACTAATATCACGGCTACAAAGATAAGCTCCAAAGCAAAGTAAGTAGCGAGGCTAATACCGATACCTGAAGTAAAACCATAGGAATGCAAACCCACTCCTAGTAAATTTACCCCAAACCAAGATAGCATAACTACCATGGTGCCGATAATCGATGCGATAGCGGTACCGCGATCTTTAATCACTTTCATTAAGCGAGCATGTAAGGTAATAGCCACCCATAAAATTATCAGAAGAGCTCCATTCTCTTTAGGATCCCAGCCCCAGAAGCGTCCCCATGATTGATCAGCCCAAATGCCACCGAGCATAGTACCTAGAAAAGTAAACAACAAGCCAAAAGCCATCATACCGATAGTCATATTAATTAAATATTTAAGCTCAGCTTGCAAATCAACTTGCTTGTCTATAGGATCACTATTTATTTGCTTATTATCTATTTGCTTATGCTGCTTAGTTTTATCAGTCTGCGCTTTTAAGTTAGTCGCTTTATCTGTTTCAGTTAATTTATCTTTATTAGATTCATGCTCACTTTGCTTATTTAAAGCTTCGGCATCGTTTTCCTCATTTGAATTAACATCATGAGCTATATTTTTATAACCAGTATCTATGTTATTAAGCGCGAGCATCTTAATTAAATAAATATGACCTATGACACCAGCTAGAGACACGCCAGCATAACCAATCATTTCAGCTATTACATGTGTACTTAACCAGAAATTTGAATTTAAAACAGCAATTAGCACTTTCATCGTGTCACCTTCGGCGGCAAACTTAGCTGCGATCATCAGTAAAATAAAAGCTGCAATCGAACCTACTAAGTGCCCAATAGGTTTTGCTATTTGTTTGCGCCTTTCAACCAGCTCTATAACTAAGCCTAAAATAGCTGTAACCCAAGCTACAAACATAAAAGTCTCAAATAAATTAGACACTGGCGCGCGCTCTAAGATTAAAATTCGGCTAATCAGCGCAAAGCTATGTAAAATCACAGCTACATACATTAAAGTCGAAGCTAAATTAGTTGTCCACCACTGTATAGATCGTTTACCAGTATTACTTATGGAATTAGTGCTGACAGCAAAAAGTGCTGTTAAGAAACATAAAATATACAAGAATTTAGCGTAAAACAAAAAGTTAAAGCTATTATAAATTTTTTCTAGCAGCAATTTATGAGAAGCGATACGATTTTGTTTGTAAGTAAGAGTATTAAAGGATTTTAACTGAGCTAAGAAGGTTTCTGAATCATTAAAACTGTAGGCTTGAACTAGATTGTGTAAGCTATCCATTAATGAACGTGGATCAACATTTAGTTTATTTATATCTTCTCTTTTATAAAAATACTGCCAAGGAGTTAGGAAATCTTGCTGATAAGTAATAATATTTAAAAGATTTTCTTGCTTAAAAGTACTTTGATACTCTCGGTATGATTCCAGATATGACATTAATAGTGCAGTCAGCTGAGCTGAAGCTTTAGAATTAACTTCGTTATTAATTTCTCTTGCTATCTTTTGTGCTTGCTGGATTAAGTTAAAGGCTGAATAAGGTGGCTCACCCAAAACTTCAGCTAAGTTTTTTGAATTAGTGTATAAAAATCTTTGTTTTTTAAATAGAGCCAAGCTTTGAGTTAGCTGATTATAATGATGAAAATTAATAAAGGTTCTAATAAGTTCTTGATCTATTACGCTGCGATCTTCTTTAGTTTTACTAAAAGCAACATTGGCTTGTTCATTTAGTTTCTCGATATTCGTATACAACTCTTTAAAACTATATTTACGGTGCTTATCTGGCACTAAATTAATGGCTTCAGCACTTTCAGGATTATTGATTAAAAAGATTTTCAGCTCACTGACTGAGCGCGCATCTAATAAAGACCTAAATAGCCATTCACTTGCACTAAGCTTGCCAGCTTTACTTTTACCAGAATATCTAAGTAAGGTAGCCTTAGCATAAGTAGATAATGGTTTGATGCGACCTTCAGCTAAAATCTGGATACTTTCAAACTCGTTTTTTATTTCTTTACTAAAAGCGAGTGGAGTAGATTCTGTATCCACACTTGAATTTGTAGTTTTGTGACTACTAATATTACTATTATTTGCTAAATCTCTATCTGTGTTTTCAGAATTTATATCACCATTTGAAATTTCAAGCTCAGCAGAGTTAGGCTTGGTGGTGCCTTGTGGCTTTTTAGCTGATTTCAGCTGCTCCCTAGCGCTTTCATTAGCTACAGTTTTTTGGAAATTATTTCCTATATGTCCTTCTTGAGCTAGTACTGGCAAGAAAAATACTAGGCTTAACAAAAAACTTAAAGCTAAAGTGAATTTTCTTATGTCAGCTGTAAGCTTAAAATTTAGAAAGTTCCGGTTAGCTTTAGTATTTAGTAAATTATCAGGCATATTTTTTCTTTATAAAGTTCCAGAATTGAATTATAAAGTGTAATAATAATCCCAAACTAGCTAGAATGCCAGAAATATAGGGGATTAACCTACCTTTATTTTCTACTACTGCAAGTGCACTAAATTCACTACCATCAGGTGCGATACCATATGAAGACTGAAAGAAAGTGAACTCTTTATATCTAAATGGTTTATTCATAGCAACAGTCAAGGTTCTAGCAGGTTTTAAAGGATCTTCAATGACAGCTATTTTACTCTCATAAGATTTTGCAATCTGCGTACCTTGGTGCAGGTCACGTTTAACATCTAGCAGCTGAATAGAAACTGGTAATTGGTATTCACGTCTTTTCAGGACGAATTCAAAACTGTTTTTAGCCTGTTTATTTTTACTCGCTAAAGTCAGACGACGTTGATTTAAGGCAGATAAATAGTATTCTTGCTGGGCGTCTTTAATGATTACTACTGGAAAATTACTTTCCTGCTCTTTTTTTAATGGTAATTCTTTAGCGATGATGCCAGCAAATGGGGTATCAAACACCTGACCATTTTCATAATAGTCTTTAACTTCAAGTGAGCCCTGACTTAAAAAAGATAAAGGTTTTTCACTTAATAGTTGCTTGTTTAGAGGAAACTCATATTCACGGTATTTAGCTTCACTGCTAGCATTGGTTGGGTTATGTTCATGCCTGATTTCAAGTAGCCAGTCATAATAGTCAGCGCTGATATTAGAAGCTTCGCCCTCTTTTAATTGTAAAAGTGATTCCTTACTAAAATTTAAATTGTAAAAACCGCCAACCAGTAAAATAATAATCCCCAGATGGATAAACCATAAGCCTAGTTTAGACCAGCGGTATTGGAAAATTAAGATCAAAGATAAACTGAGATTTATAAATAGCACCCACATCACAGATCTAACTGTAGGTAGGGGTATACCTTTAAAAGTGAAAAAAAATGAATTAAAAAATTTTTCTTGGGCTAAATATAAGCCATGCTCGGCTTGATATACAGTACCCCAAATGATAAGTAAGCTTAAAACAATCAGTGAAATAAGTGTAAGCTTAATCGAGCTAAGAAATTTAATAATAGGCAGCTTCAGTAAGTCAGCTCGCTTCATAAAATGGCGGACAGAGAGGGATTCGAACCCTCGGTAGCTTGCGCTACGACGGTTTTCAAGACCGCTCCGATAAACCACTCCGGCATCTGTCCATTAACTATAATACAATATTTAGCTATGAAAATTGACCCCTTTTATTTTGTTTAAATAATTGACAAAATTAAGCCTTATGTCGAAGGTTAAACTAAGCTTGCTGCTGCTGATGTTTTTAATAAGTACTAGTCTAAAAGTAAGTGCTCAAAACAATTTCAATCTTTTTAGTCAACCTCAGCTTAAAAGTGATTATAAAAAATCAGGCGCTAGTAGTCGCGCGCAATATAGAGCAAGTAACTATACCAAGACTAATAAATACACCAGTGCAAGAGCGAGTAACAACTCTGCTAGTTTTAAGTGGCAAGCCAAAAGTGCTAGTTCTACTTATTCTAATGCGAACTATAGAAATAAAAAAAATTACACTGAAAAGCTAAATGACCGTATAAATACTAAAAAACGCCAAATAGCTAGAGCTCGCAGCCAGCCATCAAACCGCATAAATATAAAACATAAGCCAGCTCACTTTGAAAATGACAACTTAGCTAAAAATCAGTCTGCTTATATCGATTCCAAGCACTTACATAAAAGATATATCGCTAAAAACTTGGCAGATTATACTTATGATGGCACTTTACCTGATGCGGTAGTTTGGCACGCACCTAAGATTAACAACTTTCACTATTTAAATTATGAAAATATCTATTTTAAGGCTCTTAAATTAGCTAAAACAGCTTTAGCAAATAAAGATACTAATTTTAAAGAAGCTTTAGCTCATAGTGAACGTAAACTCAATTTTTTAGGTGACAAGTTGCTCACTAATGGTAGGCAGGCAAAGGAATATCACCACGAAAATATAACTAAGCTAGAAGCTTGTTTATTTAATTACATGCTCGCACGAGGAGCTGAGCCGCAGCCATTATTTATCAAGCTAAAAAATAATCGAAAAAGTCTGATCGGTAAAGTATCTAAGCTTCAAAAACTTGAAGATTTATTAAATTCAAGAAATACTTTAATGGTTTTGACTGATAGTAGCTGCGCGCGCAATGTAGCAAATTTATTTATTACTAAGGTGAGCCTGAGATGAGATTTTTAATGCTACTTAGTGTATATATTTGCTTTTACGCTCCAGTTTTAGCAGATTTAGCTATCAACGAAGGTGAGTTTACTGTTATAGACTTCGGTAATTTCAATTTAATAAAAAAAGTAACTCTAAGTTCACCTGAAATAGCGCGCGTTTACCAATTATCAGGCTCCGCCAAGCTAGATAAACATAGTGTACTGGTGCTTCAAGGTCTAAAAACCTTTGGTGAAACTGATCTGCTGGCTTACTCTGAGCTTAAAATTCATAGTTTCCACCTGGAAGCTGGCTCTACTAGTAAATCTAAAGTTAAGGTAATTGATCCTTTAAATACTAAATTTATTAAACGCGGCACTATTAAAGCTGCGCCTGGTCGATTAATCTTAGTTAATTCGCGCTACCCAGTAAACGAATATGTGCTTGCTGCAAAAGCTGAGCTCGTTACCTATAAAAAACTACTAGAGCCTAGTGACCCTAACTACCTAAAGACTTTCGGGCTAGCAACGGCCGACTTTGAAGGTCTAACTGAGCTGATTATCGCAACTTCTGGTGGTGTATTTATGTATGAACTGGATATAAAAAATGCTTATAAAGGAGAACATCAAAGTGAACTTGAGATTTATTAAGTTTAAATATAAGCGAGGATTACCACTGATGATAGTAATTTTACTAATGCTCATGAACCTGAATCTATCAGCTATTAAAGCTAGCGAATTTCAGCCTCACAAACTAAAGCCAACCCTAGATTCTAGTTTAACTAAAGGGCGCACCTACAACCATTACAGAAAAGTTAGGGTGATTGCACCTAAAGCTAAAAAATATCCTGTTTTAGATCAGTTTGAAAGCTTACTTTACCCAGAAAAAGACTTTTCTAAGGAGCATCCAGGAAAAAGACTTGAGCGCATTGAAATCGCGGTGCTCGGTGATAAGCTAGATAACGGTTTAACTATTAAAGAGAGGGTAAATAAGGTTAAAAGTGAGCTGATATCATGGCAAATCGCTAATGAAATGACTTTAGATATTCTTGAGTTACCTGAATATGAAAAACAAAACACTGCTAGCCACGCTTATATTTCTAGGCTACATAAGCAAGATAGCCTAAAGCAGCCAGCTACTAACAATTTCATCGCTCAGCACTATAATGCGACTGGTCTAAGTCCTGAAGAAGCGCGTGAACTCAGGCAATACCTTGAAGATCAAGAAAAACAATTGCAAGATCAGTTCACGCGTCAGCGCGAAGAGCTAACTCAGCTTGAAAATCAGCAGCGAGGTAATAGGCGCGCGCGCAGCCAAGAGCAGTTTACCCGTAATACTGGCGTGCCTTTACTAAGAAGGCTCGGTGATGAGACGATTAGTCGAATTTTTAATAAAAGGAACAGGTTTTTTTAATGTTAAAGAGTTATAAAATAAATTTGAAACTAATAAGGTTACTGAATCTAAAAAAATCACATTTGCTCTTCGTGATATTAACAAGCTTAAACTTCGTTTCAAGCTATGTTCAGGTGCAAGCTTATCATGCTGAAGGTGTAGTTATTAATCGAGGAGGCGCGCGTAGCGTGTACAATCAGTCATTTTTGGATAAAAAATATATCTTTGATCACGCGCCATCGGCGCGCGCGCCTGAAAATTACCAGACACCCAGCGCTAATTTAGCTACGCTGGGCGCGCCAAGTTTAAGCCGGCGCGCAACTCCAGTAACTTCGCGCCAGCCAGCTATTGTCGCCAGACAGGTTTCAAAAGCGCCAATGGCGCGCATCAAACCTAAAAAAATGGTTCATGATCCTTACAGTGACTCAGAGTGGGGAGATTTTGCTGAAGAGTTAGATGAGAGTTTAAATGTAAACGCGAAACTATTAAATTATTAATGTCTTGACTAATGTCCTTCATTGAAATATTTATAAGCTGCTAGCGCGATTTTAGCTGTTTGATAACAACTTTAACTATCTAAAACAACTTTAGTTATTTGAAAACAAACCAGCTTATCTATTAATAGATTCTTAAGATAGTTTCTTTACTTACTATAAATTATCTTTGATAAATATTTTATTTGTTACTTTTACTAAAGAATAATCATTCAGCTTTATAAAGTAATAAAAGGTGCGCTCACTTAAAAATAAATTGCTACTAGCTAGCGGTCTTTTTAAAATTCTAGAGTACAATATAAATATTAACGATGCAAATTCACGATAAAGAAAGCTTTGTAAACCAAATGTTCACGCGTATAGCGAATAAATATGATCGTTTGAACAATATTATGACACTTGCTTTGCATAAGGGCTGGAAACAAGAGACTATTAAACATGCTTCTTCTAGCATGAAGCAATTAAATAAGGCTAAAATTTTAGATTTATGTACTGGTACTGGTGATATGGCATTTATGTGGGCTAAAGATCCGCGTGTGAATAAGGTTATCGCCGTAGATACCTGCAAGCCGATGCTAGATGTCGCTGATGACAAACTAGCTGGTAAATATAAAAAGTTTGCTGATAAGATCACTTTTATGGAAGGTGATGCGATCGAATTACCTTTCCCAGATGATACTTTCGATGCAGTCACTGTAGGTTTTGGTTTAAGAAACGTAGTAGATTTGCAAGCTGCAATTTATGAAATATATCGTGTGCTAAAACCTGAAGCTTACGTTGCTAGTTTAGATTTAGGGCACCCAGAAAGTGCATTACCTAGCATGGCATATAAAAAAGGCTTTTTAAAATTAGTTCCTTGGATGGGCGCAGCTTTTGCTAAGGATAAAGAAGCTTATGCTTATTTGACTGAGTCTTTAAAAACTTGGCCTACCCAAAAGGCACTTTCTCAAATGTTCTGGGATTCGCAATTTACGCGTAGCTATTATAAAAATGTAATGGCAGGTACCATAGCGATTGTAGTTGCTCAAAAGTAAAGTTATTTTTTAGAGACCATGTATCTTTCGGAAGCTCTTTTAAGTAGACTTACTGTTTCGTATGAACCTACATACTTACCATTTAAATATTGCTTGACAAAACTATGAGCTACTAAATTATCTTTTTCATCAAAAGAAAAATAATCTTTAGATCTAACAAACCACTTCTTGTCATAGGCTTGAATAAACTTATTATCGCGCTCCCAGACTAGACTATCGTCATTATTGAGTTTGACGCGTCTGTTTGCTACTAAATCCCAATGAGTGTCTAGCCACTCAGGTTTAACTTCACCTTGATTGAATTTAAACCTGAGTGTTGACTTTGCACTTTTTCCTTCTTCCACGTATTTGCAATCTGAGGAGATTACATATGTCTGTGCTTTCCATGTACCAAAGAGTCTCAAGTCTATTACATTAGTTGAAGCGCCGAGCTTAAAGGGAGTAAGTGCCTGGCAGCCTGAACTTAAAGTTAGACATGATAGTAAAGCTAAAACTGTAAACTTTTTGAACATGATTATCTCCTCTTTTTAATAACGGTAACTAGCTACTAATCTTTAAAAATAGTTAGTATAAAAAATAATTTTGTTTAATTATCTTTACTAAATTAATGCCCGCGATTAATAATAAGACGCGTAGACTATTAACCTAAAAATAGTTTTTAAAGTGGTTTTTATGGCTTAAAAATCAAATTAAGCGCTAAGGTTCCCTAAATATTAGCTTTATTTCTATAATTTTAAACTTTAGATAAGACTTTAGCTGATATTGAAGGAGAACCATCTCAGGGTTTTAAGCACAAGGCAAGGCTGAGCCACCAGGCACCGTTTTTAAAACGGATTGAATTATGCTTTATCGTATAGCTTACACGGAAACTATTAAAAGATCTCTCTCTGTTAGATTAGATACAATTTATACTAAGATATCTTCTAGTATTAGTAATGTTTATAGCCTTATAATAACTCTTTAAAATCTTTAAAGTGCGGTGCAGTTAAGGTTAGCTTTTCTTTAGTAATAGGGTGCAAAAAGGTAAGTGAACGTGCATGTAGCATATGGCGTCTCGGGTTTACTTTAGAGTTAAAACGCTCTGCATAAAAGCTATCACCTAAAATAGGATGCTTTAAGTATTCCATATGTACTCTAAGTTGATGAGTACGACCTGTTTGTGGGGCTAGCTTTACTAAACTATAATTTTTATCAGGGTAAGTTTTTATTAGTTCAACTTTAGTAATGGCACGCTTGGCTACTTTAATTTTAGAATCAGCTTTTTTTACGCCCCATTTTTGAAAATGTTTGCTTTTAGAAAGTAAGACTAACTCATTGTCGATAGTTTGCTTGAAACTAGCTGAAACTAAGCCGTCTATTAAAGCTTCATAAGTTTTAGTAATTTTTTTTTCTTCAAATAGCTCAAAAAAATACTTGCTGATTTCTTTATTCTTACTAAAAATTATTACACCACTAGTATCTTTATCCAGTCTATGTACTGGTTCGATAAAAGAATACTCTTTAGTATCTATAAAAGCCTGATGTAAGTTTGAAGCTTTAGTACTAGTATTTAAACAGGGGAATAATGGCTCTTTATTATAGGCTATAAAATAATCATCTTCGTATATAATAAGTTCTTTTTTTATGGTAAGCTTCGCTCGCGCAGTTTTTTTAACAAGCTTAAAGCTGACTTTATCTTTTGCTGGGTCGATTTTACGAGTAATAAATCTTTCGATTTTGCCATTAACTAAACAATTACCTTGCTCTAGTGAGTACTTCAAAGTTTTAGTACTTTCATCGGGGTGTTTTCTTTGCAAAAATTGTTTTAAAGTAACTTTCATTTAATTCATATAAAATTTCATAGAGCTAAAGGTCATAAGTTTAATAACTTGCTCTAGAAACAAAAAGTCAAATCTTAGAAGCTATCTTCTTAGAGACAATTATCAGAACTACCAGGCTCTACCCTAAAATCTTAACATCAAATAATAAACTTTAAGTGCTAGTTAGTCTGAGCTTGAATTACTTGTTTTAGTTAATCTGGGATAAAAATAGCTGGAAACTAAAAAAAACAGCTGCAAAAGTGTCTAAGTCTAGCTACTAAGTTTAGACATGATAAAGTTAGGGTAAGTAATATAATAAGTAATTAGCTTCAATCAGCTTTTATAAGATATATGCTTAAGATAAAGAACATTAATACTAAAGGAGCAAACAAAGATGTTTGATGAACAAGAAAGCTGGTGGAAGTACACTTTAGATGGTGCAACCTGTTTTGATGCGAAGTCCTGCTTCGCTGCTAACCGCAAGAAGAACTTACATGGTCAGGAGATTAACGATCAGTTACTATCCTATTTAAATACTTGTAAACGTGAAATTTTGATGGAAATTCCGTTAAGACTAGATGATGGTTCACTGATGCCAGTTCATGCCTACCGAGTGCAACATAATAATGCACGTGGACCTTTCAAGGGTGGTATCAGGTATCACGCCGAAGTTAATTTAGCTGAAGTACGTGAAATGGCTAATTTAATGACCTGGAAAACGGCATTAGTGGATATTCCTTATGGCGGCGCCAAGGGTGGGGTGGCTGTTGACCCTAAAAAACTTAGTTTTCATGAGCTTAGAAGATTAACGAAAGCACTTGTTGCACATTTGGGTAATAATATTGGTCCTCATATCGATATTCCAGCACCAGATGTAAACACGACACCCCAAGTTATGGCATGGATTTATGATGAATTTTCTAAAACTCACGCTGAAAACTCACCGCTAGCTGTGGTTACTGGTAAACCGATAGAAATTGGTGGCTCGCAGGGGCGTTTAGAAGCTACTGGACGCGGAGTCGCGATCTGTTTAAGAGAAGCTTGCAAATATAAAAAACTTGATCCTAAAGAACTTACAGTCGCTGTTCAAGGTTTTGGTAATGTAGGTTACTACGCCGCGCGTATTATGCAAAATGAGCTGGGGGTGAAAGTGATCGGTGTTAGTAATGCACTGGGCGCAGTTTATAATCCTAAAGGTATAGATGTTGAGAAGCTAAAAAAATACGAAGATGAAAATAATTTTCGATTTGATGGTTTTGAAGGCGGAGAGATGATACCTCGCGATGAGCTATTACTCGTCGATTGTGATGTTTTAGTGCCAGCAGCTTTATCTAAAGCAGTTAATACTAAAGTAGCTAAAGCAAATAATCGTATGAAAATCTTACTAGAAGCAGCAAATGGACCGACTACACCTGAAGCTAATGCTATTTTATATGAAAAAGGCGTCTTAATCGTGCCTAGTATTTTAGCGAATGCTGGTGGTGTAATTGTTAGTTACTTCGAGTGGGTTCAAAACTTACAGCAGTTTTACTGGTCATATGAAAAGGTGGTAAAAGAACTTGAAAGTCGCATGTGCCTAGCGTTTAATAACGTAGCGAAACTGGCTGATGAAACAGAAACTGGCTTTAGGCAGGCTGCTTATTGTATCGCTTTAAATAAAGTTGCTAGTGCCTTAATTTTAAGAGGTTTTTAAAAAGATCTTTAAACTTGAAATTTACTAGGCTGATAAGGAATATAATAGTTATATGTTAGGAATTGCAATTTTAGGAACCTTAGTGGTCGTGGTTGGCACGGTCGGCTATGTAGTCTTTAAATCTTTTAATGATGATCATGAAGATCGTGAAAGCTACTAACTAGATGTTAACTATCTTCATTACAGCTGGCTTTCCAGATTTTGAGCGTAGTGTAAATGCTCTGCGTATTTTAGATAGCCAGAAAATCAATTTAATCGAGCTAGGGGTGCCTTATTCTGACCCGCTAGCCGATGGTCCTGTAATCCAAGAAGCTTCTTATACGGCTATCGAGCAGGGTATGAACCTTGATCGTTTATTTGAGCTGATTGCTACTGCTAAGGACTACGCCGGTTACGACCCTAAAGCTAAGACCGGACTTAATAATATAATTTTGTTTGGTTATTATAATGCGTTTTTTGCCTATGGTTTTGAAACTTTAATCGATAAAATGAAAGCAAGTCAGGTTAAAGGTTTGTTGATACCAGATTTACCAGTAAATGAGGCAAAAAAACTAAACTCTCAGCTGGCTGAGCATGGTCTAAGTTTAACTTTGCTCGCTGCTTTAACTAGCGATGAAGATAGGTTAGCTGAGATCGCTAAATTATCTGAGCCTTTTATCTATTTAGTTAGTACTATGGGAATCACCGGTTCTAAAGTAGATTTTAATCAAGAGCGCATTAAAAATATTATTTCGAAACTTAAGCAGGCTGCTCCAAGCACGCCTGTTGGTTTAGGTTTTGGTATTGATAGTGCTGCTAAAGTAGCAGAAGCTTATACTTTAGGGGCTGATCAGGCTATTATCGGCTCTAAAGCGCTTAAAGTGCTGGCAGCTGATGAAACTACTGAGCTAAATGAGTTTAAAGGTTTTATTGAGAGCTTGCAAAGTGCTAAGGTTGAAAGTCTAAATTAGTCTTTAAGACTCTTCTATACTGAAGTAAACTAAGTTCTTGGTATTTAAAGTAACTTAAAAATTATAAATCTATTATTTTTATGCATATTGGTTGTTTGCACTTTCTTATGTTTATGAAATTACTTGAAAAGTTTTAAAAATTGCAGTCTGAATAATTAGAAAATTTTTCTAAATTCAACCTAAATTTGTAAATATTTTCTAATAAAGTATAAAAACTATAAAATTTTTCTAAAAAAGCACGGAATTTATAAAAATATTCTAAATTTTAGCTAGGGGGATTTGATGCTAATTTTACCTAACATGGTTAACTGCAAACAGATCTAGGATGTTAAATTACCTGATACGGCTACCTGCAATTTAACCAGGAATGCTAATCTAAGGGTAATATTTAAAGTATAAAGATTTAAGTTACTAAGCTATTAATTTATAAATCAAGACCAGCAGTGATTTTTAATTCTTGCCCTGTAATACCGCGAGCGGCATCAGAACATAAATAATAAGCGCTCGCGGCGATCTCCGCTGGCTTTAGCCAGCGGTCTTGCAAACTAGCTCCTAAATTAGCTTGAATTAAGTTTTCATCATGATGTAGCTGTTTTAAAGCTAGATCAGTTTCAACCCAGCCTGGTGAGATTAAATTTACTCTGATATTCCTGTAGGCTAACTCTAAAGCAAGACTTTTGGTTAGACCATATAAAGCAGCTTTGCTAGCAGCATAAGCCGAGCCCTCTTTTTCACCTAAGCTACCTGAGGTTGAACCTATGAAAATTATGCTGGCACCATCGATAAGATATTTTTCAAAAACTTTTAAAAGTCTAAAGTTGCCCATAAGATTAATATCAAGCACTTTCTCGACTTTTTCTAAATCTAAAGTTTCGATAGGAGTTTCTATAAAAATACCAGCATTTAAAATTAGATTTTCTATTTTTAAGCTTGGTTTTAAAGCAAGATTAGTAGCTAAGTAATTTTCTATTGAGTAAAGTGAAGCTACGTTTAGTTCTTTAGAATCAGGAGCTAAAACTTTTTTATCTTTTTCAATAAAAAAATCAGCGGTAGCTTTACCGATTCCTCGGGAGCCACCGCTGATTAAAGTTGTGTAGTTTGAATTCAACTATTAAACAAGTTGTAATTCAGGCTTTTCTTCGTCCAGAATTGCACCTTCGATAGGGCAAGCTGATAGACAAGCACCACAATCGATGCAAGTTTCGTGATCGATGTATGGGTATTTGAAACCTTTCTCGTTTTTCTTGTCTTCTACCCAGTGGATACAATCAACTGGACATACCGGGATACAATCCGCAGCACCTTCACAAATTTCTGAAACTATAGTGTATGGCATAATGTTTACTCCTTAAACTCTCTTAAAAATTCAACCCAACTAAAGGTTATAAAAATATACTAGCAACTGATAGTTTGTGTTGTAACTATTGAGAATTATTCTTATTAAGTTTAATGTTTATTTGTGTTTTTTTAGTTTGAGCTTTTAAGTAATTTAATAAAAGTATAAAAATAAAATAAGTTAATCAGGCTTTAGATAAAAATCCAGATTTAGTGTAATAACATTGTTATTACCGAATTCTTCGTGCTAAAAAAATTAATAAAGTATTACAGTTTAATTTATATAGCTGTATGTGGCCTAGTCACGGCTTAAGTTTGCTTCTTATATAAAGATCAATATTTAAACCTCTTAACGGTAAATTAATTTATCTATGGCTAACTAAGTATGTGCAGCAGACTTCAACTACGCAAGTTAAAACTAATAATAATCAAGAAAATAGTAATATTACTAGTGATCTTGATAAGTTAGCTCTTGAACTTATTAACCAACGTACTTCAGCTACTTCTAACGAAGAAGTTAGTTTAATTAATGCTGCTTTAGCTGACATTCAGGTCCAAAAAGGCTACGCGCCAGCTGAGACTGCTAATGTCTCTGGTATTGTGGCACTTGATCAAGCAGCTGAAAATACAGCTATTCAGGAAGTGAATTCAGTGCCTATTAAGGGCCCTTTTAAAACTTATGATGAACACCATCGTGTAAATAAAGTGAATATTAATGGTCTTGAAGCTTTATTATTTAGTAAAGCTGCTTAAAGACTGACTCGTTAATACTTTTTACGGTATTTTTTATTATTATTTTAAAATTTTTATATTGTATATTTGAGCTCTGTTTGAATATACGATTTTTTATTATATTGGAAAATAATTTTTCTTAACTCTTTAAATTTATCTAATCTAGCAAAGATAATATTATTGATAAAATGATACTTAGCTTAATATAAAGCAGCTAGCTTTATAGATTTGATAAGAAATTTAAAAATTTTTGAATTAAATTAAGCTTTTGTTAATAATTTACTTGACAAATACGTAATACAAATATTATGATTAAGTTAAAGGTTGATTAAGAACTCGTTAATACATGACTATCGCAAACACTACAGGCCATATCAATAATCTTCAATTCGCGGCTCGCACGCAACAAAGATCACCTGTAAACAATAATGCTTTAGCAAATAAACTTGACCGTCTTAATGAAATACGTGAAGAGCAAGCTGAAAGATTAAGAGAACAGCAAGAATTAGCTGCTGAGATTCAAGAAATCGCTCGCACTGAAGAAATTAATCTTGAAGAGATTGCTGAGCAGTTTGATCCAACTGAGCCTACTGTTGTTGATGAATTTGTAGGTTATCAGCAAGGTTCAGCGGTTGATAGAGAGAGAGAAAGAGACGAAGAAAGACGTCGCCGTCGTCAGAAAGCTGAAGCTATCAGAGCTACTAAAGGCGTTGCCTCAGCTGATGAGATCGCTGATCAAATCGCACCAAATTTCGCTGGTGATGTTAATGCTTTAGCTGAAATCGAAAATAATTACTTAGATAGCCTTGAGTATAGTGATGATACTATCGATGAGTTGTCGCCAGATAGCTTGTTTGCAAACTGGGTTAATGATGATGAGCCAGCTAATAAAAGAACTACTAAATTAAAGCCACCACCGATATCTGAAACACCACCTTATTTCAGAAGATCAGCTTTTGATCCTACTAAAGACAAAAACACTGGTGCAAGTGCTAATCCTGATTACTGGAAAGCTGCTTTAGCTTCTGCTGGCTTAAATAAAGGTTTATATATCTTAGGTTATTTATTGCGTCATGGCAGTTTAAAAGAAGTTAACGTAGTGGCTGCTGAAATTTTAGCTAAGTACCAAAACCTAACTATTACAGCTGATGCTTAATTAAAATAAAATTTAAAGCACTTAAAATTTATAATATTACTGTTATTGCAGATTATATTTAAATAACCATGGACTGTAGAGCTAGCGCTAAATTATAAATTACTTTAAACTATTAAAAAAAATGAACTTTTAATATTAGGATTTTAATTAAAGCTTAGGTAAATTTAATAAAACTTATTATCTTGTTTAATGATTTAGGTAAATATTATAAGCTAGCTAGGCTATTTAGCCTAGTAGGCTTGTGAGTTTCTAGTCTGTTAAGTTGAGCTGGTTTAGGGTTTTGCTTAAGTTAAGACCAAATGTCTATGCATATTTTTAAAAAGTTTTTAATAATTGATTTATGTCTAACATAGATTCATCAAGTAAAATTCCTTATCCTTCTTATATTGCTAGGTATGAAGCTAATAAGAAACGTAAATACAATAATTTAAGTGAAGCCAGAAAGATATATGAGCATGATACTGGAAATAAAGTTTTACCTTATGAAAGTGAATGGCATCATATTAACTGGAATCGCGCAGATGGGCGCTCACATAACTTGCATCCTATGTCACATGAGCAGCACTTGCAGGTTCATCAGCAGTTGCAACAGATGATTACCGATTTAATTGATGCTCACGTGATAGCTTTTGATAAAAAAGGACCGAACTATTATATTACAGATGACGGGCTGATAGAAAAGCTACAAAACCTCCAAAAGAAACGCCAAAATCTCGCTACTATCGCTGAAAGAAATCGTCTAACGGATTTGCATACCGTTAAAGTTAACGATTACACTAGTAAAAATGATTTTAAGAGTGATTCTTCCTACGTGCAGGCAAGTATAGATGATAGACCTGAAATAAATCTAAAACAAGCTATGCAAAAAGTGTTTACCCACTTATTAGATCAAAATGCTATTTCATATGATAAAAAACGCGCACGTTACTATTTTAGTGATAGTAGTATCGTAAATAAGTTTAAAAAACTGTATAAACAGGAAAAATCTAATCAAGCTAAAGCTGAAAAAATAAACTCAGATGTTGATAAAGATAAGTTGAGATATCAAGAAGAGCGCAGACGAAATGTAGCTGGTTTATTTTCAAGAAAGTAAGTTTGATCATAAATTTGATACCTTTATAATTTTTTTATAAAATTATTGTCAATACTAATTGTGTATATACTATATATTAGTATGAATGTATCCTTAGCACCTAAAGTAAATGCACGACCTCCAGGAGGAGGCAGACCAATTGATAGCCGAAAAAATAATATTGGTCTTCACAATATTAAAGAGCAAGGTAAAATTGCAGCGGTTCAAGCCGAAGCTCTTGAAGAGCAGTTACTCTTACAAGAAGAGCAGCAGGTTCAAGATGACGCTTTTGTTAATGCTAAGCCAACTACTTTAAAGAGTAAGGTTGAAACAGCAGCAGCAGCTTGGGGAGCAGTAGCTAATAAAGATGAAAAATCATCTGGTGACACCCAGCCTAAATCTAAAGTCGATGAACTTAAAGACTTAGGAAAATCTTTTTTCGCTGGTATCTTTAATAGTGAAAAACCTAAAGCTAGTAAAACTGATAGAACTACAGGACAGACTTTAGCTAATACTTCAGGTTTAAATACTAAAGATAGCAAAAACAGTGCTCAATATATGGTGTCACAATTCAGAAACTTTAATTCTAAAGTGACAGATAACTTACAGAAGAAAATGCAGTCAGCTTCTAGGTTTGCTTTTAATAGTAGCGGTAAAGTTTCTCAATTTATAGAAGCAGCTAGAACTAGACAAATGGTTGTAGCATAGACAAGCTAATAATTAAGAGCTTACTTATAATATTTTAAGTAAGCTCTAACTAAAAAGTAGTTAGTTATAAACAATAGTGTTTTAGAGACTATTACACTATTGTTTAACTTTAGTCTTCACTAAATAGTATTTAATTTTTCAGGGATCGGCTTTTGTCTCATAGTAAGTGGCGCGCAGCTTCGATATGCGCGCCAAGTTAATACTATAGTTTTATAAAAACTTTTTTTCGATTTTTATTTTTGTGCTGAAGCTGTCAGCTTTTTACTTAGCCGTACTTTTATTTCTTACCGGTAAATTTTTAATCTGCTGGCGTGGTCTGGCTATCGCTAAAGAATCAGCTGGCACATCATCTGTGATTACTGAACCAGCAGCCACAGCTGAGCCTTCACCAATTTTAATAGGCGCGATCAAGACTGAATTAGCTCCAGTATTGACGTTTTTTGAAATTACTGTAGTCGATTTCTCGCCGCTTAAAGCATCGTAGTTAGCTGTTACCGTACCAGCACCGATATTTACATTAGATTTTATGTGAGCGTCACCTAAATAAGCTAAATGCGCTGCTGCCGTATACTCATCAATAATCGAATTTTTCACTTCCACGAAGCTACCGATACGCGTATGGTGCGAGATATCACTACCGAAGCGGATATTAGCGTACGGACCGATATTAGAGTGCTCGCCCACTGAACTTCTAGAAATTTGCGAGCTGTTAACGATACTATGTGCGCCGATTTCAGCAGGACCGTTAATAACCGTATTAGGTCCAATCTGACAGTTATGACCGATAGTTACCCTTCTTTGAATAAAAGTACCAGGTAAAATAGTTGTATCGTGACCGATATCAGCATCTGGACTAATTAAGGTGCTGCTAGGATCAACGATGGTTACACCATTTTCCATAAGTCTTTTTAAAGTTTGCTTATTTTTATATTCATATACTTTGGCGATATCTTCGCGGTTATTAACACCTTTCGCTTCGTATGGGTCTTTTAAATTATGATGAGTGATCTTTAAACCCTGTCTGTAGCACCATTCAACTAAATCAGTCAGGTAATATTCTTCTTGAGCGTTATTCGAGCTTAAACGCTTTAGACCTTCTTTAACGAACTGCCATTCTAGTAAGTACGTTCCACAATTAATTTCATTAATCGCTTGCTCAGGCTCAGAGCAGTCCTTATCTTCTTTAATGCTAATAATCTTACCGTTACGTTTAATAATACGCCCGTAGCCGTATGGATCATCTACCTTGCAGGTAAGTAAAGTCATATGTGAGGCGTTATTATGGTGACTACGCAGCATAGCGTTAATCGTATCTGAATTAATCAGTGGCGTATCACCGTTAACGACAAGTAAAGTGCCATCGAAATTTTCTAGGGAATCTTGCGCGCATAGCACTGCGTGACCTGTACCCATCGGTTCATCTTGGTCAATAGTTTCTACAGGATAAGCGTGCAGAAAGTCTTTGACTACTTCTTTTTTATGACCGCAAACCACCATAATTTCATCTTGATCGACTTCAGCTAGACTATCTAAAACCCAAGCTAAAATAGGTTTATCAAAGATTTTATGTAACACTTTAGGAGTGTTAGATCTTAATCTACTACCTCTACCAGCCGCTAAAACTAAGGTTTTAATCATGGCTATTAATAATACCAAATAATCTTAACAATTACTTCATTTTTTACCTAATTCGTAAACTAAATAGAAAATTTTGTCAAATCTGCTTAGTTATTAGCCTTATATAAGCATGAATACACTTTTCTTAGACTCTGGATACATGGAAGATAACACTGCTGGTGTAGCAGCTAATTCTAAGACTGATGCGTATACAGTTGCGTATAATGCAAGTCAAATTTACCAAGCTCAAAAAGCGATGGAAAAGTACGGTTCTAAGATGAGTGGTACTAATGAAGATGAGCGTGAGCTTAATAAAAACAAGTACTACCAAATGCTAAGTCGTATCCGCGAACTTAAAGAAAAACTTTAAAACTCCCAAACCCCAACCTAATCTAATCTAAAAAACTCCCTCAGCCCTATTAAATGGATCCTGAGGGAGTTTTTTTATATGAATCGACTGTGAAATTTATATTTAATAGAGTGTTATATAAATATTTATGAGATTAATAAGTATGCACAAGTTTAAGGAAGAGCAACTTCTATAAAAGTGATATGTTTATTTATTCTTTTATAAAATATAAATAAACATATTAAACAAAGTTCTATCCATAAAGCCTTAAGCAGCAGATCTCATTTAAATAGTAAAATAGATATCTTAGTAAGTGCTAAAACCGAATTTTAATCACTGCAAAGTACTAATAATTGATAATCATGATAGTTTTACCTATAATTTGGTGTATTACTTAAATGAGTTAGGCGCGCAAACTCTAGTTATTAATGATCTAGACCTTAACTTAAGTGATTTTGAACAAAACTACCTTAATTTAAGCTCATTAAAGGCATTACATATTACACATATCTTACTTTCACCTGGTCCAGGCACGCCAGAGCAGGCTACTTATAATAACCTTACGCTAAGTAACCTTGCAGGTAAGTTACCGATACTTGGAGTTTGTTTAGGGCATCAGTGTCTAGCTATTTTTGCTGGCGCTGCTGTAGCTCCCAGCGTGCAGCTAATGCATGGTATGACTAGTTTAGTTAGTTTAAGTACTAAAGCTATTAATGAGCCTATTTTTAGGAGTATACCCAGCCAATTTACTGTTTGCCGCTATCATTCTTTGTTAATAAATCAAGAAAGTGTTAAAAATAGTGAACTAGAGCTGCTTGCACTTGCTGGTGAGCAAGATATAAATAACTCAGCTATTATGGCGATAAAACATAAAAAACATAAAAATTTATATGGCGTGCAGTTCCACCCTGAGGCTATCTTAACTGAATATGGACATCAGCTATTAATAAATTTTTTAGCCTTAGTTTGAAGTAGTATTACGATTTAAGGTGGAAATACCTTTGTCTTTGCTATAATATAAGCTTTATGAAAGTTCTCGGTATAAATACAGGCACTTCTCTTGATGCTGTAGATTTGTGTCTGGTTGACTGGCAGGATGTCAATAACCCGAAAGCATTTGAAATTTTAGCTAGTAAAAGCTATCCTTTCGTTCCTGAGGTCAAAAAGCTAATAGATCGCTTAATACGCAGGCAAGAAGGTAGTCTGCAAATGATTTCTGACCTGAATTTTTCATATACCGAATTTATTGCAGCTAAAGTTGCTGAGTTTAAAGCTGAATTTAGTGATTTGGAGATCGAAGTCATCGGCTTTCACGGTCAAACTATTTTTCATAGCACCCATAGCACTTGGCAGCTAGGAGACGGCTCTGTGCTGGCTAACTTGACTGGCATACATACAGTCTCTGATTTTAGAAAAGCAGATATGTCTGTTGGTGGCTGCGGCGCGCCTTTAATTAGTTATCTCGATGATCAGTTATTGCGCTCAGATACTGAAAATTTAGCGACTTTGAATTTAGGTGGCATCGCTAATATTACTGTCATGATTAAAGATCAACCGACTATCGCTTATGATACTGGTCCAGGTAATACTTTGATTGATGTTTTATGCGCTAAACTTTTTCATACACCTTTCGATAAAAATGGTGATATCGCAAATAACGGCAAAATTAACGAAAACTTTGTCCACCAAATCATTAAAAATCAGGATTACTTCCAGCTAGAACCACCAAAAGCAAGTGGTAGAGAGTACTTTAACCAAAAATTTGCTGATAAATTCTTGGATTTAGGTAATAAAAGTAATATTATCAGCTCAGTTAGTTATTTAACGGTAAAGTCTATATCGATTGAACTAGCTAAATACCCGATCGAAAAAGTTTTAGTTTCTGGCGGCGGCGTTAATAATAAATTTATTATGGATAAACTAAAAGTAGAAAATCCAACGATTAATTTTACCAATCACGATGAATTTAATATTGAAAGTCAGTTTAAAGAAGCTGTTTTATTCTCTTTATTAGCTTTTACTAGCTATAATAAAGTCCCCAACAATATTCCTAGCTCCACAGGCGCTAGCAAAGAAGTAATTTTAGGAAAAATCACATATGTCAATTAATATTAATAAAGAATACTCACTAACTAAAATCGTAGCTACCTTAGGTCCTGCGACTGAAACTTACGAAGCGATCAGCAGCTTAATTGAAGCCGGCATGAATGTAGCTAGATTAAACTGCTCTCATGGTGACTGGGATGTTAGAGCTCAGCGTATCGAAAATATCCGCAAGGCATCAGCTAATATGCAAAGACCGATCGGTATTTTAGCTGACTTGCAGGGACCGAAAATCCGTACTGGTATCGTACCTGGTGAGGGTATTAATGTAGATAAAGGCGAAGAAATTATTTTAGTTATTGATGAAAATCAAGCTGATTACTCTGATGATAGTAGTGTAAAAAAACTTTTTATAAAAAACTATTTAGAATTACCACAAGACGTTTCTATCGGACAAAGAATTTTACTGGATGATGGCGTTATTCGTCTTAAAGTAAAAGAAATTAAAGGTAATGACGTTCATTGTGAAGTGATCTTTGGTGGTTTAATTCGTTCTAATAAAGGTGTTAACTTACCTGAATCTAGTCAAAAAAATCTTGAAGCCATTACCAAAAAAGATAAAGAAGATTTAATCGAAGCTGTTAAGCATAAAGTAGAATTTATTGCCTTGAGTTTTGTAAAAACTGCTGCTGATATCAGATATTTAAAACAGCTTATCGCTGAAGCTAATTCTGATGAGCATCCGATTAAGATCGTAGCTAAGATTGAAAAACCACAGGCTTTAGATCATTTAGATGAAATTTTGGATGTAGTTGATGGTGTAATGGTTGCTAGGGGTGATCTTGGTGTGGAATTAGAACCAGAAAGAGTGCCTGTCGTCCAAAAAGAAATCATTCGCAAGGCTAATCTTAAAAAGAAATTTGTTATTACGGCAACTCAAATGATGGATTCAATGATTAGTAAACCATTCCCAACACGTGCAGAGGTTTCTGATGTAGCCAATGCAATTTTAGATGGAACAGATGCTGTTATGTTATCTAACGAAACTGCAATGGGCTCATTTCCATATGAAACTGTTGATCAAATGCGTAAAATAGCTTTAGAAATCGAGAAAAATGGTGATATTCGCGTGCAGAAAATTGATCTCTTTGAGATGGATCCTAATTTAGATAATATTAATCACTTGGCGATGGCTCAGTCAGTTGAAAATCTGGCTAAATTAGCTCATGTAAAAACTATTTTATGTTTTAGCTGTTCAGGTGCCAGCGCTACTTTAATTTCTAAACTTAAACCTAAATCTAGAATTATCGCAGCAACCACTTATGATCATACTTATAACTATTTATCTATTGTTTGGGGTGTGATGCCGATTTATTTTGATCAGGTTCAGCAAACTACACAGACTATTTATAATATTGAAAATCATTTAATTGAAGAAGGCTTAGTTGAGCAAGATGAGACTATAATTATTACAGGTGGCTTGCCGATTGCAGCTCGCGGACCTTCTAACTTTGTTAAAGTTCACAAATGTGACGGTTCGATACATGAAAAATCGATTAAAAAATTAAGTATCGAGAATACACGTAAGCTGGGACCGCTTAAAAAAAAACTAGTTAGTGCGTAATTACGAAATAAACTTACTATATGATGATCAAGATGGATTTTGTAAATTCATAAAGAGGCTAATAGCCTTTTTTAGTTCATCGTATATTAATTTTAAACCTTTAAGTGAGCTTGAAGGATCTTATGCTGGTTTAAAGGCTGCTGATCTTAAGTATGACTTTAGACTCATTTATGATTTTGAGATTACTGAAGATGAGTTTGAAGCTATGGACACTTCTTATATTCATGGTGTATCAGATAAACGTATCTACTCTGGTGGTGAAGCTTTCGTAAAGGCTTTAGCTTTAAATAGCTTTTTAGGTACTTTAGCTAATTGGTATTACAAAGACGATAATTTAAAAAAATATATCGATGATTATATCTATGAAAACACCTTAGCCAAAAAACGTTAACTAATGTATTAATTTTGCTTTAGAATATTAAGTTTTTTTTAAGTTGGTTGCGCTTCTAGTTAATTAAGTTATGATAGTTTGTCAATCTGACATTGAAACGAAATACTAAAGTTTAGATGAAGGTACTTGCTTTAGCTATATCAAGCTAATGTATTTTTCTTTTAGTGAAGATTTTTTAACTATGAATAATTTAAAAACGAATCTTACTTCGGGTACTTTTGGTGCTCTAATGATGGGAGCTTTAGCTAGTAACCTGAATGCAGTAGCTGGTGAAAAGCCTCATTTTATTAGTTCACCGATAATCCCCCAAAATTCTAAGGTTTTTCCGACTAATACTAAGCAACCTAAACTATATGCAAGAGACTTAGGTCGTAAAATTGCTAGTACTAAGACTGATAATATTTTTGGTAAATTTCCACCTACGTATAACCTGGTGTCTGTGCTAAATGCTGCACTTAAACATAACTATAGTCCAGACAAATCTACAGTAACTGATTTTGATGGTAAGAAAATAATCTATCGAAGTAAAAGTGCCAGTCCACTAGTAATTAAACCAGATAATCATAATACTAAGCTAACTCATGACGTGACTGTAAATGTATATAAAGATAAAGTTACCTTTGATATTAAAGGTCATGGCACTGCTGGAACAAGTTCTAAACTAAGTGTCGCTAATTTTAAAAAATATAAAGATAATATTTATAAAGTCGATGTTGATTATCAGGAATTTAGTCAGGGAAGTTTAGTGGCAAATCAAAGAGCAAGTAAAATGAATGTTGAATATAAACACCTAAAACCTCTACTTGAAATGCAAAATCAGTTAAAAGCCTTACTTAAGTAATAAGTTTTTTAGCTTCCAGATATCCTGATTATCTAACTGATTAAATAGTTAAATTGATAGTCAGAACATGCTTAGATAATTAAAGATTTTAGCTTAAGTGGGTAAGAGTTATGAAAGGTCTATAGTTTAGATTTAATTTGTTATTAAGCTTCACCACTGTCGGCGACTTCGCCGCCGCCAGCATCACCACCGCCAGCATCAGCTGTTACTACAGCTGCACCACCAGCATCAGCGCTACCACTAAAACTTGCACCAGCTAGATCACCAGCAGAAACTGCTGCATTGCTTTCAGCACCTACAGCCATTACACTGTCTGCGATAGTACTTTCACCATTTGTATTAGAACCTTCAGCACCATACATGATTACCGCTGCCGAAACGGATGCTACCGTCATAGCAACGCCACCTTTATCTTCAGAAGCGATGTTATTAGTATCATCACCTTTACCAGCGCCATCTACGCTATTTTCGCCCATGAAGCTAGGCATATTGGCAATAATATCTTGGACTTCATTACTACCGTATACATCACTTGCGGTGTTGCCAGCTCTCGCTAGGGTGTTATTACTAGCTGCGGTAAAAGAATTTTCATTTAAAGCAAGTGCGCTAAAACCAGGCCCTGAAATCGATTCGGCTGGACTTACATTACCAGGATCATTCGCTGCTGATAAATTAACCGCTTGGTTGCCAGGTGCATTTACTATGTTGTTTGCAGCGCTGACTTCATTTGCTTGCGTGCCAGCTGTTAGTTTAGCTGTACTACTTTCGTTACTGGTTGTTGCGCTAAGTTTTACTGTACTACCAGATTTACTGGTCGCATTAGCTGAAAGTTTAGTTACATTATTATCGTTAGACCCAAAAGCGCTAAATGCGTTTTGCATACTGCCATTACCAGTCGGACCAGCTTTGGCAAGTGCACTTGGACCAGTTAACTGATCACCTTTAGCAGCAATAGCAGCTCTGGCGTTATCTGCTTTTGAGCTTACAGCAGCCTTACTACTAGCATCAACTTCTTCAGTTCCCTGAGGGCTAAACTCACCGCCAGTAACTTTAGGTGCTGCGGCTTTTGCTGTACTACCATTAGGTTTACCTGAATCAGGGTTACCAAAGTCGGGTCTTTTTGTTATCAGCTCATTAGACATAATTATATCTAAGCATTACAAGTTTAACTTTTGTTTAAATCTAGCTAAGTGAATGTTATAGCTTTGTAGCTTACTAACTTATTATCTAAACTAATTAAAATATATTTTCTTAGCTTGAATTTAGAAAAATTTTATAAATATAGGTGAAATTTAGAATTAATTTATAAATTTGTGGTTTTTTTAGAAAAAAATTCTAAATTTTAGCTGCGGGCTTGGTGAGTTTATAATCCTTAAAATAAGTTGTGGAAATCACTAGCTAGCTAAGTTTAGAAAATACTAAATGCTAAAATTAGAGCTGCATGATTAATGAAAATACATTAGTATTGGGCGCTCAATGGGGTGATGAAGGTAAAGCTAAATTAGTTGATTTGCTAAGTGAAGGCGCAGATTATGTGGTACGTTACCAGGGTGGTAATAACGCTGGGCACACAGTAACTGTAGATGGTACTAAATATAAATTTCATTTAATCCCATCAGGTATTTTATATAAAGGAACACCTTGTTATATTGGTAATGGTGCGGTGATTGATCCTAAGGCATTGCTTGCTGAAATGGATGCTCTAAGCGAGCAGGGTATTGATCTGAGTAATTTGAAAATTAGCGCGCACGCTCAGGTAACGATGCCATATCACTTGCTTTTTGATCAAAGTAGTGAAAGTGCACTTGGAACTAAGAAAATCGGTACTACAGCTAGAGGTATCGGACCGACTTATAGCGATAAAGTCGCTAGAAAAGGTATTAGAATCTGTGATTTGATTGATGCTGAATTTTTTAAAGAGCGTTTAAGTGAACTTTTAAGTAAACAAAACGCAATTTTAACTAAAATATATGGATTAAGTGAGTTAAAGCTTGAAGATATCATCGTAGAGTATGAAAAATATGCAGAGCGTTTAAGACCATATGTACATGATGTTTCTTTAGAACTGCACAATGCACTAAAAGCTGATAAAAAGATTTTGTTTGAAGGCGCGCAAGGAACCATGCTTGATATTGATCATGGTACTTATCCATTTGTAACTAGTTCTAGTCCAGTAGCTGGTGGCGCCACTATTGGTACAGGCTTAGGACCTAATGCGATTAAAAAAGTAATAGGTGTAACTAAAGCTTTTACTACTCGAGTTGGTGCTGGACCGTTTCCGACTGAGATCGATCCAGATTGTAATGAAGCTAAAGTTTTAACAGCTGAAGGTAAGCCATGGGCTGAATTCGGTACTACTACAGGTAGAGCACGCCGCGTAGGGTGGTTAGATCTAGTGTTATTAAAGTACGCGGCGCGCATTAATGGTATGCAGGCTTTATGTTTAACTAAACTAGATGTACTTGATGATTTAAGTGAACTTCAGCTCTGTACTGCATATAAAAACAAGCAGACTGGTGAAATTTATCAGGATCTACCATTGATCGCTGATGTATTTAATAAAGTTGAAGCTGTATATGAGACTATACCTGGTTGGCTTGGTGCTAAAACTTCGAGTGTTAGAAAATTCCCCGAACTGCCTGCTAATGCAACTAAATTTATTGAAAAGGTTGAAGCTATCGTAGGTGTTCCTGTAGAAGTTATCGGGGTTGGACCTGGACGAGATGAAATTATTTTTAGATAGGTTTAAGTAATTTTCTTGTCTTATAAGTGACACTCTTATTTTATAGGTGGCTTTAACCACGCCTTTGTTTTAAAAATCACTTATTTAATTTGTAACTGAAATTGACTTAACTATTTATCTGCTACTACGTATATAATGAACCAGCTCATAAGATATTTTTAGTCACTAAACTAAATTGATTATGTGAAATTGTTATTTCGCAGCTAAATTGACACTAACGAAGATGAAATTATGTAGAATAAAGATAGTGGTTTCATATGATAAAGACCCAAACACAGCTTTACAATACTTATCTTAAAAAACTTGCTGGCAAGGTAGGTTACCTTAATATACCTGATCAAGCGATCAAAGCTGGTTCCGCTAGTGAAAATTCTTTAAAAAGCTTAAAATTAGCTGCAAATGATAACCTGCAAGCGCTTTTTGAAAAACCAGCTGAGCGTATCAGCACTTTAAAAGAGTTTGATAATTATATAAAGAAAGAATTTAAGCTATCTAAAGATTTAGTAACTACAAATTTAGATCATAAATTAACTAAACAGGCAGCTGAGCTGTCAACTTTAGCGCCAGCTAAATTAAAAGAGCTTCGTAAAAAGCATTTAGATAAACTAGAGCTTCTATTTACTGATCTTGAGCAGGGTTGGATGAATTTCATGCAGCACTATCAACAACTAAGCGCCGATCCTAGCTTAAATGAATACAGTAATACTTATATTCCTAAGTCAATAGCTAAGCTAGATCTACATGATCTTAGTAAATTTTTTAAGGCTAATTTAGATACTTACCGGAATACTTTACTTAAAATAGAACCTAACATAGCAGATAATGACATACATTATCTTAGTTTAAACCATACTAAACTTGATGACGCTCTTTATAATATTTTTATTCATCAAGGTCTGCCTTTAAAACCTGAGGTGTTTCATTTTTTCGATAAGCTACTTGGCACTGACCAGAGAGTGACTATCAGCAGACCGACTGAAAATAATTTTAGTCTTCAAGAACCGATAGCTCATGATCATAGGTTGATTATAACTAGGGGGGATGCTGGTAGTATAAAACTTGAATTTGATGATAATGAAAAAACTGTCGAGCTGTTAGCAGCTCACCTTAATAATAAACTAGTATTAGCTTTAAATAAAGAACAGAGCACCAGTGAAATTAAACACTTTAGCTTTCAAAAAAAGGCTATTAACCATAAAAAGCAGACTGAAACTGTAGTAGATAGGTTCAATTATAGCCCTGAGCAAGTTGAAAAGTCTGGCTTAGTGTCAGCTGAAGATGAAAAATTGATTTTAAAAGATAAGCTAGCAGTCAATTTGGCTAATATAAATGATATTTTGCTTAAATTAATTAGTAATTATTACCTGAAACCTAAGTTTATCTATGCACCAGGTGAACTTAGGAGCCCTTTGATTATGCGTGTCGCAGATTTGCGCCAAGATCCACTTGCCTCTGATGAAGTGCAAGACGAAAATTTAAATAGTAATAACTTAAATCTAAAAGTTGAAATTATGAATCAAGATTTTAAATTAGAAAATCAAAGTGAAACTCATAAGCTAAAATTTCCACAAGTGAAAACTAAGAATTTTAAAACTTCATTTGAAGGAGTAGATAAACAAACTAAAGCCGCTTTCGAATATTTAATTACTGAAATGTAGTCAATTCTTTGATGAAAATTAACTGCTTGCAATTACATCTAATTTTTATGATGATTTCAGATACGACTATAGAATTTTAATATTTAAACTCTATAGTCACAAATTAATTAAACTAACCTGCAACTTTACGCATCATGTCACGAGCTGCCCTAGTTTTAGCTTTTCGTGGTGCAAATTTACTTAAAAACATGGTAATTTGGTTAAAAAATCCATTAATTTTAACTTTGGATTGCTGTTTTTGGCTTATTCTTAAACAATCTTCAGCTACACTTTCAGCTGTTGCAAGTACATTTGCTGGTAACTTAAATTCACCCATATCAGCTCGCATATTAAACTCTGTTTTAGTTGGACCAGGGCAAACGCAAGAAACTTTTATCTGACTATCAGCAAGCTCACAAGCTAAAGCTTCAGAAAAACTTAGTACATAAGCTTTGCTAGCGGCATAAACTCCCATTAAGGGTATAGCTTGAAAAGCTGCGGTAGAAGCTATATTAATAATTTCACCTGCTAAGTTTCTATCTAGGCGCTCTTTTATATAAAAATAACTTAATTTAGTTAAACTTTCGATGTTTAGTTTAATAATATTCTTTAATCTTACCCACTCTGCATCTTTGAATTCCGCAAAATCACCGACACCAGCATTATTGATTAAGATATCTGCTGAGATTTCCAATCTTGCCAGCTCTAAAAAAACTTCTTCAATTGCATGCGTCATGCTTAAGTCTTTTGAGATGATATCCACTCTTAAATCTGCTTGCTCGGAGCTAATACTAATAGCTAGTTCACTTAATCTATGCTCTCTTCTGGCTATTAAAACTAAGTTATAACCAGCTGCGGCGTAAACCTTAGCACATGCTGCACCGATACCACTTGAAGCCCCAGTTATTAAGACGGTTTTTCTATTCATGGTTTTTATTATGACATTAAAGTGTGGTTTTGAATTTTAGGCTTATTTATTTAAAATCGTAGTCTATCAGTTAGTAAGCTTATAATAGAACAATTGCTGACTTTAAAAATACTAGGAATTAGAGATAGCTATCTTGTGGGTCTAAAGCACTGCCAGCTCAGGAATTCGCATAATAAATTTACGGGTGAAATCTACGATCATAGTAGTAATCCAAGGTCCGAAGATTAAAAAACTAATAATCATAATAAACAATTTAGGCACGAAAGTCAGTGTTTGTTCACTGATTTGAGTTACTGCTTGAAACAAACTAATTAAAATACCACTAACTAGACTTGGCACCAGAATAGGCAAAGCGGTAAGACCAATCATAAATAAAGTCTTATTCACAAGTTCCAGAAAAAGTGATTCGTCCATATCAATCTTATACCCTAAAGTTGGTCTAGAGTTATAAGCTAAGTAGTTTAAAACTATATCATTGTTCAGAATTTATGTCATTTAGTCTTAAAATCACCTAGTAGTTTATTTTTTTAATCTGGCATCTGTGCTATTGCGTGTTTGTAAAGCTACTAACTAGATTTTCGGTAATCAGGTTCCAACCATCTACTAAAATAAATAAAACTACCTTGAATGGTAGCGCGATAGTCGCTGGTGGTAAGAACATTAGACCGATTGAAACCAAGGCACTAGCAGCAATCATATCAATAACTACAAATGGTAAAAATAAGGTAAAGCCAATTTGAAAGGCTTTTTTTAGTTCACCTAACATGTAAGCAACCATCAAGACATGAGTTGGTAAGTCATCGGTGCTATCTACCTGCTCTAAATTTGCGATCTTGAAAGATAATTTAAGCTGCTCATCGCTAGTTTGGGTAAGCATAAAGTCTTTTAAAGGTCCCATAGTACGCTTGAAAAATTGTTTTTCATCTATTTCCTGAGCTAAAAACGGTTGCAAGGCAGTATCATTAATCTCAGTAAAAGTGGGTTTCATAACCATAAAGGTTAAAATTAAAGCTAAACCAATAAGAACTTGAGTAGGCGGTAACTGTCCTAAACCTAAAGCTAGGCGTAGCATACCGAAAACCACTATAAAGCGAATAAAGCTAGTAGTCATGAGTAATATAGATGGCGCTACACTCAGTACTGTCATCAGTACTAAAATTTGTAGTCCAGTGCTTAAACTTTGGCCACTATCACCAATTTGAATGGATAGAGCGTTAGCTGCTTGAACAGGAGCTATGCAGATTATTCCACAAATAAAAAATGGCAGAATTACTTTGAAAAGTAACCTGCCAGCAAAAGGACTGTGCATTAAATATATTAAAGCACAATATATTTAAATTGAAAAATACTAAGCTTCGCTTGGAGCTGCTGCTTTAGCAATAAAGTTAGCTAAACGGCTTTTAAGGCGCGCTGCTGTATTTTTATGATAAACGTTATTTTTTACAGCTTTATCCATAGCCTGATAAGCTAAACTAAGTTGGCTATTTACTTCTTCAGTTTTACCTTCAGTTGCAGATTCCCTAACTTTTCTGAATAAAGTTCTCACTTTAGACTTAGTGCTGATGTTTCTTAATCTATTTCTTTCAGCGATCTGAACTCTTTTTTTAGCTGATTTAATATTTGGCATAGAAAGCTTATAATAACACATAGGATAATTATTTTGCATGTTATTCTTAAAAAGTAATGTCTGGAAATTCAAAACATATATATAAAGAAAGTGAATACGAAAATCTAAGAACCGCAGGTTGGCTAGCAGGTGAAGTACTTCATTTAGCAGGTGCAATGTGCGTGCCTGGGGCAAATTTGCTTGAGATAGATAAATTTGCTCATGACTGGATTACTGAAAAGGGGCACAAGCCTACTTTTCTGGGATATCACGGTTTTCCTAATACTCTATGTATTTCAGTAAATGAACAAATAGTTCATGGTATTCCTAACGAAAGACTTTTAAAAGAAGGTGACATCGTTAGTATCGATGTTGGGGTCACAGTAACTGCTGAGCATGAAGGTCAGGATAAAACTTATGTCGGTGATAATGCTTTTACTTTTCCTGTAGGTGAGATTACTCCTAAAATTAAACGTTTATTAAAGGTTAATAATGATGGTCTGTGGGCTGGCTTGGATGCAATTAAAGCGGGTAATATGATCAGTGATATCGCTAAAGCTGTTGAAGCTGTAGTAAAACCGCTGCGCTACGGTAATGTTAAAGAATATGGTGGTCATGGTATTGGCCCTGATTATCATTGCCAACCATTTATTCCGAATTATGAAAGTTTCTTTAAATTTCAAGCAGATGAAGAAATTGAAGTAGGTATGGTCTTGGCTGTAGAGCCGATGTTTTGTTTAGGTAATTCGACTACGAAAAAGCATCGTGATGGTTGGACTGTTGTTACAGCTGATCGTAAACCAGCAGCGCACTTTGAACATTCTGCTTTAGTAAAAGCCGACGGTATTGAAATTATTACTGATGCTCGTAAAACTAGAGAAATGTTTAAAGAATTTGCTGAGGCTTAAGTAAATTAAAACTAAAAAATCGTTAATTGCAGATAATAAGCAAGAAGCAAGAACTTATAGCGCTTAAATATGCTATTTTATATAACTTGAAGGGAGATAAGTTAACTTGTCAAAACAAATCATTGAAATGGAAGGCACGGTTAAAGAGACCGTACAAGGAGCTAAGTTTGTTGTAAAACTTGATAATGACCATGAAGTAATGGCAAGTATCTCTGGCAAGATCCGTAAGAACTATATTAAGATCTTACCCGGCGATCGAGTTAGAGTAGAACTTACACCATATGACCTAAGTGTTGGACGCATTACGTTTAGAATTGCTAAGCGTCGTGTAGACTTCAATAAGGAAGAGGAAGAATAGGCAGTTTAACAAAGTTTTAATTCTTGCACCTACATCGTTTGTGCTACAATTTTGTTTCTGTTAATTAGGCAATTAAATGAAAGTAAGATCATCAGTCAAAAAAATATGTGCGAAATGCAAAGTTATCCGTCGTAAAGGGCGAGTAATGGTAATTTGTGAAAACCCAAAGCATAAGCAAAGACAAGGATAATAATAAAAAAGGTTATATAAAAACATGGCTAGAGTCGCAGGCGTAGATTTACCAAATAAAAGAATAGTAATAGCACTTACCTACATTTTCGGTGTGGGCTTAACTACTTCTAAAGAGATATTAAAAAAAGTTGATATCGATGAGAGCGTTAGAGCTAACGATCTTACAGAGGATCAATTAGTTAAAATCAGAGACATTTTAAAAACTTACATGATTGAAGGTGATCTTCGTCGTAAGTTTGGTCTGAATATTAAACGATTGATCGAAATTAACTGTTACCGTGGTATTAGACACAGGAAAGGTTTACCAGTTAGAGGTCAGCGTACTAAAACTAACTCTCGTACACGTAGATCTAAGAAACGTATTGCAGTTCCAGGTAAAAAACAACCTGGTAAATAAAAACTAGTACTCTCTAAAAAGGAAATTTTATGGCAAGTCCAAAATCTAAATCAAAAGCTAAACCAAGAAAGAATAAAAGAACAGTCAATAAAGGTGTTGTTCATATTAGTTCGACTTTTAATAACACCATTGTTACTATTACTGACACTACTGGCGGAGCAATTTCATCTGCTTCTGCTGGTCAAGTTGGATTCAAAGGTTCTAAAAAAAGTACTCCATTTGCAGCTCAGCTAGCCGCTGAATCTGCTGCTCGTAAGGCTATCGATAATTTTAGTTTATCAGAAGTTATTGTTCAAGTGAGTGGTCCTGGTGCTGGTCGTGAGACTGCTGCTAGAGCTATTCAGCAAGCTGGTCTAAAGATCATCGCGATTAAAGATGTAACTCCATTACCACATAATGGTTGTCGTGCACCTGGTGCTAGAAGAGTTTAATCGACAGAACTCGAATCATAAAATACAATATATGTTGAGCTAAGCTCACATACGACATAAGCGGAGACAATTTACAAATGAACATGGAACTCAAGATCACTATAGATGATGAAAAAACTTTAGACGATGGTTATAATAGAAGCCAAGTTGTTATGGAACCTTTATATAGAGGTTTCGGTCATACTATCGGTAACATACTTAGAAGAGTTTTATTATCAAGAATTCAGGGTTCAGCAGTAACTCATGTACGTATTGAAGGTGTTAATCACGAATTCACAACTTTAGATGGTGTTTCTGAAGATATTTTAAACATAATTTTAAACCTTAAGCAGTTAATCGTTAAGATGCACGGTGATGAGTCTAGAACCTTGACTTTAAGTGCTAACGAGGCTGGTGAAGTTAGAGCTTCACAAATCCAATGTCCTAGTGATGTTGAAATCATTAATCAAGACTTGGAAATTGCTAATTTATCAGCTGGTGCTAAATTAAATGCTGAAATCACAGTGAATAAAGGTATCGGTTATGTTCCTGCTGAAGAACATGAAGCTGCTACATCTTTAGACGTGATTCCTATTGACTCAGTTTTTACACCAATAAAAAATGTTTCTTATTCAGTTGACCAAGTCGCTGGCACTACAGGTCAAGCTAACAAATACGATAAGTTAATCTTAGATGTATGGTCTGATGGTTCAGTACCGATAAGTGATGCTGTTGGTCAATCTGCTGCACAAATTGTTGAATTAATGAATGCATTAATTAATTACACTGGTCAGAAAGTTGGTGTTATCAAGACTGTTGAAGAAGTTGAAGATACACAAGAAGATACTGAAGAGAATAAATTTGCAAACATCAGTGTTGAAGAACTTGAGCTTTCAGTTAGATCTTATAACTGTTTAAAGAGAGCTAATATTAACAATTTAGCTGATCTACTTAAGTTAACTGACTTTGATTTAATGAATATTAAAAACTTTGGTAAGAAATCTGCTGAAGAAGTGTTAGAAAAAGTTCAAAGCATGGGTTACAAGCTTAAAAGCAGAGATAACTTAGCTGGTCAGGGTGTTGAATACTAAAAATATCAATTAGAGCACTCTAAAATACAAAATAAATTATAAGGATAATTAGTCATGAGACATAGAATGAAGAAAAGAAGAATGAATAGACCTGCTGATCAGCGTAAAGCTGCTTTGCGTGCACTAACTACTAACCTTCTAAGATCTAAAAAAATTAGTACAACTTTAGCTAACGCTAAAGCTGCTGCTCCTGAAATTGAAAAAATGATTGGTTTAGCTAAACGTGGTGACCTTCATGCAAGAAGACAAGCTGCTGCTTTCATCTATGATAATGATGTTGTTCAAGATTTATTTACTACAGTAGCTGATCGTTATCAAGAACGTACTTCAGGTTACACTAGAATTATTAAAGCTGGTCGTCGTCGTGGTGACAATTCTCAGTTAGCTATTTTAGAATTAGTTTAACTTCTTATAAATTACTAATCTCATTGATTAAACTCCATGTTATTTTCAATAGCTTTTAATCTATAGTAATTTCAATACAATTTAATATAAAATTTTGGTCATGCTCCTTTAGATCTCCCCCCCCCCATAAATTAGCATGACCTCTTTTTATATGCAGTTTTAGCTTTATGATTTTTTTGTTATAGGCAATTTTTAGTTGTGGCTAGTTACATATAATTAACTATGATATCTGGGGGCACCAAAATTGATTCTATTACCTTGCGTTTTTTTATATTTTATTTAAGGATGGACATTTAGCTTTATATTTTTATATAACCTAAGGCTAAAATAGTTATATCACTGATTAAGCTAAGTATACAGAAGCAAATTCATAACCCAATTTCACTTAAATAAAGCTAAACTTATTTAATAATTTAATGTTCAAGCTTATACCTTTAAATAGTCTAATAATTTTACAAATTTTAGTTTGAAAGTTTTATTTACCAAAAATCTAAATTCATAATTTTGTAATTAATTAAAGATCATAGAAACTCGTAAAAATGTTAAAGTAGTAATTCACTAGATTTAATTCAATGAAGTATTCTATCCAAAAGCTAAAAACTCAGGAAAGCTTAGAGCTACAAAGCTTAATAAATAAGTACGCTGAACAAAAACTTCTTTTACATAAAAGTTTAGATGAAATTTATCATTTATTGAGAGGTTTTAGAATTATTAAAAACGAGCACGAAAAGATCATCGCTTGCGCTCATTTAGATCTTTTTACAGAGGAATTAGCTGAAGTTAAAAGTTTGGTCGTAGCCGAGGAGTACCAAGGTCTAGGTTTAGGGCGCAAATTAGTTGAGGATTGCCAGCTTGAAGCTAAAGAATTGGGTATCAAGAAGTTATTTGCTTTAACTTATCAAGAAGAATTTTTTAAAAAACTAGATTTTGAAGTGGTAGATTTGAAAACTCTTCCTGAAAAAGTCTTTAAAGAATGTGTTACTTGCCCTTTTTTTAATAATTGTAATGAAATTGCGATGCTAAAATTTATTTAAAGAAATCTTTAATCGTATTACTTATAAAATCGACATTCTTTATACCAAGTTCAGGATAAATCGGTATTGAAAGTACACTTGCTGCTGCATATAAAGTATTTAAGTAATCATTATCTACTAAGTTCAAATTTGTATAGACTTCTTGAGCGTGCAAAGCTAGTGGATAGTAAATTTCACTGGCTATATTATGCTCTTTCAAATGATTACGTAAGTTATCTCTCAGCTTACTTAACTGTTCAAGTTCAGTATAAACTTTTTTTAGATCACTTTTATCTTCCTTATTAGCTGTTGAATCATTCGTTAAGCTGTTTAAACTAAGTATTGCACCATCAACTACATGGATTTCATCAGCTTTTTCAGTAAGCTTAGTAACATTAGACTTACTTTGAGAGATTTCAGCTGGATCTGACCTATCACTTTCATCTGTGAGACTATCAGTAACTTCAAGCTCTTCATGGTTTAGTGGGGAGTTAGAATCACTGCCTACTAAAGCTGGGTTAATTTTAATGGTAAACTGGTGAAAAATATGACTGGAGTAGTCAGTTTCTCTTTTAGGTAGGATAATATTATCGAAATCAGTTAAGTTTTCATAGTATCTATCAGCATTGAGCGCGCGCGCACCGTTCCAGGATTGAATATGTTTAAGTTTTTCACGTAAAATACATGCTTGAATCGCATCAAGTCTACTGTTTACCCCTAAACAGCTATGATAATATCTCTTTTTAGAGCCATGAGCTTTAATAACACTGATTCTTTCGGCTAGCTCTGCATCATTAGTGCTAAGCATGCCACCATCACCAGCACATGATAAATTTTTAGTCGGATAAAAGCTATAAGTACCGATATCTCCTACTGTGCCAGCATAATGCCACTTATTATTATAAAAAACTTTAGTGCCAAATGATTGTGCTGTATCTTCGATAACAGCAATATTATGCTTTCTAGCTAGCAGCATGATATCTGTCATCGCTGCGGCTTGACCATACAAGTGTACTACTATAATAGCCTTTGTTTTACTGGTGATTTTACTTTCAATAGATTTAGGATCAATATTAAAATTGTCTACATCGATATCTGCAAGTACTGGTTTAGCGCCGCATTGGTCTATTGATTCTGAGCTCGCTATATAAGTAAAGTTACTGGTAATTACTTCATCGCCAGCACCAATACCTAAAGCTAGTAAAGCTATATATAAAGCATCAGAACCATTCGCGCAGCTAATAACATGCTGAGTTTCTAAAAATTTAGCAGCTTCAGCTTCAAAATTACTAACCTCGCTGCCACCAATATACGCGCCACTTGCTAAGATATCTAAAACTTTAGGATCAGTTACCTCTTTAATTTGGGCGTATTGAGCTGGCAGGTCGATTAAAGGTATAGCAGTTTTTTGGCTAATGTTAGTCATAGATATTGAAGTTCACAATTACGAGATTTAGTAATTATGATACTTACTTTTATTTTAAAATATAATTCAGGATAAAGCTTGACTGTTATACTATTTTAAATTTATTTGGATTATGAAGCGTGTCAGATTTACTAGATCTAAATTTTAAATAGTATAACAAATTAGAGTAAGTAAGTTTAAAAAAGTAAGGGTAAGTTGTTAACTATCTAAAACTTTAAGTTCTGTTAAGATATCGAAGAAATTTGGAAACGAAGTATTGATAAATTCGCTTTGTAGGATTTCAACTGGCTGATGAGCATGTAAAGCTGCAATTGCTGAACTCATAGCGATACGGTGGTCACCTTTCGAATCAATAATTATCTTTTCGCCTTTTTTGTTAGCATCACCAAAGGGGCTACCTGCTTGACCTTGAATGATCATACCATCACTAGTCTCTTCCACTTCCACACCCAGTGCTCTTAACATATTAATAGTACTGGTAATGCGGTTAGATTCTTTTACTTTAAGCTCTTCGGCATCTTTAATTATTGTCGTACCTTCAGCCTGCGCTGCTAAGATAGCCAAAATAGGAATTTCATCAATTAATCTAGGGATTAAGGCGCCCGCTATCTCGCAAGCTTTTAAATCAGCATGCTTTATAACTAAGGTCGCACGTGGCTCACTTGCAGCCAGGCGTTTGTTTTGGATCTGTAGTTTAACCTGCATCATTTCCAAAGCCTCGATTACACCCATGCGAGTCGGATTAATACCTACGCAAGGTAGTTCAATCTCGGAGCCTGGTACTATCGCACCAGCTACTAACCAAAAAGCAGCACTCGAAATATCAGCTGGCACTTCAATCTTAGCTGCGCTAAGTGGTCTTTCAAGTGGATCAATATGAACTTTCAAACCATCAACCTCAACATGCGCGCCTAAAAAAGCTAACATGCGCTCGGTATGATCGCGCGAACGCTCCGGCTCGATAATAGTTGAGCCGGAATCTGCTCTTAAAGTAGCTAGCATGATACAAGATTTAACTTGCGCTGAAGCTACTGGTGAGTGGTAGGTAATTCCATGTAATTTACTACCACTATGGATAGTAAGTGGCGCTTTATAACCAGCTTCCGAGCTAATTTTAGCTCCCATTTCAGCCAAAGGTAAAATTACTCTATCCATAGGTCTAGAGCTTAAAGATTCATCACCTGTAAGTTTAGTATCGAAGGCTAAATTAGTATATAAACCAGTAAGTAAGCGCATTGCAGTGCCAGAATTACCTAAATATAAATCTTGAGTCGGCTTTTTTAAATCCGCCATCTTTTTACCATGAATTTTTAAAGCAGTTTCACTAATATTTTCTACTTCTACACCCATTGCAGTGAAAGCCTTTTGAGTGCATAGACAATCCTCGCCATTAAGAAAACCACTTATTTCAGAGCTGCCTTCAGCGAGCGAAGCGAGCATCACGGAACGGTGAGAGATAGATTTATCTCCTGGAACCTGTATTTTAAGTTTAATAGCCTGCTGGCAAGAATTTACGGTTATCTTTGGCACATAGCTATTTTAGCTTAAATTTTAAAGACTTGTCCTTAGTTGAAATATTAATTGTTTTATAGAAATTATTGTAGAACCTTAATTTTTTGTTCTTAGCTCTTTATCTAAACTTTAAGCTAACAAATTATAGTACTTCACTGAACTATAATCAAATATCAAAACTATGTAGCTATATAAAAAGTTATTTAAAAAACTAAATTAAGTCACTAGAATCAAAATATTTATTTGGTGTTAACTTAAAACTTTGTTTAAATTAAGGTTTTAACTTAAAGCAGCGAAAACTTCATTCTTCCACTTATCAAAATGATCATCAAAATCAGTATCTAGTTCAGTGCGCTCTTTAAACTGGGCAGAGCCTAAACGCTCTAAGTGACCATCAAGTCTACGCCCGCAACCACAAAAATCGTCATAACTTTTATCGCCTAAAGCTAAAATATGGTGTTTTAAGCCTGTTAAATCTACTTCGCCATCTGGAGTTGTAAAAAATTTATCACAAAATTTCTCGGCATCTGCTGGTGGGTCACCCTCACCCCAGGTGGAAATTACAGTTATTAAAGTATCAAGTGCTTTTAGTTCTTCTGGTTTTTTAGCGCTTAGTGGTCCGAAGTCTACTTCAAATCCTTTTCCTTTAGCTTCTTCAGCAAAAGCCTCGGCTAAACCCTCTGAATTACCAGTTTCTGATCCGAATAATACTGCAAGTTTTTTTGACATTTATGTTTATATTATACCAAGAAAATGATGCTTTTCACTTCGTGGATGTTGTTAAAAAATAAAGTTAATAGCTTAAATAATTGGGTCAAAAGCCTGATACGGATTTTCACTAGTTAAGCTTTCTGATACCGCCAGCAACTCCTGCATGCGCTGGCGGCACTTGATGATCTCAGGATCGCTAAGCGCCCTCGGGCGCTTAGCTTTTATATCGAGCTCAAAAATTTTTGAGTGGGCTTTATCTGTGTTATTAATGACTAAAATTTTTGAAGCCAATAAAAGTGCTTCATCAACACTATGCGTGATTAGTAAAGTAGTTTGTTTTAATTCAAGCCAAATTTTAATCAGTTCTTTTTGTAGGTTTTGCCGTGCTTTTTCATCGAGCGCACCTAGTGGTTCGTCCAGTAATAAAATCTCTGGGCGCACCGCTAGCGCGCGTGCGATCGCTACTCTTTGTTGCATGCCGCCAGATAATTCGGTGATAGGTTTTTTGGCATGTTCCAGCAAACCTACCATAGCTAAATATCTTGAGGCGAGCATTAAGCGCTCAGTTTTGCTTTTTAAACGGTATTTTAGACCGAAACTGACATTCTCGATTACATTTAACCAAGGGAAAAGTGCATAGTTCTGAAAAACCACAGCTCTTTCGATACTAGGCTTGGTAATAAGTTTTTGATTAGAGTAGACTTCACCTTCATAATCAGTGATAAACCCAGCGATAATATTTAAAAGTGAGCTTTTACCTGAACCTGAAGGACCGACTATGCAAACAAACTCACCATCTTCAATGGTCAGATTTAAGTCCTTAAAAAGATAGTTATTGGTATTTTCTAACTTTAAAGTCAGATTTTTAAATTCGACGTTCATCTTTAGGTTGCGAGTTTAGCTAATCACTTTGTACTTTGTAAGTTTACAATATTTTTGTCTTTAGATATAAGATTTACAGTATTCAATAAAACTAGTGTTTATGAAGCTCTAAACCTAAATTAATATTGCTCTTTAAACCTAGCTTCTCTAAAGTACATAATTAAATTAACTCTAATTTATGCTGCTAACTGCCCGTTATTTTTTTTAATAGCCTGCTCTAAATAGTTAAAGAAGATATTATCACTTAAATAACCGATAATCGCGATAATCAAAATCATAGCTAGTACCTGCGACATGTCAGTCAGGCTGCGCCCTAGTTCTAAAGTCTGCCCGATACCACTACCTGCTACAAACAATTCACCGGCGATTAGTGCGCGCCAGGCAAACGCCCAGCTTAACCTTAAACTAGTAATTAATTCCGGTAAAATCGCTGGTATAATCACCCTTAAATAAAGATCTTCAGATCTAGCGCCTAAGCTTCGAGCTGCTTGAATAAAGTGATTTGGGATATTTTTAATACTGTTTTGGGTGCCAAGACTAGCTGGAATAAAGGCTTCTAAAACTACGATAAATAGCACCGCACTTTCTGAAATCCCAAACCATAATAGCGCAAGTGGCACCCAGGCTACGCTCGGAATAGATTGCAAAGCAGTTAAACAGGTACCAATGGTATCACTTAAATAGCGATAACGACTGATAAGTAAACCCAGACTAATACCTAAGGTTATCGCCAGTAAATAACCTTGAATAACTCTACGAAGTGAGTTTAAAACTGCGTTTAAATAAGTAGTATCACTAAAACCATGATAAATAGTACTAAAAACTTTTAATGGACTAGGAAATAAGTATTCAGGATATAAATTAGCTAATGAACTTAGCTGCCAACACAGTATAAGTACTATTAAAAATAGCACTCTAATTAGCAAAGCTGAGCGTTGCTTAAAGGGTTTTAGCTTTTTCGATTGCTTCTTCAATCGAACCTACCATATAGAAGGCTTGCTCAGGTAAGTTATCATGCTTACCATCTAAGATTTCTTTAAAACTTCTTACTGTATCTTCAAGCTTAACGTACTTACCAGATGAACCTGTAAACACTTCTGCTACGAAGAATGGTTGAGATAAGAATTTTTCAACTTTACGTGCACGGTTTACAGTCATTTTATCTTCTTCAGAAAGCTCATCCATACCTAAAATCGCGATAATATCTTGTAATTCTTTATATCTTTGTAAGATTTGCTGGACGCCACGTGCCGTATTATAGTGCTCTTCGCCTACGATATCAGGCTTAAGTGCTGTAGAAGTTGAATCCAGTGGGTCAACCGCTGGGTAGATACCTTTTTCTGCGATCGAACGGTTAAGTACAGTATTAGCATCCAAGTGAGAGAATGTAGTTGCTGGAGCTGGGTCAGTTAAGTCATCCGCTGGTACATATACAGCCTGAACTGAAGTGATAGAACCATTTTCAGTCGAGGTAATACGCTCTTGTAAAACACCCATTTCGTTTGCTAGAGTCGGCTGGTAACCTACTGCTGAAGGCATACGACCTAATAAAGCTGATACTTCAGAACCTGCTTGGGTAAAACGGAAAATGTTATCTACGAAAAGTAAAGTGTCTTTTTGTTCTTTATCTCTAAAGTACTCTGCCATGGTTAAACCAGATAAAGCTACACGCATACGCGCTCCTGGTGGCTCATTCATCTGACCATAAACTAGAGCAACTTTATCAATTACACCTGAGTCAGTCATTTCATGCCATAAATCATTGCCTTCACGAGTACGCTCACCTACACCAGTAAATACTGAAATACCATCGTGAGCTTTCGCTACGTTATTAATTAACTCCATGATCAGTACAGTTTTACCAACACCTGCACCACCAAATAAACCGATTTTACCACCCTTAACATAAGGTTCAAGCATATCGATAACTTTAATACCAGTTTCAAAAATTTCAACTTTAGTAGCTTGCTCATGCAATGCTGGTGGGTCTCTATGAATCGGTAGGTGTAATTTAGCTTCTACCTCACCAGCTTCATCAACTGGCTCACCTAAAACATTCATGATACGACCTAAAGTCTTTTCACCTACAGGAACACTGATCGGCGTACCTGTATCAACAACTGACATGCCTCTGCACAAACCTTCAGTCGCGTTCATAGAAATGGTACGTACACGGTTATCACCTAATAAAAGCTGTACTTCAACAGTTACATTTACATCATTACCTAAAGAATTTTTACCCTTGATCTCAAGTGCATTATAGATTTCTGGAATGCTGTCGCTTGGAAACTCCACATCAACAACAGGGCCAATAACCTGAATTATTTTACCTTCTTTATTAGTAGTAACTGTAGCCATAAAATGGCATTTTAGCATCTAAGTAGTGAATTTTTTAGCTATTTTATATTGTCTTAGTTAAAGTTTGAATTATTACTATAAATTTTAAGTAATAAAGCACTTTTTAGTAAAACTATTTTACTTTTTGGTTTTGTTGTTTTGATAATCTACAAAGCGCTTGATTTTGACTCCAGTTAAAATCAGCCCTAGCGCTGCACCTAGAATAATCGAAACTACCATAATATCTTTCTGGTAGTGATTCTGCACGTATAATGCGATAAAATAAGCCAAAAAAACTGCTGCTGGAGTTACATAAGCTATATCTAAAAGTTGCCAGAACATAATTACTTAAGTTTAACGGGTTAAAGGGAATTTAAAATTTATAATTTTAAATTTTGCTCGAAGCTAATCTAATGGAGGTAAATCAAATTCACCATAATCGTCATTCATTAATGCATCTTCAATTTGCTCTGGACTTTGCTTGGCTGGTGGTAATTTGCGCTCGGGGTTAGCTAGTTTAGGTTTTAAATGTGGGCTGCCTTCTCCATCTACTATATTGACGATACTAATTCGATCGCGATTTAAACTGGATTTAAGCTCGCCAGCATGCGTATAGCCATCTTCACTACGTTTGACAGTGTTTACTAGATCCATAGAGTTACCTGAAACCTGCTTAGGCATAGTTTTAAAATAGTTAATACGATTACTTAAATCTTGAGCACTTTGATCAAAATTTTCTGTTATTTCTGTTTCATCTTCAGGTTTAGGGTGTTCTTCATTCATCTAAATTAGCCTAATATTTTAGTATATCGGCACTTTAATTGTAAAAATAATACAAAAAGCCGGTTAATTTTCATTATTCTTACTATAAACCTACATAAAGCAGGTTAAATTTTTTATAATAGAAGTTATATGGATCAAAAGAGAATACTTAGTGATGCAGATATTAAAGGATTTGTGAATCTTTTAAAAGATTCTGAAGATAGTATTATAGCTTTAATGGCTAAGCAGCTATCAAATATGAGCTCTGAAGCTTTGCAGGTTATAGATCATATGGCCGAGAACTCTAATAATGAAAGCCTGGTTGATAACTGGTACCACACTTCACGTTTAAGTCTTAAGTATCGTATAGAAGAATGGAAAAAAGCTAAAGGTGAAAATCTAGAGGAAGGTTTATATTTAGTCTCTAGAATAAAAAAACCAGCTTTTGATGAGCAACGTTACCGCGATAAACTAGATTCATATGCTAAGCGTGTTAATGATAAACTAACTCCACAAAGTTCATCTGATGATGTTATCGAAGCTATCAACACAGTTTTATTTGAAGAAGAGAAGTTTACTGGTAACCAAGTCAACTACTACGACATTAATAACAACTTTATTCACTCAGTTTTAGATACTAAGCTTGGCAACCCGATCATGCTATCTTCTTTATATATTTTAGTCGCTCGAAGACTAGGTTTGGAAGTGCAAGGTATCGGCGCTCCTGGACATTTTATTATTAAATTTAATGATCAATTATTAGACCCATTTTTTAATGGACGTAAGATCAGTCGGGAAGAATGCATCATTCGCGCTCAAGAACTTAGTGTATTTTGGCGTGATGAATACCTAGATCCTATCGATGATTCTTTCGTGGTAGCTAGATGTGTTAGAAATTTAATCGCGATCTATAAGCGCAATAACGATTTAGATAAAGCTAGTGATATTACTGAGCTATTGAAACTAATTTAACTTTATCTTGTTTTCAAACTTAAAAAAACTTAGTTTAGTTTTACTATTAGGTCTAAGTGCTGGCACTGCTTACGCTTTGCCTGAGCATTTCGAACTAAAAAAGAAGTTGGTTAAAGGTCAGTTTCCTGAAGTTAGAGACACTTATAAGAAAGATAAAAAAGTAGTCAAGTTTTTAACTGGTAAAAGTAAAAAGCTGCGCATTGGGGCTGAGCATTGTATCTTATATATGACTTGTCTCGTGGCTGAAGGTAAGCTTGATGAAATGTCTTTAGTCGCGCCAGCTTGCTATGAGCATGATCGCAAAGATTTAGAAATCCATAAGTTTTATGAAGACTATTTGCTTGCCACTAGAAACTTTCACCCTGAAGATAATAGATTTGACTTTAGCCAAACTACCAAGCAGGCTTTAAAGCTTAACTATGATATTGAAAAAATGCTAATTTCTGCTAACGAAACTACCGTATCTGATCCTGATGAAGCTAACTTAATAGCCGAAAGTAAGGTTACAGCTAAACAATTAATGGAATATTACCCACTAGCTAAGTTTTATTTGCCTTCACGTTTTGAATTGTTACTTAAAATAGGGGCTGAAGATCAAGCTGAGCGCTTAGCAGAAAAGATTATTTCTCAGCAGATTTATAGACTTTACCCTAAAACACCTGAATTTTATACCTTGAGTGAGGCTTACAAAACCATGGCTCAAATTCACTTAAACCATGCTAAAAAGCTGCACGCTAGTTTATTTGAAATCCAAAGCCAGGGACTAAAATTAACAGCTAATGATCCAGAATTGGTAGACCTGAAAACTAAGTTTTTGAGTTTAGAAAAAAAATTCAACGAGCAGGATAAAAAGGCTAAATACTATCTTTCTTTAGCAGCTACTAGCGCTGATCGTCTAAAGTCTTTTTGGTTAGAAGAAGACATCCATGTTTTTCACCCTTATATGAAAAACACTGATCATAGTGTAATTATAGGTTCAGTCTTTCCGCAATGGTTAGAAACTAAGCAATTAAAAGCTAAAGAGTAATTGTTCTATAAAAAACTAAGATACTGCTTAGGCTGGGTGCATATGCTACAGTACTACTACTAGTATGTATTTTCCAGCCTTAGAAAGTTAAATAATTAGTTTCTATAGGTTTAGTTAAACCGACTTTAGACCTGGCTAGCACTAATTAGCTTAAGCTTCAAAAATTAGCTAGATTTGTTTTATACTTTTCAAAACTAATTTACATAGAAGTTAAGGATATTAAAATTTAAATAACTTTTCAGCATTACTGGAAGTCTGGTCTTGAATTTCTTCTAGGCTTACACCTTTTAGTTCAGCTAAAAATTCAGCTACATATTTAACATAGCTCGGTTCATTACGTTTACCGCGGCGCGCCTGCGGCGCTAAAAAAGGACAATCCGTTTCTAAAAGTGTTTTTTCAAGTGGTAACTTTTTAGCAACTGCTTGCAACTCTTTAGAATTTTTAAAAGTCACTATACCAGACCATGAAATATAAAAACCACGTTCGATGCAATCCTGGGCAAATTTCAGATCACCAGTAAAACAGTGAATAGTACCACTGCATTCGGAGCCTACTGGATAATATTCCTGCAAAATTTTAAGCGTATCTTCCCAGGCATCTCTGGTATGTACGATAATTGGTAATTTAAATTCACGCGCGATTTCAATTTGAGCTCTAAATATATCTTGCTGCTGCAAGTGCTCGCTACTGTTTTTACAATGGTAATAATCTAAACCAGTTTCACCGATAGCTCTGACTTTATGATCAGGTTTTTGTAATTCAATTTTTAGTTTTTGGCGGATAAAATCTTTAGAATCTACAGTCCAGCTTTTAAATTCAGTCGGATGAACCCCGAATGCTATATATAAATCGCTAGTTTCATTGCCGTCATATTGATAACTATAATTGATCAACTCATTAATTTCACTAACACGGCAACAGCTGTGTAAGATTTTACTCACTCCGACATCATAAGCGCGGCGCATCATTTCATCTCGATCTTCTTTATATTCTGGAAAGTTTATATGTGCGTGAGTGTCAATTAGGTAGTTTAGGGTGCTGCTGGTCATTATGATTAATTAAAACTTACTATTCTAAATATTAGTATAATAAATTTTTAGTAAATATGAAGAAAGAATTTTTACCATTTTGGATTGTTGATGCTTTTGCTTCTGAGCCTTTTAAAGGTAACCCTGCTGCGGTTTATATTTTACATGAAGAAATTACTGATGAACTTATGCAGGATATTGCTATTGAAATGAATCAGTCTGAAACAGCCTTTTTACTTATTAGAAAAGAACAAAATCCACTTATTAGGTGGTTTACATCAGTTATGGAAATTGATTTATGTGGACATGCAACCTTAGCTTCTGCTCATATCTATTTCTCAGAAATTGACTCGGCTGCAAATGAAGTGATTTTTGACACTAAATTCGTAGGTGAATTAAGAATAGCTAAGAATTTTAATCAATATTCTATGGATTTCCCAAGTCGCTTAGGCTCGAAATTGTCATCTAAAGATGTCCCGGAGTATGTTTTAAATTCTCTATCTTCAAATAAACCAATTGAAATATACCAATCTAGGGACTTAATGCTTGTTTATGAGAATGAAGACATTATTAAAAATATTAAACCTGATTTTAATAAATTGATTAATTTTGAAAGTTTTATCATAGTAACATCTCTAAGCTCTGATTCTAATTATGACTTTATATCAAGGTTTTTCTGTGCTAATGACGCAGTACCTGAAGATCCAGTAACAGGTTCAGCGCACTGTACTTTAGCGCCTTATTGGTCTATAAAGCTGAATAAAGTAGACTTAAAGGCTTACCAAGCTTCAAAGCGTGGTGGTGAATTACACATAAAAAATTTTTCTGATAGAGTTATAATTTCTGGTCAGGCTTTATCTGTTATTGAAGGTAAACTGAATCTAAAGATTTTAAATAACTTAATTTGAAACACTAGAGCTGAAATTAAATTATAAACAAAAAAACGCGCCTCAATTTTAAACTGAGGCGCGCATCTTAGAACTTTTAAATTAGAAAAATTACTATCTTGAATAATATTCAACGATCATACGTTCGTTAACTGCAACTGGAATTTGTTCACGAGCTGGAATTTCTACAAACTCACCAACAAAAGCATCTTTTTCACGTTTAACATAAGGAATAGCATCTACCCAATTCTTAACACTTTCTTGTACAGCAGGAATCTTTTGAGATTTTTCCTTAACACCGATCATGTCACCAGGCATAACTCTATATGAAGGAATATCAACCTTGTAACCATTTACAATAATATGACCATGAACGATCAACTGTCGTGCTGCTGCCATAGTAGTTGCAAAACCAAGTCTATAAACAACACTGTCAAGTCTACTTTCTAATAATTGCATTAAAACTTCGCCAGTAGGACCTTTAGCACGAGTAGCTTTATCTACATAACGTCTGAATTGTTTCTCTTGTAAGACACCGTAACTAAATCTAAGCTTTTGCTTTTCTTTTAGCAAAGTCGCATATTCAGAAGGTTTACTTCTTCTTTGTCCATGCTGACCAGATTTATATGGTCTTTTCGCAATTTCAAAAACAGGCATGCCGTTTAGCATTTCGCCGTATCTTCTTGATAATTTATCTTTTGGTCCTCTGTACCTACTCATAGATCATACAATAATACCTTACTTGCTTTAGATATCGCCACTTTTCGCCATAAATTTCAGATTTTGTTAATATTGATAGATATGCTCACTATTGATTACACTAAATTTAGTAAAATTACCACCGACAGCAGGCAAGTTAGCCAGCAGTCAATTTTTGTATGTATTAAAGGTGTCTCAACTGACGGTCATCAATATATAAAACCTGCTATTGAAAATGGTGCGGCGCACATCGTTATTAGCAAAGAATTTTTTGAAAGTAATCAGGTACTTATTGAAGATTTTAAAACAAGCTCTCAAGTTGACTTTGAAATTACTGAAGATACTAGCTTAAAACTAACTGAAATTCTTAAAGCTTATTATAAAAACGCACTTGAAAAGGTCACTTTATACGGTGTGACTGGTACTAATGGTAAAACTACGATCACGCATTTAATCCAGGAATTAATGTCAGATAAGCAAGGTAGTTGTGCCATGCTAGGTACTATTGGCTTTAAAGCTAGTCCTAATAAAGAGTACGAAGAATTAACTAACACTACTCCAGCACGTGAAATTGTTTATGACTATATTAACCAAGCTAGCCAGCAGGGAGCAAATAGCCTCACTATGGAAGTTAGCTCTCATGCTTTAGACCAAGGTAGAAGTGCTGGACTTAATTTTAAGCATGCGATAGTTAGTAATTTAACTCAAGATCACCTTGATTATCACCAAACCATGGATAATTACTTTGAAGCTAAAGCAAAGCTTCTAGAGCAAACCGAGGATCAGTTAATTGTAAATCTAGATGATAGTTACGCTCAGCGTTTCATGTCTAAAGCTAAAGCTTCGATAACTGTTTCACTAAAAAATAAAGAAGCCGATTTATACGCTAGTAAAATAGAAATCTCTGATGGAGGTCTATGCTACGAGGTAACTTTAAGTGAGGCTTTTAAAACAGCTTTTAAGATTTCAGTGAGTAGTTTTACTCTTAAAACTAAACTGAATGGTATTTTTAATGTTTATAACACTTTGCTTGCTAGCACACTTGCGCTGATTGAGGGCATGGACACTGACACTTTAGCTGATAGACTAGTTAAGATTGAGCCGATATCTGGGCGTTTTGAAACTATTACTGAACCTCAAAAACCACTTTGTATAGTGGATTATGCGCACAGTCCTGATGGCTTGAAAAATATTTTAACGGGTGCGCGCGCTTTAATCGATAAGACAGCTGAGTATGAAAAATTAATTTGTATTTTTGGTTGTGGTGGCGACCGTGATATTACTAAAAGACCGATCATGGCAAGCATAGCCTATGAGCTATCAGATTATGTCTATGTGACTTCTGATAACCCACGTACTGAAGATCCTGCACAGATTATCTCAGATATACTAGCTGGCATGCCTAACCTCGATAAGGTAAAAGTGCTTGAAAATCGGGCTGAGGCTATCGCTGAGGCTATTAGGCAAGCTACTGCAAATGACGTGATTGTAGTAGCAGGTAAAGGGCATGAAGATTATCAAATATTAAAAGATAAAACTATAGATTTTGATGACAGGCTTCATGTTAAAGAGGCTTTAAAAGCTAGCTCCTCTTCCCAAAGCAACTGATAAACCAGATTTATAGCAAGTTCCTTAGCGATACTTGGTAAATTGTCATGATTTAATACTAGCCGATCATTTTTAACTTCCTGCGTGAAGTTATCGAGTTCGTATGGGTTAGTTTCTTTTAATTCGAAATATTTCACCGAGTGAGCTGCTAAGTGCTTTTGAACTTTATAATATAAATTTTGATTGGCTAAAACAGCTTCATAAATCTGAAAATTAAGCAGGTTGTTAGTGCCTTTAAGTGGTTTTAGATGATTAGGGTTTTTTATTAAAATAATTTTATCTTCTTCTAAAGAAATTAAATGAGAAGCTTTATCTTCAGATTCGTTATTTCGGTATTGTTTAAAATTTTTTTTAAATTCCTGCAACTTGATCTCACATAAATTCAAATCTTTACTAATATGCAACATGTTAGGCTGATCTGAAATAGAGATCTTTAAAGTTTTAATGGTATCTATGGTATTTAGTACGATATCAAAGATTACATTAGGGTTCAGCACACAGTCACAGGCGCTAATTGCATTTTCATAACTTTTAAAAAACTTTTCAGATAAAGATTCTATGGCTGATTTCTGGGCTGTTTGTTGATTACCTAGTAAAAGTTCACTATGCTTTGCGATACGATCAAAGGCGTCTTGCTCATTATTTAATAAAGTTTGATTAATAATTCTAATAAACGGCTGAGCATCGAAGATGAAGGCTTTAGCTTTAAAATACCAAGGTTTGCCGGCAAGCAGTTCAGCGAACTCTTGTTGTTTGCTAGCTAGAGTTTTAGGGTCTCTGTATTTGATAGCTTCAGTTAGGCGCTCTAAAGTTTCGCACGCTAGTTGTTCTTTTAAAGCAAACCGCTCGTCATAACTTTTATTTGTTATTTCTACTAATTTGACTGAGATTCTAAATGGTAAGAAGTGGTATTTATCCAAATCGTAACTTTGGAAAGACTTATTAAATTTTCTTACTACCTCAGCTAATTTCATTTATTTACTATAGTAAAACATTTAGAGCTTTCATAAATTTTGCTAAGCTAAATAAAAATGGTTTTAAGCAAAAGAATTATTCCCTGCCTAGATGTTGACCAAGGACGTGTGGTCAAGGGTGTTAACTTTGTTAACATTAAAGACGCTGGTGACCCAGCTGAACTAGCTCTAAAGTACTATGAGATGGGCGCAGATGAAATCTGCTTTTTAGATATTACAGCAAGTCATGAAGCTCGTAAGACCACTTATGAAATCGTCTCTAAAACAGCTAAACAGATTTTTATTCCACTTACTGTAGGTGGTGGCGTAAATAGTGTAAGTGATGTTGAAAAGCTGTTACTGGCTGGAGCCGATAAGGTTGCTATTAATTCTGGTGCGGTGAAAAATCCAGAGTTAATTAATGAAGCCAGTAAGTGCTTTGGTAAGCAATGTATAGTGGCAGCAGTTGATGTAAAAAAGGTTACTGAAAATGAGTGGCATGTATTTACCATGGGTGGACGCCATGATACAGGTTTAGATGGTATCGAATGGATTAAAGAGCTTCAAGAGCGCGGTGCTGGTGAGCTTTTACTTACTAGCATGGATGGAGATGGCTCTAAGCAGGGCTATGATATCGAGCTGACTACAGCAGTGGCTAAGTTCTTAGAGATTCCAATGATTGCAAGTGGCGGTGCTGGTAAGCTTGAGCATATTACGGATGTACTTAAAAGTGGTGCTGACGCTGCTTTGCTAGCTTCTATGCTACATTACGGTGAAACAACCGTAGGTGAAATTAAAGATTTTATGAATCGTCACCAGATACATGCGCGCGCGCAAAATGATTCTATAATATTTTGAGACAATAGAGTTGGAAGTACTTTTATAAGGCAAATTTAAGATGGTTTATTAAATTTAAAGTATCTATCTTGAGCTGTGAAAGCGGCTCCGATTTGATTAAGAGCTCTTTATAAAAGTTGACTAAAGACTTAAGTAACAGGCTTTTTTCACTTTCAGAAATTTTAAAACTCTTCAAATCCAATATTAATTGATACACTTTTTTATTATTGAAGCTGTTATAACGGCTAACATCATAAAAGTTAGCTTCTGAATCGACATTAATATCTAAACCAGATTCAGTATCTATTTTTACTGGAATAGCTAAAGGTAAGTCTATCTTGTTATAAGACTCTTCGATATAAAAAGCTGGCTCGTAGCAAGGTAATTCTCGTTTATTTTTAATAGAAGTCAATTTAAAGCCAAGGTCTTTAATAAATTCACTGCGCACACCCTGTGATAAACAGTCACCATCTAAATTGTTTAGTTTATCTATTAAGTACAAATCCTGATTTAACTTCTCTATATCCAGCTCCGTTCTATCCAGACCGAAAATATACTTATCAATAGCAAAGTTCACGGCGTAGAGTTTATAGTCATACTCAATATCAAATTGATTATTATTAACTAATTTGCCAGCTATATTTTTTTCGTAATGCAACTGCTCAGCTTGTAAAATTTTCTTTAAACGACGATCAAGACTACCTGACCATTTATTTTTATGGTTTAGTTTTAAATTATCAATTTCGGTTTGTAGGTTTTGATAGGTTTTTTCATCAAGCTTGATAATTTTATTTTCTAAACCATTAATAATGTAATGTAACATTACCGATTTTTGTTGTATGTCAGCTCTAGCTAGCCTATCGATAATTTCATCGATAGCTGTACTACCTAAAATTTCCCAAAAAAAACTATCATGCTTTGAGGCAAATTGGTTTGAAGTAAATTCTGAAAACTTTTGCTTCATTCATGTGCAGATAATATCATGATACCGATAGCTAAATCAAGAATTAATGCAGATGATCTACTTAGCCTGATAAGTATGGTTTTACCTTAAGGTATAATCTAGTTAAGGTATTTATGAGCGAACTAAGGTATGAATTATTAGAAGACTTTAAAGATTATAATCAGTCTTCGCTACTAAGAATTAGTCTTCAAGAATACGCTGAAAAAGGCGCTGATGTGTTTAATGCAGATAAAACAAAAGACATCGTTCCTAATGCTATTACTAATAGCTATCCGCACGCTTTATCACTAGCTAGAATTGTGGTAAGTCAGCTTAAAAAAATTACACTTTTAGCCGATGAGAAATTCTTGGTACTTGAATGTGGCTGTGGTTCAGGGCTATTTACCAGAAATTTTCTAACAGCCTGCCGTAATTTAGAGATTTTAGATAAAATTCACTATTTAGCGAGTGATTTTGCAGAAACATTTTTAAATCAAATCAAACTCAGTGACTTACTTTGCGATTTTAATGAAGGTGAGCATTATAGTTTGATCACTTTAGACTTGTTGAATATAGATCTATGTAAAAATTTAACTACCAGTCAGTCCTATGATTTAAAAAATTTGGATTTCGTGATTCTAAACTATGTTTTAGATGTCTTACCGATGAGTGTTTATAAAAAAGTGCTACCTAATGAAGCTGCGGGCGCTAGTGAAGATGTTATTGATAGTGAAAGCAAGCTTATCAATGACAGAAATATTGAAGCTGAAACCTTAAAGCATAGTCCTAAGTTTCAAAAATTACAGCTAAAGCTAAGCAAACCTGAGGCTAAACAATCAGTACTGGCTGAATTAAAGGTAGAGGAGCGCTGGCAGGAGACTGATTTTAATGAACTTGAGAAACTTGAATTTAAGCATCTTGAAGTGCTTAAGTCATACGCAGATGTTTTTGCGCCAGACACTCGTCTTCACTTTAGTTATGGAGCAGTCGAGGTTATTAAGCAGCTGATTATTAAGTTAAGTGAACGTGGCTTTATTTATGCCTGCGAGGTGCCGTTTGCTAAATACTATGAGACTACGAACTATCAGATTTATAATAACGTACTTGTACATATGATTAATTTAGGGCAATTAAAGCTAAGTCTAGTCGATGAAACACCAGCTGACACTTATGGTGATAATTATTTTCAAAGATTAATCATAGCTAAAAATTCAGAGACCTATAAAAGTTATCAGCTAGCTTTCAAAAGAGAATTTATCTACGAAAATAATACTACAGCTTACTATGAGATTAAACAAGCAATTAGAAAGCTAAAATCTCCCCAAAGCATAAAATATAGCTGGCCTTTAATTGAAAATTTAAAGACTCTAGACCCAGTTTCAGCGACTTACTGGTATTTTAAGGCTGAGTATCATAATCTTACCTATGAGCTTACAGAAGCTTATCAAGCTTATTTAAAAGTGCAGGAATTAGATATAACTTCTGAGTATGAAATCAAAGAAAAGCTAGCTAGTTTAGCTAAAGCTTTGCAAATAAATAATTAAGCTTACTAAAAGCCATTTGGCATATAATTTATTGAATGTCTAACAACCAAATCGATGAATTTGCTAAGTGCTTTGATGATATTGCGGAAGACTTAGCTTGGTATTTAAAGCGTAATTATAAAAGTAGAATTAGATACCAGACTCATAATATAGAAACTAGCTTTAATAAAATTTTAGATAAAATTCAGGAGTTGGATGATTATATGTTTAATACAGGTGATATCGAATTTTTGCATTCATGTCGATATTTAAGAAATTATATATTTCATAACAATCACCATCAAGCGATTAAAGATCTTAATAAAAGCTTTGTTACTAAGTTTAAAAAAATTCACCGTAAAGTATGTAAACCGATTACTGATGCTGAAGGGTTTAAGTCGGTTAGACAACTGCAAACAGCTAAGTGGACAGATAAAGTGGAAAAACATGTCAAGCTGATGAAGTTACATGATCTACGTTTCATACCTATCTTAGTTAAAGGTAAACTGGATGGTATATTTAGTAGAAACACTTTTTATGAAGCTTGCATAGACTCTGAAGCCTTTTATTACGATAGTACTACTAAATTAAATAATCCTGACCTTAAAAACTACATAAAATTTGATGAGAAAATGATGGACTACGTGAAATTTGTGCCTAATAACTTACCGATATTCCTTATTGATGAAATATTTTATAAAGAAATGAAAAAGGGTAGTAAAACCAGCTTGCTGATAGTAACTGAAGATGGTAAAGCTAACCAGAAGGTTGAAGGTATGTTTAGCATCTGGGGGCTGTCAAGTTTATAAGTTGAAGATAATAGGCTAATTTAAAGTTTTAAATTAATCCACTGCGTTTTCAAGTTCACTACCATCAATAAATTCAGCGAAGTTCTTAATAGTAGTACCAGCAATATTTAATAGAGCGTTTCTAGTTAAAAACGCCTGGTGACCGGTCACTAGAACATTTGGGAAGCTTAGCAGTCTGGTTAGTTGATCGTCGTCAATTATTTTATCTGAGACATCTTCAAAAAATATGCCAGCTTCTTCTTCATAAACATCTATACCTAAGTAAGCAATTTTCTTAGACTTTAAAGCCTGGATCGCAGCTTTAGTGTCGATTAAAGCACCTCTACTAGTATTAATAAGCATGACACCAGTTTTCATCTGAGCTATTAGTTTTTCATCAATCATATGATGAGTATCTGGAGTTAAAGGGCAGTGCAGGCTTATAATATCTGACTTACTAACTAATTCATCAAGCTCAACTTTAGTTACGTTTTCAGGTTCTTTTTTTAAATAAGGGTCAGCTACCAGTACTTTTGCGCCGAAACCATTTAAAATATTAGCCATACATTCACCAATCGCACCATAGCCGATTAAGCCGACATTTAAACCATGTATATCAAAACCTTCCAGACCAGCTAAAGCAAAATTACCTTCGCGCACACGGTTATAAGCTTTATGAGTTTTACGGTTTAAAGTTAAAATTAGTGACATAGCATGCTCAGCTACCGCATACGGTGAGTACTTAGGTACTCTAGCTACTTTAATACCGTATTTTTTGCAGGCATCTAAATCTACATTGTTAAAACCCGCACATCTAAGTAAAATTAACTTAATGCCGAACGTATTTAATTTTTCTATCACATCAGCGCCGCAGTGATCATTTACAAATATACAGATCGCTTCATAATCTTTAGCTAGATCTACAGTCTTTAAATCTAAAGCTGGCTCGATATATTCAAATTCTATATCTTTTGAAGCAGATTTATCTAAAGCCTGCTTAAAGTGCTCGACTTCGTATTTTTTACTATTAAACATTAAACATTTCATTACTTTAGACCTTTACTTATTAAATATTATTTGTGTTTTTAAACAAGCTTAAAACTCACTAACTCTCTAGTGAATGCTATTTACACTTAACTTAATACTATTTAAGTTATTTCCTTTGTCACTTAAATAGCGAAACCATAATACAGCTTAGCTAAGTAATACAATGGTTTCAAATATTTATAATATCAAATAAGCGCTTAATAAATAATATGGAATTAAATTTATTTTTTCATTACAAAATTCCAATTAATGCAAGCAGCAGTAAGTAGTAGTTTTATTATAAATAATAATTAGCTAACTAGCGCTGGTCGCTGGTTGTGATTCTACTTTACGAAAAACTGAGCGGCTAAGAATCACCGCAACATCTTCTATGTCAGGAGCTTTAGCAATGCCAGTTGTGTTAGCTGAACTTAACATTATATTACAGTATGGACAAGCTACCGCGACTTTATCAGGGCTATGCTCAGCTAGCTGCTCTAGTCTGTAAGCGTTAATCTCGCTACCAGGCATTTCATACCAGATCTGCGCGCCGCCGCCGCCACAGCAGGTGCTTTGGGTTTTTTCTTTAGCAATGGCTTTTAATTCGACTCCAGGAATATTTTCTAAAATATAACGTGGTGGATCCATCACGCGGTTGTATCTGGCTAAATAACAAGGATCATGGTAAGTAATAGTTTCATTAAGTTCGATGCTTGGTCTAAGTTTGTTGTTGGCGATTAGGTCAGCTAGAATTTCACTATGATGATAGACTTCTACATTTTCTAAACCGAAGTTTGGATATTCGTTTTTAAAAGTATTATAAACATGCGGGCATTGCGTGATAATTTTTTTCACTCCGTAAGCTTTCATAATCTCGATATTTTCTATCACGATCTCTTGATACATCGCTTCATCGCCCGCGCGGCGCGCTACATCACCTGAGCTTTGTTCCTCTTTACCTAAAACTGCGAACTTTAAACCAGCTTCACTAAATAGCCTAGCGTTAGCGATAGTCACTTGCATATTTTTACTGTCGTAAGCACCTGGGCTACCTACCCAGTATAGGTATTCAAAGTTTTCAGAGTTTTTAGCTAGTACCTGGATGTCTAGATTATGATCTTCTGTTACAGTTTTAATCCAGTTTAGTCTATCAGCAGCTGGCAAACCCCAAGGATTAGATTTAGTACGTACATTTTTTAAAGTGCTTTGCAGGTTGGCTGGAGCTTTATTACTAGCTAGTAAACCACGGCGCATATCAACTATGCTATCAACATGTTCGATTAGTACCGGGCAAGCTTCCACGCAGGCATAGCAGGTAGTACATGACCATAAAACATCTTCAGAAATGTGACTGTAAATGTCGCTTTTATTTTCAGTATCTGTGTAAGATAGCTGCTTAATATCTAGCATTAGGTGTTTAGGAGAAAGTGGTTTATCAGTGTTAACAGCCGGGCATTCCACGTGGCAGCGCCCGCAAGCAGTGCAAGCTTCACTATCCATTAGGGTTTTCCAGCTCAAATCTTCATAGTTAAAAACACCAGCATTAAACTGCTCTTCATCGATCTCGATGCCCTTTTCTTCAGCTTCGAGCATATCCATTAATTTAAAAGGCGTATTTAGTTCACCGCGCGCGCGTCTAGATTTAAAAAAGATACTAAGCGGAGCAGTCATAATATGAATAAATTTAGTACGTGGTAATAGTGCGATAAAAGTAAAGGTAAGTACAGCATGTAGCCACCATAGACTTTGATGCGCGCTAGCTTGGTCAGCTGGAGTCATAAAACGAAATAGACTAGCTAGAGAATTACCTATAAAAGCATAAGGCTCACTGGCATTAGTGCCAGCTATTCTTAAAGCCTCAGTTAAAAAACCAGTAATAACGAAAGCAAGTAGATAAGCAGGTTGAATCCAGTCATGTTGTCTACGATCAAGTTCACGTGGGTTAATGATGTATCTTCTCACGGTAAAAGCGATCACCCCTAAGAGTAAAAATAGCCCACCAATTTCAGCAGCTACGCTAATTAATTTGTAAAAACTACCCTGGAAAAAGTATGGACCTATATCCTGGGTGTAATCTTGCACGGCAACTATATTAGTTACTATCCACAAGGTCATGAAACCTAAAAATACACCGATATGCGCTAAGCCTGGAACTTTACGTTTAGCTGTTTTTTTCTGCAAGAAAGCATACTGGAAAACATATTTAAGGCGACCTAATAGATTATTAGTACGCGGCTCATATGGCATAGATTTGCCGTTAGTGATAGTTTTTAATCTTTTATATAAACCTGTAAGGAAAAACCCTACGCTAACTACAGCTAAAGCATAAAAAACGAAATGATGCCAGAAACCATGAAGGTTCCACCAAAGCTCACGCGTATCAAGGTTTACATTTGGTAATATTAAGTTGTATTCCATTTATAGTAATAATATAGCCTAAATTTAAACAAATGTCCGTTAACACTACCTTAAACACTCCTGAAATTTTTCATAAGCCATTATTCATAAAGCAACTAGCTAAAAAAGTGATCATTTATGACGGTGCTATGGGCACTAACCTCTTTAGTTATGATCTAAGTATAGAAGATTATGGTGGCGCCGAATATGAAGGCTGCCCTGAAAACCTAAACTATACTAAACCTGAGATAATTCAGGAAATTCATCGAAATTTTTATCAAGCTGGCGCTGATATTGTCGAAACTAATACCTTTGGTGCTTCGATTATTACGCTAGCTGAGTATAACCTTCAAGACAAGTGTAGAGAAATTAATATGCTCGCCGCTGCGCTGGCTCGCGAAGTTGCAGCTGAGTTCACCGCAGCCGAGCCCGCTAAGCCACGTATGGTCGCGGGCTCGATCGGTCCTGGAACTAAGCTGCCATCTTTAAATCATGTCGGCTTTGATGAACTTAAAGAATCATATAAAGTGCAGATTAGAGCTTTAGTGGATGCGCTGGTTGATGTGATTTTAATTGAAACCTGTCAGGATCCTTTGCAGATTAAAGCCTGCATGATCGCTTGTTTTGAAGCTTTTCAGGATATTGAAGCTGAAAATAGTGAGCTTACTAATGAGCAGTTAGCTGAAAAATACCCGAATGCTGTCATCTATGAAAATGATACCAGTGGGCGCGCAGGTCTTTATCAAAGATTTCGAGTGCCACTACAAGTGCAGGTGACAGTCGAGCAAATGGGAACTTTGCTAGTAGGCTCAGAACTTTCAAGCGCACTTACGACTGTTTCAGCTTACCCGATAGATATTTTCGGTATGAACTGTGCGACTGGTCCTAAAGAAATGCAGGAGCATTTGCAGTATCTGTCACTAAACTCTCCATTCCAGATTAGTTGTTTGCCGAATGCTGGTATTCCAGAGAATGTATGTGGTCACGCGCATTTCCCGCTTAAGGCAGGTGAATTTACAGAATACATGACTAAATTCATAGATAAGTATCAGCTAAGGGTAGTCGGTGGTTGTTGTGGTACTAGCTACGACCATATAAAGATGCTAAATGATGCTTATGAGGCTAGTGCTACTGCTAGTAAAGATCAAGCTAGGCTAGATTCGCTTTCGGAAACTAGCACTCTAAACCAGGACTTAGATAAAAACGATGTTTCTGATGAAGTCCAGAATGAAAGCAGCCATAGTAACTTTGCATGTGAAAGTACGAAAAATAATCTAACCAGTCCACAAAGCACTGAAAATAAACCTATATATAAAGACTCTGAAACTTTAATGGAAGCTTCAGCCCAGCCGATGGGGCGTAGACTTGAAAGTAACATTTTTAACTATGTTTCAAGTGTTTACGGTAATTTAGATATGGACTTGGAGACTAAGCCGATTATAGTCGGTGAAAGAACTAATGCTAATGGCTCTAAAAAATTCCGTGATTTGCTGGCGGCTGAAAACTACGAAGAGATTATAGATCTGGCTAAAGAGCAGTTAGCTGAAGGCGCGCAAATTTTAGATCTTTGTGCTGCGTTTGTCGGACGCGATGAGTCGCGTGATATGCAGGAGATTTTAAAAAGAGCTAACACTGCAGTTAATATTCCGATTATGATCGATAGCACAGAATCCAATGTGATTGAGGATTCCTTAAAGCTCATTTCAGGTAAATCGATTATTAATTCGGTAAACCTGGAAGATGGCGAAGAGCGCGTAGCTGAGATCGCTAAGCTTTGTAATAAATATGGCGCAGCGCTAGTAGTTTTAACTATTGATGAAAAGGGCATGGCTAAATCGATCGAAGATAAAGTTAGTATTGCTAAGCGTTTGTATGATCTGTTAGTTAACAAGCATGGTATGCGACCGTATGACCTGATTTATGACACGCTAACTTTTACTTTGGGTTCAGGAGATGAGGAGTTTCGTCCAGCTGGCATTAATACCATCGAAGCGATTCGCGAGTTAAAGCGCGCCTTGCCTCACGTTAAAACTATTTTAGGGGTCAGTAACATTTCCTTTGGTTTAGATGCTAAATTGCGCCCAGCACTTAATTCTGTATTTTTATTTGAGGCGGTGAAAGCTGGCTTGGATATGGCGATTGTTAATAATAAAAAGATTATTCCTTTACATAAGATAGATGACGAGCTTAAGAAATACTGTTTAGACTTAGTCTATGACAAGCGTGAATTTAATGATCAAGAGGAAACTACTTACGATCCGCTAACTAAACTTATCGGTCTTGCTGAAAATGTAACTGCGTTTGATAACTCCCAGAAAAATCCTTATGAAAAACTAACGACTGAAAAAACATTGGAACAAAGAATCATCGATGGTAATAAAACTAATATTGATGTTGACTTGCAGTTAGCTTTAGATAAAGGTTATAAACCACTTGAAATCATTAACGGCTTTTTAATGGATGGTATGAAAATTGTCGGTGAGCGTTTTGGAGCTGGTGAAATGCAGTTACCGTTTGTCTTACAGTCCGCTACCACCATGAAAGCTGCGGTTGCGTACTTAGAGCCGTTTATGGAAAAGCTGGATGCTTCTAGTCATAAAGGCTCAATGGTACTTGCGACTGTTAAAGGTGACGTGCATGATATTGGTAAAAATCTGGTAGATATCATTTTAAGTAACAATGGCTATAAAGTGCATAATTTAGGTATCAAACAGCCTGTTGAAGAGATTTTGAAAGCTGTTGAAGCTCACAAACCTGACTTAGTAGCGCTTTCTGGTCTGCTGGTTAAATCCACTTTAATCATGAAGCAGAATCTGGAGGTTTTTAATGACAGGAATATAGACGTGCCAGTTATTTTAGGTGGCGCGGCGCTAACTAGAAAGTTTGTTGAGCAGGATTGTGCGGGGCTTTATAATGGTGAAGTTTATTATGGTGTAGATGCCTTTACTGATCTTGATATCATGGAAGATTTATGCGTGCATAAGATCTCAGCAGCCGAGGTGCGCGAAAAATATCATAAAGTGAAAAGTGCTGATAATGACGATCAGGCTTATGAAGTTGTCAGTGAGCAAGAGGAAGAAGAAAATCTACGCAAAGCTATAGAGTTTACTAGTAAACTCTCTGAAACTAAGATTCTAACCCCAGCTGAAGTGCCTGTGGCGCCGTTTTATGGTTTTAAACATTTAGGCAGTCAGGACATACCTTTAGGTGAAATCTGGCATTACTTAAATTTAGATGCCATGATCATCGGACAGTGGCGTATGGGTAAAGGTAAGATGAGCGTTGAGGAGTACGCTGAGCACCGCCGACATGTAATTATGCCTATTTTAGAGCGTTTGAAACGTGAAACACTTGCTAGTAATTGGTTGCAGGCTCAAGCTGCTTATGGTTATTTCTATGCTAAAGTTGATCCTGAAAATCCTAATAAACTAAATATATATGATGAGCAGCGTGAAAATATCATCGAAACTTTTGTCTTTCCGCGTCAGTCAGAGAAAAAGAATTTATGCCTGACTGATTATTTCAGATTAAGTGATCCTGAAGCCTTTAATTTAGTCGGTTTTCAAATCGCGACCATCGGCGAGTCGGCAGCGAACTTCGTGCAAAAACTCTACACCAGTGATGAGTATAGTGAATATTTATATTATTATGGTTTCGCCACTGAATGCACTGAAGCTACAGCTGAGTGGGTGCACGCTAGAGCGCGCCGTGAATTAGGTTTCGGGGCTGAAGATGTGGCTGAGGTACCTAAGTTACTGCGTGGTGGCTATCATGGTATGCGCTTTAGTTTTGGTTATCCAGCTTGCCCGCGCCTAGAGGACCAGGAACAGCTCTTTAGATTATTAAAGGCTGATGATTTAGGTCTTAAGCTGAGTGAAGAGTGGCAGATTCACCCTGAACATAGTACAAGTGCGATCGTGATTCATCATCCTGAGGCTAAGTATTTTAATATTTAACTAGTTTTTGTTTTAATAATTTGAAGTGTTTATTTGATATTTGAAACTGATAGTCCGCAAATAGGCACTAACTAGTCGAGCTTCTTGGCGCATACGCTTAATGATTTCCAAGATATTTTTCACTTGAAAAAATTAGTTCTCTCTAGATGTTTTTGCACTTTTGTACTTAAATTTTCATGGAAATACCAAAATTTCTTTCTTTTTTTAGAGATTTAGCTTAAATATAAGTAAAAATGGCACTTAATTAAACATAATATGCTCCAATGGAGTAAATGTGCTGCGCCATGACATATAAATTTTAAAAACTATAGCTGTAAATTAAGAAACTAGTGCTCCCAATTTGAAAACTAGTGCTTCCAATTTGGAAACTAGTGCTGTAACTTCGAAAACTAGTGCTCCCACTTAAGAAACTAGCGCTCCCACTTTAGAAACTAGTGCTCCCACTTAAGAAACTAGTGCTCCCACTTTAGAAACTAGTGCTCCCACTTTGGAAACTAGTGCTCTCAATTTGGAAACTAGTGCTCTCAATTTGGAAACCAGTGCTGTAAATTAAGAAACTAGCGCTGCAACTTCAAATAAGAATTCTTAGCTAAAGCTATTAATTTGCATTTGAAGCTAATTTGAAGTTTCAATTATTCTTGAGATTAACATTTAACAATTACTAGTGTTTGTCGAGACACCAGAATATAATCTCTAGATTAAGGAATGTGACATTAAGATGTCAGGATGAAAAAATTATAAAGGCATAACGTTTTCATGCTTTAAATCGTCTTGAAGATTAGTTTGAATTGGTAAATATTCAAAGATTTGATTGATTTTCTGATTAACCAAATCGTCAAAATTTGAATCCGAATCTGAAAGAAGGCTTTCAAGACCATCGTGCTTTTCTTGACTATGGAATTTATATCTATTGTCGTCTAGTACTCCTTTTAGTGGTTTTTTCAAAAATTCAAGGTCTATATAATGAATTTTAAAACCCAAATTCTTGCTAACTTTATCATAAGTGTATATAGCTGTAAGTAGTATTCTGAAATTAGCAATAAACAGTACGGCTAAATCTTTTAGATTGTAATAATTATTTCTTATATACCAACCTGATGAATTACCTTGATCAGCAAATCTCTCTTTTTCATATAAAATTCCAAAATATTCAGCATAAGCTTTCAAATAATACTTAACTTGATTATATCCTTGATTTACTACATATTCATTAGGTTGACTTGTTTCAAGCTGAGATGCCTTTTTTTGCAAAGCCTGTAAATGAGATTTAATTTCACATACTGTTTCGTGAAATTGATCTGAGTTTTGGTTAGATATTAGTTCTTCTATTCTCTCTATAAATCTATCTACTTTTTGAGTATCGAATACATCATGCATAGGTCGCTTACATCTAAAAGCATTATTTAGAGAAGTGAATGACGTACTTTCAAACTCATTAAGCCTATTACCTATTTGGTGGGGGGCACTATGAATATCGGGTTCATCAGACATGACAACACCATTTAATAATGTCCATTGCTTAATATCTGGGTCAAGTGTAAAACGAGTCTTAAATTTAGTAAGTTCATCTTTAAAATCCTTAATATTAGTAGTAGTCCGGAAATCCTCGTCGGTGATGATTCTACGATTTAATAGTTCATCTATATCAGACTTCAAATTATCCAAATACTCTCCTGATAAAGTTTGTTGTATGCAAAGCAGTGTTTTAGAAAGTAACCTATTAAACTGTTTTTGTAAAATGTTATACATCACACTTCTATCTTCAGGTGGATTATTTAAGGATTCATCAGAAGTATTAAGTAGAGTAGTATATTGATTGAAACCAAAATTTGAATTAAAAATAAATTGATCTAAGGTATGAAAGTATATCTGAGAAATATTGAATGTGCTGGCATTTTGATTCCAAGACTGTAGTAATTCGTTTCCAAGGTCGTATTCAAGAAAGCCAATTAACAACATATCGTAAAGTTGCTTTTTTTCTGGCTCATTGTAATTGCTATAAGTGTAATTTAAAATTACGTCTAATTTAGCTAATAGGTTGGAGCCAACTTCAAGCTCCCAATTGTTGTAGCTAGCTGGTACATGTTCAGGTTTTGTTATATCTTTAACAATATTTTCAGTCGTGTAGGTCTTATATTTATCTGAAAAAAACTTAAAAAAGTTATATAAAATTTTCTTTTCACCAGTAACATTGTAAATCTTTATATCCTTAAGACTAGTGGTGTTAAGAATAGCAATTTTAGCTGGATCACGATAGTAAAAATTCATACGATTAACTATCTCTAAGTTAGTAGATTTTATTTCTTTATAATTTGGACACAAAACAGTATTAAATTCATCTATTAACTCTAAATCATCTATACGATCTTTAAGATTTTTACAAAAACAATGAAGTAATATTTCGACTGGAAAATAAATGTTTTTTTCCTTTAGAGAGATATCTAAAAAATCAAAGCAGATTTTTTCAAGTATTCTATACGAATTTATGTATTTGGATAATAGCGAAAAAGCTGTAATTAGCTTTTTTTCTTTCATTCGAGAATTATTTTCAAACAGCTGCTTAACATTTTCAAGAACTTCTAGTCTATTTTTTAAACTAAAGTAAGTACTTTCATAAGAAATTAACTTAATCGCTCTTTCTATAACTTTAATAACTAAACTTTCACTACTAAATTTTACTTGGATCTCTTTATCAAAAATCTTTTCTAAATATATTGATGCTTGATTATCCATATTTGAATTTGCGTTTAAACTATTTTCAATAGAGCTATTAATTAGTAATTTATCGTATGCTACGAAAATGTAAGTATTAACGAAATCTAGCCTATTTCTGATTAAACCTAAAATATTACGGATATCTTCCTTGTCTAGTAGACGATCAATATTATCTATGAAAATAAATATTTGCCTGTTATTTTCGAAGATTTTGTTATTGATGTCTCTAAGATTTTGATTAATATTGTCATTAATTAGAAATGAATTAAAGTAACTGATCCATGGGTGCAGGGAAGATATTTGAGCTATATAACGTTGTAGATTTTTATTGATGGTGGGTATCTCGCTAATTAGTTTGTCTTCAATCTGATCTAAGAAATTTCGAATTAGAAGATCACTTTTTAGAAGATCACTTTTTGAATCGTATTGCCATAAGTCAAAATCTATAATAATAGGGTCTGTGCACGCTAAAAAATTTAAAGCTGGACTGTTAGTCTGACCTTCAATAATACTTTTAATTGCTTGCATGTAACTTGACTTGCCAGTCCCCCAGCCACCAGTGATACCTGTAATAAAACTGTTTCTGGTTTGCGATGATATTTCTTCTTTTAAAGGAGATTCACTCTTATTATTTATTAAGTTATATATAGAAGTCACATGCTGGAGAACCTCTATTTTAATAGATTCGTTGTAATTTGAAAAACTATAAAGCTGATTTAGGCTTGTGACTTTAGTGCTTTGAGTTTCATTTAAATAATTACCTAAGTCTATAAAATTCACATAGTCTTCTTCACTGTTAATAGCATTACTTTGATTTAAACTCTCACGATCATCTAAGTATTCTAGTAGAATATCGAGTGCACTTTCAGTTGGTACTTTAGTCGCTTTTATATTGTTTGATAGATAAGTTATAAAACCTATAGGTAATGGCAGGATAAATAAAATTAAATAATAAAAATTATAAAAAGGCGGCTGAAAAATTTTATAGTATGAGTATATCCAAGGTAAAGGTATAAAAGAATAGACTGAATATATAAAGCTAATAAAAAAGAAAACAAACCATACTGGTCTTTTATAAAAATTTCTTAAAAAGACATAATAAACAAAAATAATGATTATTAAAGCTGGTACTAAGTGCTTAGCTAAAAAATGTTTATCAATTAAAAATCTGTAAAGTAAATCATTAAGAATAAAAGCCGCTATGATAGGTAAAAATACTAATTTGAAGTAATTAAAAAATAAATTAGGGTGGTCTTTGCATTTTTCACAAAGTTCAGATAGCTTACTCATACTTTAGACTTTTAAGTATTTAAAGCTAATCATAGTATCAAGCTTATAAAAAAGTCAAAAATAATAAAAGAATTTTTTAGGTAACCCGCTTCAAATATTCCTCAAAAAATGGCACTGTAAAATCTATATCTCCGTGAGAGGGACTATATATCATTCCTTTATTGATAATTTGGGCACGACAAGGACCTAGCTGCTGGGAGTTTTCTTGTAAGATTTCTGCGATATCAGCCGAACGATAAGGTCCTTTACCTAATTCAGCCATCGCAAAGACATAAGCTTTCTCTTTAGGTGTTAAACGATCAAACCTTACTCTAAAAAAACCTTCATCTAATCTTCTTAAGGCAAGTGGACTCGCTTTTTTCACATCATCATCAGTGATAGGTGACTTGTCAGCAATATTCCAGACCTGATAACCCCACTCTTGTAAAAAGAAAGGATAACCTTTGGTGTGTTTTAAAATATTTTTTAAAGCTAAATCATCAATTAACTCATTTTCAGCTAAAATAGGATCCTTAATGGCTTTAATTGCCGACTTGTCATCTAAGGCACCGACTGGTTTATAGTCAAATAGCCTTTCAGCATAAGACTTTGCATTTCCAGTTAAAGAAGCCACTTGTGGTAAACCTGCACCAAAAAATATAACAGGTAAATTTAACTGAGTAGTATTATGTATCGCGACGATTAGAGCAGCTAATTCATCTTTTTCTAAATATTGAATTTCATCAATAAACAAAACCCAACCTTGCTTAGCTGCTTTAGCTGCCTGACCTATTTTTACAAATAAGTCTGTAAGATCATACTCTAAAATACCACTATCAGCGACGCCTAACTCAGGTTCCAGCGAGATTAAAACATCTCCCATAGCTATCTTGAAAACACTTGCAAATGACTTCAAGGCTGAAAGACCTTCGTGTGCCAGAGATTTAGCTGATTCAACTATCGAAAGGCGCTTAAAAATCTGAACCATTTTAGGATATAAAATATCTGTGAGTCTTTGAGTCTCTGGGGCTTCTAGATAAGAAGATTTATAACCCAAATCTCCAGCTATTTCATCTATTTTTCTTAGTAAAACTGTTTTACCTACTCCGCGTAAACCAAGTAAAATCTGTGACTTAGCGTGCCTAAGTTTTAAAATTCTTTTAAGCGCAATTTCAGCATTTATTAGAATTTCATCTCTTCCAGAAAGCTCTGGAGGTTGACTACCTGCTCCAGGAGCAAAAGGGTTATCTACAGGGTCCATATCTAGAGCATAGCATATACTTAGTTATATTAAGCTAAATGTTAAATAAATGCATAGCTTGTAGTATATTTAGATAGATTTTGCTATACCTATGTAATCTTTGAATATGCATGTAATCTTGTAGAAGTTCTTTAAATCACTTCTAAGCCGCTAATTTTTATAAATTTAGCCTACATAGCACATATGAGTTAAAATAATAAAGAGATAAACATGTCAAATATAACTACTGGCGCTAAAGCATTACTTGCAGAACTGAAAAGACAAGGAGTTAAACGCTTCTTTGGTTATCCAGGTGGTGTGCTACTTGGCTTATATAACGAGCTCTATGGTGAAAATGAGCTGATGCATATTCTGGTGCGTCATGAGCAGGGTGGTTGCCACGCAGCAGAAGGTTACGCCACTGTCAGCGGGCGCCCAGGTGTGGTGCTAGCTACTAGTGGTCCTGGTAGTACGAACCTGGTAACAGGAATCGCTAATGCCTATATGGATTCGACACCGATCGTTTGTCTGACAGGACAGGTACCGACTACGGGAATCGGTAGTGACTTCTTTCAGGAAGCAGATATCAGTGGTATCACTTACCCGATCGTTAAGCACAGCTATTTAGTTAAAAAGCCAGAAAAACTGGCGCGCTTACTGGCTAACGCATTTTATATTAGTACTAGTGGCAGACCTGGTCCTACTCTAGTGGATATGCCGAAAGACGTTTTAAACGGTGAGTACGAAATCACTCCGCATAATACTACTGAAAATTACAAACCAGATATTAAAGGCTATAAACCTAAAGTCTTTGGTAACTCTAAGCAGGTCAGTCTGGCAGCTAAAAAAATCCTAAAAGCTAAACGACCAGTACTATATGTCGGTGGCGGCATCATTAAAGCTGGTGCTAGTAAACTAGTGCAGGAGCTAGCTGAAAAATATAATTTACCTGTAACCACTACTTTAATGGGTATCGGGGCGATCGCTCACGAGCATCCTTTAAATTTAGGTATGCTAGGCATGCATGGTACGGCTTACGCTAACTATTCGATTTATAATAGTGATCTACTAATTGCAGTAGGTGTGCGTTTCGATGATCGCGTAACGGGCAAACTTGAGACCTTCGCGCCAGATGCTGAGACGATTCATATCGATATTGATCCAGCTGAAATTGGCAAAAACCGTGAAATGAGCTGTGAGGCTGATGTACCTATCGTAGGCGATGCTAAAGTGGTTTTAAAAGATTTAATAAGTGAACTTGATAACCGTAAGCCGAATTCGAAAGATTGGTTAGATAAAATTGATGAGTGGAAAAAAGAATACCCACTTGATCGTGATCCGATCTCGCAGGAACATATTAGTCCTCAATTCATCTTTAAAACTATCGCTGATATGTTAAATGATAAAGTGATCTACTCTACAGATGTTGGTCAACACCAGATGTTCACTGCTCAGTACGCCAAGATCGACAAACCTCGTCAATGGCTAACTAGTGGCGGCGCTGGTACCATGGGCTATGGTTTGCCTGCAGCTATGGGCGGCGCGGCGGCTCTCGCGGACTCTGAGGGTACAGAAAATGATCGAAGTGATGAAACTATCGTTAATATCACTGGTGATGGTAGTTTTCAGATGTGCATTCAGGAATTAGGTACTTTAAAAGCCTACGATTTGAAAGTAGCAAATGTCATCTTTAATAACAACAACCTAGGTATGGTCAGACAATGGCAAGAATTATTTTATGAAGGTAACTACTCACATGTTGATCTAAAGCATGGTACCCCGAATTTTTCTAAGTTAGCTGAAGCCTTCGGTTTAAGAGGTTATCGCGCCCAAACTAGAGCAGAGTTTACAGAAATGATTGGTAATTGTTTTGCTGATACCCAAGCTACGGTGCTCGATTGCGATATGGCTTATGATATGAACGTTTGGCCGATTGTACCAGCCGGCGCTTCTAATATCGAGATGATGGGTATTAAAAATAATACTTTTAAACAAAGTGAACCCGAATTTGATACCAGTGATTACGTTTAATTACCGTTAGAATAAGTTCTTTTATATAGCTTAAGAAGGTTAATTTGAGATTTGATGTCGATTTGATTCATAATTTAGCCTACTGCATGTTTATACCCAGACTACCCTAAGGCTTAAATTAAAATAATTTCATAGTTCTGAGGCTTTGTCTATAAGCTAGCTTGTTCTAAAGTTTATACAAATAACTGCTTGTAAATGAGCAGTAGCTGGTTGGTATTTTTAGCGCTGATGCTGTAATATTTTTGCTTATATTTTCCGTTTTGAGTAAATCGAAAAAATATTATTGTAGGTATAAGATTTATCAAAGCGATTAATTGGTTTAGAAATATACTCATAAGTCTTTATATGTGATTTAGTTTTATATGCATCACTATTGCTCTTAACTCTCTAATAGAAAAATATCATGTATAACTTTAAATATTTATCAGCAAAGCACCATTTTTAGAAGCTAGTTAAGATAAATATTTAAAGTTATACATTGCATCTTAATTTAAAGTTATACATTTCATTTTAGAATCTTGAAATTACCACCGTATTAATCTAAAAACACTTTCAATAGAAAATATTTTTATAAAATAGAAATCCTATAAAAGTCAGCCTTAAATTAAGCTATAATCTTACTTAAGTAAGAGATGGCAAAGAATTCAGCTGATTATATAAAAGTTAGGGGTGCTAAGCAGCATAACCTGAAAAATATAGATGTTAATATCCCTAAAAATAAGCTGGTGGTCATTACCGGTGTCAGTGGCTCTGGTAAATCCAGTTTGGCTTTTGATACTATTTTTGCTGAAGGTCAGAGACGTTATGTCGAAAGTTTAAGTAGCTACGCTAGGCAGTTTTTAGGTCAGTTAGATAAACCTGATGTCGAAGAAATTTCTGGTTTAAGTCCCGCGATTGCCATCGACCAAAAATCTACTTCTCATAACCCGCGCTCCACAGTCGGCACTGTAACTGAAATTCATGATTACCTAAGACTTTTATACGCGCGGGCTGGCACGCCGCATTGTCCTGTTTGCGAGGCTAAAATTGAAGCGCAAACTATCGACCAGATCGTTGATCAGATAATGGATCTGCCTGAAAAAACTAAGCTAATCATTATCGCGCCTTTAGTTAAAGGTAAAAAAGGTGAGCATCAGAACCTTTTTTCCAGTCTTAAACATGACGGTTTTTTAAGAGTTAGAGTAGATGGCGTGATCTATACGCTTGACGAACCGATTAAAGTTGCTAAAACTAAAAAACATGATATTGAGCTGGTGATTGATAGGGTGGTTGTCAAACCCTCAGCGCGTAGTCGTATCGCTGACAGTGTCAGCCTAGCATTAAATAAAGCCGAAGGCAAAGTGATCGCTTGCAAGCTTGCTGCTAGCGCAGAAGAAGAGGATGAAGATCTATTATTTTCTGAATTGCTGGCATGCCCTAATGGTCATGGTAGTGTGCCCGAGCTAAAACCTGAGCTGTTTTCTTTCAACTCGCCACGGGGCGCTTGCCCGGTGTGCTCTGGTTTAGGTGTCGAACAAAGTTTCGCGCCTGAATTAGTGGTTCCTGTACAGAATTTAAGTTTGAAAGAGGGTGCGATCTTACCTTGGCATAAAACCGGTAATATTTACTATCAGGCTATTTTAGCTGGTCTGGCTGAGACTTTAGACTTCGATATGGAAACTCCATTTGCTGATCTAAGCCCTGAAGTAAAAGAAACCATTTTAAACGGCTACGAAGATGAGATGATTACGATTGATTGTGATCGTTATCCTAGTTTGGGCTATGCGAATTATAATGTGTACTTCGAGGGGGTGATTCCTCAGCTTAAGCGCCGCTATCGCGACTCTGGTTCTGATCGCTGGAAAGCTGAAATCGAACAGTATATGATCGAAAAGCCCTGCCCTGAATGTGGTGGCGCCCGTCTCAGACCGGAAGCGAGGGCGGTAAGAGTGGCTAATACTAAATTATTTCATTTATGTGAGCTATCAATTGCTGATTTACATGAGTTTTTTAAGAAAATTAATAAAAAACTTACTGCTAAACAAAACAAAATCGCTGAAAAGTTAATCTTTGAGATCTGCGCGCGTTTAAAGTTTTTAATCGATGTTGGTTTAGGGTATCTAAATCTGGCTAGAGCCGCCAAAACACTATCTGGCGGCGAGTCGCAGCGTATCAGGCTAGCCTCGCAGATCGGTTCGGGGCTCTCTGGCGTACTTTATGTGCTAGATGAACCTTCGATCGGTTTACACCAACGAGATAACGCTAAGTTACTTAAAACTCTAAAAAACCTACGTGATTTAGGTAATACCGTACTAGTAGTAGAACATGATGAAGATACCATGCAGGCTGCTGACTGGATTATAGATATCGGACCGCAAGCTGGCGTGCATGGTGGCATGTTAATTAATGAAGGTCATATTAAAGCTTTTAAAAAGAATAAAGACTCGCTTACTGCTAATTATCTGGCTAAACGCGAAACTATCACTGGAGCTTTAGAGCCGCGTTCAGGTAATGGTTCTTTTATTAATTTAATTAAAGCTAGTGAAAACAATCTGCAAAACTTAACTGTAGAAATACCTTTAGCGAAGTTTGTGGCAGTGACTGGAGTCAGTGGTTCAGGTAAAAGTTCACTGATAAATGAGCTGATGCTACCTGCTGTAAAAAATAAACTTGGTCATAAAGTACCTTTTCCTAGAAACCTGGGGGCTATCGAAGGCTATGAGGCTATCGATAAAGTAATCGTGATCGACCAAAGCCCGATCGGACGCACTCCACGCTCCAATCCAGCTACTTATACAAGTTTGTTTGATCCTATTCGTGAATTGTTTAGCATGACTGTGGAAGCTAAAGCTCGTGGTTACACTCCTGGACGTTTTAGTTTTAATGTTAAAGGTGGGCGCTGCGAAGCTTGTGGCGGCGCTGGTATGAATGAGATCGAAATGAACTTTTTACCTTCGGTGTTTGTAAAGTGTGAAGTGTGCAAAGGTAAACGTTATAATAAAGAAACTTTAGAAGTTAAATATAAAGGTAAGTCTATTTATGATGTGCTTGAGATGACTGTAGAAGATGGTTTAAGCTTCTTTGAGCCGATACCTAAAATCTATAATAAACTTAAAACACTTTTCGATGTTGGTTTAGGCTATATTAAATTAGGTCAAGCAGCTACAACTTTAAGTGGCGGTGAGGCTCAGCGCGTAAAACTGGCTAACGAACTGGCTAAAAGATCTACAGGTAAAACTTTATACTTACTTGATGAACCGACTACAGGTTTGCATTGGTATGATATCCAAATGCTCTTAAACGTACTAAATCGTTTGGTGGATAACGGAAATACAGTACTGGTTATCGAGCATAATTTAGATGTAATTAAGCAGGCGGATCATATTATCGATTTGGGACCAGATGGTGGTAAATATGGTGGAGGCATTGTAGCTACAGGTACGCCGGCTGAGGTAGTAGCTGCAGGTGATGGTCATACGGCTCATTTCCTGAGTTTAATGGATGCAGATATTGAGCATAAATTAAGTAAGGTCTAAACTTATGGTATATACAGTTCTTGAAATAGGTAGTGGTAGTTTTAAACTTTGTCAGTTAGATAAATTTTCTTTTAAATTCCAGAGTGGATTGGGTAAAAACCTGGTTGGATCTAAGCTAGCACCAGAATCAGTTGAGATCGCTATAAAAAGTTTAATGGAAGAAGTGATCCCATGTCTTAAAAATAAAAATATCAAATTAAGTGAAGTGCTGTGCTTTGCGACAGCTGCTGTTAGAAGAGCTATGGAAGATCCTGAGGCTTCAGGACAGAAGTTTTTAGATGAAATGGCAGCACTTGGTTTTAAAGATATCAAAGTTTTTTCTGAAAATGATGAATGTAATTATGCCGCATACGCTGTTATCTCAAGTTTACCTGATGATCATTTGCAACGTTTTTCGATCTTAGATACTGGAGCTGGTAGTCATCAGTTGATTGAGGTCAGCCAAAAGGTACCCTGTAAAAGTAAATCTTTTCCTCTAGGTTCTCACTCTGATTTAACCAGCCTACCTAACTATATTTATTCTGGTTTTGAGGCGGTAGATGACTTGATTATTCTAGGAACTACAGGGCAGATTTTAACTAAACTTACTCCTGTAATTAACGCAGAGGATTTAGCCACTGAGCTTACTAAAATCTATCAAAACTTAGAAAAGCTAACTATTCCAGTTAGGCGTACTTACTTGGATAAAATTATCGCTGAAGATTCTAATCATATTCGCTCTTTACTGGTAGATTATCGTTTAGAGATCCTACCACAAGCAATAAAAATTATCGCAAACTGTATAGGAAATCTGGATGTTAAAAATTTAAGTGAAGCTAGTCAAGAAGCGATTCACTATGTTTCAGCTAATGGCTTTAAAGAAATGAAACTTAGTATGCGGGCTAAATGATATCTGATAACTTTAAAATTACATAATTAGTCGATACATTTCTGTTTTATTTATTACAAAAAACTATTATGGTTTTAATCATTTATTATATTCGTGGGATGATTGTTTTACAGACTTAGTAATTTCGTGGCACGGAATTCACTGATTTACAATATACAAAAATACTTTTTACAAATTAAATTTCAATTTTTACTAATATAATATTGTGTAAGTTAGGAGCAGTCTAATATATAAAACTTAAATAGTTCACTAACTACTTAGAGTAAATAAGAGACTCTATACTATATATAATTTAACGATATAAAAGTTACTAAATTTCAGACTTAGAATTTAAAGCTAACTGTGAATTATTAAAATCTATGCCTAGTAAGTTGTCTTCAAATGATTTAATCTCATCGATAAACTCGACAACAGAAGTAAAGTTGTTAAAAATCGATGCATATCTCAAGTAAGCTAAAGGGTCGGCTTTTCTAAGCTCATTCATAATAATTTCACCGATCTGAGAAGATTTAATCTCTCTACTGTAGTTTAGGTATACATGTTCAACTACTTTATTAACTACTTCATCAATCATGTCAGAAGATAGCTGAGTTTTAGTGCAAGCTCTAATTACACTTTGATAAATTTTTTCTTTTTGGAAGATTTCTTTACCGTAACTACTTTTAATTACCAGTATCGGGCTATGTTCTACTCTTTCATAAGTAGTAAAGCGTTTATGACATGCTGTACACTCGCGTCTTCTTCTAATAGAGGTATTTTCATCGGATGTTCTACTCTCTAGTACTCTTAAGTTTTTAGCGTGGCAATAGGGGCAGCGCATAGTGCCTATTGTAACCTATCTGCACTTGAATGCCAACTTAATCTTAAAATATCTTTAAATTAAATATTATTGTTAGTTTGTTTATTAATTTGAGTTTCTAAAATCTGAATTTTTTTCTCATGAAGATTCTTTTCAGCTTTAGCTTGCTCTAACTCTGAGCGAAGTTTAACGAACTCGTTTTTAGCATTTTCAAGCACTTCATCGCGCTTAGCTAGATCGTTTTCTAGCTTACGATTAGTAACCACTAAAGTTTGGATCTTGTTTTTTAGACCATCTACAGTTTCAAGTTCATTTTTTTGTTCTTGCAGGCTCTTTTCATTTACGGCTATCTTCTCTTTATAGTAAGCTTCACGGTGTTTAAACTCGGTTAGCATACTATTTATTTCTTTATGCATCTCATGCATGCGATGTCTGGGTGATAGCTCGGCGAAAATCTCAAAATCACTAAAGTTGTGCGCGAATTGCTCGGCAAAAGAGATAATCTGATGAATATCCTGATAACCCATACCCTGACTGATCAGGTTATGTAATCTACGAATAATTCTGATCTGTGATTCAGAGTATTGATCACTTAGGTTAAGTTGAACACCTAAGAAATCTTCATAATTAACTATGGTTTGTTGATCTATCTGTAGTTCGCTACAAAGTTCGCTTTGGTTCATGTTTAAATCGTATCGTCTAGTGAGTAGTCTGTATAGTCTTTATCTTTACTATTTTGGTAATTACTAGTGTATTTGCCTTTATATTTAGTTTCCCCTATTCTGGAAGTTGGTACATTTTCACTATTATCTGCTGGTAGTGAGCCTTCTTCTGCTAGTTCAAGGTTTCTGCTTTCATTATCGCTGCTGTTAGTCTCACTAACCTGACTATTAGTTTCAATGTTAGTGCTAGCCGCTTCTGATTTAGCTTTAAGCTCAGCTGATTCTTTTAAATCTGCTTTACTTTGTGTATTTGCTGGTACATTTTCCTTATAGATTATTTCTTTACGTGGTTTTTTCCAGAATTCCCAGAATCTTGGTTTAATAATTACTTCTCTAACTATTTCACGCTCGCCAGCACCACTTTTCTCTAAATTCTTAGCTGCACTATTGTTTGTAGTTTTAGTTTCGCTTGTTTTATTTTGCTGATTACTATCTGAATTATTTGTAGTAGCGTTAGTACTTGCTGAAGTGTTTGAGTTTGCGTTACTTGTATTAGTCGAACTCGCACTTGAGGTGTTTTTAGCATCAACCTCTAAATTAGAAATTTTAGAAAGCATTTGAGTATTAATTTTAAGCTGCTGTTTGATCTCAGCCATTTCATTCTGGAATAATTCCATAATCTCAAGTAGACTTGCTAGATCCTGCCTGTCATTTTCAATTTCTTTATTTAATAAAGTTAAAGTGTTAGATAGGCTGGTTGCTAGTTCATAGCGGTTTACGCTGTTACTACCACCGAAATTGCCATTCGGGTAACCATTTAAGATTTTTTTACTAGTGACGTTTTCAACTGGTTTTTCAGCCCAATGCCCGGCTGGGATATCATTGAATTTTGCAAAGACCATTGAAGTAGTCGAAAGCGCAGTAAATACTATTAAAAGTTTTTTCATAAGCTAATTTATAGTTTATAATATCCAAGATAATTGAGCAATATTCAATATTTTAAATTATGTTTAGAATTGGTCATGGTTATGATGTACATCGTTTGGTCACGCGCACTGAATACTTAAAAGTTTATCCTCTGCGCGAGGCTATGAAGTTTACCTTAGGAGGCGTAGAGATCGCAGATTTTGATTTGCTGTTACTCGGTCATTCTGATGCTGACGTGGCAATACACGCTTTGTGTGATGCCTTACTGGGCGCATTATCTTTAGGTGATATCGGTCAGCATTTCCCTGATTCTGATAGTAAATATGCTGGTATTTCCAGTCTTGAATTGTTGAAAAATTGTATAAACTTAATAAATAATAAAAAATATAAACTTGTTAATTGTGATCTAACCATTCAAGCCCAAAAACCATATTTAAAACCATATATATTGCTAATGAAAAATAAACTGGCTAAAACTCTAGGTGTTGAGCCAGATCAAGTTAGTGTTAAAGCTACCACTACTGAAAAGCTCGGTTTTGTCGGGCGCGAAGAAGGTATAGCGGTGGATGCTGTGGTACTTTTAAGTGAGCTTGGTTGAATTTAAACTAATGAAATCTATGCTTCTAGGTGAGCTTGATTAAAGTTAAACTAATAAAACTATAAGCATCTACAGTGCTTTTGAAGCTAACTAGTTTAATATAAAATTATTATTACTTAAGGTTTAGATTTTGGCGTTAACTTTACCTAATTTTTTAAGTTCATTTCTCTAAATTTTGAATATTTATCTATTTAAGGTGACTTAGATTACACAAGTCTAAATAGTTTTCTTAAGCTTAACTTTAAGTAAGCAGCCCAGATGTAAACTTGGCTATTAAAAGAGTTAGATTTCTCAGAATTGTAACCATAATATTGAATTTCTCTAGCTAAAAAATGATTTAAGATATCTATTTGCTCGGCTTTTAGTTCTTTTAGATACGCGCCAGCTCGAGAGAGGTCTATATCTTGCTTAGCTTTATATTTCCAGTTGTTTTCCCAGCTAGCAAAAGTGCTGTTTTCTGTGTTTTGGCTGGTTGAATCATCAGAGGCTTCAACTTTTGTTTGAGTTGGCTTAAATTTACTTGAGTGATTACCCTGTTCGTGTAAAGTAACCTCTAAGCTGTTTTGGCTTGCTGCGCTCTTTTGAATAATTTCATCACTTTCGCTTTGGAAGTTTGCTATTTCTTCGTGATCAGGCGGCGCAGACAAACCTAAGAAAGTATAAATCTGTTTTAAGGTCTGGTTTTTATCTTTTAAAAGGTCTTCATAAGCTATATGAATAAAACGAGAGTTTAGCTCACAGTTTTCTTTTATCTTAAGCATGGCCCTGAAATATTTTTTATAAAAGCGTGCATTGTTGACAAGTCCATCAGGACGCCAAGGCATTTTTAAAAGTGAATTAATTACATCTCGAGGATCACGGTAAATGTGAATAAACTTAGCTTCGGGGAAAAGTTGATTAATATGCTTAACTTTAAGTAAATGTTGAGGAGTTTTTTCGCAAGTTATTTTTTTGTTATTTTTAGCTGCTAGTAAATTCATCATGGCAAGAAACACTTTTTTTTGTGGATTAGGCTCACTTAAAGAATTAACTTCAGCCTTAAAGGCAATTTCGTCTAATTCGTGTATATTAAAAAAGTCTTGGATTCTTAGGTTATTAAAGAAATCGGTATAAAAGTTAGTATCATCATTAGCTTCAGAACTTAAAAGCTTAAAGTCGAAATCCTGGTTAAAAAAGTGCGTTTCGCTGCTCGCTGCAATTTGTGGATGTGAGTTTAAAAGATAGGTTAATTTAGAAGTGCCAGAGCGCGGACAACCTACTAAAAAAATTAAATTTTTACCTTGACTATCAGGCACCAAAGTTCCTTTTACAGCTTGAAAATAAGTTTAAAGCAGCTCTAAGTTCAGTTATATCTAAATAGTTAGCTTTAGAGTGCTCGCAAAAATAGATTTCAGCATAGCTCGCTTCTAGCAGGCAGTTATTCATTAGTGAGTTGTCAAAATCTCCACTTATAAATAATAAATCATAAGTTTGGTTTATTAGATCTTTCTTACCATCTTTAATGGCGCTCAATAGTTCTTCGCGAGCATTATTTAACTTACGGTAGTTCACTTTAACATTAAACTTAACTTCAGTATCCAGGCATAGTAATTCCTGGTGAGTATAATCCTTATAAATGCTTATTTCAGGAATTTTAGCCTGCTTTATCAGCTTTAAGACTTGTTCCTCTTGCTCAGAGCTAAGTTGTTTGAAAAAGATAGCTAAGTGATTTAGAGTGTTCAAGATTTACTTCCTGATAAGTAAGGCTAAGATAGGTGGTGACACTAAAGTAGTTAAGATTACTACTATTACAGTAACAGCGAATAGCTCATCATTAACTACGCCGATAGCCTTACCAGCTGAAGCAAAAATCAAGCCTACTTCACCCCTGGGTACCATACCAAAACCTATAACAGCTCTATTTACCTTTTCTTTAGTAAAGAAGCACCAACCACAAATAAGCTTACCTCCAATAGCAACTAATGTTAGTAATAGAGCTGTGGTTAAGACTGAAATGTCTGCAAGTACACTCAAGTCGACTTCAATACCAGTCATAACAAAAAATATAGGTACAAGAAAATACGAGATAGGCTTGATGTAATGCTCGATAGTATCTGCTTTAAAGTATTTTTGGATATAAACATCGTCTAATACTAAACCGATACAAAAAGCACCGATGATAGTCGCTAAACCAACCATATTAGCTAGGTAAGCGCCCATAAAACATAATATTAAAGCCAGGTTTACTATCATGCCAGGCACATTTAAGTAAGAGAAAAATTGTACGGTGCGTTTGGCAACTAATAAACCGATGGCTACGCATAAAATAACAAAACCAAAAGATTTAGCAGTAACCAAACCTATTGAAGCCATATCTATATTGCCACTTGCAGCTATGCTAGAGACGATAGCTAAAATTATTAAACCTAAGACATCATCAATTACTGCTGCGCCTAGTACAATTCTAGCTTCAGTAGTATTTAAAAAATTTAAATCTTTAAATACTCTTGCGGTAATGCCTACCGAGGTGGCAGTTAAAATCGCACCCATGAAAATTTTACTGATTTCAGTAAGCTCAGGCATGATTAACCCTGAACAAAAATAGCCTAAAACAAAGGGTAAAATGACACCAGCGATGGCAACTATAAAGGACTGAATACCGACTGACACCATTTCGGCGAATTGAGATTCCAAGCCGACTTCAAATAATAAGATGATTACGCCCAGACCGGCAAAAATACCATAAATAGGTCCATGTTTGATAAACTCGAATAAATGTACATTTAAAAGGATTAAGTTACCAAGTACAACACCACCTAAAAGCTCACCAAGTACTACAGGTTGTTTTAAACGATCTGCAAGTACCCCTCCTAATTTCGCGGCAAACATTATAATGGATAAGCCTAATAAAACAGGAGCTACTGGATCTACATGCGCTTGTGACATGTTGTTAAATATAACTAATCTAAGAGCTTAAATATAAGTACCCACTGAAATAATTACAAATTTTTAATTAATTAATTATAATTTTTACCCATACATCTGCTAGTATTATCAACTGATTGCATTTTTTATGCATAATATTTTAGTAATTAATAAATTAAGTGAGGATTTTTAATAAATGGCTAGAAAAGAATTCGTAAGATCGAAACCAAACGTGAACATAGGTACTATAGGACACGTCGATCACGGTAAAACTACTTTAACAGCAGCAATTTGTATGACTTTAGCGGCAGCTGGACAAGCTGAGTCTAAAAAGTATGATGAGATTGATGCTGCTCCTGAAGAGAAAGCACGTGGTATTACAATTAACACTGCACACGTAGAGTATGAGTCTGAAAGCAGACACTACGCTCACGTTGACTGTCCAGGTCACGCGGATTATGTTAAAAACATGATTACTGGTGCGGCACAAATGGATGGAGCTATCTTAGTTGTATCTGCAGCTGATGGTCCTATGCCACAAACCCGTGAGCACATTCTGCTTGCTAAGCAAGTTGGTGTACAGCATATCGTTGTATTCTTAAACAAATGTGACATGGTTGATGATGAAGAACTACTTGAATTAGTAGAGATGGAAACTCGTGAATTGTTATCTAAGTATGACTTTGATGGCGATAACATTCCATTCATCATGGGTTCAGCATTAAAAGTTACTGAAGCAGTAGCTGCTAATAGTGAAATGAAAAAAGGTGAAAACGAGTGGGTTGATAAAGTTTATGACTTGATCGAAGCTGTTGACACTAGTATTCCTACTCCAGAGCGTGACATCGATAAAGATTTCTTGATGGCAGTTGAGGACGTATTCTCGATCACTGGTCGTGGTACTGTTGCTACTGGTAGAGTAGAAAGAGGTTCTGTTAAAGTTGGTGACCAAGTATCAATCGTTGGTATCGCTGAAGAAACTAAGAACACTGTTGTTACCGGTTGTGAAATGTTCCGTAAAACTTTAAGTGAAATTCAAGCGGGTGATAACGCTGGTGTATTACTTAGAGGTATTGATAAAACTGATATCGAGCGTGGTCAAGTTATTGCTAAACCAGGTTCAATCACTCCACACACTAAGTTTGTAGGTAGTGTATATGTTTTAACTAAAGAAGAGGGTGGTAGACATACTCCATTCTTCAAAGGTTACAGACCACAGTTCTACATCAGAACAACTGATGTTACTGGTAATGTAATCCTACCTGAAGGTGTTGAAATGGTAATGCCTGGTGACAACGTTGAAATGACTGTTGAGTTAATTCAGCCTGTTGCGATTGAAGAAGGTATGAGATTTGCTATCCGTGAAGGTGGTAAAACAGTTGGCGCTGGTGTTGTAGCATCAATTATTGAATAATAGGTAATATAATAATGGCAACTTCAACTAAGAAACCTCAAAACAAAAGACAAAACCGCATCAGAATTAAACTGAAAAGTTACGATCCAGTAAGTTTAGATGCATCTGCTAATCAAATCATTGATGCAGCGAATAGGACCGGAGCTTTGCTCTCTGGTCCAGTTCGTATGCCTACTAAAATTCGTAGGTATTGTGTATTAAGATCACCGCACGTAAATAAAAAATCAAGAGAGCATTTTCAAATACAAACGCACTCATATTTGATTGATATTTATGAGCCTACTCAAGAAACTACAACTTCTTTGAAAGATCTTGATCTACCTGCTGGTGTTGATATTGCAGTAAAGGTTTAGTCTGAAGTTAATTTAGAGTAACAATTCAAACAATTAAATAGTAGGTGATTCATGAAATCTTTAGTAATTTCTGAATTTCACAACATTGCCGCTGTCATGGAAGATGGGAAGTCGCAAGACTTTTTTATCTCCCGTGACGAGTTTGGCGTAGGTGATATTCACACTGTTCAGGTGGAAAATATCATGTCATCAATTAATGCAGTCTTCGTCAAGCTTGACGAAGGGAAAATGGGTTTTTTGCATGCAAATGATATACCTGGAACAGGAACTTTACATGAAAGACTTAGCCCTGGTCAAAAACTGATGGTTCAAATCGAAAAAGAACCAACAGGTAAAAAGGGCCCCCGAGTAAATTTAGCTATAAGCATTCCTGGTAGATATTATGTATTAACTACCGAAACTGATTCCATCTCAATCAGTAAGAAAATTTCTGAAAACAGCGAGCGTGATCGCTTAAAATCTATAACTAACCTAATGAAACCAGAATCACTTGGTTTGGTCATTAGAACTGAAGCAGAAGGTCGCTCTCAAGAAGAACTTGAAGAAGATTTCGTAAACTTATGGAATATTTGGAAGAATATTAACGATAAGCACGAAAACCGTACGGCTCCGGGTTTAGTTTATAAAGACAAAGACTTTTTATATTCTGTATTAAGAGATAACTTTAATAGTTCTGTAGATCAGATCATTGTATCTTCTGTGCAGTCTAAATATAGGTGCGAAGAGTTTTTAAAAACTTGGACTGGTAGACAGGTCGAAATCGTATACATTGAACCTGAACAAATGCTACAAAAATCAGATATAGAAAAAGAGCTGAAAAGTTGTTTATCTAGGCGTGCTGATTTACCAAGTGGTGGTTACATCATTATTCAGACCATGGAAGCACTTACGGCTATCGATATTAACTCTGGTAAGTTTACTACATCTAACACTTTAAGAGAAACAGTTAGACGTACTAATATGGAAGCTGCAATCGAGATCGCTAGACAAGTCAGACTTAGAAACATTGGTGGTATGATCATCGTTGACTTTATTGATATGGGTGATCGTATGGATCGTATATCTGTAATGGAAACTTTAGAATCTGCTTTTAGAAGTGATAAAGCTAAGCCTCAGATTGGTAATTTATCAGATTTATGTCTGGTAGAAATCACTCGTAAGCGTTCTGGTCAAGCTTTAAGTGAAGTATTTGGTGAAGAGTGCAATCATTGTGGTGGTACTGGTATTATTTTAAGATTAGATAATAAATCATCTAAAGATAGTTCTAATAATAGAAATCAGTCACGTAATAAAAATTACAATTCTAATACTAGAAGTAGTAATTCGAAGTATTCAAATAATAAGAATAGTTCTAACAGTAATAAACGTGATCGTGACCGTGATCGTGGTAGTAACAACCGTCGTCAAGATTCTCGTGATGATCGTAGATCAAATAATCAGGATAATAATGATAATGAAGCTTCATTATCTGATATGCTTAAGACAGCGAAGTTAGAACATAAGAGTGATAATTATAGTGATAGCTCTAATAATTCTAAAAATGATTATAAAAACGATTTGACTAGTCAAAAAACCTTTGCTAATTATCAAGTAGTAGATGAACCACCAAGTACAGACGCCTGATAACCAAACATGTGATGGCAACATCAAGCTTGGTTTAGCTAATGTAAAATATGCTTTAGAGTTGTTGGGACATCCTGACAACTCTTTTTTTGCTATTCATATTGCCGGAACTAATGGTAAGGGTTCTACTTGCACTTTTTTAGAACGTTTCTACATAGATCACACTAAATTTAAGATCGCTAAGTATTCAAGTCCCCATTTATTATCGGTTACTGAAAGATTTAGAGTGGATGGTAAAGAGATTAGCCGCGAGTATTTTAATAAATACTATGACTTTTTATTTAAAGATCCTGAATCACCTTTGTTTGTTAATGATTTAGTAACTAAGCTTACCGAGTTTGAAAAACTTACTGTACTTGCTTTTAGATACTTTGCTGATGAAGACGTGGATATAGCGATTATTGAAACTGGACTTGGCGGGCGCTTAGATGCAACTAATGCTTTAAATCCAGCCCATAGTCTGGCTACTGCTATAACTAATATTGGCTATGATCATATGGATTATCTCGGCAATACTTTAAAGGATATTCGCCGCGAGAAAGAAGGTATAAAAAAACCTACAGTGCCGCATTTTGAGTTGACTGAGCGCAATCAAGGTGTCAATCCTAACTCTATTGCTGGAGATAACTGTAAACTAGCTGTGAAAATCTTTGAAAGTATTAATAAAATTACTTTAAGTGACGATTACTTGCACGAAACTTGTAAAAACTTTCATGCCTACATGCCTTGTCGCCTGCAATATGATCTTAGATCACATACTTTATGGGACGCTGCGCATAATGTAGATGGTTTTCGATTGCTGCACACTCATGTAAAAGAGTTGAAATTTCGTGGAAAATTTAATCGACTCATTATAGTCTGTGGTTTTCTGGATAAAAACTATCAGCAAATGCTTGAAGTTTTTCTAAGTGATCTATATAAACCTGTTAGCGATTATATTATAGTTTCTGGTATAGATTCTAAGAGGGTTACAGACCCACATAAAATTAAAGAGCATTTGCATAAAACTTATCCTGAAACTAAGAAAAATCATCGAGTATTTGCTTTGAAAAGTGCCGATAAAGCCTTTGAGAAAGCTAAAAGCCTTAAACAGGATCATGATTTAATAATATTTTGTGGTTCTAATTATTTGTTAGGTGAGCTTAAAACTTACGAGCGCTCTTTAAAGAAACTAAAATCAGCTAAAGTTTGACATGCATTCAGCGGAAGCCATAGAAAAATATGAAGTAATAGTAATTGGTGCAGGAGCTGCTGGTATGTTTGCTGCTATCGAAACTGCAAAGGCTGGTACAAGTGTCTTAGTTTTAGAAAGTAACCCACAAGTTGGCTCTAAAATTAAAATTTCAGGTGGTGGAAGGTGTAATTTCACTAATCTTAATGCATGTAGCGAAAACTATTTATCTGAAAACCCTCATTTTGCTAAATATGCTTTAAATACTTACACTGCTATAGACTTTATTAAATTAGTAGAAAGTTACCAGATTAAATACCATGAAAAAAAACTTGGGCAGCTATTTTGTGATCACAGTTCTAGTGAAATAATAGATATGCTACTAAATGAGTGTAAGAAACATAAAGTTAAAATTCAAACTAAAGCAGCTGTAAACAAAATTTATTTAAATCCTAAGGTTATTAACCGAGAAGCTAAAACTAAGACAATCTTAGATCAGCTTAAACTGAATGCTAGCTCTTCAGATCTAAATATTAATGGTGATTCTACTAATGATTTAGATACTAACATCGTCAATGACTCAAGTGAAGCATCCAAATATATTGAACTAAATCTGAAATTGTCAAAAGCTACTTTTAGCTTGATTAACATTAATTTAGCTAAAAAAAACTACTTAGTTACTACAGCTGATAAAACTTATTCTGCAAGTTCACTGGTAATTGCTAGTGGTGGTCTGGCAATACCTCAAATCGGAGCTAATGACTTCGGTTACCAGCTTGCTCGAATGCTTAATTTAAAGGTTATCGAGCCTTTACCTGCTTTAGTGCCAGTTCATGCTAAACCACAATTTTTAAAATTCTGTCAAAGTTTAAGTGGGGTAAGTATTTTTTGTAAAGTGACTGTCTTTAAACCATCAATTACAGCAAGTGATCAAGCTAGCACAGCTAATAAACCTACCAAAGATCAATTTAATCGAAAAAAATATAAAAACAAGCATAAACAAATTTCTTTTCTAGAAAATTTATTGTTTACTCATCGAGGTTTGAGTGGACCTGCTATTTTGCAGATATCTTCGTATCTTGAACCTGATGATAGCCTTAAATTGGATTTACTTCCAGCTGATGATCTGCTAGCTCGGCTTAAAGATTTACACCAAAACTCTAACTTTAACAAAAAAACACTGAAAACTATTTTAAAGGAGCCACCAGAAAAAAGTTTTACAGCTTTGCCAGCAGCTTTTATCGATCATTTAACTGAGCAGCAGCTAGTATCAGTTGATTTAAATGCTAAATTAGCTGAAACTTCTTTTAAAAGTCTACAGAAATTAGCTGACTTTATTCATAGCTTTAGATTTGAAGTTTTAAAAAGTGAAGGCTTTAAGAAAGCTGAAGTGACGGTCGGTGGTTTAGATACTAATGAACTCCAAGCTAAAACTATGATGACTAAAAACTATCAAGATTTATATTTTATAGGTGAAGTAGTAGATGTAACAGGTTGGCTTGGTGGTTACAACTTTCAGTGGGCTTGGTCATCGGGGTACGTAGCAGCGCAGAGTGTCACTAACACATAATTTTGTGTTAGTGATATCTAACAAAATAAAAAGTCCGCTATAAATTTATAGCGGACTTTTTATTTAAATTATTAAATAGACAAACTTAAGCTGCTGTATATTTAGTTTTTGCAAGTTCAACTAACTTAGCAAAAGCATTTTTATCTTCAACAGCGATCTGAGCTAACATTTTACGATTAAGGTCGATATTAGCTTCTTTAAGACCATTCATAAGCTTACTGTAAGATAAACCAAGTTCATTAGCAGCTGCATTGATTCTTTGAATCCATAGAGCTCTAAAGTTTCTTTTCTTAAGTTTACGACCTCTATATGCTCTTTTTAGACCATGCATCATAGCCTGCATAGCAGCTACAAATATCTTACTTCTACCACCTTTATAACCTTTGGTTAGTTTTAAAACCTTTTTATGTCTTTTTCTGTTTACATTACCTCTTTTGACGCGCATTGATTAATCCTTTATATAAATATTTCTATAGTTGTAATTAAAATCTAAATAAACCTATCTAGCGTATTTCGCATAAGGAAACATAGACTTAATTCTGTCATACTGTGACTCGTGAACTTCAGACTCTGGAGTTCTTAATCTACGCTTATGTTTAGCAGACATATGAGTATTAAGGTGCTTAATACCACACTGTTTGAAAGTAAGTTTACCAGTACCAGTTAACTTAAATCTTTTCTTTGCTGATTTGTTAGTTTTTTGTTTAGACATAACGAAGTCTATATTATATCAATATGAAGGTGTGCTACGCAGCTTGAATTATAAAAATAATCTTATATTAATCTTTAGCAGCATTATGATCATATTTTTTAAGCAGTTTGAAAAAAATTAAAGCTTATGGTAGTTATCTATAAACCTGAAATAGCGACTTAAATCTGGAGCAGCACTTTTAATTTAGATCATATAATAGTCATCTATAAACTAAAGCGGATATTGATCTTTAAGCACTTGAAAAGCCTTTTCAATTAAAATTAGCTCATCAGTAGTATCACGGTGACTATGATCTGGATGTAAAATAGCTTTCAGTTTGCGATATTGCTTTTTAGTTTCCTGCAAGTCATAACTTTCGTTATGTGAAAGCTTTAAAACCCCCTTAGCCCAGTAAATATCTTTTTTATTTGTCAGGTTATACTCATCAGCTTGCATGGTTTTTACATATTTATGCATGATCATACTAGCTTCCAGGAAGTTATCAGAACCATTTTCACGTTTTTCTCTCTCTAAAGCATTTAATTTACTACTTAAATCACGATTTTTCTTACGTAGATTAGCATTATCTTTAAAAAGTTCAAGCATAAGGGCATCTACTTCGCTTAAAACATTGGCATTCTTTAATATCAGAGTAAGTAATTCGACACTTTCATAGATAAAGCTTTGTGGGATAGCTAGCTCATAGCAAATACTAGCGACACTAATATCTTCATTATTTTGTTTACGTTTTTCGAGCAAACGTATTAGCTGAGCCTTAAGACCTTGTTCTTTGCTTCTTCTTTCGTCTAAATTCATGTGGGCTGTTTTTAAGACCATTATCTGGATTCCAAATATTTAAGTGATTCTCTTTAGCTTGAATCTGCGCCTTCTTTAATTCTAATGAGTATTTGGGATTTTGACTATAGACAAATATCTCCGCTAGACCGAATTCTACTAATAATTGATTAAGTAAATACCCCTCGCTATTATAAACGTAGCCAAGGATTCGCTGATATTTATCTCTTTCTTGATGACTATATTCAACTATAATTAAATTTTTTAAATTTATATTATTTGCACTTAAAGTATCAGAGTTTAGTTTGTAGAACTTCTCTAAAGCGGCTTTAAGCTGGTCTTTATAAATTATTTTAGGATTAATAGCAAACTGTTTTTTACTAAGATTTAAGTTGCCCTGCAAGACTAAACGCTTAATTAAATTACTGTAAGCCTGCTCAATCCCAGCAAGTAAAAAATCTTTACTAAATTCTTTACTGATATTACCCCAGGGGGCTTGCGCCAGTTCAGGAGTGTCTATCGCAAGTAGCCTGATCCTATCTGTTGGTTTTTCAGTTGATGATTTAGATTGTTTAGGGCTAGATGTGTGCATTAACGCATCAGCACCCCGTTTTAAGTTAGACTTAGGCTCGTATTGTTGATTAGACTTAAAGTCAGAGTGCCTGAAGCTAGCTTCAAGATCTAGTTTATAAAAAGGTTTTAACTTTAAGCTACCAAGTATTCTACCGTAAAAAATATAAACATCTTTAAGTTTAGAAACCTTTACTGTATCACCATCGATAACTTCAACGCTTTCAAAGATAGTGTATTTATGTAGTCCACTTGAAATACTAATATATGAAATGACTAAGACTAAAAAGATAATTAATAATCTAGGTGATAGTTTCATATGTTTTTAAATGAAATGATGTTGATTTATTTTAATTTACTAAGTTGACCTTGGTTGATAATGAAGTTGAGTTTCAGGCTTTACTAATTACTTTATACCCATAAACCTAAGAACTATGACCAGAAAAACTTGCTTTTAATGTACATATAGTTATATTAAAGTACTAATTAATTTGTATTGCGATTGTTGACATAACTATTATTAACTTAAAAGTAATTCTTCATCGTAATTGTACAGCTCTATCATATACTTAGCGCTCGACTTTTGAGATAAGACTAGTCTTCAAATAAATCTACAGGCTTAGGTCTCTTATTAAACTCTAGAGTTTTATCAAGATCGACTAGCTCTAAACTAGTACTGATATTTGGCATGCTGTTGTTTTGTTTGAAATTTTCAAGAAATTCATGGTGAGCTTTTAGGTCTTGCTTAGCTTGGTACATAAAATCACTTTCGGTAATTTTAACTTGCAATTCTGTAAAAAAATCATCGAAATCTGACATATGTTAAGTATTCATTGTAAGGAAATGTGCATATCTAGTATAGTTTAAATTGTGATAAAAAAGTCAAATGAAGTTTCTGCGGCTAAGTTTTAAAGCTAAATTTTGTATTTAATTATAAAAGTTTAATTTTAAATCACTTTTAATTCACTTATATTATCAGTATCTCTTGACTCTAAATATGGGGTTAAAATTAATTGTAATTTTTCGCGTGCGCGCGATAATCTGGATTTAACTGTACCAAGCGCGCAGCTAAGCAAACCAGCAATTTCATCATAGCTTAAACCTTGAAGCTCACGTAAAACTAGCACTGTACGGTATTGTTCTGGTAGTAACTTTAAAGCGAGCTTTATTTGCCCGTTTAGCTCAGTATTTTCAAGTAACTCAGCTGGTTTAGTACCTATGTTTGAGGTGAATTGATGGTTCTTATCATAAAAATCTTCAAGATAAACCACTTCAGCTGGTTTTGATCGTAAGTAATCATAAAAAACACTTAATACAATTTCATTTAGCCAGCTTTTAAAGGCTCTCGGATTCTTTAAAGACCTTATACTACGGTATACCTTTAAAAAAACTTCTTGTGCTAGATCTTTAGTGTCACTTAGCTCAGGCGCTAACTGTCTAAGTAAAGCCTCGACAAACTTTTGTTTACGTTTAACTAGCTCTTTAAAGGCAGCTGTTTGATCAAGCTGGCACTTAGTTACTATTTCAACATCACTTAAATCGCTCAGCATAATTAACATAATATTACTGCTTGTTGATTCAGTCAATCCTACAAAATCTTGAGTTAGGATAAATTAGCGAAAAATATCTATTAGTTAAGGCTACTTATATGATAACTTAATAATTATGCAAAAGCCTATCATCATCGCAAACTGGAAGCTAAATAAAACTAAAGCTGAGACTAAATCCTTTATCGCTGAATTTGCTCAGCAAGTTAAAGATCAGCAAGATAAAGTTGAAATTTTACTAGCTTGTCCTTTTACTAGCATTGATACTGCGGTAACTGAACTTGCTGAAAACGGTTTAAACCAAGTTAAAGTAGCAGCTCAGGATATAAGTCAATATGAAAATGGCGCTTACACTGGTGAGATTAACGCTGATATGTTACAAGAAGCTCAAGTAAGAGCTGTGATCGTGGGTCACTCAGAGAGAAGAACTATTTTTAATGAAGACGATGAAGTGATTAAAGCTAAGACTAAAACTGTACTTGATAAAGGTTTTAAATTGATTTTCTGTTGTGGTGAGTCACTCGAAACTAGAGAAGCTGATAAAACTGATGAGCACATTGCCGCGCAAATCAAATCTGCTTTTAGTGAACTTGATTTTAATACTTATAAAGACGATCAGATTGTTATTGCTTATGAACCAATCTGGGCTATTGGTACTGGCAAAGTCTGTGATAGTGATGAAGCTAATCGTGTTATCAAGAATATCCGTAATTTAATGACTGATATCTTACCTGAAAACATCGCTAAAAATCTTAAAATTCAGTATGGTGGTTCTGTAAAACCTGGTACTATCGCTGAGCAAATGTCTAAATCTAATATTGATGGTGCGCTTGTTGGTGGCGCTTCTTTAAAAGCTAATGACTTCGCTGAATTAATTAAAAATTCACAAGTTGAATTAGCTAAATAAAAAAGAGTTAATTTAATTCCTTTACCACTAAAATGTGGCAAATGGCCAAATTATGATAAAATAATAAATAATGATGTTTTTTCGCAATAATAAAGGTTCTGATTCTAAGAACACATCTGCTGAATCAAAAAACAACGCTATCGATTTTAATAAGTTTTTTAGTTCTAGAAATCGTGAAGATTTAACGATGCTTGCTAACGAACTTAGTCCAGAAGCTAAAGAGTTTTTTGATCAAAGCATTTTTTCTATGCTAGGTACCTTACCTGAGGAGCTAGCTGAAACTACTATTACTATGTCTAAAGAGTCTTTGCATCAGCTATTATTTAGTTCTATGGTAACTGGTTACTTAAGTAAGTCTGTTGAAAATAGAATGCAGCTTGAACGAATTATTATGACTAATAATTCAGATAGCACTAAGCTTGATGAGTGTAAAGTTAACAAGCCTAGTATTGATGATGTTTTGTAATTTTTAAATTTAGTGAAATTAGGAGACTTTAATTAGTTCTATTTCTAATTTTTATAGGCTTAGTTGTTTAACATTACATAATAGAAGTTTTAGACTATATTCGGAGCAGCTATTGTAGCTTTCTGTTAAATTTAGAAAAAAATTCTAAAAATTCTTTTATTTATAAATTAATTCTAATTTAAGGCTTTTTTTAGAAAAAAATTCTAAATATTTAGTTTTTTTAGAATTATTTTCTAAATTTTTAAAGCTTTTGCTACCATATTTATTTAGTGAAAACTTTACTTCAGCAAGGTGTTAAACCTTTTTACAGATCGTAAGTTCAAACACTTCAGCCGCTACTGGATCATCAACAGCTTCCACTTTGACAACTTCTTGCTCTTCAGCTAAGATACTATTTTTTACACTTTCCAAATTCTCATTTCCGGTGATCTGGGCTTTTAGAATATCACCAACCTCAAGACTCTCAAGCTTGATTTTGATTCTGACGAAATTCATAGGACAGGCTACGTTTTTAAGATCGATAAATGTTTCTTTCATTGCGGTTTAGGCTAAGTATTAATTATAATAGGTTTATATGTCAACTTTATTAATGTTTCCAGGTCAGGGCTCGCAGTTTGTGGGTATGGGCGCCGAGCTCTTTAAATCTGATGAGCTAGCTAAAGAGTTTTATCACTACGCTGACGCGCAGATGGTGGAATATCATGGTGATAATATCAGCGATGGTATTACTAATATTTCCTTTGAAGGCCCAGAAAATACTTTAAACGATACACGTTTCACGCAACCTGCCATCTTAGTTCATAGTATGGCGGCTTTCGAAAAGTTTAAAAAATCAGCTGCAATGGAAGCTGCTGAAATTTCTTATCTGGCTGGTCATAGTTTAGGAGAATTTAGTGCCCTATATGCTGCTGAAGTGCTTTCATATCAAGATGTTATTAAGCTAGTAATAAAGCGCAGCGATCTAATGTCTAAATCTGAAGCTGGGGCTATGTCTGCTGTTATCGGACTAAATGAAGCTAATTTGATGGAATTAATTTCACCTATCGCTGATGTTTCAATCGCTAACTACAATGCTAAAGAGCAGCTTGTGATTACTGGAACCAGCTCTGCAATTGAAGAAGCTAACAAACGTATCGAGAATTATATCTATGACACTAAGATTCGAGCAAGGTTAATACCACTTAAAGTAAGTGGTGCTTTCCACTCGCCGCTAATGTCTAAAGCTAGCCAAGAGTTTAATCAAGCGATCGATGCGGTAGAATTTAAAGACGCTAAATACCCAATCATCCAAAACGTCAATGCTAAAGCTGCCACTAAAGCAGATGAACTGAAAACTAATTTAAAAAAACAAATGACAGGTGCAGTTCAGTGGGTAAAAACTCTAGAGTTAGCTTTAAAAGGCGAGCCACCAGCAGTAAGTAAAGCTTTTGAAATTGGACCGGGTAAAGTGCTGACTGGTTTAATCAAAAAGGTGGATCGTAGATTTCCATGTGAAAGTGTTTAACTTTCAAGGTTCTCGTCATCAAGCTCTAACTCTGAATAATACTCAAGCTCTTCTTTACTAAGTTGGTTGTTTTCAGGGTCAATTTCCAATCTAAGTAACTTGATAATCTTAGCTTCAGTTTGCTCGAAGACGTCTTTTAGCTTGCTATTCACATGTTTGCTAAAATCTGAATTGTCGTTTTCAGGTAATTCCATTAATATAAATATCCGTGTAGGCTGAAGTATATATTAATAATTATAATACTATTTCAAGCTATTCCACATTTAATAGCTACAACTAACTATGAAAGTTATCAACAACCTAACTGATTTAAATAAAATTCTACGGCAGCGCTCAGCAGGATCCATCGATGATAGTTTGTCACAGAACGGTGATTTGTCGCTATTAGAGGATAGTGATAAGAAATTGATGCGCTCAGCTAAGCCAGAAAAGAGTGATAGTGTGACCGCTCAGCGATTGACTGATGGGAGCCTAGCTCATAGACCAGCTGAATTAAAAAATCGCGCTGATTTATTACAGCAATTAGCTAGGTTAGCTGATACTGAGAGTTTAGAGGTGCAGCGACTAGCTAGACTAGAAGATAGTGGTAATTTAGCAGATCAGCAAGCAGCTAAAAGTACTTTAGCCTTAGTACCAACCATGGGCGCGCTGCATGCTGGTCATTTAAGCCTAGTTAAAGAGGCTCTTAAGCACGCTGATCAGGTGATGGTAACTATTTATGTAAACCCATTACAGTTCGGGGTTAATGAAGACTTTTCAGCTTACCCACGAACCGAAGCAGCTGATCTCGAAAAATTAGCCGAAGCTAAGGTAGATTATGTTTTCGTGCCACCAGCCGGTTTTGCTGATACGGCACCGAGCATTAGCGCAAACGCCCAGCTGGCTAGCATTTTATGCGGGCAGCAAAGACCAGGTCATTTTGATGGTGTAGTTAGTATAGTTAATCATTTTTTCGAGCTTATAAAGCCAGATTATGCAGTTTTCGGCGAAAAAGATTATCAGCAGTTATTAATTATTAAAGAAATGGCGCGGCGCTTGCAGCCACAGCTTAAAATTGTGGCTGCTCCCATCATGCGCGCCGCTTCTGGACTGGCTTTAAGTTCGCGCAATGCATATTTATCTACTGAAGATAAAGTTAAAGCCGCTTTGCTTTATCAGACTTTAAACGAATTAGCAGATTTATTTAAAAAGTACTTGTCTTTTGAAAAGTTAAAGCAAGATATAGAGCTTGCTAAAGCTAACCTGACAGCTTTAGGTTTTTCTATAGATTACTTAGAAACGCATTATGAGCGCTTATTTATAGCTGCTAAAATTGCTGGTGTTAGATTGATTGATAATATTGCTTTAAAATAGAAATATTAATTAAAAATATTAAAAAACCACTAAAATCATTTCAGTACTAATTATAATAGGGCTAACTGCTTAATAATTATGTTATAATTTTGTTATAGCCTCTGGGAAAGACTTTTAGGCTGTAAAAACAAAGGAGTTTTTACAAATGGGATCAAACACGTCTGGCAGCGTTGCCAGTTCTACTTCAACAGACAATTATCAGCAGCTATTAAGTACGTTAGAGCAAACTTATACCAGTAAAAGCTCTACAGAAAGTAAACACGATAATATAGATTCGACTGAATCTTCAGCAGGCGCGGCAGCTTTAAGTGAGCAGCAAAAGACTACTTTGCATGAAGTACAAGATGATATTATGCTTAAGTCGCCCAAAAGTGCTCAAACACAAGCGTCTGCAAAAAAACAGATAAGTGCTTCTAGTAAGTCTGATCAGTCAGGTAAAACAAATAATTCTACAGCAAGTGAAATGACTTCAGAGGCTGCCAAACTGCTAGCTGTAGGAGCAACTTCAATAACAGACTCACAAAACTCACAGCCTGCAAAGGCTAATACTAGCTCAGCTAAGCCAGCTAGCAAAAAAGATATCTTCCTAGCTAAGCATGTATTACCTAAATTACACCACTTATACAGTATTTCTACAGTGGGCTCTGCTTTGGGCGCAGCATTAGGCTTAGCTGGTAAAAAAGATGTAGCTGATAAAATTCAACGTGCCGGTTATTTATTTGATACAGCTGGTCACCAAGCGCGCTCTTTTTTAGGTGGCGAAGGCGGTGATGGTTCTGTTAATGGTTGGTTTGCTTTACCGACAGCTTTTGCGGCTTTCGGTAGTATGGCTTTTAAAAACACCTCAGAGTGGGGTATGAAATTAAGAGATTTAGGTAATTTAAATCAGTGGGGACAGTCTCCTAGCTTGATAATGCAAGGTTTAAAAAATAGAGACTCTACCCCAGCTCATCTCGTTGAAAAACTTGAAGAAATTCAAGCTAAGCATGGCAACTTAGATGAGTCTAAAGGTATAGTTAAAGATTTTGTGCGTGATGCTAAGATAAACCTAGATTTATTCAAACAGGTTTTAAAAGATCCCGTAAATATTTTAGCGCCCGCTTTAAAGCTAGGTGGTAAACCTGTTAATGTGCCTCACGCGCAGGCTGTTACAGGCTTCGGGATTTTAACATCATCTGCTTTATCTATAATTACTAAGCCTATCAGTAAAGATTTAAGTATGTTTTTTACTAAACTAAATCAATTTATCCCGACTCCATTTAATGTGAGCCGTGGTAAGTCACTTCAAGCTAATCCTAATCCAGAAATACGCTCAGCAGGACGGAAACAAGAAATCGCCTCTTACATAGACATATCTTCAGTGATTACTAACTTCTTAGGTTTAGGTACTAAAGCTCAGGCTGTTAAAGCTGGTTCACTAGCGGTAAATACTGAATCATTTAAACAAGAAGCTAAAGAAATCTTTGCCAATCGAAGTGCTCAAATCTTAAAAAATTCTGGCTAACATCAATAACTTTGATGATACTAATATAAGTGCACTTGGTTTAACACCAGCGCAAAATAATTAGACTATTTTCTTTAAACGAAGCTTTTGCTCAGCTGTTAGATTATTATTGTTTGAGACAAAATTTTCAAAAGTTTTTGATTCATCATTATGTGCTCTAAAGTCAGCACCATACTGACGGTAAACTGCAAGCATTGATAAGATATTTGGGGCTGATTTACCGTTTGCTATAGTATACATCCATGGAGTGTTACCATTTTCACCGTCTAAATTTACTAACTCCTTATTTTCACCTAAGATTTGATCTAAAATATTTGAATTAGTAAAATTAGGATTTTTAGCTAGCTTATGAATATAGATATCTTTCTTTAAATTTTCAGTCGATTTTTTACCAAAAACATTTTTAGCTGTTTGTGCAGTTTTTCCCAGGAGATTTTGTTTTTTAGGAGGTTCATAACCTAGCTTGCTTTGATCGATTTGTATACTTTCAGTAAAAATAGTAAATAAATCGTAATTATTACTAAGAGCAGCTTTCTCATAAAGGTTATTACCATCTAAGTCAGCTTTATATAGATCAATCAAACCTTTACCATTAGCGTCAGCCAAAAAATCTTTAAATTTTAAAATATTTATTTGGTTTTGCTCGTCTGAATTATTGTTATTATTCAGCTGCTTAAAAAGTATATCTATAGAACTTTTACCTTCATGATTAAGTTTATTAAGGCTACTTGATAACTTTTGCTCACTTTCATCTAACTTTTTAAACTTATCAATTACATTTACTATTTCTTGTAAAGCTTGGCTATTGAGTTTTTCTGCTGCTATATGAGTCAATCTGTTACCAGATTCGCGAGTTTTTATATTTAACAATTTACATGTATCTTCATAGTTTAAAGCATGTAACACTTTGGTAAAGACTTTTGTTTTATTTTGCTCGAGGCTAACATTTAATAGTTGAAAAGTTTTACCATAATCCTGATCAACAGAGTGCGGGAAAATATTTTTGTTTAATAATGAATTTAAAATAGTGTCTGTTTTTGAATTATAGGCTGTTTCGTATAGTCTTAGATGTATGTCATTTTTAGTATTTTCAGCTTCAAGGATGAACCTTTCAACTAAATGTTCTTGCATGGAATCATCAGCTAATTTAAAGAAGTTTCTTATATTATTGTCTTTTACAGAAAGTGGCTTGTTAAAAAGTTCTTGCGTGTTAATAATATTTAGATTAAACAATCTGTCTAAAGTTTCTGTGTTACTAGCTTTAATAGCTAGAGCCATTAGTTTAAGGTAAAAGTTTTTATTTTTTGATTTATCTATGTTCTTAAGATTTTTAGTTAAAAAGGTTTCAACCCCATCATTATTTCCATTAATAATATCTAAAGTTAATTTAAAAAAACTTTCTAAATCCTGATAATTATGTTCTTGGTTTCTAGCTTTAATCACTGCCAGCACCATAGGTAAAAATGGCTTCAAGGTCGGGTTATTTTGAAAAAGTTCATCATATTTTTGTTCGGTAGCTTTATTATCAGCTTCTATGGATTGGTTATCTAAAACAAATTCCTTTAATTGTATATCTGGTAAATAATTTTCTAAATCTATATTTTTATTAATATAATCTAGATCTAGGTTGTCAATTAAACCTTTACTAACAGTACTTTTTATAAAACCTTCAACTTCATCATCTGGCATATTTAAAATATGTTCTTGATAACTCTGACTAAGGTTATTTGTTTTAGTAATAAAGCTATTATAGTTTTGTTGCTGAAGCTGTTCCTGATAAATTGCTAGTAATGGTTGCTCGAAATCAGGATTAACTTTAACGAGTTCTCTTAAAGCCGCTTTATTGTTAGATTTAATGGTTGCTTTAAAAGCACTTTCTAAGTGTGGCAGTGGACTATCTGCTTGATGTAATTTTAAAAAGATTTTTAAGAATTTAGTGTCTTTTAGTTTAGCTGAGCTTGTTATTAACTCTTTTAGGCGTGCATCAGTTTGAAAGCCTGCTTTATTTAAGGTAGTTTTATATTTTGTAAAATTATCTAACAGACTTGCTTCATCTTCTTTATGTATATCTTTTCTAATTTCTTTACCGTAAGCGCTTAAATAATGATCTAATTGCTCTGGTTTGATCGTCTGAGTTTCATGTTGACTTAAAACCTTAAAAACATTAAATAAACTATCGTACTGATTAGTTTTTTCCAAATGATCAATGCAGGTTTTAACAATTTCCTGTTTTAGATCTTTGTTTTTATCGGCATTTAAGGTTTCATTATTTAGTATTTTCTTTAAAGTAGTTTCATCGTTATTTTTTGTTGCAGTTTTAGCTAAGGCTGTTAGGATATGCTTTTGACCTTGCTTATCAGTGTTTACCTGATGTAATTTAAAAGCTTTGTTTCTATCAGTCGAGCCTGAATTATTGATATCTTCTATATTAATTTCTTGATCTAAATTTGGCGCTCCTAGATTACTGTTATTCTGTCCGGCACTTAGTTTTGTTTTATCTGATGAGTTTTCGCTATTCTTACCTTTATCCAATTTCTCCCGGGCTTTTGCTAAATCTTGTTTGATTTTTTGTTGGCGCAAACGTGCTAACTTTTTTAACTCTTCAATATTTTTACTATTGTCGCCAGGATTAATAGAATTTGAGCTCACAGTAATTATCTTAACATAATGTGTATTAACTTGATTGGCTGTGATCTAAATTTTAAATTAGGTTTTGAAATTTTATTACTCGCTTATTTTGTCATCTTAGTGCTAGTCTGAAAATTGTTACGAGTTAGATTTATCACTTTAATTACTACTTATGTTATGTATATGTTTGGGTAAACTACTGTAACTAGATAAAATTTCTTTAACTATTGTACTAGTACTTTTTTTTAAAATGTTACGAAGTATGATCACTTTGTCATCTAAAGGGACCAGAATGGGCTTTTGATAGAGTCTTTTATATCTAGAAGGTGCTTTAGTATTAATAGCTTGATGTCTAATTAACTGTTGCATTTTTAAAAATTCACCAGCCCTATCTAGGGCTGTTATAGGTTTATTCTCTAAAGATTTTTCATCATTATTATCACTGGTATAGCTTTTGTTTAAAGTTCTATGTAACTTAATTAGGCGCTCTTGCTCTAGAAATGCCGCGGACTTTTGAAGGTATATGCTTGAATCTATAAATTCTTTTGAAATAGGTGGCTTATCAACTTTAGCAGGAGAGTGAAGAAGTTTATTTAAATGCTCTTGCTCTAAAAATGCAGCAGATCTTTTTAAGGCTTCCTCGGCTGCTGTAAGCCTTGCAGCCTCTTTAACAATTTTGATACCTTCAGGATGTGTAATTTTATGATGTTTTTTTTGTTGTTCTTTTTGCAAAAATGCAGCAGATCTTTGTAAAGCTTGCTGAGCAGCAGTTGGCTTACTAATGTAAACTGTATTAACTGAATTACTAGCCATCTGTGTTATCTTAACACAACGTTGATTAGCTTAAATAAAGCCTCGGGTTGATTTATGAAGTTTTATTAACTAAAACTAATACCAGCTTCTTTAAGTCTTTCAAAAGCTAATTCTACTCGGTCGACATCAGTAGTTAAAGCCATTCTGAAAAATCCTTCGCCGCTAGCTCCAAATGCATTACCAGGTGAAACCACGATACCACATTCATCAAGTAATTTTTCACAAAAAGCTGATGAGGAGTCGTAGCTTTTAGGAATAGGCGCCCAGACGAACATTGATGACTTAGGTGGCTCAATCTGACAACCTAGATCTTTTAAACCTTTGACTATTGCATCACGGCGGTCTTGGTAAATTTTATTTCTTTCGTCTACCACTTTCTGCTCTAATTCAAAAGCTACGATTGATGCTTTTTGGATAGCTTTAAAGATGCCAGAGTCTACATTGGTTTTTACTTGAGATAAAGCCTTTATCGCATGAGCATTACCTATTACCCAGCCAGCACGCCAGCCAGTCATATTATAACTTTTACTAAATGAGTGAAACTCGATAGCGACTTCTTCAGCGCCCTTAGCGTTAAAAATAGACGGGCACTCATAGTTATCAAAAACTATTTCTGAGTATGCCATGTCATGGCAAAGTAAAATATTATGTTTTTTACAGTAAGCAACAGCTTCTTCAAAAAACTCCACAGGGGCGATGGCGCTTGTCGGGTTATTTGGGTAGTTTAAAAACATTAATTTAGTTTTAGCTGCCACCTCATCAGGGATAGCCTTGAAATCTGGTAAGAAATTGTTATCAGCTTTTAATGGCATTTTATAAGGTGTGCCACCAGCAAAAATAGTACCTGTGTTATAAACTGGATAACCTGGATCAGGAATTAAAGTATAGTCACCAGGTTCAACGAAAGCTAAAAATATATTATGAATCGCTTCTTTAGAGCCGATCGAACTTACACATTCACTTACTGGATCAAATTCTTGAATATTAAAACGGCTAGCTGACCACTTTACACATGCTTTGCGATACTCAAGTGTACCAGTATAAGGTGGGTAATCATGAGTTTTAGGATCTTCGATAGCTTCATGCATAGCTTCAACCACTTCAGGGAAAGTTGCCATATCAGGATCACCGATACCCATATTTATAATATCTACACCACGGGCAATCGCTGCTGCCTTTTTCTCATCTAACCTAGCAAATAAATAAGGTGGAATTTGCTCAAGTCGTTTAGCGGTTTCTATAAAAGTAGTAGTTTCCATGTACTATGATTTTAACTAATTAAGCTCCCAAGCGCTAGGCTGATCGCGAAAATCTTTTATACTAATACCAGCACTGGTCAGCTTATCGCGGATCAAGTCACTGGTATTAAAGTCTTTAGCCTGTCTAGCACTGCTTCTGAGCTCTAAAATTAATTCCATGCAAGTTTCAAGTGCCTGATTACTTTTATCGTTACTAACACTTTTTTTAGGTAAGCTACCATTTTCACTAACGGTTTTAATCGAAAAACCTAGTACTTTTAACATGTAGAGGCAAGCAAGAGCAGTTTTAGTTTGAAGATCACCAGTACTCGCACTTTTAAAAATTATAGATAAAGCCTTAGCCGTATTTATATCTTCATCCATAGCTGATTCGAATTCTTTGACTAATATTAGATCAAATTCATTTTCGATACTCGGGATATCTTGTAAAACTTTAATCGATTTAGTATTAAGAATGTCATTTAAAAGATTTGTATCTATGCTACTTTCCTGAATGGTTTTAGTTAAACTATTTAGTAATTTATTAATACCTTGATCAGCAGCAGCAAGCGCTTCGTGAGTGAAATTAAGCTGTTTTTTATAATGTGAGCTTAAGCAAAAGTACTTGATACCATTAGCAGAATATTTAGCTAATAGATCTTTAATAGTTAAAAAGTTATTCAGTGATTTAGACATCTTCTTACCATTTATCATGATCATGCCGTTATGCATCCAGTATCTAGCTAGTGGCTCGCCCGATAGACATTCTGATTGGGCGCATTCATTTTCATGATGTGGAAAAATGAGATCATCGCCACCAGCGTGAATATCTAAAGTGACAGTCTTGAATTTAGCTGCAAGAATGCTCTGGATCATAGTGCTACATTCTAGATGCCAGCCTGGTCTACCTAAACCCCAAGGAGACTCGAAGCTGGTTAACCTGTCATTTGGAAAGCTTTTCCATAAAGCGAAATCGAGTGGATCTGCCTTAAGATCATTGGTTTCTATTCTCTGCACGCCATCACTTAGTTCATCAAGACTCAAGCCTTTAAGCTGACCGTAATTTTCGTGAGTTTTTACCTTAAAATAAACATCACCGTTCACTTCGTAGGCATGTCCTTTAGCGATTAGCTCCTCGATAAATTTAATCATCTCTTTGATATAGTCTGTCGCTCGCGGTTCGTCATCTGGCCAGCTGACGTGCAGAGCCTGCATATCCTTCCAAAACTCCAAAGTATACTCTCGTGATAGCTGGTCTGGGTTAATACCAAGCTCACTTGCTCGATTGATAATTTTATCGTCGATATTAGTAATATTGCGCATCCAATAAACAGACAAACCCTTAAAATTTAGGTATCTATATAAGGTATCCCAGCTTATAGCAGAGCGTGCATGTCCGATATGACTATGATCATATACTGTAGGTCCGCAACTATAAATAGTTATGGGATTAGTTTCGTCATAGGTGAAAGTTTCTAACTTTTTACTGAGGTTATTAAAGATTTGCACTTTAATAAAAATATCATAATCTCGCTCTAATTATGGCTAATTTCGTCTATGATAGCTTCATTCTTTTATAGTTAGCTTAGCAATTATCGTAGCTAGTAAACTTAAACTACATAAGGTACCTTATTAATAACATCTTAATTAATTAGGGAAAATTCTCTATGTAATGAATAGCAAAAGTCATAACATAAATATAATAAATTTAAAAAATCTTTTAATTCTATTTTTAATTTGCTTTAGTTATGGCTCAATCCAAGCTGTGCAAGCCATCGATATTAATTCTTGCGCGCAGTTGAAGACTGAAGTTGAAGCTGACTCTGATAGAACCTTTAATATTATTAGTGATTTAGATTGTACTGGAGTAGATTTACCTATCTATGGAAATCTCTCTGGGGAAATTAATGGTAATAATCATACTGTAGATAATGCTACTTTCGATAAAAATAATTTAGACTACGCTGGTTTTTTTGCAACTGTCGCTGCTGATGCTAATATCCATGATTTAAGTTTTACTAATTTAGATTTCACATGTAGAGATTGGTGTGGTGGGCTGATTGGTTTTGCTGATGGTCGCTTAAATGTAGATAATATTAATATTATAGGTAGTATCGAGGCTCGAGATCGAGTTGGTGGTTTAATAGGACAATTAAATGATTTAGGTTTAGCTTCTACAGTTTCTAACTGCGATCTTAATATAAAGATTGATGCTAATGATGAGGTTTCAGGGTACATTGGCAGAGCTTATGATATTGATTTAACTAATAATAGATTAGTAGCTGATATTGAGGCTTATGAAATAATAGGTGGTTTTATAGGACAAGGTTTTCTAGTTCGAGTAACTGATAACATAGCTTTTGTTAAGTTTGAATCTGACTGGGAGCCAGGTCAATCATCTAGCGCTGGTGGTATTGTAGGTAAAGTAGAGATGGGGTCAATTTTAACTAATAACCAATCTTATGGTTTAATTGAAGCTGATTCTGGTTTTGTCGGTGGGCAAGCTGGGCAGCTTTTAAATTCAGATATTAATGGTGCTTTTTCTAGAGTAAGTGTCTATGGTAATGGTGCCATGGGACTTATCGCAGGTAAAAGTTCACTTGCTAATATTAGCAATGTTCAAGCTCATGGTTTTGTTAAAACTAAGGGGGCTAGAGCTAGGCAAGGTAATAACGCTGGTATTGTAGGTGACTGTGATAATACAGACATTACTAATACTTTAGTAGATGCTTCTTTATTTGGTAATGCTGATTATGGTGGTGTAATCGGTAATAGCTTTGGTAATAATACGCTTGAGAATTGTTTAGTTAACATAGAGTTTAATATTGTTACTAATGATTACGATGTATTAATTAATAATAGTCAGGTAAGTGATACTGCTACTAACTGTTATTGGAATAATGAGCTAGATAACACTACCACTAGTTTAGGTTTAAATAATGGTCTTAATAATTTTCTTAACCAAAGTGATTTTGTTGGTCTAGATTTTACAAATGACTGGAAAATGGATGCTAGTAAATACTCTTATCCGATTTTGCGTAGTTTCGAATCGATAATCGAGCCGATAGCTCTTAATACATGCGCTGATTTAAACAATTTAGCGAATAATGTTACTGGTAATTATGTTTTAACCGCTGATATAGATTGTGCTGGCGCAAGTGTTAATCATTTAGTTATGGGTTATGATGTTTTTTCTGGCATTATTGATGGTAAAGGTCATACCATCTCTAATATTAATAATAATTTTAATTCTGATTATAATTGGTGGTTTAAAAATGCCTGGGGTATGAGATTAAAGGATTTAAGCTTTGATGATATTACGATGATAGTAGACTTTCGTAATAGTTTACTAGCTGAAACTGCTGTAGGTCTGGAATTTGACAAGGTTAATTTTTCTAATATTAATTTAAGTGGAGGTCATAGACTTGCTTTAGTTGCTATTGAACTTAGGGGTTCACTATTTAGAAATATGAACTTTGATCATATCAATATGGATATAAATAACACTCAAGTAGCTATATTTGCTAATGCTTCGCATCATAATGATTACGAGAATATTACTTTTACCAACATAGACATAGAGGGTTTAAGAGATATGGGGGGAATTGCTGTATGGTCGGATCGAGATATTTACTTAGATATTAACTTTCAAGGTGAATTTACTGGTAATGCTATAGTTGGAGCTCTTGCTGGACAAACCTACAGGCAAGTTAGTGCTGAAAATATTACAGCTAATGTAACTCAAACCTATAAAGATATCAATCAAAACATTCAACATATAGGTGGTCTGGTTGGATACAGTGATACTATGTGGGATTCGCAGGTTTATAATAACGTAGAAATAAGTGCTAAACTGGATTGTCACCGAAACTGTGGTGGTCTAGCCGGTACTATGGAAAATGGTACTATTAACGATTCCTTTGCCAGTGTGGAGATTACTGATAGCAATAAAGCTAATGGTGAAGTTATTGGTGGTCTAGTAGGTTTAGCATTTAATGGCTCTAGTATTAACCGCTCGAATGTTATTGGTACCATAGATTTACTAAGTTCTAAAGAAGTTGGTGGTATAGTTGGTAATTTTTCTGTTAGTTCTGATATAGATCAAGTATTTTCAAATGTAGTTATTAATGAAACTGGCGCTAGTAATATGCTTGGTGGTGGTTTCGGGCATGTGAATAATAAAGTGGATATTACTAATATTTTGGTTTTAGGTGAAGTTAATGCCCCGCTTAGTGATTCAGTAGGTGGCATGATAGGTAATTTTGAAAATTACAGTGGTGATCTTGCTGATAAATCTACTATATCTAATAGTTTTGCTGCTGCTAAAGTGGTGGGGAACAGTGATGTCGGTGGTTTTAACGGTAATACTAACCCTCAAAACACTATCACTGACTCGTATTATAATACTGATTATAGTGTTGTTCTGTCCAGTGACGGTGGCTCGGCTTTAAACGCTACTAATGTAGCAGATGCAGCTAATTATGTTAACTGGGATATGGTTAGTATTTGGAATATAGGAGTTAATCATCCACTACTACAAATAGCAAGAGGTCTGGGACCTAGTAGTATCAAACTAAGACATAAGCAGGTTTATCAGGTGAATTTACCAGAGCTGCTAGTTAGTCAAATTTTTGTAACTGATGATAATTTTGAACAAGGGTTTGAAATTATGACTTTAAATCATACAGATAGCTTTTTTGTTAGAGATTCTAAGTTGTATACGCGTGGTGTAGTTGATGCTGGTAATTATAATCTGCAAATTCAAGCTACTAACCCTCAGGGCTTTAGTCATACTGAAACCTTTAAAATAAGAGTATTACCTAATCAATTTTATAGAGATATAGTTGATGGAGATGATGGCGGTAACAACAATCCCAATACTCCACCAGTAGAAGAAGATGAAGACCCTTATAAACTACCAGATAAGTATAATCCAGAACTAAATCCGGCTAAAAATTTAAGTGACTTAAATGATGAACTAGAAAAAGGTGTGACTTGTATTGAAAATCCTGTTTTAACTGAAAAAATTAATTCGGGTGTATCTGATGAGCTGATAAAATACATGTTTTTGTTAAAACAATCACGCTTAGCTGAAAATCAAGCTGATTTTAATGATGAAGTGCTAAATACCCTTGATTTTAATGAAGATGGACAAATTACTATTGAAGATAGATTCGTAGTATTAAGTTTCCTGAGTTGTAATGAATCTTATCATGATGTTTTAGCAGATATAAATTTGCTGGGCACTAACGACAAACAGAAATTTAATTTTAGAACTTACAATAATTTCAGAAAAGCTTACAATAAAGAGAGAAGACGTCTTACTAGAGGTAAACTCGCTTGCGAAGACTTGAAGTATGACAGCAATAATGATTGCACTCTAGATCAATATGATCGTAGATACTATAAACGCTTAGCTTACTTTGGTTTATTAGTTCATAAAAACGAAAGAAAGATTTTGAGAAGAACCAGAGGTCTGAGGTTTTTAAAGAGGTAGGTAATTTTTATAATTTAAATTTTATTAAAAGTTATAGGTTAATCTTTATAACCAGCAGCAGCTAAAATGTCTTTTTGAAGACTGTACATAGTCTCAGCCTCGTTAGATTCTTCGTGATCATAGCCAAGCAGATGTAATACACCATGTATAAATAGAAATGCTAGTTCTCTATCAAGTGTGTAACCTAACTTAAAAGCCTGCTCCTGAGCTATCTCAGAGCTAATTATAATGTCACCAAGTGTTTTATGCTCTAAAGTATCAATTTTATTAAAATCTTTATTCACTCTAATCTCTTGAGCCAGGTAATCTTCAAAAGATAGTACATCAGTAGCCTTATCTTTACTTCTAAAATCACGATTAAGTGTTTGAATTTCATTTTTAGTAACGAAACTTAAAACAATTTCAAACTCATTAAATACTTCAAAATCACTTTTCTGCAAACAGAGCAGAGCTAGGTTATGCCAACTCGCTGCATCTTCTAAAGTTAAATTTTTATCTTCAGAATTGATTTGATTTTTATATAGTTTTACTGGATCTCTATTAGAAATGATAACTTCAGGCACTTAAATAAATTTAACACTTTTGAAGAATGGCTAAATGAGTTTTGATTAGTGAGTACTATAAAAGATATATTCTTTAATTAATTTACTGAATCAATTCGATTGCAGTACCAGAAATTTTATCTGCTAGTTTTTGAGCCTGAGTCGCAAACTGAAAATAACGCTGCGCTTCTGTTAATTCATGTGCTTCAAGTTTAACCCAAGCATTACTTCTTTCTAAAGCTTCAGCTAAAATCTTACTGTCAGCACTAGCTGCTGTTGGGTAACCAGTGTTTTCGTTAGGTGAAAAATAGATACCATCTTTTTCATCAGTAAGGGCTTCAGCGTTATTAAAGGCTGATAAATGAATTTTATATAAAGAAACTATGTTGTTACCATGCTGACCGTATAAAATACCATCTTCACCAACTTTTACTTTGTCGTATAATCCTAAGTATTTACCGTTACGCGGGTCTAAAGCTATGTTAATGCCTCTAGCTTCACCTATTGGTCTGCCTGGAGCGTTTAATTGCTGCGCAGCAGCACTGTGTTGGTCGATTTTATCGTATGGGTTACCATAAGCTATATCTGGATAGTAAGAACCAGCCATGGGCATTTCAGTGGTTCTAACGTGCGTATACGAACCTTCTAAAGGTGAACCTACTAGGTGAAAGCCTTCACGGGTAACCATATCACCTTTACCGTCTACGTGAAAATCACCTAAGCGTGTGTAATATGTTTTATCACGTTCTTGATCATAAACAGTAAAAAAACCACGACCTTTAATATAAAGCTTAGTCCATTCACCAATTCTCGGAGCCTGCTTACCTTGCTTCATGCTATAGCCCTGGTCGGACATAATACCACCATTGGCAAAGTCAGAAAATGACCATCTTTTTGAGCGGTGACCATCAAAGCCAGCACCAGCGATATTACCAGAAATAGTATCAATCAGCTGGACTGATGATAAGGATGTATTTCTAGCCATTTGTTGTAAATTATTCATATTGATGATCCCCTATAATTTTTAACCCACCTGAAATTAACTTAAAATTAAGTTAAACCGAAACTGATTTAGCGTCGAATGATTGAAGTGAATGCATTCTAACATTTCTTTTCGATAAAGCAGCTTTAAGTTGACTTTCTTTATTCATCAGCATGTTTGCTACTTCACCTGAGCCGATAGTTTGAATCTGCACTGAAGAACCATTCATCCTTACAATAACTGTACTGATATCAGATAAACCTGGAATATCAATTCTGACAGCTTTATTGACTACATCCTCAACGATTTTAGTAGATAGATCTTCCCAATTTTGTAACTGCTCTTTTCTTTGTTTATCAGGATCAGCTTCATAGTTTTGTTCTGCTACGTTACCTTCTTTCACTGCATCATGAGCTTGTGCAGCATGCGCTAAAGCAGCTTCATTAGCATGAGTTTTAGCTGTAGACTCACTGGTTGTACGGCGTGCTTGTTCTTGATTTTGAGTGCGTGATTTTTCCTGAGCTACTTGCCTGCGCTCAGCGTTTAATTTATCTTGCCCTTTAAATTCTTCTTCACTAACAGTTGTTGCTTTAGCTTGCGTTTGAGTTGCTTTTTTAGTTTTAGCGTTTTCTTTGGTTTGAGCTTTAGTTTTTTTACCTGCAAAACTTTCTTCATCGAATGTGTTATCTAAGGCTTCTTGATCTAATTCACTATTTTTTATATCCTGATCCACGGCTAAATTTAATTCAGCTAGATGCTGCATAAAACTTTTATTATTTAAACCGCCTAACATCTGATGACCACCTTTAGCATTAGCATGCTTAGGATGGGCTTTTAAGTTGTTATTTGGATTAGGATCAAATTGCTTAGTAAAGGTAAATTCTTTCACATCTTTAATGTAAGATATTTAAATTAAGAATATATAAAGGTTGAAAAGATGACAAAAAAAGACTCCCTTTTATTTGTTAAACCCGCAGGTAACTAAAAAAGGGAGTCTTTTAAATAAGTTAGTAATTAAGCTTATACGTTACTACGTAAAGTAGAAATCAAAGTTTCCAAACTTGCAATATCGCTAGTTAATTGACCTACTCTTGTATCATCTGGAGTAGTATTAGCTTTTTCCATGTTGAGCATACTTGTCAAACCAGCTAATTGAGCTTCTTTCATAAAGACTAAGAAATTTACTCTATCAGAGCCAGCTTGATCAAGCTCGTCACTTTGCAAAGTTAAGTAACCATATCTTGATGAACTGATTGAGTCAAGTGAAGTGGTATTCCTACTACCGTTTGTTTTAGTCGTAGTATCTAAAGCTCTAACAGCTTCATTGATAACATAGGCTTTATCTTCATCACTAATATCACTAGCTAAGGTTTGTTGGATTTGACCAAGCATAGTGTCATAGTAGCCACTAATAGCTGGATCATTAAAAGCATCCTTATTTTTAAAAATGTTTTCACCTAATCTGCTTAGTCTCTGTTCGGTTCTACTAAAATCTCGACTTTCCGGTAAAGAATCAGCGACATTAAGTAATTTGACATAGTTATTAACGAATTTAGCATTAACTAGACCATTATTTTGTGAAGCTTGCGGACTTTCAATAACTTTTTCAAGATTATTAAGTGTATTTTCACTAGCACCTTCAGAAAGTAAGTTACTATATGATCTAATCAAGTCAGGATCTCTATTCTCATAGATGAAACTAAGAATCTTTCTTGAATATTCATTATTAGGCTCAGTTACTAAATCAGCATTAATTAAAGAAAATTCATCATAAAGTGCTCTTTCTCTATTGGTCAGACCTTCAAGTAGCTTACTTACTGGTTGAGTAGAGAAACCTTTATCTAAGATTCTAGCCCTCTTAAATTCAGATTGCCAGTCAGCTACTGCTTTTAAATCCTCTCTAGCTTTATCTAATTTAATTGGATCAATACTATCAGCATTTTCTTCTAAAATTTGTTGCTGAGCTTCAACAATATCAAATACAGCATTAGTCAAATAAGGATCTTTGCCAGCTGTTGATCTAAATAAGATTTTAGCGTAACTATAATTAGCATCATACATAGTTTCAGTAACGTCACCAGATTTAGCGACATCCTGAGCGAAACCTAATAGTAATTTAACAGCGTCTTCTTGAGTGCGTCTATCTTCTATAGGACCATCTACAACAAGATCTTCTAATTGACTAACTATATTATTTATTAGTTCTAATGCTGGAGTATCTTGCAGTGCGTTATGCTGAGCAACTAAGTATAAATTAGTTTTGTTTACACGACTTTCACTGATACGAGAAACCTGAGCAATATTATTTAAAGATTCCTGTAAATTAAATTCATCGCCTTCTAGCGCTCTATCTAAAGGAATATTAAATTTATAAATATCGCTTAAACCTTCAAAAGCTACTTCACTAGCATCATTTTCAATAAAATTAACTAAAGATTCAGCAAACACGCCAGTTTTATCGTTAACTAAAAAGTTATTAAACATAGTGCGCTCAGAAAAACTTAAGTTCTCATAATTTTCAGCGTAGAAATCAAAACTTTCAATATTTTTATCAGTAAGTGAACCACTACGAGCCATTCTCAAGAAAGTCGAAATAACCATTTGAGGCTTTTTCTCACTCATTAAGTCTAAAAGAATGTTTTCGTGAGCCACTGATGAGTTTTCACTGTTTCTAAAATCATCAAATCTAGTCGCATCCATACCTCTAAGAGAAGCTATCTTAGCTTCGCGAGATACTTTAATCTCAGTACCTAACTGGTCATCAAATTCAGCATACTCTTCTTTAACGAACTTAGACCAGAACGCTTCGTTTTTAACATCGTAGAACTTGGCACTATTTTCATCATAAATAGTCCAGCCACCATTACCTTCATTAGCATCTTTAGACCAAGCAAAAGTACCATCCGCGCGGCCGTTACCTAGATCTTTAGTTAAATCTTCCCACTTATCTAAGTTGTAATCTTCCATAGTGACCACATCTTTGGTAACATTGTCCCAAGAATCACTTAAATCCATACCAGTATGCATAACGGTTTTGTTATCAGAAGATTTAACATAAATACCACGAGCAAAAGTCACAGCTGCATTAGATTCTAAAGCTTTAGTATTAACAAAAATTTCAGTACCATCGTCTAAGATAAAAGCTGAATCTTCACCAAAGTGCCAGTCCCAACGACTGTCATCACTTGCACCACCACCGTTATCCATAACGTGCGGGTCACCCCAGATTTTAGTGATTAATTTACCATTAGGATCTTTGATCATAACAGTATCACCGCCTTTACGCGTGTTAGTTAGAATTTCATACCCACTTGAAGTTTTAATTGAAGCGTAACCGTTATCAAGCACTTCACCTGTAAGTTTAGGTCCTTCATCTTTAGTTTCATTAATATCTGTAGAATCATTAACGATTTCAGTAATAATTTGCGCGTCTTCAGTTTGATTAGCACTAATACCAGCACCAGAAACCACTGTACCTTCAGGATTAACTATAGAGCCAATTTTTTCATTATTACTAATATTAAGTAATTTTTCTCTGACTACTTTTAGTTCATCAAGAGTTACGTTGTTAGATGAGTCTAAATCAAATGATTTGATAAAGTTAATCTCACTTTTCTCAAAATCATAAGAACCATCAATCACCCCATCGAGGTATTGAATATAATCCTGTAATTTTTGTTGTACATCAGTTTGTACGTTATTTAAATTTAATCCATTAGTTGACATAAATATGTTCCCTAGCCTTTTTCTCTCTCTTGAAGATTATTATTTCAAAGCTATATTATTATCAGGTTAAGTCTAGATAATAACTTGCAAATATTACCTCATGGGCACCCGCCCATGAGGTAATGCATCACTTTTAGATGATACTTTTTAGTTCATTGATAGTATTCTCTAAAGTAGAAATCTTAAGTTCAAGGCTATCTATTCTAGTACTATCTTTATCAGTTTTACTATACTCAAAGCTTAATTGAGATCTGAAAGTATCAACTTGCATACTCTTAGTTAAAACTAATAACTTCGCTCTTTCTGAGTTATTATCTTGAAGTTTGTATCTTTCAAAAACATTATCTTTGTAAGGGTTGCCTTCCAAGATAATATTATCTAAAAAGTTACTAGATGTATTTTTACCAGTGTAAGCTATCTTAGTTAAATCATTAACAAGTTGTTTGATGGCAAATGCTTTACTATCTTTACTAGCATTAGATTTAACGATAGCATCGATAGTTTTAAACGAATCTTGCAGACTTTCAACATTACGTTTGCTATCAAGCGCACTTGGGTTTTCAAGCATACTATCAACCAGATTATCGAAGCTATAACGAATTGCACCTAAACCAGCTTTAGCTAACTTATCACCAACTTTGTCAAACTTATCAACTGTATTAATAAATTCAGCACTTAGCGGAGCATCAACTGAATCATAGTTCTTCTTCAGCATTTTATCTAAAGCTGTCAAAGTACTATCAGCTGCTTTTTCTGAAAGCAGATAACTAAAAGTTCTGATTAATTCAGGGTCTTTATTATCGTCTATTAAGTTTAGTAACTTAGCAGTGTTTTTACTATTAATGTTTTCATCTGGATTTAATAAAACAAACTCATCATATAAAGCTTTTTCACTACGTGTTAAATTACCGATTACATCTTTATTCTCTAACTTAGTTTGACCAGGATCGAAGCCATAACCAGCGTATTTCTTCTTCCAGCCTTTCATCATGTTGATGTTTTCAAGAGCTTCTTCTGGATTGGCAATTTTATCCTTATTCTCTAAGATGATTTTTTCGTGAGAATCAACTATATCAAAGAAAGTTTCTCTTACATCAGCGTTTTCAGCATAAATGGATTTAAAACTTAACTCAGCATAACGATAATCTGCATCAAAGAAAGTGTAGCTGATATCACCGTCTTTAACCATCTGCACTGAGCGAGCAAGTAGTTTAGAAACTGCTTTACTCTTTTCACGCGAAGTTAAATCAGGATTGTCTACGATACCTTCTTGTATGTCTTGAGCTATTTGATCAAGATATTTATCTACTGTAGAGTCATCGAATGTATCTCTATTCGCGATAATATGACCTATTACTCTATTCACTGTACCAGTAGTTCTTGGTAACTGATTGCTGATATCTTTGATTTTACCTAAAGTTTCAAAATCAGATTCTTTTAGAGTACGAGTTAGTTCAACTTTATTGTCCATCATCATATCCAAAATATCTAAGTTTTGCTTTGGAACACCATTATTAACGAAGTTTAGATAGGTTTCTGCATAATGGTGAGTTGGCGCATCTTGCAAATATTCAACAAAAGTTTTATTTTGTTCCTTATTAAAGATCGGGAAACTATCAGTAAACTTATCGAAAACATCAACTTTTTCTTGACCAGGATCTTTACCTAGCTGGAATAATCTTGCAAACTCCTGTGGAATTTTAGGATCATAACCACCATCAAGGTACTCTAAATATTGATCTTCATAAGACTTGCGAGTTTCATCATCAATGCCTTCAACTTGCTGAATAAAACCGAAATGAGTTACTTGCTTGCCATCTAAAGCCGCGATACGAGCAGCTCTGGAAATACGTACATTACCGTCACTCTGATCTTCAAAAGAAGTTTTCTTTTTATAGGTACCAAAAGACTCTTTAGCAACATCCTGCCACTTACCATTTTCAGCCTGATAAGCCCAGCCACCAGCACCTTGGTTCGCCTCAAGAGACCATGCAAAAACTCCAGCACCTTTTAGCTCACCTTTATCGGAGTGCATGCCATCCCATCTGCGACCTTCACCTTCATATTTAACAAATTCTTTTTCTAATGAATTTTTCTGATCGGTTAAATCACGTCCTACATGGTATAGATCATTATCTTCGATGATGTATAAACCACGAGCATATTGAACGCCAGTATCGCCGTGTTTTTTAGCACCTTCAGAATAGTTTTTAGCAAAAGCAGAGTTTACATAAATTTCAGTACCGTCATCTAAAATGAAGGTTGAATCATCACCAAAGTGAAATTCGGTAACCCCATGCTCATTTACGTGAGGATCACCCCAAATTTTAGTAATTTGTTCATCATCTTTATTATAAATAGTGACTTTGTCATGACCTTTATTCACCGTCGTAACTATTTTATAGCCACCTTTAGTCTTAAAAAAGGCTTCTTTATTTTTAGTTAAACCATACTCAACGTTATCTCTGACTTGACTAGCATCATCTAAAAAGCCAGCTTTAGGTTCTAAAGCTTCAAACTTAGCCTGATTTTTATCGGCTAGTTGTTTAACATAGTCTGAATTATCAATTTTTTCATCAAGTAATGCAAGCTCTCTTAAGTATGCATTAGTATCTATAACATCAACTTCAGGTTCAACTGTAGCTTCAGTGCCAGTAGTTTCCTTAACTGGACTAGCGGTTTTAGGCATAACAGCTGCATCTTTACCAGATTCAGCAAATTTTATTAATTTAGCATAGCTAGAATTATTTTTTAAATTGCCTTTTTTATCAAAGTTACTTGCAATAATATCTTTATCACTTAACGCTTCTAAAGTAGTTTGAATTTCAGAGATTATACCTCTTAGTTTAAAGGCATCATCCAATTTTTCTTTTTTGTTAGTCAAAGGATTCACAAACTGAAAACCGTCTTTTTGCAGGTCAGATACTTTTAGCTTTTTAAGTTGACCTAAAATTTCTTTAGTTCTTAGCTCAAATCTTTTAGCTGCTTTAGCTTGCTCAGGAGCTAAAATTAACTCTTTAGGTTCTGCTAAAGTTTCTCTTTCTTTGTTACCAATTACATTATTGATATCATTATTTAAAGTTTTTTCTTGCTCAACCAGGTTTTCGACTAAAATACTTTTACCAGATTCGATTAGATCAATAAAACCAGCATAGCCTTGTTCAGCTGTAGCATTACCTTTCTCATCAAACGCTTGTTTAATTTTAGTATCGTCTTTTAAAACGAATTCTAAGGACCCGACTATATCTTCATAAATCTGAGTATAATCGAGTGCTTTACTTTCATTTAAAGCGTTTTCTTTATCAAAAACGTTTAAAAGCATTACTTCCCCTGACTCAGGTTTTTTACCATCAATCAATGGAGTTATTACATCTTCTACCGTTGATAACAGTTTTGATAGCTGATTTTTTCTTTTAATCTGCTCAGCTGACAGTTCTACTTTGGTGTCTACCATTACATACCTCTCTTCTTAATTAGCTTGCTCTTACTACTAATTAACAATTCCGTAGCAGAAAAGTTTTAAATCGCGGTTATGATAATGTAAAAACATTAGGTATAAGTTGTATTTAGACCACGATTAATCTTTTTATTTGAATAAATTTGGCTTTGAAACTGTTTTATAGAATTTAGAACTTTACTGACGTATTCGTCATCCAAACTAGAAATTTGACTATGAGTACTATTAGTTTCTAGACCACATAAATCTACGTTTATTTCGGTTTGTAAATTGATAATTTTATTACTCACGATAGATAATTCAATATTATTAACATCATTATTATTCTGTATAGCACTTTGTAAAACATTCTTATAATTTTCGTTTAAAACAATTAGCTGAATAACTTTATTAACTAACTTTTCACTAAAGTTAGCTTTATGCCAGAATAATTGCATATTTTTCCAAAACTTGAGTTCCAGATTAAAGTGACTGGTAAGCTTGATGTATTTTTCATCTTTAAGTAAGTCTGGATTATACTTAGCTTGATTAATAAATAAACTTTGTTTATCTTTAAGGTCTAGCTTTTGCTCTAATATTTCAATTTTAAGTTCAGGTAAGGTTAATGAAAAATCTAATTGTTTTTGTTCCAGTAAATTATTCCAGATCATCGAGTTCTGCACGTCACCAAGTAGTCTAGTAAATACAGCGAAATCTTCTTCATCTACCTGCCCGTCACCATTTAGATCGAATCTAAGGTGAGTAGATAGTGGCTCTTTAAAACTGTTGCTGGTTTCTAAAACTTGGTTAAACTCTTTAAGACAGTCGACTATGGTTTCGGTATGATAGTTACCTTGTTTATCAAAACCCTGAATAAGGCTTAAGGCTCTGAGGAACTGAGGATCCTGCCTAATAAATGAAATAAGTAGTTCCACTTTCCTAAACCAAAGTTTTTGATATTTAAGTACTTTAAACTGAGCTTGATAGTCATTTTTAAAACTGAGTTCGCTAATTGATTCTAGAAAATTCAAAATAAGTGAACTTAAGTGTATAATCTCTTTAAAGTTTTTACTGATATAAAATTTATCTTTGCGCTGAGCTTTGTGCAGATTATTATATAAAGTCACTCTTAAATTCCAAACGGATAACAGCTGTTTGCTAATAAAGTCTTTTACAAACTCAGATTTAGTTTGGTGAAACTGATAACTCTTAAAATATTCAAGTTTAGGTCGCGCTAATTGTTCGCTGTAATGCAACTCATAAAACTTTATTTCTAAAATCTCAGTTAGTACATCCATCAAGTGACTATCATAGGCTGAGCCACCTCTAGCGAAACTACCATAAACTACATCTGAATCTAACTTGATAGATTTCTTTAAAAAGCTCTGTTCTACGCAAGTTAAACTACTATGAATAATAGACTGGTAGAATTTTTCTCTTTCAATGCAAAGTTTAGAAACATTAGTTAAAACCTGCAAGGCTTCAATAAATTTAATTTCATGATTGAAAATCTGCCAGATAAGTAGCTTATCGTTTTGAAAATCAGCATATGCTTCCTCTAAAGCTTGGTTTAAAGTTTGGTACTTATCCCAAAGCACTTCTTTCTTTTCTAAGTCATCAACGCATCTGAAAAATTTATAGCGAATATGATTGTTTTGTTTTAAAACCTGAAAAAGATTTTGCTGTGAGTTGATTAAGGCATTTAAGCTGACTAGATAAACTAGCACTTTACACAATTTAACAAAATTTTGGTTAGCTCCCTGTTCTAGGCAGTATTTGTGAGCAAGTGAAACAGCTTGTTCTATACGTAAAATTTCGTGGTCAACAAAATAATCATCATAAATTTCACAACAAAGTTTATCAAGCTTACTGATTTTAGCTAGGCTATCAAATAATTTTTGGTCTAAGTAAATACCTTGCTCATCTATATAGTGAACATTACAGTTGGCTGCGTATGACAGGATGAAATCAAAGTTTTTATATTTATACGATTTTTCGGCATCAAAAAAATACTCAAGCGCTGAGCAGAAATCAACTTCGGTGCTTTGAGTTAGACTTTCAAGTTTATGTATATAATCTTCAGTAATCCCTAAGTTGTTTAAACCTTCATAAATAGACTCTTTATCAATATCATTAGGTTTATTTAGTAGTAATCTAAGAATGTTCTGACCGTTATAATCATTTTGATTAAGTGGATCGATAATTCTGCGAATATCACGCTGCTTGCATCTAAGATTTCTGACTGCATTTAAATATTTAGAGTCATCGTTTTTAATCAGCTTTAAAATTTCAGCTAAATTATCATTTCTAACAAAATCAGTTTGCATACTGGCAATTATGTTATTCGGATTGTTTAGATTTAAAGGGTGTTTTAAAGTTTTTTCTTTAGTTGTGCGATCATACCAATGATTCTGAGTCTTTTTATCTAAAATTAGTTGTGAAAATTTCAGATTATGCACAGCTTGCATATATAGTTTACAAAGCCTAGCTGCTTCTGTTTTAGCAGCATATAACTGTGTTTTAGCAGTATCTGTACCTATATTTTCTAATACTAAGCCATAAAACTCTAATTCGTGATGCCAGCACCTTTCATATAGATGCAGGTCAAAAAGTGACATCTGTTCTTTAAGAGCGACAATTAATTTTTCGGCTTTTTGGAATCTGATAACTTGGAAGTTAACTTCAGAGTAAAACTTACCTATGAAGCCAGTATTAATATAACGTTCGACTGGGTTTAAATGAAAATCGCTTGCGTATTTATCTAGGACATCACTACATAATCTTTCATAGGCAGATAAAATGTTTAAAAGTATTAACTGTAAATCCGGCTTTAGATTATTGTATAGATAAACTATATTAAAGTTTTTAAATGTATTATAGGCATCTTCTAAAAAAGAGATACTATGAGATTTAATTAAGATCGAAAAATAATTTTGCTGGTAAGGTTTATTTTTATGTTGGTCAGTAAAACTACTTGAATTTATTGAGCTGATAGCAGTTTCCCTATGTACCTGTTTAAATAAATTAGCGTTAAAGTTACTTTCTAGGCACATAAATTCTGGCGTAGATAAATAGAATTTTTCAGAAAGCTGTTCTAAATCTAACTTTAACTTTTTTAAAGTATTTGAAAAAAATAGATTTAATTTAACTTCTAAGTCAAAAATACCTGTAGTTTGAAACTGTTCACTAGTGTAATATTTTAGATTTTTAGATTTTAAACTAAAATTATGCTGGTCTAAATTAGAGGTGCTTAAATTAAGATTCATCTTATAGACCTCAGGTTAAATGAAATGTTTCTAATACTAATAAAGTTTAAATTAATTACAGGTAAATTAAAAAATTTACTAAGCGGCTTTGCAAGCTTAGTAAAAAATATCGAATCTGTGTATTGATATATTTGATCAGGAAAATTGAACATTAACTTGCTTGCACCTTAGTCTGCTTTATTACGACTAAACTATCAAAACCCCTTCTAATTAATCTAAATAAAATCTTCTAAACTTGTTAAAAGATATCTTATGTATAGGCATTTGTGGTTAAGAATCTATTAATGAAAAGCGCTGCGAATATAAGTTAAAGCTTAAGGTTAAGTTGAAATTAGTAAAATAATTCATCACCATCTTCTTCATTTTGTTTTTTTACCATTTCACTAGCGAACTTTAAAGCTACTTTTTCATCAGTTTCAATTTGTTCAAGTCTGTTTTGTTCATCATAAAATTCTTGCTCTTGTTTTTCACGCAGTTTTTCAAGTGCTTCTACTTTCATTCTGGTATCTAAAACATTTTGTTTGGCTAGCTCTAATTCCTTTTTACGTTCTTCAAGCTGTAATTCTAAATTTTCATATTCTTTGTCTAGTTTTTTAAGCAGTCTTAAATACTCTTGAGCCATGGTGTAATTATTCTCAATAAGCTCATTTTGAGTTTTACGTCTTTCTTCTTCTTTTCGCTTTAAAGCGAGCTTGGCATCTTCGATCCTTTGTCTAGCTCTGCCGACTTCACGCAGGGCTTCATCATGCTCATCCCGGCGCATACTAAGAATTCTTTCAAGTCGAAATTTGAATTTCATTTAATATAATATTTTTGTTTCTTTTAAATATCGTGGCTGAAATTATTTATCTGCCTGTTATTTCAGTATACTGTGTTTGTGGTTAAAGCAAATTTAAGCTTATTTTTATGAAATATTGATTTATAAAAATTTTATAAAAATAACTAAAATTTAGAAAATAATTATAAATTAGGCGCAAATTTAGAAAATAATTCTAGAATTAGGTCTTTTTTAGAAAATAATTACAAGTTTAAAAGAGTGGTGGTCAGAGGCGGAATCGAACCGCCGACACGAGGATTTTCAGTCCTCTGCTCTACCAACTGAGCTATCTGACCTTGTTTAAAAGTGCTTGGAATTAATTTCCAATCACGAGAAAATAATAATACCATAACTGGCTAAAAAAGGTTGTGTTGATTATTTTTTTAGATTGGTTTATATTTTTACTGATTATGGGTTTTTTAGTTGAACATTCATTAAGTAGTATTTTGCTTATATTTTTACTTACAGGTACGCTAGTTGCACTTTTACCTGTTAATGAACGTTTAGCTAGATATATTTCTTTAGGCGGTAGCTTAACCGTTCTAGGACTGGTTTTATACCAATGGAAATATTTGTTTGATAGTTCTAATACAGCCTTGCAGTTAGTCGAAACGGCACCTTGGATTAATGATATTCAGTTTTCACTAGGTGTTGATGGTCTAGCATTTAGCATGGTTTTACTAACAGCTTTATTAATGCCTTGTGTTTTAATTGCCTCAAAACCGATCGCTTTAAAGCAAAAACCAAGACTTTATTATTCTTTAATAATGTTTTTAGCCCTTGCCGTCATGGCTGTCTTTATGGCTAAAGATATTTTCTTGTTTTTCTTAGCCTGGGAACTTGAGCTAGTGCCGATGTACTTCCTCATCGCTATTTGGGGTTCTAAAAATAGAAACTACGCCTCGATGAAGTTCTTACTGTATACCTTTGCTGCTGGTGTTTGTCTACTGATCGGCTTATTTAGCTTACTCATGCATACTGGCTTTGCTAGCTTTGATATGGTTCAGTTAGCTGCGATGGCACAAAACCTAGGCTTCGGAGTGCAAAGTTTACTGTTTATAATAATTTCAGTATGTTTTATCGTCAAATTGCCATCAGTACCGTTTCATACATGGCTGCCTGATGCTCACGTTGAAGCGCCTACACCAGTTTCAATGCTACTAGCTGGTATTTTACTAAAAATGGGTTGTTATGGTCTGCTGAGATTTGCGCTTAACTTCTTCCCTGAAGTAACTGCTGCTTTTGCTCCAGGGATCGCAATTCTTGGTGCTATTAATATTATTTATGGCGCTTACTCAGCGCTTATTCAGACAGACTTTAAAAAAATTATTGCTTATTCGAGTATCTCTCACATGGGTTTCATCCTACTTGGACTCGCTGGCTTAAATACTGTAGGCTATAGCGGGGCCGCTTTTCAAATGTTTTCGCATGGTTTAATTTCAGCTGCACTATTTATGATCGTCGGTATGATTTATGAAAGAACCCATACTCGTGATTTAGCTGCTTTTGGTGGCCTTGCTAAAGTCATGCCAAAAACTTTCTTTATTTTTAAAATTGCTGCAATGGCAAACTTAGGTTTACCTGGCATTTCTGGTTTTGTTGGTGAATCTATGGTGTTTTATGGTGCTTTTACCACTAATTCTACTGGTTCTGGCGCTGATATTATTAAGATTGCTACAGCTGTCGTTACAGCTTCGCTGGTTATTACAGCAGCTTACATGCTGTGGACTAACCAACGTGTGTTTTATGGTCCAATTCAGGAGCAAAATTTGACTTTAGTTGATGCTCGTAAATCTGAATTATTCGTGTTATTCGTCTTACTCGGTCTTGCTATACTATATGGGGTGTACCCTCAGTATATTAATGGTATATTTGAGCCACAATTAAATGCCCTATCTCAGGCGCTAATCAAGTAAGATAATATTTTGATGACCAAAGCCAAAATTAGAATAGCTCATAGTCCAGATTCGGACGACGCATTTATGTTTTATGCGATTAGAAATAATTGCATTGATCTTGGTGATTTAGAATTTGAGTTTGCAAGTGAAGAGATTGAGAATCTCAATCAGTTAGCTTTAGAAAAAGATTTAGAGAAGCTTAAATATGATGTGTATGCGATTTCTTTTCATGCTTATCCATATTTGCAAGATAGATTCCAGATTTTAGGTTCTGGCGCTTCTATGGCTAATAAAACTTATGGACCTAGGCTTGTTTGTAAAGAAAAACTCTATAATAAATTAACAGCTAAAAATAACTATAATCCAGAAAAAATTTCATTGGGTTTAGCTCTAAAAGATAAAAATGTTTCATATCGTCTTAGAATTGCCATACCAGGTGAGTATACTAGCGCTAATTTATGTTTAAAACTATTTTCTAATATAAATAACTTGGATTTTGCACCTGTGTATTGTAAATTTGATGAAGTTTTCGATTACGTTGAGCAGGGTAAGGCTGATGCTGGTTTATTAATTCACGAATCACAAATCCAATTTAAGGATGAAGGCTATCATTTGATTTTAGATCTAGGTGCTTGGTGGTACCAACTGACTGGTGCACTTAAAATGCCTTTAGGAACTAATGTTATTCGCCGCGATCTGGATTTTAAATTACGCAAGCAAGTAGCTGAGATATTAGAGCGTTCTATTTCTTATGGTTTAGATAACTTTGAAGATGCCCTTGAATATGCTCGCAAATTTTCAAATAATGGGTTAGACGATGAACGTGCTGTTGAATATATAAACATGTACGTTAACGAAAGTTCACGCGCGCTTAGTGTGCAGGATGTTAAATCTATTGAATTTATGTACGCGCAGGCTTTTAAATATAAGCTACTTGACAACCAAATCAAAAATATTAAAATCGATTTGTTATAAAAAATTAAAAAAATATGTCTTTTCGATATTCTTTCTTAAGCAAATGCTATTATTTGTAATCTCGATTGCGTAAACGAAGGAGAGATTACGTTGGTAACAAAACTAAACAAAGAAGAACAGGTTAAAGACTTAAAAAACGATTTTGAAAACGCTACAGCTGTTTTCACTACTGATCAGTTAGGTTTAACCGTTAGTCAGATTACAGAATTACGTAATCAAATTAGAGAGTTTAAAGCTAAGTATCGTATTGCTAAAAATACTTTATTTAAAAAAGCTGCTGAAGGTACAGACTATGAAGAGTTAGTTGGTTCGTTAACTGGACCAAGTGCTGTTTTATTCTGTTTTGATAAACTAGATGTTGAACCTGCAGCTAAAATTAAGAATTTTGCTAAGGATAATGACGAGAAAGTTGAATTTAAGGGCGGTATGCTTGATGGTGACTTACTTGCTGCAGAGCAAGCTAAGGCAGTTGCTGGCTTACCTAGTAAAGACACCTTGCTTAGTCAGATCGCTGGTATGTTGGTACAAGTACCTTCAGGTATGGCTTACATCTTTGATGAACTATCAAAAAAAGATGAAGATCAGACTAAACTAGTTAGCGAGTTCGCTTTAGCAAAAGAAGAAGCATAGTTTTAAAGTATTTAGATTAGAAAGGAAATTTATAATGAGCAAAGTAGAAGAAATTTTAGAGAGTATCAGTAATTTAACAATCTTAGAAGCTGCTGAATTGAAAACAGCAATGGAAGAGAAGTTTGGTATCACTGCTGCTGCGGGTGTAGCTATGGCTGCTGGTGGCGCTGGCGCTGAAGCAGCTGAAGAGAAGACTGATTTTGATGTTGAATTAACATCAGCTGGTAATTCGAAAATCGGTGTTATCAAAGCTGTACGTGCGATCACTGGTCTTGGTTTGAAAGAAGCTAAAGAATTAGTTGAGGCTGCTCCAAAAGTAATTAAAGAAGCTGCTAGCAAAGAAGAAGCTGACAAGATGAAAGAAGATCTTGAGGCTGCTGGCGCAACTATCACTTTAAAATAGTTGTAACTTCTGATAAACTCACATTATGGGATCAAGAGGTATTAATTTAGGATCAGATATTGATTTGGTGGCTTATGCTGCTGAAGATCAGATCGATGCTGTTTTAAAAAAGTTTTGCTTAACTAAGAATTGTAAGCCTGATACTGCTTTGAAATGGTGCCTTCATCGTCTAACTAATGAAGATGATAAAGCTAAAATATACCGTAAACTTGAAGAATATTATAGTCAAGAGTCAGGTTTACTTTAGTTAAATTGAATCACTATATTACGACCCCCATTTTTTATGTTAATGATGTCCCGCACTTGGGAAGCGCATATCCTACTATGGTTAGCGACTTCTTGGCGGGACATTTTTTGCAATCTGGCTCTAAAGCCACATTCTTAACGGGAACTGATGAACACGGTCAAAAGATCGAAAAAGCTGCTGCTGCCAACTCAATTAGCCCGCAAGAACATTGTGATCGTTTTTCCAATGACTTTAAAGAACTTTGGGACTTACTTGAAATAAATTACTCACATTTCGTGCGTACCTCTAATCCTGAACATCAAGAGTTTGTTAAAACATTTTTCGATAAGGTTAATGCGAAAGGTGATATTTATAAAGCTAACTATGAAGGCTTATATTGCGTAGATTGTGAAGATTTTAAACTTGAAAAAGACCTAGAAAAAAATGAAGATGGGGAGCTTATGTGCCCGATTCATAAAAAGAAGGTCGAAAATTATGCTCAAGAGAATTATTTTTTTAAACTGTCTAAATATGAGCAGGCTTTAAAAGATTATATTAAAGAGCATCCAGATTTTATAGCACCAGATTATCGTAAAAATGAAGTACTTAGCTGGCTTGAAGATGGTCTAAGAGACTTCCCTATCTCTAGAGTTAATTTAGACTGGGGAATTAACATTCCAGGTGATGATAATCAGAAGATTTATGTCTGGTTTGATGCCCTGCTATCTTATATTTCTGGTTTAAAAACACAGCAGAGTGAAGTTTGGGCTGATGAAACTCAGATTACTCATATCATTGGTAAAGATATTCTAAGATTTCATGCTATTTATTGGCCTGCGATGTTAATGTCTGCGGAGATGCCATTACCTGATAAAGTCTTTGGGCATGGTTTTTTAACTAAAGATGGTCATAAAATGGGTAAAACCCTAGGTAATGTAATCGAACCTGCTGAATTAGTACGTGAGTACGGCAGTGATGCAGTGCGTTTTTTCTTTATTAGGGATTTTCCTTTTGGCAGAGACGGCGATTTCTCACATGAAAGCTTTAAAATTAGACTTAACTCAGATTTAGCTAATAACTTAGGTAATTTATTAAGCCGCTGCGCTAATTTATATCGTAAAAATTTTAAAGATATAACTGCTCTACCAGAAATTGAGTCAGCTTACGCTCAGCTTTTACAAACTACTAAAGAAAAATTTGTTAAAAACATAGCTAATATTAATACTTTTGTGGCTTTTGAAGAATTATTTAGTTGTTTAAGTAAGTTTAATGTCTATATAAATGATAAAGCACCTTGGAAACTATTGAAAACTGAAGTTGAAGCAGATGAGCAAGAAGCTTTAAAGGTAATTTATACTTCGCTTGAGGCTGTTAGACAGGTCGCTATTATGCTTGCTGCTGTGTGCCCGAATATAAGTATTGAAATTTTAAAACAATTAGGTGTTATTAAGCCTGAAAATTTAGCTACTTTAGATAATGAGAGTGTCGCTAAGATTGCTGAGCAAGATTATAGTTTAGATAAATTAGACTTTAGAGCTAGAAGAGAACATTTATTAACTGAAATTGCGAGTTTCGCTAATTTAGAGTGTACTTTAGATATTAAAAGTCTGCAAACTCTATGTTTACTTAAAGGCGAACCTGCTTTTAGTCGCTTAGCTTAGAGGAGATTTTATAATGCTAGGAGTTTTTATGCTGGTGTACGAGCTATTTTGGCTTATACTAATACCTATATTATTTATTTTAAGTAAGACCTTAGTCAAAAAGTGGGCGCCGGGCTTTCATGAGCGTCAGGCTAATTATAGTGATAACTTTCCAGATAACCCGATTTGGTTTCATGCTGTTTCAGTAGGTGAATTTAATGCCTTATATCCACTGTTAAACTTTTTCCATGAATACAACTTAGTAATTAGTGTTAGCACTAAAGCTGGCTACGAGCATGCGAGTAAAAAACTAGCAGCTAGGTTGCGTGAAGGTCGCTTAGTTTTAATTTATATGCCTTTTGATCAGCCTTCGACTATAAAAAAGTCACTTTTAAAAATTCAACCACGCATGATTATTTGTTTGGAAACTGAAATTTGGCCAGGATTAATTTATCAGGCTTCTAAAATGAAGATTAAGTTAGGCATCATTAATGCCCGTTTAGCCGATAAGTCATTTAAATCTTATCAAAGCTTCAGGTTTTTATTTTCTAAGGTTATTAACAAATTTGATTTTATCTGCGCGCAGTCACCAGAAGATAGCCGCAAATTTATTCAGTTAGGCTTAGATTCGGCTAAAGTTTATATGTGCGGTAATATGAAATTTGCGAAGGATATGAACGAACAAAAGCCAGATCCACATTTTAAATATAAGCTAGGTTATAGCGAAAAAAATATGGTTATTTTGGCAGCTAGCACGCACGCTGAAGAAGAAGCATCACTAATCGCTATGTACCAGGAGCTAGCACCGCAGTTCCCTGAGCTTAGATTGATTATCGCACCGCGCAAGCCAGAGAGATTTTATGCTGTTGCTGAAATAATTGATTCAGCAGCTAAGCTTGAAGTGCGCAAGTTTAGTGAGTCTAACTTAAAGCTAAATAATCAAGCTAACCCACAATACGGCACCGATGATATTTTACTAATAGATACCATTGGTGATCTGGCTGATCTATACAAAGCAGCAAGCATGTGTTTTGTGGGCGGCACGCTAGTTGAGCATGTAGGCGGGCATAATATTTTAGAACCCTGCGCGCTAGGTTTAGCGACTATCATAGGACCTTTTTATCATAAAAATACTGCTATTGTTGAGCTATTTTATAGTGAAAATGCGCTGATTATTGCTGATAGTAAGCTTGATCTAAAAAATGATATCCGTAGTTTACTTATAGATGATAAATTTAGACGTCTTACAGGTAAAAAAGCTTTAAAATTGGTGCAGGCAAACCAAAAAATACTACCTCAAGTAAGTAAAGTTATTAAAGAGTATGATCAAAAGACTAATTTCGAGACCTTATCAACTAGTTCATTTAGTTCATCAGCTACTGTATAAGTTTAAAATTTTAAAAGCTAATAAATTAGATTCTCTAGTTATTAGTGTAGGTAATTTTTCTTTTGGTGGTACTGGCAAGACACCGATTGTTATTAAATTAGCTAAAACTCTCCAGCAGGCAGGTCTAAAAGTGGCAGTTTTAACTCGAGGTTACCAAGCTAAATTAAGTGAAGAGCAATTAGTAATCTATCCTAATTTAGCTAAGTGTTTGTATTTAAATAAGCGCGTACAGCTAAAAAATTACCCTGGTTTTCCAGGAGATGAAGTACTGGAGATGGTAGATGCCTTTAAAGAGCAAGCTATTGATATTATAGTCGGCTCTCAACGTTATCAGGCTGCCAGATATGCGGAGCGTTTTAAAACTTACGATGTATATATTTTAGATGACGGCAAGCAGCATTTAAAATTAAAACGTGATCTGGATATTTCGGTAATTAATGTAAATGAACAAGGTTATTTGCGTGAATTTGAGAAATTAGCCCAAGTCGACTATCTAGTTTTAAATAAATTTCTAAAAGATGGCACTGAACAGAAAAAATACCTTAGCTTAAAGCAAAAATATAAACTGAAATGCCCTCAACTTAAAATCTATGGACTTTGCGCGCAATTAAAAGTGAACCTACCACTTAATACTAAATCTATTTTAGTTTTTTCAGCGATTGCTGATTATGATAGCTTTTTTAAGCAGGTTAAAGCTATTTTAGCTGAGAACTTTGAAGTGGAAACCGAGTATAAAGCCTTTAAAGACCATCATTACTTTACTGAAAGTGAGCTGAAAAGCTTAACTTGTGCGGCTGAAGTGCTGATTTGCACTAAAAAGGATTTAGTGAAAATACCTGAAAAATACCACAGTAATATTTATGTAGCCGAATTAGAACTAAATAGTTTGGATGACCCGAGTTTATTTGAGTTGGTAGCTAAGCACATTAGTAGTATTATTTAATTACTTTGGTTAATATAAATCTAGCTTTTTGATGTGATACAGGTTTAGCTGTTAACTATAAAACGGTACCCTCAAAGCTTATATAGTATATATTAGGTACAAACCCACTGATCTTGCATTTAGAGTCTTTATAGAGCTCTTACTAAAGTTCATTTAGCTAAAACTATTTTAATGAAAGATCCAAACTTTAATATCATTAAAAGTGGTAATTGCCATAACTGATAGTAAAAACATAAAGCCAGCTTGAATTAAACCATCTTGAATTTTAGCTGAAGGTTTAGTACCAAACACTTTTTCATAACCTAAAAAGACTAAATGCCCGCCATCAAGTGCTGGAATAGGAAGTAAGTTTATGACCGCTAAATTAAGATTTAGAAGTACCGCAAATTCAAGAATCATATAAAAATTGTTCTTAATATCTTGGCTAATTAGCTGTACGATACCTACTATACCTTTTACTTCACCAAAATCACTTACTTGGCTCGGGTTAACTATGCCTATAGCTGCTAGCACTTTATCAAAAAGTGAATTAATAATAGTAAAAATAGAAACAAACATCATAAACAAAGTGTTTATAGTAAATATAAAGCCATCTTTAAGCCAGCTGAAAATGTTATTTGATGATTTCGTATAAAGTTTCTTAAGACCTAACTTTACACCAATAGCTCCATTAGAGCGAACCTTATACTCACCCACTGATTTGAAATTTTTGTTAACCGCAAAGTGTGGAACATCCTCTTTATGGGTGTCACTAGCAGCAGTAGTTGTTTTATTAGCACTTTCACCATTGTTCATTAATTCAGGATCGCGCGCGACTTGTAAAATTACATATTCGTTTTTAAAACTTGAGACTAAATCTTTAAGCTCTTCACCGCTATCGATTTCGATACCATTAATAGAAATTATCGTGTCACCTTCCATTAAACCAGCTTTTTTAGCTGGCGAGTCTTCACTCACAAAACCCATAATTTCAGTCGAGGCTTTCATAGTTGGTAAACCGGTCGTGCCAGCCATGACTACTGAAATTAAAAAAGCAAAAATAATATTAAAAAAGACACCAGCAAATGCAACCACAGCGCGCTGATGTACTGGAAACTTACGCAAAGGCTTAAGCTCACCTAGATCTTTAAACTGTTCTAGGTCTGTTTCATCACCAGTTTCAGGAATAGCTACAAAACCGCCAATTAACATAAAATAAAATCTGAATTGTGTGTTCCACTTCTTAAATAAGTCAATATGCGGTCCAAATGGTAGACCTATGCCGAAAATAGGTGTCTGGAAGCCATACATCTTAGCTGCCAGATAATGACCAAATTCATGAACTACGATTAGAAGTGTGATGAGTAAAACACTGATTATGATAAACAAAAAGTCCATTATCTAAGTAAGTTTATCATGTGTAAGAGCGCTAGATAAATATATCAGTGATATAACATAGCTGGCTAGAAAAGGTACTTTGGTTGAGCCGTAGTTTTTTTAATTATATTTGTATAAATTATAAAACTTCAAAAAATGACTATGCATAGTGTTTTTATTATGCACATAAGTTAGCTACACCTTCACTAAAAAGAGCTAAGCTTATTTCGGGTTTGACTCTGAAAAATAGTTCAGGCTCGATACCTTCGCATTCTGAAAGAAGATATTGGGCTTTAGGTGTGGCTGTAATTGCAGAAGTCTGCTTAGGTAGATGAGATTCATTTTCTTTAAAATTATCAAAACTTTTCTCAGATTCATTTTGGAAATTTTCAGTTAGGTTAATAGTTTGATCACTTTTTTCTAGATCGTTTTGAATAAAATCGCACCTAAGGTATAAAGGAATATAGTTTTTTACGTTAAACAGGTTTCGATAGCATTTTATGATCTTTTTATAAACCTTAGTAGCATAAGTAAGTAGATCAGCTGGCGGCTCTATAAAATTAAGTGAGCCGCCACATTCAGCCTGCACCAATATTTCACCACGTGCAGGAGCCTTGTGAACTGCATGACTATAATTACCTGCTATAAAAATTAATGACCACTCGCCCTCAGTTTGAATGCTTTTAAGTAATGGTTGGACTAAGTATTTTTCGCTTTGAGTTAGCTCCTTAAACTTATTTTGTAAGCTTTTAGCTTCGTTTATATCACTTATTTTAATTAAACCTCGACCTGCTGCTGCCATAGCTGGCTTTAAGATTAAACCAGAAGGGTGCTTTTTTAGTTCATCAGCTAAATTTAAATGCTGGTTTAGATATTTAGATGTAAATTTGTTGCTTAAATTTAAGTCCTCAGAGTTGTTTTTAGGTTTTTCATTCGAGATGTTAGATTCTATGTGATTTTCATCTGAATTAGCTACAGTTATTTTATTTTCATTTAGGCTAGGCGCAAAATCATTACCTTCACTTAAAATGTCAGCTAAAGAATTTTTATAGACTATTTTAGTTGGTACGATAGCTATACCAGCATTTTCTAGATCTTTTAAGTAACTTTTATCTAATAGCCATGACATAAAACTCGCGGAGTTAGCCATTTTTATCTTTGAATCTGTTAATCCTTGCAACCAATTTTGAAACTTAAAGCGCAGGTCACTGCTATCCATATAATCCCAAGGTGAGCGCATTATGTACAAAACGTCTTCTTTTAATGAACTTGTTAGCTGCATACTCAGATCGGTATTTTCTTTGAAAGCCTCACGCCAGTTTAAAAAACTTACCTGATAACCTTGCGCTCGCAGATAATCTACAGCTAATTGGTCATCTGGAGTAAAGGGCGCTTCAGTCGGTATTAATTCTGGTTCCTGCTCAGTAGGAAAATAGTAATTTAGCTTTTCTGGCGCGCAGGTAATAAAGGTGATGTGCATAGTAATTTAATTTTATAAATTAGTTCAACCCACATAATAAAAACTCTATAAAATATCAAATCTTAAATGAAATTACCAAAGCTTGCCTGCTAGAAAATACATGGATACCCTAAGTAGATTTATCGGTGGAATATCAAAAGTAATAGTTTAAGACTATCTAAAAACTTAATTAGAACAGTAAAAGAGCAAGCTAGATCATTAGCTATGAAAATGTCTCAACTTTCCTAAGGATTTAGTTTTATAAGATAATGTAACGTACTTCCAATTAAGATAAATGCTCACTTAATTGAAAGCACTTTAATTAATTTAAACAACATCTGTGGCGTAATCAAGCTCATACTATGCTCGTCTTCTAGGTATGTTTTTTTATGTGAAGGCACATTACTTGTAAGGTCACTGCTATTTAAAGCCTGAAAACCATAAGGACCAGTCCTAGTAGCTGCTGTAGGACCATAAAGACCTATAATCTGAGCTTTAAAAGGGTCTAAAACATCAGCTGCTAGGTGCAAAGGACCTGTATCAACTCCTAAAACTAACTGAAACTGTTTAAAGTAGCTTCTAAGTTGATTTAGTTTTTGATCACTAGTAATTTTAAGACACTCTGGCTGGTTTACTTGCTGGTATATCTTACTCAGGTAAGCCAGGTCGACTGGCGCGCCGATCAGCTCGATACTGATATTTTCACTCTGGGTTTTAATTAAGCGATTTATAACTTCAACCCAGTTTTCAATCAGCCAATGCTTAGACTGCCAGGTCGTGCAAGGTAAGATGGCAACTTTTTTAATATCGTTTTCTTGTAAAGCAGAGGCTTGAATCTCGTTATTAAAATTGTTTAACTGAATAATTGATTTTTGTTCTGCTGAGCTGGGTTTTAATATTAAATTTGCTTGATGCTCAGTTTTAACCTCGGTGTTTGCATTATATATATTTGCGCTGGAAGTATTAGGGACACTCTTAGAACCCTCTAGATGCGAGCTACAGAGTAGAGCTTGCTTTAAATTTATATTTTTTAAATCCGATACAGCTAAATCAACCGACACCTGCGCGCAAAAAAACTCAAGTAACTTAAAATTCATGTCGATTATATGCTCGTGGTTAGATTTTATATCTAAATCTAGCTTATGCTGATAAAAAAGTGCTGCTAGCTGCTCGCGTGGACGTTTAAAACCGATAATTTTAGATTTGGAACTATTTTTAATAAAGTAAGCTAGTAATCCAGTTTTAATCAAACCTTGCATGTCGATAATATAATCGTAATTTATGCTTTTTAAAGCAGGAATCAGCTGCCAAAAACCTTTATTAGGTAAAATCTGGACTTTATCTATAAAATTAAGTTCTGGGTCATCTAAGATGCTTGCAAATTTTTCTTTAACTAGGAAATCTAACTTTAAATCGATGTCAAGCTTGGTAAAGTGTCTTTTTAAAGCTCTTAAAGGCTCGAAAGTGTGAATTACATCACCAAGTGAGCTTAGTTTTATTATTAAAATTTTTACAGACAAGTTTTTAATGTATAGTTAATTTTTAATTTTAGTAAATTTTTTTCGAGAGTTTTAATAGTTTTATCTAAGTAGATAAACTAAAATTTGCTAATCGCTAGCAATAACCACAGCGATACTCATACTTTTTTCGTGACTGATTGAAATCTGCCAGTTACTTAATTTTTGCTCTTCAGCTAGTTTACTAGCTTTTTCACTTAGCTTAATGATAGGTGCTTTAGAGTCAGCGTGTCGCATAATTTCAATATCCTGAAAAGAAATTTCTTTACCTATACCGCAGCCTAAAACCTTTGAAACTGCTTCTTTCGCAGCGTAGCGCGCCGCCAAACGCTGGGAGAAACTAGGCTTAAAACTACGCTGGTTAAAACCATACTCTAGCATTTCAAGCTCAGCGGTAGTTAAAATTCTGGTAACAAACTTTTTACCATAACGGCGATAAATCTTCTCTATTCGAGTAGGGTCACATAAATCTGTTCCAATCTGAAAATGCATGCTTCTATAATCCTATTATATACACAATTTGTAAGCTAGCTAAATTAAAATTTAAGACTAATAAGTTAGTCGGATTTCTAAAGAGCGATTCTTAATAAAGTTAGTCGGTATTTTTAGTTGTAATTAATCCCTATCTTTATGTAAGATAAAATATTATCTATATTAACAATGTTATTAAGTGAAATTTTATCTAAGTTTAATGCTACTAATGAATATCTATAAATAAATAAAATAAGCGTATTAGCAGTGCGCGCAATTTAAATCTAATAACCTACCAACTCCACGTAACCTGTGCCAGCTAATTTTTGCTTGGCTAATTTACCTTTTACGCTCACAGCACCTTCATAGTAAGGATACTTATTTTTATGTTCCTGATCTTTCATAAAAGGTTCTACTACTAAATTGAGCTTGAGTTTAGGTATCTTAATACGCCATTTAGCTGGGTAAGTAGCTGAGCTGTATTTACTTTTATACTTAGCAAGCACTTTTAAACTAATCTCTTGATAATTAAACTTAGTTTTCTTACCTTTCTCGCTAACGATTACCCCTGCTGAATTTTCATCTACACCATTAGTTTTAGATCTCAGCTGATAGTACATTAGCTCCATACCATTATCTAACTGCAAAGCAAACCAGTCCCAACCAGCCTGATCTTCACCAAGTGAACTGGTACTCCACTCTCGATCAAACCAGCTACTACCAGTAACCTTAAACTCTTCATCAGCTATTTTAACTGTGCCACTGGTGGGCAAACGTGTTAGTGAATAATAGTATGAAGCATTACCCACGCCAGCTGATTTTTGGCTTAAACCTGCATCTCCTTGCAAAACAGGTTCTTTACCTTCAGCTAACTTTAGCTTAATAGCTATCTCTTCAGCTTTAAAATTTACTTCTAAAGGATAAAAGTTTTTATCTACACTTTTTATATAATTCTGGTTTAGCCACACTTTAAAAGGTTTAGTTCTAACGCCAGCTAAGTTAAGCGAATTACGCTGAAAACTTTCGGTGTTATAAAATTTACCACCTTCAATATCTGAAACGGCGAAGTGTGCCATGTAGATATTATCACTTTGCCAGTCTGAGTCGCGGTATTTTATAAAGTCCTGATGATCAGCTCTAAGTGCGTTGCGAAAGATAGTCACTTGATAGCCAAAATGCCTATTTTCTTGATTTTCAAGATTACCAGTTAAATACCACCATTCAGTTTTAAAACCATGGTGAGCCCCGTGATCAGCTGGAAAAGTGAATTTTCTTTTATCTATAGCCTTTAAAAAGCCTTGATCACTTTTATAAGTCAGCTGAGTTGCAGGATTCGAGAATTTAAAATTATAGTTAGCCTTATATTCTTGTCTAAGCCAAAAAGCTACTATAGTAAGTATTGCAACAAAAACTATAAAAATAGTTACGATTTTTTTATTCATCTTTTAAAAGTATTCCGGGGTTAATTTTACTTAATTGGTAGCTTGGGTAAATTACTGCACATACCGCAGCCAGTAGTGCGATACCTAAAGCGAATGCTGCGTATTGCCACTCGAAAGAATAGTTAATCGACCAGCCAAATGATCTAAAGTTAATTACATAAATCATAATCCAGGCTTCAAGCAGACCAAGCGGCACGGCTAGCAGCCAAGCATAAACAGCCATTAAGATAGCTTGGTATAAATTAATCTGACTAAGCTCTAATTGGGTCATACCAAGCGCTCTAAAAATCGCAAACTCATGATACCTTTCGAAAATAAGTGACATGAGTGCACTTAAAATACCGAAAAAAGCGACTAAAATTGCAATAATTTTTAAAATATCTGTGATTCTGAAGGTACGATCAAAAATCATCATTGATTCGCGCTTCAGGCTAGAGCTGCTGCTTAAAGCGAGCTTAGTAGTTGAAAATTCATGAGATTTTAAATACTGCTTTAACTCGGCTATATACTTCTCGGCACTTTGTTCACTTGAGTTATTTAAATAGATACCTAAATTATTGATTTCATTTTTCTTATTAAAGTATTGATTTAGACTTGACTGGTTCATGATCACGATGCCTTGATCAGAACTATAATCGAAAAATACAGCTAAAATAGTAAGCTTCGTTAAACCTTGCTCTGTATAAATGCTTAGCTCGTCACCTGATTTAACTTTATATTTAGAAGAAAATGGCTGAGAGATAATGACACCTGTGCCAGCTTCAAATGAATCCCACAGTATGCTCTCGTCATCTGCGATAGTATTGATCCATTTAAAGCTATCTCGCCCTATTTTTAGTGGGTTAACGCCAGCTAGATTAACCTTGCCGAACTCAGCACTAAGCGCTTCTCTTTGATAAAACTCACTAATACCACGTACCTTGTTTTCACTAAATTCGCGAATTAAATTGATCGCTTTATTAGGTAGTGGATCGATGTTTTTATTAGAAATAAGTTTTGGTGCAGTGATATAAATATCTGCTTTAAGCGAATCTTCAAGCCAGTTTGAAACTGTACTGCGAAAGCTTTTTACGCTAATGTTTAAAGCTAGATATAAAGATAGAGCTATTGATAAAGCGACGATGGCTACCACGTTACGGCTTAAATGACGACTTAATGAATTAATAGCTATTCTAATAAATAAAAACTTAGAGCTGTTAAAAATCAGATTGATTATAAAATTTAAAGTAATTACCACGGCAGGAACTAGCAAGGCAAAAGAAATTACTGTTAAAAATAAGCCCGCGAAGCTAAGTGGTATACTGCTACCACTATACTTGAAAGTATAGTAACTGGCTATGGCGAGTATTATTGAAATAATAAATGCGATAACTACTGAGTATTTGAACTTACGTTCATAGTTTGCTCTAGAAAGTGCTTGCACTGGTTTTACATTAGCTGCTTCGAAGGCTGGAATTAAAGCTGAAACAATCGCAGCTAGAATCCCTACCGCAGCGCCTTTTAAAATTGAGGAAAGATTTAAACTAACCTTGGCGACTTCAAGATTAAAATACAGGTCATTAATAGTTTGCAGAACTAAGACTACTAGTACTTTAGCTAGTAGTAAGCCACTTATAATACCTAAAATAGTACCTATTACTGAAATGATACTAACTTCAAAGATAATTGAACTAAATAGCTCACTTGCTGAAAATCCTAAACTTCGGTAGATAGCTAAGATTTTACGGCGCTGCAAAACTGAAAAAGTCATCGAATTGTAGATTAAAAATACTCCCACAAGCATCGCAAGCAAGCTTAGTGCACTTAAATTTGTATAAAAGGAGTTAGTCATGTTATCAACAGACTGATTTTGACTGTATGAGCTGATAACATTTAAATCTGGATGATCAGCAACTAGCTTAGCTTTAAAATTAGCGAGCTTAAAACCTTTAGGAATAATCAGATCTAGACGCGTGAGCTGAGATTTTTTATTTAAGATCTTTTGGGCGCTGCTTAAATCCATAATTAGCAGATTATTAAAAGCTTGGCTGGTATTATTGTCTTCACTCTCTAGCAGATAATAAGGTCTGATAGTCTGACTAGTTTCTTTTATAGTGAGCTTTATATCTTTATTTAGAGTCCAGTTAAACTTATCAGCTGTTTCTTTAGATAGTAAGACTGCCTTTTGGGAATTAATATAAAAATCCAGATCAAAATCTTTATCATTTACTGCTAAAAATGGTCTAAATTCACTTTCAGCAAACAAGTCTACGCCTAAAACATTTAATAAAGTATCTTTATAGGTAATATGATCTTCAATCACTGGCGCAAACTTTAATTCGGGATAATTAAGTTTTAGTTCAGGATACAAACTTTCATCAATTAAACCATCGGCTGAAATAATATAATGAGTAGCGTTACCAACTACAGTTTGGGTAGATAGATTGAAGGCTTTTTTAGCATTCTCAATCGCCATGTCAGTCGCGATAATAATAGATACTGAAATAATAATTGCAGTAATTAAGGTTAGGAACTGCATAGTGTTCTTAGTTAGGTATCTAAGACTGGCTTTATGTAATCTTGACATTAGACTTGTTTTAACCTGCCCTGCTCAAGCTCGACAGCTTTATCAGCAAACGACTTTAACGAACGGTCGTGTGTAACCATGACGGTGGTTGGTTGGTACTCACGATGTAAATTGCCGATAATTTCCATAACTGATTTAGCTGTATTTGCGTCCAGATTGCCAGTAGCTTCATCAGCCAGAAGTAGTTTAGGTTTATGAACCAGTGATCTGGCGACCGCAACTCTTTGCTGCTCGCCGCCAGATAACTCTTCTGGCATGGCTTTAAGTTTATGTTCTAAACCCACTTCGACAAGTAGCTCGCGAGCAAATTTAAAATCTTCAGCCTGATTTAGTTCGAGAACCAGTTCTACATTTTCCAGTACATTTAAAGTTGGAATCAAATTATAGTTTTGGAAGATAAAGCCGATATTTTCGCGTCTAAAGCGAGTACGTTTTTTTTCATTAACTTCATTTATACAAAAATCATCGATGATAATACGCCCAGAATCTGGCTGATCTATGCCACTTAGTAAGTTTAAAATGGTGGATTTACCTGATCCACTGGCGCCGAAAATAATAATCTTTTCTGAATTATTAATTTTGAAGTTGAAACCATCAAGAATCAGTTTACGCTGTTTGTTAGCTTCATAATAGGCTTTACTAATCTCTTCAAATATAATCAAACTAATTTTATTTTAGCTCAAATTGCTTGATGATTAAATATATTAATAAGAAGAACTTTATTAAAGTTTTTATTTAATTTTTTATACGTTATGGCATTAAAGCCTTAAGCACCTGCTCTAGCACATAACGAGTATGAGCGTAAGAAATGCCACCTTGAAGGTATGCGATATAAGGTTCGCGTAGCGGACCATCTGCTGATAGTTCGATACTTGAGCCCTCGATGAAACTTCCAGCTGCCATAATAATTTCATCATCGTAACCTGAGATCTCATCAGGAATCGGGGTAAACATACTATTGATCGGGCTGTTGTTCTGGATTAATTGACAAAACTTAATCAAATGCTCGCGCTTATTTAATTTAATCGCTTGGATGATATCATTGCGCTCACTATCATGTGCTGGAATCGTTTCATAACCGAGTTTTTTAAAGATCATCGCCGCAAGCGACATACCTTTAAGTGCCTCAAAAACTATCATAGGCGCCATAAAAAAGCCTTGCAAAATTAAGCGGTTTTGATCAAACGAGCAGCCCCCATGCATGCCCACACCCGGGGCTGTAACATACTCGGCGGCGGCTTCTACCAGCTGGCGTTTGCCAGCAATATATGAGCCCGCCGCAACTAAGGTACCACCTGGATTTTTAATCAATGAACCTGCAATCAAATCAGCACCTATGTCAGTAGGTTCGCGGGTTTGGGTGAACTCACCATAACAGTTATCAACCATCACAATAACCCCAGGATTAATTTTTTTACATTTTAAAATTAGCTCTTCAAGGTAGTCTAAACCATAGCTATCGCGCCATTCGTAGCCGCGTGATCTTTGTAAAAAAACTAGTTTGGTTTTAGAGCAGACTTGATCTAAACCTTCAGCGTACTCAAGTTGATACTTGTATACGTAACTTTTAAAAACGGTTTGCAGGGTATCATAAGGTGTGCCCGTAACAGATACAAACTTTTCGCCAGCATTTAAATTACCCATAATTGCTGAGGCAATTGCATGCGTGCCTGAAACTAGCTGGACTCTAACCATGGCAGCTTCAGTATTAAAGTAATTAGCATAGACTTCATCTACCTTATCTTTACCTAAATCATCATAACCATAGCCTGTTACCCAGCTATAATGAGTGTTTTGGATGCCAGCTTTCTGAAATGCTTTTAAAACCTTAATCTGGGTCGAGTTTTTAATTTCTTCAAACTTAGCCCAGCTTGCCTGAAGCTCTTGCTCGCAATCACTTATATTTAGCACTTTTTCCATTATCTTAAAAAGACTAACATTAGTTGCTTTCTAAAGACCACTCTTGAACAAGTTTTTTTTCTAAATCTTTAGGTAACTGAAAAGAGTTTTTCTTATATGTCTTAATTGAGTCTAGGTAGCTTACGAGTTTATGGTCATACTCTGAACTGTAGTTTAGTTCCAGTACCTTGTAAATGTGCTGAATGGTACTAAGCGGTGAGCTATCTAAATCTTCATAGTTTACTTCTACTAGCTTGCCAGCATCGATTAAGGCTTTTTGCTCTTCATAAGCTGCAATAATATTTTTATAGTTATAGATAATGTCTTCTTGCACTTGGTTTGCGCTAATATCTTTCAATTGACTAGTACTACGTACTTTCTTCAACATATTTTCAGTAGACATATAAATATCTAATGGATTACGTTTAATATAAATAAACTTAGCTTTAGGGAAACAGCTCAATAAAAAAGCTACTCTACCAGTATTAATTGGATTTTTTAAAAGTGGAATTTTATTTTCCTGCTGATAAGCAAGTTTTTTAATTAAGTAATAGTAATTAGCTTCGAGTTCTGCTCGCTCTTTAGGGCTGATGTTTTTTAGTAACACATATTTATCAAACAGTTGACGATCCTGGTCTGGGTAAGTAAAAGTGTGATAATAACTTACTTGCGAGAGTCTGGCGATCGCAAAATCTTCTTCTTGCGGGCTATCTATATCGAGCTCCATGTTATCTATCTGTCTAGTTTCTGGCAAGAAATTATTAAATAAGCCACGATTACTTTCAAAATTAATTGAACCTAAAGGAAAAGCTGCATCTATGGTTCTAACTGTATTAAAAGCCTCATCCTGACTTAATAGATTATGCAAGTGAGTAGTTCCACTACGCCAGTGACCTAGAACGAAGACAGGTTGATGTTTAATAGTTTGCTGTTCGATCTTTCTTTTCAGGTTTAAACGTGCCGCGATTCTGATGGGACTAGTAAGTAAACTGTCTGTAATCATTAAGGCTAATCTGGGTAAGTATTTAAGATCACAACCATACTTGAAGGTTAGTTTTAGACGATTAACTAGGTCAGTACCTAACATCGCATTAATCATTTTGCTTGCTCTTTTTGAAACCATAAGTATATTATGGCATTGTAGTCAAAGTTCAATATTTATTGATTTTTGAGAAGAGAAATATTAAAAAGACGATTTAGCGCAGTACCTTAAAAACTCCTACTAAAAGATTTTTACGATAGGGATTATAGATTTGTAAATAGTGGCAAAGTTTTTAAGTGTTTTATTGTATTTTTACCTTCGTTGTAGGATTTTTATGGCATTACTTATCTAGTGAAAGATGACCCCTGTTATTAAAAGTATAAAAACAGCAAAATGGTTGTCGTGGATGCCTTTAGTAAAGAAAACGAAATAATTTTTTCAGTAGCTAATAAAGCTAGTTTCGCTAGATACCCCAGTTTCATTTCAGATCGAATTGAGAAGGGCTCAATGAGTAATCAAGAGATAGAAGTGACTGAGATAGGTAGTAAAATTAGTGAAAATCTTAAAAGATTTCATGCAGCAGAGCATAAAGCCTATAACGCTTTTATGAAAAACGCGCGTAAACTGCCTAAAAACGCTAGTTTAATGGAATTTAAAGCTGCTATTCCTGAGATTAATCAGGTTGAAAAAACTAGTTCTTTTTCATTGTTTTGCGGTACCACCAGTAACTGGCTGATAGTTTTAACCTTGGTTAATGGTTTGACCTGCGTTTCAATTAGTAGCTTTGTGTTTAGTGAAAATCCTATTTTAGGTTCAGCGATAGCTATGCTTGTGTTTGCACTTGGCTTTCTGATAACTATAGCAGTGATCTTCCTAATCCAAAGACAGTTTTATTTAGCTGAGCCAGCTACTCGAGAAATCACACTAGCAATCGAAGCTTTAAAGGAGTTATGTAATGAATGAAGAATTATTGTTTGTTGGCTATCAAGCCTTGAAGGCACTGATTATAAGTGCTTTAATCGCCTTACCATTTGTAAGTGCTAAGTATATTTATCAATCAATCTTTGATAATATGCCGAATCTAACTAGCGCGAACCTGAAATTTCAGCGTACTACAGCGATCATGATGACTATCGGTACTACGGTACTTGCGGTGTTTTTAATCCAAAGTATGCCCATGATTTTAAGATTAGTCGAGCAGTTTATCGGTGAAAATAGTGCTGGTTTAAATATCGAATTTACAAAAACATTTTTTAAATTTGGACATAACCCAGCTCAGGAAAACTTTACTTCGATGCTCGCTCAAATGATCAATTTCTTGCAAAAAGGCGCGCCGATGATTGCGATTTTAATCGGTGGTTATCAGTTATTGACTAACGCTAGTCGCGGTATGTTTGCTATTAAAAGGTAAGTAAACTAGTAGTAGTAAAAGAGTCGCTTCTTATAAAAGATTTTGTAAGAAGTGATTTTATTACTCGATAATTAAACATTATGCAGCTGTTTAAGTAAGATTTTACAAGTCGATTTGACTTCTATAGTAAGTTAGTTATCTCTTTATTATGCAGTGAAACTAAATTTAGACCAGAGCTGAGCAGTATATTTTTGTAAGAAATAAAATATTGAAAATAATAACTAATTTTACGCACGAAGGTATATAAAATGAACCCAAATATTAAAACCTATAAGCACTTTAGACTAAAAACTGAAATCTTTTGGGGTTTAGATATCGTAACTATCTTTAAGTGTCTAATTGCTTTAGGTCTATTTTTAATTTTTGTGATTAACATGAATCTAAAGGTAGATAGCTTTCTTTTTTTATGCTTAGGGGCTATTTTGGGAGTTTATATTTTTTATTTGATCATTAAACAAAAAAATAGTTTTGTGCAAGAGATCAATATTCAAGACATTTTCTTTTTTCCTTTTAAAAATCACTTTTACCCTTTAAAAACTACTCATGATAAAGAGTTTAAAGCAGTAGAAAAACTTAATTTCAGGCAGCTAAAATCTAAAACTACTAGCAGGCACGCTAGTTTATACAAATTAAGCGGTTATAACTATGTAGATTTAAATGATTCTACGTATTTTAACCAAGATTTAGATTTAATTAAAGTAATTAAAATCGATAACTGTCTTGATAGTTTAAAAATTGATCAGCAAAATATACAGCAGGTCAAAACAATTTGGCAAAATATCATAGCTAATTTAACTCAAACTAATAATACTAATAGTATTTTAGGTCAGCAGTTAAAGCATAGTGTGCAAGTCTATGTAGATATCGCTGCTTATAAACATCCAGCATGCACGGAAAATAGAAAAGCTTCAGTACTAGATCTTGAACATATTCATGCTAAATGGCTTACTAAGACTTTAAGCTTACAAAACTTCATACCAGATATCAAATACTATCTAGTTATTAAGCATAAAAATAGTAGTGTGCGTTTTTTAAAATTAAAAAAAATAATTAAAACTTTTAACTCTAAAGCTGAGATTAATCTTGGTGCTAAACAAGATTATGATAAGGAGCTTGAACAAATCGAAGATAAAGTCCAAACTACTATTAAACTTTTAAATTCACTTGATATAAAGTCTTCTATTTTAAAGAAAGAAGAGCTGGCAGACTTTTTAAACCAGTATTTATTTAAATCGAATGACTGTAATGAAAAGAATATAACTATTAACTCTGTTGCTGGAGAAAGAGATTTAGCATATGTAGGAATTTCTGCTGATCAAGAAGCTGACTTATTGTATGAAAGCGAAAAGCTAGATTTAGTGCCTGCCGACAAAAAAACAGATGTTATTAATATTGAATCTGACTTTAAAAAAGAAAAAGCTGTCTATCTAAAAGATTATGGCACTTACTTAAAATATCAAGGTGAGTACTTAAAGATTTATCAGATATCTGCTTTACCAGAACTTTATCATAGTCAGCTCTGGCTTGCTGAAATGATCCAAAATTTAAAAATTAAAGCTTGCTTTAGTCTATCTTTTACTAAGCGTGATCTAAATGCTGATCGAAATTTTATTCAAAACAAGATTAATTTTATGTCTAAGCTTAAAACTAAGCTAAGTTTGAGTAATGAAGCTCAGTTAACTGAGTTAAATGAGCTATCTAGAGAATTTCTAAAGAAGCCAGATTTTTATAATTTATCAATAAACTTAAAGGTATTTGCTCGCACTCAGCAAGCTTTAACAGAAACTGACCAGAAAGTCAGAGCTGCTTTAGCAAATTTAAAATTAAGTAGTCTATATCTAACTCAGAGCCAAAACTATGCTACAAGCTTGCCTATGGCAACTATGCCAGCGAGTAAATATAAATTATTTTTAACTGAAGCTGCTCTAGATACTACCTTTCCATTGATAAATTCTAATTTAAACCAGCAGTCGGGAGCACTATTTGGCTTTAACTGCAAGTCTAATAAACCGATTTATATAAACGAATATGATAGAAGTACTTTTAATAATAGATCGATAAACTTTATTGGAGATTCAGGTTCAGGTAAATCTATCGCTTGTAAAACCGCGATTAAAAGACGTTTACTCTCTGGTCAGAGTTTTACCATTATAGATAACACTACAGATGGCTGGGACTATTTTTGTAGGTGTTTTGATGGTAAGATCATCGATTTTAAAAAACCTACAAATAGTGATAAATTTTACTTCGATATTTTTACTATCAATGATAAAAATCATGAGTACTTAGATCTAAAAATCAGCGAGATCATTAAAGTCTTAAATATCTTTAAAACTGTAGATACCACTGAAGAGAATTTTTTATATTTGCAGCTTAAAGCTTTATATAGTAGCAATCTAAAACCTAGTTTGAGAAGTTTTTATCAGCTGCTAGAGAGCTCGCAGCATGGTAAGGTCTGGCAGCAGGCTTTAACTCCATATGTATATGATGGCATGTATGCTTACTTATTCGATGGTGAAGAGTGTTTGACAGCTAAAATGTCGGCTCTGACACTTTTTAACTTGAATGATTTAGCCGCAGATTCTAAAGTGGTGACGATAGTTTTGAATTTGATCAAAAATTATATTACTAATAAAGTAGTTTTTGATAAGAAGCTCGGACACACTTTAGTTTTAGATGAAGCTTGGAAATTACTAGCTGGAGCTGGTACTAGAGATTTAATTAATAACATCGCACGTACAGGTAGAGGTATGGATTTAGGTTTATGGACTATTTCACAAAAACCAGCTGATTTGCCGCGTGCCTTGCATTCTAATGCTTCAGTCAGTGCTATTTTTCAGCTAAAAGAAAATCTAGATAAAAGAGAGATTAGTGCAGCTTGCAATCTAAATAGTAAAGAAAGCGAATTTTTAAATATAGCTGAGTTGTATCAAAGTGGTACCTGCCTACTAAAAACTTGTCATGGAAGTGCACTGACTAAGATTTTGCTAGATCCATATGAACTAGCGATCTTTAACTCTACGCGTGAGTTTGTAAACCGACGAGAAGAACATTATAAGGAGTTTATTAAAGATGGATTTGATGTTAAAACAGCAGCTAGAAGAGCGCTGGAAAAAGTTATCTGAGAAGATTGAAAATTTAGATTATCAAAAAATATCACAAAACTGGCTATTTGAAGCTGGTTTGATTAAACAGTTGCAGCTTTTAGTTGTGATATCACTTTTTATTAACTTTGGTTTACTGTTTCAAGTATATGACCTGAATAAAATTAATAAATATTTGCTTATGTATAAACCTAAGTATAATTTAGTGCTTACAGGTAAAGAGTTTCAGCTGAAAACAGATAATATAAACTTTGATTTGGATCAGTTTTCTAAAAGATACTTAGGGGCGTTCTTCGAAACTAGTGTAGAAAATTTCAACTTTATTCAGAAAAATACTAAAAAAGAGTTTTTTAATACCTCTGTTAAAAAGCAACTAGAAAGTAGAGCAGCTGCGCAGCTGGCTAGTAGTTTTAGGATTGAATCATTATTCAGCGAGCCGATAGGAGAGCTTTATAAGGTGATAGTTTTTGGTCGTGAAGAGTTTCAGGATGAAAAATATCAAAGCCGAAACCTAGTTTTAGAGTTGATTTTTGATCCTGCTACTAAAAAGATTATTAATATACCAGTATTTGAGTTAAATAAATCATGAAATTATATTTTTTAATACTTTTAGTAAGTTTACTTAGCCTTTTTCAAGGACTAAGAGCTAATGCTACTTTCAGCCAACTTAACCAATATGCTGGTATTTACCTTTATCCTGAGGCAAACACTAGAGTTAAAGTAAATCACCTGACTCATGATTTGCAAGCCTATGAAACTACTTTTGATAAGGCTCGCGGTGAAGCTCTCTACCAGATGCAAAAGGCTACTAGGCTAGCTAAATCCACAGTAAATAATAAAATTATTGGACCTGGTGCTACTGGTTTTATCGATGTTACCTACCAGGTTGAAAAGGGTACGACTTATGCTTTAAAAAATGTGTTACGTGGTTATGGCGAGTATAATAGACGTAAATTTGCTGAGGAAATCTTAAATAGCAATCTAAAAATATATAACCAGATAAATAATTTTATTAGCTTAAATACAGTACGTTACATTGCTGATGAGAGTAGTTCTCTTGATGGTCATTTTCAGCTTGATAAAGTTTTAGATGTTATCGAAGAGATTGGTAGTTCGATAAAAAAAGCCCAAAAGTACGTTTATAATAAAGCCAAGGAATTTTTTAATATTATAAATCCTTTTAATTGGTTTAAAGAAAATCCTTATGATGAAGTCGTCGATAAAACTTCGAAAAACCTTAGTAAAAAATATAAGAAAATTACTGCTGATCTGATCACTAAGCATAGTAAAAGTACTCAAGAAAATAAGGCATTAGTTGATGAAGTCGACCAACTAAACCAAAACCCTGAAAATAATAATGAAACAAGTGATAATAAGGAAACCACAGCCAGCGATAATAAACAACAATTAGCGAGTATTTACAAACATAAAGACTCTATTTTCACTAGTATTACTAAAATTATTAGATCAAAGAGCTTTGTAAATATTTATAAATTAATTAGAGATATTGCTCTTGCACTTCTTGTAGTACTTTTTTCTATAAAAGTACTTGCGACCTTATTTAGCCCAGCTATCGAACAAGAGTTAGGCTTAATTTTACTTAAATTTATGTGTATTATGATAGCTCTAGCTTATTCTTATGATTTGGGTTTATTTATAATTGAACTATTTGTAAATTTAAACCTTCAATTAATCCAAATCGCACAAACGAATATTACTGTCACTCAAGTTGATCAGATCGCTGATAATACAGTTTTCGCCTGGAATGATTTACTCAATAATTATGGCTACTTTCCATCTGTATTACTAAGTTTTTTAGGCTCACTTGCTGGCGTGCTATTTACTTTTAGTGTTATCGGTTTAATACTTTTCATTACGATTGGCTTTCTTTTTATGCCACTCTGGTTAACACTTTGTATAAGCGAAAAATCTAGTTTAATAGCTTTATCTTCATTTATTAAATGGCTTAAATGTAATTTGTGTTTGTGCTTTTTACCACTTGTTTATCTAATATTAATTATGGTTACTAATAATCTTGAATTTACTGATTTTAACTACTTAAGAGTAATGATGAATATCAGCTCGATGCTACTTATGCCCGTGATACCGAGTTTTTTATTTGTCGATCGTAATCTTAGTTATCTGCAAAATCTAAATTTCGGTTTTAGAACTTTAATAGATAGCAATCTTGAGCTGCAAAGAGAAATTCGTAGCTTAAAGTTTCAATAATTAAGGATTATAGCAGCAGTGGTTTATATTGATTGTGTTATTATTGTGACTTGCTTGTCTTTTAGATTTTCTGTTTTAAGCTATCAGGCGTTCCTAATATAAAATTTACCAGTAAGCACTTAAAAGATCTCTGTGACGCTAAATAACTTAATAAATATTGACATACGATGAACATATACCTGCTAACACTAAATATACTCATATTAGTTATAAGTGCGCTACTTATACGTTCATATTATTTATTAAAGCTGAAAATTGCTAAGCAGTACATCGACTCGCATTTACTTTTATTAACTTCACATTTACATGATGCATCTAATTTATTTAATTTAATCAAGTTTAATTTAAAAAATAAACCAGATATTGATGACACTAAAACTTTTGCTACTGGAGCTCAGTATCATTTCAGGGCACTTTTTGATGAATTAAAAGCTGCTCATGATAAATTTCAGGATAAAAACCTCCTAGATTTTCAAAAGAAAGATCTTAATATATTCTTCGCTATGGAAGAAATTAACTTGAAAGATTTAATAGAGTTGGAATTATTTCAGTATTTCAACGCTAAGTCTTTAAAAATTATAGATTACATTAAGTCAGATACAGCTAACATCGATGGTAATTTTAGTTTACTTTCTAAGGTACTGTTAAATTTGATTGAAAATGCTTTAAAATACAGTTCTGGTAAAACTGTAAGCCTGATTATTGAAGAAGAAGAGCTATTCTATACGATTAAAATTCAAAGTTTAGATGTTGCTATCCCTGAAGATATTAAAAAGAATCTATTAAACCTGACTAATCATAATTTCGGTCATGGTTTAAGTGCGGTTATAGATGTGCTAGATTATCATCAAGCTAGCATTAATATTAATACAGCTGAGCAATTTGGTTCATCAATCAACATAAACTTTTTAAAAAAGCAGGCAATTAAAACTGTAAAATTATCCACATATCAGCGCGAAAAATCAGTTTGGTCACCTAAAATTAATTTCAATATATTTAAATATTGGAAAGTTCTAATTCTATTATTTTTATGCCTAGCTGTTGGATTTCATTATAAAAGTAAGCTAGATAATGAAATCAGTAACTATAGAACTTCTATAGTTACTGATTTTAAAGAAAGCAATTGCCTGCGTAATTTTGATAATTGGACTAGCAATAAAATGAATTTAGCGTCGCTTGCACTATTTTTAGATCAAAAATATCTGGATAATAAAATTAACTATGATCAGTTAGCTAAATTAAGTGCTAGATTTAAGTTTTATCCTTATTATGATTACCTGCTAGCTGAAAAAAGCTTTCAAACGAAAAATTTTAGTTCACTTATCTATTATTTTTCGCAAGCTTTAAAAAAACATTTAATAGCTTACTTTTATCAGCTAGAAATTAATAATCTGTTTGAAGATATTCATCGCTATGATTCAAATATCTTCAGCTGCGCTGATCTTAAACGCCAGCTGGCTCTTTTTGTAGATCCTGATAATCAGCGATAATTTCACTTGCATGACTTGCTGGATCAACTGATTTATAAATTTTTATAATATTACCTTTTTTGTCGATTAAATAAGAAATACGTTTAATAAAAACTCCATCAGCATTATAAGCTTTTACAGCCATTTTATCTGGATCACTTAACAAAGTGAATGGTAGATCGTACTTTTGCTTAAACTTCATGTGACTTTCTGGACTGTCTGCACTAATACCTAGAACTACTAAATCTAAGTCCTGAAATCTTTGATAGTTATCTTTGATAGTGCAAGCTTCTTTAGTACAACCTGGAGTGTCATCTTTAGGATAGAAATATACTAAAACTGGTTTACCGAGGAAGTCTTTTAATGACACTTCTTCAGAGTTTTGGTTTTTAAGAGTGAACCCTGGTGCTTTGGCGCCGACTTTCAAAGTTTGGTCTTTAGTAGCTGCTTCATCTTTATTACAATGCTCGCAATCTTCTTTTTTATCTTGTTGATTGCAGGCTGTTACTAAAAATGAAATACCAAATATGGCTATTAATAATAATGAAATTTTTCTTAACATATATTTGATTCTAGCTCAAACCTTTTCACTTCGCTTGATTTTTGTATTAAATATTTTTTAAATTAGAATTGACTTAACATGGCATATTATTTATATGGATAATTTTTGCATACTGTATACTACTACTGATACTCACGTCAACGCTCATAACTTAGCGAAGCTTGCTGTGCAACATAAGTTAGCCGCCTGCGTCAACATAAAAGAAGTCCATGCCATATATGATTGGCAAAACCAGATTTGCGAGAATAAAGAGTTTGCGCTTTATTTTAAAACTAATAAAAAACTTTATCCAGAACTCGAAACATTTATTCAAGAGCAGCATAGCTATGAATGTCCTTTAATTTGTATGTTACCTGTGGAAAAAGTAAATCAGGGTTATGAGTTGTGGTTAGATGAAAAACTCGGTGAAAGTGCAGCGCTTTAGCCTAGTTTTATGATAAAAAACCTTGCAGCATTGTATGATATTATTTAGACTTTTGATAAATTACTAATTCTTTAAATCATAAGTTAGTTTTCAAGCTTATCAATCTTATTTACTATGTTTGTAAGGAGATAGTAAAGCTAAATGTCCTAGTTAATTATGTTAGTGATTTATGAATTATCTAATTTAAGTTTTCAATTAATAATGAAATAGGGTGGATCGTCTGATAATCTTTACCTAAGTGGGCTTCGAGCTGACTTAGACAACCTGGATTAGCAGCTATAACAGTGCGGGCAGGAGTGTTTTTTATATTATCTGTTTTACGGCGACCGATTTTTTCAGCAAATTCAGTTTTAATTAGATTGTAGAAGCCAGCCGAACCGCAGCATACGTAATCTTCATAAAAACTTATTAAGTTAAGTTTAGGAAAAACAGCTTTAAGTAGGTTTTGGTATTCATTTTTTAAGCCCTGCGCGTGATACAAGTGACAAGCTGGTTGGTAAACTGCATCTAACTTCATATTTTTTCTAAAGTTCTCTTTAAAAGTGTCAAAAGGTACTGGTGCCTGCCAGTTATTCGGGTTTAAAAGTTCAGCAAAATCTTTAATTTCATTTTTTAGATCATGCTCTTTGCAAAACGAAGCGCAACCAGCCGAATTAAAAACGCAGGTATTATCATTTACGCTAAGTTTAGCTGCAAATTCAGTAAACTGCTGAGCTCCGATATCAGCTGCGCCGCTGTGACTAGCTAGTGCTCCGCAACAATTGGTATCAGCTACCCAAACATCATAGCCAGCTAAATTTAGTACCTGTATGGTGTGGTGGTGAACTGGATTATACAAAGTGTCCATCACACAACCAAGGTTTAAGGTTAATTGTTTTTTTAAGTCAGGCTTGTAACCTTCAACATTATCAACTGTGGTTTTGTATAAAAAACCAGTTTTAATTTTTTCGTATGAATTTACCTGATTACTTTGTAATTTGTTAAATTTAGGTAGCCAAGGAAAAGTTTTATATAAAATTGAATTTAATTTTAAACCGAGGCGCCCTAATCTAAGTAGGTTTCTATCATTTAAAATATACTTAAAAATTAGTCTACGTAAACTATTAAAGTTATCAGAAATTAAGTTTGAAGCTGATTGTTGGTTGCGCGCGTAATCTAATAAGCTATTATATTCGACTCCAGACGGGCAAGCTGTCATGCAGGCATAGCAACTAAGACAGTTATCTAAATATTCTTTAGTTTCATAACTAGTTGCTACGTAGTCTTTTATATTAGTAGGAGCGCTGTTTTTAAAACTATCACTGGTGTCAGCGATCAACTGATCAGCATCAGTATGCACTTCTTGATCTAGAATCATATCGCGTATTAAATATAGGCGACCGCGCGGTGAGTTGCCTTCATTACCACTTTCTAAATAGGTCGGGCAATAAGATAGACACATACCACAATGGATGCAAGCATTGATTTGATCAAGTTTATTAACTGCCTGCTCGTGATTTAACATACTAAAATTCCCGGATTTAGTTTATCATGCGGATCGAAGCTCTGCTTTAATTTTTTTATTAGCTGCTGCTCGCAGTTATTTATGTAAGGCTGGTTAAGCTCGCGGGTATACAACTGATTTTCGATAGTAATAGGTAGTGCTTGAGCGTGAATTTTGCGAGCAAACTTAGCGAGTAGTTCTTTAATAAGTTTTTTATCTGCTTCTGTAAGCTTTGGTGTTATAGCAAAGTTGTTTTGTGCATTTATTCCAGGCGTTTCTTGATTGCCATTGAATTGCGCTGAAGAATTGCTCCTACTTAAAAATATTTCAGAGCGATCTAAAAACCAGCTAATCTTAAAACCCTGCTTAACTAGTGTCAGTAGTTCACTTCTAAAATTTAGGTTGTTGCTTAAATCTAAAGCAAGCTTTAATTTAAATATCGGCTTTAAGTTTGATAGTCTAGCTAGACCGAAACCTAAATGACTGGGGATGTTTTGATTAGGCTGATTATTAGTTTGCTTTTTAGTTGAATCATTTTCTTTTTCATCAGATGATGACTGGTTACCTATATCCGTTAAGTTAGCCTGGTTTTGTAGTAAGACCTTACCTTCTGTAACTTCATATTTATCAATGTCATAGCTTAGTTTTAATTCCTGAAGTTTACTTTTGCAGGCAGCAAGCCAGATATCTAAAATATTTTTTTTAGCATTTTTCAGTCTAATACTCAGCGAAGTAACATTTTCATCTATATCTAAAGCGACTTCAGAGTTAAGTTTAGGATAATCAAAATTAATAATATTAATGATATGAACTAAATTAAGCTCTTTAAAATTACTTACATCTAATTTAATTTCAGCAAAATATCTAGCCATACTCTGAACTTTCAAGTTAGCTTCATAAATATAGGCAAGTGAATTATATGAACCTAGATAAAGTTTACTTAGATCGTAGCCTGAGACGTTTTTAATTACTTTACCGCCGTTTTTCGTATGGATCAGCTGGTGATCTTGAACTTTAGAGCCTAAAATAGATTTAGCGATATTAAGATCCAGATTTTCAGATAGTACTTTACTTAAAGTGTAATTAGATTCATAACTGGTGAAAAAGAGCTCTAGATTATGCTTGCTAAGTTCCTGATTTAATTCAGCTAAACTTAAATAAGTAGGCGCTGTGATTACGAAATCATCCACGTCGATTTGTAGCTTAGTTTCAGGTAAAGCTGACATAAATTCTTGACTCACCTGATTAGCTGAGTCGCCGTAACTTGGATCTGTATAAACTTTAGGGCATGTGTTTGTCATTTTCGTTGATGGTTAGTTTTGTAGATTTTATTATTTCTAATATTAGTGTCCATTTAGGTTGAATTTTGTTTCAGTTTAACTATACTGACTTTTATTTTATATATTCTAAGCTTTATTTATAATACTTTCATTTAGCTGCATTAAGACTTTTTTTATGTTTATTAAACTATGCTTTTTATATTTTATTTGCTAATGCTAGTTTTTCTTATTATATATTTTAATACGTATTTAACTTCATTTCTCCTGCGCTAATGTAAGTTAAGTCATTTAAAATTTTTTAATTTACCTTTTATTATCACTTAATACAAACGTTTTATAAATATTGTTTTAAATAACTAACTTCTACCTGGTAAATTAATAACAGATACTAACCTTTAATTTCACGCGCGCACTCACCGCAAACATGATTTGGAAAGACTTTATACGGATTAGCTAAAAATTGCGGATCAAACACACGGCGAGCTTTTAGCATCATTTTTAAATCTTCATCATTAAACATAAATTTCATAAATTCTTTCTTCTCGATACCGATACCATGCTCGCCAGATAAGGCACCATCAAGTTTAGTGCAGACTTGCATAATCTCGTGGCTAGCTTGGTGTATACGATCGAGAACATCAGGTTCTTTTACTGGATCATATAGAAAATTTGGGTGTAAATTTCCATCACCAGCATGAATTAAGTTAGCTAGTACTAACTTATATTTAGCTGCAATTAGCTGAACCTCACTTAAGGCTGCTGAAATTTTAGATCTGGGTACCACGAAATCGTACAAATACCAATACGGAGCGATTTGACCGAAAGCCGCCGCTGCGCCCTTACGCACCTTCCATAATTTTAGTCTTTCATTTGGATCGAAGGTCTCACCATAATCAGCTACCTGAAAATTTATAATGATTTGCTTCAAATCCTCGACCTCACTGACGATTTCGTCCTTATAGCCATCAAATTCTATAATTAAAACAGATTTAATATCAGTAGCTAGCCCTAATTTAAATGAATTATTAACTGCCTGCACCGCATAATTATCGATAATCTCCAGAGCAGCAGGACTTAAACCAGATCTGATGATTTCACTTACAAGTCTAGTTGCCTCGAGTGGGTCAACAAAACATATTCTTGCTGTAAAGCATGAAGCTGGGTTCTCGCTTAACTTAACCATGATTTTAGTTGCTATGCCAAGTGTGCCTTCACTACCAACAAAAAAACCTGTCATATCAAAGTTAAAGGAACTGGGCACATACTCATCGCTAGCACCTAAATTACCTAAATAATTAATATTACCTTCAGCATCTATGTATTCTAAACCTAAAGTGTGGTCTACGGTCATGCCGTATTTGAAGCAGTGTATGCCACCAGCATTTTCAGCGACATTGCCACCCAAAGTGCAGGCTAGCTGACTGGATGGATCAGGCGCAAAGTGCATGCTAGAAGACTTTAAATATTCTGTTAACTTAGCGTTGACTAAACCAGCGCCTACAATCGCCCATTTATGTTCAAGATTAACTTGATGAATTTTATCGAATTTAGCAAGCGATATTAGCACGCAATTATCATGACCGATAGCTCCGCCACTTAGACCAGTGCCAGCTCCTCTAGCCACAAACTTAAAGTCAGTCCCGTATTTTTTATTTATTTTATGGATACTTTTAATGATTAAACTTACCTGCTCGCTTGTATCTGGGATGGTGATTATGGCAGCTTTACTTTTAAAAATTGAGGTGGCATCGCACTCATATAAATGCAAATCCGTAGCTGAGCTAAAGTATTGATCAGAGTTTAAGAAAACTGCAAAATCTTTAATTAAGCGATCAAGGTGCTTGATAGTGGGAGCTGTTTTATTCATTATAATGCTGATATTTCTATTATATAAAGATTTTTAGATAACGGCAATTTAAGTGCCTTTTATCTATAACTTCGCCTAAATAAGTAATTTTAGGATTAAGAAAGTAACTTGGATCTTAAGAAAATAGCTAATAATTTAACATATTATTAAAAATTCACAGTTTTTTAGTAATATTATCTTAGCTCAGTAGTCAAAAATACTATAATAATAAATGTAATTATGAATTACACTGAATTATTAAATCCATGGCTCGCTGAAGCTGAGCAATACCAAGCAGGTCACACTTTTGAAGCTTTAATAAAAGAATTTGGTTTTCATAGAAGTGAAATTTTACGTTTAGCTGGTAACGAAAGTACGATGGGACCTAGTCCTTACGCTATTGAAGCCGCCCAGAAATCCTGTCCGAGCCAGAATTATTATGATGAGCCATTTGCTGAAAGTTTAGTAGAGTTATTGACTCATGAATTTTCTCGCAAAATATCGATGGATAACTTAGGTATCGTAGTCGCTAATGGTATGGATGGTGTTATTACTCAGATTGCTAATCTACTAATAAAACCAGGCGATAAAGTAGTAGACTTTACACCAAGCTTTAGCTTTTACAACTTCTTAGCCAGTCGTATGGGCGCTGAAGTGAAAACTATCAGCAGACTTGCTAAAGAAAGTTTTCGCACTAATGTTTCAGCTTTAAAATATACATTAGATGAAGATACTAAACTCGTTTTCTTATGTAGCCCGAATAACCCTACCGGTAACTTGACTAGTTTAGAAGATATTCGTTTAGCTGCTGAAATTTGCCGTGAAAAAAACGTGATACTTTTCGTTGATCACGCTTACATCGAATACACTTATCGTAAAGAAACTGATGCGCGCGAACTGATTAATGAATTTCCGAATATGGTCATCGGCTATACCTTTTCTAAAGCCTATGCACTCGCTGGCGCTCGCGTGGGTTACGGTTTAATGCATAAAGACTTAGCTCAAACTTTTACCAAATACAATACCCCGTTTTTATGTGCTAAATCTAGTATTGAAATGGCTAAAGCTGCGCTTGATGATCAAAAACATTTGACGAAAATCGTTGATAACAATAACCGCCAGAAAAAGTTTTTAACTAATCAGCTACAAAGCTTACGTTTTAAAGTTTATGACACTGATGCTAACTTCTTACTTTTTGAGAATGATCATGTTAGAGCTGAGCTGATCGTGCAAGCTTTATTTAAATCAGGCATCATCATCCGTAAGGCACCAGGTGTAAATGAATACGCGCTTAGAGTTACCATCGGTACTAAAGATGAAAACGCTAGATTTATTGATGAGCTAGCCACTATTTTACATATTTAGAGTTTAGCTAGATCGACTTTTACTTAAAGTTATTAGTTTTTTAATATTATTATGTTTGCAAAACAATTACTTTACTTTGCTGGCATTTAATGCTAGGAAACAATATTAATTTTTTAATCAAATATCCTCAGAGTAAAAACCATAATTAGCCCGCTTGCTTTATAGATAGTATAATAGTTTAATCTTGGATGAAACTTCAGCTCTCGACTAAAAATTTGCTACGTATAGTGATTGATATTTCGGTCATTATTTTCTCTTATGTTTTTGCGACCTTTTTAAGAGTCAGCCCTAATATAGATTCACCGACAGCTAGTTTTATTTTAGAAATCCAGCTGGCACATATTTTAACTATGGTAGTTGGTATTAAGCTGACCATTTTTATTATTAGTGGTTTATACCAAAGATTTTGGCGTTACACTAAGGCTGAAGATATAGTTCAATTAGCTAAAGCACTTTTAATCAGTGCGATTTTCATAATTTTACCTAGATTTTTTGATCAAAACCCTAATACTGAGCACCTATATGCAGCTTCATTCGGGGTAGTCGCGATAGATTTCTTTTGTAGTTTAGGTCTACTAGCTAGTGTTAGATTATTTAGGCAGTATCTAACTGACCAGCGTAATATCCGCCGCCGCCTAAAAAATTTATCTAATAAATTAAAAAACACTTTACTGATCGGTGCTGGCGAAGGTGGGCTTGAAGTATTGCAAGCTTTGCAAACACATCCAGAACTAGGTTTAAACGTGGTATGCGTGCTTGACGATGATAAACAAAAACATAGTATGGTCATGCAAAGCAAAGTGCCTGTTAAGGGTTACGTTAGTGATGTTAAGCACTGGGTAGATGAATGCGCGATCGAGCAGATTATTATCGCGATCCCGAGTTTAAGTAGTCAGCGCAAACGTGAAATTATTCAACTTTGCTCAGATACTGGCGCTGATATTCGTATCGTGCCATCTGTTAGTCAGCTAGCAGGCGGGCATGTCAGATTAGAAGAGATTAGACCAGTTAATATGGAAGATTTACTGGGGCGCGGTGAAATTGATTTAGAAATTCCAGAAGTCAGTAGTTTTTTAAAAGGTCGTCGTATTCTAGTGTCAGGAGCTGGCGGTTCGATTGGTAGTGAAATCTGCCGGCAGATCATAAGACATGGTGATGTTTCTGAAATTTGTTTACTTGGTAAAGGAGAAAATTCTATATTTGAGAGTTGGAAAGAACTTGAAGCTTTGCAGCATGAACTCGAAAATTTTTATGCTAGTGAATACCAAGATTACCAGTTTAAACCATGGCAAGTAAAATTCACTTTAGCTATTTGTGATATCAGAAACCTATCACGTTTAAATAGTATCTTTAGCAATTTTAAACCGCAGGTGGTTTTTCACGCTGCTGCTCATAAACATGTATATTTGATGGAACTAAATCCAGCTGAAGCCTTCGAGGTGAATATCTTAGGCTCTAAAAATTTAATGGATTTATGCGCTAATTATGAAGTTGAAAATTTCGTGCAGATCAGCACGGATAAAGCAGTTAACCCGACTAGTATTATGGGCACGACTAAACGCTACGCTGAAAAGATTTTAATTCAGGCAGCCAAGCAAAACCCTAAAACTAAGTTTAGTGCAGTGCGCTTCGGTAATGTACTTGGTAGCCGTGGTAGTGTAATTAAAGTCTGGCAAAAACAACTATCTTTAAATAAGACTATCAATGTAACTGATAAAAAAGCTATTCGTTACTTTATGACCATACCTGAAGCCTCGCAGCTAGTGATTAAAGCTGCGGCTAAAGCTAATTCTGGTGAAATTATGATTCTGGATATGGGCGAGCCTATTAATATTTATGAGCTCGCTAAGCAGTATATTTTACTTAGTGGTTTTACTTTAGAGGAGATAAAAATTAATATTACTGGGCTTAGACCAGGTGAGAAGCTTTATGAAGAGTTGCTTACAGCTGATGAGTTTGTTGAAAATCAGCTAACGGATAAGATCTTTAAAGCTAAAATTGAAGATAAATTATCTCATACTCAACTAAAATATATTTTAGATGAGTTAACCGAGCTGGCTAAAAATAATCAGCTAGCTATCTTGAAAGACAAGTTAAAAGAATATTTATAAATGATCGTAAAGTATGAAATAGATTTTAAAGATGCCTTGAAAAATATCTATCAGCTTAAACTAAGGTTTAAAGCTATCACTGGTCAAGTGACTCTATCGCTACCAAGCTGGATTCCGGGCTCGTATATGATCCGTAACTTTGCTAAAAATATAGTCTGGGTTGAAGCTAAAGATGTTAATAAAAATGAATTTATTCCAGTTAAGCCTTTAGATAAAGATTCATTTTTTATTAGCTGTCAGGCTGATGATGAACTTGAAGTTAGCTATCAGGTGTATGCTTTTGATGGTTCGGTGCGCTCAGCTTACCTGGATAGTGAAAGAGCTTTTTTTAATGGTACTTCACTATTTTTAAAAGTGCATGGTAGTGAAAAAGCCAAGCATGAATTGACTTTAAAGCCTGGTCTAAAGTTTGACAAGTTTAGAGTGGCTACAGGCATGCCGCGCGCTACAGGCACAGAAAAGTATAACTTCGGTACTTACTTTGCTAACTCTTATCAAGAGTTTATAGATTATCCGTTTGAGATCGGTACTTTCACTTCTTTTGAGTTTAAACTAGCTGATATCAACTACCACATGATTATAAGTGGCAAAAATTATGCTGATCTAGAAGCTTTAAGAGCGCATTTAAGTAAGATTTGTAATGAACATAATCAGTTTTGGACTGAGGTTCCTTTTAAAGAATACTGGTTTTTAACTAAGGTTAGTCCTAATTCATATGGCGGGCTAGAACACCGCAATTCGACAGCTTTAATCTGCTCAACTTTTGATATCAGCGGCGATCTAAATGACGACAGTTATTTAACTTTTCTGGGTTTATGCTCGCATGAGTATTTTCATGCCTGGAATGTTTGCAGGTTAAAACCAGCAGAATTTAAAAATTTAGATTTGCAGCGTGAAAACTACACCACTCAGCTTTGGTTTTATGAAGGCATCACTAGCTACTACGATGATCTGGCTTTATACAATACTAAGCTGATTGATCGCGAAAAGTATCTGAAAATCTTAAATAAAACTTTAAGTAGGGTTGATCGTGGTGCCGGGCAGTTAAAGCAAAGCCTGCTAGAATCTAGCTTTTATACCTGGACTAAATTTTATCTTCAGGGCGCCGATGCGCTTAATAATATCACTAGCTATTATACTAAAGGCGCGCTCTGCGCTTTATGGCTGGATTTAAAGATTCGCTTTAAGTCTGAATTTAAGTTTAGCTTGAAAGATTTAATGCGCAAGCTCTGGCATGAACAGCGCGCTGAGGGTACTAGCCTTAAAGGTGTGATGGTCGAGCTTGAAGAGATGGTAGACGGGGAGCTAGCCTACGAGCTTAGTATATTACTGGCTGCACCTGATAGTATTTACTTTGAAAAAGTGTTCTCTGACTTTGGTCTTAAAGAACATAAACACCAAGCTGACCTGGAAAGTGCTTTTAATAAAAACTCAAATACTAAACTAGAGCATAAAACTTTAGGTTTCACTTACGCGCAGCAGGCAGATGGTTATCTAATAAAAACTGTGCTGGAGGGCTCGCCGGCGGCTAAAGCTGGTTTATATCCTGGTGACCTGCTAGTAGCCTGCGATAACTTGCAGCTAAGTAAAAATAAACTTACTAAAATACTTGAAAACCTTAGTGTAACTGATAAGGTCAGTTTTAGTCTGTTTAGAAATCAGGAGCTTAAACATATAGAGCTGGAATTTAATGCTAAGCAATATAACTATATTTCAGAGCTAGAAATTGTTAATTTAGATAAGCTAGCTAAGTGGCTAATACATCAATAAATATTAAGCTTGCCAGTTGATAAATCTTTGTTAATATACTGGTTGGTGTGCTTATATTTAAAAACTACGCTATTATGCTAGCAAAGGCTTAAGCTTATTCAAGTCATTAAAATAATTAAAATTCAGCAGGTTTTTATGCAGGAAGCATCAATATGTTATTAAAAAAAGCGATACCGTTAAGTTATTTTTTTCAAGGATTAATCAAGCATATTTTAAGTGTGTTGCTGCTGTCACTAATAGTTGGCTACGTACATAAATTCTTTTTTAGTAATTTACTAGTACCGCTTAGTATGACTAGCTTGCTGGGTATCTCGATCTCGATTCTATTAGCTTTTAGAACTAATCAGGCTTATGACCGTTGGTGGGAAGCGCGCAAAATTTGGGGCTTAATTTTAACTGACTCTAGAGTTATGGTAAGAGAAGTTATTAACTTTTTAGGGGTAGATATAGATCAGCTGCATGCGTATAACCAAGAGCGCAAATTAAAAAAATGCAAGCTTAGTGAATGTGGTCGCCAAGGTATAATAGAAGTCTTAAAAAAACTAAAGCCTGCTTCCAGGCAGCTAAACAGTAAGGTGCGCAGCTCTAATGATGATTTATTTAATAATTCAGATGAAAGCTCTAGCGAAGAATTATCGATGAGACAACTTGCAGATTCTAGTATTGTCAATGAGATTCAAATTGATGATTTAGATTGCAATGAATCATCTAGTTTTTATCATAAATATCCAGCACTTGAAAAAGATAGCAGGTCACCTAAAATTTATTCTGTTCATGATTGCGCTCTGGATGCTGAAGCTGACAAGGGGCAAAAGCAAAACAATCCAGCAGATATATATTCTGCTAGCCTTGATTACAACTCCGAGAATAATCAGGGTTTAGCTGAACTCAAATTTAGCTTAATTAATCATGTAGCTAGCATGCAGATCAACTACCCGCACATGTTAGGTGAATACCTTAGAGCCCAAACCAGTATCTATAGTTTAGAAAAATACTTTAATAAAGAAGATGAATCAAGATACACTAATGCTACTAATCGTGTTAATTTGCTTTTATTAGATTTAGGTCAGCTAATTAAGCTGATGCAGCGTAAATCCTTGATTAGTCACTTCGAGCAAATCCAGCTTGATAGCACTTTAAATCGTTTAACTATTTACTTAGGTAAGTGTGAGCGTATTAAAAATACCCCCTTCCCGCGCAGTTATAGTGTGATTCTACACAGCCTGATTTATGTGTTTGTGGTTATTTTACCTATTTCACTAAGCAAGCATAAAGTTATTGAGGTGACTTTGCTTAATATGGTGGTTGCGACCATGTTTTTTATGATCGAAAAGACTTGCTTAAAAAAAGAAGATCCATTTGAGAATCGCCCATCTGATGTGTCGATGACAGCGCTAGCGTATTTTATAGAACAGAACATTTTAGAACTTACAGGTAGAGAGGATCTTAGAAAAGAGCAGCCTGCAAATGATTACTATGTACTTTAGGTGATACTTTGTTTAATGAGCGGCATTGATTTAGACTGTCTTAGCTAATTCATTTCTAGTCTGCTTTTTGAGCTAAGTATGGGTTTATGAATAGTATTAAATGTATATAGCCTTCAGTTTAATATGACCTTAGTATAGTTTTAAATTTATTAATAATTGCTTTGATACTTAAAGCGCCAATATTTTGTTTACCTAGATTAAGAATTAAGGACTTAAAGGCATGCTTTATCTTATAATTACATAGAGATGTTACTTAAAAAAAGAATACCTATTATATTTTTCTTTAAGAAAATTTTTAAGCAACTAGTTATCATACTAATTTTATCTTTAAGTATAGGTTTTATTCATAAACTGGACTTTGCGAAGAACCTAGATGTGCCGTTTAGTATCACTAGTTTACTGGGTATCGCTATTTCGATTTTACTAGCTTTTAGGACGAATCAGGCATACGATCGTTGGTGGGAGGCGCGCAAGATTTGGGGCGCTGTGGTTAATGATTCACGTTCACTAGTTAGAGAGATTATCAGTTTTACGGAGCTTAAAACCCAGGATCTACATGAAGCTAATGAAAAGTTAAAATCTCAACCTTTAATTAGAGATAATGTACTGGATTATGTAGATGGTCATGATACTTTAGAGGACTTTTTTAAGTGGCAACATAAGTTAAGTCAGCCTGAAAGTGATACTAAAGAAGAGCTGGAAGACTTTGAAGTGACTGAAGAGATGGTAAAAGAATTGAAGGCTCATGCTATCAATAATCTAACCTTTAAGCAGATTACTTTTTGTTATCTGTTAGGTGAGCATTTACGTAAATTAGACAGTACAGAAACTTTAGCTAAATATTTTAGTGAAAGCGAGCAAAAATATTTTAAAGCGATGGATAACAAACCTAATATGGTGCTATTAAAGCTGGCACAAAACATTAGAGTTTTAAAAAAGACGGGTACTATTAATTTTTACCAGCAGATTCAACTAGAGCATACTATTAGTCAGTTAACTACGCATTTAGGTAAGTGCGAGCGTATTAAAAATACACCTTTCCCGCAGACCTATAGTATCTTGCTGCACTTTTTAATCTATGTATTTGTCGCGATTTTACCAATCTCTTTACTGAACTATACTATTTTAGAGGAAACTTTACTTAGCTTGACTGTTTCGCTGATGTTTTTTGTGATCGAAAAGACTTCAATCGCTAAAGAAGACCCATTTGAAAACCGCCCGACTGATGTCTCTATTACCGCGCTGGCGCAAACTATTGAAAGAAGTTTACTTGAGATGATTGGACGCAAGGATTTAATTCCTGAAGTAAATGAGCCGAGTTATTTTGTTTTGTAGGAGGATGATACCTTCAACTGCAATGAATCTCATCTTTGTTTAGTTTTGAGGCATTGAAAATCAGTTTTTTTAATATAAGTGGTGTTTAACTTGTTAAATTAGTTGTACTCAACAAGCACATATTACAAAAACTATGAGAATTTTAACTTAAATTTATTAAACTGGGCTGTCATCTCATCTTTAAACTGATTAAACTTTTCTTCTAATTTAGATAATGACTTATTAGACACTTTTTCAGGCTTATTAGATGGATTAGAGTCAGGATCGAAACGATTATAACCTGATTCGAGTTCTTTGATGACTTCTTTAGTAAAAACTTTATTTCTAATGAGATCGGCCATAATATTAAAGCCATGATCTTTTAATTCATCGTAAGTTATAACTTTTTGTTTATGTAAGTCTATAGCATAGTATAAACCTTGCTTTAAAGCTTTATTCGCCTGTATAGCGGCTTGACTATGATCATTTAAATAATCAAAAGTCATCATATAAGGTTCTAAATCTTTTTTGATTTGCTTATCACTGGCTACATTGATATTTTTATTTTCTTCTTGCAACTCACTTAGGATATTACTGAATCTTTTATAAGTGTTTTTAAAATTTTCAATCCCTTCAAAACCTAAATCATCAGGGTGCGCTAAACCCGAATAATCTATTTTCTCAAAAATTTTACTTATAAGTTTACTATCTCTTATTCTATTAATATGACTTAGCTCAGCTGTACCCCAAAATGTATCAGCGCCGCTGGGGAAATTTTCAAATTTGTCATGTTTTCTAGCTAATTGAAAATGTTTATCTTTTGAAAAGTCATTCTGGTTGTTTTGGTTAAAAAAAGTTAACAAATTTCCTAGTTTTATAAATTTTAAAGAACCTTTTTCATCTATAGTATTAGGTAAAATTTTGAGGTTATCTTGCAGGAGATTTGAAATGGTTTTAACACCATGTTTTTTAAAAAGTTTAGTTAGTTTTTCTCTAGAAATTTTTTGAATTTTAGGTTTGTTTTTATCTTCGATAAATCTACTTATTAATAGTTTCGTGTCATTAGTAAAAAAATTATCGGGAGATTTAGAAAATTTGATCATACTCTTTTTATTATTATAAGGTTTCCAATTACTAAAATTTTATAAATATCTCAAAATCTTTTACTTAAGAAGTGGTTAAGGTGATATTTTTAATTTTATATGTTAAACAAAATAAAATTTTCAGCACCGAAAAGTTTACTCGATCAGGTCAGTTTAATTAATAAGAAAATGTCCGAAGCTGATCAAGGTAATTATAGCTATAGGCAGGTAGAAGGGCTCGATAAAATAAAAAAAGCTCTACAATATTTTAATAATAATCAACAAGATTTCAATGATTTTTCAGATAAAGATAAAAGAGATCTGCAATATTTGGCAAATAATACTAAAGCTTTTAAAGTGTTAGAAGACATGATTAAAAAGGGTTATTACGAGAATGAATCTGTTCAAAAGGTTTTGGAAAGCATTGGACCTGATATATCAATTAATAAATTACACAGTATTGATGAAAGAAATGAAAATTTAGAAAATATAAACCAACTGAAAAAAATTATGCCTGACATAAAGGAAATTATTGAATTTTCAGAAATATTAGGCTCAAAAAGTTCAAGTAACAATAAAAGAAATTTATTTATAAAAACTGTATCCAAAAACGCAGCCAACCTATTTAAACACGGCTTCATCAAGTATTTTTATGAACAAACTCCTTTACTTAAACATATTGCTAGAGAAGACATTGATTTTGTGACTGATTTAGCTAAAAACGGTAGAGATATTTTAAGTAATATAGATAACTATAAACAAGCTAGTACTATTCTCGAAAGAGTTTCAACTGGTCTCAATATTCCTTTAACTTTAGCTGCTGTAGCAAGTAAAGTTGGTCTGCATGCAGCTGCCCCAGATGATATAGATCTACATAAAAAGTACCCAGAGCATGGTAATAAAACTCAGGCTCACCTGCAAACTATAAACCAGGGTTATAGAACGCTAGGTAAATTAGTTAATCACCCTAAATTCGACTTTAGTATTAAAGATGATAAAGGTAAAACTTCCTTCGATTATGCTGTTGAGTTGAAAAGAACACCAGCTATTACTACTCACTTAACAGCTGCTAGTAAACGTGATATAAAGCTGGATCTAAACAATGAATTGGACTTGCTACTTAAAGGTGTAAAGTTTTCTAAATTTAATTTGGAAGCAATTAAACAGACAGTTCCATTATCTAAAGAAATTAAAGATGAAGCTACTACTTTAAGAGCTAAAGTCCTTAAAGCTTACTTAAATAACCCTGACTTTAAAAATATGGCTTTTTTAAAAAGTGCCATAGCTGAAAACGATAAAGAATTAAGTAAATTTTTACTGCTTAAAATGAAAGAAAGTGAAAACCTGAATCATAAGGAAGTAAAAGAACTAACAAACTATATAAATAGTACGAGTGTTAGTAAAGACTTAAAAAAACAAATCTTAGAGCTCACTTCTAAATTTTTATTATTACCTGAAAATGACCAAGAGTTTGATAATCTACAGGCATTTTTAAATGAAGATCACATATTAGCAGCTGTCAATCATGCCGAGGAAGCTGGCGAGAAATTAACCGATATAGAAGCTAGAACACCACTTTTACCTTTAGCTATAAGAGTAAACTCCGTAGCACTTTTTGAAAAATTAGTTAAAGCAGGTGTAAATGACTTACCTAAATATAAAAATGTTGATTTAGTATCTATGATCGAAAAAATTAATCCAAAAAACAAAGAGGCTTTTCTTAAACTATTAGAGATGAAAGCAATAGTTCAGGAAACTCAGTACCCAACTTTAGATGAAATTATACGTAAAGATTCTATTTTAAGAACACTTCAAGATCAAAAAGACATTCTCGAACAGCTAGCTGAAGCTAGTCATATGCCAAGTGCTGCTGCTAGTTTAGGTTTAATGGGTGGAATTAAACTTTTAAAAATGTTTGATAAGGGTAAGAACACTAGAGGACTATATAATCTTTTAGATACAGCGGCTGAAGGTTATGCCACATATAAAGGTGCTCGAGTTGCAGCTAATCTGGCTACCATTGCTGGAGTTAATAAGAAAATAGAACAAAGAAAAGAAGAGTTAAGTAATATGCATTGTGAAAAGATTGAACAGGCATATTTAGGCTATAGCCAAGTAGTTGATGAACATAATGAAAATCAATATTTAAGAGAACTTCGCGGAGTGAAAGAAGCTAAATTACCACAAAAAACTATTAATATAAACACTTTTAGTTCTGGTACCATAAAGCCAGCAGAAACTGCTGAGGAAAAATTAGCCCGTAAAGCTCGTGAAAAAGAAGCTGAGAAAGTTAGAGAAGCAGAAGCTAGGCAACGTGCTAAAGAAGAGGCTGCTCTAAAAGCTAAACAAAAGGCTGCTTTTATGAAGGTTATGGGAGTCGGAGCTGCTGGATTTACTTCTCTTATTAGTATTAGTTATTTAAACAAACAAATCAGTGAACATAACTATAGAAATTCAGATGAAGGTAAAATAGAAATTATTTCTGAAGCTTTAAGAAACAACGATTCTGAAACGATTTTAAAATATGATCAGCAGGGTTATAACTTTGATGAAACCTTTGAGGATAAATTATTCAGTTTGGTAGAAAAATCATATTCAGATTGGAGTGAAGCAGAAAAATCTTTATTGGATGTTTATGATAACTTAGAAGTTACTAACAGTGATGGTAAGTCTTTATTAAACTATGCTTTAAGTAAAAGAAATTTTGAGTTAGTTGATACTTTAATTAATGAAAAAGAAATTCCTTTTGATCCCAATAGTTATGTAGATAAAGTAGAAAATCAAGAAATGAGCGTATCTGCCTTTAGTAATATAGTAGATTATATGACTAAAAAATCAATAGCAGAAAGTTCTGGATCTGAGACTGCTACTAGTATTAAAAATAACTTTTTAAACTCTATGCTAGAAGATAATAAACTTAGAGCTGCACATGGAGTACTATCTTCAGGATTACAAGATTTGTACGTTAATAATAATCAACTGCTACTTGAAAAAATTGTTTCAAATGATATGAATTCTAGTGAAGCAGAAAAAGAGTTATTTGCTACTTTAAAAACTAGCAGAGTAATTAATATGAATACTGCTAACTCTGAAGGAGTACCTTATTTAATAGCGGCAGCTAAAGATGAATCCAATGTTGCTATGCAGAACCTAATAGATTTTAATGCTGATGTTAATGTTTCAGATGATAATGGTGATAACGCCCTACATCATATTATGGCAAGAGGTAATGTTGAGTTAGCTAAATTGTTACTCGATGCTAAACCTTTAGGTGCAGGAATAATAAATATTAACCATCAAAATAGTCAAGGCTTAACTCCGCTTATGATAGCTTATGTTAATGATGTTGATCATGAAATATCAATAGAAATTCTTAATCATGCTAAAAATAAGGGGCTTGTAGTTAATCCTAATTTATTAACCGAGCAAGGTTTATCTATCGGTGAAATTATTAGAAATTACGTTTATAGAAAAATAGAGAATGAGCGTCAGAACCAGGCTCCGTCACTGCCAACACCTGAAATTAGACGTAATTTAAGTGAAGATCCTGATGTGGGAAATTTAAATTTTTAGATAATTTATAAATTTAAAGGTAAATATAATCAAGTGGGTTTTATAAAGAGATTTTAAGTAAGAACTGTTGGTTTTAAAATTGATAGCTGAAGATGTGATCGCTCGCAATAATGCCCGATTAGACTGGTTAAATTAACAGGTTTGAAACTAAAGCTCATTTAATTGAAGCTATTTACCAAACTATTTACTATTACAACCATAAAAGAATACATACTAAGCTGAAAATGAGCCCTTACAACTTTGCTAAATTAGCTGCTTAAATACTTAAAAATTTATTAGAGAATATTTGTTTGATTTTTGAGGCATTGACAGTGTGTTTAAGTATTATGGTTGCAAATGAATCATATTGTAAATATTGCTTAAAAAGTGTTCTAAAATTAAAATAGGTATTAATTTTGATAGCTAAATTGAAATTAAGTAATTAAACCTTTCAATAAGAAATTCTAAAGAGTAATTTGATTTTATTTGGTTGTCAGGAATAAGAAGGTAACTCCAAAGCTTATCTTTTATATTATTATCTAAGTAGTACTTATTTATTTCTTCGCAGTGCTTAACAGCTGCTTCAGCTTTAGTTTTAACCTCTATATCTTCAAGATTATTACTTGCTTTAACTTCAATGATTAACTTACTGTTAGTAGTTTCAACAATAAAGTCAGGTTCATAACTTTTATTTCCTGAGTAAGTAATATTAACTTGCCCTTTTGAAGGCTTTAACCACTTAAGACAGTATTCATCACTATCTAAGATATTAGCTAATTTAAGTTCTGGCTTAGAATCAAATTTATAAGCTCTATGGATTGATTTATTAAAACCGCTAAATAAAGTATTCCTGAATCTAATTGCATCTAAGTCATGTCCCTCTGTATTTCTGAGTTCTTGAGTATAAGTTATATTTAAAGGCTTGATTTCAGTTTTCCCTGTTGAGATCTTAGTTTCAAAGCCTAAGTCTTCCTGATACAAGTGCTGAGAAATTTGTTGATATATCCTATAAGCTATTTCTTTTCGGTAGTACCTAATTAATGAAGATACTTTTTTCTCTTCTATAAACTTAGAGAGAAAGTAGTCCACGAGACTATCAAGTAGTTTATATAAACTATCTCCCTGAGAATCATAGTCAATTTCTGGATAATTAAGAAGTTCCACTAAGAGCTCTTGCTTTAATTCATCTGCTGACCTTACCGATTCATCAAATTTAGTTGCTTTACTATAGATTTGTGCTTCAACTTCTTGCCTGAGAGCCTTGACTAATAGCTCGTGGTTGACTGGTTGATATATTGCAAATGGATCTAAATTAAGTTCAAAGTCATTAATCTTAAAGTCTGCAATATCAACTGGTTGAGTAGTAGCTCTCGGTATATCAATATTATTTTCTGCTTTCAGGGTTAATTCTTTCTCTAAGTGTTCAATCAACTCATTAGCTTTAGATTTATCAGAGACAAAGTTACATATTGTTTCCTTAATTTGCTTTTTCGTAGAGTCAGATACATTGGATTGCATCACATTCATAAACAAAGCCATAGTATTAACCTTAGCTTCAATCTTTTCTTTTGACTGGCTTTGAATACTAGATATAGTAGTTTCAACTTTATCTGTTTCAATGCTCTTATGCTCATTTACTAGTAATTGAGTTTCAATATCGGTAATTAACTTAGAGCAATATTCCGCATTTTCAATATTCTTCTCAATCTCTTCTTTAGTATGCATAACTTCAGCTTTAGAAGTTATAGTTGCTGACTTAATATCCTTGATAGCTATTTCATTTGGGTCAATTTCAATGACATTAGTTTTATTGATTATAGAATCAGGTTTTTTAGCCTCTTCAATGATAGCCTCATACTTATCATGAGCAATAATAGTTAAAGTATCTAATTCCGGCAAACCTGGTTCATTAATTCTTTTACCTAATGGTAACCTTAAACCTCTACCAATAGTTTGTTCTGTAAGGGTTTGAGAGGCAGATGCTCTGAGTGGAACGATAGTATAGAGATTATTTACATCCCAGCCTTCACTAAGTTTATTAACGTGAATTACGATTTCAACCGTATTATCTGGACGCTCGAGTTTCATTAATGCTTTAATAAATTCTGAATCAGACTTCATTTTTGAATCAACTTGGATAACCGAGTTTTTGTAGAAAGCATCAAAGAATTTTTCACTCCTAACATAGTTAAGGATTTGCGTGGCATGCTCTATATCTTTTGAGGAAACTAAAATAAAAGGTTTAATCACCTGAATATTGTTTTCTTTACAGTATGCTTCAAGTTTTGCTTTCGTCTCTCTATGTTTATGAACGGCATCTTCCAGTTTTAATTTTTCTAGCTCTTCTACCTCATACTTACTTGGATCAAAGTTTTCACGAGTTAGTGCAACTGGTTCTTTTACAAAGCCATCTCTAATTGCAGAAGCTAAACTATACTCATAGACTATGTTATTAAACTTAACAACTTCTAATTCTTTGATTTTTTTCCCCTTGATAGTTTTTGTTTTTATTTTACTTTCAATAATTGGTGTAGCTGTTAATTCAACCCCTAATTTAGGTTTTAATTCATCAAGAACTTCTATACCTCTATCAGCCCTGTATCTATGAGCTTCATCCATAATTAAAACAAGGTCTTCAAGATTAGATAAGTAATCAAAGTATGACTCACCTAATGTTTCTTTAAACCTTTTGATTTTAGGCATAGAGTTCTGCTTATCACCTTTTGCTTCTGAGTCTAGTTTGCTTTTATTAAATATATTGATAGTAACTTCAGGACTAATTTTGCTAAGTTGAATCTGACCTGAAGCTAAGTAGTCATAATCCTCTCCTGTAATTACTCTTGGTTTATGAACAGCAAAGGTATCTATGCCTTTAAAAACATACTTTTTGCTTGAACTATTCTTGAAGTCATCTTTGAGTTTTTCGTAGATAGTTATATTTGGTGCAAGAATAAAGTAATTCTTTATCTTATAAGCTTTGTAGAGATAGCTAATGAAAGCGCCCATCAGGCGAGTTTTACCTACACCAGTAGCAAGTGCAAAACATAGATTTGGAAAGCTTCTCTCAAATTTACTGAAGGTTGGATAAAGATCTTTTATCTCTTGAATTAGTGCATCCATGTCTGGACTTTCATTTAAGATAGAGCTATCTTCAGTTATCTTTGAAAGAATTTCAAGACTTAATTTTTGTGGCTTTCTTAGACTTAATCTTTGATTGATATAGTTTCTGATTTGTATGTTCATTTTCAAACTTCCTCTTTTGAAATACTTACTTAAATAATGATAATTGCGATAAATCTTTATGAGCTTTTTCTTTATTAGACTTAGCTTCAGTGACTTCATCTAAAGGTTCAGACTCTATCCTTAACTCATCAAGTGGGGAATCAACAATATGTAAAGAATAATCTTCTTTACCAAACTCACATCTATCTTGAATCATTTTTGGAATCTTTTTAATAGTGATATTAGGGTATTTGTCTTTGCAGGCACTCGAGTATGCTTTGCAACAAACCAATAGAGATTCATTTTCACCCATTTCTGAATATACTTGATCAAGTAACTTTACTGTTACTGATTGAGTAGTCACGAAGATATAGTCAGTCTCAGTAGAAAAGCCTTGCTTCCAATAATGCTTAGAGCAAGGGCTATAAGTGAAGCCTTCATGTTTAGCCATAGCCGCAGCAAGCATTTCAGCATTATATTCAGGGTTGATTATGTAATTATCACGGTGATCTTTTTTAAGTAGACTTGGAGCTAAATTGTAGTATCTCAAACCACCGCCACCTTGCCAATTAACAGTTTTAGAGATTCCCCCTTGATCAGTTCCGTCAACTACTTGTTTAAGTCTTGGTAAACAGTGAGTATCACAATGCTCACCTAACTCAATTCCGATATATTTGCGGTTCATCTTATGTGCTACTGCTGCTGTGGTTCCAGATCCCAAGAATGAGTCCAAAACTAGATCACCTTCATTTGAGCCAAGAGTTAGAACTCTTTCTATTAGCTTTTCTGGTTTTTTTGCATTCTTAAAGTTAACATTGCCTTCTTTTGCTATTCCAGTATATCTTATATCGGTCCACATATTAGTCAAAGCTCTTGATGGTTGCTTTAGATTATTAATAAACACAAAGCGCTTAGAATAAAAGATAATTTGTTCACCATTCAGAATATAGAAGTATTTCAGGTCATCATCTGGATGAGTAAAAACAACATTGCGTTTATTCTTCGAAAGATTAATGGTTGCAATTCTTTTTGCTTTTGCACCACCTGAGATGGCAGCAGTTCTAAATACAATATCTGGATTCTCATATGCAAAATCCTTGATATATAGATTTAGTATTTCCTTACTATATTTACCAAAATGTGCTTGAAACTCTTTTAACGAGCTATATTTTAGTTTATTTAATACAACTTCTTTAATAGACTTAAATTCCCATTCTTTGTAATGTTCAAGTTTATTAAATAACACTTTATCGTAATTAGAGTCATATTCTGAAGACACCCACATTTTGTTTAGTTCAGAATTTTGACTTGCAGAATAAATTAATAAATGGTTTGCTGTACTAAATATTTTTGCGGAGGTTGCCTTAAACCCTGAAGGATCATTTGTTGTCATAGATACATGATTAATAAAGTTATTCCTTCCAAATATTTCATCCATAAGTACTTTTGCATAATGAATTTCATTATGATCTAAGTGAATGAATATAAATCCATCGTCTCTTAAAAGTGATTTAAGTATTTTAAGCCGCTCATTCATTAAATTTATCCATATCGAATGTTCCAAACCATCTTCATAATGCTCAAAGGCATTACCTGTATTGAATGGAGGGTCTATGTAAATACACTTAATCTTGCCGGTATAATCTTGCTCAAGAGCTTTTAAAGCAAGTAAATTATCACCTTTTATAAGCATATTACCTGTATCTTTATCGCCATAAGACTTCTCAGGGTCTTCGATTAATATTCTAGGCTCTAAAATAGGATCTTCTCCTTTGCCAACCCAAGTTAATTCAAGTTTTGTATTTCTCATCTTTAAACTAGTTCCCATTTAATGGTAAATAAAGTCTCTTCTGTTATTTGTGCTTTAATCTGTTTTTCTACCTCAGATATTAATTGCTCTTTTTGTACATCAATTTCATCTTGATGTGTATAGAGATTAAGCCTAAGATCTTCTCTCTTCTTTTGCAAATCTTTTACCTTACGTTGAAGCTTCACTTTAGTTTCTAATTCATCAGACATTCTTGCTTGTTTTTGAATGTCTCTAATTTCACTATCAAGCTCTTTTAACTTGGCTTGGATTGATACCTTTTTATCATCCGCCCACTTCTCCAATCTTTCAATCTCTTCATCAAATATTTTAGAGTTGCGCATATCATTAGATTGAGTTATCTCAGTTTTCAATCTTTCTATATTACCACTAAGTTTTTCTCTCAGTTTAATATCAATATCTATCTCTGATATATATTCAGCCTGCAATGCAAATAATCTTTCAAGTACTTTACCTTCAATTTCATTAAATTTATCTGTAAAACCTGTTACTAGAATATGCTCCTCGGTATCAAATGCTTTAAAGCTAAGTTTGCTTACGGACAAGTGTCCAGATTGACCAATATATTCTTCAAGAGCAGATACTTTTTTATTAGAATTGCTGTAGTCAAACCTAATAAAGGCATCTGAGGTATTAGTATTAATAGCAATATCTAATACTCTTTGAGCTAATTTATGATTTGGTCTATAGATATTCTTATAGCTATAGTCTAAGTTTTTACCGATTTGATATGAGCCTAAGTTTAAACTAAGATCTTGGTAAGGGTTATTGTTTAAAGTAAATGAGTATTCCTCACTATTTATTGATTTTATGTGACCATCTAATACGTGCAGGCTCATCATCCATAGCCAATTTTGATATTTGCTTAATAGCTTAACTCCTTCCTCTTGCTTGATCTTTAATTTCTCTTGGACTTCTAAATCAAAGTTCTCAAGGAGCTTTTGCCTGGTCTGCTTAAAGTCTTCTTTAATTGATTCTTGGAATTCATCTTTAAGAGTATCAAAGGCGTTATTAATTTCTCCTTCGGTTCTACATTGCTGATATATTTCTGCAATCTTTCTTTCAAAATCAATTCCAGATTCAATAGAACCGAGTACTTCATCACTTGCACCAAAAACACCTTCAAATAGCTTAAACTTTTGGTTTAATAATTCATAAACTCTTTGATCAGCAGCATTCTTTTTATTAAGGAAGTTAATTACAACGACATCAAACTTTTGTCCGTATCTATGGCATCTACCTATTCTCTGCTCAATTCTCTGAGGGTTCCAAGGTAAATCAAAGTTAATCAAAAGAGAACAGAATTGTAAATTAATACCTTCAGCAGCAGCTTCTGTAGCTATCATTATTTCAGCGTGATTTTTGAAATGATCTACTATAGCCTGCCTCGTATTTGCAGTTTTAGATTCTGAAACTTTATCTGTACCCTTATTATTTTCAAGCCAGTCTTTGTATATTTGCTTTGAAATATTATCATTGTTAGAACCATTAAATAAGACCACTTTACCTGAGTATTTGGATTTATTTAGTAAATTAAAGATATAGTTTTGGGTTCTTGTAGATTCTGTGAATATAATTGCTTTTTTATTTGCTCCAATACTTTGAGCTTTCTCAAAACCTTTGTCTAAAGCAGTTAATAGCTTTTCACCTTTAGCATTCTTTTCAATAGATTGAGCTAAGTTATAGTAATCTTCTAGCTCCTTAAGTTCAAGTTTAATTGCTTCTATTTCAGTTTCAGTATATTGCTCAGATTTACTTATAGCTTCAGATTCATCATTCAAGCGTTCATCTTTTAATTCTTCGTAACTTTCAAGCTCTTCTGCTATCTTTGTTTCAAAATCATCTAATGGTTTTTTGGCTTTTTCTTGTTCAACTTTTATAAACTCAAGTAAACCTTCTAACCTTTGTTTTAATAATAAGAGAGTATTCCTAATTGCAAATGTTGACGAGGCAAGCATTTTTCTAAGGATTAAAGTCATTAACTTTCTTTGACTTGAAGGCAAAGCATAAAGCTCTTCTTTTTGAAGGTAAGTTGATATTGATTCATATAATCTTTGCTCTTTTTCAGTTGGATAAAACTCTTCTACTAGTGGGATGCGATTTGTGTATTTAATATATTCTAGAACCTGTCTCCTTAGGGTTCGATTACATACGGGTTTTAACCTATTTTTGAATTCGGTGTAGACATTCTCATCTCCAAGTCTGCCATTTATATACTGAGCTTTAAAGCTTTTAACATCACCAAAGAAGTGATCATCAATAATTGTTACTAAGCCATACATTTCAAGCAATGAATTTTGAAGAGGCGTAGCGGTTAATAGCACTTTAGGGTAGTCTTGAATAGCTTTTTTAATAGCTTTAGCTACTTTGTTTTTGGTTTGATAAACATTTCTTAGCCTGTGTGCTTCATCAATAATAACTATATCCCAATTTATACTTGTGACATATTGAGCTTTATTTTTTACAAAATTGTAAGAGGATATGATTATTTCATCTTGATTAAATGGATTAAGATTATTTTTTTTTATCGCTGAGTTAAAAGTTTTAGTTTCTAAAATAAATGACTCTAAGAAAAATTTATCTTGCAACTCTTGGCTCCATTGCTTACGAAGATTGGAAGGACAAATAACTAATATCTTACGTTTTTTTTCTGCCCATTTTTGAGATATAACTAGTCCAGCTTCGATTGTTTTTCCGAGCCCAACTTCATCAGCAAGTATGGCACCTTTAGAAAGTGGAGAGTGAAATGCAAATAAAGCTGCATTAACTTGATGGGGATTCAAATCAACTTGAGCATCGATCAAAGTATTAGCAAATTTACTTAGATCATCAGATGCACACTTTCTCGTGATTTGATTGGCGAAATATTTAGCATGGTGATTCGTATAAGGCATGTTAATTTACTGTAATCTTATTATAAATAAACTTAACTTCTTCGACAAACCCTGAAATATCATTAAATACTTCATTAGCCACTTTGTCTTCATAGGTATAACTAACTTGGCTAATACTAAAACGATAATTTTCCCACTTTTCCCAGTCATTTAAGAGTAAACCTTTACCGTAAGCTAATTTGATTAATTCCTGAAAACTCATTGTCTCTATTTTATTTAGATTTGGCTCTATAAGCTCTAAATAACGCTTAATAGATTTGTATGAAAGCTCATAAGTAGCTTTAAAGCGTTTAATGCATGAATCTTTAACAAATTCGTTAGGGTTATTTTTATATTCGTCTAATGCTCTAGTCAAAGCATTAAGAACTTTTAGATACGGGCTCAAATCTAATTCCACAACTTTTTATCTAAATCTTTTAAAAAATTTTTTTCTAGTTCATCCATAAATACTTGCTTAGAGTTTTTTTAATTATTAATCATTGTTATTAAATATTTCTATTAATGTTTACTAATATTAATATTTCTTGTTTTTGACTATCAAGGGTTCCTTAACAGTTGCCTTTTGAATTAATTTATATGTAAACTAGCGTTCTATTTACTTAGGTAAAATAATCTGAGCGCTGGTTCATTAGTAGATTAGATTACCCTCATTCTTACCTTTGATTCAAGGAAATTATAGGTTTAAAAAGAAAAGTCGGAATTTCCGATTTTCCTCGTTACTTTTTTGAGTTTTACATATAGATAGCTTATTTATAATCAAGTGGGTTTTATAAAGTGATCTTAGTTTCCAAACTTACAGCACTAGTTTCCAAAATGGGAGCGCTAGTTTTTAAATTGAAAGCACTAGTTTTCAAGGTGGCAGCACTAGTTTTTAAAGTGGGAGCACTAGTTTTTAAATTGAGAGCACTAGTTTTCAAATTGTGAGCACTAGTTTTTGAATTGTGAGCACTAGTTTTTGAATTGTGAGCACTAGTTTTTGAATTGGGAGCACTAGTTTTTGAATTGGGAGCACTAGTTTCCAAAATGGGAGCGCTAGTTTTTAAATTGAGAGCGCTAGTTTTCAAATTGTGAGCAGTAGTTTTTAAAATGGGAGCACTAGTTTGCGATTTTTCGGCTGTATTTTAAAGATAATCGGACTATTTTAGGTTGAAAAGTGGGAGAGCTATGAAATCAGGGCTTATTTTATGTGAAATTATAAAAAATTACCTTGAGGTGACTTTATATGTGGCTATTGTTTTAAAAACTTGCTAAATTCCAAGAAATTAGCCTAATTTAACTCATCGAAGCGAATTTTTAATGCTTTTTATCGATAATTAATTAAAAAATATAAATATTTTAGATAAATAAATCATAAAAACGTATAATTGCTAAACCAAACCAAACCAAACCAAACCAAACCAAACCAAACCAAACCAAACCAAACCAAACC
>CAYTKM010000001.1:924453-929942 GCA_964438425.1 uncultured Gammaproteobacteria bacterium
AAACTTTAAAGCTCAGCTATCACTCAGGATTGATATCGCTTAAAATTCAGTGCTGACACTAACCCAGCATTGTAAAAATATTAACTTAAGATAAAATTTGAATACAGAACTGTAGCTTATCTATTGCCACTCGCTTAATATAACTTCTTGCTGTTTGCTGTGATTTTAAATAAAAACTTGATAGTAATAACCAAATAGTTCTTATTCAAAACTTTTACTATCAATATTAAATCGCTAGAAAATATTTTAACACTAGTTTTAATAAGTTCAACCTTGTTTTAGAGCTCTGAAATTTTATGCTAATATCTATCTAATTAAATTCGTAGTTGAAATAATATTTTATACGATATTTAGATACTACCTATACTCATCACCGTAAAATAAAAGGAAAAATAAGATGCAAAAACGTGAACAAAATAGATTTAATATGTTTAAAAATGTAATTGGCTTACTTGAACAAGAAACTACTTACCGTGAAACTAACTCCGTGCTAAATCAGAGCTTTAATAATTTTAAAGCTGAAGTTGCTGAGATTGAAAATCTAGATCAAGAGTTTCAAAAGAAAAAAGCTTCTGCAATCGAAGAAAAGAATAAACTTGAAGATAACTTAATTGAAAACCTGGATATGTACTTGGCTGCTTTAAAAATTCATGCTGATTTAAACTCTGATTTAGAGTTAACAAAACTAACTAATCAGTACACTAAAACTGATATCGCTAACATGCGCGAACTAGATCTACTAGCAAGTGCGAGCAATATTATCTCAGCGGTTAACCAGCGCGCAGAAGAGCTAGCTAACTATGGTTTAACTACTGAAATTATTACTCAGATAAATCAGGATTTCGAGAGCTTTAAAGCTATCATCGATAATAGTGAACTTAATGACTCAGATCGTAAAACTGTTAGATCTAAATTATCTGAGAAGTTTGATAGCGCTAATGACATTCTAGCTAATAAACTAGATTTACTTATGAAAATAGTTAAAGTAAATAACGCTGATCTGTTTAACCGTTATGAATCAGCTAGAGTGATCTTTGATAGATAGTCTAGGTAGTTTATAACACTAAACTTATTTCATAGAAATTTTAAAGTAGCTCTGACCAGCAATTAGTTGGGGCTCTTTTTTTGTTTAAATATTTGAAAGTTAATTTTGATTTCATCTTTTTTTATGTTAGCTAAAAAATCCATTTTTTCTTTTTGGACGCTGCTGATCTTATTTTTTGACTTCTTTACTTATATCCCCTAGTCTAACGCTAATACTTTACTAAATACTCTGAGGAAGTTATAACTATATGATTTCAGTCTAAGTTGAAACTGTGTAATTTATGTGATAAATGGGAATGATATGATAAATAACTTGCTTTTTATGCAAAAAACATACATAATTTAAGAGTTAAGTGGAGTGTTTATTATGTTAATATCATTTTCTGTTAAAAATTATAGATCTTTTGCAGATAACCAGACTATTTCATTAGTTGCCAGTTCGGCTTCTAAAAAGAATCATAAAATTTCTTTTCCATCTGGTAATTCTATGGCAGGAAATTTATTACGCTCTGCTTGTATCTTTGGCGCTAACGGAGCTGGAAAATCTTCTTTGATTAAAGCCTTAGGGTTCTTTAAATACTTTGTAATTACATCAGCCAAAGACTTGCAGGAGGGTGAAAGCATAAATGTGACCCCCCACCTGTTTAAAGTTGACTTGGATTCAAAACCTAGTGAATTTGAAATCGTATTTATTTATAAGCAGAGTTATTACCAGTATGGCTTTGCTTTAGATGAGCAGCGAGTTTACGGAGAGTGGCTTTTTACTAAACCTAATACAGAAAAATCACGTACTAGAACACTTTTCCAAAGAGAATATGACAGCGCTAGCGATAAGTACGTCTGGGATATTAATAAAACTTTTATTAAAGGGGATAAGGAAATCTGGAAAAATTCTACACGCTCTAATGCATTGTTTCTATCTCAAGCAGTTCAACTTAACGCTGCTGATTTAAAAGAACCTTTTGAATGGATTCATAAGAATTTAAGGATAATAGATTCGCCAGATAGAATATCATCTGGGTTTACAGCTCGCAAATGTACTGATGACATAGGAAAAGAAAAAGTCCTTAACTTACTAAAATCTGTTGATCTTAAGATACAAGATTTTAAAGTAGATGAAGTTGATATAGATTTGTCTGAATTACCTCATGACATGCCTCAAGCTCTTAAAGACGCTCTGCTTGAAGAAATCAAGGGTAAGAAAAGTAAGGCTTATCATATTGTTTCCTATCATAGAAACAGTTCTGGCAAGCTTGTGCCTCTAGATATGAGCGATGAGTCAGATGGTACTAATGTTTTATTTGGTATGGCTGGACCATGGTTTGATGTTTTAGAAAACGGTTATACGCTAGTAGTAGATGAATTGCACAATAGTCTCCATCCACATGCTTTTAAAACTTTAGTGAATCTGTTCCATGATCCAGAAATAAATAAAAACAATGCACAGCTAATCTTTACTAGTCATGAAACGTCGGTTATGAATAAAGACTTTATGCATAAAGATCAGATTTGGTTGGCTGAAAAAGACGAATTCGATGGTACTAAGTTAATTCCATTATCTGATTTTAAGATACGAGATGTAACAAACTTTCAAAAAGCATATCTTGATGGTAGATACGGAGGTGTACCTGAAGTAAAAGGTTTTTTAAATGTCTGATCAGTTGTTTAAGAAAAGAAAAGCTAAAAAGGAAGCTGATTTAAAGAGACGTAAAGCATATATAGAAAAATACAAGCGTATTTTAATAATCTGTGAAGGCTCTAAGACTGAGCCTTTATACCTGGCAAAATTAGCTGCTTACTTTCATATAAATACTATTGATATTAAAATTGTAGGTGAAGAATGTGGCTCTGATCCTAAAACCTTATATGACTACGGTGAAAAGTATCTAAGAGAAGTAGATGCAGATTTTGACTAGGTTCTGTTTGTTTTTGACCGAGATACTCATTCTACTTATGATGAAGCTTTAAGTAGAATTCAGGGTTTACAGAAGCGACAAACTTATAAAAATAAAATTCAGATCTTAGCTATTACATCGACACCATGTTTTGAATTATGGCTGCTATTGCATTATAAAAAACAAACTAAACCATATAGCGCTCAGGGTAAAGATTCAATTGCAGATGTTTTAATTAAAGATTTAAAAAACATTGTAGAGTTTAAAGACTACGGAAAAGCTAACTTGAATTATTTTGAAGTGATTATTGAACACTTAGATAGAGCTATTACTAATTCAAAAGATCTAGTTAAATCTGGCTTAGCTGCTGGAGATAAAGATCATTATATAAACCCAGCGACCTATATGCATAAATTAGTTGATGTTTTTGAAGAGGTTTATAAGCATAATAAAAATCAGAAACAAACTAAAAAACAGAGGCTGAGGTGAGTTACTATATCTGCTAAGTATAAGCTTCTTAACTTTAACAACAAAAAGTTTTACTATTACTGGTCATCTGGTATTTCAAATGTCACCCAAAATACTTATCCCACTTAGCATCCACCATTTCTTTAGTGGCAGCGTCCATTTCGATTAAATCAGGCCAGATGCGCTCGAAGCCTTCTTCCTTCCACTTTTTAGTCGCATCAATACCGACTTTAGAGCCAATCCCCATGCGCGTTGACGCGTGATCTAAAATATCTAAAGGTCCCTTCGTGAAGAGCATATCTCTTTCTGGATCGGTGTTACCGAAGGCATGCATGGTCACTAAATTATAGTCATGAATATCTACATCTTCATCTAGTACTATTACGCACTTAGTCCAGGCTAGTTGCCCGACACCCCAGATCGCATTCATAACCTTAAAGGCGTGTCCAGGATAACGTTTTTTAATTTTAATTAGCGCACAATTATGAAACACTCCAGCCCACGGCAAATCCATATCTAGCACTTCAGGGCAAACTAACTGCAATAAAGGTAAGAAAATACGTTCGGTAGCCTTGCCTAGATAGCAGTCTTCTTGTGGTGGAATCCCTACGATAGTGGTCGCGTAGATTGGATCGCGGCGATGAGTAATAGCTGTCAAGTGAAATTGAGGGTAATAATCTGCTAGTGAATAAAAACCAGTGTGATCCCCAAATGGTCCTTCTACCACAGGCTTTTGGTTTAAATCGATGTAACCTTCAAGTACTATCTCCGAGCTTGCCGGCACTTCGATATCTATCGTTTTACATTTCACAACTTCGACACTTTTTTGGCGAATCCAGCCAGCCAGCAGTAATTCATCGATTTTAGGTGGTAAAGGAGCGGTCGCGCTATAAGGTATGCATGGATCATTACCGATGCAGACCGCAATCTCCATGCGGTTTTGGGTTTTACCAGTTTTAGGATCGACAGCTTTTTTTAACGATTGCTGGTAGTTACTGGCGCCATCATGATGCTTGTGCCAGTGCATGCCAGTTGTGATATCATCGAACTTTTGCAGGCGATACATGCCTACATTGCGCCCGCCACCGAGTTTATCAGGATCTTTAGTAAAGACTGAAGTTAGGGTGATGAATTTACCGCCATCATCAGGCCAGCACTTAAGTATAGGGATTTTATCTAAAAGTTTAGTGTCACTTTTACCATGCAAGTGTGACTCTTCAGCGTAAATTACGACTTCCTGACATGGTGCCTGAGAGACTTTTTTAGGTGGCGCGTGTCTGATTTGCGCTAGCTCACCGAGTTTACTTAGTTTATCACCGAAGCTAGTGGGCAGTTCAGGTTTAATTAGACTTCTAATTTTATTACCGAGTGTATCGTAGCCTTCAGGCTCATCAGCCACGCCCAGTGCCATTTGCATGCGTTTATGCGAGCCCATCGCATTAATTAAAACTGGGATATCATAGCCCACTACGTTTTTAAAAAGCAGAGCTTTATTATTTTTAGGATCTTTAGAGATGCGATCTGCGATCTCGGTAATCTCCAGTTCAGAGTTTACTGGCTCCTCTATAACTATCAACTCATCTTCAGCTATTAGATCATCGACAAACTCACGTAAACTATAATATGGAAAATTCATTCGTATACTTAATATTTTAATTGATATTGCGGGGTGCGCCAACTTTAATTTATTAAATTAATAAGTGATTTTTGTTTTTAGGTGATCTTGATGTATTAAGTAGGATTAGGGTGCTTAGGTTTTATCTATGTTATTCTTTGTGCTATTTCTTAGCTTATGTAATCGAAGGTCGTTTTAAGAGAAAGCATCTCAGGTCTTAGCAAGTAATTTTACAATGCACTTGAAATTATTTTTCTTAGCCAGATTGATTCACTGAATTTATTTTTAGACTTAGTTTTTATTAATAACGAAATTTAAATTCGGGTTTAAATTAGAAGGTATTTCTAGGTTTAAATTAGAAAATAATTCTAGGCTTTGATGTTATTTAGAAGTTTATTGTAAATTTTGGCGCTTTTTAGAAAATTTTTATAAGTTTGAAAAATGAATAATTTTAAAGTATTTTCAGT
>CAYTKM010000002.1:0-270481 GCA_964438425.1 uncultured Gammaproteobacteria bacterium
TAAACTTACAAAATCATCAGATAAAAGCTTTACCTGATTTATCTGGTATGGAAAGTTTAACAGATTTAAATATAGTAGATAATCCTATTGAAGCTTTAGAACCTGGTTTTCAGTTTCCGCCTAAACTAGAAGATTTAACTTTTGGTGGAAACAGTGTAAATTTACTCGAGTTGTTTGAATTACCAGATACTTTAGACTCACTTGATATAGATTATTTTAAAAGTTCAGATACTTTAAGCTTAAAAGCACCTAAAAATTTAGATCTTTTTATTTTATTTGATGCAGAGCCTGTCTTGAAAAATATAGCTGTTGATTTAACAACCAGTGAAGCGGATAAATACAGACTTATTATGTTTAGAAGTAATAGCGATCTTGAAAGTTTTGAGGGTACTATATTACCTAAAGTTATAGAAGATTTGGAGATAGTGAGCTGCTCACTAAACTCTTTTAAACTCGGCACTCTTGATTTTAGTAATTCTGAAAGTATAGATATACTTAATATCGGTAATGTTTCATTAGATATAAAAACAATTGACGCCAACCGATACCTAAACTTCACTGACATGGAATTTCCAGCTGACGTGAAAATCTTTAAATTACAAAACCTGGCTGTGACAGACACTTATATAGGTGGCTCTGACAATCCAGAAACTAATACAGATTTCGCTTCTTTAAAATTGCCTGCTAAGCTTGAAAAGCTATATCTTAATAATAATAGTTTATCTACTTTAAATATAACGAACCTAGTCGTTCCGCAAAGCGTGAAAATGATGGATCTGCGCGGTCAGAACTTTGATAGCAGACCTGGCACCAGAAAGAAAATTAGGCAGCATTTTAAAGGTACTAACCCTAAGATGAAACTGAAGATGGATAAACCGAAGAAGCGTTAATAATAAAAAACTTTAGTACAATTTAAACAATACACAAATAAGTGGAATATAAAACAAAGCGAAAATGTTACCAAGTAGTATAGTAATAGCTATTTTATCGGTATCTAGTTTTAAAGTGCTTGCTATTACCATAGCGTTAGTCGGTGTAGGTACGATAGACATCAAAATCAACACTTTATAAGCTAAAGTATTTAAAAAATGCGTGTATTTATGATCTAGATAGATAGCGAGCATAGTGCAGGCTGGAAATACTAAAAATTTGGCGATAAAACTTAGACCAGCGAACTTAAAAATCTCAAAATTAAATTTAAACTCTTTAATAGCAGCTAGACCTAAGCCTACAACCACCATACCTAAAATACTATAAGTATTAGTGATTTTAGCGGTCAGATCAGTTAGACCACTGGCGATGCCAGCGGGAAGTGAGTAAGCGGCAGCTTTAACTATAAAAGCTAAGATAGCAGCGTAAATCGTAGGTACTTGTAAGGTCTTTTTAAGACCGCGCGCTAATGAATAGCGCCCGCCAGCAGCGACAAAAAAAGCAACTGTGTTTTGGAAGATCATCACACCGAGCATCGACATCACGATATAGCCTAAAGCCTGCTCCCCGAAAATCATCAAAGCTATTGGTAAACCGAAATACCCAACATTACCTGAGCTCGAAGTTAAAGCTAGTAGATTTTTATGATAATCATGGTATAAAACTGCTCCTACTAACCAAAAAACGAGCGCTAACACAGTGCAAATTACTACAAATAAAACTGCTATACTAAAGCTTTTTAAAGTAACCTGACTTCTTAAAATACCATCAAAAGTAATAATTGGAGCGAGTAAATAAATTAAAAACCCGGCAAGTGGGCGCCTTTCCATATGAAGGAGTTTACCTGCCAAGTAACCAATAAAAATAACTATGTATAAGGGAGCTATTTTACTTAGTAGCTCGATAAAAAGATGCATTCACTTAATATCATAGTATTAATTAGCAATTTAACAATTAAAATTCATGGATTATCAGCAACTTATCATTACAAATTTAATCTAATGTCTATAGCTATGCACAACTTTCTTGGTCATGAAGATAGTAAAATGATCATTGAAACCAAATTATGATTTTACCTAAAAAAATTATTCTGGCTAGCCCGCGAGGTTTTTGTGCTGGTGTCGATCGAGCGATTGAGATCGTAAATATAGCTCTTAACCTATATGATTTGCCGATTTATGTAAGACATGAAATTGTACATAACCATCACGTGGTCAATGATTTTATAAACAGAGGAGTAATCTTCGTAGAAGATATCAGCGAAGTGCCACCGAATTCGGTGTTAATTTTATCTGCGCATGGTACAGATCCACAAGTGATCGCAGAAGCAGAAGCTAGAAAAAATCTAACTATTCTTGATGCAGTCTGCCCGCTCGTAACTAAAGTACACCGTGAAATAGCAAAAGCTATGCAAGAAAATAAATTAGTCGTTTATATCGGTCATAAAGGCCACCAGGAAGTAGTGGGCGCACTAGGACACGCGCAGCGAGAAAAAATCTTTTTAATAGAAGAAGTGCAAGATATTGATAAGCACGCTAGTAAACTTACAGATCAAGAGCTGGTTTTGTGCACTCAAACAACTTTATCTTTAAACGATACCTCTAAAATTATTACTGCTCTAAAAGAGCGCTTTCCACAAATTTCTTTACCTAAGGCTGATGATATTTGCTACGCCACCCAAAACCGCCAAGATGCAGTGGCTGAACTTAGTAAGCTTTGTGATTTGATCTTGATTATAGGTAGCCGTAATTCATCTAATACTTTAAGGTTAGTTGAACTGGCTAAAGAACTCAGCACGCCAGTTGAACTGGTCAGCGATCCAGATAAATTTAATCTAATTCAGCTTCATCATAAAAAAATTATCGGTATCAGTTCAGGCGCATCAGCGCCTGAACTGCTGGTAGATCAACTTATAGGCAAACTACTTGAAAACTACCGTGAGAGTGTTGCTGACCTGAAAAGTATGAAAATATTAGAAGATTTGACTTTAAAAGATGAAAATATTAGTTTTAGATTACCTGAAATGCCAGTTCATAACTAAAAATAAAGTTAAGGGTTAAAACTCTAAACTAATTTTTAACTAAATTTACTAATAAAACTTTGTTTGCGAATTTCAGGAATATTAAGCAGTCTATCTAGCATGCCAGCTGGACTAACTAAATAATTTTTAGTAGACAGATCAGCGAACTCTTCGCCATGACCAGCTTTTTCTAGTACTTGAGCTGCTTGAGCGGTAACATACTGAGAGCAAATATTTTTAATCTGCTTTTCCTGACCAGAATTCTTAAAGATTTTATTTAAACGATTAGTCTGAATTTTAGGTAATCTACTAAAAATATTTTTAACAAAATCTGTACCTGGGTTTAAGTTAGGGATATTAACTTTATTAAAAGTAGATAGCTTTTCATGAGGTACTTTATTTTTTACACCTTCAAGTACTTTGCTTGCACCCAGGTTTAGAATATTACGCGGAGACCAGGTGATAGCATCAGAGTCTTTTAGCGCACGCTGCTCGTTGATGAATTGCTCTGAGTCAGCTAGCTTGCCGACTGGAACTACTGTTAAAACTGAACCGCGCTCCTGAAAACGCTCAATACGTTCATCCATATTTTCAATTTTCATACTTAAATCAGCTAGACCATTTTGTTTAATGTTTTTCATGGTTTCAAGTGGTGCACTCATATCTATCGGTGTCAAGCGGCAGTCTAAATCTATAAACACAGTTTCATCTTTTTTAGTTTGCGGGTCTTTACTCTTAACTAAAATGCCAGCATGAACTGGAGCAGCTAAATCATCTTGATTAGTAACTTTTTCTGAAAAACCACGTGTCGCTTTATAGGTGAACTTTTCAAACCAGTCTGCTGGATCAAATTCAAGCTTAGAGGATTTTTGCGGTGAGCTTGCCCAGATATATAGTTGATTAGGCTTAATTTTGTCTTCAAAATCCTTGGTATCGCTTATAACTGGTAGTGTATACGTCTTTTTAGTGCTTGTTAAAAGCTGACTGTTATCACTAGCTAGCTCACTAGCTTGTTTGCGCTTAGCTTCACTTGAAAAATTTTTAGATAAGTGTTTTACGTTAAATATACGTTTAAATTTTTTTCCAAGCGACTTAAGAGGCTTAAGTTTGCTTAGTTGCGGAAAATTTGGTAATTTTAAACCAGAGATACTGATAACTTACTCCATTAGCTTTATTTATGTGTTATTCCTTAATTTACTATTCACTTTTTAAGCGAAATTATTAGTAATAACCTGCTGACCTGTCTATGAGAACGGCCTGCTATACAAATTATAACATTTTATTAAGAATTTAACTTAACATAATCTTAATCAGGCTTAATGTTCTGCTGTATGGATCTATATATTCTTCTTAGCTTTAACTTCATTCACTAGTTTTTAGCTAGCACTTATTATTGATTTGACTTAATCTAAATACCTAGTAGATCGAGCTTAATATTTTAAAGGCTATTTTCCATACTTAAAAATATAATATTAGAAAAAAATTCTAAATATGCGTAAAATTTAGAAAAATTTTATAAAATAAAGGCTTTTTTATAAAATTTTTCTAAATCTATGTAAAGAGCCTCATGTAAATTTACACATTAAGTATCCAGCCTAAAAGTCTCAGGCTGAGCTAGCGCTTTATATACTTGCTCGCGAATTTTATTAGGACTCTTTAAAGCATCATTTATATTTTTAAGTAAGTCGGGTAATAGCTCTTCAGCTCGCATGCAAGCATACTCTGAGCATATCTGTGAGACACTATCTGGCTTAGAAGTAGCTTCAACCATGCCAGCCTTAGCTTTAGCACCTAAGTTGTCTAAAACACTTTTAATTGGTTCAGGCAGAGATTTATTACCTGAAATCGCTTTAAATAATTTTTCAGGTATTAGCTCACTTACACCTAGAATCATAATCTTTTTAGCAGACCATTCTATATTGGTATTTTTAGCGTCAGCTTTAAGTTGTTGATGGTATGCGCGTGGATCTTTCAAATCACCCAGTTCGATAAACTCTCCTGACGTATGTTGCTCGCTCCAGTATTCTACTCGACCCTTAGCTAAATTAGTATCACTACTCGCTTGTTTTGAGTTTAGCTTGGCGTACTCTAAATTAGGCTTTAAACTAGGTGAACCATCTTCAGCTAACCTGAAATCTAGATCGTCGAAGACCACTTTAGACTTGCCTGTGATCGGATCTTCATATTTAAAAGCCAAACCTACATGTATAGGCACTTCTGCTAGCTTAGTATCATTATCAGTACTCGACATGAATCTAGTTAAAGGATAAGCAGTTTTACCGATCATGTCACCATCAGCCACATAAGTCGGATTAGCAAAAAACATATATAGTTTACCTGACTTCATCTTATTTATAAGTTCATTTTCTTTAGCTATGATGTCTTTTCTAGCAGCTTGATGTAATTTGTCTTGTTTTACTAAAGCTTTTTTTCTAAGTTGGCTTTTTTTAATTTTTTTACTAGGCTTGGTTGCATTGGGACGCACGCGTCTGGCAGGTAAGTGTAAATTCTTAAGCTGGCTTGCTTTAGTAGCCTGCGTAGATTTAGTAGTAATATTTGTTTGAGCTTTCGGTGTCTTATTTAGACTTTTTTCACATGATGCTAAATTCACCTCAGAATTTACCAAATTAGTAACACTTGATCTTTTAGGTGAATCTACTGATCTGGCTTTTATAATAGCTCTTTCATTAGCTAGGTTACCGGTAGATTTAGTATTAAGTGGATCCATAAAAGATAGTGCTTTTAAGCGTATTATATTGAGCTATTTGATCTTAGCACTTATTTAGATGCGTTGGCAAGCTTTGTAAGCCTGTTAAAATAAAAATATGACTGTAACAACTTCTGATAAAAATGTAGGCAAATCACTTGGTAGAATCCCTGGAGGCTTAAATATCGTTTCTTTAGCCGCTGATGGTAAAGAAGTGGGTTTCTTGGCTAGTTGGGTTCAGCAAGCAGGTTTCGAGCCGCCGATGATCACGATAGCTTTTAATAAAAAACGTGAAATTCACTTAGAATTACTGAAAAAAAGTAAAAATTTAGTGCTAAATATTATGGGGAAAGAAAATTCTAAAACTATGAGCGCTTTTTTCAAAGACCCTGAAGAGGGACAAAGTGTTTTCAATGGTTTAGATATTGAACGCAAGGAAACTAATGTACCAATTTTAAAAGATTGCGTAGCGTATCTGGAATGTAAATATGTTTCTGAGATGGAATCAGCTGATCATGTGATCGTACTTGCTGAGGTGGTAGCTGGTGATATGCAACAACCTGATGTTGAGCCTAGCATTCACTTGCGTGATAACGGTTTTAAATACTAAATTTGCCTTACTTCTCTATAGCTTTTTTAATCTTGATCAGTATAGCTGCCTTGATACAGTTTATACTACCTGATAGTTTTGCTTTAGACTTTAGTCATATGAACGCTGAGAGTGCTTTAGACTTTCCAAGTTTAAAGCACATAGCTGGTACAGACCCGCTAGGGCGGGACTTAGCTGCGCGCTTACTTGAAGGTGCGCGCACCAGTTTATCGATAGCCTTTTTTACGGCGCTAACCGCTTCTTTAATAGGAGTTAGTTTAGGATCGCTCGCTGCTTATCTAGGTAAAGGCTTTGATTTCTGGATTATGCGTTTAATAGATTTTATTTATTCGCTGCCAGACTTACTGATTTTGAGTATTATCGCGCTAGCTTTTAATCAATCAGCGATCTCGATTGTGATCGGGCTTAGTTTAATAAACTGGATGGAAATTGCGCGCGTTACGCGCGCGGAGATTATGAAGTTGCAGCAAGAGGAGTTTGTCTTTGCTGCAAAGCTAATCGGACAAAGTCATTTTAAAATACTCACGCAGCACTTAATTCCTAACTCGGCAGCACTAATTTTAGTTACCCTAGGCTTTATTATCCCCAGAGCCATTCTGTCAGAGAGTACTTTAAGTTTCATTGGGCTGGGTTTAACGCCACCTGAGACCAGCTGGGGCACACTTGCTGGCGATGCTTTTCAGTATTTACGCACGCACACTTATTTAATAGCTTTTCCAGCATTAATGATCTTTTTAAGTTGCTTTAGCTTCAACCAAATCACCGATTATTTCGCGCGTAAATTAAACCCGAGTCTAGCTGATAATCATTATTTGAAAATTTGAAGTTTTTAACTCCTTACTAAATACCTAGTGTAAAAATCACTTTTACATTGAGCAATCCTAACAGCTAGCTATACTTTAATTAAACTGCTTTTATGTCTATGATTACCAATTAAGTAAAATACCATTTAAATGCTTAATCAATTCTTTAGTGTAAGTAGCGTTATAAACATTAGAAGTAAACAAGTTATTGATATTTTTAATTTGGTCTTTTTCTAAGGCAGATAAATTCTCAAAACCGTTTTGCAGACTTGGAAAGCGACTTAATAAGTGCTGACGAATGATACTTGGCTTACTTGCAGCTAAATTAATACGGTTTTTAAGTAAAAGTAAGCGCATTCTAACTAAAAACTCTTCAATTTCACGCCCGATTAGACTCTTTTGGTTTTCTGGACTATATAAAATACCCATATGCAGGTACAGCTCTTCTTTAATTCTTTCACTTTGCTGACGTTTATCTGTAACTCTTTTAGTTTGCAATAAGTTTTGATCAGAGCTTATTTTATTATTTTCTTTAATAGCCTGCGTTAGTTCAACTAAGCACTTTGACTGCTTATCTAATTGGTCATTAATTCTGGTGAAATTGGTATGAAGGTGCTGTTCCATATGATCAATACGATCAGATAGACCTTCAATAGTATGAGCTGTTTCTTTGCTTGCCATGCCACACCTAAAATTTAGTATTTAAACTAAAACTGGATAGAAAACTATACATTTCTATCTCTTAAAGTTTTATACCCGTGATTATATTGTTTATACCCGAAATAATATTCATCCACCAGGTGACTTAAGTTTTTTTAGTTTTTTAAGCTCATTATTCATCAATAATAGTAGTTAAAATTTCGTAAGTATGTTTAATTAGTTTTTCGCTATGTTTTCCCTGGTACATGCTACCTGTAAAGAGGTCATTTAAGTATTTTAGCTGTTGATCTGAGTTTTTAATCTCAATTGTACTGGCTTCGCAATCGACATAGCTTTTAAAGCGACTGGCTACTGCCTGCAAAAGTGTTTTTATAGGGTCTTCATTTAAATTAACTTGATCTTTAAGTAAAATTAGTCTTAATCTGATTACAAATTCATTAATTTCTAAAATTAAACGCTGTTTAGCGTTTTTATCATATACATCATCGTAGTTAGTCACTTCGAATTTCTGTTTAAGCTTATCTTTGATAAAATCCAGTCGATTTTCAAGTTTTACGATAAATTGAGCTGGTTTAGCTGACTTTTTACCATTGAAATACTGATTTTCGTTTTGGATGGCAAGAATTTTATCCTGGTCTAATGATAAAAAACCCAGCATATAATCTAAGATCTTGCTGTGCGTTGTTACTTCCTGCTCTATAGTATGAAATTTTTTAGAAAATTCTAGCTCAGTTTTATGCAATTCATGCAAAATACTGTCTAAAGAATCGTTTAAATTCTTACTCATTTACCCACCTACCCTAAATAAGCTAATTTTAGTAAATTAAAATTAAAGTGCTTACTTAATTATTTATATTAATGAACTTAGATTAAAGAGTGGTTATTATGTTGACTTGCTGGCTGTTAGTGCTTAAAGTTTTAGTTACTTAGTTAAAGACATAGCTGTCTTAAGTATGTTTAATCATGAAATTAATAGTATTAAGTAGTAAATTACTTTAAAAGGATACGGCAGCTGTCGCTAATGTTAAGACCAGGCTTTATAAAAAAGAGATCTAAATCTACTTATCTAAAGCCAGGCTTCGTGATATGATTTTTTTAAGTTATGAAAACTAGCACTTTTAGATATGTTCGATCACAATCAGGTTTGACTCTAGTTGAATTGATGGTTGTAGTAATCATTATCGGTATTTTAGCGACTATCGCGATTCCTAACTTAATGGAAGCGCAGGATAAAGCTAAAAACGCGCAGGTCGTAGCATCAGCGCAGGCATTAGCATCTAACGTGCAGATTGCAGCTGTAGATACAGGTGGTAGAATCCCTGAATCAGCGTATGATCTTCGTGAATCAGCAACTAAAAAAATGATGAATCCATGGACTAAAGAACAAGTGGAAGTTATAGAAGGTGTAGTAGACCCTACTCAAGATCCTCCTGGAACTTTAGGTTATGAGCCTAATGTATCATTATCTAAACCTTTTAGGGCGGGCATTGATCAGGAACCTGAACTTGAAGGAATGAATGGTGGTTTTGTGATAACTGGAATTGGTATAATCGATGGTGAACCAGCGATTGTAACAGCGGTAGATAATGGTTAATACGAAAGAAACGATAGAAAATACTAGCAATCTTAAAGAACAAAGATTAGCTAAGTTAGAAAATTTAAAAAGTATGGGTATTAACCCGTACCCATATGAGTTTAAACGCTCTCATACCAACCAGCAGCTGCAAGAAAAGTTTAAAGATCTCGCTGATAGCACTGAAGCTGATTTTACCGCTACTGTCTGTGGTCGCGTGCATAATCAGCGTAATGACTGGATGTTTGTTGATTTAGTAGATGATTCTGCCAAACTTCAGCTCTTTAGTGATGCTAAAACGCGCGCTCCCGAGCTGCAAAAGATTCTTGATAACCTAGATAAAGGTGATATCATCGGCGTTACAGGTCCACTTAGACGCACGCCTAGAGGTGAACTCACGATGAACATCGAAGAAGTTACGGTGCTTGCTAAAACCTTATTACCTTTACCTGAAATAGTTGAAGGTAAACGTCGTCGTCTGGGTATCGCTGATGTAGAAACGCGCTACCGCCAAAGATACTTAGATTTAATTGTAAACCCTGACTCTAAAGAGAAGTTACGTAAAAGAGCACTTATAGTGCGTGAGATGCGTAACTATTTAGATAATCTGGGTTATTTAGAGATCGAAACACCGATTTTAAATTCTGAAGCTGGTGGCGCGGCGGCTAGACCATTTGTTACCCACCATAATACTTTAGATATGGATATGTATCTAAGAATCGCTACTGAATTACATTTAAAGCGTTTAAGTGTAGGTGGTTTCGAGAAAATTTATGAAATCGGTCGTATTTTCAGGAATGAAGGTATTTCGATTAAACATAATCCTGAATTTACTTCAATCGAACTTTATGAAGCTTATACTGACCTTGAAGGTATGATGAACTTAACAGAAGATATGTTAAGAGTTATCGCTAAAAAAGTCTTAGGTGCTTATAAATTTGAATATCAGGGTACAGATTTAGACTTTGAGCCTAAATTTGAGCGTATCTCAATGTTTGATGCTGTTAAAAAAGCTACTGGCAAGGAGCTTTATGGTAAAGAATTAAATACAGCTTTTGAAGCGCATGTTGAAGAAACACTGATTCAGCCTACTTTTATCTATGATTACCCGATTGAAGTGTCTCCACTAGCTAAAAAACATCGTGACCCGGATAAGCGCGCGCAAGGTTTTGTAGAAAGGTTTGAATTATTTATTTATGGACGTGAAACCGCAAACGCTTTTACTGAGCTAACTGACCCGCAAGATCAAAAAGAAAGATTTTTAGAGCAAGTGCAGGAAAGAGAAGATGGTGATGATGAAGCGCACGTGTATGATGCTGACTTTATTACGGCTCTTGAATATGGCTTGCCACCGACAGGCGGTATGGGGTTAGGTATAGATAGGCTAGCTATGTTCTTAACAGATTCAGCTTCGATTCGTGATGTAATTGCCTTTCCTACTATGAAGCCACTTGTGGATAATTAATTAGCTTTAGATTAGAGCTGGTATTTAACCTAAATTAATTTAAGAGTATAGTAGTTATTTAAGTCTAAGCTTAATTAATCATAGCTTTTAAAGCTTTTTTGCTGAAATATAGCTTTAAGATATTAGTTAATATAATACTTTACAAAAATCTAAAGATAAAGCTGAAAATCTGCATTCATCTTGTTATAATTTGTCTTGGTAGTTAAATTAGCTCACTCTAACTAGGTTTCGAGGTTTGAATTTCATACCCTTAGATCTAAAAAGTGATTAACTTAAAGACCACTTTAGCGTTAAATTTAACGCGACTCAATTGTAAAATATAGAATAAAGGAGATTTACATGGGAGTATTAGTTGGTAAAGAAGCACCAGATTTTCAAGCTGATGCAGTAGTAAACGGCACTGAGTTTAAAACTATTAAATTAAGTGACTATAAAGGTAAAAAATATGTTGTTTTATTTTTCTATCCATTAGATTTCACATTCGTGTGCCCTACTGAATTGCACGCATTCCAAGAGAAAATTGCTGAATTCGATAAGCTTGATGTAGAAGTTATCGGTGTAAGTGTAGATTCTAAGTTTTCACATCACGCTTGGTTAAACACACCTAAGTCACATGGTGGTATCCAGGGTGTTAAGTATGCTGTAGTTTCAGATCTTAATAAAGAAATTTCTGAGAAGTATGACGTATTAGTAGAAGGTGCTGGCATCGCTTACCGTGGTTTATTCTTAATCGATAAAGATGGTATGGTACAACACCAAGTAGTTAACAACTTACCACTTGGCCGTAATGTTGATGAAGCTGTACGCATGGTTAAAGCACTTCAGTTCTTCGAGAAAAATGGTGAAGTTTGCCCAGCAAACTGGAACGAAGGTTCTAAAGGTATGAAAACTACTGATGAAGGTTTGAAAGAATACTTCAACGAACCTGCTAACGCTTAGTTGACTTGTTATTAAGCTTTAGACTTGTGTTTTTTAGGTCAGTTTTTAATAAATAAATTGATGTTTATTAATTCATAAGTGCTTGAAAATTAAAAGTCTATATACCGCTTAAATAAAGCTTTAAGCTTAAGTATAAATTAGAAACACGCTGGTAATTTATTTTACTGGCGTGTTTTTATATTTAACCTGTGTTTATTTTCAGCTCAAATAATCACAGTTGCGAATGCTTCTCAATTAAGAGTCTGCAACTTAGAAGTTTTATAATTATAAATGTAATCTTGAATATTTACTAAAGTTTTGGATCGCTGTATTAGTCTTATTTTAAGGAATTTTACTAATAAAATGATCATCACTTTAAATGATACTCAGGCTTATATTTACATTTGATGTGAACTATGCTTTAGTCTTATTTAAAAGCTAAAAATTTGTAATTTATACGATTATAAATACTAAAGATTTAAAGTTAGCTTACATATCAAGCCAAAAATAAGGAGAAAATTATCATGGCACATAAAAAACCTGAATTACCTTGGTCTCAAGACGCGCTTGAGCCAAACTACAAAAAAGAAACATTGGATTTCCACTATGGTAAGCATCATCAAGCTTACGTAGATAAGTTAAATAAAGCTTTAGAAGGCACTGGTAAAGAAGATATGCCTTTAGAGCAGTTATTAACTGATCTTATGAAAAAAGATTTCCCAGAAGAGAAAAGACAAGCTGCTATCAATCATGGTGGTGGTCATTATAACCACTCTCTATTCTGGAGCATTTTGACTCCAAATGGTACTGAAAAGCCAGAAGGCGCTTTAGCTGAACAAATTACTGCTGATTTCGGTAGCTTTGAGAGCTTTAAAGAAGAATATGGTAATAAAGCGGCTACTTTATTTGGTAGTGGTTGGACTTGGTTAGTGGTTGAGCCATCATCTGGTAAATTAAGTATCGAAAACACTGCTAATCAGGATAACTGCCTTATGAACTCTAGTAAAAAACCATTGATGGTACTAGATTTATGGGAACACGCTTATTACCTAGAGCACCAAAACCGTCGTCCAGATTTTATTAATGCTTTCTGGAAAATGGTAGACTGGAAAAAAGTAAATGAGAACTTCGAAGCTGCTAAAGCTGGCAACGATATCTTAGAACTTGAGCCTGTAGCTGCCTAGTTTTATAGCTTAAAGACTAAATTAAAAAGCCTTTCAGTTATTACTGAAGGGCTTTTTTATTGATGTATTTTATATTTCATTAGATTAATGACCTTAACTATGAATCACTTAAGGAAATCTGATATCTACATAAGTCTAAAAAATAAACAATAAAGTCTATCAAAGAACTAAAATAGTCTTATGAAGCTTTTGCATCAAGTCTTTTGTGAAACCTTTAAATTAGTGGATAGTACGGTGGATGAAGATTTTTTCCCACTTTTACAAGATCATGCTATTTCGAAAAATTTAGCTGATTATAAAGCTAAGTTGAGAAAGAAGATTTGTGATTTATCTCAGCATAAAGTAACTTTAACTGAAAATAAAATACTTGAAGACAAAAATAAAGTTTTGTATCTTAATTTAATGCATAAGCTCACTATAAATTCATTTTTAGACTCTGATAATATTCTTAAAAAGAGTTTGAGATTTGCTTATAATGCCGAAGGTCTGGTTGCACCTGTAAATAAACTTGAAAATTACCTTAGGCAATCATATATTAAACAAGCTCTAGAGACTTATCATTTAAAGGTAGATAAGATTATAGCTAATTCTTTGACTGTTGAAGGTACTAAGCTGACTTCAACCCAACTAAATAAATTTAAGAGCGCTTTAGCATCTGAGCTAGACTATACTAATCATCACCAGCAAATATCTAAAGCGATGTTTAATTTGTTAAATGGTATTCTGGCTGATAACCAAGAAATTGTACTAAAGTATCCACGTGATCTATCAAATACTATTCCTGGTGGGCATTACCATACTATAAAACTAAGTGCTCTCAAAAATGGTGATTTAGCGATTGCTTATTTAGATAGTGAACTAAATTTAAGATCAGTTGATGAGCAACTTAAAATAGATATGACTTTAAAAGTATCTAAAAAAACAGGTTCAGTTACTGTGCTGAAAAACAATTCTCTTTTTAAATTATCAGATAATGCAAGTGCCAAAAACTATAATGACCCTCTGTATCTTTTTAAGCATATATTCTTAATGCATGCGGGGCTTGAGAAGGAGAATGATCTAATAAATATTTTAGCTGGTTGCGCGCGCCTGCCTAATTTTATTAAACCTAACCGCGAGCTAGAATCTACCAGTATCCTAAAAACCAGTGAAAGTGGTTTAAAGACTTTATATCGAACCTTCTATGATGGTTTAGATCCTAATAGCTATCAAGTAGTTCAGGATTTTATTAGAGAAGTAAAGTAAGGGTAAGACTAAGTTTGCTATAAATTTTATAATTAAATTTTGAGCTTTGCATTGCGGCTTAAGTACCATGATGCTCTGCTATTATAGGTTGAAACTTAATGCTATTTAATAAAATATAGTTTAAGGTAATAAGATATTAGGAGGGTTGGTGGTTTAAGACCTGGTTCACTTATATTCTATAAAACTTAATAATTAAATTGTATCAATGGGTTAAAATAAGACACCGTGGAAACATTTCGTCGTCTATACTTTCATGCACCAGAGTTTATAAAAGCTTTTAATAAATCTGATGCTAAAAATTATATTCAGCCAGATCAAAAAAATGTTGAGGCATTTATACCTAAGTCAAGCTCATTTTCTAAAACTGCTGACTTAAAAAGTCATGAAGCTAAACTTCGCAGTGAGATAACAGCTATGTCAAATAGCCCGCTTCCTGACATCAAAGATCTTAAACCTAGTAATCGTAAGCTAGAAAAAAAATTATTAGGCAAGCTTGACCAGATGTCGACAGGAATTGGTATTAACAAGGCTTTAGAATTAAAAAGAGCTATTAGAAATAACATAGTAAAGTTTGATAACCAAAACTTTTTTAACGCTGAAGAGTTTAATTTATATAATCAAAAAATAAACTCGGCTTTAGCTTCTTATACGCGTAAAGTAGATTTAGTTACTAAAGATATGAATGAAGTAAAGTCTCATGATATTAATAATAGTACTATTGATGATTTAGTGAATAAATTTAAAGCTGAAAAGCAGTTTTTAAATGAGCATCAAAATCTTTCACCTACTATGTTTAATCTATTAAAGAATATTATCTCAGATAGTACAAAAGTTAGCTTAACTAATATACTTGATAATAATGACATGATACCATTTGGTCATCAACATGATTTAAAGCTAAGTTTAGATAATGAAGGTAATATACTAATAGATTATCTGAACGATGAAGCTGGCTTAGCTAGAAATGAGGATGATAATACTAAACTAGACTTCACTTTAAAAGTGGCTGAAGATACTAAGCAGATAACTATTATTAGAAATGATTCTAAACTCGCTGCAAATTTACCAGAGGTATCCCAAAACAAGTTTACTCACCCTAGGCAACTTTTCGAACATATTTTTTTAGATGATAAAAATTCTCGTGGCCTTAACATTCAAAACGATTTTATAGGCACTTTAAAAGGTAGTATAAGAATGCCTAAATTTATTAGTCCTCAACATGAACTTGAATCAAGTACTATAGCCAGAGATAATCAAAAACCTAGAAGCACTTTTTTTAATGGTGTAGATTTAAAAACTAAGCAAGCTATTGATAATTATCTATCAAGTAACTAGAAAATCTGAGATATTAACCTAGAAAATAATTACAAATTATTCGATTTTCTATAAAATTATTCTAAATTTTATGATTTTTTGGAATAATTTTCTAATTTTTAGAATAATTTAGAAAATTATTCTAAGTTAGTAGTTCTGATTATTTTCTGTAATCTTTATGGATTAAACATAAAAGCATTGAAAAATAAGCATAAAAAAAGAGCTTTCGAGCTCTAAGTTGAATTTGTAAATTTGTTTATAATAAATATTATAGCAACTTTTCTTGGTCTATGCAAGTTAGACAGGTGCTTTAATATTAAATATTGTTCATTTTAGTGGTTTTACATACTGAGTTATGTTTTACCTTAGTTTATGGCTTAAGTGTTTTAATAGGTTAGTAAGATGTTTATCTACTTTTTTTTGGGGTTCATTTTTTATAATAGCCGTGGCGAGTAGAGCCTTTTCTGTAACCCGTTGGTTATGCTGCAACCCACTGTTTCCTGTTTCTATAACTCGTTGATCCTTAGCTGAATATTCAGGAGTATATACTTTTATACTATGGTTAGGTTTAATAATCTCACTATTGGCTGAATTATCATTTGTATTAGAAGTAAGAAAAGCATCTTCAGTTAAGGGAATAATGGCTTTAAAAATATAGATCAAGTACTTAATATAATTTATTAAGAGCTCAACTTCCAAATAAATGGGTGCAATTGGGTGTGTTTATGGGTGAAGGGGTTGATAAATAGGTGAAAATGGGTGTATAAATGATTATGTGATAAACACAGATACATTAAAAATTTCTAGTGAAATTCTTAACCTTATTACACAAATCGATGAATTCAAAGGTGCTTGGCGAGCATTAGGTACACTTGCTCCTGAGCGTTTAAATGCATTAAAACATGTTGCAACTATTGAAAGTATAGGTTCTTCAACCCGTATCGAAGGTAGTAAGTTATCTGACCGTGATATAGAAAAATTGTTGTTAAACTTACAGATCAACCATTTTGATACCAGAGATGAACAGGAAGTGGCTGGTTACGCTGAAGTGATGGAATTGATATTTCAGGCTTGAGAAGATATTCACTTTAATGAAAATCATATTCAACAATTACACCGTGATCTACTTAAATATAGTCAAAAAGATACCCGTCATCGTGGTAAGTATAAAACTTCATCAAATAGTGTTGCAGCTTTTGATCAAGCAGGCAAGCAAATTGGCATTATTTTTGAAACCTCAACACCATTTGAGACTCCAGCTTTAATGAAGGAAATTATAGACTGGGTCAATCATACTTTAGAAAATAGATTGTTACATCCTTTACTAGCTATTGCAATTTTTACTGTAGTGTTTTTAGAAATCTATCCTTTTCAAGATGGAAATGGTCGTTTGAGTAGAGTCTTAACCACTTTGCTACTGTTGCGTGCAGGTTATACTTACGTTCCATATAGTTCACTTGAAAGTGTGATTGAAAAGAATAAGGAAGGTTACTATTTGGCTTTACGTCAAACTCAAGGGACTATACCATCAAATTCTCCTAATTGGGAGCCTTGGGTTTTATATTTTTTAAGAATTTTACTGAAACAAACACAAAATTTATATAAAAAGGTAGAGCGCGAAAAAATAATTTTAGCTAATCTGCCAGAGCTATCTTTAAAGATTTTAGACCAAGTAAAGCAGCACGGTCGTGTAACTATGGCAGATATGATCAAGCTTACAGGGGTTAGCCGTAATACCTTAAAAGAGCACTTCAAATCTCTGCTTGAGAAAAACCATTTGGCTTTGCGTGGTAAAGGGCGTGGAAGTTGGTATGAGGGTGTATAGTGACTTTTAACGAGACTGTTTATATGTATGTATACTTTTAACGTTTGAAAATATATAATAAAACTATTATTTAATGCTAAGTTTAGACCTGATCTCTTGCTGCTAAAGTATGTAAAATATATTAATTAATGCATCAACTCACAATTAAATTAAACAAATCTTATAAATCATTTATTACTGGATTTGAGACTACTTTGTCGGGTGACTTGGTAATTTTGTCAGGTGTAAATGGAAGTGGTAAATCTCAACTAGCAGATATTATTGCACATCAACAGCACCAGAAAAGATCATTACGTATCGAGGCAACAGTTAAGTTAAATGGAAAAGATTTTGGTATGGGTGAAGTGATTGTTCGTTCTTTTATAGAGAGTGTAAATTTAAATAATTTTCGTCAAACAGATGTGTTACAGATTAATCGTACTAAAGATATGATCTGGAACTGGTATGAAAGCAGTAAATTAACTCCAAAGGATAACGATGGTTCAATTAGATGGTCAAGGCAGATAAAATATATTAAAAATATATTGATTGAAAAATTTGGACAAGAAAAATTTAATCTTCTGAGTAGGGAGGAATTCGAAAGGTCTCTTCCTGATAATATAAATATTTCTGATGATGATATTTTTAATGATGAAATATCTAAGAATTTCCATTTATTTGCTTTTGATAAAGTTGAAAAACAAAAAGAATATTCATTTAAACCAGAAATTTTCGATTCGTCAATTCTAGGTCAAGCTCCATGGGAAGAATTGAACTCTGTACTTAAAGATCTTGATCTAGCATATAGATTTAGAGGAAATTTCGATATATGTAATGGTGTATTAAATCATGAAGTAGCAATATATCCAATAAATAATGATGGCTCTTTGAATTATCAAGAGCCAAGAAATATATCAGATTTATCCACTGGAGAAAAAGCAATATTATCGCTTATTACTGGAACTTTATTTAATGACCCTAGTAACTTACCTAAAGTTATAGTCTTAGATGAATATGATGCAAATTTCAATCCTTCATTAACTCAAGCATTTTATAAAATACTTGATAAGCACTTTATTAAAAGGGGGATAATGATCATCTTTATAACTCACTCAATATCATCAATTGCATTAGCTCCAAATTCTGCTGAGTTTTATGAACTATTTAAGCCAGATGTCGCTGAAGAGGGGAAAAGAATTTTTAGAGTTCAAAAAGAAGAATATAAAGAGATGAATATTCTCGAACTAATTTTTAAGAAATATTCTAATACTAAGAAGCGTTATCGAGAAGTAAACAGTCAAGAAAAGTTAATCATGGATACTACCAATTTACCTAAATTATATGTTGAAGGTAAAACAGATAAGCAATATATAGAGAAGGCTGCAGAATTACTGAACTTTAATAGAATAGAGGATATTGAGATCATTTGTGGTGACGGCTCTGCCAACTTAACTAATATATATAAGGGACTGTTACGTTCTCAGCGCTTAAACTCTAGAATTCTAGTGTTGCATGACTGTGATGTTAAAAAAGCAAAAAATGAATCAGAACCAGCTGAAAATCCGATTTTATTTCAAAGAGCAATTGATCAGATGAGTAGTCACTTCATCAAAAAAGGCATAGAGAACTTGTTTTCCAATGAAACTATAGAAACAGCTAGAGATGGATTACAATTAGAAGGTTTATACAGGGAATCTATACCAGATGCTTCTAAATTAGAAGTAAGAATTAGAAAATTAGATGATCAGTATAAGGTAAGGTTGGCTGACTGGCTTTGTGAGAATGGTACAACTAAGGACTTTAAAGAGTTCTCTAAAATTTTTGATTGTATTAAAGAGTGTTTATTTATTAATGAAACTAAGTAGAATTTCATCAATCAGTAGTCTAGAGGTGATCTAGCTGCACAAAAAGCAAAGCTTTTGCTTGCTGTTCAGGGTACTTTAGTCTGCGCAGTGGTAGTTTAGCTGGCATCTCCCTTCATACCCTTCCTCCTTTGCTCGGAGGTTAAATATTCAAATCAACGTCGAATCTACTAGTTATACAAAAATAAAAAGTGCCCCGATGGACGCTTTTTATTTTAATAATAATGGTGGACCCGAGGTGATCTAGCTGCACAAAAAGCGATGCTTTTTGCTTGCTGTTCAGGGTATTTTAGCGTGCGCAGTGTTACTTTAGCTGGCATCTCCCTTCATACCCTTCCTCCTCTACTTGGAGGTTAGATATTCAGGTCAACGTCGAATCTACTAGGTATACAAAAATAAAAAGCGCCCTGATGGACGCTTTTTATTTTTAAAATGGTGGACCCGAGGTGATTCGAACACCCGACCTCCTCGGTGCAAACGAGGCGCTCTACCAACTAAGCTACGGGCCCATATATGTGGACTTTTTTAATTATAGATTATTCGGATTGAGCATGCAGGCAATCACCTAAGTTTTAATTATCTTTATATATTTTGTAAAAATACGATGAAAATCTGATAACTAAACTTTAGAAGAAATTTTGTCGACATCTTCATGCCAGCTATCACTATATGAAAAATCTAATATATTTCAAAGTCCTTTTAAAATCGCTCCATAAAGCTATTAACATTTTGTTCATAAAACTTGCCCCCTTATTAATATGAATATCTGCCTGAAGTTTGTTTAGCTTCAACGCCATTGTTGAAACAACTAAAGATAGATAAAAAAGTTTCTTAAAACCTATTCTACAACATATTTATAATCGCTTTTTAACCTTTATTTAACATAAGCGGCACTTACTTAAGTGCTTCACGAATCTGTTTGTAAGGTTCTTAGTGAGCAGAATTCAAATATTTGAAATTTAGTAAGCCTTTCACTGACTGCTATCTGACCATAGGTAAGCTAATGGTAGGTGTTTGCCTACTTAAGCTGACTTGCACTCTAATGTATAACAATAATAGTATGTATAGCTTAATTAAATTAATTATTATTAATGAAAACTAAATCCCAGAGCGCAAAAGGTAAGAAAGCTTAAATTTTATTAGTCAAGTTTAAGTAGACGTTGAAGTATATGTAAATAAAAGCTCTACTTGATAAAATTAAATTTGCCTATCTGTGAGTGACGATACTTACATCTTTTCTAAATGCTGAAATAGATTTGTTTAAACCATCAATAGGTTGAATATAATCTTTTCTAAGTGGGTAACCTTCCCATTTATCTGGATTCAAAATTCTAACTAAATTAGGGTGACCATCAAAGATTAGACCCATCATGTCATATGCTTCGCGCTCTTGCCAGTTAGCTGAAGCGTAAATATTAGTTAAAGTTGGTAAGTGAGGCGCTGTCTTAGGCACAGTCACTTTTAGAATAATGGCTTCCAAGTGCTCTGAACTCTCTAAACGTAAAATATACTGGTAACCTTTTTTAAGTTCAACAGCAGTTGCGAAGTTTAAGATATCGAATTTGCGGCTTTCCTTAAGCTTAACGCAGGTGCTAACCATATCTTCGACTGCGATTTCGTACATGTAAGTGCCAGTTTTATCTGTGCCAAGCTCTTCGCGTTTGATTTCTGTACCTTCTTCTTCAAAAAATAAGACAGCTTCAGGTGTTTTAGGTGGCGGTGGTGGTTCTACTTCCACTTCTTCTTCAATTTCAGCACTTTCATCTGCGTCTGTACTTGCAGCAGCTTCTTCCGCGGCTTTAGCCGCTGGGTCATAACCCAGAAAATCTATCAAAGCTTTTTTTTCAGCTTCAGCAGGGTCTTTACCCTCAGCTTTAGCCTTTTTACGTGCATAAAATGCAACTAAAAGTTCATCACCAGGTTTTACAGGAATATCAGCCATTTTTAAATATCTTATTGATTTTAAGTCTTATACTAAAACCAATTTTAGGTCTTGATATAAGCTCTCAAAGTAGTATTATAACTTTACTTATGATTAATTACTAGTTTCAACTATAAATGTTTAAACTTTACTAGTTGCTGTATGATCGCTGGTATCATTTTTCTCACCATGCGCGTCATCACTCACAATCATTAGACCAGTTTCTTCGTCTACTGCACGAGTGTGCTCTTCATGGTGCCTAGCAATCGCGCGGCGCTCAGCTAATTTTTCTTTACGGATTTTACGTTGTAATGTAAATAAACCATGTAATAGACCTTCTGGACGTGGTGGGCAACCTGGCACATACACGTCTACGGGGATAATACGATCTACACCCTGAACAACTGAAGGAGCATCGTGGAACATACCACCAGTGATAGTACAAGCGCCCATAGCAATTACATATTTAGGTTCAGGTAATTGTTGATAGAGTCTGATAAGTGCTGGAGCCATTTTACGGGTGATAGTACCAGCTGTAATAATCATGTCTGCCTGCCTAGGTGTCGCACGGAAAACTTCAGAACCAAAACGTGAAATATCGAATCTCGACATACCTACCGACATCATCTCGATGGCACAACATGAAGTACCATAAGTCAATGGCCATACGCTATTTGAGCGCGCCCAGTTGTAAATAGTATCGACAAAGCCACCTACAGTGCTTACTACCACGTTACTCTTTAAATCTTCAGGAATCTCAAGATCTTTTTTAGGTGGTAAAGGTACCTTGTTTGCGGAAAACAATTCTTCAATATTAGGCATAGTTAATTATATTATACCAAGATATTTAGTTCTTATTTCACTTGCACGCTGAGTTTTTGCATATTTTAGTGTGTAAATTGCTGCTTAATTAATATAAAGTCTAATTTTATGTAAATTAAATGAGTTGGTGAGCCCTGTAGTCTAGCTTATTATTTAATTTCTCTAAGATTTACATTATGGACTATGAAGGGTAATTAAGCTGCGCAATTTTACTTGCTACTTATCTAATCTAACTTAATGCCTACATCATAAGATCGTAAGTTTATCAGAGTGAAATTATTAAGTAAGACAACAGACAGTTTCTGTGTATTAATTGAAAAACAAAGTGCTAAAATCTGCGGTTTTAAACTAACTTAATTTGATATTTTTAACGATTTATTAAAAATATCCTACCTGAAACTACATATTTTAGTGCTCATGCTAGTATAAAATTTACGTTATGACACCTAAACTATTTGCCTATATTTTAGTTTTACGTTGGGTTATTGGCTTGATCTTTATTTTAAATGGCATGCCTAAGTTTTCTGATCCTTCATTTGGTAGTCAAGCTGATGTATTTTTTACCACTTTGCGTGATGATGTAATCTTCAAGCCTTATTTATACTTTTTTGATGAAGTGATTTTGCCTAATGCTTTTTTAGTAGCTAAGGCGATTAAATACACCGAAGTAGCACTTGGAGTGATGTTCTTGATCAACATTCCGATCACTTTGGCAGTTGGTTTAGCTGTATTTTTACATTTGAATTATCTATGCATAGCTAGTTTGCCGACTTTCATGTTCTTAAATATTTTAATGATAGCTTCAGAGTTTACTATCTTTGGTTCGAAGAAATAGACTCTAGCCTAATTTTATAGCAGCAGCTTCAAAAATAAAAAGATAAAATTGTTTTTGTGCCAAGGTTTTTTAAAATAAATTTCTCAATACCAGCAGGTAAGCTTAATTTAAAGCAGCGGCATTTAAATTCAAGTGAGCAATACACTGAAATTCATCCTTACCAGAGGAGCTTATATTTTTTATTCGCATTTCTTTTATTACTAGGTTTAACATCCTGCTCTAAGGTTAGTTTACCTGGCGCCAAACCAGAATTTTACAGTGAAAAATACTATGAAAAGCATCCTCAAAAGAAATTTGGCGGTTTGCTTAAGCAAACTCAGCTCGGTCAAGATCCTAAGACTCTAAACCCATGGACAGCGAGTGACGCTAGTAGCTCTAGCTATGCAAGTCTAATGTATGAAGGCTTGATTAATATCGATCCAGATACTGATGAAGTTATTCCTCATCTGGCTAAAGATTTTAAGATCAGCTCCAACCAGAAAGAAATTGAAGTTGACTTGAGGGATGATATCTTTTGGTCTGATGGCACGCCAATAACTGCTGATGATGTACTTTTTACCTGGAATACTTTGATTAGAGATGGTGTCGCTCAAAGTTCGTTGAAAGATATTCTAACGGTTGAAGGCAAGTTTCCTAGTGTAACTAAAATAAGCTCTAAAAAAGTGCTTTTTAAGACAGATGAAATCTTTGCGCCGTTTCTAAGAAATTTAGGGATCGAAATCGCGCCTAAGCATCATATTGAAGCTTACTTTAAAGCGAGGAGCGCGCTCAGCTTCGAAGAGCAGCGCGCGGCATTTAATAATTACCTTAGTACAAACACTAAACCTGAAGATATGGTTACTTCTGGACCTTTTATTTTCCAGCAAATTAAAGCTGGCGAGCGCATTGAGTTTGTGCGCAACCCAAACTATTTTTTAAAAGATCCAGATACAGGTAAATCATATCCTTATTTAGACCGTATATTGTTTTCTTTTGTGCAAGATTCTAGCGCAGATATCTTTAAATTTTTAGCTGGAGAATCAGATATTTTAGCTGTTACCCCACAAAACGCCAGCTTGATTAAAGGTTATGAAGCTAAATATAACTTTACTTTATATGAGCTTGGGGCAAGTAATGGTACTAATTTTTTCTGGTTTAATTTAAGTAAAAATGTTCCTGAACCTAAGTACAGCTGGTTTAATAGTGAAAAGTTCAGATCAGCTCTAAGCTACGCTATTGATCGTCAAATCATGATTGATAATGTTTTTCAGGGGCTAGCTAGTCCGCTATATACGGCAATCTCTCTAAAAAGTCCTTACTTTAATAGCCAGCTAAAACAAGAATATGATTTGGAGCGCGCGCGCCAGCTACTAAGTGAAGCTGGTTTTAAAATTAAACGCAAGCTAAAAGACGCTGATAAAATTCAGCTTGTAGATGCTAATGATAATGAAGTTAGCTTCGATCTCTTTACTAATGCTGGTAACCGTGAGCGCGAACTGATGGGAGTTATTATCGCTGATAATCTTAGTAAACTCGGGATCAAGGTTAATTTTAAGCTACTTGAATTTAATGCTTTCGTGGGTAAAGTTATGTCCGGTAGCGGTTATGAAGCCGGCATACTTTCTTTAACTGGTTCAAGCGAACCGAATTCAGGCGCCAATGTCTGGAACTCTGAAGGGCGCCTGCACCTTTTTGATGTTAAAGCAACGCAGGAGCAACCGATTACACGCGCGTGGGAGCATGAAATCGACGACCTGTACGCGCGCGGTGTACGTACTATGGACTTTAAAAAGCGTAAACAAATCTATGATAGATTCCAGAAAATTGTTTTTGAGCATAATCCGCTAATTCATTTAGTTACGCCTAATGTTTTAATAGCTGCTAAAAATTATGTCGCTGGTATTTACCCTAGTAAATATGGTGGCTTGGTGCCGCGTTTGTATAAAGTTTACATTAGGGATCTTAAGGAGCCTGAATCCTATGATCTATAATGTTTATCTTAGATAACATTATATAAAATGCGAATTATCTCACCTGGAAATAACTTTTATGCAAACTTTTGGTGTTCGTATTAAAATGGTAATATGAAGATTTTAATTACAGGCGCATCTGGACTTATTGGTAATGAACTAAAAAAGCATATTGAAGCTAAAGGACATAGCTGGTCAGCATTGACTCGCCAAGAAGATAAGCTGGATGAAAGACATATATTCTGGAATATTGAAGAGAAGCGTATTGAAAAAGATCGTTTAGAAGGCTTCGATGCTATCGTGCATTTGGCTGGTGATAGTATCGCTGATGGACGCTGGAATGATGAGAAAAAACAGAAAATCAGAGATAGCCGCGTGCATGGTACTCAGTTTTTAGTAGAAACTATAAAAATGCTTGAGCATAAACCTAAGGTTTTTGTTTCAGCTTCAGCTATTGGTTTTTATGGTGATAGACCAGGTGAAGAACTGACTGAAGAAGCTAGCGCTCAGGATGGTAATTTTTTATCAATGGTCTGCAGAGAGTGGGAAGCTGCGACTGATCTACTTAAAGCAGAAGGTATTCGGGTAGCTTTACTTAGAACAGGCATCGTGCTCAGCCCTGACGGTGGTGCACTCAAGCAGATGTTACTACCATTTAAACTTGGCTTAGGCGGCCAGCTCGGTGATGGCAAGCAGTATATGAGCTGGATAGATATTTATGATATGGCAGCGATTTATATGTATGCGATAGAAAATGAGCAGTGCGAGCATGCAATTAATGCAGTCGCTCCGTACCCAGTAACTAATAAAGAATATACTAAAGTGCTGGGTGATGTAATTAGTAGACCAACTATTTTTCCAGTACCTGAATTTGGCTTAAAAGCACTTTTTGGTGAGATGGCGGATGCGCTTTTACTAGCTGATGTTAAAGTGATTCCAGCTAAATTGGAAAAAAGCAGCTTTCAGTTTAGGTATCCAGATTTAAAGGCATCACTAGAACACTTATTAAATGGTAGAGAGCTTCATGCTGAAGATCCTACTATGCAAGTAGCGTAGTTTAGTTTAATAGTTTAACTCATTATTAGTTTTCGATCTAAGCATCGAAGTGCTGCTGGGTCTTTGTGGTTCTGATATTCTAATTATTATTTAAGCTTCGCTTGATTCGTTATTGAAGTTAATAAAATCTTTACCTTATAGGTGGTTTAAATTTAATTATACTAATATTAAATAAATTATAAAATTATTTTAAATATTCTTGAAATTTAGAAGTTTACTGTAAATTTAGCTGCAATTTAGAAATATTTTCTAAATGCAGTCGTTTTTTAGAATTTTTAAAAGTTTGATGGAAATTATTTAAAATATTTTTGGATATGCATAGATTAAATCGATAAATCACTTATATCATTTTCGATTCTAAGAAGACTCTAATTAAATCAATTTAATCTAAAGTGTATTTACTTATGTTATAATAAGGTTAAAGGTTTAATATAACTGTTATAGTTTAAGCCTATGAGTATTTAAAAACAAAATCTAAACATGTTAAGTATTGACGCTATAAAAAATGAGGCTTTAGCATCCGCCAAGGATCGTATACCTCCTCAATGGGCTCAGCTTAGTCGTTTTTCGCAAGGTATTATAGCTAAGCAAGACGAAAAAAACCAAGAGGATGCTCGAAAAGTTGGTGTTAATCTCGGTGCTAGTAAAATTAGAAAAATGGAGAGGGATGTTAAGGGGATTGTTAATCCTCGTATTAATCCTTTAAAGTCTCCGATAAACTTTTTGATCGATTTTTTCCCTGGTGGAGCTAGTACTAATAAGCAACTTAATAGTAAGTTGTCTTCTATTAATAATCCTAACAGTGATAAAGACTTTGAGGCTAATGCTTTAACTAGATTAAAATTTTATGATTCACTTTTAGGGGACTTAAACAAGCGTGTTCCTAATAAGGGTTTTATGAAGATTGAAAAATATCTTAATAAAGTTGAAGGTACTAAATATTACAATGAAACTGTTGATGGCTTAAATAGTTTCCTGGATTATGTGGCTAATAATATGGTAGAAACTAAGCAAAGTGGCTTTGTTGTTAAAGAGAATGATATCGGTCGTAAGACGCATTTTTATAAGTCTATGCTAAAAGAAAGTTTTTACAATGAATTAAAATCTATTAAAGGTCGTTTTTCTAGTGATACTGGTGACCTTAGACATCTAGCTCAAGCACCTAAGCTTAAACAGGCTCTCGAAAAAATAGATAAAATTCTGCAATCTGATCCAGCGGCTAAAGCTAACCAACGCGCTAAATTGAAACGTCAACAAACACACAGAACGCCGCGCAATAATATTGGTAATTTTAACCGTGGTGGCTCTCAAGCAAGAAATAATGCTGCAAACCTCAGTCGCAGACCAGCTAGAGTTTAGTGAAGTTTGTTTGTAAAATTAACTATTAAACTAGTTAATTTCAAGTATTTTCTTGATACGTTAATTTAAAAACTTTAAATACTTGTAGTGTTAAGTTTTAGCTTAATAGTAATAACTATTTCAAAGCAAGTGTTTTAGCTAATAAATTTAAAAACTCTTCTTCTAAAAGTTTATATGAAAAGTATTCTTTAATATTTTTAGCTTTAGCATCAAGTGGACTGTAATTAACTTTAATTACAAGTAAGCCAACATTTTTCAATTTATTAATAGTGCCATCGTTTAATCTGTATAAACGGTAGATCTCTCTAAGTCGACGTTTAAGTTTATTACGATCGACAGCTTTTTTAAATAGTTTTTTAGGTACTACAAAACCGACCAAAGGAGCTTTATCCTTTAAGTCGGTTCTAGTTTCAGTATAAAATAGTTTTAAATGCTTGCTTTTATAAGATTTACCTTTTTGGTAAGTTTGCAAAAACAAACCATTATATTTTATGCGCTCACCTTTAGGTAAGGACATAGCAAACTTATAAACTTACTTTATGACGGCCTCTGGTTCTACGACGTTTGATCGTACGACGACCAGTAGGACTAGCCATTCTAGCTCTAAATCCGCTAGTTCTTTTTCTTTTACGAGTAGTTCCACCTAAAGTTTGTTTCATAGCAAATTGTTATTTTAGCATAATTAAAGTTTAAATTATTATTTTATTTCCAATAGTGATGAATGTATTATTGTTAAGAAGAGGAGTCTTATGTTAATATTTTGTTCTTATGTCACGTATAAAATATTTATCAAGTGAATATCTCAGTAACAGTAAAGTTGCGACTGATCGAGCTACACTTCCAGCTAAAAAAAAGCTGGAAGGTAACCTTAAGCAGTATAAGTTAATTGTTAAGCCAAATAATGAAGCTAGTGAATATTTAAAAAACCTAACAGAGCAGCTTAAAAATATGGAACGTTCAGGTGATATTTTAAATTTAAGTAAAGCAGATAATCATGATTTATATAATTTAAATAAAAAAGTTAATAATAAAGGTTCTCAAAATATTCGTAGTCTTCTAGAAAGTGATGGTATTTTGTCTGCTGGTAAAATTACCAGATTAATTGCAGCGATAAATGCTCTAGATGGTAATTATGATCATAAATTGAAAGGTGAAAAGATACTTTATGCTAAAGATATACTTGATCTTGATGTGAAGGACTTAACTGCTGATAAAAATCGTATTAATAATATTTCATTAGAGCAAATAGCTAGCATATTAAAGAAAGCTAGTAATATTGAAGAAATACAAAATTCTAATGTATATAAAACATTGATTCAAGAACTTAAAATTGATGGTGATTTAAATAAAAAATTAACTTATTTGAAGTCTGCGTTTATAAAAAAATTCGGTGAGAAATTTATTGATAGCGGTTTGCAGTCAGGTAGCGCGAAAAGAGAATTTGAATCTTTTAAAGACTATCTGAAACATGATCAGGCTCTTCAGGCTAAATACGTCACTCGGATTGGTGCCGATGTAAAATACTCTGTTAATAAAATGTATGATGCTAGCGCAGCTATTAGGTTAGATCCTAAAAGTTTTTTAGAGGGTGACGATCGAGAACTGGCAGATAAAGTTTTAGCTTTAGAACTAAAAGATTTTGCTAATGCTGAATGTATGTCTGAAAAAACTATGAAATATCTGGTAGATTATGTTTTTAAGCAGACTGAGCTTAATGAAATTAAAGACAGTAACTTAAGCCGAAGTATCGAAAAAAATAAGGCATTTTTGCAGGAATTAGGTGTCACTGATAGCGTAAAAAAATCTAAAAAAGTTCTACAAATTTTAAAATATAATAACGTTTATAGTGATCATAAAATGACTATGTTTAAAAATATATTTTTAAAAAAACTTGAAGCAGCTAGTCAGCAGTCTTAATGCTTCAGTTGCTTCAAGTTTTTTAGGGTTGTAGGTGAGTTTCCTGGATCTATAAATTAACTTTAAAATAATTTCATTAAGGTTATTAATTTATACTATCGAGAATTATTAGCACTTGTTAGTGCACATGAGCCTCTGGTGTATCTAACAACAATCTAAGCATTGACCTGATTTGCCAGTCTCTATTAGCTAAAGTAAAGCCATCAGGTTGCAGAGTTTCTAGTAAAATATCGTAGCTGACTTGAGGTAAATCTTCTCCGATAAAATAATCGATACTAAAATCTAGTACTCCTTTAGCGCTGCCATCAGTTTCACTTGTTAAGAGAGTCTTGAAATACTCTAAATTATCAGTATCATTGATCAAATTTCGGTTGAAATTAATTCTAGAAATCAATTGAGTACTTGAATTTAGCCAGAATTTACCCTCTTCTTTATAACCAGTTGGTACAGGCATCTTAAATAAGGTGTAGTTATTGCTGTTAGCGTAATTTTTAATTCGGCTAACTTCAGCAGCGTTATCAAACTTTCTAATCTTATCGATTGCGTACTCGACTGGAGTCTGAATCTTCTGATTCGAGCTATTTTTAAACTCATCACTAGTTAAAATAGTTCTTAAGACTTGAGCGATTTGGTCGTCAGCATCTTGGTTAGTCATAAAAGTAGTCTTGCAGGCTTGCACTAAACTATCACCGCGCGCTCTATCAGTATCATTTACAAACAACGTAATCAGCTTAGAGCAGATGAATTCAGCTGTCTTTGGGTGACTAGCTAGGTCGCGAAGTAGATCTAAACCAGTTCTAGCATTGCGGTTAGTATAAATTTTACCGTCCATAAAGCTAAACTGCACTGGATCTGTGTTATGCTGCTCGCGATCGAAATAGAAATGATTGTTTCTTACAGTCCAGCCCGTAAAGACTTTAGCTGCGCTTTCGACATCGATCTGGGTGTAACCCGCATCCTGTCCCATGGTATGTAATTCTAATAACTCTCTAGCGTAGTTTTGGTTTGGATTTTCTTTTTTGCTGGCATAGTTATCCAGGTAAATCAGCATACTTTGGCTTCTAGCACTGAATTTAAGTAAGTCATAGAAGTTACCTAAAGCTTTGCGTCTAAAAAAATGGTTTTCTTTAAGCTCAGACTTTAAAGTGCGCACTATAAAATCTACTGTGTTTCCAGGTTTAGCGCTTGAAATCAGTTTAAAGCTTTCTACTTTAACGAGTTCGTCATTTTTATCCATATCACTATCTAAGATCTTTTGAGCTAAATTAAACCTGATACCCATCTGAAAAAGTTCATTTTTCCAGCGCTCACCATTTAGAGGAATAGTATAAGTGTGAAATTCACCGTCTTTTATCAGATTAATTTCTTCTAGATAACCGTCAACTTTAAGAAAGTATCTGTTATCTCTTTTATATTCGTCTGGTATGATATCATCTCTAACTCTAAAACCAAGTCCAGAACTTTCAATCTTGGGTGAAACTGACATAGTGATTTCGACTGTATCGAATTCTGAGCTGTCCATAATATCAAAGTCATAAGCATTGGCTATAAGGTCGAAGTTATTACGATCGACTCTAGGAACTAGATTGTGCAGATTATCCTCGCGCACATTGAGACGACAGTCATGTCCATAGGTATAACGCAGCATTTTGCGCAAATTAGTATTAAAGTGATTATCCCAAAACCAGGTCATCAGCTCGTTTAACTGTCTATTTGCGTAGGTCATGTTAGCAAGCGCCCAGTTATCTAGATTAGCTTGCCAGTTACGTTGATTAGCTGTAAGTGGATCTAAGTTAATTTCACCATCATTAGCTTTTCTTCTGATGCCACCATTTTTAATACCTTTAGGATTAAGTTGATAGTCTAGGTAACCTTGATAGCCCAGTTCCTGAGCCTTTTTCATATCAGCCCAGCTAGCGCCAAAACTAGTTCTTTCGACTAAATTTCTTAACTGTGGGTCTAAAACCTGCGCTTTTAACTGAGGCGCAAAACTAAAAGCACTAGCAAAGCTAGCTATTAAGAGTATTTTATTTAAATATTTCATGCTACGAAACCTACTTTTTTAGAACTTATATTTTGGAAAACTTGAGTCGGGTTTAAAGCGAAGTGATGTTCTACCAGCTCAGCTACTATATCTACAATGTCTACACTGTAGTCTAAATATCTGTTATCAAGTAACTGCTCAGTCTTAAGACCAGGCCAGCCACCATAAACGCCGCCTTTAACTTTGTTTCCTAATACAAACCAACAATTACCTTTACCGTGATCAGTACCCCGAGAAGCATTTTCCTTCATCGTACGCCCGAATTCACTCATAACCAGTAAATTAATTTCTTTAGACTCACCTTTAATATCTTCATAAAAAGCTGCTAGAGCTTCGGATAGTTGCTGCCAGTTATAGTCATGACCACCTCGCTGATTATTGTGAGTATCAAAACCACCTCTATCAAGCGCAAGCGCTTTTACACTAGAGCTTTTAATTAAAGCTGCCGCAGTTTTTAGTTGCTTAGCGATAGTGGTATTAGGATAATTTGCTCCTAAATCCAGATTTTGGTCGATGTCTTTTAAAATTTTTACATCCTTAAAAGTATTTAAACCTAAAGCTTTAATTTGAGATACATAGGCATGGTTGTTTGTGCCACTCGCACCATAAAACTGAGTTAATTTATCTAAGTGATTAAAGTCTAAATTTCTAACTAAACTTGAAATGTTATTAAAAGTAGTAACAGGATACTGACCTTTAAATAATTCATGAGTCGAGTGGGTTAAAGATACGGCATTTAAAGTGTCTGCTGCTGGAATAGTTGCGTTTAATAGTGAGCGATTAAGCCAACCAGATTCAATATCATCTACAAGTCCGGTATTTAGCATATCCTGACTTTTAAAATGTGAGCGCGTTAAATTCTGGTTCCAAGTTGCTGGAAAAACAGCTAGACCACCGGCATCATAAACTGATTTAAGACCAGCTAACCTTCTATTAAAACCTAAAATTGGGTGACCGATATCTAAAACATCGTTTTCTCTTACAGCAAGTGTCGGTCTTAGATCGTAGTAAGCAGGGTCACCTGTCGGTACTACAGTGTTTAAACCATCGTTACCACCCCTTAAAAATAAACAGATCAGGGCTTTATTTGAAACTGGTCCGGGCGCAGAATTAGCTGCAAATACCTCCCCAGGGTTCATACCAGCATTCAATTGCTTTATCAGGTCTTGAGCAAATAATTCTTGAGGGATACACAATCCAGGAATTATACTAGCTAAACCACCGATTAAAGAACTTTTAAGAACGTTTCTACGTGTGACTTTCATAAGCTTTAATAAATTCATGCCCTGAAATTTGGATAATAGCTCTAGGCTATTTAAATTCTTCACAGGTTATTTGGCTGAATTTACTGCTGGTAAGCCCTTAAAATCTTTAAAATTTATAAGCCCTACCATAAAGCAACTAAAAGATTTAGTCAAAGTGTATATTTAAGATATACTTTAAAAGGATTTTTAAATCCTAAAGTTTAAATTAATTTATTTCTTTCTTGCTGTGGGCTATTTAAATAATAAGATCAATTTTCCAACTAATTTAACGCCAGCGCAATTCACAATGCTGAGTTTTATCGCTGTAAGTTTGCTTGGAGGCTTGCTGCTAATGCTACCATTTGCTAATACTAATGGTCAGTGGCGTGATTTTTTAAGCTGTTTTTTCATGTCAGTTAGCGCGACTTGCGTAACTGGACTTGCAGTCGTGGATGTAGGGAAAGATTTTAGTTTATTCGGGCAAAGTGTAATTTTATTATTGATGCAAATTGGTGGTCTAAGTTACATGACGATCACGACTTTATTTGTTTATATTTTAGGGCGCAAGCTTAGTTATAGTGATACCAAAATCTTTGATATGTCAAATAGTAGCGATCGAAGGATAGACTTTCGTGATTTTGTGATAAAGATTGGTTTATATACACTTACCATCGAGTTTTTCGGTTTTTTAGCACTTTTATATCACTCGCTTAAGATCGGTGATACCACCTTTCAAGGTATTTTTGCAGCAGCATTTCATGCGGTCTCAGCTTTTTGCAATGCTGGACTTAGTCTATATTCATCGAGCCTAGAACCATACCGCGAGTATCATTGGTATATCTTTATTTTTGGTTTACTGCCAATTTTAGGTGGTCTTGGTTACACTGTCTTGCATGAGATCTGGCTGGCTATCAAGCATAAAACTAAAGGCTATTTAACCAAGCGCCCACATCTATCACTTCATACTAAGATTGCTTTAAAGATGACAGGGGTAATGCTAGTTTTAGGTCTTATTATTCAGTTTTCCTTACTATATTTACATGGCGATGAATATGGCTTTAATCTACCTTGGCATGAAAATTTTTGGATCGCTTACTTCCAAAGTGTTTGTTCAAGATCAGCTGGCTTTAATTCCATACCTATTAATACTTTAGATGATCCAAGTCAATTTTTCTTAATCGCTTGGATGTTTATCGGTGCTTGTCCTGGTGGTACTGGTGGTGGTATTAAAGTTACTACTTTAGCAGTAATTTTTGTAATGATGAAAGCAGGCTTGCATGAGCAGTGCCAAGCGCGCATAGATAATCGTAGCTTGCCTGATATCGTCCAGAAAAGAGCCGTAATAATTTTCATGTCAACGATTTTATTTATCGCGGTCTCAACTTTTTTAATTGTAGTTCTAGAGTATGGGCGAGGGGATAGTCGTTTTGTGTATAAGCTTTTCGAGGTTACCTCAGCCTACTCGACAGTCGGGATGTCGGATGGCATTACGGGGGAGCTTAGCTCAATGTCACAGCTAGTTTTATGTTTTTGTATGCTAATTGGTAGACCTGGAACTTTACTACTATTAATGTCCATTTTTCCTGACACTAAAGCTAAAAATCTAAATTATCCAGAAGAGTCAATTTTAATTGGTTAAGCTGATTTGAGCTATACTAGGAAAGAGACTTGCCTGGCTGGAGCTGTTTTATAATTAATTTGATTTCTAGCTAAGCACTTAATTCTTAGATACTATGAAAGACCAAAAACTTACTGAACTAATGCTTAAATCACTAAAAAAAGACCCGCAGCTAGCAAGCGCTGACGAGTGGGATAAGGCTGGTGATTTTGCTAAGGATATGAGGTTTTTTCCACATGCTTTTAATTGCTATCAGCTCTCAGTTAAACTTACACCCCAAGAAACTGTCGTTAATAAGCTTGATGACATGCTAGATAAAATAACTAATGTATTAGCTTATGTGCCTGAGGATATAAAGGCTGATATAGAAGAATTTCGCTTTAACAATCCTTTAGACCCTGCAAAGTGGCTGGCTTTAACTAATAAACTTCTAAAAGGCGATCAGTCTAAGCGCGCAGCTATTAAATTTAGTCTATCTATGTGCATTTACTGTGCGATCCGTTCTGGACTTGATGTAGCGCCGATGAATCAGGCTTTAATTGAATTTTTAGATGAAGATGAACTTAATGAAGCTGAGCTTAAAAACTATAAAATTAAACCTAGCGAGTATCAACGTGCAGTCGCTTTAGGTGATAACGTGACTCTAGGCTTGCAACAAAACTGGGAAATCAAGTTCGATGAAACGTTCCATCATTTATGGAATAAAGAACTTAAAAAGCCACTGATGATGGCTAACTGCGGTGTGTCGGGTGCTGGTATTTTAGATGCGGTTTTATATCTAGAAAGAGATGTCATAAACTATAAACCTGAGTTGGTTTTAATTAACTACGGTATTAATGATGCCTGGCTAGGGCTAGCTTCTTTATTTGCTTATGAATCTTTACTGGAGTTTGTGGTAAAAACTTTACTTGATCAAGGTATGAAAGTTGTTATAGTTGGCGCGGTGCCACATTTACCTGAAAACTGTCCGGAAGCTTTAAGACCGAATGTCGGCGTGAATATAAAAGAAGTGGAAATAGAATCTTGGCTTAAAATAAGCAAGCAAGTGGCTGCCAGATTAAAAGTTCCATACGCTGATACAGCAGCTAAGTTCCCGCGCGATAAAGCAGAGCGCGCTAAATATTTTGCTAATGGCTTTAACCAACCTAATATTTCAGGTCACAGGCTGATGAAGGCTGCACTTGATGATCTAACTGTTAATACTTAGTTCTAGCAGTTAAGTTAACTTTAGCCTGAAACTTTTTAGTTTGTTTGTAAGTGTTAAGTATGGAAGATACTTGGCAAGGCTTTAGTAAGTTTTGATATTTAAACTGTGGTTCAATTTTACCGTTAATTTTTTTATCACTAATAAGCTTTTTTTTAAATAATTTAGGGTTCTCGTTGATTTTACCTATTAAATTTAAAACTAGTAAATCTTTAATGGTATCTAGCTCTCTATTATTAACCTCTTCTGATATTCTTAGATATGAATTAAAGTCTCTACGCTCGAGATTATACTGGCTTGATTTACGTGCTAATTCATCTACTTTAAAGTCTTTAAACATTGTTTCTATTTCTGAGTAATTAGCTTTAAGATACTTTCTATAATCTTTAACTAAAGAATACTCGGGATCTTGTTTAGGGTATGTTGCTGATGAATATTTCTCAATTTTAGGTTTAGAAAATCCTTTATGTACAGTTGGTGTATTATTTTTACTATAATTCTTGTTTTTGACTGCATGAAGCTCCTTTAAAGTATCAAGTTCGTTTTCAGGATTTTTACTTTTCCTCGTAGTAGCTAAAGCATATTTAGAAGTGTTAACCTCGACAGAAAGAGCTAGATCCTTAGAGCTTTCTATGTTAGGTTTTAGTATCGATGTTTGAACTTTATGTCTTATATTAGAGTTTTTATTGATTTTCATACTTTAAATTAATTATGATCTAAGTTTTTTATTTTAACCTTATTAGATGAAATATAAGTTGAATAATATACCCTGAAGCTTAAAAGATAGTTGAGATTTCAGATAGGATTTAATTAAGGTTAGTCCGTAATTAGTTATATAAATTATTATTAAAGAACTTTAACTTTTTCAACTTTTAAGCTGTGTAAAGCTTTTAGGCTTTAAATTCTTGTAAATTTAAACTAGATTTAAAACTAAAATCTGAAATTTGCTCTAAAGTTAAAGTATGAGTTATAAAGTGGCTGTAATTCCCGCACGTTATGAAAGCTCCCGGCTTAAACATAAATTATTACTGGATTTAGCTGGTAAAAGTGTTTTACAAAGAACTTACGAGCAAGTAAAGCAAGCTACAAGTATTGATGAAGTCGTGATCGCTACTGATCATGAAAAGATCTATGAGCACGCACGCGCCTTCGGCGCGCGCACATTCATGACCGCATTAGAACATAATTCGGGTACTGACAGGATTAGCGAGCTTGCTCAAAAAAATAGTAGCTGGGATCTTATCGTTAATGTGCAGGGTGATGAACCATTTATCGACCCGCAGCACTTAGATCTGGCTTTGCAACCTTTTGAATTTGAACCGCAGCTAGAAATGACCAGCCTGTATCATGAAATAGGCTATCAGGAAGCTGTTTTACCGAGTAACGTAAAAGTAGTAGTAAATTTAAACTCCGATGCCATGTACTTTTCGCGCGCTTTAATACCGATGATTCGCGATGACACGAAATCAAGAGGTACTAAATATCTTAAACATATCGGTTTATATGTTTACCGCCGTGAAACTTTACTAGAGCTTGCTAGTCTGCCAGCTAGTAAAACAGAACAGCTCGAAAAATTAGAACAGTTAAGAGCTCTTGAAAACCAGATTAAGATTAGAATGCTAAAAGTGGCTGAACCAGCAATTAGTATCGATACTAGAGAAGATTACTTGCAAGCCTCGGCTTTACTAAAAAACTAGCTTGTAATATATGCACTTATTCAATTAAAGTAAACTGACTCTGATGGCAGTGTAATTAAAGTGAGTTTAGTAAACTTATAAATTAAATATTCATTCTATAATAATATGTGAGCTGGTGTTTTTTATGTAGTAAAAGGGATTTCTGTTATGCATAAGTGCACGCGGCTTTCAAATCAGTAAAGAAAAAAAATAAATTTGTTTAGTTAGTAAATATTATTATATTTTATAGATAAATAACGAAACTTAATGCAACAAACCGTATCCGAACAACAAAAAAACTTAATTACTAAAATTAAACGTATTTTGTTTAAGACAGATAAGCTAGCCAGCCAACTACTTGCAGGTGAGTATAAATCAGCTTTTAAAGGTACTGGGATTAACTTTGATAATATTCGTGAGTACCAGCCAGGAGATGACATTCGCAATCTAGATTGGAAAGTGACAGCGCGCATGCAAAGTCCATATCTAAGGCAGTACCGTGAGGAAAGACAGTTAACTGTAATGTTAATGATAGACTTGAGCGCGTCTAATAATTTTGGTACTCAAGATCAGTCTAAAAAAGAAGTAATTATCGAGATTGCCTCTTTGTTAGCTTTTTTAGCTTCTAAAAATAATGATCGAGTAGGTATTATGCTAATTACTGATAGGGTTGAATTATTTATTAAGCCTAAGCAAGATAAATCCCATATTTTTAGGATTATAAGAGACTTACTCCTATATGAACCTGAATCCGATAAAACCAATTTTAAAAAAGCTTTTAGTGAAGCGAGTAAGCTAATGACCAAGCACTCGATAGTTTTTGTAATCTCTGACTTTTTAGAAGACCTGCCAGCTGGTAAAACCTCTCTTAGTTATTATGATGATCTGAAAATTATGCGTAAGATTCAGGATTTAACTGCAATTTCGATTCGCGACCCTAAAGAATTTGAGTTGCCTGATATCGGTTTTGTGACTATTTGTGATCCTGAAAGCGGCGAGCAGCGTTTACTTAATTTAAATCGTAAGAGTACTCGTGATCTGTACCACGAAAAACAGTGCGAGCAGCATGTGACTGTTAGAAACGCTTTCACGCACTTAAATATAGATTTTGTGGATATTTATTTAGATAAACCCTATATACCAGAACTGATTAAATTATTTTTAAAAAGAGAAAAACGTATCGCCTAAAATGACTGAAGCTGAAAAACAAAAGTTAATAGCAAGTTTAAAAGATATTAAAGACTATGAATCTTTTAGTCTACCTGAGTCTTTTGTTTACTTACTAATTGCTTTTGTACTAGTAGTTTTAGCTATTTTATATTATGTATTAGTGCACCGCAAAAAGGATAAATATGAAGGATTAGATATTTATGCTGAAACTAAACTTAGGTTAAAGGAGCTCGATCCAGTTAAAGCTACCAGCTCGGAGTTTTACTTGGAACACGCGCGTATATTAAGAGGTTATTTATCTGTGCGTACTAAGCCTAAAGCCGCTTCTATGACAGGCACAGAGCTAAAAAACTTTCTATTTGCCTACGATTTTATTCCAGCAAGTGAACTTGAGAAACTTAAAAATTGCTTTAGCCGCGCTGAACTCGCAAAATTTGCGCGCACTGAGCATGAAAGTAAGCTAAAACAACAGGATTTGGATTTTGCTTTAACTTTTGTGGAGCTAATTGAAAATGACTACAGAGCAAGTCAGCAGCCAGATGACAAGCTAACTGGTAAAAGTGCTGGCACAAATTCTAATAAAAATAAGGCTAGTACTAATAAAATAGCGACTGAAAAAAAATTTGTAACTGGTAAATCTTCAGTCCAAGAGGCAGTTAGTATTAATAGAAGTGAAGTTGCCACAATTGAAAGTGAGAGCGAGCTTAGTCAAGATTCAAGCCTAAAGCCTGCAACCAAAGCTAATAAGAAAAAGAAGAAAAATAAAAAATCAAAAGATAAAAAAGCTGGCAAACCAGTTAAAACTAGTCAAGAAGATAACGAACTAAAAGATAAAAAGGAACCCAATTCGTGATATTTGCTAATTCTTGGGTTTTACTACTAATAATTCTAGTACCTTTTTTAGTATGGGCTTATTTAATATTTTCTAAAAGTACCGATCTGCAACTAAGCCTGGCACAAAAAAAAGTCACTTACTCAGATGCCCGTGACGCCTTTTTATATCATCTACCCTTTATATTAAGGATTATCATCATTATAGTAATTTTAGTAGCGCTGGCTAGACCTCAGTTTGGTCAATCTTTTACTACAAATAAAAATAAGGGTTTAGATATTGTTTTTGCTGTTGATACTTCGCAAAGTATGTCTGCTTTAGATTTTAGTCTGGAAGGGGTGCAGACTGACCGGCTGACAGTCTTGAAAAGTATTTTAAAAAGTTTTATCGAACAAAGAGCAAGTGATAGACTTGGTTTGATAGTTTTTGCAGATGAAGCTTACACCCAATCACCTATCACTGCTGACCATGGAGCTTTGCTTGGTCTAGTAGATAAATTATATATAGGTATGGTCGGTAAATCTACAGCGATTGGCTCTGCAATTGGGCTTGGTGTTAAGCGTTTAAAAGATCTGGAAGCTAAAGCTAAGATTATAATTTTAATGACTGATGGTCAAAACACCTCAGGTAAAATCTCTCCTAGCGTAGCAACGGAGCTGGCTAAAAAGTACAAGATTAAAATTTATACCATCGGTATCGGTAGGGATGGTGCAGTGCCTTTTAAATTAAATACACCATTTGGTGAAAAAGTGATCAATCAAGTGGTAAATATTGATGAAAGTAGCTTAATCGAGATCGCAGAAGCCACTGGAGCGCGTTATTATCGGGCTGAATCCAGCGCTCAGCTGGCACAAATCTACCAAGAAATTAACACTTTAGAAAAAACGGAAGTTAAGTTTAAAGAATATAGTATGTTTAAAGATATCTTTGAATACTTTTTATGGGTTATTTTAGTCTTAGTGTGCCTGGAGGTAATAGTTAGTAATACTATTTTAAAACGCCTATGAATTTTAAACATCCAGAATTTTTTTGGTTATTAATCTTAGTGCCGCTGCTTATAGGTTTTTTAAGCTGGGCATACCAAAATAAACTAAATAATTTAAAAAAATTAAGCGCGCGTAGTAGATTTAAGCAGCTGATACCCAACTTTTCTAAAAAGGTTTTATTCATTCGTTATAGCTGTTTAGTGCTGAGTCTAAGTTTTTTGATTATCGCTTTAATTTCACCTCGCTGGGGCTATGATTACCAGGAGATAGAGCAGCGTGGTACTAATATCATGGTAGCTTTAGATGTTTCGCGTAGCATGCTTGCAAGTGACGTTAAACCTAGCCGTTTAGTCAGAGCCAAACTAGAAGTTAAAAGCCTAATTAATAATTTGCAAGGTGACCGTATGGGACTGATAGTCTTTGCTGGTAGAGCCTTTTTGCAGGTGCCGATGACTCACGATTATATGATGCTACAGGAATGGCTTGATCGTATCAGCGTAGATAGCGTACCTGTGCCAGGTACTTCTATCAGGTCTGCTTTAGAGTTAACTAAACAAAGTATGTCTCATATTAAAGGTGATAATTTAAAAACCCTGATCATAATTAGTGATGGCGAAGAGCAAGATGAGGAAACTTTAGAAATGGCTAAATCTGCTAAGGATAGTGGAATCCGCATTATTAGTATCGGCATCGGTAGTAAAAAGGGCTCGCCAATTACTTATGAAGGTGAGCTAATTAAAGATGAAAATGATGAAATTGTCATCTCTAAACTAAACGATACTTTACTTAAACAGATTGCTAAGCTGACTGATGGCAAATACGTGCAGACACGCACTGGTAATTTTCATTTAGAGCAGCTATACCAAAACTTTATTAAAGCTAAAAGTGAAGATACTTTACTTAAAAGTAGTCGTATTAAACGTTGGTTTGAAACTTATCAGATCTTTTTAAGCATCTCATTAATCTTTTTAATATTGGAATTAGTTTTAATGCTAGATATTTTACCTAGAATAAGTAAAGTGTTTAGAAAGAAAGGTTTTAAATCAGGCTTGAAACTAAGTAAGATAGAGGTTTACCATCATCATAGTAGTTTGATAGCGTTAATTTTACTATCTATATTTTTAAGTATGCAGCCAGCTTCAGCTTATAGCCTGACAGAATTTAAAGCTGATCAAGCCTTAAAAAAAGGTAACTTTAGTAAGGCTAAAAGCCTCTATCTAAAAGCTCAGGTGGATGAACCTAATAATCCGCGCTTAAATTATAATTTAGGTATTTGCAATTACAAATTAGGTGCCATGCCTCTGGCAATAAAAGATTTTAAACGTAGCCTGACGCAGCAACTGGCAGCGGAAGCTAAGCATCAGCCCGTAGCTGGCTCTGAAAATAAAGCTAGGAAACCTCTAAAGAGTGTTAAACATAAACCTTTTACTGATATTACAGAAAATACTAAACAGCTTCTTGATAGTGTTGAAGTAAACTCTCAATCTAAGCTTAAATCTGCTCCTGACTTAAGCAAACTAGCTAGTAAGTCAGAGAATGAAGATGAAAATAAAAAAAAATCTACTAATATTCAGTCTTTAGATCATTTGTCAGTGAGCGATAGATTAAAATATAAATCTTACTTTAATCTAGGTAATGCCTACTTTAAACAGGAAAAATACTACGAGGCTTATGAAGCCTACCGAAAAGCTAATCAGTTAAATAGCGATGATCAAGATCTAAAACATAATCTGGAAGTTACTGAAAAATTTATCGAGCATGATAAACAGCAACAACAAGGTGAAGATAACCAAGACGATAAAGATAAGGGTAAGGATCAGCAGGAGCAAGACAAGCAAAAGCAGGAACAAGAAAAACAGCAAAAACAGGCTGAGCAAGATAAAATGGAAAAGCAGCAGACTGAAAACCTGTTAAAGCAGATTCAGGAAGCTGGCGCTGAATTTTTACCTAAGATTCAGGCTCCAGCCAGTGATATGGACGCTGGTAAATTAAAACCTTGGTAAGAAAAGATATATGTCACAAAAAAACTTTAGTTTAATACTTGCTGGAATCATCTGGATTTTAGTTGGTTTGAGAATCGGCGCGCGCGCGCTAGGCTGGCTTGAACCGCATTTTGCAAATCCAAGCCCTTGGTTAGCACTTTTAGTGGTATCTATTTTAATTGCAATTGGTAAATCTGCTACTGTCCTAAAAAAATCTGTGAACCGTAACCTAGGCAATTTACATAAAATTAGTAATGATGATTCTAAAGATTATTTTTTGGGAGTGTTTAAATTATTTGGAGTTAAGGGCTTAATTCTGATTATTTTAATGATCGCACTTGGATTTTTATTAAGGTACTTAAAAGCGATCGGCTTAGACCCTTATAATGTATTTGGCTTCATTTATTTAGGTATTTCTGGTGCACTTATTCTAGGTTCGCTAAATTATTTTAAAGCCGTTGCTAAAAAATAGCTAGTTAAAGTAGTAGTAGACTTTTCTATAAACAAAACTCTTTAAATGATTATTGATTTTCTTGTTTACTAGTGCTTATCTGCAATAAAATTTCACTATAACTTCAGAGTTGGTGTAGTATTTTAGTAGTTAAAAACTATTAATAATTATTTATAAAAAAATTCTAAAAAACACTAAAATTTAGATAAATATTATAAATTTACCCTTAATCTAGAAAAATATTCTAATTCTTAATGTTTTTTGTAAGAAAATTATAAATTTCCTTGTGACTAAAAAAGCTATTAGTAATAATTTTTAAGCTGGCTTTGATAAATATAAACTAATACTACTATTGCTTGATAACACTTAAAAACCGCTAATGTACGTGTTAGTAATAAGTTATTGATCCCTAATTAATATGATTAGATTTGGCAGCACATTATAGGCAAAATAAATACTTGCGGTCATAAATTAGATCATTTAAAACCTTTATAGATAAACAGATACTCCTTTACACTTTTGCTAATTGAAAAATCTGTAAAAGCTTAAATAAAAAACACATAAAATGCCCTTAAAACTTAGCAAATCAGCATCAGCATTATTATTTCTGCAAAAATTATTTGAGAATATATCAGTTTTAGCGCTAGAATAGCATTAGTTATGAATCACAACTCGATTGATACATTGTTAAATGATCGCCGGGACCAATATCCCACTTTAAACCAGATCAATGCTGCAACTGTCCTTGCCCAAAACAGCAAAGGCTTGTACGTAGATTTAAACAAGTTTTATGAGGCTTTTATACCAAGCGCTGAATTGAACGCGGACAGCACTTATAAAAACGGTGATAAAGTTGATGTGTTTGTTTTACATGAAGATAAAAAACTACCTGGAGTCTTTAAAGCCAGTATTAAGAAGATTACTGAAGCGCGCAAGTGGGAAGATCTAGATCATCTTAAGGACCAAAAGCTAGCTGCTGAGATTACTAGAATCGTAAAAAGTGGTGTTGAAGCTAAACTTAAAACGAATGATATCGTAGGCTTCATCCCATTTAGATATATTGATATTAAAACTCCAGTACTAAAAGGTCTGGAACAAAGCGAGTGGGTAGGCAAAGAAGTTCAGGTTAAAATCCATGAGTTAGACCAAAGCAAAAATAAAATTATTTTAGAGCAAAGATCTATCAGTGAAGAGCAGCGTAAAGCTCGCGAAGTGCAAATCATCGAAAGTCTATCTATGGGACAGGAGCTTACAGGAAACATAGTTGCGATTGAAAAATTTGGTATGTTTGTTGATGTTGATGGTTTAGATGTTTTAGTACCAACTTCTGAAATTAGCTGGGGTCGTTTTAGATCAGTAAGTGAACTTTATAAAGTTGGTGAAACTGTAAGTGGTAAAGTGTTTAAGCTTGATCCTGATAAAAAACAAGTGGCGATGAGTATTAAACAAATGCAGGCTGAGCCATGGTCTAGTTTGGATTTAGAAAAGTATCAGGCTAATAGTAAGCTGACAGCTAAAGTTGTTTCACATGCTGAATTTGGTTTTTTTGTCGAAGTTGAGCCTGGAGTTGAGGCTTTAGTACATAAATCTAACTATGATGGCGAGCAAGCCCCGCCTAAAGGTAGCATGGTAAACGTGGAAGTAATTAGTCTAGATATTGATAAGAAACGTATGGGAGTGAGTATGAAAACCAGTGATAATGAAAACTTAGCTACTAACAATCAAGCTAATAAAAAAAATGAGCAGTTTGCTGATAGCCCTTATACTAAAGAAGAGCACACTAAACTGGCTGAAAAACCAGCAGCAGCAGTAGCAACTGATGATTTGACTATTCATCAAAACCAGGCTGAACCAGAAGCTAGGCAGGATAACACAGAGAAAAATATTGATATTTCAGATGCTAACGCTGCTAAATCTATAATCGACTCTAGTGATGATACTAAAGAAGTGGAAGGTAAATCTAAAGAGCAAGCTCCAGTAAAAGAGAAGGAGACTCAAAATGTCAACTAAAGATGTTCAAAATTTACTTGAAGACTGTAAAACTAAGATACTGTCTCAGATCAATAAAGCAAGCAAGCCAAATGGTTTAGCTAAATTGTTTGGTGCTAAAGAAATTGATACTAGTGTACTTAGTAAAGCTCAGTCTGAAATCTCTAAAGCTATTAATAAACTTAATGATGGTACTCAGGCAAATAAAAGCTCAGATTCTAAATTATCTGCTAAATTAACTGAAAAAGAGCAGGAACTTAAAGATCTAAAACAAAAGAATATTGATTTAGAAAGTGAGCTTAAAGATAAAGATAAAAAAGTAGCTAAACTTGAAACCGCAAGCGCTGAAAATAAAGCACCTGCTACTATAGCTCTGCGTGATGAAATGCCAGCTAGCCAGCTAGCAGCAGATAATTCAGAAGAAGTTTCTAAATTAAATGCTGACATAGCTGAAAAGAATGAGTATATAAATCAGCTAGAGAAGGAAAAGGCTTCACTTGAAATTAGACTTGCTGATGAAAGCGCTTTTATTGAAAAATTAAAAGCTGAGGCTAAGGCTAAGCAAACTGACTACAAACAAGTTGTCGAAGTAGCACTTGAATTGCAAAACAGATTAAATCGTTTTAAAACTGAAGTTACTGCCAGCTAATAAAATACTATGCTAAAAATAGATTCTAATAAATTAGGCGAAATTATAGTTGAAAATATCCAAGGCTTATGTAAACTCGGTATTTATGAGTCTGAGCGTATTCGCGGTCAGGCAGTTATAATAGATTTAATTGTTACTACCGATATGTCTAAAGCTAACTATAGTGATGAGATGAATGATTCTCTTAGTTATGTAGACATTTCACTTTGCGTTCAGGATGTCTGCAAGGCTAAAGAATATAATCTAATTGAGCATTTGTCTCAATGTATCGTAGATGATTTATTTGAAAAGTTCCCATTAATTTTAGCTATAGAAGCTAAAGTGCATAAGCCGATTATTAACGCTGAAGGTTTTAGTGGTAATGCCTACGTCAGAATCAAGCGTGAGCGCAGCTGAAATACTTTTACAGACTATAGCTTATAATTACCAGCAAAATTCAATTGCTGAAATCTCAGCTAGCAGCCCCTCTTATACTTTTAAATCTTTAAGTAAATTATATGAATTTTTATATTTGCAGCCAGCATGGCTTGATAAGCCTGATGCTGGCTTTGCTGGTTATATTACTTATGAAGGGAAACAGGAGTTTGCTTTATTTGAAAAAATAGAGCTTAAAGATAAGATGGGGGTAGTTTTTAAGGGTTCGTCTACTGCTACTGAAAATTTAAATATATCTAAAGCTAATTTTGGATCTAACGCAGGTGATCTGGGCGCGCATTTTAGTTCCAGGCGTGATTATGAAGATAAAAAGAGAGGATCGGCTTACTGCGCAAGCTTCCAATCTGGATTTAAAGATGATGAGAGCTTGCCCGGCTTTAACATAAACTCGAAACTTAGCTACGAAGATAGTCAAAGTGAATCAAGCTTTTTTAATAGACCTAAATTATCTTACAGCCTCGATCAAACTAAATTAGCTCAATGCTACCAAAAATTCACCGATAATATTTTGAAAGTGAAAGATTATATAAAAGCTGGCGATGTTTATCAGGCTAATATTGCCGCTAAAATACCGCTTAAAGCCAAGCGAAAATTAAATTTAGACGAATTAAAAGATCTGTATGCTCGTCTGTCAGTCCTGAATCCAGCTCCTTATGCAGCTTTTATGAATCTCGATAACTATACTTTACTATCAAGCTCACCTGAATCTTTTTTAAGAATTAAGCCTGACCCTAAAATTAAAGGTGGCTGGCAGCTACAGACTTCACCAATAAAAGGTACTGCCAGTCCTGATAAATCTGATGATTTGAAGACTATTAAAGAAAACGCCGAGCATATTATGATCTTAGATCTAATGCGCAATGATATGTCTAGGCTCGCTCAGGTGGGTAGTCTTAGTATACCTAAGCTACTTAGTGAGCATGAATTTGTTAATCTAAAACATTTAATTTCAACAGTCAGTGTTACCTTAAAGCCAGAATACTTTTTTAAAAATATTCCAGATTTAGCAGCTATTTTCGCGACTATTTTGCCTGCTGGCTCTATTAGTGGAGCACCTAAAATAGCTGCGCTTAAGATTATAAAAGAACTTGAAGCCCAGCCTAGAGGAGCTTATACTGGTATAAGCGGTTACTTTAGTTTTAAGCATGGTGGAGAGTTTAATATTTTAATACGTACTATAGCTTATAATAAGATTTCTCATGAACTTGAGCTTTATAGTGGTGCTGGCATTACGATAAATTCAGATCCAGTAACTGAACTTGCTGAGATTAAATTAAAGGTTGATCGTTTATTAAAGGTATTTGAACTTGACGCCTGAGCCTTGTATAAAAGTTCCAGATACAGTAAACGGCTTACTTGAAAGCATAGCTTTAAAGGTCGAGTTAAGTAATAATTATAAGCAGCTTATAGATTCTACAAAGCTAAGAGCTTTTAAAAACAGTCATACTTTGGAAAAACTGACTATTAAAACCTATATTTTTAACTTTGATGATCACATGCAGCGTATCTATAAGAGCTTGAATGAGCTAAAGTGTCAAAATCTAATAACTTTAGAGAAATTCAAAAAAGAAGTGAAAGACCTACTAATAAATAAATTAAACACTTATTTATATAAATATTATATTTCGAGTAAAATCCAAAGCATAAATCTAAAGCTGACTTCAAATGAAGAACTTAAGTTTGAAAAACAGCTAGGAATTATATTAAAAAAAATACAGCTAATAATAGAGTTTAAAGATGGTTTAAATATTAACCTTGCTAAATCAGTTTTTATTAGCCCTGATTTAGATAACGATCAAGCAAATAATAATACCAGCATCAACCAATTTAATAAAAATAAAAAATATAGTATAGTTTCTAATTACTATGCTGGCACTAAGAATGAAGAAGACTCGAATATGCTAACTGGTCTTAACCACACTCCAGGTGAAAATTTTTCCAGCCCACAATTACATAAAATGAGACTGGTTTATAATTTAAATACTGAATATCTAACTGGTTTTAATAACCAAGATCTAAGTTGTAAAAATCAAGGTGTAGCTCATAACAATCAGACGTTAATTCCTGACAGTGAAACCACTTATAATTCCAGTGTATCTTTTAACTTTCAAAATCTTCAACTGGATATACAAGTCTACAAACGTCAGCTAAAAAACGATAGACTTCTTTTTAAGGTTCTAAAAGAAAATTACATACACTCTGGCGGTATGTTTAATCAACACAAATTCTTGCCTCGGTATAAAATTCAAAATGCCGCAGCTTTAGCAAGCAGAGATTTTGAATATTTATGGCTGAATGAATATCAAGAAGTGTGTGAAAGTGAAACTACTAATATTTTTTTTAGTGAAACTGATCTAAGCAAGTTAGACTTTAATAAATTAAAGAGCCTAAAAGAAATAAAGCTAATTACACCAGAACTAAATAGTGGTATTTTAGCTGGGGTAACTAGAAAAAAAATTATAGAAATATTTTCGGTTGCTGAGCAGCAGGTTTTAGCCAGTGATCTGCGCTTATACCCGCATATTTATGCAAGCAATGCGATGCTAGGTTTGGTTGAAGCTAAGCTAAATCTTTAACGAAAATATTTTTGATCCTAAAAACCATAGCTGAAGTTATTTCCGTTAAAAGTATACTCGGCAGTATTTTTTAAATTATTAGTATGCTTAGCTGAACTAAAGCCAACAAAAATAAGCTAATTAAAGTATTAGCTAAAATAAAAACATGATAAATTATCTACTAAAACATAGACTAGCTGATACTCACCTTCGAGCTTAAATTAAATAAACTCTTTTATTAACCTACTTAAATATAATAATTAATAATCAGATTCTCGATCATAAATTTTGTGAACTATATAAAATAATCCAAAACCAAAAATTATGCCTCTAATAAATGCTCCAAACATACGCTTCCTTCTACTTTTATCGCTGGATAAGTCAATTTAAATCTAAAATCTTTTTCAGACTGCTCGTAAGTAAACATATTTACAACAGCTGTTTTAGTGATCACTGAATCGTAATCATCATGAGGTTTAAGTGACTTAACTTTTTTAATTAACTTATCCTGAAATTTTTCGTCAAACTCACCAATTTTAAAATAGTTTACTGCAAAACAGTTTTTATGTTTCATGTCACTATTTAGATTAAAGTCTTCAGCGCCATTCAAAAATACAAGCAAGGCATACTCATTAGTATCGTTAGACAATTTGACCTGAATGCCTTCGCGCTTGTCTTTGATTTCTATTTTTTGAAATTCGGTAAATGCCATCCAGAAGCGTTTTTGGTAGTTATTAAGCCCAGTCTGATGCAAAGCAAAGAAAAAATGATGATATAAAAACTCGATCGTTGCCTGAAAGCGCGCTTCCATCTCACGTGGATACTCAAGTAAGATATTTTCGTTGATATGTCCGATTTGTTGTTGTGACCAATTGCGAGGTTTTAAGACTAAGTCACTTATTCCTGGCAGATCTATAATTTTTTTACCGACAAATATTCTCACTTATTTAGTACCCCATTGTAATTTATCTCTAAGTATACTGTAGAAGTCATTTTCAGCATTAGATAATTTTATCAGCTTAAGACTATACTTAGCTTTACGGATGATAATTTTATCAGCAGGCTCAAGTTTGACTAAGTCTTGACCATCAGCCTGCATGTAAAAAGATGTTTGATCTTTACTTTCAAATAAAATAGTTTGCTCATCTGAAATAACATGCGAGCGACTATTTAAAGAGTGCGGAGCTATCGGTACAATCTGAAAAGCCTGTATATCTGGGTCCATGACAGCGCCGCCAGCACTAATGGCATAGGCAGTGGAACCAGTTGGAGTAGAGACGATCACTCCATCTGCTCTAAGTGAATGCAATAGACGCTTGTTTACAAAAATTTCGGTGTAAAGGAGATTAGAAAATGGTGAGCGGTTAAGTACAATATCATTTAGGGCATAGTGCACTTTGCCAGTACGCTCGATAGTAGCTTCAAGTAAACTGCGCTCTTCTAAGTAAAAGTCTTTAGCTATAATACGACTTGAAAGTTCTGGCATTTCAAGATCGCCATACTCGGATAAAAACCCTAAATGCCCGAAATTGACACCTATTATCGGTATATTATGTCTAAGAACCTGCTGAGCTACACTTAAAAATGTACCGTCACCACCTAAAACTACAGCAAGGTCAGTAGATCCATCTAAATGAGCCCAGTCCTCAGCGCTATGTCTAGTTTGACTATAATTACTTTTAATTCCTGCTGCTCTAAACAGCGAGACTAATTCTTCAGCTCTTTCAATGGCTGTTGGTTTGGTTGGGTTATAAAAGACATGAATCTTTTCCATAAATTAATTAAGATTACTTTAGAATCTCAAAGTTAAATAGGTCAAGCTAAAATATTTGCCTGATAATGTCATTTTACATTTTTTTTACGTAATCTTTGAAAAAAACTTTGAATTAGCAGACGTGCTGGCTGCTCGCAGACACCTGAATATACGTTTAAATCAGCTGGTGCTAACTGATAGCGCGACCCGAGCGCGCCAGTTAACGGTTCTGGGCAAGCAAAATAAATATTTTTAATCTTACTTTGGATAATAGCTCCAGTGCACATCAGACAAGGCTCTAAAGTTACATAAAGACTATGCTCTTTAAAAATATAGTTTCCCAGTAGCTGGCTGGCTTGCTTAAAAACATTTAGCTCAGCGTGACCTAAAACACTTTTTTCTTGCTCTCTTGTGTTAAATGCTTTAGTAATTATCATATTATCTGCATTTACTAGCATGGCTGCTACGGGCACTTCATCAGGCTGACTAGCACTCATGCTGCTAGCATAGTCTAAAAGTTCTAGCATTAACTCTGTAGGCGATTTCATATAGATTATATTTAGTTACTAGCGTGGTAAAATGTGATTGTGATTACTATTGAAGGGATTTTTAGCCCGATTCAAACTAGACTTAATATTTTAGATGATAGACTGATCAACCAGATCAGTAAAGATTCGGCTGCTCTTTGTACTATTTTACAAGGTATTTTTAAGGCAGGTGGTAAAAGACTTAGACCTGCACTGTCATTTTTAATTTATGAAGCTTTACTTGCAAGTGGCTTAGCTAAAGATTTTTGTCAGGATTGTGTAGATGATTTAGCTAAGGCTGAAGATTGTGCTGACTGCGCTGGTTTAGTAGGCGACCCAGAAAATATTGATATTCAACAATTAAAACAAGTTTTAAGCGCTAAGCAAGACGAAAAAATATATTTAATCGCTGAAATCAGTGAATTAATTCATACAGCAAGTCTGGTTCATGATGATATTATCGATAATTCCTTTGTTAGACGAGGTTTACCAACCGCAAATAGTAAATTTTCTAATGCTGTAACTGTAATTAGCGGCGATTTTATGTTTGCGCGCGCTGCAGTAAATTTAGGAAAAGTAGGTAATCTTAAAATAGTAGATCTTTACGCTAAAGTTCTTGAACATTTATGTTTAGGTGAAATCAAGCAGGTTGAATACAAATACTCTACTGAGCTTAATTGGCAAAACTACGAAGATAAAAACTATCGTAAAACTGCTTCTTTGTTTGAGGCAGCAGCTTTGGCGCCAGCTGAACTACTGGAATTAAAGCCTAAGTATAAAAATGCTCTTGCGAGTTTCGGTAGAGAAATCGGTCTAGCTTTCCAAATCGTCGATGATATTTTAGATTTTACTTCGGATGAGCAAACCTTAGGTAAACCTGCGGGCTCAGATGTAAAAGAAGGGCAAATTAATTTACCAGTTTTATATGCGCTTGAAGAGCTGCAAACTAATAACCCTGCAAGTGGAGCGCGACTGAAAAATTTAATCGTAGCTTTAAGCTCAGATAATGATAATCAGGAAATATTAAATGAGATTTTAAGTTTAATCGATCAAACTGAAGCGATTAATAAAAGTCGTCTAAAAGCCCAAATCCATGTTGATAAAGCTAAGCTAGAACTAGATTTTCTAGATGACTCTCAGTGTAAAGCTGCTTTGCTTGAGCTGGCTGATTTCACTTTGCAACGTGTCTCTTAACTAGTATAATTAAAACATGAACAAAAAAGTTTTAGTTTTACTTGCTGGTTGTGGTCATAAAGATGGCTCTGAAATCAGAGAATCCGTTTTGACTTTACTTAATCTTGATAAGGCTGGACTAAGCTATGACTGTGCTTCACTTGATAAAAAGCAGGCGCATGTACTTGACTTTATTAGTGACCAGGAAATTAGCGAGGAGCGTAATATGCTAACTGAATCAGCGCGCATTGCTCGCGGTGATATTAAGGATTTAGCTAAAGTTGATCTGACTGCTTACGCTGCATTAGTTATACCAGGTGGTTTTGGTGTAGCTAAAAACTTTTGTGATTTCGCTTTTAAAGGTATTGAAGCTAGTGTGGTTCCCCAGATCAAACACACTATTAACAGTTTTTATACAGCAGCTAAGCCGATCGTTGCGATTTGTATAGCACCAGCTTTAGTCGCTTTAAGTTTAAAAGATGAAAGTGGTTTAAAAGCTAAATTAAAGTTAACTTTAGGTACTGCTGATAGCGACCTAGAAACTTTAGCTAAATTAGGCTGCGAGCCTAAGAGCTGTCAGAGTAGCGAAGCGATTATTGATAATGAAAATAAGGTGATCTCAACTCCAGCTTATATGCATGCAGAGGCAAGCTTGAAGGAGATAGATCAAGGAATCAGTCTGGCGCTTGAGTCTTTAGCTGATAGCTTAAAAGAAACTAACTCCAAACCTGCTTTGTCTGAAGTTTAAATTTGACTTTAATAAAATGCACTTTAAATAGCCCCTTAGGCTCTTTATTAATTTGCGCTAAAGCAGGTTTTTTATGTGGTTTATACACAAGCGAGCATAGTAAATATAATGAGATCTTAGCTGATAAAACTTGCAAGCAAGTAGAAATAAATAAAAGCTCTGTTTTTATGCAAGCAACGGAGCAGCTACAGCAGTATTTTAAAGGTGAGTTGAAAAATTTTACTTTGCCTATTAAGTTTTCAGGCACTGAATTTCAAGAAAAAGTTTGGTCTGAACTGAGCTCAATACCATGTGGTAAGGTCGTTAGCTACCAACTTTTAGCCGCTAAAATAGGCTTACCGCAAGCTAGCCGGGCTGTAGGCATGGCAAATAGTAAAAACCCACTTTCAATTATAGTTCCCTGCCACCGAGTGATCAGAGCTGATGGTAAATTAAGTGGTTATGCTGGTGGTACTCCTGCTAAAAAACTATTGCTTGAGCTTGAAGGAGCTAAGCCAAGCTTGCTAGCTTTAAAATAGTCCTGTAAAATATAACTTAAGAGGTTTGTATAGCTTAGATCTATAGTTTATTAATAAATAAAATTGTTAAATAGATCATTCTTACTTAGAAAACCCTACACACTACTTTATGGTATCCACATTTCTAAACGAAGATCAAAGCTTATTTAAAAAAATGATAAGTGAAATAGCTGCAAAAGAGTTTGCACCGATAGCAGCTGAACTTGATAAAACGCATAAATTTCCGCGTGCGAACTTAAAACTTCTAAGCGAGCTTGAGGTTATGGGACTTACTATCGATGAAAAATATGGCGGTGCTGGCATGGATTATATCTGCTACTCGCTTGCGACTGAAGAAATCTCTAAAGCTTGTGCGAGCACAGGTACTATGTACTCGGCGCACCTGTCATTATGTGCGATGCCGATAGAAATCTTCGGTAATGAAGAGCAAAAAAAACATTATCTGCCTAAATTATGCTCTGGTGAATACCTGGGTGCTTTCGCTCTATCTGAGCCTGGTAATGGCTCTGATGCGGCGGCTATGCGCACTAAGGCTGTTGAAGATGGCGACCACTATGTTCTTAGCGGTTCTAAAGCCTGGATCACCAATGGCGCTGAAGCTGACGTTTACATAGTGCTTGCACAAAGTGATTTTGAACTAAAACACAAAGGTGTAACGGCTTTTATTGTAGAAAAGGGTACACCAGGCATGAGTTTTGGTAAACCTGAAGATAAACTGGGTATTCGCGCGAGCGCGACTTGTCAAATTCATTTCGATGATTGTAAAGTACCGAAAAAAAATATTTTAGGTAAGCCAGGTGATGGTTTTAAGATTGCGATGCAGACTCTTGATGGCGGTAGAATTGGTATGGCTTCGCAGGCTATCGGCATAGCGCAGGCAGCTTTTGAAGATTCGATTAAATATGCTGAAACTAGAGAAGCTTTTGGTGAAAGTATCTTAAATTTTCAGGCTATTCAATTTAAACTTGCTAATATGTCGACAGATATTGAGGCGGCGCGCTTGCTAGCTTACCAGGCAGCATGTTTGCATGATGCTGGCAAAAAATTCACGCGCGCCGCGGCTCAAGCTAAGCTGTTTGCTTCTGAAATGTGTATGAAGCATACGATTGAAGCAATTCAGATCCATGGTGGCTATGGCTACACTACTGAATATAATGTTGAAAGATATCTAAGAGATGCTAAAATAACAGAAATCTATGAAGGAACCTCAGAAATCCAAAGAATTGTGATTGCTAAGGAACTTCAAAGAGAATATCTATAATCCTATGGATTATCTACCTCCGAACTATAATCATTTAACCACCCCGCCAGCATATCAGATTGTCGCTGAACGACCTCACGGTGGCTTGAAATACTATGTGCCTGAGTACCATGAAGTGCGTAAGTATGAAGATAAATTGAAACTTGATCGCTCTGACCAGAGGCGCGAATATACACGCAACAGGCAATCTCAGAAGTTAAATATTCCTCGTCAGCTAAGATCGGGTCGAGTTTTAACTCGTAAAACTTTAAAACCTACTAACCAGATGCGCACTAAAATGATAGTTGGCGCTGAAGATCTGCCAGTTATTAAATTGCCGGCTAGTAAAAATTACACCCAACGTTATATCGAGACTGGAACTCCTCCAGCAGCAGAGCTTGAAAAACAAGTAGAAGTTGTTAATCAGTCTAGCAAACTTAAAATACCTGATGATTTAGTTCCAGTAGAGCGCTCATCAGCCACTGAGCCTCAGGTAAACAAGCAAATTGAAGCTAAAACTACTACTATTCAAGAGAAAGCCGCCGCCGCTGCCCCTGAGATGCTAGAGATCTATCAGATGGAAGAAAAAATTTCTAGTCAGTTAGATAAACAACAAGCTAACAAGAATGGCACGGAAATGCCGGCTAGTAATTTAGAGAAGCAGGCTAGTACTACTAGTAAGCGGGGTAGCGCGCTGATGAATATGGAAAGGTACAACCGCAACCATAAAATTGGTCTAAAAATCCCATTCCTTAAAAAGCGTCTTAAAAACCGTAGGGTAAAAAAAAACTTTAATCCCGAAAATATAATCGAGGAAGAAATTGAGATTGAAGCTCAAGTTGAAGAAGAGCAGCATAGTGCTTTTGAGAGGATTAAAAGTAAGCTAAACATCATTAGACAAAAAGCCGCCGATAACATTATGATGACTACCATTCGTCATAATGAAGAATATATTATTGATGTAGCTGGCTCTAAGGTTAATTTCTCGGAGTACGGTATTAATAGAGTCCCGATAAGTGTCGCTGATCAGATCTGGCTTAAAAAAGCTAGACATTACTTTATTAACGCTCGCGAAAAAGGTATCAGAATAGGCTCATCACCTAAATATACTACAATGCCGATTCTAGAAAGTTTATGGGCAACAGCTGAGCATTTTAAAATTAACCAGAAAAGATTTTTGGTGCAGTTATATAATGAAACCAGATTTAATCCGAACTTAATCGGTCAAGCTGGTGAGCGTGGTTTAGGTCAGTTTAAAAAAATGACTGCTAATCATTATAAATACGACTGGCATAAAATGAAACAGGGCAATCAAACATATGCTTACCAAGCCTATGCAGCTGCTAGTTTTGTAAATAAAGTCGGTGAGTCGGCTTACAACCATGCGGGCGCTCCCGGTAAGTTATATTCTGGTGCTATTTCTAGAAGATTAAAGAAAATTGAAAAAACACGAGTACCGAATTTACTATCTAGTAATTAACGATTATTTAAGTGATTATAATTTAAAAATTGCTGTCATCTTGGCTTGATATTAAAATATAGAGCCATAAAAGATATTAAGAATAATTATTAAAAGTGCATGGCTAGTAAATTAGCACTAACTAGTCAGGTTTTTTAGCGTATATGCTGCAATGCTACTCTATAATCATTTTCTAAGTGTAGAAGAAATTAGAAAATAATTATAAATAAAGGGTATTTTTATAAAATAATTATAAATTTAAACATAATTTAGAAAATAATTATAAATTTAACGCTTTTTTATAAAAAAATTATAACTTGTGTTTTTTAACTATTAGTTTTAACTGAATTTAAAAGCACTTCTAATCTGATCTGCTCTAGTAAAGCTAGGATCTTATTTTCGATAACTAGAGATTTAAATTTATTTAAGTTGATAGCAGTTTTAGTCATGTTTCGATCCTATTTAAGCTTGATGCTATGTTGTTGACTCTACCTATAAGTGCAGTGTCATCATTTGAAATTAAAAGCTTGAAGTTTATTTGACTTAGGCTTTGCATATATAAAGCAGCACTTTAGTAAGAATTTATAATAAGTTAAAAATGGTTTAATTGTAAATCTTGTAAACCACTTGTAAAAACAAGCAATCAGCTGAGATCAAATTTATTTAAATTACTTAATAGTTTCAAGTTCAGCTGGAAATTTAACAGATTTCACTTCTTCTATATATTTACTAAACGCAGCTACACTTTCATCGAACTGACTGGCAAACCTACGCACAAATTTAGGCTTGAAAAGATTAAAACGACCTAGTAGGTCATCACTTACTAGTACCTGACCATCAGTGCTTGCCCCCGCACCAATACCTATAGTCATAGCTTGAATAGTACCTGTTATATTGCTGGCGATTTCATCTGGAATCATTTCTAGCACTATACCTGAAACTTTTAGCTTGTCAAGCTTAATAGCCATTTCCAGTAATAACTCTTTATCTCGAATCACTTTACTATCTGTAAACTTATCAAAGCTTTGCGGCGTGTAGCCAATATGACCAAAAACTTTTTTACCCTCAAAGACTAAAGTTTGGATGATATCAAGTGCCTTAGACTCTGTGCCTTCAATTTTTACATAATCAGCTCCGTTTTCATACAGCGCGCGCGCGTCAGCTAAAGCCTCTTTAATCGGTTTTTGGTAGCTAAGATAGGTGTAATCTGCGATAATTTGCTTTTCAGGAGCTCCTTTGCGAACTGCTCTTAAGAAAATTAGCATCTCTTCAGGGCTTAAATCCTGGGTACTTTCATGACCTAATGCGACCATAGCCAGGCTATCGCCGACTAAAATATAATCTATCTCTGTGCAAGCAAGTGCTCTTGCGGTGTTAAAATCATAAGCAGTTAGTATAGAAATCTTTTGCATATTAATAATTATAATTTATCACTTACTAGATTTGGTTTTGAAATTTATATCCTAGAGCTAAAGAGGTAGCTTTAGTGTCTTAGAAGGCTACATAGAAGTGGAATCAAAGCTGTAAAAAAGAAATTTTTATAGTTTCTATTGTTTAGTTTTTTAGATAAAATACTTCGCAAAAGTGATTAAAAAAATAAGCAAGCTGGGTTTCAATATTGCTAGCTGCTCTTTCTTATATATTAAAAAATAACTCCCTAGCTTTTAAACCAGGGAGTTATTTTGATCGACAAGAAGTAAGACTAAGCTATATCTTACTTAATTGCAAGCAAGCTAAACTAAGCTCATATTAATCAAGTTTTAATAGCACTGGACTAATTTCAGCTTCAACATCAGCAGGCTCTATGTCAAGCTCTTCTAGATCTCTACTAGATGAAGAACTAGTTGCATTAATGAAGATAGAGAAGTTTCTTAAGTCTTTTAATAAGCTTTTTAGCATTTTCTTATCCTGTTTATTAATCTTGTCATCTTCGTTGTAGTCAAACAAGTCATAAAATGAATTAGTATCTACAGTAGCTAAGTTACGGTCACGGTCAAACAAGAACTCTTTGCGGGCTTTTTTAAACTGTTTTTTATAAGCCTTATTAAGTTTTTTCTTAGGTAACTTGCCATCGAGATTTACATCAAGTAATTCAGCAGCATACAGGAATCTATGAACCTGAATATCACAGCTTGCATAGTCTAAACTACGATCTAAAGCATCAACATTACTATCATTGTTTAAATCGAATTTAGGATGGTTAGTTGCAAGTGTGCTAGCAGGAGTAGTATTTTGGCTATCGTTAATCAATAGATTTAATTCGCTAGCTAATTTTAATTTCTCTAAGTTCTCTAGATTACTATTTTTATTAACATCAAAACCATTATCCTCAAGTGCATTAGTCGCTTCCACGCACGCTAATGGCGTAGGTGCTTGCGGCTGGACTACTGGAGTCTGGCTTAGATCTATAGTCGGGTTAGGTGAGCCAGTGCCAGCAGTTACTACATCGATCACAAAGCTTTTATCAACAGTAATTCCTGAACCGCTATCATTACATTCGATAGTAATTGTATACTGTGGTTTAGTATTTTTATCAGTACTAACTGTAGTTTTAAGTTCCATGTTTGAAAAGCTAATATCGCTGCTGGTATTTACAAGCGAGCAGGCTATTGAATCATTTTCTGGATCCGTCACAACTACTCTAGAGATTAAAGTACCAGCAGGTTGGCTATCTTGCACTTCCTGAAACTCTAAATTAATAGAATCTACTGGAAAGTTACCATTAGGAAGCTTAGATCTTAAGACAGGAGTCATTAAACCTTCTGAAATATACCAGATGTTAGTAAAATCCCAATTCTGGTAAGAAGCTTGCTGTCTTTTAGCTGTGCTGTTCAATAAAACTGCTACTGTAGCTGCATTACTATTAGTATTAAAGTTATTAAATAGATCTGGTGTGATACCAGCTGCTGTTACATCGGTAAAGTACGCATCAGTAAAACTGATATCTTCGATATCGTCATTATTCAAGAATTCACCGACTAGTGGATACTCTTCTAAGTCTATAGTATCGACTACACTACCATCAGCATATGAGTTAATGATATCAGTGTCACCACCGTCAATCTCACCGATTAAACCAGCTGCGGCGCCACCATCAGCAAAAACATTCACCTTAGCATATGAATTTTTGATTACGATAGTGTCAGTGCCACTTGAGCTATCACCGATAAGACCGCCAGCTTCAGCGCCAGCAGTCAAAACATTACCTTCAGCAAAAGACTCTTCTATTAAAGTGTCATCGTTAACATCACCGACTAAACCACCTATGTTCTCACCATTTACATTAGCGTCTATATATGCACAAGACTTTTTAATAGTTAAAGTATTATCGTCAATTTCGCCGACTAAGCCACCAGTATCACTACCTAAATTATTTAAGGTAATCAAAACATCCGAATTTAAAATCGTTAGATCAGTTTGAGCGTCACCTACTAATCCCCCTACATCGTTACCGAAAGACTCTATAAAGCCTGTAAATTCAGAGTTAGTGATAGTAGTAATGCCATTGGTGATACCAACTAGACCACCAACGTTGTTTACTTCGGTTTTGCTACCCTGATAGAAGAGATCAGCCTGAATATTAATATTGTCAAGTTCAATATTACCGAGAGTTTCACCTGCTAGACCACCAAAATTACGTGGCGTGCCAGAAAAATTAGGATTATCCACGATTACTAAAGATGAACCAGTGACGTAAATATCACTAATTTTACTATCAGCAGGAATCGCAGAAAGTACTAGTGCAGCGTTAAAATTCCCACTATTAACAGTTATATTATCTAAAAAAGCATTTTTTAGGTAGATAGGTTTAATAACACTAAAGTAACCACCGATAAGACCTGCTGCTGCTGCATCAGTACTCGAGTGCATAACGGTTATATTATTTGCTGTAATATTTTCATAAATACCAGCTTTAGTACCACCAACAAGAGCTCCTAAACGATTGTCACCTTCTATAATAATATTATTTAAAGTAATATTCTCAACTTTAGTATCATTTATAGGGTTATTAATATCGAAATCATCTTCATTAGTCGCTATTAAAGCTGCTACTTTTTCAGTTCCGATAAAGGTACTTTGAGAGATTGTGACATCATCAAAGCTTGAATTTTCAGCTTTACTAAAGATAGCTACTCTTTCGGTACTACTACTCAGTACTATATTATTGAAGTTAATATTTTTTACTAGAGAGTTGTTTATTTCTCTAAATAAACCCAGTCTGGTACTGCCGCCAGTAGTATCTATGGCTTCTAGGTTAGATACAGTAAAGTTGTTACCATCTATAACTACACAAGATAAAGCCTGATCATTTAAGTCAGCTGCTACAAAGGTAGTATTAGCGCTATCGCAATCTATATTGCCTGCTAGTTTGTAGTAGGTATCATCAGCAGTAATATTTCTAAGATCATTACAATCAGAGATAGTTTCTTCGATTAAACCTGTAGTACAAGTACTAGGTAGACCAACTGAGCTAGGACTAGTGGTAGCGAAAGACAGTGCGTTTGCGGCTTGCAAGCCAGCCAAACACATAACCATGGTGAAAAAAGTTGTATAAAATCTTTTCATGTTGTTTTTCCTCTTGGAACAAATCCTAACATATACAAACAAATAAAACTTAAGTTTTAGTGAAATTATCTTGATGATTTTTGTTGGGTTAAGCTATTTTAATTCTAAAGGCTTATAAACTTTAAAGCTTGGTATAGAAATGCTTTTGTACTTAAACATTACTCGTCTTATCTTTAAAAGTTGCTGTATGTGCGTAGATTTAAAGCTAAGTTCTTTTCTGTATTTAAATAGTTAGGCGTTTAAATTGTAAGTATTATATTTATTATACATAAAGTGCTTTTATTATATATAATTCTTTTTGGCACTACTGGTATGTAATTATGTTGATTTGCTAGTGAGGTTTCTTCTTATTTTATCTATTTGGGCTAAAGTCAGATCTCTTAAATAGTTCAAATAAAGTTTGAAATACTTTACATATTATTTACTGGAGCTGAAGTTAAATCTATTGGATATTTTAAATAAAGCTTGAAGTTCTCTACATGTTGTTTATTGGAACTGAAGTCAGATGCGTTAATCATTTTAAACAAAAGCCTACAATTTTCTATGTGCTATTTAGTGAGGGCTAAGCACTAATAAGTATTTAAAGAAGAAGATTAAAGTTTTTTTATACTGTCTACTTAAACAACTAATGATCAAATCTAAAGAGACTAATGATAAGACGTTCTAAGGAAACTAGTGATAGGGGATGGTGAAGAAACTCAGGGTAGAGGGTTCCAAAGTTAATGTAAGAGATTATGAAGAAAGTATTGGTGAGGGTTGTGAGTTAGTGATTGGGGATAGTGAAGGAACTCATGGTAGAGGATTTCAAACAGAATTACATGAAGAATGAAAACAAAAATGCGGCAAGTTCACACCTGCCGCATTTTTAGGTTTATTTTAGTTTAATAACTGAGCTTAGTTACTATTTTCAAGAGAGTCATCGAATGGTAACGCTTCTTCGTCAACTGATGTTTCAGTAACGATATCCGCTGGTAACTCATCATTATTTAAATCTTCTTGAACACTGTCATCTGATTGAGATGAGCTTGCAGCAGCAAAGATGCTGATGTTTCTTAGTTGTCTTAGAAGTTGTCTAAAGTATCTTTTATCTTTTTTGTTGATCTTATCATCTTCGTTATAATCAAATAGATCATAGAAAGAGTTAGTATCTACAGTTGCTAGATTACGGTTACGATCAAACAAGAATTCTTTACGAGCTTTTTTAAACTGTTTCTTGTAAACATTGTTTAATTTTTTCTTAGGTAATTTACCGTCACGGTTAGTATCTAAGATTTCAGCAGCGTGCAAGAATCTATGTACTTGTATATCACAATCAGCGTAGTCTAGGATTCTATCAAAGTTATCAATTAGATTATCATCGTTTAGATCAAACTCTGGATAGTTAGTTGCTAGTGTCGCTGCTTGCGCGCTAGTTTCTTTACTATCTTGGATTAATAAGTTTAGTTTGCTTGCTAATCTTAATTTTTCTAAGTCTTCAAGTAAACCATTATTGTTGATATCAAAGCCATTGTTTACAAGTTCACTTGTCGCAGCTGGGCAAGCTAAAGGCTGTGGGTCACCGATTTGAGGATCAACAGTATTATCAGCTAAAGTCAAAGCTGGTCCTAAACCTTGACCAGTAATATTAGCCACTGCATTTAGAGGGAACACTCTAGTAATAGCTCTTTGTGAACCGAAATCAGTACATTCAATCGTTAGATTTAAAACATCGCCTACATTGGCTGTTAAGTTACTAGCTAAAGAGATTGAAATATTGTCGTTAGAGTCTACGTCTAAAGTAAATAATGGGCTATTTTGTAAAACACATGTTACAGGATCTGTTTCAGGGTCTACTACTGTTACATTAGCAACTTTTAAACCAGCTATACCATTGTTTACTACAGCATTTTGATCTAAAGTGATACTTGATACTGGGTAGTTAGTGATTTTGAACCTTAATTCTGGAGTTGATAGACCATCTACGTTATACCAGATGCTGTTGAAGTCAAAACCTACATAATTAGCTCTAAAGTTTTTGTCAGTGCTGTTAAGTTTTTGAGCAACAGTGCCTGAGCTATTATTAGTTGAAGAAGTGTTGAAGTTAGTCGCAAGTGTAGGTGCGAAGTTAGCTGAAGAACTAAAGTAAGCATCATTAAAAGTTACATTAATACCGTCATCATTGTTATTTACTTCACCTACTAAAGGGTACTCGTCGTCGTCATTTGCAGTAACTAAATTACCATCAAAATATGAAGTGTTAATAGTGACATTGCTAGAACTTGAACTGTCCATCTCACCGATAAAACCACCAGCGTTATCATCTGTAGTAGAAAGGTTAACCTTAGAGTATGAATCAGTGATAATTACGTTATTAGCATCTACAACGAAACCAACAAAAGAACCAACATCTTCAGCTGCACCGTTTATAGTACCTTTAACAAATGATTGATTAATATCGATACTATTACCTATACGTCCAGCAAAACCACCAACTTCATCATCAGTAGCGTCAATATCAACTACGGCACATGTTTTATCAATATCTACAGCGCCACTATAGTTAGCACCAATTAAACCACCATTTAAACTATTATCGTGATTTACATTACTATCGATAGTTACAATAGCATCAGAATTAGAGATAGTTAGATTACCATTACTAGCACCTACGATACCACCAACTTCATCATCAAAACCAGTAATAGTACCTTCAAACTTTACATTTTCAAAAGTATTATCAGTTGAATTAGCGTAACCTACGATACCACCAACTTTATCAATATTAGCTGAACCGATTTGATTAAAAGGAGCCAAATCTTTTACGTGTTTGATATCAGCTTTAACTAAGATATCCTTTAATCTAACACCATCCTGATAGTACTCACCAATTAAACCACCGATGCTACTACTATTGTTGTTTGAACCACCTAAGTAGAGTAAATTTGAGTTAGTAATATTAACATTATTAACTACAGTATCTTTTCTAACAAAGCTTGAAAGTAGACCAGAAGCTGAACTTCTAGCTTTTACTTCGATGTTGCTTCCAGTAATGTCTGACCAGTTATTTGCTGTAGTAGAACCTAAACCGAAGATACCACCAGCATGGCTATATGTACCACCATGATCAACTACAACATTGGTTGCACTGATTTCGTTGGCTACAGTATCTTTCGCGCTACCTACTAAACCACCTACGCGGGTACCAGCTTTAACAGAAGAGTTTGTTAAGTTAACGTTTGAGATAGTTTTAGGGAAATTAGGGTAGTTAGCTACTAGATCTAAAACGTTAGTGTCATCAGCATTAATACTGTAATCGTTTAAGTTTTGAGAGTAAGAACCTTCCATATTACCTACCAGCGCGCCAGCTCTTTCTCTAGTAGCTTCAACGATAATATTATTTAAGCTTAAGTTCTCAAAAGAACTGTTTTGTGAACCACCAACGATACCTACGCCATATTTACCTTTAATGTTGAAGTTCTCGAAGTCTAAGTTTTTAAGAATAGAATTTCTAAGTTGTTCGATTAAACCCATGTAATTTCTACTAGTGTTGTTTACAGTAAAGTTAGAAATTTTATAGTTAGTTGTAGAATTTTTCTGACCATCGATAACGATACAGTTTAAGTTGTTATTAGCTAAAGAGCCTGAGCTAGTAATACCATTACAATCAATGTCATTGGTTAAGGTATAAGCTGTGCCACCGTGTAAATCCAGCAAGTCTGTACAGTCTGATAAAGTATCAGTTGCTAAAGGCAATGTGCAGTTTGATTGTGGACTTTGTACAGTAGATGGGGCCACTGTTGTTATAGTTACGGCACTAGGTGCAAAGGCACTGGCATCTGGCACTGTGCTTACCCCTATTGCTGTAACTAGAAATAATCTAGTAATTTTTTCAGTTTGTTTTTCATAATTGAATATTATCTTAGCAAAAAAATGTTTGTGTTTTATTTAATATCTGAAATTTTATATGATAGTTTTAAAAACCCTGGTGAACTTATCTTGCTCGAGCTGAATCCTGGCTTTTTATTAAATTAGTTTAATAATATATTCCGAAGGGTTTAAGATAAAGTCGCGTAAGCTTTTTGGGATATTATGTAAATGTAAGTGCTATGAAGATTTACCTAAATTTATTAAGTAACATAATTTCTGTTATTCTAAGTCGGGGGTTTTACATCCTGAATATAAAAATATTAAGTAAAACTATGAGTAAATTTACTAATTATTAGGAGCAATACATAAAATATAACAGACTTAATCAAGATATTATGTTTATTCTTGTGTGTGAGGTAGTCCCTATTTCATGTTTGAATATTAAAGTTGATATAAACTATATACCAAGGTTTAGAGTACTTATTTTAATTTTTTAATACTTGCTGGTAAGTCAAAAGCAAATAATACTAAATTTTTTTTAGTATTCTAAGTTAATGTAGGTAGTTAGCTCAGTTTATAGTAGATAAAGCGCTGTTATTAAACGGCAGATAAAAGACACAGCCTTAATAAGAAAAGTTGACTACATGTGTGTTTATAAATACTAAATCGAAGTATTAAAATAAAAACTATCCCATTAGAGCTTGAATAATTTTTGTTTCAAATTATAAAAAGACATGACTTAGCTTAGATAGTCTTTAATTCAGGTAGAAAAGGAAGTTTAGGGTCTACACTTAGTGGCTTAGAAATGAATCTATTATACTGTCTGCATAAAGATCTAATAAAAAACAAATCTTTTTTATTAACTGACAGGTCATTATTATAATCATAAAGTAAAAACTCATTATCCTCGTTAATTACATTTGCGCTGTTTTGAGCTAAGATAGATTGTCTAAACTGACGGCGTGAAAGCTGGTACTTTTTTTTAAACCGCTTAGACTTTAGGCGCCTGACTTTAAGTTTGCCATTATTTTTAAATTTAATAGTATTAATTAGATTATCTAGTTTTGCTAAGTCAGTATCACAGCTTAAATCGTAATACTCTAAATCAGCTTCATTTAAATCTCTATCTTGGTTAAAATCAAGATTCGTTTGATCTTTACTCGCAAAACCCGCTGCATTTCTATGCATATCAACAACTAATTTTAGCTTTTCAACTAAATCAAAACTATCATTATTATTAAAATCGAAATTGCTTGCAAGCGTAAGAACTTTAGTACTACAGTCTAGATCCATCGTAGCTTTAGCCTGCTCTGCAAACAAAACAGAGGAAAATATTATGCTTAAAAGTAGTACTTGGTATTTAATCATCCAGATTCGATCCTAACATTTTTAGGTGCTTTTTATTAACTAAATTGCTAAAGGCAATAATATTTAGGTTATATGTAGGAGTTAAAATTTAGAGAAAATTAGCTTTAAAATAATTATTCAATTTTGTACCTACTTATATTAAGTAACTTTTTAAGATTAACTTTAAGTAAATCAGCTTGTATTTATAAAAGTAGTATTTAATATATAAAGTGCTTTAATTTAATGGTTGATTAATATCTAACTTATCATCACCATTTAATAAATTAGGTGCATTTTGTTTAGCTAGGCAGATTAAAATGTCTCCACGATCATAGGGCTGAGCCGAGTGAGCGAAGAAAAAATTATCTTTTCTTTTAAGTATAATTGGTAGCCAGTCACTATCTGCGTACTCGGGAATACGGTATTCACTAAGTACTCCACTTGAATCTAAATGCCTTTCAAAGATATGCACGTTTTGCTGATCGATAATATCTTTCCATTCGGCGATATTAACAACTTTGGTATAGGCTAGATCACCGCTAATCTCTTTTACTAAATGACTACTAATACTTTTATCTGGAGTACCGATAGCTGGATAGACATAGGGTACCTGATACATTTCGCGGGCAAGCTGGCAAACTAAAAAGTTAACTTCAGAATTAGAAGTGGTGGCGATAAGTAAGGTTGCTTTACTGATTTCTGCTTGATCTAGTACATTCGTATCTAAACAATTTCCACAAACTGTAATTAATTTATCACTACTGGATCGATTGCAATAAATCTGATTATTATCAATGATACAGACTTTTTTGCCCATATCTGTAAACACTTTACCGATAATCCGCCCTAAAACATTGCCACCAACTACAATAATGTAACTGTTATTAATTAGTGATTTAGTAATGCTGGCTGCTTGCCTGGCTGTAAGTCCTTGCAGTAAAACCGTAAAGATAATGGTCGCAAAAACTAAAGATTCTACTATATAAGCATCTGTCACTCCTTGCTCGCGCATGACGATGGTAAAAAGTGAAGCCACTGAGGCTGAAACAATACCCTTAGGTCCGATCCATGATAAAAATAGTTTTTCTGAGATCTTTAGTAAGCCTATATTAGATAGAAACACAGCTAAAGGTCTGACTAAAAAGACTACACCTAAGATAACGATAATTCCAGGCACGCCTAACCCACTTAACTTCTCGAAGTCTAAATCAGCCGCGATCAGCACAAACAAGATCGAAATGAACAGAATGGAAAGCTGACCTTTAAAGCGCTTTAAAGTGTTTAGCTGTGGTACATTTTCTTGCTGCACAGCAAAACCTGTAATCACCACAGCTAAAATGCCAGTATTAGGCTCGAAATTATTACTTAAAGCGTAGGTCGCAAAAACCCAAGCTAGCACGACCAAGTTTTTTAAATCTGTCGGTATAAACTTTTTAGAAGCTAGTTTACCTAGTAAAAAGCCACTTACATAACCTACCACTAAACCTATAAAGAGCTTAGTTAAAAAAGCAATCAAAAACACTTGCCAGGCATTAACTTCCTGTGCCATGTCAGGGTTAAGTTTCATTTCCTGCTCTACGAGTACATACTCAAGCACTGCTACTGAGATGAAAGCCCCGAAAGCATTAGATAAAATACCTTCACTTCTTAAAATAGTCGCTAAATCCCGCTTTACTTTTACCCTACTTAAGATCGGGTTGATAACCGTAAGACCAGTAATACTCATAAAAGCACCAAATAGCAGACTCAAAGCCCACTCAAGGCCTAATATCAGATGACATAAAATAGCACTACCTAGAACCGTAATTCCAAGTCCTATGGTGAGCATATTTCTAACAGATTTATCAACCTTTTTAAAAGATTTAAAATCGAGACTTAAGCCACCTTCAAATAATATTAAAGCTACCGCCAGTGATACCAGCACCTCGAAGCCGTCACCGAGTACAGTTGGTTGGATTAAATTTAAAAACTGTGGACCTAAAAGAACCCCAATTATCATTAAAAAAACGATGCTAGGCAATTTTACTTTAGCTGCTAGCACTTGCATAGCCATCCCCGCAAAAGTGGCGATAACCAAAGTCGACATTAGTGAAGCGCTTAAGTCCATTTTAGAAAAGCTTTTATAAACTCATCTAATATACTATCACCATTAATGACAGCGTCTACATCACGAGTCTCGAATTTAGTACGATGATCCTTAACCCTACCTTCGTCAAATACATACGATCTAATAGCATTTCCCCAGGAAGGTAAGACATTTTCGCCTTTTAGCTCAGCAATTTTTCGTTGTTGCTCTTCAACTTGCAAAGCTAGTAGTTTAGATTTTATAAGTTCTATAGCGCGCTCTTTATTTTGAACTTGGCTGCGCTCTTCTGTGCACTTTACAGTTATATTAGTCGGTATATGCTTAACGCGCACTGCCGTTTCAACTTTGTTTACGTTTTGCCCGCCCGCCCCGCCAGCGCGCATGGTAGTAATGTCTAAATCACTTTCTGAAAAACCTTCAAGTTGAGTGTTCTGTTTAATAAGAGGTGAAACTTCTAAGCCAGCAAAGCTAGTCTGGCGACTGTCAGCTGATGATTTAAAAGGTGATTTGCGTACTAATCTATGTACGCCCTTTTCAGCAGCTAGGTAACCATAAGCGAAGTCCCCAACTATTTTTAAAGTCGCTGACTTTATACCAGCTTCTTCACCATTTGAGCGCTCCAGTAAAGTGACTGTATAATCTTTAGTTGCTGCCCAGCGAGTATACATTCTAAGTAAAATTTCAGCCCAGTCCTGCGCGTCAGTACCACCAGCACCAGCATTAATCGAGATAATAGCCGAAAATTCATCGTAAGGTCCAGACATTAGCTGCATAAATTCAAAACCTTCCAGCTCCTGAATGAGCTTTAAATATTCATTTTCAAGCATAGTACGCACTTCAGGATCTTCTTCTTCAGTTAGAATCCCATGCATCTCTTCGAGATCATGCACGCGGGTTTGCCAGCTAGAAACTTTTTCTAGTAAAGATTTTTTGCGCCCTAATGTTTTACTAACTTCCTGAGCTTTATCGCTATCCTGCCAAAATTCTGGGTCTAAAGTTTGCTGTTCGAGTTCATTTACTTCAGTTTTAAGCTTTTTAAGGTCAAAGACACTCCTTAGCAGCCTGATATTTTTCTGTAAGTAAGTTTAAATCAATTTTATTTTCAAGATCACCAGTTTTCATATACTATCTATAAGTTTAATCTAAATTCTATCTTTCAAGCGCGCGCGCCAAAAATAGTTTTAGAATATAGAAATATGCGTCTAAACAAATTTATTGCAGCTCAGGGGATATGTTCAAGACGTAAGGCTGATGCCTTAATTGAAGCTGGCGAAGTGGCGGTGAATGGTAGTATCTCAACTTTAGGTGTGCATTTAAAAGCTGGAGACCTGGTCGAAGTATCAGGTGAAAAGTATACTTTTAGTGAAAGTGTCACTAGTAAAAGAAAAATGGTGTATTTAGCTTTAAACAAGCCAGCTGGCATTGAAGCTACCTGCTCAGCTGATGTTAGCGATAATTTGATAGATTATATGCTCTCTAAACCTAGATTTGAGCATTTTAGCCAATATCGTTTATACCCTATCGGTAGATTAGATAAAGCTTCAAGAGGTCTTTTGCTTATCACTAATGATGGTAATTTGACTCATAAGTTAACGCACCCGAGTTTTGAGCATAAAAAAACTTATCATGTACGTTTAGAAGAGCCGATCACTGAAGAATTTTTAATGTATTTTGGGCGCGGCGCTAAGATAGAAATAAAGAAAGGTGTACTAAAGCAAACTCAAAGATGCGAGCCAGTTAAATTAAATAGTCATACTTTTGAGGTGAGCTTGCATCAAGGTTTTAACCAGCAAATCCGCAAACTCAGCTACAAATTAGGCAATGAAGTGGTCGATTTAAGACGAATTGCCTTTGCAGGCATCCAATTAAAAGACTTAAGAATTAGCGAAGGTGACTTTTGTGAGTTAGAATATAAGTTGATTCAAAAACTAGGAAACTTAGCTTGAAAAAATTTCTTAATTTAAAAGTTTTATTAATCACTTTTTTAGTTCTGGTAGTTGCCCTACCAATTATCTTTTGGTTTAGCATTCCGCTGATTAACCGTGCGATGGGTGTACCTGATTTAAAAGTGCTGGAAGATTACCAGCCGATCGGTAGTATAGAATTATACGATTATCAAGACAATTTCTTAGGTGTGCTGCAAGGTAAAGAAGACAGGCAGGTAGTTAGTTTAAACCAAATGTCAGAGTATGCTGTAAAAGCTGTGCTGGCTGCTGAAGATAATCAATTCTTTAGGCACCATGGTTTCAGTCTTATGGGCTTTTCTAGAGCGATTTCCAAAAACATAGCCGCAGGTAAGATCGTGCAAGGTGGTAGTACCTTAACTCAGCAGATGGTAAAAAATTTGTTTATCAATGAAGATGAGCGTTTTAAAAAGAGTTATAAGCGTAAAGTAGTTGAGCTGTTGATCTCACTTGAAGTTGAGCGTAAATATAGTAAAGAAAAGATTTTAGAAACTTATTTAAATCAGGTTTATTTCGGTAATTTAGCCTATGGTTTGGAAAGAGCAGCCCAGAGGTACTTCTCTAAACCGGCAAGTAAATTAACTTTAGTGGAAGGTAGTTATTTAGCTTCTTTACTTACTGCCCCAAGTTATCTATCTCAGGAGCTTGATAAAGCTAAAGACAGGCAGGCTTGGGTCTTAAAGCGTATGCTAGAGCTTGGTTATATTACTCAAGATGAGTATAAAGAAGCTACTGAAGCTGAGCTTAAATTTGATCGCTCGGCTGGTAGTCTTTCTAAGCATCCATACTATTTTACTTATATTGAACAGCAGTTAAAACAAAGATTTACTAATAAAGAACTTAGAACTTTAGGTTTGAAAGTCTATACCTCGCTTGACCCTAAAGCTCAGGTGCAGGCTAATAAATACTTAACTACAGGTGTTAGAAACGCTGCTTATGGTATTGACCAGGGTGCGCTGGTAACGATAGATGTAGATACTGCTCAGGTTAGAGCGCTTGTAGGTGGTGTCGGTGATTTCTGGAAACATCAATATAACCGTGCGGTTAATGATCATACGATCGGTAGTGGCTTTAAGCCATTTGTTTATCTGACAGCTTTTATGCAAGGTATAGTAGATCCAGATTCGATGATTGAAGATACACCGCTTGCGATCGAAGATAAATATACTCATGATATTTGGACACCACAAAACTTTGATCACGAGTTTCATGGACCGATCACGGTCAAAGCAGCTTTGATCTTTTCTAGAAATATTCCTGCCATTAAAATTGCTTCTAGAGCTGGTCTTGAAAACATTATTGAAACAGCTAGAACTGCTGGTTTGGATTCGAAGATGAAACCATACTTACCACTTGCTTTAGGCGCTTTTGCTTTTTCACCACTTGAAGTAGCTAATGCCTACTCAACTTTAGCGCGTGGCGGTATTAGAATAGATCCTATTGTAATTAGATATATTAAAGATGCTGATGGACGTATTCGCGAGCGTAATGTACCGACTCCAGTCGATGCCCTCCCCCAAAGAGATGTAGCCACTTTAGTTGAAGTGATGCGTGATGTTGTTAAGTATGGTTCAGGCGCGCTAGCTAATATTCCTGGTAGAGATATAGCTGGTAAAACAGGTACCGCTGATGGAGCCAGAGACATCTGGTTTACAGGCTTTACGCCTGATACAGTAACTACTGTTTGGGCTGGTAATGATCGTAATAAAGAAGTGGCTTCGCGCTACGCAACTGGTGGTAGTACTCCTGCCTGGATTTGGCGCGAATATATGAAATCTTATTATCGCGTGCATCCACAGCCTGCAACTTCATTCTTGTTTACTAATTATTACCGCGAGTATGAAATTGATCCGTTAACGGGGTTGCTCGCAAACGAATACACTCCTAACCCAGTTATGCGTAAATTTATTCCAGGTACTGAGCCTAAAGAGTACGCACCAATCCCTAACTCACCTGACATCCGTAGTCGCAAACAAAATATCTTTCAAGAAAAGTTTCATGATTTTAAAAAGAAACTTAGATCTATAGAAGATGATAAGGTTAATTTTATTGAAAAAGTCATCAAACGTAATGAAAGACCGAAACCAAAACCGAAATTCTTCTTCTAAAAAGTTTAAAAGCTTTAAAAGTGGTTTAGCTGATAAAAGCGGATTTAAAGCTGGCACAAGTATTAAAACTGCTGATGAAGTGACTGAAAACCAAGAAAATAACAAGATTTTAGGTATTAAGCTGGTTGAAGAGTATCTAGATAGCGGCCATTCGATTAATAAAATCTGGATGTTAACTAGCGCAGCTAGTAAATTTAAAGATTTAGAGCTTAGAGCGCGCAAACTTAAGATACCAGTCTTTAAATTGAAGCGTGAAGAACTGCAAACCATCGCTGGTACCGATAAGCACCGCTCGGTAGTGGCTGAAATTGCTGCTGTGCCCTTGCATGATGTGAGTTATATCCTAGATAATAAGTTAAAAAAAGTGTTGTTTGCAGTTAATATAGAAGATCCACATAATTTAGGTGCGATTACTAGAACCGCTAAAGCTTTTGGGGTTGAAGCCGTTATGTTTTCTAACCGTAAGGCAAGCGCGATTACCGAAACAGTAATTAAAAGTAGTGCTGGTGCAGTTTTAAGTCTGCCGATGGTCAGAGTCGGTAATGCTGTAAGCTCACTTGAAAAGTTAAAAAAAGCTAATTATTGGGTTTATGGTACTGATGTTAAGAGTGAAAATACTTCAGCGGTGCGTGGCACTGAGTTTGCTGAGCAATCAATTTTAGTCATGGGGAATGAAGGTAGTGGCTTAAATGATAATATTAAAAAGCACTGTGATTTCATGCTACATATACCATGCGCGTATAATAGTTTAAATGTTTCAGTCGCAACGGGTATAGTATTAAGTGAAGTGTATTTGCAACAAAATTAATTAATGGATTTTAAAGACTACTACCAGATTTTGCAAGTTAGCCGCCAGTCAGATGATGCTGAGATTAAAAAAGCATATAAAAAACTGGCTAAAATATACCACCCAGACAGCTCGCAGGGCTCAGAAGAAAAGTTTAAAGAAATTAATGAGGCTTATGCTGTTTTAAAAAGCTTCGATTCTAGGCGTAAGTATAACGATATTTACGATAGTCAGAGCACTTATCAAAGTCAGCATTCTAAAGAAAGCACTTATAAATCTGCTACCCAGAATCAGGCATACAAGCAAAAAATGTATAACGCCTACACTAAAAGTAATCCATATAAAGAAACAGGCGCCAAAAATACTACAGATAACTATCGTGGTACTGAAACTAAGGCTCCGCCACCTAACTCCGGTACCAAAGGTAAAAAATCTGACCCACCAGAAGGTAGTTTTAGTGATTTCTTTAAAAAGTTCTTTGGTGATAATCAGCAAGATAGTGCAACTTATTCTAAGCAAGCTAATTCAAATGATAAAACTAAAAACACTAATAGTAGCTCCAGTGCTAGCTCAAGCACTAAACGTAAGTCAAATGCTAAGCGCGGCGAGGATTATGAGATGAATATCGAGCTTGATCTTGAAGATGCTTATCACGGTAGTACCCGCAAGCTTGAAATTAGTAGTACAGGACAAGGCTTAAAAAGACTGGAAGTTTTAATACCCGCCGGCGTGCGTGAAGGAAATCGCATAAAGATTGCTGGTGAAGGTAAGGCTGGTAAAAATGGTGGTGAAAATGGTGATCTATACCTGAAAATTAGAATTAAGCCACATCCGCTGTATCGAGTGGAAGAAGATGATACTCATATGGAACTAGATTTAGAGCCTTGGGAAGCTATTTTAGGTTGCGAGAAAGAAATTACTACTTTAGGCTCTAAAGTCGAGATTGTGATTCCAGCAGGTACCCCTCAGGGGAAAATTCTAAGATTGAGATCGAAAGGCTTGCCTAATGCCAAAACTGGCATGCAGGGCGATCATTATGTGCATGCTAATATCGCTATTCGCGAGTATTATGAGCCTGAAGAGCTGGCGATTTACCGTAAACTTAGAAGGTTTCACGAAGGTTTTTAGATTAAATTTGAATTATCGATTTAATGTTTTGAAAGTTATTTGTTGAAATTATCTTTTTATGTTTAATCTATTGTGTAAATTCCTATAATTTTCACAAATTTATTTTATATTACGTGTTTATAATGAAATTTTCATGTTTTTATGAATGATAAGTTGTTATTTATTAAATATATTTTTGAATAATTTCAATCAGCTTATTTAGTTGCTATGGCTTACTTCAAGTTACTTTAGTTAGCTTTATTTTTTAGTAAGCTCTATATACAAACTTAATTATCATCGGCTCATCATCATCGTCTTGATTAACTTTAATACGACTGTTTTTTAAAAATTGGAACACTTTTAAGTTATATCTGTAGTTTTCATTACTTTTTACCACTTTGATACTATCTGAGATTACATTATGATCTGCATCGGTTTTGAAGCTAAAATGACAGAACTGGTCATCTTTAAATTTATCACTGATCTTAGTAAATAGAATACCCTGGTTTTCGTAGAGAAAATCGTCAAAATTCTTATTTATTTTACGTTTTTGAGCTTTATTAATTTTTACATTTTTAAATTTGACGTAGTTAGAAGCGAAATTTGCTAAAGCTGGCAAGCTAAGTGTGCTAGTTAGTAAAAGCATTAGAGCTAGGCAACCAGTTTTGATTAACCTGATAATTAAATTTGACTGATTAATACCGACTCTACGCCCAATAAACATGTTTGCTATTATGGCACTGTCATTAAATTAAATCAATGTTTGTAAGGTAGCTAGAGATAAAGAGTAGTTTTAGTGTTTATATTACTTAATTATGTCATCTGATCTACTAATTAAATATTAGTAGATCAGATGAATTTAGCTTAGCTACAATATCATATTTTAATTATGTGCCAAAATTATAAGGTAAAGATCTTTGTTTGTATTGTACCTAAACTATTAAAAGATCTCTAGTTAAAATGATAAATGAGTAAATTTATGAATAATCCAGAATTAAGACCAGCAACATGGCTAGATTATAAAAAGTGTTTGAAGATTATCGATCAAACTAAGCTACCTTTAAAATTAGAATATATAGAAGTTGAAAGCTGCGAACAGATGTGCGCTGCTATCTTCGATATGCTGGTACGCGGCGCGCCTTTAATTGGGATTTGTGCGGGGTTCGGTATGGTGCTAGCAGCTATTAAGCAAGAAAATTTAGCTGAAGCTTACTTGAAACTTGCAAGTACCAGACCTACTGCTGTGAATTTAATCTGGGCTTTAAAGGAAATGTGGATTGAGATAAAAGCTTTTAAAGATAGCTTTTATAATTTCAACGCTACTAATGCGGATGTTGATCCTAAAGATACTCTTAAAGCTAGTGATAGCCAGCATAAAGAAATAGAAATTAAGCAGATCAATTTTAAAAATGAAAGACTTAACTTTACTCAAGTGTCTTCTTTAGCTGAAGCTCCTGAAAGTATTCAAGAGATTTTAAAGCTGTGTAAGATCGGACTTGATGAACTCGAAGAATTAAGTTTTGACTTATCGAAGCTTTCTTCAGTTCAATTGCAGGCATTCAATGAAAAGCTATTAGCTAAGGCAATCTTTATTTTAGAAGATGATATAGAGCGTTGTAAAAGTATGGGAGAGCATGGAGCTAAATTGATTTTAAAGCAAGTTAAAGATTTTTCAGCAGATCGTGTATTTATAAAAAAGGATAAGGAGACTGACTCTAAAGCGAGCTTTATTAAATCTACATCTGCAGCGAATAATTGTTTGTTTAATTTAAACAGTGAAAATATTGATCAAGCTGCTTGCCAGCATAGTGGTGCTGATGTTAATTCAATTGACCTATCAAAAACAGACAATAATGATTTGAAGATACAAAATAGTGTTCAGGAAAAATTAGATGCTAGCTCGTCAGTTAGCAACTTTCAAGAGCAGGCTAACACTTTAACTAATAAAAAAGTCAGCAAGGTTAAAGATTTAAGTGCTTTTGTAGCTGAGCTAAGTGATACAAAAAATTTAACTCAGCCAGTACCTAAACTTAGAATCATGACTCATTGTAATGCTGGCGCGCTAGCTACAGGTGGTTATGGCACGGCGCTGGGTGTAATTAGAAGTTTATATGAAAACTCAGCGCTAGAGATGGTTTATGCTGACGAGACGCGCCCGCGCCAGCAGGGTGCGCGTCTGACAACTTGGGAACTTGCTTATGATGGCATCCCAGTTACCTTAAATGCTGATACTATGTCAGCTTACTTAATGTCACATGATTTAATTGATGCTGTGGTAGTGGGCTCTGACCGCATCACTGCTAATGGTGATGCTGCTAATAAAATTGGTACTTACCAGTTAGCGATCTCAGCAAAGTATCATAATATTCCATTTTATGTAATAGCCCCTAAAAGTACTATTGACTTAAGTTTGGAGTCAGGCGCGCAGATACCGATAGAATTTAGGGCTGACCATGAGATCAGCCATATTAATGGTGAAAGCTGCGCGCCATTAGCTGATGACCCTCACTTGAAGTCTCAACTTAAGTTCACTAATCCAGCTTTTGATGTTACGCCTTATGAGCTGATTACAGCGGTGGTGACTGAAGATGGAGTGTTTGAGCCTTTAGTTTTTAGTAAGGTTTAGATTTCTAATTAGTACATTTTTACTTGTCTGTTGCAAATCAGTGATCACTTTTATAACTTTAGTATCTATATAGTCTGTGATTAGTTTATAGTGGGTTTTCCGTTTAATTCACTTAAATACGGTCAAAAAATTACTATTTAATCTTTATTTTAGTTATCACCTAATTAATATTAGGTTTTGTTATTACAATTTAGTAACGTTGCTTTAAGCTGTTGTTCTAAATCATATATAAAATAAATATTTAAAAATATTTTATTGAAACTGTTATAAATATCAAAAACCTGGGTATATTATTCTTACAGTTTGTTTTTCTTATGAGACCTGCATTATGCAGGTCTTTTTATTGTTTTTAAAGTAAAGCTTTATCTATTAGACAAAGTAAAATCTAAGACTTTAAAATAGTGTATTAATCTTCTTTAGTAAATTTCATCGCAACTGAATTAATACAATATCTCTTGCCAGTAGTCTGGCGTGGACCATCTTCAAAAACATGTCCTAAATGCGAGCCGCAATTCGCGCAAACAGTTTCTATCCTGAGCATACCGTGGCTATAATCTTTATTTTCGTCAGTGGCACCTGGTATAGCTTGATCAAAACTAGGCCAGCCACTACCTGAGTCGTATTTATGATCTGATATAAATAAATCAGCCCCGCAAGCTACGCATTGATAAGTGCCTTTGGCTTTGTTTTCATATAAAGCTCCGGTGAAAGCTCTTTCAGTCCCTTGCTCGCGGCATACTTGATACTCTTCCGGGCTTAATTTAGCGCGCCATTCTGCCTCACTTAACTTATATGGATAGTTTTTGTTTTCTTGTCGCCTGTTCATTATTCTCAATATATCATTCTTGCTATTAAGGTTTGATCTGATTTATATATAATCTATTTCCTTCTTATTAAACTAATTACACCTAGGTAAAATATAGAGTTACACGATGAGTTAGCAAAGCTAAACCATAAATTAGTTAATTTTAGCTCACATGTATACTGTTACACATGATGTTGATGTCAGGTATAGTTTCTTCACTTTTCTTTATGCATGAGTATTAGTATCGTATATAGTTTTTACATATAATATGTACTTTGACTTTTAGTCAATGGCGTAGCTAAATACTAAATTAATACCTCTAACTCGCTATCACAGATTTTAAGCGAGCTCAATTAGCTAGTATTATTAATTAACTTGCCATAAAAGTGATTTAAAATACCTATACTTAAAATTTGTATAAGAAAGGTCTATCAATCAAGATAAGTTAAGTGCTAAAATTAGTCTTAATGTCAACTTTAGATACTAAAAGTACTTCAGTTTTTCCAGATGTAGCGATTAGCTCTAAGCCTAAGTTCATCGGTAAACTAAGCAAAGTCGGTATGGAGCAAGTCGAAATACCAGTAAAAATTATCAATAATGAGGGCACTATGTCTGTGCCAGCCCTTGCAAACCTTTATGTAAGCTTAGATCAGGCTGAAACTAAAGGAATTCATATGTCAAGGCTGTTTCTAATTGCTCAAGAAAAGCTTGAAGGCGAAGCTATTAGTCATGAATTATTGAAATCGATCGTAAAAGAGTTAAAAGCATCACACAAAGGTCTATCTGAAGAGGCTTTCTTTGAAGTTTCATTTGAATATATGCTTCGCAGACCAGCTTTAATCTCAGATAATAAAGGCTGGCGTTTTTATCCTGCTACTTATAAAGCATTTATTGATAAAAACGACCAGATTAAATTGCAGCTTGAACTTAAACTTAGTTATTCAAGTACCTGCCCATGCTCGGCGGCACTCGCTAGGCAATTAATTAAAGGTGAATTTGAAAGAAAATTTGCTAATAAAAAAGATTCTAAAATAGATTTTGCTGAGCTTGCTAACTGGCTATCGAGCGCTGAAAGTCAGGTCGCAACACCTCACAGCCAAAGAAGCTATGCTTATGTTAATTTAGAATTTACTGAGTGCGAAGATCGTTTAATGTTAAAAAACTTGATTGATGAATTGGAGCAAGTGATCGCCACACCCGTACAAGCAGCTGTTAAACGCGAGGATGAGCAGGAGTTTGCGCGCCTAAATGGTAGTAATTTTATGTTTGCAGAAGATGCGGCGCGCCGTGTAAAGACTTTTTGTGATACTTTAGACTGCTTGACCGACTACAATATTAAAGTTGAACATGTTGAAAGCCTGCATCCACATAACGCGGTAGCTTATGCAACTAAGTCTAAAGCATAGTCTTTGCTTAATAATACTTCTATTAAGTAAACCAAGCTATTTATGTTACGGGATCTCTTATCAGTATTAAAATAACTTTTTTTATCACATTGATTAATAGCCACTTTGACTATCTCAACTTGCTATTAATAGAGTTAAATTCACTTAATGTAATCTTAACTAAATGTAAGTATTAACTTGCGTATTGTTTAAACAATATACAGGAATATAAATATGAAACTTGAATATAAATTAATATTACTTGCTGTGATTTCAACTGGTCTAATGAGTGCTGTTGAAGCTAAATTTCAGAACTTGGCTGAGTTATTGAATTTATATTCTTAAGTCTCTGGTATTTCTCTTCGAATCGAATTGCCGTAATTGGAAATAGCATTGTAACCACCAGCCAGCTCATAGCTTTTAGTAATTCTGTTCGTTGCTTTTATAATAGAATTGTTATTCTCCTGTCGAATACGCTTAGCCAAAATTTCAAGATTACCTTGATTATGCAGTTCAATCGACTTTAGTAGGTTAGTGTTATTAGAATTTTTAACATCAAAATTCACGTCTTCAGAAAACTTATGATTATTATCTAATAAAATATCTATAATCAACAAAGGAGTGCTAGCATCGATATAGATATTTTCGTTATATAAAGCAAGATGATGTAAAAATGGTGTACCGCCAGCATCTAAAGCATTTATATTTTGCATTTCGTGATTATCTAAGATATTTTTAACTAATTTAAAGTTACTTTTACGGGCAGCATGACAGAGAATTTCGAATACTAATCTTTCTTGTTTAGCTTTAAGTAGGTTTTTTCGCTCTAAAATCAAACTATTAAGCTTACTTTCGTTTTCCGGACTGGAATCTAAGCTTTTAGCTATGCTACTATCTAGCTCTTTAATTCTTTGGTCATCTTGGTTGATATGACTTTTAAAATCATTTCGATAGTTATCTCTCATGGTAGAATTACCTTCAGTAATTAATTTATAAACTGAGTTTTGAATATCTTTACTTATATCAAGTGTACTAGATTGTAGTGGATCGACAGTTGGTTTTATATTACTTAATAAGTCTAATGTCTCATAAGCCAAATCCTGGTTTGCATTTTGTTTTAAGATTCTTAATGATTCATAACTACTAGAAATTCCATACTGGAAATACTTCAATAAATTTTCATCTAGCTTTAAAGTTGGTTTTTTAAAGGTAAATGCTTGCATATTGTTTACTGATATTTGCTTATTATTTTTTTGGTCTAAATCGCTACCTTTTTGTTTTAGCTTAAAAAGGTTACTTAACTGCGATTTGATAATTTTATCAAAGCTGATAATCTGGTCTTTATAAATGTTTTGCTTCAATGCCAGTGTTTGGGAATAATTTTTTTCAATATGCTTGCTTAAATCTTTATAGTTGCCTGATTTAGGATCTATATCATTTAGAGTATCTAAATAATCCTTATTAACTGTATCAAATTTCTGTAAAATTCTATTTAATTCAGCTTTAGCAGTTTGAATATCTTTAGCTATCATATGTGCGACTGTATCATCTTGATTATTAGTAGCATTTAAAACTCTGTCAGTGAGCTTATCATCAAATCTATCTGATGATAACAATTCAGCCAGAAACTCAGGTGAACTCCTAGCGGCTAGCATAAGTGGGGTTTCTCCTGCTTTATTAGGGTAAGCTAGATCAGCGCCGCTGTTAATAAGTTTCATAAAAGTATTGATATCACCTGGTTTACCATCTTTAGTCGTACTTAGTGCAGCTTCATGTAGCATAGTATTACCTGTTTCAGGATCTTGATAATTTATAATAGCGGTTTCACCTACGTAGCCATTTTCGATCAAATACTTTAGGTTATTGTTTTGAGCCTCACTGTTATAGTACTGGCTCGCTGGTGAACTTTCGATCGCTTTGTAGACTAAGCTGTCTTTTAAAGCCTGACCTTTTTTAAATAAAGTAAAAAGCTGGTTGCTATTAGGTAAATCTCTAAAAATCTTTAATAGTTTAAAGTGCCCTATTTTAAAAGCTTGCTTATGTAATTGCTGCTGCTCTTTAGTACTTAAATTATGTATAGTGTCTTTAATTATTGAAGCAGCTTGACTATCGAGTATCTCATCCACTACTTTCAGATCGTTTTGCTTTAACTTTTCAACTAAAATCTTTTTAGGGTCAGCTAAAGGCTCTTCGGTAATAATTCCATTTTTTAGAAATTTTAAAGTGAGTGGTGTTTTAAAATGTTCAATAACATCTTTAAAATGTTTATATGTTGTATCACTAGATCTGTTGTTTATGGAATCTAAAATTACTACTGGGTTATCGTAAGTGCCATTTAAAGTCATTTCGTCATAAACTTTTTGAACTATTATATCTTTGATTTTTGTAGCGGGATTATTTATTGTTTGAGTGCTTTGTGTTTCAATTTTATCTAGTGCCTGAAAAGTAGTTCTGAGATCTGATTTAAATAAATCTACCTTGTTATGAATTAGTAGCAGCTTAGCAGCAGATAGTTTGTTATCTGATATAGCTAAATTAAAGGCATTTGCACTTAATGGTTGCTGCTTTATAGCTGAGCTGGGCTGCTGACATAAAGTTTCAAGCGCGTCTAATGCATCATAGTCTACCGCTAAATATAACGGGTCTTCATAGTCTGGTTCTGGCTTTAGATTAACCCCTTTTTCTATTAGTAGTTTAAGCATTTTTGCTCTATCTTCTGTATTAGATAAATATATTTCACGAAAAGCATTAAAATCAGAGTCGCTCGTGCCATGTATACAATCATTGACGTTATATTTTAATTCATCTAGCATATATCGCATAGTATCTAAATCATCATCTAAAATCGCTTCTCTAAACAAAGCTGCTCTATTAAAACTCCCAAATCGTTTATCTTTATCGTCATTAAGAAGCTCAGATAGCTCACTAGCTAGCTTTTTTAAACTTATATGAGCTGGTTTATTTTCTAAAAGTAATGTAAGAGGTGAGTATACTACTAAATCTGGTATCTTTTTTGCACTTACTTTAAGTAAATGTTTGAAGACTTTTACCTTGCCTTGCGCTGCAGCTTTTCTTAAATGCCAATTTTGTTGTAAATAAGTGTTATTTTTTTCGTCGGTTGCTTTTATACCAGCATCAACTAACTTTTCGAGAAGTTTAGTATCTGTATCGTGTGATATATCTATTAGTTTAGAATAAAGCTCATAGTTATCCTCTTGAACTAATTTTCGATCTGTACTTAATAGTTCATCTATAAGCTGAGCGATTTCTTTATATGTCTCACTGTGTTCAGGATTGTTTAAACTATCAGACAATTTAGAGGTTTTTTTAAGCTTAGGTTGATTTAAAAGTTCTTTAAGCTTACTTAGTTTATAGTAAGGTGAATTTTCGTTGATTCTATTTAAACTTGGCTCGAAATCAGCTTTTGCTAGTGGTTTTATATTAATCGGTTGATGAGTAGGTGCATGAAAGTTAGCTGGTCTTCGAACCGGTAGATCAATATCTGGTTGCGCGGGCTGGTATGGGAGTCTGTCATCCTGAAAGTGTCGTGGTCGAGGAATATTAATAGGTGGTTGTTCTGGGGGATTTAGAGCAGCACTGCGCGAAGTAGCTCTGAGAAAATCTGGGTTAGTTCTTCTAAGAACATAGTCGGTCAAGCGATTCATGACATCTAATAACGGTGATTCATTTCCTGTTCTATTTTCGGATCTGTCAGAAGACTGGTTATTATTTTCATAAGTATCGTTAGTGTTAATTTGGTGGTTATCTCTTGTAAAATCATTATTAGCTGGACTGTGCAAGTCTGTTAGATTATCTCTGCCGCCGCCGCTTTCATCTGAACTATTTATGTTATTTGCGTCTGTTCTAGTAGATTCTACTAACCCTGTTTCACTATTAGATTCAGTTGAACTATTAGAGTATATATTATGGCTACTATCACCTAAAGGGTCTTCATTAGAGCTTAAGCTAGCATCCCTGCTCTCTTCATTATTACTATTAAATTGGTTATTAGGAAGATTCTCTGCTTGCCGTCTCTGATCAATTGATCTATTATTGAGGGGCTGAGTTGAATCGCTGCTATTGATAGACATAGGTATATAGTAGTCTATTATTTTGATCTAACAAGGTGGCTTAATTTAATTTTAATGTTGTCTAATTGTTTTTAAACTTTCATTAAATGCATTGATATTAGGTGTATTGTGTATATATACTACTATATGTAATTCTTCAATAAAAAAACCCTCTTTAGTAAATTACTTGAAGAGGGCTTTTAATTTATTTCTTAATTTGATTATAGTTTAGCTAAAAAGCTAAGTAAATAGTCTTTAACTATAAATTTAACTTCACTTAAGCCATTGCTGGTGATTTGCTTTGATCGAAGTTAAAGTTTTTTAAGTTATAAAAACTTGCTTCACCACCATAGATCGCTTGATCAGCTAATTCTTCTTCGATGCGGATTAATTGGTTATATTTAGCCACACGATCAGTTCTTGAAGGCGCGCCAGTTTTAATTTGACCAGCATTAACAGCTACTGCTAAATCAGCGATAGTAGTATCTTCAGTTTCTCCTGATCTATGTGAAATTACGCTTGTGTAACCTGCACGTTTAGCCATTTCGATCGCATTTAAAGTCTCAGTTAAAGTACCGATTTGGTTTACTTTAATTAAGATACTGTTAGAAATGTTAGTTTTAATACCACGCATTAATCTTTCGGTATTAGTTACGAAAAGATCATCACCTACTAACTGAACTTTAGAGTTTAAAGCATCAGAAGCAGCCTGCCAAGTATCCCAATCTTCTTCAGCGAAACCATCTTCAATAGATAAGATAGGGTATTGGTTAACCCAGCTGCTGTATAAATCTACCATGCCAGCGCCATCCAAGATCTTACCTTCTTTTTCTAAGTTGTATTTTTTGCTACTTTCATCGTAAAGTTCAGTGGCAGCTGCATCAATAGCGATAAACATATCTTTGCCTGCTTTAAGACCAGTCATTGCTATAGCTTCTAAAATCTTTTCGATCGCTTCAGCGTTAGATTTAAGGCTAGGAGCAAAGCCACCTTCATCACCGACACTAGTTGCCATGCCAGATTTTTTAAGTACAGATTTTAGAGCATGAAAAGTTTCAGCGCCCCATCTGACAGCTTCAGAAAAAGAACCTGCTCTGATGGGCATAACCATAAATTCTTGTAAATCTACAGAGTCTAAAGCATGCTTACCACCATTTAAGATGTTCATCATCGGTACAGGCAAGGTTCTTGCGTTAGGTCCACCTAAATACTGGTATAAAGGTAAAGCCGAGCTTTGTGCTGCTGCTTTAGCCGCTGCTAAACTTACACCTAAAATAGCGTTAGCGCCTAATTTAGCTTTGTTAGGCGTGCCATCTAGTTCGATTAACATTTGATCCACTTCTGCTTGAAAAGTCGGATTATAGCCGATTAATTCAGGAGCGATAATTTCATTGACGTTTTGTACAGCTTTAATAACGCCTTTACCGTTGTAACGATCTTTATCTTCATCTCTTAGCTCAACAGCCTCAAACGCACCTGTGCTTGCACCACTTGGTACTGCTGCCATACCTACAGTTCCATCATCAAGAGTTACTTCAACTTCGATAGTAGGATTACCTCTACTATCTAGTATTTCTCTTGCCCAAACATCTTCTATAATTAAGTTCATAATATACCAATATAACGTAAATTTGGCTTGTGTGCTGGAATTTAGCGGCTGTAGGTGTTATGTGAAGTGCTGGGCTGCACTAAAGTTCAGCTTTAGATACTACTTAGAGTTATAGCATCAGTTTATCCAGTCTACATTAAAGCAGATAAGTCTTGTTTATTTAAATGTGAATTATATTTAACTTTGATATAAGGTGCATCTAGTTTGCACATGACTGTCTTTACCATAAAGGCAGTGTGGACTTAAGCATAAAAAATAAAGTGCCCAGAGTCTCTGGACACTTTATTTTAGGTTGTGGCTTCAGTTGATGAAAGTCTAAACAGCGCTAAATATTTAGTGAAAGCAAATTTTCAGCTTTACTTGAAAATAACTTAATTTAAACTATGAACTTTTAATGTCCTGGCTTAACCGAAGTACTGATCCATGAATTTTCTTAGATTTTCATGAGAGTCCCACTCAGGCCATTCGCCTTTATCGTTATAGAAACCTAAAGTTCCTCTTTCAGTGCCATCATCAGCGTTATCATTTAAACTTCTAATGTGAGTTACACCGAAATCAGGACCTTTATAGTTTAAAGTCGCATGGTTATACATATGTGAATTAGTACCCCATATCTGAGCTAGCATGTTATCAGATAAAGCACTGGTATCACCACCAGCGTTATCTATAACACTTCTCACAGTCGCACCATCACCAGCAATCGCAGCGATTGTAGCATCGCCAGCTACTTTAGATAGAGCATCATTATCCATATTGATCGCATCACCTAAAGTTTTAGCAGCTACAGCATCATTTAATACAGTTAGTGAACCAGCCATCTTAAGTTGATCATTCCAAGCACCTTCAAACTTACTTTCATCTTGAGTGTACTGACTTAAAAAGCCCATAGCATCCATACCCATAGCTTCAGCAGCAGCGATCGTATCATCGATGTCTAAAGCATGACCCATTTCTGGTCCAGTATGACCCGTATGACCTGAATGACCATTACCGTCGATAAATGACCTATCTATAAGCTCTATCTTACCTTCGCTATCTAATAAATCCCCCAAAGTATTGTAGATTTCTTCTGGAGCTTTTGGAGCTTCAGTTAGAACTTCGTTAGCTTCTCTCATTGGCATTGAGTGAGAGTGATCCATATTAGCATGCTCTTCATCTGTACTTACCTCGCGGGAGCCATCACGTCCTAAAAACTCATTAGTTTTATCAGAGGCTAAGAAATCTTCGACACCAGGCTGAAATTGTTCAGGAACCTCATCTGGATTAGTAAAAGCAGGCTCAGCACCTAGATCGGTAAGACCTTGGTTAGTAATAGTGCCAGCTAATTCCTCAGCTAAACCAGCATCTAAAATGCCATCTTCAACAGCTTTATCAATCGCCTCTTGACTAGCTAAATCGGTATCTTCCGTTGCTGGGTTTTCACTTTTAGCAGCAGCTTCGGTCATCTCAGCGTTAGCTATATTAAGCTCACCTACTATTTCAGCCACTTCACTTGTCATTTGGCTAGCATCAGTCACATTAGCTTTCATAAAATCAATAAATGATTCTTCTGGTTTTTCAGCTGTAAACTTACCTTCCAAACGTCTAAACTCACCACCTGAGATCATGCCGTTATCATTTAATGATTCCTCAAAATCAAGTGCAAATTCACTATCACGGTGAACATTATCAAACTGACCTACAGGTGTGCTAGTATCAGAGCTTTTCTCTGCAATAGTAGATTTAATGCTTTCAGACATTTGATCAGCTGTAGTCACTTGAGCCATAGCCATTGGCTCCGCGCTAGTCTCCATAGCTGCTGGAATTGAAGTCGGCATCACAGTCATTTCCATGTCCATCATGTTAACTTCACCAGTGGCAACTACAGTCTCACTAGCCTCAGTCATTACAGGCAATTCTCTAAGAGTCTGCTCTTCGTTTTGCTTCTTGATTTCTTTATTAAGCAGTTGTTGATCATGCATCGCATGATCGTGGATATTCATATTCATGTAGTTAATACTCTCTTTTAAGGTTTATACTTTGTTGTAACTATCTTCCGTTATACAAGATAACAAAGGTATCTTAAGAAAAGTTTATAGTTTCCATAAGTAAAAGTAATAACTTTCAGCTTTAGCATTATGTTAGGATGTCAAACTTTAAAGTTGACTATAGGCATGAAAATTTATTGCGAGATCTCACTTAAATACTATGATGCAGAGGTTTAAGTAGAGTGTGAAACTAAATAGTCCTTAACTTAAATTAAAGTAAATAAGCTTGCTTGCATACCGAAATCAGGAGTATCTTCGTTTAAACCGATTTTCAAGTTCGGTTACTTTTTCTTCATCTATTAAAGTTTCTGAATTGCTATTATATGCGCTACTGTAGACTACGTTATCATCAGCCATTGCTTTAGCTGATATTAGTAAGAGTATACTTAGCAAACATGTTTGACTTAATAAAATTAGACAATTGCGATTCATAGGTTTATAAAATAAAAAAAGCCCCATGATAAATCATGAGGCTTAAAATTTTAACATAAAAACTATCTAAGGTGTAAATACAGTTTAGATAGTTCTCATATTTGGTTTATCTGCAACTTTTTAGATTAGAGCAAATACGCTAGCTTGCACACCGAAGTCAGGTGCAAAACCAGAGATACCGATAGGGAAACCAAGTCTTAACTGAGTTTGTTGATCTTCACCTAGAGGTACGATAAGACCAGGAACTAATCTTAAGTCAGTACCACCGAATGTATCATCATAGGTAGTGATACCAAGTAAACCAAGTGATAAGTTAAGTGGAGTACCAGTTTGTTGAACTAATTCGTTATAGTAAACAAATGAATGTACGATAGGTGCAGCGTCTAAGTTATCAAATCTGTAACCTACATCACCAAACCATCTTAAAGCTTCACCAATTACGTTAAATTGGTATTGTAAACCAGTTTGGAAGCTGTATGCGTTAGTACCGTTGATAGGTCTTAAAGTATTAGCAAGTAATCTATCGCTATGTACCCACGGGATGTGTTGGTTAAAGTAACCAGTTAACGCAAAGTCTTCATCATTTAAGAAAGCTGCTTCTGCTGTAATGCCTAGGTTACCAAAGCCGAATGCTGAATCTTCATCTTCAAAACCACCGATTTCAGTTTCACCTGAACCAGCGTTAAGTGAAGTGCTTAAACCTAATCTTGTAGGGATAGCAGTATCAAAACTTCTTCTGTATTCTACTCTTGGTAGGTTATAAGAAGATGATCTAGTAGCGTTACCACCACCTAAATCTTGGTGAGCTCTAAACCAATCAAAGCTTACTCTAAGTTCATTCTTACATTCTGTATCGATGTAAGCGTTTTGAACGTTGATCGGTCTTAAGAATGTGTCACCACAGTTACCAGTACCTTCTACTGCTGTAGTATCTTCTTCGTAAGTAGTTGTAGTTCTTGTGTATCTTTCTGTATACACTTCTTCGTCCGCTGCTTTAACACTTGTTAAAAATGTGCTGGCAGTTAGGACTGTTAAAAATAGATTGGTAAGCTTTTTCACGTTATTTGTTCTCCTTGATATTTTTTAATTAGTTTAAACAATACCTTAGGAATTATAGTCTCATAGTCAAGCTCATTTAACAAGTCTATTTTTTAATTAGTTTTATGTTTTAATATTTTAGTTGAAACTATGTTTGACTTGCAGATTAATGGCTTAAGGCAAAAACCCTATTGTGACTGTGATTTTTGGGCTGCGCCTAGTCCAGAAGCTATAGGGAAGCTGTGTACTTATTTATATTCTAAAAATATTAAAAAAATATTACCAACACTTATTACTAGCTCTATTGAGAGCTTTATAAAGAACTTAAGTGCTATAGAAAGTTACCTTAACTCTAGGTTTAGTGATAATGAAAGGCAAACTGAGATAGCGGGCGTACACATAGAAGGTGGCTTAATTTCACGCTTAGGAGTTCACCCAGAAGCTCATGCCACTGAGTTTAATCTGAAAAATGTCAAAGAATTAGTGACTAAATTTCCAGGTTTGATTAAATTATGGACTTTATGCCCTTTAAAAGATAAACACGGTAACATAACGCGCTACTTGCAGGATCAAGGTATTAAAGTTAGTTATGGTCATACACTAGCTAGCTTTGCTGATGGCGCTAAGGCATTTGAGAAGTATCAAGTCGATACGGTAACTCACTGGGGAAATGCTATGCGCGTGTTAGATGGTATTAATTTAAGAGACTTAAAAGCTGGTGAGTTAGATTTAATTTTAAATTCTATGCATGCATTTAAGCTTGAAGAAAGACTGGGGCTTGGTTATTATGCTTTGCATAACCCTAAAATTACTTGTACTTTTATATGTGGATCGACAACTTTTAAGGATTTGCATTTGGCTCCAGAGCTTGTGGAAGGACTTTTCAAGATTAAACCTCTAGAGAAGTTAATTCAGGTAAGTGATGCAGTAGCTGTCGACTTTTATAGTCTAAACAGCCTAACAGGTGGCACGCAAGATCTAGGTTCTCATGCAGAGAACCTAAAAAACCTCGGTTTAAGTACTGAAAAAATAAGGCAGGTGACCTATGAAAATCCCTTGAAACTCATGCAGATTACTTAAAATTAAGGTTATAAATGATAGGATTTTGGGTATTAAATATTCATGAGCACACAAGAAAAAGTAGCAAATGATAAGGCAATCCAAATGTTAACTAAGCTTTTACATGCAGCTAAACGTGCTCAAGTGCAGGGAAAATATCATGCTTTAAATAAAATTATGTTTGAAGCTGATAGGCTAAGTAGCCGTATTTATGGGTTATGCGAAAGTAATAGCATTTATCGTAACGATGATCTGATTCGTGCAATTACTGAAAAAGCTAAAGATGAAAACTATCCTAAAAATACTGTTGATAGCTTCGTAAAAGTAAATGGCGAGCTGTTGTTTTAATGTCTGTGATTGCGCTCTGAACTGTCCTCTATATCTTTACAATTAGCAAAAATTTGAAAATGCATATCTAAAATTTCAATATTGTATTTTTCAGCGATTTTTTGACCTAATCTATTAATTTCTTCATCTTCAAATTCAATAGTCTGATTACAATTCATACATATAATATGATGATGCGGCTCGGCGTCATGGCTGACTAATTCATAATGTTTATGAGTTTCAGCGAAATCTAGCTCCCTTAGGATATTTAACTGAACTAACATTCTTAATGTGCGGTAAGTGGTAGCAAGACTGATAATCTCGTTTTTTTGCTGCATAATCGCATATATATCTTCCGCACTTAAGTGTTTATCTTGATTTTCATGAAAAATCTTAATAATAAGTTCACGCTGCGAAGTAATCCTAAAACCTCGATTGCGTAAATTTTGTAAAAGTTGTTCGGTTTTATCTTCGATAGTCACGACATTTAGATTATAGATCTTATCACTCATCTCGTGGTGAATTTCAATATAAATATTTGTTCATTAATTAAAAAAAGTAATGCTAGGAATGCTTAAGCTTAAAAAAGGTGATAGCTCAATCACAAATAGTTTTAATGAAATAGTTAATAATTTGAAAGTTGCTGAAAGCGCTAATGATATAGAAGCCATAAAATGTTATATAGATATCTTTGATATGTCATCGAGCTGCTAATAATATTTAGTAATACCAGTAATAAAATTCAATTTTTAATTAATTCTGTTACTTGCCTTGCGCTAATATCCCAGATACAGGCAGGGTAACCACTTCTAATTTTAGTGCAGGTCTTTAGTTTATTGGCATTAAAGTCTTTTTTAGCTGCGCAAGTGCAATACTTGGATCTCAAAGTAATCGCATCAGGCTTTAAAACGCCTGTACGCTCTGCTGAGGTGATACTAAACACACTAATAGTCGGTACATCTAATGAGTCAGCTAAATGTAGCATACCAGTATCGGCGCTGATGACTTGCTTGGCTTGGCTGATAAGATAAGCACTTCTCACTAGATCAGTTTTACCAATCAAATTATGCACGCGTTTCATACATGGATGCCTGAGACGCATATCAATATTCATCTCGAGCGATAGCCTAAATTCATCTTTGCCACCTAAAATCACGATTTCATAGGTCATTTCTTTCAAAATTTTATGAATGAGCTCTTCCCAAATAGGCAATGGGTAAGCTCTAAGTGGTCTAAGCTGACCGACACCAGGAATGATAACTAAATAAGGATTTTTGGGAAGCTTACTTTTAGTTAGTTTACTGGCATCGAGGTTGTGATGATCGAGGAGTTTTAATCTTGTGGTTTTTTTGTTATTTATTTCTAGGCTTTTATCGCTAAATTTTAGGTCACTGTGGGTGCTTATACTTGTTTGAACGTTATTTATATTGGTCTCAGAATTGATATCTTCGCGCTTAGCTTTTTTATGACTTGGTTTGGTTTCAGAAGTTGTATCTTTATATTTAGTTTTTTCATGACCTGGATTATTGTCTGCTGTAATCTTATTGAGAAAATCCTCTTTAAGCTTACAAGAGCTACTGATCAGAATCGACTCATGCTTTCTCATTTCTTGTGGAGTGCGGGTTAATTCTAGTCCGAAAGTGCGCGCGTAGTTTTCTTGCGCGCTAACGCTAATATCTTTTTTAAAAATGCTAAGTTTTGCTTGAGGAAAGTGCTGCTGTTTCATTAAAATAGCTTTCCACCAAGTGCTATGTAAGTAAAAAAAGTGATTTACAGGTTGATCTTGCAGGCTTTCTAGCAGCTCTACTGAACTCTTTAGTTTGCGACCGACATAAATGTGGTCAATATAAGGCGCCGCTAGCTCTAACAGAGCTTTGAGCGGCGCTATATCTATAATAAGATCCAGTCTGATATCAGGGTTTAGCTGTTTATAAGCTTTAATTGCTGGCAGGCATTGGATGATATCACCGATAGCCCCCGAGCGGTAAATAAGTGCGCGCATATCTTTATTTTAAACTGTGAGATAAATAATAAGTTTTTTAAAAGTTCTCTATTAAGAGGATTGCCGTGTGAAAGGTTTTAATCAAAATTTTTTAAAATCGAGTCCGAACATTTTCAGTTGAAACTAATATGATAAATTAGGTATGCTTAATTATAGAAAATTAGCTAATTTAAGCTTAAGCTATCTAAAACTAATATAGCTGGGCTTGAGAAGGTACATCATAGACACAAAAAACTAATAAGTGTAGAAACTTAAATATAAAAATGACTAATAAAAACAAACTAATAATTATTCTAGGCGACCAGCTTTCTCATAATTTAAGTGCTTTAACTGATATTGATAAAAAAAATGATCAGATTCTCATGATGGAAGTAATGGATGAAGCTTCGTATCATAAACATCATAAAAAGAAGCTGGCTTTTATTTTTGCTAGCATGCGTCACTTCGCAAGTGAGCTAGTAGATACAGGGTATCAAGTAACTTACATTAAATTAACTGATAAGCTATCTAAACCTTCATTCACTCAGACTATAAAAGAGTTTTTAAAGACTTTAGACTCTAAACCAGATTTAATTGTTACTACCGAAGCTAGTGAATATCGTGTAGTAGAAATGCAAGAAAAGTGGGAGGAAGATTTAAAGCTAGATGTGCTGATTAAGCCAGATGATAGATTTATTGCTGATCACGCTGAGTTTGCTAAATGGGCAGAAGGGCGCGAGCGCTTAACTATGGAATTTTGGTATCGTCAGCTTAGGCGTCGTACCGGCATACTAATGAAAGGTGAAGCCCACGGCGCCAAAACTAAAGCTAGTAAACCTATTGGTGATAAGTGGAACTTTGATGCTAAAAACCGCGAAGCTATTAAGGATCCAGCTAAACTAGATATTCCAGAGCCTAAAAAGTTTAAAGTTGATGAGATAACTAGCGAAGTAATTGAAATGATTAAAGACAGATTCGCTGATAACTTTGGTGAACTTGAGCCTTTTTGGTACGCAACTTCAGCTAAAGACGCATATAAAGCCTTGAAGCACTTTTTAAAAGAAGCTTTGCCTAATTTTGGTAAATACCAGGACGCAATGGTTAGTGAGTATGACTTTTTGTTTCATGGAGTTATATCTCTATATCTTAATATTGGCTTTTTGGACCCACTTAAAGTTTGCCGTTTAGCTGAATCTGAGTATTATAGCGGGCGCGCACCAATTAATGCTGTGGAAGGTTTTATACGTCAGATTTTAGGCTGGCGAGAATTTATTCGAGGTGTTTACTGGCTGTACATGCCCGAATATAAAGAGCGTAATTTCTTGCAAGCCGATACACCTTTACCAGACTTTTACTGGGATGAAAGTAAGACTGAGATGAATTGCCTAAAACAGTCTATCAGGCAGACCCGCGAGCATGCTTACGCCCATCACATCCAAAGACTTATGATAACTGGTATGTTTGCGCTTTTAATAGGTGTTAAACCAGCTGAAATAAATGACTGGTATATGGTGGTTTATTTCGATGCTTACGAATGGGTCGAATTGCCAAATACTCATGGTATGGCGATTTATGCTGATGGTGGTGTAGTTGGTACTAAGCCGTATGCAGCCAGCGGCTCGTATATTAATAAAATGTCTAATTATTGTAAGAACTGCAAGTATAATTATAAAGAAAAGTATGCAGAAGATGCCTGCCCATTTAATTATTTGTATTGGAATTTTATGGTCAAACACCAAAAGAAACTAGCTAATAATCAGCGCTTAAGGTTTGCATATAACGCACTTGAGCGTATGAATGAAGACGATATCAGTAAGCTTAGAAGTAAAGCTGAAGAATTTATTCGTAAGCTATCATCAGAAAAAGTTACAGCTTAAAGTATTTTAAGGTTATGTATGTTTTACCTAATTTATCTTAGGCTATTTATGATGGTCATTGAAATATAAAAATTATAGATAATTAAAAATATGCTGATCGCAACTTATCTTAAGACATGAGTTGCTAATATGTAAGGCATGACTATAAGAGTTAATGAGGATCATTTAAATACTTTTCGATATGAATCTAGACCGATTAGACCGCAGGGTGAATCTTCTAACTATATTCGTAACTCAATAGCAACAGATGAGGCTAGCGGTATAAGTTCAAGCGAGCTAGGTAATATAAATGATAGACCTGCTGAAATTCATCACCTGTCTCAACCTCCTCAAGAGCCAGAGCATAGACCAGAAAGGTCAGCAGAGCAACTTGAAGCTGAAATGACAGAACTCATTACTAGTGGTCGACTCGAAAGTGCTGCTATAGAAGCTTTCTATGATGGTTTAAGTGCAAGTGAAGCTGACACCTTTACTCAAATAGCTGCTGAAACCCTGACGAGAATAAGTAATAATTGGCGTTCAAGAGCTTTAAGCGAAGGTAATTTAAGCACTTTTAATGATGCTTATCATAGTACTCGCGCGCAAAGATTGCTGGAAGCTAGAATGAGAGATAATTCAAGCTCAGTTAATGATAATCTTTTAACTTCTAGAGTCCCTCCAGTAAGTAATTTTAGTGTACCAACTTTCATAGGTGGTGATCGAATTCTCTCACCAGCTAGATTTAATAGAATCATTACTACAGCAGGCGAACTATTTCGAGCGGATACTAATGAAGTTAAGGCTTACACCGAAAAGTCAGTGACCTTAGATGCAAGTGGTCTAGCTAAGGCTGCCAAGCAAACTTTAGCAGAGTTCAATGATAAGCAACTTAGTATAAATCTAAAAGTTTCAAACGCAGAGAGTATGCATCATCGTACAAATAATAACAGTATGCAGCCTGCACCAGAAGCTGTGCTAACTGAATTTATTAAAGATCATGAGCTGGATATGAATGCTGCTAGCTCTGAGCTTTTTGTGATAGATGACCAGCAATTGAAAAACTTACTGACTAAGACAAATACCTCTGAAAAGAAAGTACAAAACTTATTGAAAGTTAATTACCTGATGAATCAAGCTGAAGCTAATTTGGGTCAAAACAGTGGCTACAGAAGAAGTTTAATACGTGCAGAAAGATTTGATAAAGAAGTAATGAACTTTACTTTTGGAGAAAAAATTCAAAATCTAAAATCTGATCTTATAACTAAAATTAGAGATCTTGAAGATAAGGGAATAAATATTATTCACGCTTCAAAGGCTAGGTTTAAGGTCTCACTAAAACATAAGCCTGAAAGCCAATTTTTAAATTCAAATAGACTGAAAGTTTTAAATGAAGCCGAAGAATTATTTGATAGTAGAGAAGAGCTGAAGAGACTTAAAAAAATTACTGGGATTATTAAAAATATAGATTACGATCAGACTGGGAGTATCACTGAGAAAAGTCGAAAACATATAGAAAAGACTTTAGGTTTTGATGAGCTCATTAATATTGAAAATATGGTGAAAGAAAACGTTGCCCAAGGGCATGTACGAACTATCAGAGAAGCGTCTGCTAATTACGCAAAAAAAGTCGGCTCAGATGTTACTAAAGCACCCAAATACTGGCTATTAAAAGGTGTTTCAAATAAAAGAGATGATCAGGCGTCTGCTGCTGAAAAAGAAGCTCAGATTATAGCTTTAGTGCCATTCTATAAAGGTGTGCAGCCTAGTTTGACTAAACTTTCCGAAATAAGCTAATTAGATTGTCGCGCTAAAATTCGAGTGCTAAGTTGAAGAGATTATTATATTTCATTAAAATACTAAGTTTATTATCTTGAAAATGTTATCGTTTGTTATGTGAATAATGGGTTTTCAAATTTACGCATAGCATTTAATCGTTTATTTAATGGTATTACACCGAGAAGAGCTGCAGGCACTAATGCTAACTTAGAGGCTAGTGAAGTAGAACCTAATAGTACAGCCGATTACGAGCAGGGAAATCGCGAGCGACCTGATGGCACTATTGAGATATCTTCGGCACCTGTAGAAAACTATGACTTATTAGTTCATGGCTTATTAACTGGTGGTAGCACATATCCAACAACATTTTCACCTGCGTATAATAGAGTTGCTAATGATTATGGAGTAGACTTTCATAGCCAAGATTTAAATATTAAAGCTAGTGATATTAAAACGGCTTTTAAAAACACATTTGATTATCTAAAAGACTCTAACCAATTGCAATCTGCTGAAAATATTAATTTCAGTTTAAGACCGAAACCAGCTCATGTAGTAGCAAGCTTCATTCATCAGCAAAGCGTACCACCTAAAGTCTATATAATTAATGAGGAGCAAGCGCAAGGTCTTGTAAATCAATTATCTAAAACAGGTAACACCGAGGCTTCAGCTGAAAATATTAATTTTAACGCTGTAAAAGTCACTTTGTCTCAACCTGATGATAAAGATAAATTAGCTAAAAAGCTTGAACAGGTTGAAATTGCCTATAATCAAGATACTAGTAATAATAAGCTAGATAACCAGCCCGCTAAATTTTGGTTGCTATTAAATGATCCTGATTATTTAGGTAAGTCTAGGCAGATTGAAAACGGTGGCTCATTAGATCAAGCTGAATTAACTAAAACCCTTGCTTTAATACCATTTTATAAGGGTGGTTGGACGGAGCTGTAACTTGTTTCTAGTATTAAATAACTATTTATAAAAAGCTTTAATTACTTTCTACTCAGGAATTTTATTCTGGCAATATAAAATTAGATCAATAAATTCACGCGCTGCGCCATAGCCGCCTTTGCGATCCGTAATATAATGTACATGTTTGAAAACACTATAATGCGATTCAGGTGGGCAGACTGATAAGCCGACTTTTTCTAAAATTGAAATATCGATACTATCATCACCGATAAACGCCACATCTTCATAGGTTAAACCTTTTTCTTCGATCAATTTATCTAAGCAGGCTATTTTATTTTCCACACCAGTGTAAATATCCGTCATTCCCAGATCTTCGCAACGAACATGTGTCTGAATACTTTCACGTCCAGAAATCACCGCTAGCTCTAAACCGAACTGCAAAGCAAGTTTAATTCCATGTCCATCCATCGCATAAAATCTCTTAACCAGCTCGCCCTGCTCGCCTATCATGATCGAACCATCGGTTAATACACCGTCGATATCAAAAACTAATAGTTTTATATGCGCGGCTCTAAGTTGTAGTCTTTCAGATAAATTTTTAAACATAATTATTTACCTAATACATTCTAGCTATAAAGTTACTTTGATTAAATGGTTTAGCTAGGTATTTTTCAAATTTTATGCCTAAATTTTCTGCTTTTCATTAATTAATTATAATATTGATAAGGTGACTAACTAGTTAATATGAATTGACAAAATGTTAAGAAAAGGTTTAAAATAAAGAAAAGTCAAAGGTGATTTTTTGTTCGGAAACATATTAAACAAACCTAAAATAGATGCAGTTCCAGCTAGCGTGAGTGCCGCTAAGCGCAACCCTAGGGGAGCGGCTAACAACATAATGCCTATGCCTGCCGCCGCTCGAGATTTAAGTGGACGCCCAGTGGGTGCAGCTATAGCTGAGCCTCCTGTAATGCCAGCTAATACTAATGTATCTGGTGTGCCAGTCCAGATAGCGCGGGAGCAAGCACAGACACCTAGTTTCAAGGCTTTAAAAAGTATTCATGAAATCTGCGAGCACACTACTGATAAACAAACTTCAGATGAAATACATGCTTTTTTAAAAGAATTTGGTTTAAATAATACTAAGGGTATTAAACTTGCTGCTAATACTAACCCTGGAGCTAATCAAATGATACTTAGCCTCAAAGGACCTGAGGCAGCTAAGTTTTTATTTAGTACTGAGCATAATAAACAGGCAGCTAAGCAAAAAGGTGTTTTAGCTAAATTATCAGGTGTATTTAAACGTCAGGTAGCTGACGAGCACTTTAATAAAGCTAACATGACTAAGCTTGATAAAGCTTTAGGTGATGAAGCTCTATCTAATAAAATACATGCTGGTTTAGTAAGTGATGAGCTGCGCGCTCAGATAGTAGTGCAACCGATGCAAGATGAAAATGGTAAAAGTTTTATCGGTATTTCAGAGATTGGTATCAGCTCAGCACCTGTCTACTCTTTAGAAAAACTGGCTAATGATCCTAACCAGATCTTTATGTTAGAAGCTCTGAAAATTATTAATACTAAAAATGAGACTAGTTCTAATGCTGCAGTTGAAGAACCTAAAAAAGGTTTAATGTCTAAGATTTTTAATAAAAAGCCTGCTGAGCCCACAGCTATGAGTAGACTTGATCAGGTTAAAGAATCATTGATTAAAGCCTATGATAACCCTAAAGCTACTAAGTTTATCAATGCCGAGATAGATAAAGTTGAAAAAGTGATTAAAGGTTTAACTGCTGACAAGCCTGATCTAAAAGCTCTTGAACCATATAAAAATTTCTTTAGACTAGAGCGCACGACTCAGCTAACCCTACCAGGCACGCCAGAATTACCGAATCAAGTCTCTACTCTAGTTACTGGTTTAGGTGAGGCTGAAAAAGCTAAAGAAGTTTCAGTTACTAGCCCGTTCCCGCAGCTAACTTTGCCACCAAATATGATTAATGTAGACACACCTTATAATCACCCTACAGCTCATAACCATAATGTTGATTCAACTAACCACGATGTGATTATGAATGGTAAAGGCGCTAAGGTCAACTATGACGCTAATCACACACTTTTAAATACTATCGCTGATGCTAATTTTCTCAGTCCAGCTAACCAAGATCCTAAGGCTTTCGAAAGATCTTTAGTTCAAAACTTATTTAATGGTCTTAATACAGCTTTGCAAACTGAGATGCAGACCTACCCTAAGTTTCAGCCAGTTTTAGAAGGTGAATCTCTAAGAACTATTGAAGAAACTAAAGCACTTGACGGTTATAACCGTCAAGTTAATCAAGGTAAACCATTAACAGATGGGCAGCTAGCTGCTATGCAAAAAGGCAGTAAAGATGGTACCTTAGCTAAAGTAGAAGGTGATTTGGAAGAGAAATTGAATGCTGAAGAGCAGGCTTTGCAAGTGTCAGCTGAACCTGAAAAAACAGGTATGTTCTCTAAATTAAAGAATATGGTACCAGGCGCTAAAAAGTAATAGCTTTTATTTTTATAAACCTTTAAATTAAAAATTTATGATTTTAGTTTATGTCAGATTTAGATTGAAATGTAACGAAATTAAAATAGTAAACTAAAGCGTAAAAAGGCTAGCTAGATTAGCTTATAATTAAGAGTCCTTAAATCTATATACGAATTCTTGTACCTGAAGCTTTATCGAAAAAATATAAATTGCTTAAACCTACGCTTAAAAACACTTTTTGCTTGGTTTTTAGCTGATCTTTTATTTTAATATTACTTAATTCACTGTTTTGTTTAACTACGATTATCTGCTCATTTAATTTAGTGTAGATATAACTTTCAGCACCGAAATATTCCTGCTCGATAAACTCTACTGCTAGATGTAAGGTTTTTTCTTCTACTACACTGTGAATAATTTTTTTAGATAAGCTCATTGGGGAGTTTAATTTTACTGAGACTGGCGCAGTGCTTTCTAAAGACTTAATGCTCGCAGACGAATCTATATTTTTAGACTTCTGCATAAAAAGCTCTTTAAGCTCATCTATGTTCTTAGATAATATAGTATTTAAATCGATGCTTCCATTCGGTGCCTGCTGAGCTATTTTTAAATATTCAGGTCTGATGCCTACTGTAAAATCTTCCCCTTGAATTAAGTTGCAGGGTGGCGTACCGATAAAATTAGCTACAAAAGCATTAGCGGGGTCATTATATAAAGTTTCAGGAGCTGCTACTTGCTGAATTTCACCTTGATCTAATACTACTATCCTATCTCCTAGGCTCATAGCTTCGATTTGATCATGTGTTACATAAATAAAGATACTATCCAATTCTTGCTGTAAGTTTTTAATCTCAAGTCTAGTACTTGCCCGAAGTTTAGCATCAAGATTACTTAGTGGCTCATCTAATAAAAATAAATCTGGAGTTTTAACTAGCGCGCGCGCTAATGCGACTCTTTGTCTTTGTCCGCCAGAAAGCGCCTTAGGTTTGCGATTCAAGTATTCACTCAAACCTAGTTTGGCTGCTGCTTGATTAACTTTTTTTTTGATCTCCTGTTTACTTAGACCACTTATCATTAGAGGAAAAGCGATATTATCATAGACAGATTTATGTGGATAAAGCGCATAATTCTGAAAAACCATACTCACATTACGTTCTTTAGGCGAAAAAGTGCTAATTAGTTGATTATTTTTATAAAGCTCACCTGAAAATTCCTGGTCTAAGCCTGCTATAACTCTCATTAAGGTGCTCTTGCCGCTACCAGAGGGACCCACTAGTACGATAAACTCTTTATCGGCTACTTCTAGATTGATATCTTTTAAAACTGCATTACTGGCGTAGCTTTTATTTATGTTATTGAGTTTTAATCCCACTTAGCTAATTATAAAGAAAAAACTTATTTTTGGAAAAAAATTTGCTTTACATACTGTAAACTTAATATAATTTATAAGTTATAAAGTTATGAAAAACTACGAACTATTATTGTTATTACCTTCTTCTTACGAAGAAACTTCAGCTAATAAACTAGTTAAAGAGCTTGAAACTAGTATCTTAAATCGTTATGAAGCTAATGTTGAAGATATTAAGATCATTGGTAAAAAGAAAATTGCTTATGAGATTAAAGACACAGCAAACACTTTCCAGGTGCAGGTAAATATTTCAGCTCCAACTGATTCTATCGTTAAGATTAAAGAAAAGCTAAACTTACAAGATGATATCTTAAGATATGAAATCTATAATGCTAAGCAAGTTGTAACATACTAAAAAAGGTATAATAAAAGAATGACTTTTGCCAATATAACTCTTAGCGGTACTGTAAAGCACAAAGCCGATCAGCGTTTCACACCTAGTGATGTCTCTGTTGTTAGCTTCAAGATGGATATAATGCGTTACGATGGTCGTGACAAGCAAGAAAAGGCACATGAGATCACTATAAACTTATGGGGCGATGCTTACGCTGAGAAAGTTGCTGAGATTACACCAGGTAAACAAGTTTTAGTTATAGGTAGACCTCAAATAGATCAGTTCACTGATCGTGGTGGTAATACTCAAAGATCATTCGTAGTTGAAGCTAGTAGTTTCCATTTCTTAAGTGAGCTTGCCGCTAATTCTGAAATGCCTACTAGTCAACCGAGTGCTGCTATGCCTTCTGCGCAACCTGCTGCCAATCCATCAGCTGATAATATGATGGATGAAGAAATTCCATTTTAAGGATCACATGAACTTGTAGATTTTTTTCGATTAGAAAATTCTAAGTAATTAAGTATCAACAAGATTTCCCGAAAACAAATATAAATAGGGCGCCAGATGTCAATTTAGCGCCCTATTTTATTGATGCTGTACTTCATTTTTGTTAAGTTTAAATCATCTAAGCACTTAATGTTAATGACAATTCATGCTAGATATTGTTTAAATTTGGCTATTAGATATACTGTATTTAAATTAAAAAAATAATTTGAAAATTAAGCTTCCTCGTCAAGCAACAAACTATAAAAAAGAGCCCGCAGTTATTATACTAGCGGGCTCTTTTTTTACATTTACTAAGTTTGTTATGAGTAACGAGTTTCATCATTTAACCATTGGTTAAATTCCCAAGTACTACGTTCAAACATTTCCATAATCATGGTCAGTATTAATAATTCCTGAACACTCTTATCCTCAACTCTAACTTTATTTTTCTCAATAATAGAGGTTAAAGAAATGTTTTCGTCACCCTCTTCAAGAAAATCAGCATCCATAGTCTGGTTGACTTGAGTTAATTCTTTAGAAGCAGACTTAATACCACCAGCAGCTGAATCGATATAATAGATTAAATCCTTAGTCAACTGTTCTTTTTTAACAGCATTATTTGAATTTCTAATAGTTTCGATTTGCTCTTCTAAACCTTCCTTAAAGTCTCCATACTTAGGATCCATATTATAGTTCAAGTTCTTACCTGTAAAAGCATCTTCAATAACACTAAAATCTATACCTTGGTCATTTTCAACTTCAGGATCACCATAAAGAATTTTCATGAATTCAGAATTCTCACCATCAACACCCTTGCGAGCTGCAAGTCTAAGTTTATGTAAGTCTGCTCTATAAGTACTTAAGCCTCTAGATAAACGGTTTTTATCTTTTTGAGTATCATGTAATTCTTTTAAGTAGTCATTGACAGCACCTTCAGAGTTGCCTGATACACGAGGATCTAATACGTGATCTATAATATCTATATCAGCTTTAATCGATGAAATTCCGCTCATACTACCGATAGTCTGTCTGGCGATCGACACGTCAGCTTTATCTTCAAGCCAAGCTTCGATAATAGCTTTATCGGCTAAAGAAGCATCGTCTTTATTTTCACTGATGTTTTCATGATAATCAATAACTTTTTGTAAATATTCTTTTACAGTTTTGATTTGATCAAGATTACCACCCGCTAATTTAGGTGACTCACCTACGATATCTATGATACTTTTAGATGCTTGGATATCACGATTAGCATTTTTAAAACTTACATCATATACTTTATCGTTATCTAGCATGTAATCATCAACATAATCACGCAAACCATCAGCATAACCGCTAGCAGTGCCATCACGACCCTTAGATAGTTTATCTAACATACGTACATCATCCGATGAGGTAGTTTTAGCATCATTAATCGGTCTCATACTGACCTGACCTGACATTTTTTTATTCAAGTCGTTTAGAGTATCAGTAATATCTTTAATAACATTACCTACATCAATATTACCTATTTCAATTTTATCTAGCTGCTCAGCAATACGTTTTTGGTTAGGAATATTAGCGATATGCTCTGCTAAAGTACCAGTGAATCTTTCACCTTCACCAAACTTGTTGTTTTTAACTGTAACTTGAGAGTTACTAGCTTTAGTAAACATTTGATTCATGGTATACATCATCTGAACATAATTCTGTCTTCTTTCAGCATAATCATGTCTGTTCATGTATTTTCTTTCATGCTCTAAAGCTTTATAAAGATCAAGCATCTTGATGTTGCCACCACCTGAATACTTAATTGTATTACCGTCTTCATCTTGATAAACTTTCTCTTTAGTAGTTTCACCAGTTACTGGATCTGTATAATCAGCAGTCCAGAATTTAGTTAACACTTTAGCGTTTTTACCCCAAGAAGTTTTAACATCACGGATAAACATACCATTGTTTACATCTTCGTTAGTCCAACCATGCTCATCTTGACTTAAAGTCTTAGGTACACCATTTTGACCTATTTTAAATTCAGTTGTAAAATTACCTAAAATATCATCGATAACCTCACTAGCCGCTTCTTGCATCATGTCATTGGTTCTAGTTACTTCTTTAGAAAAGTCACTAATAGAAGGATTAATACGACGCAAATCGTTAAAACCACTAATTAATTTATCAAAGATTTGGGTAGTTTCTTCATCATACTCACCATCAAGAACATAATTACCATTTGCATCAAGAGTAATCTGCGCGAATGGATTCTTTTCCTTACTTTGATTAACTTTATCAATCATAGTTTGACCGATTTTAGCTATAACTGATGAAGTTACAGTTTCAGTTAGCATTGGTGGTGGTAGGTTTCTACTTGCAGTAACAGAACCATCTGACTTCGGTTTAGATCTTTCTTTAGTAAAGTATCTAGAGTTTTTGCTGCTTGCGGTCATCATTTGACCAGCCATAACAACGTTATGTGGATTTGCCATACCAACTTCTAGCTCATCGTAACTATTAAGTAAGTAATCAATCTTGAATTCATCTTCTAAATCTCTAGTATTTTGATGATTATTGATAAAGTCTTCTACTAAACTAGCATCACCTTTACGCTCTCTAAAAGCAGTTACTTGCTCTTCAGTCATGGTATTGGTATCGTTATTTGCTGGTTTACGATAAGATTCGAAACTCTTGCCACGTCTTTCCATATCATCAACAAAAGTCATGGCTTTATTGTAGCGGTCGAAGCGCAGCCTATCTTGGTAAGTTGGCTCAATGCCAGCTTCTTTCATTAAAAACGGATTGATTTTAATGGCAACTTTATTCTCAGAAATGTATTTATCCATTTTCTTACTATCAGAAGTGATTTCTTCAAAAGTTGCGTCATCAATATCAACCACACCATCTAAAATATCTTTAAAGATGACTTTTTTCATATAAGCACTTACATCGCGGGCATCAATAACCTGACCTTCAGCTTTATTGAGGAAATCATCATCGTTTAATTGAAAATTATTTAGTAATAGTTTACCTCTTAAATCTTTAGTAAATAGATCAGTACTTATTTCATCATAACCCTCACTGCCCATGACATCTAATACTTCGTCAGCTAACTGATGGTTAGACTGTCTTAAACTACCAAATAATAGATTATTAATGTTTTCATTATCAGTCGCGCCGCCGCCAGTACCAAGGTCACCTGAAAGTAAATCAAATAGTGTACGGTTGTCTTCAAAGTAACGTGAATTATTAATATCGAAATTCTCGATAAAGATATCAGAGAGTTTACCTAGTTCACTTTGACCGCGCGCATAAAGTGGTTGACCTTCAGTTTTATTAACATCTTCCATGAAACTATCAAAGTTAAAAGTTTTAGTTTCCCTAAAACTACCTTGCACAGTTGGATCATAAGTTTTTTCTACTTCAAAAAATTCATCATAGGCAATTTTTTGATTTAATTCAATACTTTTAGTAGCTAAATCTTTTTTTTCAACTTTCTTAACTACAAAGTTAAACATATAGTTCTGCAAATAAGTTTTTAGCATGGCATCTGGGCTATCACCATTTGCTTTCAAGCGGGCAGCTAGCTCACCTGGAGCGAGTCCATTATCACCGATAGATTCTGTATCTATATTGCCACCTTCCATTTCTAGAATTTGAAATTTAGGTACTTTAGCTCTGATTTCTGGATCACTTGAATTGCGCATTGCTTTTCTAGCATCAGCATCAGCAGTATAAAAATCTTCATGTTTTTGAATATATTCATCAAAGAACTTTTGAATTTCAGTAGGACTGTTATCAATAACATTACCGTAGTCATCTTCTCGAGCAAAACCAGTAATTAATTTAACTTTTTGGAATAATTCGTCATCTGCTGCTGCACTTTGCTCTTCACTATTGAGTTTTACACGTCCAGCTTCATCAGTTTCAAAAACTCTAATATTAGAGTCACCTAACTGATAGTATTCCTGAATTTTAGCTTCGCCAGCGCTTCTATTAAATAGTGAATCACCATCATGAATAAGCTTTGCCATGTCACGAGCGCTATTTAAGTTTTTAGGTGGCGTATACTTTACGTTTAAGTCATCAACACCGTCTTTAGCATATGTAAAAGTATTAGTATTAACCTGGTTAAAGAAGTCACCTAGCTTAGTTTCACCACGATTAAAGAAGTCATCATCTTTCTTAGCATCGTAAGTGTAGTGGTGCAAGTTCCACTTACCATTGTCGGCCATTTTATTATAGTCATCAGCGATTTTTTTGTTAAATAAACCTACAAAATCACCTCTAAGGTCACCACCAGCATCAACGGCTAAGTTAGAAACCTCTTGGAACTGAGATAAAATATAGTTCATTCTATTACTAGAAGATTGAAAACGATAGTTACGAGCATTCTCACCAGGTTGATGATTTTCACCAGAACTGATTGAAATATTAGATAAAAGCTCTACACTGCCATTCTCTGCCTGAAAACTGTTGGATTTGAAATCGTTATCAATTGAGAAAAAACCATCAAAATAACCAGATAGTTTCTCTGATTTTGAACTTAATGCTTCTAATGAATTGGTGGCTAAATCTCTATTTTGCCCGAATTGTGGATCTAAATTACTACTGCTCATCTACTCTAATACCTCTAGTTATTAGATAAGCAAATTAAAGTTAAAAGTCGTTTAAATTACGATACCAATCTTTCTTAGGTTATCAAGTAATTCTCTTAACTTACTACCTGTATTATTTAAATCCTGTATTTTAAAACGCTTATGAAAATTTTTTAATAGTGCAGCTTCAGTAGTACCATTGCGGATTTGATTAATAATAAAATAAGTACCATCTGAAAGTTCAAAATATCTTATTTTGTTTTGTAAGCTTCTAAAAACAAACATCATTTCTTTTTCAGGTTTAAATTCTGGTACATCATTAATAGCTGAATTTAGCTGCAAGAAGTTAATAATTTTGCTGATCGGGTATTTAAAACGATAAATTTTGCTTGCTGGGTTAATTTTAAGATTACTACTGTTACTTGGAGCTTGAACCACTAGTGGCTGATTATACAGTGTAAGCTCCGCCCATTCATATTCAGCTAGCTCACTTAACCAGCGTGGATAATGTTTATACTTTAATCTAAATCTAAAACTAGCTAAGAACTTTGAAAAATTTAAAGCAGCAGCTCTATAGATGGCTGAATCAGCTGGGTAACGGTGGTAATACTCTAGTATGTTTTGCTCCCAGGTACTTTGCATTATTTTATAGCACTGCGGGTAAGCCTTTTTTAAAAAAGACTCTAGATTAGTTACAGCTAGGCTTTTATAAATACTTAAGCCAGCTAGTACTTTATCATCTAAGCTCACTTTTCTACCACGCAGGTAAGCTGAGATCTTTTGTTGGTCTTTATATAGTTTATTTGCGAGCATAGATAGAAGGTAATAGAAATAGATTTATTTTATCGAAGATGATCAGCTGAGCTATTTTCTATGATCTCGATTCGAGCTATCTGATCAAGCAAAATACAAAATTCATTAATCTGTTGATTTTCGTTTTGTTTAGCGTCATACTTATCATCCATGATTTTACGGATCTGTTTTAATTCTTCCACAATTTCAGTAAAATTAAAATTACCATCACGTTCAAGTGAAACAGCTTTAATACGTGTTTTATTAAAAACTGTTTTAAAAAGTTCCATAACTGTAGGGTGCACGTTATTTGCCCGGGTATCAAGTAACTTGATCTCGGTATCTGTGTACCTTGATTTATACTTTTTTTTATGACCCGCTAAATGAACTTGAACTACTTTATCTAAGTTTATTTCTGAGATAAAGTCTTTAGCTCGGTAACGATGATTAACAGAATTTACATAAACATTATTTAGATCTAGTAATAAACCACAATCCGCCAGCTCGCATAGTTCATTTAAATACTGATACTCGCGCATTTCGTTTTCGGGGTAATATAAGTAGTAACTAGGATTTTCTACTAAAAAGGGAATCTGAAACTGATCTTGATAAAATTTAATATTGTCAGCTACTATCTTCATTGATAGCTTAGTTAGTGGTACTGGTAAGAGCTCTTGAAAATATTTACCACGAATACGGGTAACTGATAAATGATCTGAAAACCAGGGTGCTTTAATTTCCTGGTTTAGCTTTTTAAGCTGATTTAATAAAAACATGTCAAACTCGATCTCACCGAGTTTGCGTGGCGCGCTACCTATACTTAGGTTTGCACTGTGCGGTATTAAGGGGATTTCTCTATTAACAGCTTCTTTAAAATGTTTAGCTGGCAAACCACCGCGATAAATATGATTTTCTGGTACTATTTCTAGCCATTCGATTAGAGTTTGTCTAGCATTTTCATCCAGATAATCGAAAGTGGATCTCCGCAGCTCGCTGCGAAGACCCAATCCCAAACCAAAATACTTTAGTTTACTTTTGTCAAACAAAGATTAGTGGTGGTCGTGATGTTCTTCAACTTCATGTTCGATATTGTCACCCATTTCATCCATGCCGTCTTCCATATCGTTACCTAGCTCTTCCATTTCTTCGCCAACAGTAGGTTCTTTTTCAACAGTTTCTACGTTACACGCGTTTAACATAGCAGTGAAGCTTAAAGCCACGATTGCAGTTGAAAAGATTTTTAGTAATTTACTCATTTGATTAATTCTCCTTATTTTTCCTGTCTAATTAGATAGTCTAAACTATATTTGCCGGCGCCGTGTGAAAGTAAAACAAAAAGCATTATTAAATAATACAGAGGAATTTCAAAGCCGTTTTCTTGATGAGAGAAATGTGTTAAGCCATGAACGAAAGCTATGGCTGAGCACATTACTACCATCAAAGGTAGGGAGACCAGTCTGGTTAAAAAACCAAACGCTAAGAAAATTACTCCTGCTATTTCTGCTGCGGTAGCTAGAGTTAAGCTTAGTTCAGGCATCGGAATGCCAAGCTCTTTAAACCAGCTAATAGTATCAGCAAAATTGCTCAATTTTCTCACTGCTGGACCATAAAGGCCGTAAGCAAGTAATAGTCTAAGAAATAACAGTGCCAAATCTTTAAATGGTTTAAAAATTTTTAGTGTTATACTAATTAGACCCGAAATCATCATACACTATAATATCAATAAATTTCAATAAATTTATGCTTATGATATATTAAAGGTAAAAGTTGACTTAAAACTTGTTAGTATTTAAAGTCTCTTATTTATAAATGAATAGTTTAAGAAACTCAACTGAAAACTTTGTACTTGCTTGCGCTAAAGATGATAGTACAGTAGCTGTTTTATGTCGCACTGAGGGCTATAACTTAGGTCCAGCTGTTTGCTCATCAAAAAAAGACGCTGTGAAGCTTAAAACGAAGCTGGCTAATGATGAGCGTGCCATGATTAATTCTTGTGCGCTAGCAATTATTAAGACTTTACTCGTGTACAAGGTTACTAAAAACCATGTACCAGTCTGGGACGGTGAGTCTCTTTGGGCTTACCTGCCAGATGATTCAGTTAAATGCGTTGAATCGCAGCAACTATGGTAATCTGTGTAAGTTAAATATTTAGGCAGTGGCGGTCTTAAAATACTTTAACCTAGATAGTCACCTAGATAAATTCAAAATCATAGTTATGATAATTCTAATCCTGCTAAATAAGCGGATTTAAACATAAATCGCAGGGGTTTAAATCTAAACCGTTGATTAGAGTCAGCTCGAAATGCTGGATCTGCTAAGCGCTAGCACCAACTTTAGGCTTTTTTACTAAAGTGTTTTGAAGCAGGTAAGCAGCTTGCTTAATACTACTTACTGGAATTAAAGTAGCATCAAATTTATCACAATCAAGCTTAGTAAAGTTTTGTTGTGGTAGCATAATATGCTTGAAACCGAGTTTGATCCCTTCTTTTATTCTGATTTCTAGCTGGTTTGCGTAGCGCACTTCACCATTTAAACCCAGCTCACCGATGACTAATAGATCCTCGCAGATATTTTCAAGTTCTAAGGCATTTACAAAGATACTTAAAGCGATACCTAAATCTACTGCAGGCTCTTTAATAGTTAAACCACCTACTACATTTAAATAAATATCTGATTTATATAAAGTTAGCTTTAGGTGTTTTTGTAAGATCGCAATAATTTGGTGCAAGCGGTTTAAATCTATGCCATTTGCCAGTCTACGTGGATTGTTATATTCAGTTTTAATCGCAAGTGACTGAATCTCAACTAATAGTGAGCGTCTGCCCTCACGCGTCGCCACCACTATGCCACCTGATCTTTGGTCTAAAAAGATCTCTGAAGGATCCTTAACATCTTCCAGACCTGTTTCAACCATGTTAAAGACTCCAAGCTCGTCAGTATTACCGAAACGATTTTTGATGGCTCTTAAAATACGTATATTTTGGTCTTTAACGCTCTCAAACTGCAAAACAGCATCTACCATATGCTCTAAGATCTTAGGTCCAGCTATATCGCCATCTTTATTTATGTGTCCCACAATTAAAATAGGGACGCCTGAACTTTTAGCTAGTCTCATTAAGCTAGAGCAGCACTCACGCACCTGACTAACCGTGCCAGGAATAGAGTCCAAATGAGGATTATAGATAGCTTGAATACTATCAATGATAATTAATTCTAGCTTCAGACTATGTACTTGATTAATAATTTTTTCTAGATTATTTTCAGTGTAAACGTAGATATTATCGAGCTTTTCGGTATCTACTTTTAGACGCTTAGCGCGCATTTTAAGCTGCGAAGAAGATTCCTCCGCGCTCACATAGAGCACACCAGCAGATTTCTGGTTAAAGTGATTCGCTACTTGCAAAAGTAAAGTGGATTTACCGATACCTGGGTGCCCGCCAACTAACACTAAACTGGCTGGCACAATGCCACCACCTAAAACTCGATCAAATTCTAAAGAACCTGAATCTGTACGTTTAATTTCATTAATATTTATTTGATTCAAAGTCTGGACTTTATCTTCAGCTTCAACAAAAAGTTTATGTTTGTTTTTTTTAGCACTTTTAGAAGCTTTTTCAAGTTTTTGCTCTTCAAAAGTACCCCAGCTTTTACAATAAGTGCATTGTCCAAGGTACCCAGCACTTTCATAACCACATTCATTGCATACCCAGACTGATTTACCCATACGTAAGTAAGGTTAGCATGTTTTTAACTAGACGTTCGAAGATCTCAGGCTTGAGACCTAGCCCTAGTCTGAAACCAGGCACACTGTAATCTAAAGCTTGGTGGCTGGCGACTAAAACTTTAATGTCGCTTAGTGTAAATATGGCTTTAGACTCTAGCGCATTTTTTAAATTTTGGTAATTCGATGCTAAGGGATTTAAAGCTATATAAGTCGCGATGCCGACTATACTTGTGGGCGCGGCAAGTAATATAAAGTCATTTTGCTGAGCTAAAAAATTGACTAAAAAACTTTTATTGTGCTCGATGAGCTTAATATGTTCATTTACTACTAGGCGCGCTTTAGGTAGCAGGCGCGCAGCTAACAATTCTGAGATGATAGAAGTTCTTAAGCTGGTAAAGTTTCTAAAAGCTATGCACTGATTTAAATCTACTCCGCGCGCTGCTAGCCAACCTAGTCTGAGTCCGGGCAGCGCAAAAGCTTTACTTAGGTCACCAAAGACTATAGTTTTAGGGTGCAGGTGCAGAGCACTCTTTTTAGAGTCGGTGTTTAGTGGCTGGCAGACTTCATCTACGATAAGTAATCTACTTGCGCCGATGATTTTGCTGATTTGAGCCAATTCACTTGAGTTAAAAGCTGATCCGAGCGGATTATTAGGATTATTTAAAACCAGAGCTTTAATATCTGGCTCAGTTGTTAAAATTGCCGCCAACTGATCTAGGTTATCTTTAAAGCTACGTTCAGGCTGATATAACCAGCTATGAACCTGGCACCCATGATTTTTAGCAACCTGATATAAAGATTGGTAGCAGGGCTTCATCACGCATAATTGATCACCAGCTTTAAATAAACTTTTAAAGGTTAAATAGATAGCCTCAGCTGCGCCGGCAGTGCTTAAAATTTTTAGATCCAAATTTAAAGACTCAGGTGTAGCGCAGCTACTTGTTAAACTTTTATATTGAGATAGATTTTTATTTTGATCATTACTAAAACTTTGATGATAAAAATCCTTTAGAGCACTTATCAGTAAAGGGTGTCCATATTGATCGCTATAATCTAAGCTAAGTGAGCCTACTTCATGTAGCAGGCTCTCCAGCGAAAGATCAGCTTTTTGAGAAAAACTTCCAATACTAAGAGGACTCATACAAGCTGAGCTTAGACAGTAATCATAATTACCCTCATGCTGATTGTATAAGTCCTCTAAGAGAAAAGACAAAACTAGTTAAATAGTATTAAAACTATTTAATTTCGATATGTTCAGTAACTTTTTTCATGTACTTATTGTACTTGTTCATTTTAAGCTTATCTGGATGCTTTTTCTTGTTTTTAGTCGTGTAGTAGCGTGATGGTGGAACACCAGCCTCTCTTGCTTCTGTACATTCAATAATTACTTTTACTTTATCACCTTTTTTAGCCATAATAAGATAAACCTCGAATTTGCAATTTTAGCACGCTTGAAAGTAATTATGTGAACCTTTTATTTAAAATCTTAAATACTAGACAAAATATACTAGTAAATTTATGATAAATAAATAATATTCTTTATTTATTTTTGTAGGATTTATGTCGATAAAGTAATATATGGATGTATTGAATGCTAAGCGAACCCTATTAAACCAGGAAAGCGACTTAGAAAAATTTTCAGATTATATAATTGAAAATAATCAAAAGCTGTCTTTTCTGCAAGACTGCTATAGCATTTTAAAACTTTTAGAGGACCCCGACCTGACTACTCATAAGTTATCTAAGCATATCTATTCCTATAAGGCTTTAGCCAGGCATTTAATCTCTTTCAAATCAGGTAACGCTAGAATTTTTTCTGAGAAAATTAACAAATCTGAGGTTACTAGAGCTATTCAGATTCTCGGCATTAATGAAACTAAAACTCAGGTGGAAGAATTTTTAATTCATGAATATTTGCTGTTAGCTAAAAACACTAAAAATGCTGAATTGCAGATGTTGTATAGAAAAAGTGCTAGATTAGCGATGACCGTTATTTATCTAAACCATCTATATAAAGATATTATTCCTAAATCGGATACAGTCATGGCTGCTTTGAATATGTATCAGGCAGATAAGGCTATTTTGAAACTGAACCCCGTGATTTACTTTGAAGCAAAAAAAATGTCAGCTAGAGGTATAGGTTTTAAATCAGCGATTAATTTACTTTTTAATGTAGATACAAGTGCTCTAGCCCGTCATATTATAAATAGTTATGACTTCGAAACCACATATATCATTAAGATCATGGGCAATCAGCTCGAAACAAAAGAAAAAGCTATTTTAGATTTCGCTAAATATTTGGTTGAAAATATTAAATTTGAATACAAATGCGCGAGTACCTTATGGAAAAGTGTCCAACCCTATCTGATCTCAGCTGGACTTAAGTTAGATCGTTCTAACTTTGAAAACTTTATGCATGGGACTTTTTTTAAGATGATCAAACTCGAAAAAAGCATTTAAAAGACCTTCTTGGCTATGATTTCGGCGTTTTACTGAGCCTCGAAAACTCATTTACGCTAGGTAAATTACCTTTTCTCGCTTTGCGTAATGCCTTGAACTTTTTCGAAGTAAAAACTCTTAATTAAATATACTAACTTCTAATAATCTTAAAACGTTATAATAGGCACTATGAGTCAAGAATTAGGGCGTGCTAAAGAAGCTATTGAAAAACATATTTCTGAAAAAAACTATCAGGATATTTCAGTAGTTGGTAATAAAAAAGTGGTATTTAATCTTTTACTTAGTGAAAGCGAATTACCTAAAAAAGATCAATTAATTAAAGAAATAGAGCAGTCTGTTAAAGCTGCTGGTTTTGAAGAGCTTGATGTTTATACTACTAAAAAACCAGAAGAAAGTGCTGGTGGTGGTCATAGACCCTTAGGTGGCACGGCTAATCGTGGAAATATCACCCCGAAATCTCCCGTTCCAGGTATTAAACATATAGTTGCTATCAATAGTGGTAAGGGTGGTGTTGGTAAAACAACTTGCTCGGTTAACATCGCTATCTCTTTAGCTGAATTAGGTTATAAAGTAGGCTTAATGGATGCTGATGTAACTGGTCCTAATGTTCACTTGATGTTAGGTTCAGACGAAAGACCACACTTGACTGAAAACAAAAAAGTTATGTCGACTGAAGCTCATGGTATCCGTTTAATTTCTATGGGTACTTTAGTAGATGAAAACAAACCAACTATCTGGCGTGGACCTATGCTTGATGGTGTAATTAAACAATTTCTAAGAGAAGTTGAATGGGGCGAGCTTGACTACCTAGTAGTTGACTTACCACCAGGAACAAGTGACGCTCAGCTAACTTTATGTCAAAACGTACCATTAGATGGCACAGTGATTATCACTACTCCACAAGATGTTGCGCTTTTAGATGCTAAAAAAGGTCTAAGAATGTTTGAAAAAATGCAAGTGCCGATTTTAGGTCTAATCGAAAATATGAGTTTTTATGAATGTTCTAACTGTGGTCACCGTGAAGAAATTTTTTCACATGGTGGTGGTAAAAGAGCAGCCAGTGAACTTGGTTTAGACTTTTTAGGTGAAATACCGATCGAACTTAAAGTAAGACTTGGCGGTGATAGTGGTAAGCCTGTAACTGCTACTGATAAAAATCACCCTGTTTCTAAAGCGTTTAAGAAAATTGCTGAGGAGCTAGTAAACAAAGTTGCTAAAGTTTCACAAACCGCTGTTTAATATTTAATTTGTAACTTTAGAATATTTTTCTAAAAAGCCTTCTGATTTAGAAATCTTTTCTAAATTTAAGTTGGATCTGTAAAATAATTCTAAAAATTAAGTAAATTTAGAAAATTATTATAAGCTGCCCGGGCTTTGTATATCATAATTAGCAACAATATAATATATAGAATGTTTAATACTGTAATGGACAGTATTTCATCTTAGGCTGTTTAAGCCATCAAATACTTTATAATAAGGACTCGATGAAGGTTTTGAGCTTATTATATAAGTCTAAGTCCAAGAATCTACTAAGTGACTATATTAAATACTTTACTTTGAGATATTAAGCTCCGCCAACAGCCGGGACATCCATCTCAGTACCGATGGTTTCCATAACTTGAATGTTAAAGTCAGCAGACAGCTCGGCATAACTTAAAATATGAATATGCGAATCGAACTGCTCGACTAATCTAAATAGTGGTAAACGCAGTGAAGGCCCACAAATCAATACTGGTCTTCTTTCAGCTTGCTCTAAAATCCTTCTAGAAGCATTACTAACCATAGTAACCAAGTTTTGGATTTGCTTAGGATCTAAGATTAACACCGTACTGTCATCAACTTTTTGAAGAGCTTGCTCCAGTCTGTTTTCCCAAGTCGGATGAAACGCCATCGCAGGTAAATGTCTATCTGGTGTGGCAAATTCTAAACAGATTTGACGACCTAAAGCGATACGCAGTTTTTCAGATAAACTGTCAGGATCTTTAATAGATACTGTCAAATCCTCTAATTTTTCTAAAATAAAGTGAATATCCCTGATACTTACTCTTTCTTTAAGTAAGTTAACAAACACCCTACGCAGGTCACCAAGTGAAATAGCACCAGGTACTAAATTATCTACTAACTGCGAATCTGTCTGTTTAACTTGATCTAATACGCGACGCACATCAGACTTTTCGAGTAAATCATCAATATTACGACGTACCACCTCAGCTAAATGCGCTGTAATTACACGAACTGCTGGCGCTGCTGGTCTATCCCAGTCAATCTGCTCTAGATAATCAGGGTCTACCCAATACGCGCCCTCTTGTAGAGCTGGCTCCCAGCCCTGGATCGAACCTGGTGGCGGCTCAGAGTAGATATTATCCCAGTCTTCTCTTAAAATAAGCATTTTCTCTGGATAAATTTCAGCACTTGCTACGGTGGTATCTCGGATAATAACTCTGTATTCGTTGGAAGATAAACTTGGCGCGTCCATAATACGCACTGAAGGTAAGATGTAACCTAAGTTAAGAGTTAACTGATGTCGCAATGAAGCGATCTCGGGAACAAGCGTACCATTTTTGGCAGGATCAGCTATTTCAAGCAGTTCAGAACCTACCCACACAGCAAGCTTATCTACTTCCAGTAAAGAGTACATCATCTCTGGCGTTGCACGCGGCGCGCCGCTAGCATCCACACTTTCATCAAGATCGATAGCTGTATCTAATTCGTCGTCTTCTTCTTGATCACCCTGCAAACGTTTATTAATTGTAAACGCTGCTACAGCTAGACCTAGTGAAGTAATGAACATCGGTACTTTAGGCATACCAGGTAAGACCCCTAAAATAAATAGTAAGATCGCACCAACCACAAAGGCATTAGGTCTAGCCAGTAACTGAGCTGCGATATCCTGACCGAACGAATCAGCAGTCGAGCCAGCACGAGTTACGATGATACCAGTTGCGATCGAAAGTATCAGAGCTGGAATAGTTGCTGAAATTGAATCACCAATGGTTAAAATTATGTATTTTTGAGCTGCTTCAGGGAAAGCTAGACCCTTTTGAGTCATACCGATAGCGAGTCCTGCAACGATATTAATGATGGTAATAATAATACTTGCCATCGAGTCACCCTTAACGAACTTTGAAGCACCATCCATAGAACCGAAGAAAGCAGATTCTTTTTCAACTTCTTTACGTTTTTCTTTAGCTTGCTCACTAGTAATCAAACCAGCATTAAAGTCAGCATCAATACTCATCTGTTTACCAGGCATCGCATCCAAGGTAAATCGCGCTGAGACCTCTGCTACACGCTCGGCACCTTTGGTAATTACCATAAACTGTACTACTGTAATAATAATAAAGATGATAATACCAACGACAAAGTTACCACCTGCTACGAAATTTCCCATCGCGATAATCAGATCCCCTGCAAAGCCATGCAGCAATATCGAACGGGTACTTGAGATATTCAAGGCTAGCCTGAACATGGTAGAAAGTAGTAAGAAAGTCGGTAAACTGGCGAAATCAAGTGGTTTAGAAATGTAAAGTGAAATACCAATTGCGACAACAGCAAAGGTAATGTTTAAAGTAATAAAAACATCTAATAGGAATGGAGGTAGCGGGATGATAATAATCAGCAAAATACCGAAGATGATCGCTCCGACTAAAACTTCACTAATTTTTATATTACCCATATCTAACTATTAATCCCTACTCTGCTAGCTTTAAAGCCATGTATCAAACCTAAATAAACTTATTAATGCTCTAAATAAATAACTTAATTTAAATGAATTATAAAATTTTTAATCTGATACCCACAACTGCAAAGTATATTTACTATAGAAAGTACTTGTTAAGGGTAAATTAAGGGTTAGTTTATACAACTTTAACAAAAAACTCTTTTTTAAATTTATGTTTATTAGATAAAAATAAAAACCCATTTAAGTGTTTATATTTTGATGCTATTATCTTATTTTGGTGAATTTAGATGAGTAAAGTATCAAAAGCTACTGGAGGTTTTGGTTTTAGCAAGATTTCTTCAAAAAAGAAATCAAAGGAAGTTCAAGCTGCTAGTAGTAAAGTTAATGAAGCTTCAGATCTTAAAAAATCGCAGCTGCACCAAAAACCTATCTCAACAGTTCAAAAAAAGAAGTTAAATAATTTAAATGCAGCAAGCTCTAATGCTCATCAATATGTAAAACAACATGAAACAACATTAAATGAAATTACTAGATTATTAAATTTCACTGCTGACAAGACTAATAGAGATTTTGAATTCAATGAAAGCCTGCTTGATGAAAAATTAAAGCTATTTACAGCACTTTTAAATAGCATTATTGACCATGATGGTCTAGTTAGTACTTTAAAAGAAATAAATTTAAACCAAGATAAGCAAAGTCTACTTGAATTAAAAAAACAGGCAATAGATTTATTGTTAAAAAATAATTCAGGTAATGCTCTTGATTTAAATAAAACGAAAAATAAGCTAATTAATAGTGATGAAAAATTTTGGCAGAAAGTAAATCAGTACTTCATAAATTTTGAACCTAAAATAGATCAGTTAATAAGTGATTACCGTGCTAGTGAGATTTATAAAACCACAAGTTTAAATCCTGAGTTTGACATGCCAAGCTATTTATTAAAGCAAAGCGCAAAAAATACTTTAAAGCTATATAAACCTTTGTTTCAAGCCTTAAATGTTATCGATAGAAGAGTCTTAAATGTAAATTTCAATACTCAGGAGCTAACATTAGAAAGTCAAGCTCAAGATTTTCTTCATTTATTAGGAGATTACATTAACAGAAATATTTTAAGAACGCAACTCGAGCTTTTTAATAAACAAATGAATGGGAGTAGAGATTTAAAAAAAGCGGTTGAAGATAGAAAAGTAGTTTTAGATCTTAATAACAAAGAGGTAACAATGAGCTTGGGTAGTTCTTTAAAAAACTTAAGTAGATTTTTAAATCAAGATATCTTTAAAGCTAAAATTAACAGTCCAAGTTCTTTAGATAAAAACATAGTCGATATTAACAACTACGTAAATAATATGAGCGATGAAGATCAAAATATAGTGATTGATTTTCTTAACTTTAAACTATTTTTAAATGATATTTATGCAAGGAATATACAACATGTTAAAAAGAATATAGTTTTACCTGACTATGGCGCCGTTAAACTAAAAGAAAATTTAGGAGATGATAAAGCGTTTTTAGAATTGAAATTTACTAAACTGAGCTTCGAGCTTGATAATATACCAGATTTAAAAGATATTAAAGAGCACTTTCATAAAAAATATATTAAAGAGATAACTAAAAATTATAATGGCTTAATTAAAGAGCAGGCCAAAGACAACATGCTTAATCCTGATTGGCATGATATTGATACTGAGATAATAACTTTAAGTGACGATTTTTCTTTTATTAACAGTAGAATAGCTAATTTATATAATGCTTACAGTAATCAATACGCGCCGCCTCATATTATAGACACTATCATCGAAAATGATAAAATTAGTACCTTAGATTTTGAAAAAGAGAGTACACGTGATAAGCTGGCAGGCGGAGATTTTGTGGCTTTAACTGGCTTTGGTGAATATAATGAAAAACGCACAGAGATAGCTTTAAGGCAGCTACTAGAAAATTCAAGTGCCTCAGATATTAGCCAGAGAAATAGCCCTATTCAAGTGACAGGAGTCATTCAAGGGCAAAAGAATCAGGCACTAGATAATGATGCTTTGATTGATTTTTTAGTAAAGGTTAAGCTCGACTATTCAAAAATAGCTACTGATAAAAATAAGACTAAAGCAGTTTTAAAGTTACCTGAAACTGAAGAATACATTATTCCATTGCAGGTGAAATCATCGCCAGGGGAAGCAAATAATGTGAAGATAGCTGAAGAGCCATATTCAGTCGGATTTTCACCATTTAATATGAATTTGGTATCAGAAAAAAGAATAGTACCTAATTTTTTAAAACTTACTGACGGTACTATCAAAGATATGGGTGAAAAAGAAATTTCATTTCCATTAGCTAAAGACCAGCTCTTACAAACTATTGAAGCAGAGATAAAAGATGGCAGCTATGCTAAGCATTTTAAGCAAGCTGACTTGCTAAAGGACTGGGATAAATTAGTGAAAGGTTTGCCAGGTTCAGGGACTCAAAAGAATTATAAAGTGATAGCTGATACCCTAGAGGGGCGCAGGTTAGAAGCTAAATTGTTTCAGTATTTTGTATAGAATGACTCTATTTTAATTATTCAGGCGCTTAGTGAAACTACAGTTTACTTGAAACTCGCTTGGCTAATTATTTTTAAACACTAATTAAAAATTTAATTTTGTCGCTTGCACTATTGTGATATCCTAAAGCTGTCTTATAATATCAGTATAAGATAGCTTCTAATTAAAGTTAAATTTTTCTATGAAATTAGCCATTATTAAAAATCGTCAAATCTGCTTTATAGCTACCGCAGTTATTTTATTACTAGCAGTATTTTTTATGATTCAGTCCAGTCTGAAATATGGCTCGATTGTAAAACTTGGTTTAGATTTCACTGGTGGCAGTAAGATAGAGTACGTAGTTCCAGAAAAAGACCCTGCTAAAGTGAATTCAGAAGTGATACTTGGTGTTTTAAGTGATCTAGAACTTAATAACTCGCAAGTGCAAGTCGCTCCTACTGCTAAAGATTCTACTTTGATAGTTAGAACTAAAGCTATTTCTGATGATCCAGTTTTAGAAAAATTCAACCGAGCTTTAAGAGCTAAGTATGGTTCTTATAAGTTAGTATCGATCGATACTGTCAGCCCTATTTTAGGTCCAGAACTGTTTTCAAGTGGTATAACTGCTTTAATCGTAACTATACTTGCGATTATAGTTTATATCTCGATTAAATTTAACCGTGAATATGCCTGCGCGGCTATCGCAGCGCTAGTTCATGATGTACTAGTAGTAATAGGCTTGTATGCCTATTTAGGTGTTTATCATGGCATCGAAGTGAATAGCTTGTTTATTACAGCTGTGCTAACAATTTTCGGTTTTTCAGTGCACGATACTATAGTTGTATTTGATAGAATACGTGAAAATCAGCGCTTGCAGACTAAAAACTTTAGTTTCACCGAGGTGGCTGAACTTAGTATCAATCAAGTCTACACGCGTAGTTTAAATACATCTATAACCACTTTAACTGTGCTGGGTTGTTTATTTTTATTTGGTGGTAGCACCACCACTTTGTTTGTTGGTGCGCTGTTCGTTGGGATGCTTGCTGGTACTTATAGTAGTATTTTCCTTGCAAGTCCGCTGCTAGTGGAGATTAAACGAGCTGGTTTTTTAAAGAAATCAGTTAAAGCTAACTAAAAACTAATCCAATCATTAAATCTAATCACTTAGGCATATTATGTGGTTAGTAGCTGTTTTTAAAAATGTCTACATGCTTCTTTTTAGGTGTCTTAGTTATTTAGATTTTTAATGTAAAGCTTGTTAAATTACCATTTTGCTTTTTAAGTTCTATTCTACTAAACTGACAATATTTAAATTTAGAAGTTTTTTATAAAAAGTGATTTTAATTATAGAAATATTCTAAAAAAGACCCTAATTTAGAATATTTCTCTAGTTTTAAAGCAAATTTAGAAAGTTTTTATAAATTATTTTAGACTTAGTAGCTTTTAGGCTGGCTTTTTTATATAGATTGCTAGATCTATATGTTCCTACTAATAAAAAATTTACTCTCAAAAATAAAAAATGATATCAAGTACCCTTTGAACTCGATATCATTTTATTTTTAAAGCTTACCTAAAATGTTAGCTCAGTATGATAGATAAACTTATCTTTCTGAAGCTACTAGGTCGCGATTGCTAGCAATGCTTTGAGCAGCTGCGCTAGGTGCAACATTTAAATTATTTTTATAGTCGCGGGCCCATCTTTCAAGAACCTCTGCCTGGCTTAAACCGTTTTCAACTGCAATAGTTTTAATGATGCTTAAAGCTTCTGGACTTAATCTGAATGAAACCATAGTCTTAGCTTCGCCATAACGTGGCTTAGGACCGGTTTTCTTTCTGGTAATAGTTTTTTCTGTCATAATTTATTCCCCTCTTGTCGAATTTATATTATATATTTACTATTTCAGGATTATGATAGTATTAATAAATTGCAAAAATTTATCTAAATATGTTAGATAAACAAATGTTAACTTATCAATACAAATCCTCTTGTAATAAATATACAACTTAATTATGTATTTTGTAAAGACTTTTTAGGGAATTTATGACAAATATATAAAGAAATTGAGAAAAATTTTTTGATAATAAATTTGAAAAGTTTTTACAAATCTTTTATCAGATGTAAATTTGTTGGAATTTGCAGGTAACTAGATACAGTGAGTATTTAGTTACACCTTGCTAAATTAACTGAAATTAAAAGCCTATAACCTTTAACCTTTGTGTTTAAACTTAAATAGCTTAAATTTTCTAAGTAATATTTAAATTTTTCAGTAAATCTGTAACTTGTTTTTCGAGTTCAGCAGCATTGCTGTTATTTTCGATTACGAAATCGGCGCGCGCTATTTTATCTGCCTGTGGCAGTTGTTTAAGATCGCGCGCACGTATTTCATCTTCACTTAAAGCTTTTTGCAAGCCTGCATAGCGCGCGCTGGCGCGCGCTATGCGCACATCAAGGTCCGCTACGACTACTAAAGTATGGTCGTAGCGATTTTCTAAATTAGCTTCAAATAACAGTTGCACTTCGTGAACTAGTAAAGGTTCATGCGCGCGTTCCTGAGACCACTTTTCCCAGTAACGAGCGACAGCTGGATGAATAATATTTTCTAATTTAAGCTTAAGTTCTTTAGCCTTTACTTCATGCTGACCAAAAATCTGACTTGCGATAACTTTTTTATCTAAAGTGCCAAATAATTTATTAACCTCGGCTTGCACTTCGGTATCATGCGCATAAAGTTCTTTGACGATTTGATCGCTATCTATAGTTGAATAACCAAGTTTATTAAAAATCTGACTTACTGAGCTTTTACCAGCCCCTATATTACCTGTCAGCCCAATCTTAATTGCCATATTTAAGATTCTGGCATAATACAAAAGAAGTTAAAGCTTTTACTAGACAATTTATTTAAAACTAAGTTAAATTTTAATGATTAGCCTATTAAGATCAGAAGCTAAGCGCTTGTGCTATCAGTGTAAATGAGTAAAAAGTTACCAATATAATCAGCTTAAAACCAAACTAATTTCGACTAGTTGATCTAACACGTTGCTCTAGTGTAGCGCCCTGCATGTTAATGATATCGTCTTCTAAACTATATTTTTTTTGCCACCACTTCGTAAACTCTTTAACTACTTGAGTGTCAAACTGAGTGCCTGCGCATTTAACCATCTCTTCTAATGCTTGCTCGGCGGTTCTAGCTGGAGTGTAAACTCGATTAGTAGTCATGGCATCATAAGAATCAGCCACGCAGACAATTCTTGCGATTAGTGGTATCGAATCACCTTTTAAACCATGTGGGTAACCTTTACCATCTATACGTTCATGATGATATAAAATAGGCTCTAAACAATGTTCTAGGCAGCCTATCTGATCGATAATCTGCGCCCCTAGATTAACATGCTCTTTCATGACTTGGTATTCAGCGAAAGTAAGAGAGCTAGGTTTAAAAAGAATATTATCTTTGATACCTATTTTACCGATATCATGCAACAAAGCACCACCTTCCAAGCTACGCTGCTCAGATTCGCTTAAATTAAAGTACGCTGATAACTCCTTGCAAATCTTATAAACTCGATGGCTATGACCACTAGTGTAAGGGTCTTTTAGCTCTAAAGATCTAATAAGCACCTTAACAGTACCTATAAAATTATCATGCAAATTGGTTTGCTCTACATTTTGCATTACTACTTATATATTATTGACAGAAATTGAACTCTTAATCTGTTTTTCCATTAAATAAGACTAAACTAACTTGTGGGGTTTGCTCGATAAGGCTACTATAATGCCTAGCTATCTTAAGATAAATGTATTAAGATCATCCTTAAGTATTACTCGAGCTTTAATTAATCTTCGAGCAGGATTTATAGTACTTTAAACGTATAAACTTGAAATAAGCTGCTAAAGTTTAAAAAAGACCTTAAACACAAATTAATTTCTGGGCTTTTTACTAATTATCTAAGGAAGTGTTATTTTTATAATATTGAGGGAGTTTTGAGGAATCAAGTGCAGGTAAATTTAAAATATATTAAATACTTAAGTATCTTAGCTTTAATGCTATTAACCTTGGGATTTAAATCTCAGGCTTATACTGGTACGAATAATTTACCTGAATCGGAGAAATTAGCTGAAGTTGAAAGGCTGATAAATCAGGGTCGTAGGTATCATACTACGAGAAATTATATTTTAGCGATTAAAGCATTTGAAACTGCTTATAGAATTTATCCAGATAACGCTCAAGTTAAACAGGATTTAAGTGTTGCTTTAAACAATTATGGTCAATGGTTAACCCAAAGAACTGATCCTCATGGTGGTATTACTCAGTTCCGAAAAGCACTTTATTTTGATGAAACTAATGAAGTTGCGCGCGCTAATTTAAATAAACAGATCGTAGCGGTTAAAAAGATTCAACCATCTGATGTAGCTGCGCGTATCAGTGAAGGTTTGCAAGAGCGCCAGAGAAGTAACTTCTACGCGGCTATTGGTGAGCTAATCGAAACTTTAAAAGTTAAAGAAACTTCTCAAGCTGAAGTATTTATCGGAAAGATTTATCATGTCATGGGGCTAAGGTCGCTTGAAAATAAAAATCAATACTTAGCTAAGTCTATGTACTATTTAGATCGAGCTGAAGCGATTGATCCAGCTAGTGCTTTACCATTAGTTGCTAAAGGTGATATTTATACTTCGCAAGGTAAAATCTCTAAGGGTTTAGAGTTTTATAAAAAAGCCATCGCGCTTGAACCTGATAGCCCTGATGCTCAAAAAGGTCTAGTTGAAGGTTGGATGGCAGCTGTTAGAGTCGCACCAAATATCGCTGATAACTATGTAGGTTTAGGTACCGCTTACCAACTAATGAATGATGTCGATAACGCTGAGACTAACTTTAGACGTGCTTTGCAAATTGATCCACGTAATAGGTTAGCTACTGAAAGTTTAAAAGATATCGGAGCTAAGCGCTTGCAGATTAAAAAAGATCAGTATTTAACCACAGCCGTGAATCTACAAAATGAAGAGAGGTACGGCGAGGCTATTCGTAATTATATTTTAGCTATTCGTATGGATCCGCGTAACCCTGATATTCACTATAATATAGGTACTGCTTTTCAAGCCCAAAAAGACTGGATGCAGGCAGAAAAGGCTTATCGCCGTGCATTAGAACTTAAACCAGACCATGGTGAGGCTAAGATAGCTTTAGATATCTTAAATCATGATAAAGGTGAAACGCGCGTCAAAGAAGCGTTTGAGCGTGCGATTGCCCTGCATGAACAAGGTCAGATGGAGCAAGCCATCAAAATCTACGAAAAAGTTGCTAAAGATAAACCTAATGATGATACTTTAATGTATAACTTAGGAACAGCTTACCAGGCAATGGGTAAATTTGATGAGGCTGAAAAATATTATAAAAAAGCACGTGCGATTAAAGATGATCCACAATACGCTCAGGCTACAGAAAGCCTAGCATCTAAGAAAGTGGAAAAAGCTTTAGCAGATGCGATTAAGGCTCAGTCTAGTGGAGATAATGCTAAAGCGATTGAAAAGTATAAAGAAGTTATCGGCTATAACCCGGATAATGCTAATGCCTGGTATAACTTAGGCATCGCTTACCAGTCTTTAGAAGATGCTGATCAAGCTTTAAATGCTTACACGCATGCTTTTGATATTGATGCGCGCGGTCAGGCTGATGCAATTTTCTTTGCGGCACTGATCTATGAAGATAAAAAAGAAAATACTCGAGCTTTAAATCTCTATAAACAGTACCTTGATGTAGCTCCTACCGGAGATTACTTTATGGATGCAAGAGACCGTTTAGAGTATTTGCAGTCTAGTAATTAGTCACTTTAGATGAAATAATACTTTAAAAGTGCCTTAGTAGCAGTATTCTTTAATTATTTTAGTAAATTTTACTGTGAATTATGTAAGTTAGAAATTAAGCTGGGTATAAAAGAAGTATGTTTCTTTGTGAGCCTATAATTGAAAGCTTTATCGCCGGTATCAGTCACGAAGACTCTTTGAATATAAATGTAATTGTAGATGACGAAGAAGCGTTTGAGTTCATTTCCAAGTTATATGAAAGAGATTTTGGTACTATTCCAAGTGGGGTGGGTGAATATTTAATCCGCACGAAATTCCAGATCGGTTCTGAAGAGCATAACAGACGTTTCGTGCCAGATTCTTTAAAGTTTAATTTTCAGAATCCTGATAAAAACTTTTCTTAAGTTTAGTTCTAAAATTTCTGCTTTTTAAGTTTTGTATTAACTGCTATTCAGTTTGAAGATATCTTTGCTAAGATCCGAACCCCTTAGCTGGTTTTTTCTTTTTCATATTAGATCTATTTAAAATACTATCGAAACTTTTAGAGGTTTTCTGCTTAGTTTTACCTGTACCTGAGACTTTACCATTTGTTTCCAGGTCTACTAGATCATTAATCAAGCTTAAATTTTCCATAGCTACTCTAGAAAGAATTGTATTTGCCGTATCTCTGTAATCCATTTCTACTGAATTTAATTTAGGTGAATCAAAAACAAAGCTAGTTGATTTATCTATATTGGTAAGACTGCGGTAATTTTTTAAGCTAGCTCGATATTTAGGCTCAACTAGGGCCCTATTTTTAATAGTTTTGATAAGATCATTAATTTCATAATGACTTATAGCATCAAAAAGCTCCATAAATTCAGCTACTGGATTGTCTGTCTCTTTAGAAGTTTGAGCTATTACTTCCTTGTATTTGGCATGAAGCTTGGTTATATCTTCAACATTTGGAGCTGACGAACCATTAGCTAAAAGTAGCTTTTGAACAGTTAGTTTATACCAGCTGTCTAAAAAATTATTTTCAGAATATTTAGCTTGGGAATCAAAATCTGCGTATTTTTCTATGATTTGTTTAGGTTTCCACGCGCTAGAGGAAATGGAATTTTGCTGGATATCTGCAATCTCTTTTAGGACTTCAATATCACTACTGTAATTGCTGTCTGAAGATGATTCAAGACCTTTTGCTAGGCTTAAAACCATATTATGGTTATCAAGGTTTGCAGTTGTTACTTTACTAGTACCATGATCTATTTGAAATAAAAACTTTTGAAATATCAGTGAAATGGATTTTAATTCTAAAGCTTTACTATCAAACTTATATTCTTTCAAATTATTATTAGTATCTAAATATTTAAACACTGTACCCGCTTCAAGCATCTTTTGGTACTCTGGTGCTCCCGCGGAATGTTCTTTTAACTTAGACTGATTCATAAGCTTTAATGGTCTTATGCGAGTAAGTTTACGCTCAAATTCTTCTGTTAGTAAATTTTTTTTCCTAAGATTTTCTGTTTGCTGATCTATTAAGTCTAAAGTTAACTTAGTAAGTTTATTATATTTTAGATTATTGTAGAAAGAAGCTAAAGATATTAATGCCGAAACTTTTTTAATCGGATCAGCCTGAGAGTGATAGTTTTCTTCAAGTAAATACTGATGGAAGTCATTGCTGCTATATTGATCTAAACTATCATCTGCGATGCTATCAGTTTTATATATATTAGAGATTAGTGAAGGTACAGTTAGTTTAATCAGATTTTCACGTAATGTCTGCATGCTACCATCATCATTTATAGGGCTTTCTTTTAGTGTTAGGTATTCTTTGATAGTCATTTTTAGAGCTGCCTGATAGTCATATTCTTCAGCAAGCAGATTTCCTAAACTCATTATTTCTTCTTTTGGATTAAAGTTTTGACGAGTGTAAATGGCTAGCTCAGATTCGACTTCTAAGTTAGTTTCTGGGATCTTTTTACTAACCATATTTTTATTACTACTCGCTGAAGCAGGGTTTAGGTTTGAAGCTTTAGAAAGATTGTTTGCGCTATCAGCTACAGTTATATCCTGAGTCAAAGGTCTATAGACTTTTTCTATTAGGTTGGCATCATCTTTAAAAGTGTCTTTTAGTCCTTCTAAAGCATAAACTAATTGACTTTGATATTCATCAATAGCCGTATCAGGTTGCTTGAAGACACTTTTAATAACATGGGCTAGTTCCAGATTAAACAAGTTATTAAATTTATCTCGTTTAGGTTCTACTATAGACTTTCGTAGATCATGCTGAATTTTAAAGAAGCGTGCTTCTTTCTCACTAAAAGATAAATCATTATTTTCAGCAACTTCATTAATTGTTAGGATTGCCTGTAAAATTCTCAAACCATCATAATTTTCCTGATTATTTTTAGCCGTAGAGCTTTGGAAACCAAGAACCTTTTTAACTGATGATGCCTGGTCTTGGTGAGCCTGCAAAAGACCATCGATAGTTTGTTTAATTTTACTTAGCTGTATATTTAATAGTTCAGCTTCCTGTGGATTAGTGCCTTCGGCTTGCTTGGCTCTAAACTTTACTAGAGTACTAACAGTTTCTTTAAAAAGTTTGTAATGATTGATACTAAGATTTTTTAGCTTGATATTTTCACTACTTCTATCTAAAAACATATAAGGTGAACTATTTGCTAATTTTGAATTAGGCTGAGTGGAATCTTTTCGCCCTAATTCTTCGCTTAATTTCTGAGCTCTTGCTATTAAAATGTTAGTTTCTTTAAATAACTTTTGGTTATTTGTTTTAAGTAAATCCACTAATTTATTGATATTTTCTTGATTAGACCCATGCTCCCTACTTTGCACATGTTCGATAAATTTTTCTGTAAGATTAAAACAGTCTTGTTTTATGATAATAAGTCTATCGTATCTACTAAGGTTTTCTTCCTTGGAGCTGCTAGCTGGCATGGCTAGATGCTCGCTCATGATAAGCTTTTCAAGTTTAATAATAGCTTTAATTTTGTCGATTTTAAAGCCAGATCTAGCAAGAGTGTTTTCTAGTAAATACTGATAATATTTGCTGCTAGAATCATTAAAAAGCTCTTGAGAGCTAATATTTCTCTGATTACCGTCATTTAAGTCTGATAATAAAAGTTCTATCTGTCTAGAACAATACTTACTAAATAGATCTAAGCGAGTAGACTGTATATTTTCCTTTATGTTTTTAAAAATATCAACTTCATTATTTGATGTAGGTAAGCCATAAGCATCGTTAAAAGCCTGGTTAATACTCGTAATATCAGTTTTATAAGCTGCCTGAGTTTTACTTATATTTAAGTCATCGCTAATAGTTATTTTGCGTTCAGGGTCAACCGCTTCATTTTCATTTAAAACTTCACCAGTAGTTAAAATATTTTCTGAATTATCAGACTCTTGTGTAGCCTTTAGCTTATTTATAGTCTCAAGTTGACTTGAGTTTTCTAGCGTGGCACTATCAACCTCGGAAAAGTATTCTTTTTCATCGCCTGTATTATTGAGTAAGTAAGGTTCGATATGGTCGCGATAAATAATACCATTGTCTGCTAATTCAAGTCGCATATTGTTATGAAATTCGACTTCTAAAGTGCTATTTAAGGTTTCATATAGTTCTGGCTCTAGATTTAAAGCTACTTCAGAGATTTTATTTATGCCAGCTTGAAACACTTTTAATCTGTCGCTACCAGTATGTGGACTCATTTTATAACTTAGATCAAAAAAGGCATTAGTCATTAGCTTAATATAGCTAAGCGCACTTTGGGCTTGGTTAAAATTTTTAGTTTCTTTAGCTTGCTTAGCGTTAAGAGCAGCCTGCTTAATATTTTGGCTGACTTTTAAGAGTTTTGCTTGGTAGCTCTCGTTTTTAAGCTGACCTATCAAGCGACTAATCGATAATTTATCTGTTAGAGGTAGCTTTACTAGATTTACACCATCTGCTTCAAGGTAAGTCAGTTTGTATTTTGGTCGCTGATCTTCAGGGTGAACCTCACTTAAAGCTGTATTTTGCTTTTCGATGCACTCTTGTACGTTAGCTAAAGCGCGCGCGCTATATTTAGATTCGAAAATAGTATCTTTAATCAGTTTTTTTGTTTTAGGATCTGTTTTAAGTAAGGTAATATCTGCGCGCATAGCAGGTGGTTTATCTTCAGCAGGGTTGCCTGGAATGATGCACATCTGGGATTGAACGTTATGTGGGGTCTCAGGGTTTAAAGCTGAAGTTAAGGCTAGGGTTAGGGTTTCTGCTGCGTAGCCTTTAGCAAAGGTTACTTCACTGGCAACTTTATCTACTTCCTTAGCGCGCGCTTTGGTAGACTCTGGGCTTAAAGTAGATGCTTTAGATTTAAGTGGATTTTCTAATGGATTTGCTGATTTTGCTAAAGTGCTAGGTCTTAAAACGGTGCCCATCAAGTTAGCTACGTGTTTATTATTAAAAATTTTATCTGAGACACTTGATATTTTATTTTTAATCTTTGTTCGAGCTATTAAATCCAATGATTTAGGCAAGATGTTACTAGCTTTTTGTGACTTTTGGTAACTAATTGCTGGTCTGCTACTACCTACCCTTTGCTGCTCGCCATAAAATGTATCATCAGGAAATGATAAGCCAGCTTTTTTGAAGGTCTCTTTTAAAGTATTAACTAAGCGCTGATAAGCTTTTGAGTTTAAAGATTTACCTTTAGGTAGGGTCTTTTTTAAAGTACTTTGAACTAAAAAGTATTCTTTTGTATGTTGGTGAAAATTAAGAATGTAGCTGATTGCCTTTAAGTTAGTTAAAGTATCTTTTTGTAGTCGATATTTATCTATTAACTGCTTGGTGCCGTCCTGATCGCCAATATTTTTTAAACGAAGGTAATCATATTTAAACAAGCTTGCCATAAACTTGCCTTCAGTTCTATTAGTAAAATTTTCGGTTTTTAAACTGGCAGCTACTTGCAATTCACGTTCATAAAAAGCAGTTTTTAAGGCTTTTAAAGCACTCTGGTAAGCTGAGCCTGTAAGCTTGCTTTCATCATGACTGTATATTTCAAGCTCACCTGCTACCTTTTTAACTGTAACCGAGTCTAGAACTTGTTCTTGAGGATTATAGAATCTGAGATTAAAACTATTAGTACCCGAATTTTTAATACTTAAATCGAGGTAACGCTCGAAATCTAGTAATTTATTTTGGGGGTCGTCAGCTAGCTCCTCGATCATCCTTTGCAAGTCAAGATTATAAGAACTTAAATCTTGCTTAGAATATGAATTCTCAATTAAAACACTTCTACTGGCTTGAGACTTATTGATTTCAAGAGCACTTTTGTTTAGGTTTTCTGCTGTTTGTTTAGTTAGCGTGCCGATCAATTTTTTAATTTCGATCAGGTGTGCTTTTAGCCAATTGACTGATCTATCAGTCCCAACAGCAGACAGGGCTTTATTAAATTCTGGTTCACTTTTAAAATTATAGTTAGTATTTAACTGAGTTTTAGGATGTTTTAGATAGTAAGCATAGATATTTTTTAAAGCTGGCACTAGATCTTGGAATTCTTTTTCTTGCGGGCTACTATCGGCAAGTTCTAGCTTTTGAAGAGCTTTAGTTAGCACCTGACGGTCTGTTTTAGTGTCACCATAAGTTTTACTAGCGAGATTAGTGCCAGACTTAAGTTTTTTAGCCGCTAAGATTTCACTTTCATCATTAAGCCTTAGTTCTTCTTTTATTGTAGGTACTAAAGGTGAAAAATAGCTGGGTAGTTTTTGTAAGCTGTTGCTGCCTGCTTGAATTTGATGATAGCTACCACTAGCTCTGTTTAATTTTAAAATAGTATTATCAATAAAATTTATAATGGATCTACTATCGTTGTTTTCTATGCTGTCAGTTAGTTTGACCAGAAAATTATCTTTTAACTTTAAATCTTTAGCTTGCGTGATGCCGCTGCGATAGTTATTTTCAAGACTTAAGTTCTCCATAGCAGCAAAAGACAGGATGAATTGTAAACGTGTATATTCATCATTATGTTCATTCCCGCGATTAGGGTAAACAGGCTTTTGAGCTAAAGTACTAGTAATATCTTTAATAGTTTTATCACTGCCAAGTGAGATTAGCTGACTTTTAAAGTCTTTTAGGATATTTATAATCTCGTCACTACCACTGAAACGATAAAAGCTAGCTATATTCTTTTGATTACTGTAATTAGTGCCAGTTTGCTGCTTTTTTTTCAGGGTTAAGTGCGGCTTTATCTGTTGATAGCCATGATAAGTGCTTTGAGCTGGATTATCCAAAGTAGTACTAGCTGTGCTCATAAGAAAAATTTAATCATATGAATTGAACTTTAATTATAAAGAAATTGAACTAAAAGTAGTGAAGGTGTTCTTATCTTTAAAAAAAGTTTAGCATATAATTTATAATTACGTATTAATTAGTTGAAAATACTAACAATTCTGCTTATATCTTTAGTAGAGCTGTTAAAATAGTACAAATGAAAAAAGTTTACTATGATGTTGATGCTAATCTTGAATTGATTAAAGCAAAGAAAGTCGCGATTATTGGTTATGGCTCGCAAGGTCATGCACATGCACTAAATCTTAAAGATAGTGGTGTAAATGTAGTCGTAGGTTTGTATGAAGGTTCTAAAAGCTGGAAAAAAGCAGAAGATGCTGGTTTACAAGTTATGACTAGTGCTAAAGCCGCTGAAGCCGCTGATGTGATTATGATTCTACTACCTGATGAATTGCATGCTGATGTTTATAATAGTGAAATTAAGCCACATTTGACTGAAGGTAAAACTTTAATGGTGGCGCATGGCTTTTCAGTTCATTTTAATCAGATAAAAGTACCAAGTGATGTAGATGTGATTTTAGCTGCACCTAAAGGACCTGGTCATAGAGTACGTATCGTATATGAGCAAGGCTTCGGTGTACCAGCGTTAATCGCTGTTTACCAAGATGTAACCGGTCAGGCTAAAGAGCTAGCGCTGTCATATGCTAAAGCGATTGGTGGTACAAGAGCTGGTGTTTTTGAGACTAATTTTAAAGAAGAAACTGAAACTGATTTATTTGGCGAGCAGGCAGTTTTATGTGGTGGTTTATCTCAACTTATCAAGTATGGTTTTGAAACTTTAACTGAAGCTGGTTACTCTGAAGAAATGGCATATTTCGAATGTTTACATGAAGTTAAGTTAATCGTAGATTTAATTTATGAAGGTGGCTTAGCTAAAATGAGAGATAGTATTTCTAACACTGCTGAGTATGGTGATTATATTTCTGGACCTAAGGTAATTCAACCTGAAGTTAAAGAACGTATGAAAGAAGTTCTTAAATTTATCCAAGATGGTAAGTTTGCTCGTGACTGGATCCTTGAAAATCAAGCTAACCAAGCTAGCTTCAAGGCGACGCGCGCTAATGAAGCTGCTCATAAGATTGAAGAAGTGGGTAATAACTTGCGTGCTCGCATGGATTTCCAAGGCGAAGAGCGCACTGCTGCTAAGTCTTAATTTTTAACTAAGTCAGTTTTAAATTTAACTATTTATAAAAGCGAGCCTTACCCGGCTCGCTTTTTTTGTAAAAATAATAGTCTATCTAAGGGGAGCTATTTACTGAAGCTGAAAATTAAGCTACTACTTTAAGATAATAATCTGCCAAGTTTTGTACTTTTTGGGAGTTGAAATAAGATATCACAGCATTGTATTAACTTTAAACGTTATTATATCGATTAGATATGGCTGTTTAGTTGTTTGTGGTTTTACGTAAGGTTTGCTATTAATGGGGCTACTATATTAAAAGGACTGACCGAGTATACTTTAAAATGTGTATATTAAGCTAAAAGCATAAAAAATATTCTATAAAAGTGATTTAATATCAATTTGAAAGCTGCCTGGTTAGTATTATTTATAAAAAATAAAGAGATCTTATATTCTAAATATTATATGAAGAAATAATCTGTATCACACGATATATTCAAAATAATTGTATAATTTGCATTGTCGTGAAATCAATAAATACAAATTCAGGTAGTAATAGGTATATTCCTATTAAGATTCCAGTAAATTACTCAGGTGAGTTAAAAAGACCTAAAAAATCTTCTTTAGACCATAATTCATTTAATAACAATAACCCTATAACTAAGGGTAGAGCAAGCAGACTAAAAGAAAAAGAGGAGGCATTAGCCCAGTCAGCAATAGAATACCGCTACTCAGACGAAGAATTAGCTTTTAGCCCTTTTTTAAACAGCACTGATACTTCTCAGCAGTATCATCGTAATTTATTCACTGTTAAACAGTCTATAAATAAAGATCAAAGTAGACAATTACTTCAGGATATACAACAGAAAAAAACTAAGCTTATAAGCCTTCTTGATAAAAATAATTTAGAAAATACAAAAGATTCTAAAGGTATTGCTTATATAGACAAAATAGCTGATGAAGATTTAGCTAGCATTGATGAAATTAATCAAAACTACAAAGCTAAATTTAATTCAGTAAAGCGTTACCAAGAGAAAAAGAACCAAGAATTTACTTTGTTTTCATTAAAAGAGAATATTTTAAGAGCTAAAGATTACCGTGAGCTAATAGTTAGCTTTAAAAATCTTAAAGCTATGGCTTACGTTAACCTTAAACTAAAAATAGATGAAACTAAGTTTGAACAATTTATGGTAGAAAATTTAAATGAATTGTTTAAGTTAGATATTTCTGATGCTCTTGATTTTAAAAATACCGAAGGCATTAATTCTAGAATTTTAGTTGATGATTGGGCGAAAAATAAGTATAAAATGTCATTAAGACTAAAAACAGAAAATCTATTTTAAGCATTTGAATATAAGCTTACATACGAAGTTAATTTCATATTGTCTTGATGAAACCTAATGTTCATCTTCACGGTAAGCATTTTCGATAGCAACTGCTAGCTTGCCGTTAACCTGACCTGAGCTACCTAAAAATTTTAGCTGGTTAGCTATCCAAATTTCAGCTCTGTCTTGGTATTTAGTATTCATCTTAATTACATCACCAACTTTGATATCTAAAGTATCATTTAAATTCAACTCACCGCGAGCTAGAATGATTTTAATTGGTAACATGGTATTAGAAAGTTTTTGTACGATAACATCTTTAGAGTCACTGCTATCTAATAAATGAGGGCTAAATGTTGATTGACGATTAAGTAAATTGATTACGTTTTCTAAAGCTGAGTGTGGGATACACAAGGTTACCAGCCCTAAATATGAACCGATCTCAACATTAATCGTAACTAGCGCTACTATATCTGTAACTGGAGCGATTTGAATATTATTAGCTGCTGTTTCAAGTGTGTGCAATTCGACGGCACCGATATTTTTAATAATCGTTTGCCAGCCTTCAGGCAGATAATACAAAATTCTCTTTAAAATATCTTTTGTTATACTATGCTCTACTTCACTGAGCTCATCTCTGAGACTGGATACACCCATACCACCTAGCATACGGTCTAACATGGCACCGATTAAATGTTTTTCTATACTAAAGCTGATCTGAGTTAGAAAAGGTTGCATATTTAAAACTGCGGTATAGAGATCTTCTGACATGGTATTAACAAAATCACCGTAAGTTAGCTGTTGAACATTGGCTACATTAAATTCAGTATGTATACGTAGCAGACTATTAAGCGATAGTGAGACTTCCTTGCAAAATATTTCGTGGATATTACCAATAACCTTTAACTGCTCTTTATTAAATTTATCAGGGTTACGAAAATTGTAATCTTTAACCTTGAATTGACTTTTAGTGCCAGCTTCAGGTAGCCCGTCAACTAAACGTTTTCGAGGTGCGGTGATTATTTTTTTGCTGTCGTTATTATATTTCAAGGTTGTTTGTTTTTACTATTTATTAGGTTCGCTATCTTTGTTACATCCTAAAGTTATTCATTTTTATGTTTGATGCTTTTTGATTGTTTGACTTGTTTGCTTAGTTTGTATTTAAATATTGACTAACTTGTCTATTAAGCTCAGCTTCAAAGTTCAACTTTAGTTTCGTTAGTATTAGACTTGTTACTGAATTATAAAATCTGTAAAATATAGATCATAGATATGAAACTCTCCGTGCATTACATGATTTAAATTCTCTTTTAACTCCATTTTTAAAGCTAGTTTATTTTCGTATCCAACTACTTCTTCAGCTTTCTTGCGAGATAAAGTTGAGATGATTACATCTTTTACTGCTGGCATAACTGAGTGCAGGTCATGTTCGATCCTTAGCTCATATTCATGTTTAGCTTCTTCTTCAAGTTCAGCGTACTCTTCAAAATCTTCAGAATATAGTTTAGAAGTAATAGATACTTTTAAAAATCTAGAGCCAGTCATGTCAGCTAAATTAACTACAAAATCACCTAGCGGGTAGATGGGTAAATGATCATGCTCATTAGGTTCGCGCTGCTCTTCTACTGTTTGGTTTACAGTAATCATTTTAGGTACTAGTTTAAATGCCAGCATCACACCACCAAAGGCTGAAACAAAAACAAAAACTATAATTAGAACCATATTAGGTCCATTTGAGGTGACAACCGTAGCCGATCCAGTATCTTCTGCCATGTTATCTATATGCCACATACAATGTGATCTAGAATACAGCGTTTAATATAGTGTATACGGTTGATTTAGCTTATGGAAGCATGGCTACTACCCTGTAAATTTATAAAAAATTTCTAAAAAAGTGCTAAATTTAGAAAAATATTCTAAAAAATGACAAAATTTAGAATTAATTTCTAAATTTTGTAAAATCTGTAAAAAGTGTTTAAAATATAATTTTAGTCAGTCAGATAAACTAAAAGTAACTTTGATACTATGCTTTTTTATTCTCTAGTAGTATTTTAACTATCACCATAATATTTATAAATAAGCTTTTTAGTTGTTTCAGGAAGTTCTGCGAGTATAACTGAACTGTGATCTGAAGCTGACTTAAAACTTTCTCTTAGTTCACTAGAGCTAATGTTTATCGGTGCGTTTTTTAGTAAAATATATTTTAAATCTTTTGTTGAAATTTTTTCAAAGGCTGCATCATTTGTATTAGTTAATGTGTTTTTTTGTTTTATTAGCTTGCTAACCTCTTTATTTTCAACTCGCCTAAAATTTAGATCAAAGCTACTATTAGCTTGATTAATAGGTACAGCTGAATTTTCACCAGATCTACTATAAACTATAAAGGTTAAATTTTTAGCTAGGTAAGCATAGTTTTTCCATTTATTTAAATGTCTGAAGCTATCTTCACCTAGCAGCCAGTAAAGCTCACAGTTAGGAAAGTTTTTTTTATAATGCTGCACAGTTAAAAAACTATATGATGGCTTAGCCTTTCTGCTAGTAGTATGAGCTTCACCTGCCTGAGTGCTGATATCACTATCATTTGCTAAAGTGCCAGTATCTCCTTCCAGGGTATCTAATGAAAATTCTCGGCTTGTTTTTTCTAAAACTAAGGCTGACTTTATGATTTCAACGCGCTCTTGGAAGCTGACTTTAGATTTAGCTTTAAATGGCGAAACGTAAGCTGGCAGGAAAATTAGTTTAGTGTTATTGCTGTTACCAGAGGGTGATGTTTTAGCTGCGCCGCTGATGTGATCATACGCGGCGCGTGCCACTACTAAATGTCCGTAATGTAGTGGATCAAATGAGCCACCGAACAAAATAATGTTTTCAGGTACTTTACTTAAATTTACCAAGTGTTATTAGTGACCTTTTTAAATTTATGTAAGTGCTAGTCATTACTTATGTAAATCTATTATTTACGGTCTAATGACTAATTTGCGGAGGTTTAGCGAATTTGACCGCTACCTTCGATTATATATTTATAAGTGCAAAGTTCGTTTGCGCCAATAGGTCCTCTAACATAACCTTTAGCAGTACTAATACCGATTTCAGCTCCAAAACCAAATTCTTCGCCATCAGTAAAACGAGTCGAAGCGTTTACATACACGCAGGCTGAATTGACGCCTCTAGTGAACTGGTTAGCGGCATTTATATCTTCAGTGATGATCGCATCAGAGTGACCACTAGCGTATAAATTAATATGTTCAATAGCTTCACTTAGATTATCAACTGTTCTAATAGATAAAGTTAGGTCTAGATATTCAGTGCCCCAATCCTCATCACTCGCTAGTTCCATGTTTGGGTACATATTAAAAACATCTTGCTCAACTTTAGCAGTGATATTATGCTTAATTAGCGCCTCGGATAAAATAGGCATAATTTGATCTTTAATTTCACTGTGTAAAACCACAGACTCTAAAGCGTTACATACACTTGGTCTTTGGGTTTTAGCGTTGATAATAATATCCACAGCCTTTTCAAGATCAGCATCCTGATCAACATACACATGGCAGTTACCGCCACCAGCACCTAAAACAGGGATAAGTGAATTTTCGGTAATAAAGTTTTTAAGTGTCTCACCACCTCGTGGAATGATTAAATCTACTTTGCCAGCAGCGCGCAATAGTAATTTAGCACTTTCTCTAGATTTATCTTTTAGAAATTGAACCGCTTCTACTGGAATCTTAGTTTCAGCTAGCGCACGGTAAACTATTTCCATAATGGCATTATTAGTATGCCAAGCTTGCTTAGAACCTCTTAAAACACATGAATTGCCAGATTTAATACAAAGAGCTATCGCGTCGGTAGTTACATTTGGGCGCGCTTCATAAATAATACCGATAGTGCCAATAGGTACCGTCACCTTTTTGATATTCATGCCATTTGGATGATTCCAGCCCGCTTCAGTTCTAGAGATTGGATCTGGGATATTGATAACTTTGCGAATGCCTTGTGCCATAGAATTGATACGTTTAGTATCTACTTTAAGTCTGTCTTTCATGGCAGAGCTTAAATGTGCGTTTTCAGGAGCATCTAAATCCTGCTGGTTAGCTTCGATAATGTAATTAACAGATTCTAAAAGTTCTCTTTCAATTAGTTCTAAAGCTTGATTTTTGTCAGCTTCATTTAATAAAGCTAAAATTGGTGCAGCGCCAGCAGCAAGCTCGATTTGCTCATTTAACTGGGCTTTAATTTCTGGGGTAATATCGGTAACCATAGTTATATTATGACATTCTAGTCGCCTGAAATCAAACTTAGACTCTTAACTAGTTGATTTGATGACCTGAATACTAGCAGTTTATAGTTAATAATAAATCAACTTAATTATCAAACTTTTATTACTCTGAAGCTCACTTTAAATATTTAGAATTAGGTTAAAAGTCACTTAAATTATCAAGAGTTTTAACCAAATTAATATAGTGACCTGCTGTTAATTTATTTTTAAATCTTTTATTCTGCGTGCAAGCCTGCTTTAAAAGATTTTCCCAGTTATCAGGGTTGGATAAGGGATCATATTCAGGGTCTATAGCCTGCTTTAAGTTTACCTGTGCGTGACTTAAATTCAGTGCAACGTTATTGAAATCGTAATCTTCTAATGGGGCAACTCTTTCAGTGTTTTTTAGATAGGTAAGTAAAGGAGTATCACCTAAACTATTTTTTATAAATAGCTGTTTTTTTAGATCATCGTTTTGCAAAAACATAAATTCAAACAAATGGCTCATATTAGTTGATAGATTGAGCTTCTTTTTACTGCATTTAGCCATTATATATAAAAATTTATGTACTAAAGTGTTATCTGTGCTAAGTTTTCTTTGTTTAAACAGAGCGCCGCTAATATCTCGTGATAGTTTATCTGCTAAACGCGTGGCGCGCGAGTCACCATAAGTAATATCAGTGTGATTTGAAGTGCTACTAGTGTCATACATTAGCTGATGATTAAAGTTGTTAAGTTGACCAGAGCGATCTAAATTTTTAATAATCTCATTTAATACGTGCTTATCTTGCTGACTATCGTAGCTCGCTATAAAAACTTCCATTAAAATGTCTACCGGGGTAAAACCTGCTTGGTTTTTATGATTTAAGTCGACTAAATCTTCTTTAGCTAGTTGAGCTATAAAGTTTTTAGTGTTTTCTACACTTTTTTCACTTAGTGATAATTTTGTAGAGTTTCTGGAATCTTCGCTTCATCAATTAAAATTTGCAGAGCTGGCAGAGTTTCTGTTGGATCATAGTCTGGGTTATTTTTGTGAATGCTTAGGTATAAAAGTTTAAGGAATTGCTCGTCTTTATCTTTAGTTTTGCAGGCGCTGTTATACTCTTCTAGATAGTTTCGAGCTTGCTCTAAATCTTCTAAATGCTTGCTATTTCGAATAGGTAGAATATAATCTAAATCTTCATTTAAATCTTCTATTATCTGCTTGAAGTTGCTGGCTGGCTGTAAGTTTATTTTACTTACAAGCTTTTGTAGGTTTTTTCCTGATTCACTAGATACTTTTCTTTTAATAATAATATCTATTAAATCAGGTTTTCTATCTAAAATCATTCGACAGGCACCCCAATTTTTATTTAAAGCGGCTACTGTAACTAATTCTGGTCTAATTAAAGCTGGCTTCATTTCAAGTAATCTTAGTAAGCTAAGGTTATCTTTTTCATGAGTGAATTTATAAGCAGAAGCTGTTAAAAACTTCTCTTCAGATATTCTTCTACCTACTGGTTTATAATCAGCTAAGGTTTTGTGATTTTCAGGGCTTACTATATTAGCTAAATCTGCTGCTTTTAACGTGTTACTCGCTTTTAGGTAGATGTCCTCTTTAAGTTCAGGTAAAAAAGTATAGAATTTAGTGCCAGTGCGCGGCTCTTCTACATAATGGACATAGTTTTGAATTAGCTTCGGGCTCTTAATTACTGCAGCTTTTTGTTGATTTAACTTATTTTCAAGTTCTTTAAATTTATTATGGAAATTGTTGATAAATTGTAAGCTGTTTTTAGTTAAATTCTTGACTGAATCTTGGTTAAATTTTTTAGCCACTGCGGCGGCGACTTTTCTATCATTTAAAGTGGATTTACCTGCTTTAAGACGCACTTTTTTAGGGGTATTTAGTGCTGACAATCTATTTTGTTTTAAGTTATAAAATCTCAAATCATTTATAGTAAGTTTTTCTGACATGACTTTAAAGTGTATAGCGCCTATTCTATCAAAATAATAACATTATCATGGCGCTTATTTTAAACTTAAGTGACCTAAAAGCAAAATTAACAATTTTTTTATCATTATAAGTAAAATTAATAATTGATATTAGTTGCCTTAACTATTCTTTAAGAAGCATAACTTATATCATTTATATATGTTACACACAAAAGAAGAAACAATCCTAAATGGGTTATTGAATGCGTCTAGTGAAAGACAGCAGCTACTTGCTAACAATTTAAGTGGTGCGCGCGTTGAAGGTTATGTTGGACGTGATCTGGATTTTAGTACAGTGATGGTAGATTTAAACCACTCTAATGGCGTGGATAAAAGTAAAGAAAGTATGCTTAATCGTGCGACTTTCGAGTACGCTGAAGGTCCTATTAGCACTGAACAGGAAATGGCTAAAATGTATAAGAATCATGTGGCTTATATATTATTAACTCGTATTAATGGTCATATTTATCAGCACATGGAAGAAGCTACGCAATCAGGGAGAGCAGCATAGATGGGAACTTTATTTGATATATTGGATACGGCTAGTAATAGCTTGGCTACAGAAAGACAGGTTATGGCATATGCTGCCGATAACGTATCTAATATGTATACGCCTGGTTATAAGGCTAAAACAGCAGTCGTTGGAGCTAAAGGACGTCAACCTAGTTTCGATGAAATGGTGACAAGTTTAACAAGTGGACGTGGTCCTGGAGTAGGCTCAATGATCCTTGAAGAGCATCCAGGGATGGGCTCGATGGTAAGTCAGGTAGCTACTGATTATAGTAAAGGTTCAATGCTATATTTACCTAAGCACCCTTTAGCTAATGGTGAAGGCTACGTAGAATCTTCAAATGTAGATGCGCCTAAAGAGTCTATTAAAATGCTTAAGGCAGTAGGTTCATATAAAACTATTTTATCTATAGTTGAAATGGTTAAAGCATCATCTAAAGAAGCTTTAAATATGACTAAAAACGCTTAGTTTTAACTAATTAACATTCATTTTATAATATCGATAGGGATCTCATTTATTTGAGATCCTTTTTTCATTTTATTGCCATAAGTTAGCTATAGGTATAGCCCATAAATTGTCACCGAAGGATAATGTATGCTCGCCAGTGTATAAAACTACACCGATAAAAGTTTTATCTCGTGCCATAATATTCTTTTTAAACCAAATTAAATGTTTAAACATACTTTTATCAACATCTGAACCTGCTTTAACTTCTATACCAAGTACTTCTTCCTCTTCACTTTCAATAATAAAATCAATTTCTCTTTTTTCGCGATCACGATAATGAAATATTTCATAACGCTCAGCTTGGGCTTCTAGATCAGCCGCTAACTGATTGTAGACAAAAGTTTCAACTAATTTACCATTTAAGCTGCCATCTAGGCGCACTTTTTCAAAGCGCCAGTTTAATATGGCTGTCATCATGCCAGTATCTGAAAAAAATAATTTATCTTGTTTACCAACTCTATCATAATCTGTTTTATACCAAGGCTTGACTTTATCAACTATATATAATGCTTCTAAAGCATTAATATAGCTTTCAACTGTCGGGCGAGTCACTGACAACTTTTGACAAATACCCGAGATATCCATATACTTTGAAGACCAGGCTGCTAGCACTTTAACTAGATTGAACATAGAATCCTTTCTTCTGATGTTGGTGATATCTAATAGATCTTTAGAAAGCAGTGCATCAAGGTAGTCTTGGTGCCAAGAGCGCCTATCTTTAATTTCAGGCATTAATCTAGCCTCGGGGTAACCACCTAAGAATGCATATTTTAAGTAAGAATCTTTGGTTTCAACTTGATGAACTTGTTTATTCGTATCGCTAGTATGCTTTTGTTCTGTGTTATTAGTTTGAAGATCTTTTCTAAAAGCTCTTTTTAAAAAAGTAGGCGCACTATTTTTCACTTCGCCTATGCTTAAGGGTCTTAAGCGGATTTTTTTAACTCTACCAGCTAAAGATTCAGAGACTGTCGGTAAGGCTTGTATATTAGCTGAACCTGTCAGTAAGAATCTGCCAGCTTGCTGGTTTTCGTCAACATTTTGTTTGATAGTTTGTAGTAGTTTGGGAGCTCGTTGAATTTCATCTATAATCATTAGCTCACTGCCATGACTAACAAAACTTTTAGGGTCGCTTTGAGCTGCATTTAATAGAGTTAAATCATCTAAAGTTCTATAAATGGTATTGTTGCTGGCGAGCATTTTAGCTAAAGTGGTTTTGCCACATTGTCTTGCCCCAGTAAGTAATAGCACTCTTCTTTGATTTAGAGAATTGAGTAAAATAGATTCTTGCCAGCGTTTAAAATTTTGTATCATTATAAAACTATAAATAAAGTAGTCGTGATTTTTAAAACAGAAACCCCGCGATTTTTAAAGTATAGCATCCGCGAAAGTATAAATAAAGTAGTCGCGATTTTTAAAGCAGAAACCCCGCGATTTTTAAAGTCGGGGAGTTATGTATGAAAAGATCTTTTAAACTAATTTAAAATGAACTTTTTAAATAATATAGAGTGTAAAGTTAATATAAAAATGTATATCAACCAGTAGGTTCATATAAAACTATTTTATCTATAGTTGAAATGGTTAAAGCATCATCTAAAGAAGCTTTAAATATGACTAAAAACGCTTAGTTTTAACTAATTAAAATTTATTTTATAATATCGATAGGGATCTCATTTATTTGAGATCCTTTTTTATTTTATTTATGCGGCTTGCGCAGCTAACATACCAGTACCATTAGTAGTATCAGGATAAAAAGCACCTTGCTGCCTTAATTGCATTATTTTTTGTGCTGAAGGACTAGGGTTAGCTGAAAGCTTTTCAAGCATACTTGGCGCAGGATCTACACCATGATCTTTATTAAACTGCGCTTGTCCTTTAGTATCAAGTTCGATAAATAATTTAGCCATATCTAAATAGACAGCACTTTGACGTGGGTCCTCAGGGTTTTTGCCGACTGCGTTTTGAACGAACTGATCTATATTATCTATCGGTGCAGGCTTATGTTGGAAGCCCGCCTGATGACCTGATACACCTAGGCGTTTACCATTATTAAAGATTGGTTTAATAGTGTCATCAATTAAAATAGTTGAGGTTGTAAGTTTCTTGTCACCAGTCTGCGGATCTATACTTTCAGATGGAGGCAATAAATAGTCAATCCATTTAGATGGTTTAGGTTTAGTAGTGTAAGTATAACCTTCAGTCATAAATTGCTTATCATTATAGTTTTTAAATTTTTCAGGATTAGTAGTCTTTAAATGTTGAATAATTTTAGCGTTACGTTTTTTATCTGAGCCGCGATGTTTTGCTGCATCTAAACCAGCTTTAATACGTCCCATAAGCTTAAGGTTATTGGGAGAGTCTTTAATAGTTTTCTCTTCAGGTGTGCCTAAATGTTGTCTACCTATCTCCGAGGCGGTAGACATCTGTCCCATCTGTCTAATTAATGGGTCAGGTGAATTAGGTGAAAAGGCATTATTTATTTTAACGATACTTTTGTTATCAGGGTTGCGACTCACTGGAATAAACTGCATTTTATGTTTGGTAAGAATGGTTTTAAACTTACCAGTTTTTTCATCTGGAACCTGCAAAACTCCACGCTGAAGATCTTGCAAAAAAGTTATCATCGGTAGATTTATCGGTACTGGTCTAACACTACCGTCTTGATCGACAGTTCTAATCCAGCTCGGTGGTACGCCTTTAGCAAGCATCTGCTCGGTGCTCATATGTTCTTCATTTTTATAGTTAATTACACCATCAAGATCGCAGCCAAAGTAGATTATCGGCTTAGCCTTCATTTCTTCTACGCTTGGAATCTGTGCAGGAATAGTTTTAGGTTGCTCTGAGCCTTTACTGAAAGGATTTAACTTACTTAAAAAGCTAGGAGCTTTATAATCAGGATTATCCATCGGCTCATATGGTACTACGCGAGTTACCTGATCGCCGCCAGTCTGATTTAAACCAGCTGGTAGGCTATCGGGGACATTTATCTGTTCAGGTGCTGGCACGGTAGTAGATAAATTTTCTATATTAGCTCTTGAGTTACCTGAAGTAGGTGTTCTAGCAGCTGTGTTATTTAAATTTTTAGCTCTAGGAGGGGGTGCAGCCTGGGTAGCTTGCGAGGCTGAAGTTCTATTAAATATTGGAAGTTTGATTGCCATTAAAGAAAGATTAGCCTTAGTTAAATATTAACTTATTTACTAGTTTATCTCTCATTTTAACTAATTAGTTGTCTATCTGTCCAGTTATATGTATATACTTACTTTAAATTTATTTAAGATTTAGCGTTTAAGACTGTCAAAGATTATTCGACTTTTAATAGATAATCTCTATTTATTTCTCTAGTATTAACATCTTGCACGTGAACTGGAATTTTAACGCTATCTAAACTGATTTCTGGAAAGACGTGACCAAACTCTTCAAATGAAGCATAATTTACGCGAACTTTTTTTACTTTTTCCTTTTTACCAAACTCTATAACATTAGGTTGGAATTCAACTAACTCAGGATAATCTGTTGAGAGCTCGAAACTACTAGCTCCTTTACCTATTTTTCGAATCTTAAGAATACTTGTGCGATCTCTAAAAGTGTATAAAAAGGTAGGCTTTTTAAGTGCTCGACCTCTGAGTTTTACACTTTCACGCTCATCAAGATCAAAATTTAATTTTAAAACTTTCCCGCCAGCTTCAACATCAAAAGTGTTTATAGTTTTATTCACTTCACTAAAATCATCTAAATCTTTCACTTCACTATTTTCGAAATGTAAGAAACCCGAATTGTAGTCATTTTCATCGGCTCCCTCATGAATACCGACTGATGAGCCACCAACAAATTTTTCATATATTGGTTCGACTTTAAGAGCGTATGTGCCGGGCTTTAAATTCTCTAAGCTAAAATTACCTTGATCTTCACCATCATAGTCAACCGCCGAAGTTACAAAATCTTTATAGGGATTCTCATTCTCTAAATTAAAGGCGATCACATTTAAGCCTTTAACACCTTTATTATGGTAAGATAAACTGCCTCTAATGCAACCTAGGTTGCTAGTAAGCTCATCTTTTGGATAAGCCATATTTATAGCTGCGATATCATCATGTTTGAGCTCTGTACTCGAACTAATACCTACTGGAAACATAACTGGCACAGCTGATAAGTCCATTTCAGAAATTTTACCTTCTTTAAATTTGGTAATTTCTGCTCCCTGACTATGATCAAGACCTACCATATGAGCAAATTCATGTAAAATAGTAGATTCTAAATGAGCTTTTAGCTCAGCGCGATCCTTTATATCAGGTCTATTATCAAGCTTATAGAGGTAACCATTGAAAAGTGCCTGAGATTCTGCGATACTAACTAACTTTTTACCTTGAAAATTAAAAAAACTGGTAGTTGCGAAACCTAAAATATCTTCGCGCGCACCATAACCAACTAAAGCATCAACTATATTACCGTTATCAAAGATAATAGGGCTGTAATTTAAAGGTTCGAAAGGTTCAAGATAGTTATGAAAATTTAAGACGTTAACTGATTCATTAATAGGTCCAAGTGGACTTTCTTCAAAGCTTATATTCGATACACTTTCCCATTTATTTAGCATCTTTTTAACGCTAGTGCTCGCTTCAGCATAACTAAAATCACCTAGATCGTTTTTTTCCAAACGGTATATTAGTCTAGCTGTGTTTTTACTATCTTTCGGATAGGTTGGAAAGCGTACTTTACCTGCTGGGCAGTTTTCAATTCTTTTATTCTCTTCACAAACGCCCAAAATACCAGCTGCTTTAGTTGACTGCATGGTAAAAAGTACTAATGATGTAAAAAATAACAGGTATTTGGTCATGGAAGTAAAAAATTTACACCACCGTATGGTTAAAGAACATTTAATTTATTAATCATTTAGGATGATTATATTGAGTATTAAACAAAGTTAATTTTAAAACTGTTTAAATGAGAGGCTTTTAGGTTACCTAGGAGATAATTCAAGGGTGGCTAGGTTAATTTTAAGATTGATAAATTACTTCTTAGTTACGGAATTTAGCTTTAGAAATTTTAAATATAAACTTTAAAAGTGATTTAAGTGATTGAATCTTATTTTTATTTTTAGGTCATGCTTTATTAGATATGCCAGAATATCTAATAAAATAATTAGTGGAATAAATCACAGATGGCAGAAAATAAAATACGTTTAGATCAGTTCCTGTATGAGTATGCTTATTTTGAAAGCCGCCAGCAGGCACAAACTGCAATTATGACTGGTGGCGTTAAGGTCGCTGGCAAGCCTGCAACTAAAGCTGGCACGCAGCTAAACCTTAAAAAAACTTTAGTGGAACTTGAAAAATCGGCTGACTATGTGCAGATAGTTTCAACTGGAGTTAGTAAATACGTAAGTAGAGGAGCTTATAAGCTCGAAAAAGCTCATAAAGAGTTTAATTTAGATTTAAATGACTCAATAGTCTTTGACATAGGCGCTTCTACAGGTGGTTTCACTGATTTTAGTCTGCAACATGGTGCCAAGTGGGTAATAGCTCTCGATGTAGGTACTAATCAACTGCACGCTAAGTTGAAGCAAAACTCTCAGGTGATCAGTTTAGAGAAGACTAATATTAAAGACTTTAGTTATACAGATTTAAAGGAGCTCGCTAAAGAAAATGCTTTTAATGTAAATGATATAGGCTTTGTGGTAGCAGATCTATCGTTTATTTCTATTTTAAAGATAGTCACTAAGTTAAAAGAACTGTTTAGTGAAGCTGAGCCAGCATTTATATTTTTATTAAAACCACAGTTTGAAGGTACTAAAGAGTTAATAAATAAATGTAAAGGCATAATTCGTGATGATAAGGTCAGATTAGGTATTAAAGAAGAAGTGCTTGCTAAACTAGCTAATGAATTTGAGATTTTAAGTTGCATGGAATCACCGATTAAGGGCGCTAAGGGAAATATCGAATATTTAGTGCATTTCAGATTTAAATAAGTCATGTTAGACTTACATAAGTAAGAATGTTTTAAATAATGGCAATAGTTTCATCCTATAACTGCGACGATAATGAAGAGCAAAGCTCGTCTAAAACCCCAAAAAGCATAAATAGTGCTAAACCAAGTAAAACTTTAAAGTCATGCTTAGATCCGAGTCTAGGTGAAGCAGATAAAAAAACAGGTAATATCTTCAGACCGACTGGTTTTGATGGTTATATCGGGCAAACTCGCTTAAAGGAAACTTTAAAAATCTCGATTAGTGCAGCGCAAAAGCGCTCAGATTTGGCTAGTATGGGACATATTCTTTTATATGGTCCGCCAGGACTGGGTAAGACTAGCTGCGCCTACTTACTTGCAAATGAACTAGGTAGTGATATTAAAATCTTTTCAGCGCCAGCCTTGGAAAGACCTAAAGACATAATTGGTATTCTAATGTCTTTAAATGAAGGCGACATTTTGTTTATTGATGAAATTCATCGCTTAAATAAGATAACAGAAGAGCTTTTATACCCTGCTTTAGAAGATTTTGAGGTTGATTTAAGTGCAGGTAAAGATAATTCAAGCAGAATAATGCGCCTGAAGATAAATAAGTTTATCTTAGTAGGCGCAACTACTAAGCTGGGTTATATTAGCGCTCCTTTAAGGGATAGGTTCTTGCACGTTCAGCGTATGGAATACTATTCAGTAGCTGAGCTCAGTCAGATAGCCGAGCTTAATATTCAGAAAATAGGTTTAAAGGTGGAGAGCTCTGCTTGCACTGTAATTGCGCAGCGTAGTCGTGGTACGCCGCGTATTGTCAATCGCTTAATTCGCCTAGTTCGAGATTATGCAGAATTTAATGATATAGGTGTGGTTTGCCCTCAGGTGGCGGATCAGGCACTAAATTTATACAAGATTGATCAGTATGGACTAGATGATATGGACCGTAAGATTTTGAAAGTTTTACAAGAAAATTACGATGGCGGGCCGGCAGGATTAGAGAGTATTAGTACTATGGTAGGAGAGGACAAAAACACAGTCGAGGACTACTATGAACCGTTTTTATTACAGTCGGGGTTTTTAATACGTACTCATCGTGGTAGAAAGTTAACAGGCAAAGGCGTTAATTATTTAACAAAACTTGCTTAAAGTAATTGTTTTAATAAATCAATTCAGATAAAATAAATAACGCACCTCATATGGATTTAAGAAGAAATATTATTGGTTTTAGTGTTGGTTTACTTGCAGTGGTAGCATTAATATTTATCGGGCATGAATTCATCGCAAACCTCGAATATGGCTTTTACACTTTTAAAGCTGATCTAAAAACCTACATTCAACCTGAATTTAGTGGTATTAAGCAGGTTCAGTTGCATAGCTGGTTAATCGCAAGTTTTATAATTATTACTAGCACCTTATTTTCCCAATTAAACAATAAACTTAGAGGTTTAAGCTATATCATGACTATCGCCTCAGTTTTAGTCTTAGATATTGCTGTATTTTTATTATTTGGTTTTAATACTTATATTTTCACTACTATTCTCGGTCTAAGTGTGGCTTATTTATTGTCTAGTTTGTTATTAAGCGCTGATTTAGTTCAAAATAACGAGGTCTTAAAAGATGCAAATGAAGCGAGAGCCGAGTCTTTACCAGTAAATATAGAACAAAATCAACTAGAAAGTGAAGCTTTAAAACGTAAAATAAATGATTTAGAAGACTCTAAGACTAAACTTACTAAACAAATCAATGAATTAAAGCAAAGTCAAATTAAAACTAAGAAGATTAATTTGCAAGAGTCTTATACGGCTACTGAGAAGCTTTCTACTAAAATCTATCAGGATTTCCAGGATCACACGGTTAAATCGCTTATAAGTCTATATAAAGACCTTAAAACAGGTAATAAGTTGGATAGCGACCTCAGTCAGAGATTTAATTTGTTACTTGCAAACTTTGATAATAGTTTATTTAATTTAGTGCCTTTTAAATTTGAAAAAGAAGCTGGCTTTATTGACATTTTAAAAATATATGTAAGTAAAGCTAATTTTAAATATGCTCAGCACCTGGAAATAGAGTTTGATCAAGGCGAGCATGGGTATTTAAATTTCCATGAGGATTGCAAGGTAAATTTATATAGATCTATCAGTGATTTTGTGCAAGAGTTATATCAGGTTAATCTGGAAAATAATAGTAAGGTTAAATTAAACCTGAACTTAGCTAAAGATATTCATCAAACTTTGCACCTGAATTTTGACTATAATGGTCCGGCTCTAGATCCTCAGCGTAATAAAGAAAATTTAACTGAAATGCTTGAGCGCTTAGAGTCTGTTAACCTAAGATACACTTTTACTAAATCTCATGATTTAAATCATTTAAAACTAGAAATTCCTAAGGCTAAGTACTTTGAATCAGCTACTGAACTAAAAGAAGGAAAAGTGAAATCTTCGAGTGTAAATAAAACTAAAATAGCTACCATTAAAGCTGTTAAAGATAAACCTAAAAATGTACCTCAAGATTACAGTCTAAATAAGCCTATTTCATATATTAATGATAATACCGTGGGCGGAGTTAATCCATTTAAGGAAATAACTGTAAGTACAGATGAAGAGCCAGCTGCTCTAATAAGTCAGCTGCCATATGAAAAAACTAATAATAGTTCTTCTTCAAGTATAAAAGTTGGCGAGACTACTGGTGATGTGATCAGAAAAACTAAAAAATCGATAACAGCGCCAGCTGCTACAGATAACCATACTAGTGATATTAATGGAGCGTCAGCCCAGTCAAATCCAGAACTAGCGGCAAGCACGCCGAAATTAAAATCTGTAGAGCGCAAAGCTAACCAGATGCCAGTAGCAGTAGAGTCTGCCAAAGCAAGAGCAGCAGCTACTAATGAAGAAGAAGCTTTAGATTCAATTTTTAGAGAAGATCTGCTTGCCGATATGGGGATTATTACTCCGAAAAATGAAAAGAAAGCTTTGCGTGAAGAAAATAAAAAACTTGCTAGTAACTTAGAGCAGGATCATCATCTGAATTTACCTAATGTAGTTAAGCTTAAAAACCTTGATCCCGCTAGAAATAATGAAGAATTAGTTACTGCGCCGCTAAATGACGAAGAGTACGATATTAATAAATCAAGTTTCTTAAAGAATTACATTAATTAACATCCAAAAATTTCTTTAATTAATTTTACTTGTGTTAAAGAATATTTACAACTTTTATAAAAAACATTTACAATAGTTTGTTTTATTTGAACTAAAACTTAGAGAAAATATAGCTTTTTTGGCTTTTATTAATAACTACTTTAACTTTCATTTTGATGAATTATCATCGTCATTATTAGTATTTTCGTTATCCGCTGATTGATTTTTATCTTCTTTTAAAGATTTTTTTAGCTCTTCAAGTTCGTTAGAAGTCATATTAAATGAGCGTTTTAAATGTTCTATGATCTCTTCGCGTTGTTTACTTTTTAAATTAGCTTTATCGCCCTTATTTTTACCTTTTTTAGCTGCTTTTTGATCTCTAAGCTCTTTAATTTTTTCACGAAGTTCTGGGTTATCGATACTATCAAGATCTATACTATCGACGGTTTGAAAATCAATTTTAATAATGCCAGTCATGTAGATTAAACTTAAAACAGCGCCCCATAATAAACCAGCTTGAAAAATGTTGATAGTCAGATCACGTTCAAGAATATCAGCATAAAAACTATTCCAGAGCATTTGCACGAAAAAACTAGGTGCAACTACTAAAACAGCGACTAATAATAGAAGCAGCAAGATACTTAAAAAATTGATTTGAAATAGCTTCATTATCTTATATCTTATTTTAACAAACTAGTCAACTTTAAAACCAGCAGTCAGTAAATCTTTTAAATCAAGTACACCCAAGCATAGATTATTATCATCCACCACCAAGATTTGACCGATACGGCGGCGCTTGATAAAATCCGCCGCCAGCAGGGCGCTATCATCAGATTTAATGGTTATCGGCTTACTGGTCATTACCTCAGCAGCCTGCATTTTAAACAAAGCATTAGCATGTTTTAAGATCGCTCTTCTTAAATCACCGTCGGTAACAATACCTAATAGCTTTTTATCAGGTGCCAGTACGGCAGCAAAGCCTAGATTTTTTAAGTTGATTTCTTTAAGTAGATCTTGAAATGATGTATTGGGGCTCACTTGAGGGATTTCAAACTCTCTCATCAGCTCACTTACTTTAAGCATGCTTTGTCCGAGACTACCAAGTGGGTGAGATTTAGCAAAATCATGTTTTTGAAAGTTGCTTCTATGCATTAAAGCGATAGCCAGCGCATCACCTAAAACTAACGCTACTGTAGTCGAGCTGGTCGGTGCAAGTTCTAGCGGGCAAGCTTCTTTAGAAATGGGTGCATGTAAAACCACATCCGAGTGTCGGGCAAGCTCGCTGTCTAAATTGCCGGTGATGGCGATGATTTTGTTTTGCTGTCTTTTTAAAGGTAATAAAACTTTACTAAGCTCTAGAGTATTACCACTGTATGAAAGTGCCAGCACTATATCTTCAGGGTGCACCATACCTAGATCTCCATGCCCCATTTCAGCTGGGTGCACAAAGAAGGCACTAGTTCCGGTGCTGGCTAACGTAGCTGCTATTTTAGCGCCGATATGTCCTGATTTGCCCATGCCAGTTACGATTACCCGACCCTGGGAGCGCGCTTGAATGATAGCAACCGCGCGCGTAAAACTCTCATCAAGTAAGCTTTCAACTAACTTTAATGATTCGATTTCGATGTTGAAAACTTGTTTAGCGTGCGCTATATCTGTCATCGTAGTGCTCATAGCCCTATTATAGTAAGAATAATTAATAAAATGCCGAGAAAAAAGTTGGCTTTATGTAGCTTTTCACTGAGTAGATGAATTTCCCTAAATAAAATTGGATCACTTTCTCTAACACTTAGTAAATCGCCAGCTAACTTTAAAGTTAGATAAAAAGAAATCGCCGTGATAATTAAGGTAACTAATAATTGGAAGTGTTGATTTAAAGGTAGGGCAGCCACGTTAAAGCTGGCTGCCTGCAACTGAAAAAAATACTGCAATAAGCTGCAAACAAGTAAAATAATCACACTAATTAATAACCAGCTATCATAGCGCTTAAAAACCTTAATCATAATTTCGCCAGCTTCAGCGCGCGCGAGCATCCCAAATACTATCGGTGCCACTACTGCGCCCACAGTGATAGTAGCGCCGATAATAATACAAAGGCTTAAAAACTTAAAAATTAAAATGGTACTGTGCATAATGTTTGAGTGTTTTCTAGTAGTATAAAACCTAAAAGTCTCTGTTTTATCTTAGCAAAGTGTTATTGGCTAAAAAATGCATAAACTAATGCTAATTTATCGATTGATCAAAGGTACTTTAGAATCATTAACTGATAATAAACTGTTAGATTCAAAAATAAAGCTTTTATTTAATTAAATAAAATAAAAATTCTACCAACCTAGTACTTAACAAAAAATTAGTGGCAAGTTATATAATAGAGATAAGTAATGTACGAACCTGAAGACTTTGATGAATATCAAGCAGGTATTGCTCCATCTGAGTATGAAATAGAACGAACCTTCAACAAAGAAGAGCCAATATTTGAAAATAAAGAACTTGATCGCTTTCATCGAGGTTCTTATGACGCGGCTAGTTATAGCGTACTGACTATTGCAGCTTATCTATTACATTTAGCCTGGACGCAAGATAGTATTAGCCCTAATTTAAAAGAAGGACTGACGGCGATAAAAGTTGAGCAGCTACTTTACTTTATTCAACAAGAATACGCGAGGCGCTTTGATCGTGCTTTATTTAAAGATGCTATTTTTCGCACTAAATACGGACCTTTAATCATCGGGATTCGAGAAAAATATAAGCACTATGCTACCAGTCCGATACCGATTACTGAAGATGAGCTAGACATGCTTGAAGGTAATGTATTTGACCCAGCGATAATTTTTGTTATTGATAAAATTTGGGATAAATATAAAAACTTTACCAGTACTAAATTGCTAGAATTGCTCAGGAAGCAGGTGCCATGGGCTGATACCAAAGGTACTTATGAAAAGTATTCTTTCATAAGCTTGGATGAAATTAAACGAAGAAAGTGGTGGTATAGATGAAAATTTTTGCGTTAAATTCTAGTATGAACCAGCAGTCGATGGCTGTCTATGACACTGAAAGTAAATCATATTTTACTGATGAGTTGCTAGATATAAAGTCTTCTTCGTTAGTGCAAGCTTTTAAGGTAACTTTTGAAAAAGCTGGTTTAACTTTAAAAGATATAGATTTGCTTGCTGTAAGCGTGGGACCAGGCTCTTTTACTGGTATACGAAACTCACTTACCATCGTTAGAACACTTGCTTTAGAGCTAGATTTAAGAATTTTCACTTGTAATAATTTTCAGTTAATGCGCTTTTTAAAGCCAGAGTTAGCTACAGTGGTTTTACCAGCTACCAGCAATAGTTATTATATTTCTAAATCTAATAATGATTTTGAAAGTCCTAACCTGCATTATTTTAGTTTTGATAATCCACTTGAAACGGTGCATGATTTAAATGATCAGCGTATAGCTAAACTTATCATCGAATACTACTTAAACCAGCAGCAGCCTAAAACTATAGCTTCTTATGAATTAAAACCTTATTATTTAAGGGAACCAAGTGTGGGTAAGATTAAAAAGACTTTAAAATCTGCATGAGTAAAACTAAGTTAAGTAGTGTTTATAACCGTGCGCTTGCTCATTACTTTAATGAAAATTTTACCGAAGCTAAAATAGATTTCAAGCTTTGTCGTGATGAAATTCTGGCAAATCAGCTCTTGCAGCCTGAAAATTTTAAAAAATATCAGTCTAGCTTGCGTAAAGTTCAATCTTACATAGCTGACTGTGAATTTGAAACTGCCAATTTTGAAGTTGCTTTTGATTTATATTACCAGCTTCAGCTAGCTGCGATGATGGCTTTTACTAAAATCATGTCAAGAGATCTTGATTTTGCTCTTAAAATTTGCGAGCAGTCTAACTATTCACCAGCCTGCAAATGGAATAGCTTCCTCGTTCGAGTTTTACTTCAAAACGAAAAACATATCGCTAATCCAGGTTATTTATGTTTTAGACTCTTTGCTGAGCTGACTATAGCTTATTTTATCAGGTTCAACCTGAAAGACTATTTGAATATTATGCTAGGGGTTGCTGATGACTTAATGAAATACTACCCTGAGTATAATAAAGCTATCGGCTCAGCTTTTCTCTCTTGTGGTAAATATTATGAAGCGCTAGAAATTTTTAATACTGATATCAGAAAAAGCCCGAATGATGCTGAATCATATTTCAAATTAGCTCAGGTTCATCTGGCTTTAAATAATAAAAAATTTGCACGCAAGAATTTTGAAAATACTTTAAAATTTTTACCAGGACATATTGCAAGTCAGAAATATTTGAAAATTTTATCTTAAATTTTTGGCTTTCTTTAATCCTTAATAACTAGTCCGCATGGCTAAATCTATGACTTAACCTTCAGATAACATGCGTAATTTAAGTTAGTTGATGTATATGGCAAGTGCGCTAATGGGTATATTAATTATAACTCCTAAAGTCAACTCATTTAGGGAGGTGAATTAACATGGATATTTCAGGTATCAATAATGGTTCGGTAAACACTAATTACAATATTGGTTCATTTCCGAACGTAAAGCCAAACGAAAAGACTGCTGCTGAAGCCACGCCTGCGTCAAAACCTGCAGAGGTTGACACCGCAGAGATTAACGGCGCTCAGCAAGCTGAAGCCACATACAAGCCAGCTAGAAACGTTACTAAGTTTAACGGATCTCAGCAGCTCGATAGTGGTCAGTTTAATGTAACTGGTTCAGAAACTACTGCTCAAACCAACCGAGCTAACTTAGTTAATAATTTAACTGAGAGCTTCCAAGCTGGTGGCACAGCTAATGTATTAAATGCTCTTAATTTTAATGCAACTGAACTTTCAAGTAACACTGGTCTTTTAGCTTCAGTTCTAGGTTAGTAATCTAGCTGAAGCTCGGCTTTAGGATATAAGATAAATTTAACTACCAGATGATTTAGTTCATTTGGTAGTTTTTTTTAAATATATTTAATTAGCTGAATTGATAGTTTTCTTAACTATTTTACTTAGCTTATTAAAATGATATAAAAATTTATAATTACTGTCTTCTAGATGAGTATATTAGTTTTAAGATAGTCTAAATAAAGTATAAAGTACTAGACCACATACATATTTTAGCTTAGTTAAGATAGCTTTAATTGTGTATATATAGTAAGCAGACGCCATATATGGTGGCTATAACGTGAAATGGTGATACTATATGTTTGAAAAACTTTATAAGATTTTAGATGAAGAATATGAAGTCTACCAAAACTTTCTAGATATTTCACGTCGCAAAAAAGAAGCTTTAATGACTAGCGATATACAATCACTGGCTAAGACCGTTGAAGAAGAGAAAAAGTTAAGTCTGAAGCTGATGCAGCTGGAAAATCAGCGTAAAAAAACTTTAGTTAGCTTAGGTTATAAACCAGATTCTAAGGTGGCTGAACTGATAAAAACTAATATATCTGGTAGTCGTGACCTTAGTAAGCTTGCTGAGGAACTGAAATCTACTTTAAATAGATGCAAAGATGAGCATAATACTAATATGAAACTAGTTAGACAGCTATCTAGCTACGTAAATCAGGTGCAAAAGATCTATACACGTAATAATAAGGCAAACACCAACGCTACCTATAATAAAAGTGGTGGGGCTGAGCGTCTAACTAATATTAAACTTGCTGATATGCAAGGTTAATTAAATCATATACCTGAGTGCAAACTCTGTTCTGACGGGCATATCATACTAGTATGACTATAGTATTTCTGGTACTTGTATCTGTTTGTGTATTTGGTGGCTTTATGCTTGAGGGCGGTCCCATCATGGCGATTGTCTCAGTTTGGCAGGAATATATTATTATTTTCGGTGGTGGTACTTCAATATTTTTAGCGATGTGCCCATCTAAGGTACTAAAGTCAATTATGGCTAATATTGGCAGACCCTTTAAAGACAGCCCTTATAATACTGAAGCCTTTTCAGAAGCTTTGCAGATGATGTATGAATGTTTTATAAATCTAAAGCGTGGTGGTATGTTGAGTCTGGAAAAAGACGTATCCGAACCATCTTCAAGTTCGATCTTTACTAAATACCCTTCTTTTGTAAATAATCATCATGCGGTGCACTTTTTCTGTGATTCACTGAAGCTGGTTATTAACTATAATTCTAAACCCGATGAAATTGAAACTGCTTTAAATGCTGAGATAGATGCTCACCATGCTGAAGGTGCGATTGCGCCAGGTGCGATTAACAGGATCGCTGATGCTATGCCAGCTGTAGGTATTTGTGCTGCGGTACTCGGGGTTATTATTGCGATGGCACATATCGATGGTCCACCAGCTGAGCTTGGTCACAAGGTATCAGCGGCGCTAACTGGTACTTTACTAGGTATTTTAGCTGCTTATGGTTATTATCAGCCGATAGCCCAGCATATTGAATATTTAAACATGGATGAAAGTCAGTATTATGAAATGCTAAAAAATGGTTTACTATCTTATTTAAATGGCGCAGAACCGATAGCTGCTGTCGAAATCGGTAGACGTGGTATTTTTCATTATAATAGACCAGATGGTACAACTCTTGAAGATACTTTAATGAGTATCAAGCCACGCGCTAAGTAAATTTAAAACAAGTGCTTGTGTGGCTACTGCTAATAAGTATTTAAAATATTAATTAAAAAGGGTAAACTTGTAAATAGGAATGCCTAAATTTTGTTCAAGTAAATTTTTAATCGCACTATTTGTCGCTTTCGGGCTGACGGTAGTGCTATTAATTTCTAATATCATACTTAGTAATTTAAATATTAAACTTAAACAGGATATCAGGTCTCTTAAAATTGAACAGGAAAACCTTAAAGTGGACTTGATGAAAGCTAGTAACATTAACACTTTAAATAAAAAAGCACTGGCTTATAATCTAGTTGCGATCAGCACTGAAAACAGCTATAAAATTCATTCAGAAAGCTTAAGTACGGTTAGACTCGATGATACGACCCTGGTCGATAAATTTAAAAACTATTTTAAAGCGCAGCGTAATGTGCTGGCGGCGTACTAGCAAGCTGCCCTGAAGTTAAATCTCTAGCAAGCCTATCTTTATGCAGCTCAGCAAAAAACTAAGCTTGTTAGTTAAGATATGTAAGATATTTTTCGCAAACTTTAATGTTAATCAATTAATTAAACTTTAGCTGCCAGCTTCAGACTTTTAGCAGCTTTGATCAAACCTAAAAACAGTGGGTGCGGTCTAGTCGGTCTAGATTTAAATTCTGGGTGAAACTGACAAGCCATTAGATAAGGGTGATCTTTAAGCTCTACCATTTCAACTAAACTGTCATCTGGTGAAGTGCCTGAAACTACTAAACCTTTTTCTTCAACAGTATCTCTAAATGAATTATTAAATTCATATCTGTGTCTATGTCTTTCGAAGATTAGACCATTATGATCAATAGCATTACTTTCTTGATATGTTTTTTCAGCAAGCGAAGCTGACTTTAACTTACAAGGATAAGCGCCTAGACGCATAGTGCCACCTTTACTAGTAACATTTACCTGCTCGTTCATCAGGTGAATCACAGGGCTTGGAGTCTTTTTATTAAATTCGATACTGTTAGCATCCTCTAAATCTAAAACATTACGTGCAAATTCAATCACCACACATTGCAAACCTAAACATAAACCTAAAAGAGGTACTTTATTTAAACGCGCATATTTAATCGCGTTAAGTTTACCTTCGACACCTCGATCTCCAAAACCACCAGGTATGCAAATCGCATCATAATCTTGCAAATGCTCTTTAGCTTTTTCATCGCTAGTTAGATCATCAGAAAGAATCATATCGATAGTAAACTTACATTCAAGTTCGGCGCAGGCATGTCTCAGTGACTCTACTACTGAAATATATGAATCACTTAATTTAACATACTTACCGACTAAAGCTACTTTAACTTCCAGGTTATTATTAGCAGTTATTTTATCTACTGTATGTTGCCAGCTACTTAAATCAGCTCCTTGATCTTCTAAAGATAGTTCTTCTAAGACTCTAGTAGCGAAGTCCTGCTTTTCAAGCATTAAAGGCACTTCATAGATGCTTTTACAATCCATGCTTTGGATAATGTTTTCAAGTGGCACATCAGTAAAAAGGCTTAATTTCTGGCGCATGCCTGCTGCGACCTCACGATCAGCTCTTAAAACTAAAATATTTGGTTGAATACCTTTAGATCTAAGTTCCTGCACGCTATGCTGGGTCGGTTTAGTTTTAAGTTCATTACTCACATGAATATTAGGTACTAAAGTTACATGCACGTAAGCTACATGTTTTTTGCCGACGTCATTTCTAAACTGTCTAATCGCTTCTAAAAAGATCGAACTTTCGATATCACCTACAGTGCCGCCGACTTCTACGATGAGAACGTCTGCTGCTGACTCTTTAGCTGCTTTTAGGATATTGTCCTTAATTTCGTTAGTTACGTGAGGTACCATCTGCACAGTACCGCCTAGATACTCGCCGCGCCTTTCTTTGTTGATTACATCTGAGTAGATACGCCCAGAGGTAACACTATTAGATTTTTTAAGATTACCATCAATAAATCTTTCATAATGACCTAAATCCAGGTCTGTTTCAGCGCCATCATCAGTAACGAAAACTTCACCATGCTGGTAAGGTGACATGGTACCAGGATCAACATTTAAATAAGGATCAAGCTTTTGGATAGAGACATTGTAGCCTCTAAGACGTAATAATCTGCCTAAACTAGCAGCTACGATACCTTTACCTAAACTACTTACTACTCCACCTGTTACAAAAATAAATTTGGTCATAACTTTCTGATTTTGTTACCTCTATATATTATTACTTGTTAGTCACCTTTAGTGCAGTAAAATCGCTCAACTTAATGAATTATTTCTGTTTAAAGTGTTTTTAAATTCGGCTTAGCGTGATGTTTAAAGCTTATGTAAATCCTTTATAAGCGCGCGCTGTATTTAGAATTATTTTCTAAAAAAGGTTAAGATTTATAAAAAATTTCTAAATATGACTGTTTTTTGGAATTTTATTTTAAATATTGGCTAAATTTAGAATAAAATTATAAGTTGTTAAATTAGCTGAATATATCTATATTTTAATTTTCTGCTTTAGAATGGAACTTATTTTAGTTTTAGATCTAATTCTATTTAATTAAATAATTATATAAGCACCTGTTGATTGAAATTATATTTAGCTATTAGTAATTATTAAAAAACCTGTATATTAGCCTTCTTAAAGAAACTATTTAGCAGCTGACATTTTAGGTACTTTTACCGCTGTATCTTCTTTGTCAGGATAGTTTTCTTGTATTTTAGCTAAAAGTTCACTTGAGCTGGCTTTAATTTCGTCAACGCGCATTACGTTTTTAAGTTCCAGTGGACCTGTAATCGGTTCTACACCTTCAGTATCAAGTTCATTAAGTTGAGAGATATAACTTAGAATATTACTAAGAGTTTTAGTCTGATCTGCAATTTCAGCTTCAGTTAATTCAAGCTTGGCTAGACTAGCGATTTTTTTTACTTCTTCTTGACTTAGGCTCATCTATTTATGAATTTTATCATATAAATTTATGCCTATCGCTTAGGCAGGGCTGCTTGATAAAAATATTTTTACCGATATAAAAAGTAGTTCTGTCTAAAAATATATAATCATTTAATTTGCTTTAAAGTGATTTGTCGTATTATGTTAAATGTCTGATGTGTTATTAATAAAGTAAAATATTACATCAAAAAGTGAAACTTATGAAACCTTTAACATAAAAATTAGCAGCAGTAACATCTTCATTAGTACTTGGTACTCAAGGGCTGGTAGCTAGCGCTTCGGCTGGAACTTTAGCAAATCAAAGTAACGCTATTAACCCTGATTTAGAGCTTGGATTTAAAAAAGAAATGGTTTTGAAAAAGAGTCAGTGCTATTAGAGCAGATGCTAACAATGTTAAAAAGTTGATCAATAAGTATGCTTCTAATATTGATAATTTAAAAGAAGTGTCAGCAACTGATGAATTGCTTACTTCTATTAATATTAAACCGAGCTATATTAAGTCTGGAGGTGGAAAAATTAGATTATTTTATGCTCCAGCTACTAAAGCTGCCGAAGGTAATGGTGGAGATGTAAAAATTGGTAATAGATTACTTTTTGCTTTTGTAACTAACACTAAAATGAAAGCGTCACATTTTCCTTTAGGTGATCCTGGTAGATATACTGGGGCTATAGTAACAACTCCTATGAATATGCGTGTTTATAATTTAGATAAATTAAACCCTAATATTAAGGCTCCAGCAGCTACTGAAGTAGATAAAGTACAACTTGGTGTATTTGCTTCAGGTGATAGAGCTGTTGAAGAAAATTTACCTTATACAAATAAAGTTATAGAACAAACTTTTAAAAAATAATTTGTTAATAGATTAACTCTAGATTATCAATGTTAATTATACTTTCAAGTGAAAATAGCTTGGAAGGGTACAAGATAATAAACTTTAAATAAAAATAAAGATGTAAGCGTGCTAATACCAGTTTGCGCATGCGCGTGTTATCTTATTTTATGTAGCGCACGGAGCCCAGATAATATGCAAACAAACCCTTTTAATAATTTACCAAGTAAACTAGCCTCAACTACTGCTGCAATGGCACTTATGATACCGGGTAGCGTAAATGCTGCTCAGTCAGCTAAAAATCTAAATACTGATACATTAGGAGCTCAAACGGTAAAAGAGAATGTAATTAAGGATGGTGATAGCGAAGGAAGAACTTCTATAGTGGGAATTTCAAATCCCCCTGCTATGAAAATTCAAAATAACTTTAAGATAGCTCATGGCGCTGATCATTCAGTTACTGCGACAGTAGGTCAAGTTAATCGAGATATAAACAAAATCATTAACCCAAATACCCTAAAACCTGTTAAGGAGCTCATAGCTATTAATACTATGAAAACTTTATTTGATATGCATGGTGCCTCTGATAATGGTGACAAGTTTAAATTCTGGACAGCTCAGGACAAGCAAGGTAAGTCCATGGTCATAATGGCTCATCAGCACCGAGGTTATAATACTCCGTTTCAAACTGAAGTTGTTGTTAATCGAGTTGATAAAAATAAGCAGATGGAAAATAAGCTCTTTAAGGTTATTCAATCAAATCAGCCAAGCATTAATAAGCTTTTACCTTAAGTAACTTAAACACTAACCCGAGCTTCAAGTGCTTTAATAATAGTAACTTCATCGGTATAATCTAAGTCGGCACCGACAGGTAGGCCGTAAGCAAGTCTAGTCACACTCAAACGACCTGGAAACTCTTTAAGCACTTTATCTGCGCTGCGCTTTAGATAAAGCATAGTCGCCTCGCCTTCAGTGCTGGGGTTAATTGCCATAATCAGCTCAATATTTAAATCATCATTTTCTGAAAGCAGTCTCATGAGACGATTTTCAAGAGCAGCTATATTTAAATCACTACTCGTAATGCCATCTAAAGGTGATATCACACCACCTAAAACATGAAATTTACCTTTAAACTCACGAGTCTTTTCGATCGCTACTAAATCTTTAGCCTCTTCTACGATACAGATAAGCGCATCATCACGATTCGGGTTACTACAAACTTCACAAATATCTAAAGTAGTTAAATTAAAACATTCATTACAATACTTGATCTGCTCTTTGGCTTTGCGCATAACAGAAATCATCTTGTTAAACTGCTCAGAGTTTTTCTTTAATAGATCAAACGCCATGCGCTGAGCTGATTTAGGACCCACGCCAGTATATTTATTAAATTCATCAATTAGTTCAGCTAAGACCCTAGTATATTCAAGCATTATTTATATTATTTCTTATTTGAGATTTCGCCAGCACTACAAGAGCTTAAACCTAAACTTTAATCGCTTAAACCTAAGCCTTCAGTAATATTTTTAAGTTTGTTTTTAGTCATATCTGCTGCTGTGGTGGTTGCTTTATTAATACCATTTAAAAGTGCAGTTTCTAAAGCGGGGCAAGCAGTTTTTAAAGTCGGGTATTTTATCGCAAGCAGGCTATGATTGATTTTGATCGAGTGAAAATCACCTTCAGCAGTCATAACTAGATCGATATAACCATCATCAGAAGTAACTTCGATAACTTTTTTAGAAAGCTCTTCTTGTACTTTTAAAATTCCTTCCTGCATGTTTTGGGCTTGCAGTAGAGCTTTTTTTAAGTCTTCTTGATCCATGTATGTTATTTTAGCATCTCACTTGTGACTCTTTAGTATGCATTGATCGTTTAACTAATAGTGCCATCATTTAGTTAACAATTATTTACATACTTAATGGATACAGAAACAGTCTCACCCATAGTATATGCTTTAGCTAAATAAACTCAGTTAAAAATAATAAAGTTTTACTGACATACAGAGCATTCTTCGTAGTTAGCAACCTGCCTGCTGACATTTTTGCTATCTACAGAATCAGCGTTAATCACAGACTCTGAGCGCAAATAATACAAACTTTTTACACCTAGTTCATGAGCAAGTAAGTGCACTTCATTTAAATATTTACCACTAACTGGAGTTCTGAAAAATAAGTTTAAAGACTGAGCCTGGCAGATATAAGGCTGCCTGATAGCGGCTTGCGTAACTAAATCTTTCATATTAAGTTCGTAGGCAGTTTTAAAGATTTCTTTTTCTTCAGCTGTTAAAAACTCCAGGTTCGCTACACTTCCTTTATCAGCGATGATTTGGCGCCAAACTTCTTGATTGTTCTGACCTTTTTTATCTAAAAGTCTCTCTAAGTGAACATTTTTCACTAAAAAGCTACCACTTAAGGTTTTTTGGAGGTAGGCATTGCCAGCTGTCGGCTCGATGCATGGAGTCGCGCCACCACAAATAACCGAGATGTTAGCTGTCGGTGCGATCGCCATCACATAGCTATTGCGCTGCTTGCCACCATCAGGACAAGGACCGCGCTCTTCAGCTAGCTTCACTGAAGCAGCCTTAGCATGTCTGTTGATCGACTCGAACACTATCTTATTTAAACTACGCGCTTGAATACTAGCAAACGGCATCTCTTTACTCATAAGCAGTCCGTGCCAGCCCATGACACCTAGCCCGATCGAGCGTTCGTTAAGAGCAGAATTAATAGCACGTTTATAATCGCGGCTATCAACCTGGTTTACAAAGTTATCAAGTACATTGTCTAAAGCTTTAACTGCTGTATAGAGTACTCTTTCCTGATCATCTTTCCATTCATCCCACTTTTCAAGATTTAGTGAACCTAAACAACATACAGCTGTGCGCTCACGGTTAGTCGGTAAAGTGATTTCAGAACATAGGTTACTTTGGCTGATAAAAAGATTTCTTTCTTGATGGTGCTCAGGTACTGCGCGATTTACCGTATCGATGAACAACATGTAAGGCTCGCCCGTTTCAACCCTATTTTTTAGAATTTTACGCCATAGCTCTACAGCATCGATCGATTTAGTAACTTCACCAGAGTGAGGGCAGATTAAATCGAATTTAGTTTTAGCACGCACACAACGCATGAATTCATCACTGATGGTCACGCCGTGGTGAAGATTAAGACAACGGCGGTTCTCATCGCCGCCCGTAGGGCGGCGGATGTCGACAAACTCCTCTATGTCAGGGTGATTTACTGACATATAGACAGCTGCCGCTCCGCGACGAGTGTTACCCTGAGAAACTGCTAGAGTCGCACTATCCATTACCTTTAAGAAAGGTACAGTGCCTGATGACTTACCACCAGTACTTAATCTGGCGTTATGACCGCGTACTTGCGACCAGTCAGTGCCGATACCACCGCCACCTTTAGCTAAAAAGGCGTTTTCTTCATAGGTCTTAAAAATATCTGAAATCGAATCTGACACTTGGTTTAAAAAGCATGAAATCTGCGCGCCACGACTACTAGCGGCGTTAGTTAAAACAGGTGTAGCTGGCATGAACCAGTTGTTTGACATTAGGTCGTATAAGTCTTGAGCCAGCTCGCGATCACCGCCACAGATGCCAGTCGCTACGCGAGAGAAAAACGCCTGTACATCTTCGCATACTATGCTGCGAGCATCTCTAAGTAAATATCTATCTCTTAGAGTTTCTAGACCGAAAAAAGTGATCTTTTTATTACGGTTATGGTCAAGTTTAATACTTTTTTGAATGCCTTTATCTCCGCGGTATTGGGGTGAATCCCAGCTAGACTTCTGTCCAATCTGAATTTTTAATTTATTTAAAAGTAAATCACGCGCTAACTCTAGATCGTTATCTGAAAGTGCATCAACGATCGATGGGTTGGCAGTGCTAGGGTTTTGTGGACTTATAGTGGACATAACTGGTTATTTTTAGCTGAAAGCCTTTTAAAAGCAAGCTTTAATTCTTCTAATATTATTGTAAAACAAAAATTACTTATCTTTATAATTAAATCGCTTAACTTAATTATATATTTTTAATTCTTACCTTACGGATCTTTTAGTATATAAGCATTTTGAAGAAATTGAAATGATTTAAAAACTAGGTTAATTTATCTTATTTAAAAAAGCTCTGTATAATTTAGGCAGCTTAGAGAGTTGATTTTAAAAAATAGTAGTTTGAAACTATTATATTAGCTGTGACTACCATTGTGTTTTATACTTCAGACATTTTTTTTATACAGAACCTCACTAATAGCTCGCTATCATCGGCTATACCTTGCTCCTGAGCTAAACTAAGTGCTTTATCTACTTCTATATTATTAAAGCCAAGATTATTAAGAATGTTACTTACTTCATCCATGCACTTATAATCTGAGTGAATTTCTTCATGATGACTTTGAGAGTTAAACTTGGATAGCTTATTTTTAAGTTCGATAATTAATTTTTGTGCAGTTTTTAAGCCCACACCTGGCGCGCTTGAAATTAGCTTAGCTTTATCTTTAATTACCGCCGCTACGATTTCATCTGGACTAAGAACATCTAAGATATTCATAGCCGCTTTCGGTCCGACACCTGAAACGGAAACTAGCAGTTCATAAATTTCCTTAGAGGCTTTATCCATAAAACCATAAAGTTTGATTTCGTCTTCTTTAATAACCTGTTTTACATAAACTTTAACTTCAGAGTTGATACTTAGTCTGTTTAAAGTCTTTAAATTAGAGAAAATAACATAGGCAATTCTGTTCAGTTCCAAAATTAAATATTTATTATCTAAATTTTTCTCAATCAATTTGCCTATAAGGTAATGGAGCATAGTTAGTATTGTAACAATCTTACTAGATAAAGCTTTTAGGTACTTTTAAGAATCTAATCAATGGTGCAAGATAAGTGTTTTGAGTTGGGATGATTCGTGTTAAATTCATCTGTCTGATCTAATTATCTTGAATGGTTCCAAGTTTATTTATATTTAAAAGTTGACCTGACCACTAAAAAGTGGGATTATAGCTTGTGAGTAATAAAATATTTTTGGTCAATCTGGCCAAGATATCTTTTACTTAATAAAATATGATATTTAGAAAAAATAACAAAGGAGAAAAAATGGGTTTAAGAAAAGGGATTTCCTTACTTTTACTTGCTGCCTTTGGTTTATCTAACTTAGCTCCAGCGAATGCTGCTATCACGCTTAATGACGGAACGATTACTTCTGCCATAGCGCCTGATAGTGGTTCAGCTGCTAACGGCGCTAAAGCAGATGTAACCATGGCAGACATAACTGTTGATGTTAACGGTAATAACGATTTAGTTTTTACTTTTGGTACATTTGCAAATGCTAACGCTGCTAACGATCTATTCTTAGAGCAAGATGGTTCAGTCGATACTACTGGTGTTGCTGGTACTGCTGCTTCAGAAATCACTGTTACTGGTGGTGACTTAGCTACTACTTATATAACTTTACCAACTGGTTGTAAGTTTATTAAATTAGCTGGTTATGAAGAAGTTACTGATGATAATACTGGCACTGGCGTAGCTGTAGATTCTGGTGTTCTAACTAGTGATGCTAACGGTACTATTAACGTTGATATTAATAGTGTGCCTGGTGCATTACCTGACGGTAACACTGATACTAACGTGATCGCAGCTCAAGTTCTTGAAGCTACTGCTGCTGGTAACGCCTCTGTGCCTGCTGGTTCAGTTGCTATAGTTTCATTTACTGAAGATGATGCTACTAACTTCAACTCTGGTACTTTCGAGTTCTCTTTAGAGAATATTGGTATCGCTTGTGATGCTGGCGCGACTCTAACTGGTACTGAACTTCAAGCTACTATCGTTCAACCTAACGTTGCTGGCTTTGATGATTTCTTAGTTGGTGCTACTGATGGTACTGCATTTGATGTAGCTAACATCGTAGCTGCTAATACTAAGCTTACTGTTTCTCAAGACTCAGAGCCTGATGCTCAGAGCAATGTTTTAGTAGAAAGTCAGATCCCTGATGCTACTACTACTTTAACTTTTGGTCCTGGTGGTATAACTAGTGGTACTAATGCTGTAATCGATACTGATGCTATCCAAATTAAAGCTGCTAATGTACCAGGTTCAACTACTGAATTTTTTGGTACTCCATTTGCAACTGCTGAATTCAAACCAGCTGCTAATGTAAATGCTGCTGCAACTACTTCAGCTGTAACTGAAGCTAGCTTGACTGCGGATGGTACTTTATTCTCTAACGTTTCTAACGCTTTAATCACTGTAGAATTCGAACTTCAAGATTCTAATGGTACTGCTTTAACTAGCCCTACTTTGAGAGTTGATGATGTATTCGTTGGTGTACCTAACGCTATTTTAGGTGCGGCTGCTTTTGGTGTTGAAAATGATGCTGGTACTGCTGTTGCTAATGCTGACGGTTCTCACTTAGTATTAAAAGATACTGATGGTACTGACACTAATCTTGAAATCGTTGATGGTTTCAATAGAGATAACACTTCTTTCACTGCTAATAACGCTGGCGGTGCTGCTGAAGCTGGCTTAATCAAAGCTGATGGTGATAATGGTGCTACTGTAACTGCTCAAAACGATGATGATTCTGCAATCACAAGTGTTGATAGTTTATATGATTCATTCATTTTCCCGGGTGTTGATGTAGCTTTTGCTGATGATACAGGTAACATCGTAGCTGTAAATGCGATTACTGACGTAAACGACTTCACAACTGCTGCTGATGCAGATTATGCTGATGATGAGGCTATTAGAAATGTAAATGCTGTTTATCTACCATTAACTGGTGGCGCTACTATAACTACTGCTAAGCCTGCTTACCTAGTAGTTGAAGAAGGTGCAACTGATGCTGGTAATATCACATTAGGTGCTACTGATTCTACTGACGATAGTGATGGTAATGCTTTAGTTGTTGATAACGCTGCTAATACTAAAAACAATGTAGTTTTAGCTGCAAGCTTAACTAAAACTGGTAACACCTACACAGCTAACATTCTTCCTTTCTTAAACAGATACGACAATAACACTACAGCTGACATGCTTTCTGTTCGTGTAGCTGGTGTAATTGAAAGTTTATCTGCTGCTAACAAAGCTAACGGTTTAAAACTAGTTGCTAAAATCTCTGGTAACAACATCGATGGTACTTTAACTCAAACTATGTTTGAAGTATTACCTGAAGGTGGCGTAAACAGTGCTTTAACTGTGTCTACTTTACCTATAGCTGGTGATTTCTCTGGTATTATGGTTCACTCTAATACTGATGAAACTGCAAGCAGAGCGATCGTAACTTTCACAAATATTGATAGTTTAGACGGTTCAACTACTTCACTTGATGAATTAAGTGACTTAGTCGGTACTGGTTTAGAAGTTGATGACACTTTAGCTCCATTATTTACTGGTGGTAAAGTTGGTATCGCAAGTGCGACTGCTTCATCTAGAAGAGGTCCTGTACCGCACATTCAAACTGAAGCAAGAGCTGTAGTAGTTTCTGAAACTGCTGCTGGTGACTTTGAAGCTATCGAAGCTTTAGGTAACACTGCTGCTGCTGGTGAGATTGTACTTAGATTTGTAATGCCTACTGGTGTTGACTTATTTGCTCCAGATGATGGTGATAATGATGGTAACGCTTTAGATTTAATTGAAGTTAGATCTACTGGTACTAGAAATTCTGCTCCAACTGTTGAAAGAGTTCAACCAATCGGTTTAAGTGCTGAAGATGGTACTTCACTTGTAACTAATGCTTATGTTGATGTTGCGATTGATACTACTGAAGCTACTAATGGTACTAAAGCTATTGAGCAAATCATGCTTGTATTCAAGCCTGGTGCTTTAGTTGTAACTGAAGCTACTGTAGACCCTACTGTAACTGTAAGTGTTGTTGATATCAGTACTGCTTTATTTACTGATGATGTAGTTCTAAGTACTATCGGTACTACTACTCTAGGTACTGTAGCTGAATTCCTTGATGTTAAATTCGCTCAAAATGCGATCTCTACATACAGAGATAACTCAACTACTTTCTCTGCTGATAACCAAGAAGTATCTTCAGTATTAGTTGATAATTATGGCGCTCAGCAAAGTACATTTGCTTCTGACTTTAGCCAGACTAAGCGTTTAGTAACTAGCTCTGGTGCTCCTGGAACTACTGAATTATGGAATATTGAAGTAATGGAGCAGGTTGCTGATGCGATCCCTCTAGGTACTGCTGCTGATGGTGTTGTTAGTAACTTCCTAGGTAATGGTGCTGGTACTGTTGAACTTACTTGTGTATCAAGTAACGAAGCAATCACTTTCACTGATGCTGATAACGATAGAGATGTCCTAGTTTCTGATCCTTCGATCAATCCTGGTACTGTAACTATCGATAATGCAAACAAATTCACTGTACCTTTAGCTTTAGGTACTGACCCAGTTGAGCCTGCTACTACTTTAACTTCAGCTCCTTATATCGCTTCTACTTTAACTGTAAGAGGTCTTGAGATTGCTAATGTTACTGCTGGTGGTACTATCCCGACTGAAGATGACATCGCTTGTTTCATCGTATCTAATGGTACTGATGATATCGTAGTCGGTTCTGATGCTGGTATCTCTAAACTAGTGACTAACACAGCTGTTGAATCAGTAACTTTACCTGCTAGTGATAACACTTTAGCTGATACATTTGCTGATCTATATGTTGATGGTGATTCTGAAGATGATGATGATACTGTAGCTGATATCGACTTTACAAACGAAGCTGATACTAATCTGTTCTTCGCTAATGTTGATGCTGATGAAGTATTAGATAATGCTATCGGTACTATCCTTGATAACGCTAACTACAAAACATTAGATAGCCAAACTAGCTTATTAGTTCAAGTAACTGATTTAGCTGATATCGATGCTGATGGTAACGGTACTGATGACAATGAAACTACTACTCTAAAAAGAGCGGAAGTAAGCGTAGCTGCTGGTACTTTAGAGCCAGGTTCATTTGTAATCGTATCTAGTTCTGATGATTCAGTAACTGTACCTGTACTTGATAATGGTAGCTTCAAAGCTGCGATCAGAGCTGGTGAAGATGAGCAATTAACTGTTCAACAGATCCCTACTTCTAACGATCCTAATGCAGAGTTGCAAATCAGAACTATTGATGTGGAAACTTCAGGTTCAGGTTTTGGTCAAGAATCACTAGATAACTTAATCAGTTCTACTCTATATCAAAGAGGTGACTACGTAATCCTATTATCTGAGCCAGATACATTTGGTTTTGATTTCGGTGATGCTGTAGATGCTGATCAAGTAACTATCAACGGTGTGCCTGTTCTTAAATTAACTGATGGTTTCTACTACACTATCGTTCGCGATGCTTTAGAGTTCACTATGGAAGTTAATTTAAACCAGAACAATGCTCAAGATATTACAGTTGACATCAACGTTCAAAACGCTAATGAGCCTACTTCAAGAAGAGGTATCTCAAGACTTAGAGTTAGAGAGCGTAACGATGGTAGACTAGCTATCAAGATGGCAAGCAACAGAAGATTCAGAACTGATACTTCTGTAGAGTTGATCTACAACGATGGTACTACTCAAATAGTTCCTCCAAGTGGTATTAACTTTAGTGGTTCAAGAAGAGCTATTAGAGTTGAAAATCCTGATCCTAACAAGACTATCGCGTTAATTCAGGTAGCTTCAACTAAAGGTTCAAGAGCAACTGTATTCAACGGTTTTGAAAACCCAAGAAGATAATTGATCTTAAATCTAATGACAAATTAAAAAATCGGGCTCATAGAGCCCGATTTTTTTTGTATATAATCACTGCATTCGTATAGAAGTTTCTACTTACAAAATGCTATTTTTCGCTTAATTAGATAGATACCTTAAGTAAGTTTTTTAGGTTAAAGCTTCTACTTATATAAAGCTATTTTCGCTGTGAACGACAATAATCATCTTTGTATATGATCGATATTGAAGTATAGTCATAGATTACACCTTTAAGCTGATATAGAAATACTACTAAATTAAATATAAAATATAAATTATTATTATAAAGCCAGTCCTCACGCAAGTTTTAAGCTTAAACAAAAAAGGATAAAAGCCATTTGGCTCTTATCCTTTTAATAACTTATTCTGGGAACTAATTTAATATAGATAGATTAACTAAATTAAACATCAACTTAAAATTAATTTCTAGATTTGAGTTTAGTGTTTATAGATCGACATTATTAAATTTAATACCGATACCATCTTCACGAGCACGACGCTTCAATTCACGTTCAGAGAATCTTCTCAGTAAACCATAAACAATGATACCTTTATGTAGACGTTTATCTGATCTATCAACAATGCCATCTTCGTTGTAATCGAACTTTAAAGTATTGTTAGGGATATTATTACCTCTTCGAATAGCTTTTTGGTACGATCTACGGGCGTTTTTGTATTTTCTTAAATAACGATTGAAGATTTTAAAACCAGTCTGACCATTACGGTTTAAGCCGATAACTTCAAGAGCTTGCTTTAACTTAAAGTACTCTGGGTAGCACTTTAGATCTTCTTCGATATCATTAATCTCAGTTTGAGTTACAGTACCATCACTATTTAAATCAAGTGGTAGGTATTGTTCTAAAGTATAACTATCGAATCTTGAATTAGCTACAGCGCTTTTATAACCTTCAATATCTAAAATAATGTCTAATATCTCGGTACGATTATAAGTTGCATTGTTATCAGCATCAAATGGTTCAATTACACCTTGAGTACATACAGTATCAGTTGGGTCTGGGTTACTACCATTATCACCTGGGTTTGGATCAACTGGAGGTTGCGGGTTTGTGTCATCGCCATTATCAGTAGGATCAGGATTTTGACTACCATCATCGATAGGATTATTTACTATACCGATAGTGAAGTTTTGACTAACTGGGGCATCTTGGTTATCCTTACAAATTAAAGTGATAGAATAGGTAGTTTTAGTTTCGTAGTCAAATACTTGGTTAGAATTTAACTTTAGACCATCTAGACTAAATGAATCAGCATCCGTGCCAGCTAACACACATGTATGAGAATCATTAAGATCAGGATCTTCTACACTAATATCTCCGACAAAAGTACCACTTGGTAGGTTTTCTTCAATACTATTATTACTTAAACTAATGCCAGTTGGAGCGCCATTTGGTGGAGGTTCATTCGGGTCAGAAGTAATATTGATCATAAATTGCTTATCAGTACTTAGGTTGCCTGAATCAGTACATTCAACAGTCACATTGTATAGTTGAATCGCATCAAAATCGAAGATTTGGTTTGAAACTAACTGGTTGCTTGCATTAATATTAAACATACTTACATCACCACTTATTAAGTTACAGTTGTGAGTATCATTAGTATCAGCATCTATTACATTTAAATCACCAACAACAGTACCGATTGGTAGATTTTCCTGAATGCTACTGTTACTTAATGTAATATCAGTCGGCGCGCTATTTGGAGCTGGTTCATTCGGGTCTTCAGTTACTGTAATAGTAAATTCTTCACTAATTGGCGCATCTTCAGAGTCTTTACATTCGATAGTAATCGTGTAAGTTTGTTTATTATCAAAATCAAACTCTTCTTGAGCAATCAATTCGTTATCAGAGTTAATACTAAAAGCGATTACATCTCCTGAAGTTAACTTACAGGTATGAGTGTCACCGATATCATAGTCTGAAACTATTACGTCAGCTACTTTGTCACCTGTATTGTTGTTTTCCTGAATTGAATTATTACTTAATTCTAATTTATAAGGAGCATTATTAATTAACTGAAAAACTGGATAATGTTCGTTTTCTTTAATACCCCAGATAGTGTTAAAATCCCAACCAGTAAAAGTATTTCTTTTAAATAGTTCACTGGTAGTTTTCGGAGTGCCGAAATTGTTCGGGGTTAAAATACCTGTAGTCTGGTAATCATAAAATGAGTTAGTGACAGTTACATCATCGTTATTTGGCGGCGCATCAGCGATTAAACCACCGAATTGTCCTTTATTTGCTTGCACTTGACCATAAGCGAGTGCATTAGTAACTTCATATGGAGTGTTAGCAACTTCAGTTTTACTTTCAACAAAACCGATTAAACCACCAACTTTATCTTCACCAAAGGCACTGGTACCTGAATATACATTTAAAATAGGTTTGTTTTTAGCTGACGTGCGTTTTAAATGACCGATCAGACCACCAACACGATCACCAGCAGTAACCATACCTTCGCTGTAAGACTCTTCAACATTAGTATCGATAGCGTAACCTACTAAACCACCAACAGCATCAGAACCATCTACAGTACTAATCGCATAACTGTCTATGATAGTAGAGCACTCTTCAGATTTACCTACTAAGCCACCGGTGCTCATATGACCAGTTACATTACCCTGAGCATGTGAATTATCGATGTCACCTTTAATTAGATGTCCAACTAAACCACCAGTTTTATTATGTCCATTAACTTCATTTTCAGCATAAGAATTCTGAATAGAAACATTTTTAGCGTAACCAAGTAGACCACCGATATTGTTATCGCGATCCTGATTATCGTTACCTAAAACAAAGCCAGTAGCATATGAATTAATAAAGTCAGCGTTATCAACTTCACCAGCTAGTCCACCTACGTTGCGAACACCTTTAACATCACCAGTCGCGAAGCAGTCTATAACCTGAATTCTTTCAGTAGGGCTTTTACCTTGGATGTCACCGATTAAACCACCAACATCACTGTCACCTAAAACTGGCTGGTATGGATTAAATTTACCTACCACTTTAGCAGAACTTGATGAAGATTGAATCGTAGCTACGCCTGCATAAAAACCAACGATACCACCTGGATCTTCAGCATTAGCTAAAACTTCACCTGAAGTGATTACATTAGTGATATCAGTGTTTTTAGCATTACCAATTAAAATACCAACGTCTTCTCTAGCTGTAATGTCTGCATTCAGAACTTTAACATTGCTGATAGTAGCGCCATTAGTTTTACCGAATAAACCTACATTGTCAGTGCCAGCTAAATTTATTTTTAAATTATCTATTGTATGATTATTACCATCAAATGAACCTGTAAAAGTTTTGATTGGTAAAAAGTTAAACCCGCTGCAATCTATATCGCTGCCGAGTTCATAGTCAGCATTAGTATCTGACTGCATGTCTTGCAAGCTCTGACAGTTATTAATTATACTTGCTGCCTGAGCTCCTCCTATGGGTATAAAGGTAAGCAGTGTACCTACCAAGATCTTATTAAATATCTTCACGTTTTTTCTCCTATTGTATTTCGTGTTAGTTGTCATCCTTCTACAACAAACATGTGTCTTCTTTAAGTTAAAGAAGTCCTCACAAGATAATTACTACTTGTGAAATATAAAGTAAGATAATAATACAAATTTACAGTTAAAATAAATTCTTCCAAAATTTATTTGTTCTATAATGTTATTAATGAGTTATCCGCTTACTTTATCGTCTAAAGGTTTAATCACGCGAAACGAGATTAAAGCCTCTATTACAAAGAATCGAAACGATGGAATTATTTTTACCGTAACAGGGAGAAGTAAAGATAGTGTTAAAGCAATTTCAACTAATATTATTTCAACTCAAAGGAATACGGTGTTAGGTAATGAACATTGTAGTATTTGTTTAACAGAACACTTCCTTGCGGCGTGTGCTCTGACCAACCAAAAGAACATAAATGTTGAGATTGATGCAGAAGAGCTTCCTTTTGGGGACGGCTCAGCTAAATTGTGGATCGATCTGTTTAAAAAACATGATCAAATAAACAATATAACTCCGAATTTAACTTTAAGTAAAGAAATAAAAATAAGTGATGATAATGACCCGACTCGTTATATTATTGCTAAACCTCTTACTGAAGCTAATTTTAAGGCAACTTATAATTTAGATTGGCAGCATCCTAAAATAGGTCAGCAATCCTATACTTGGGATTTAAGTGAAGATAATATAGATGAAGTAGCTAACGCGCGTACTTTTAGTACTGAGGCTGAAAACCAGATGTTAGGTTTAAGTGGCTGGATTGTAGGAATTACTGAAGACGACTTTACCATGCCTTTGCGTTTTCAAGATGAGCCAGCACGTCACAAAACCCTCGATCTAATAGGTGATCTATATTTATCTGGTATTAATCCGCTTGCAGTCAAGATGCATATCGTTAGTAATAAAGGTGGTCATGCACTTAATTCTAAAATGGCTCAGGCTTTAGCAGAGCACTTTAATATGGTGGAAGCCAAGTAATTAATATAAAGTGTAGTTTAATGAATTATAATGTGAAAGCTACAATAACGGTAAAGTAGAAACTAAATAGCTATAACTGTAAATAAACTGCGTTTTAGTAATTAAAATCTATATTCGGTGGATCTAAATTTCTGAAAGATTGATCAGGTTAAATAATTTTTGCTAAGTAAGCTTTAAATAGATTTTAGGTATTAATAAAACTAAGAAACTGCACTTGTAATTAACATTTTAAAGTTAGAATTATAATAGATGATGTCTCGAATTACTTATGCAGCACTAATAAATAGAATAAGAGCTTTCGTGAGTGCTATATTAGCTGTAATTTCTTTTAACTTAAATCTGAGATTAAAATTGTTTGGTTTGCTAGCACTTTTAATTTGCACCACTTTAGCTGCGCGCGCTGATGAATTTGAAATTAGGCTATCTGGCGCTGAATTGCAGCATGTGACTGCGATTAATATAGAATTAGAAATTTTACCAGCTAAGCAGACTAGATTGGAAGAGAACTTGCTGATTAGTAAAAATACTAGATCACCAAGTAAAACTAACTTTATTTTTAAGAATGTTGATCAGGAGCATTCTTCGATTAAGGTTTTTTTTACTAGACACATAGATTTTGATGAATTTAAGGTTACAGGTGTGATAAATCGTCTAAACTACTCAGGTCCGATTGAGGTGAAGATTAAAAACATAAATCTAGTACCAGACTTCGGTTATGATATTTTAGCTGAAACTGTTGTAGATGAAGTGAAAATAACTAAGGTTGATAGCAAGTTACCGTTTATGGGAGTAACTGAAGCTAGTATTTTAGGTCCTAATCCGCGCATATTTACTAAAACTATGTTTGTAGCGGTAGGTGATATAGAAACTTACGGTTTTAAACTCGATGATTCTATCGATTCAATCACGATTAACGGTAATGAAGCTAGTTTAATAAATCATGAGATTATAGCTGGTTACGTAATCATGGACCAGATTCCCGAATCTAAACAAATGTTTTTAGATGTAGTCTTTAATACAGACTCCAAAAAAGTGGCGAAAAGATTGGGTCCAGTTAAGCTGATTGATTCGATTGATCTTAGGTAAAATTTGGCTTACGACCATTAGTAGATACTATGAATTTAAAAAAATTATAAACTTTAGGCAGATTTAGCCTAAGAATTAAAACATCTTGATATTATTTTTAGGCATAATTGTTTTAATGGATTTGCAGGTAAGTAATTAAATAAGTCTAAAGTGAACTTGGGATTTTTAGCCCACTGGTACATTACATTTTTAGAAATGTTGTCATAGTTCATAATTAAGTACTTTATTTTAGTACTTTTACTGATCTAAGTTACTTTATTTAGAAATTTATCGAGGTGCTTAGTCTTAAAGTAATTATGTTAAAAAAACACCATCATGCAAAGACTAATAAATTTATTTGATGCTTCCAAGCATATCGATTATAAAACTGAGATTTTATCAGGTTTAACTGTCGCGATCGCCTTAATACCTGAAGCGGTGGCTTTTGCTTTTATAGCTGGGTTATCTCCCTTAACAGGTTTGTACGCTGCTTTTATGATGGGTTTGATTACAGCTGTGTTCGGGGGGCGCCCGGGCATGATTTCAGGTGCGACGGGCGCGATTGCTGTCGTAATAGCACCGTTAGCGCTCACTCATGGTGTAGAGTATGTATTTGCAGCAGTAGTTATGGCTGGTGTTTTGCAGGTTTTAGCTGGAGTATTTAAGCTAGGTAAGCTTATGCGTCTAGTGCCGCATCCAGTTATCTTTGGTTTCGTTAATGGACTGGCGATTATTATTTTCTCTTCGCAGTTAGCTCAGTTTAAAGACGCTTCAGGCGCCTGGCTGACAGGCGCGCCACTATACATACTACTTGCACTTGTTTTACTTACGATGCTAATTATCTGGCGTTTGCCTAAACTAACTAAAGCTTTTCCGGCTTCACTGGCAGCGATTTTAGTGGTTTTTGCGCTGGTGAAATTTTTAAATATTGATACTAAGACCGTTGGGGATATGGCTTCGATCAAAGGTGGTTTCCCGCCATTTCATTTACCCAATATTCCACTGACTTTCGAGACTTTAGAATTGCTTTTTCCATATGCTTTAGTGGTCGCTGGTGTAGGTCTGATCGAAAGTTTACTTACTTTAAATATTATCGATGAAATAACTGAAACACGTGGGCGCGGCAATCGTGAAGCTGCCGCGCAGGGCGCAGCCAACATTCTTTCTGGTCTGTTTTCTGGTATGGGTGGCTGCGCGATGATCGGACAGAGTCTGATTAATATCTCATCAGGCGCGCGTGAAAGGCTCTCTGGTGTGGTCGCAGCAGTGATGTTACTGGTTTTTATAATGTTTGGAGCTGGTTTAGTCGAGCAGCTACCGATTGCAGCTCTTACTGGTTTGATGATTATGGTTGCTATCGGAACTTTTGAGTGGGCGAGTTTGCGCACTATTAACCGTATGCCTAAGTCTGATATTTTACTTATGGTTCTAGTAACTTTAGTTACGGCGTTTTTACATAACTTAGCGTTAGCGGTGCTAATCGGTGTAGTTTTAGCGGCTTTGATCTTCGCTTGGGATAACGCCAAGCGCATCCGTTCGCGTAAATATATTGATGATGCTGGTATTAAGCATTATGAGATTTATGGACCTTTATTTTTCGCTTCAGTGACAGCTTTTCATGAGAAGTTTGATGTTTTAGGTGATCCAGAAGAGGTGATCATCGACTTTCAGGAAAGCCGCGTCGTTGATATGTCAGCGATTGAAGCTTTAAATAAAATAACTGAAAGATACCAAAAAGTAGGTAAAAAGATTCATCTTAAACACTTGAGCGCTGATTGTCGTAGGTTGCTTAAAAACGCTGAAGAGATTATAGATGTTAATGTCATGGAAGATCCCACTTATAAAGTTGCTACTGATTTGACTAAGTAACACGCGAAACTTCCAATCATGCAAAGTACCTTTTCCGAGATAATTTAGAAGTATCTAAAGCGAGTGATGTTTAAAGGAAATATTCTACTTTAATGCTGCAAAAAGTAGTGTCTAGTCAGTTTATCTTGGTATAAAATTATTATTGTGAGCCAGATTTTAAGTGTTGAAGCGGTAATTTTCATTCTGACCTTTCTAGGTATGGAGTTTATGGCTTGGTTTATGCATAAGTATGTCATGCATGGTTTTTTATGGTCTTGGCATGAAGATCATCACGTACCTCATACAAGTTTTTTTGAAAAAAATGATCGTTTTTTTGTGTTTTTCGCGATTCCTAGTAGTTTGAGTATTTTTTTAGGTCTATATTTGGCTATCTTGCCACTTGCTGCCTTCGGTTTCGGTATCGCAGCTTATGGCATCGCTTATTTTTTAGTGCATGATGTATTTATTCATGAGCGTTTCAGATTTTTAAAGTTTATTAGACATCCATACATGCTGGCATTAAAGCGCGCGCATCAGATCCATCATAAAAAACATGGTAAATATGATACTGAATCTTTCGGGATGCTGGTAGTGGACCGGAAGTTTTTTGCGTAAAATTATTAATGTAACTTGTAAATACTTTGTGCTATTATCTTTAGTGTGAATGTCGGTAAACCAGATAACTTTATCCAAAATAAAAATGGTTTATTTTTACCTGGAGGTTCTGCCAAGATATCTACTAGTGATGATTCTGTAGATATAAATACTGATAATAAAAAATTAGATGAAATTATAATTAGGACTGACGATGAGCCTCAGGTTCCTGAAGGTTATGTTGAAAACAACAAAGGTATTCTAATACCCAAGCATAACAGTGCGACTGCTGACATGATCATACTAAATAATTTGGGTGTATCTACTATTGGGGACAAGCAAACTTTGTCGCAGCTAAATAAACTTAATCCTCATAAAGAAAAATTCTCGTTTTTAGATGTGTTGTATGAAACTTTAAATAAGATTTCCGAGTCAGAAAAAGATAATTCCAAAGCATATGATATAAATTTATATCTTGAAATGATTTCAGATCTTACGATAAGAAAACCAGTTGAAAGAAACGTTTTTACTGAAAACACATCTTTATCTCCATTAGTACCTAATAGAGAGCGTGTAGCTGTCAGTTCTAATAACGAAAATCAGCATATTACAATTTCGCAATTTACATTAAAGCCACAAAATCAAGAAGTTTTAGAAAATATATTAATCAAAACTTTAAAATCAGGTTTGTTAACTTACAAATCACCTCAAAAGCGCTTTGCTTTAAGGACTTTAAGTAATTTAAATTTTATAGCAAATTTTAAAAGTGATAAATTAACCGAGCATGTAATCAACACACTTAGAGAAGAAAGAGAACCTGCGGCTTTAAAAATAGAAAGTTTCTATTTAACTAGTGTTCAAGATACTCTTACTAATCAACAGCAAATAGATATCCTTAATTCGCTTAAAAGTAAAAATTTGCTGAGCTCACATTTGGCTCAGTCATTGTTAATTAACAATGATGAGTTAAAAAATGAACTAAAGAATATTGAAAATTTTCCACAGGTAACCAATTTTAATCAGCTAGACAATGTCTTAACTAACAAAGATAGATATATAGACCTTGCTAATAATCAAATAAACCTAGTAAGTTCAGATGCTACTTTTGGTATTGAAACAGAAATAGACTTACAAGGAAATACGGGCTTTAGATCTAAAGATAATGACTTACATAAAAACTTAGAGCCATTTAAAGACCTTGTTGAGCTAGGAGTTGACTTTAACGGTAATATAGCCGAGCTGCGAACCTTAGATAATGGTTTTAAACTCACTCATACAAATCTTAAAAAGCTATATCAAGTTTATAAAATTATTCAAGATTCGCCTGAATTGGTCTCTTTTTTATCTAATCATGTACATGTTGATAAGCCACAAGATTTTAATGCTAAAGATTTTTATGATAAGTGTCTTTTTGACTTAGAACCTAATCAAAATGGTAAAACTTTAGAAGTTAGATCATTGAGTTCAGCTAATACATACTTAGATACCAAAAACCATAAACTCACTTTTTCTTATGAGTTACCACAACTAATAGACATGATGCATATTGCTGGTGATATTAAAGATTATAAATATTCTCCTGAAACTATAGTTGAAGCGAAGAAAATAGAACACAAGTATAATATAGATTTTGACGCTGCATTACTTTTATCTCATGCAATAATTAATAATAAAAAAGATATGGTACCAAGAGTATTAAGACTAATTAGTCAAGATGCTGCAAATATTAAAAACTTTGCAAAAAGTGATACAGAAATTTATTCATACCATTATAAAAACGCTGACGAAGATAACTATATAAAAAACTTTGTTGAAACTAATAACTCTAAAGCTTTTGATAATGAAAGTATTGATAATTGCCCTTTATATGAAAGTTTAAAAAATGAAGACTATAAATCCTTCGATAATTTTGTAACTAGATTAACAAAGGATGATAAAGACTTCGTACTTGACTTTAGAGATGGTTTAGGTATGCTAATACTAGAGAAAATAGAGGAATCTAAATCACAAGATATCTTAACTGGACTTAAGACCGTTTTAGATCATTTGGAAACGGAGTCAGATAAAAAAGATTTTATGGAAAATGTTTTAAATTATTCTGAGAAGTTTTATAGATATGGTTCATTAAATAATGAAAACAGTATAAATACTCTACAGAAATTTGTTGAAAGTTATCTTAAAGAAGCTGATCCGAACTTAACTCAAGGTCTAATTGATAAAGCTTACAAAGAGAGTAATGCTGAATTATTTAAAATTATTTTAAACGAAATTGATTATACTAATTTTGATAAAGAAGCAAAGATAGATTTTTTCAAAGACTTGATGACTAAAGAAGTGAATTATCAAGATTCAAGTAAGCAAGCTAATATTTTAGATCAAGTGTTAAAAGATTTGAATAAAGAGGATTTAAAAGAGATTTTAAATGCACAGAAGGAGTCCTCTACAGCGTTACATTCAATGTCGATAAATTTTCCAGCAGATATATTATCAAAAATTTTAGCTGACATAGCACCTGAACATTGTGAAGAGTTAATCATGGATTATGATTTTAGAGATAAAACTTCTTTAGATAGAGCTTTTGAAAATAATAATTTAGATTCAGGCATGTTTCTATTAAATAAATTGACAGAAGATATGCAGCGATCAGTTTTAACTTCTATTTCTGGTGATGATATTTTTAATAATCCCAATCTAATCAAAGATACAGAAAAGTTAAATAACCTACTTAATAAATTACCAGTAAGCCAGCGCTATAATAGAGTACAAAGCTTACTTAAGAACCAAGAAGTTAGTGTCGCTGTCTTTTATAGTATAATAGATCAGCTAGATGATGCTTCAGTTAATAAATTTTTAGTTGAAAAACTACACAATGGAGAGAACTTAGTCCAAAAAACTTTTTTAGAAGATAATAATGAAATCTTCTTGCAAAAACTATCTGGTAGATTAAATCAAAGCGCTATAGCTCATCATCTTGTCGGAGCTGATAATGAAGATTTTTTAATAACTCAGTTAAAAACTTCTAGTGTAAATGATTCTATGCTAAGGCTTATTTTGGGTGTTTTAGATCAAAAAGATATCTTAAAGTCTTTAAATAAAAAAGACTCGAATAGTAAGGAAACTGGCTTAGATCAAATAGTAAATCTGGAAGATACTATGGAACTGGTAGCTGCAAAATTCAAGACTAACTTAAAAGATTTACTAACTCAACCACAGACTGAAGATCAAAAAGAATTATACCGCAGTATTAAAAGATCTTTAGTAAATAAAAGCGATGTTTATTTAAATATTTTAAGTAAATTTTCTGAGGATGATCAAATTAATATATTAACTTCTATAGATTCTGAAGGTTTGAATATGATCCAAAAAGCTATTTTAAAAAACCCTCAAGAGCTTGAAAGTATTTTACTTAAAATACCTGAGAGCTTGATAAAAGAAGTACTATTACATAAAAATAACGATGATGAAAATAGCTTCGACTTAGCATTTAAAAATAAAAACTTTGCACGTAGTTTGAATAACCCTATCAAACTATATGATGAATTGCTCTTTAGTAAATTTAATCAAAATGAGATTGAAGAAATTATTTTAAAACCTCGAGTAGGTGACAAGCATAATTTGCTTTCATATGCAGTTGACTCACAAAACTATGAGCTTACTAGAACACTGATTGATAGAATTAGCCCCGAAAAAAGAAAAGCAGCACTACTTCTTGATAGTGGCCTAGGAAGAAACCCGCAAGAGATAGCTAAAAGCCATAAGTGTAAATATATAAATAGTTTATTTAAAACTATTGTTTAGGACTGAGGCTTTAAAGTAAATACTATCTAAGTATTAAAATAATGGGTTTATTTTGTACCTTTTACAAGCTAAAATACTACTAAACATAAAATATCTATCTTCAATTTTTGTAGTTCTTTCGTATGGTATGCATATTTTTTGTTGTGTAGAATCCCACCTTTAATTGGTATTCTAGGTCTGACAACTAGTCTTGGGGTTTTTGTAAAAGTTTTTTAATATATACTGATTTGAAAAAGTTGAAGATCAAGTGATGTTAATCTCGGGTCTGATCTTAGCTATATCTATCTTTATGCACGTCTTTCAAAGCCAAATTTGCGAAGATGAAGATTTCGATATCGAAAAACCTAATGACATATCTAGAAATCTAATTATTTTCACTTCAATGATGTATGGAATCAACTTAGCGATTTTCTTTTTTGTATAAACTAAGATTTTGTGACTTTTTATATTTAATTTGATACGTTTTACTGAGCTGATGGAATTTTAAACTCTAAACAGCAGGTGAGCGCGTGCTGCTATAAGTGACACCTGAAGAATTTTTAAATAGCTTGACTTTACTCCACTGTCACAGACTTAGCTAAATTACGCGGTTGATCGACATCTTTACCTAGATCTTCAGCGATATAATATGCCATAAACTGAAGCGGGATGGTCGCGATAATCGGACTGAAAATCTGGTCTACATCTGGTATACGAATAATAGTATCGAAATCACCGTTATCTGGCACTGGATTAGCATCAGTAGTGATTAAGATACTTGGTGACTTGCGGGCTTTAGCTTCGATCGCATTATGGATCATTTTTTCATAAATTACCTGCTCGCTCTCTATCTCTGAAGGTATAGCGAGAGTTACTACAGGTACTTTTTCATCTAAAATAGCTATCGGACCGTGTTTCAGTTCGCCGCCAGGGTAAGCTGAAGCGTGCGCGTAGCTTAGTTCCTTTAATTTAAGCGCGCCTTCTAGTGCGATCGCATAGTTTATACCTCTACCTAGAAAAATAAAGTCTTTATAACTTGAGTAAGCTAAGAGTTCATTTTTATAATTATCGATACGATTTAAAATCTGCTCGATTAAAATCGGTATAGATTTAAGTTCTTTAAAAGCTACTGCGATCTCTGTTTCGCTTAAGGTCTGCTTGGCGCTAGCGAGTTGTAAGCTAAATAGATAATGAGCCATTACTTGAGAAGTAAAGGCTTTCGATGAAGCAACTGAAATCTCGATATCAGCAGGAGTAATATAAGTATTAGCGCCGCATAAATGATGGATAGCAGATTCGATTTTATTAGTAATCGCAAACACCTGCGCGCCAGCTTCCTTAGCAGAAGTTAAAGCCAGCATAGTATCTGCGGTTTCACCAGACTGGCTAATACCTAAAACTATATCTGTAGGCTGTAATAGCTCATAGTTATGGTAAAACTCGCTTGCCACTACAACCTCACATGGTAATTTAACCCATTTAGATAGCAGATATTTTAAGACTAAAGCCGAGTGATAGGCTGAACCGCAACCGATACAATAAACCTTAGTAACATCTTTTAGCTGAGCTGAAAATTCCATTAGCTTAAAATCTGCTGGCGAGGTGTTCAGGACGCCAGCCAGCATACGTGTAATAACCTGTGGTTGCTCGTGAATTTCCTTTAGTAAAAAGTGTTTGTAGCCGTCTTTATTTAAGATGGAATCAGTCTGTTTAAGCACTTGCACCTGTGGCATAACCACTTGTCCCTTAAAATCTTCGATTTGCACGCTATAAGCGCTAATAATCGCGATCTGTTTATCTTTAAGGCGAATAATTTTATCTGTAAACTGAAGTACAGTGTCACTGTCACTAGCAGCGTAGTTTTCTTTTCCACCGACACCGATTACCAGCGGAGATTCGTTTTTAGCTAGTAGTATCTGTTCGGGCTGGTCTCTAATAATGACAGCAAGCGCATAGCTACCTTCTAACTTTAAAGTTAGCGCGCGCATCAATTCAAAGCGCGTTAAACCCTGTTTGCGCAGCTCAGCGACTAGGTTCGCGATTACTTCACTATCAGTAGCGCTCTTAAAACTATAACCTTTACCGAGCAGCTCATCTTTTAGAGCTTGAAAGTTGCGAATAATGCCATTATGTACCAGAGATAAAGTTTCACCCTCGTCGCTATGTGGATGAGCGTTGACTTGATTAGGCTCGCCGTGAGTCGCCCAGCGTGTATGCCCGATACCACAGTTTGACTGCTCTTTTTGAAAATCACTAAGATCATTGATTGAATCTTCAAGGTCTTTAATCTTACCTTTGCTTTTATAATTCTCAAGTTCAGTTTTGACTTGCAAAGCGATACCAGCAGAATCGTAACCACGATACTCCAGACTTCTAAGACCTTCGATTAAAACTTGATAAGCTTTGGTGTTTTCACCTACATAAGCAACAATGCCGCACATCTGACTAATTATAAAATAATAGACTAAAGAAAAGTGGTAAATTTGCCTGCTCGTGTGTTATTTTAAGTAGTCGGCGCCTGCTTAAGATAAGAGTCGTGCCAGGCAATTAAGCCTAGCTAGGATTAAAAGATAATTAGTTCTAGTAAGCTTTTTAGCTGATAGATCGAATTTAATAGAGATAATGATCTCTTATATTTCATCTTGGATACTCTTAAAACTTACTGGCTGAATCTACCTTAAAATTAGCTGTTAGCTAGTAAGTAAGATCAACAAGCTGGCATGCACTAGTAGATTATTTACTAATATAAATGACACCAAATTTAAAAAGATATATATGATAAAAAATACTAATTTATATAAAGGTGAACCTAGAATTAGGGTTAATAAAGAGCAGCCTAAAATCCCCGATGTGAGTGCTCAAAAAGACTTTCAGGATTATAAAAATCTTAAAGCGGTCATACGTAAAAAAGCAGGTAAGCTAGCGGCTTTTAGTAATGATCTTGATCAACGAATTCAGCAGACACTAATCAATAGTCCAGCCTTGACTAAGGTACTCACCAATCTAGATCAGCAACTTAAACAATCGCTTAATAATATTATTTACTCTGGTAGTCAGGTGCCTGCTAAATTGCAGCTTAGTATTTTAAGCTCACTAAACTATGCTAATAGTCAAGTTAAGATGCCTTCTAAAACAGATTTCCTAAAAGAATTAGAGAATAGAAAAAATACTTTGATCAAATGGCGCAGTAATGCGATGGCTTTAGACATAAAAAAATCTAAGGGCGAAAATAATGTTAATGAAATGCCACCTAAACCTCACTTTAATGATTCTGAGTATCTGCAAGTGGCAGCAGTGGATCTATTACGCTCGCTGGCAAGCTTCTCAAAGTCTATAGATAAAACTCTGGCTGAGCTAAAACAAGTTGATAAATATAAATATCAACCACCAGTGAGAGCTGCTAGCAGACCAGCTGTTGTAAAAAAATACGAGGAAAGTTTTGTTGAGCTGGCTAAAAGTCAACTAAATAATAAAAAGCATAGTCCTAAATATAAAGAAGATTTAGTTCATAATATTTTTAAAAAAGCTGATTTTTTTTCTGAATTAAAGACGATGAATAACAATTACTTAGCTTTGTCTAAAAATGATCAAGAATTGGTTTCTTATATGACTGGTTTAGCGCAAAATCTAGTACCAGTTATTCAAGAAAATTTAGAGATTTTAGATCTAAAGAGCTTCAAAACAGCTTCATTTTAAAGTAAGTTAGTATGTGCGTGCATGCTAGCCAGCTTGGAACTGTTTTAAGTATTCTTGACATTACTGTAAATTAGTACGCTCGCATGTGCTAGCCAGCGCTTATGTATTTGTAATTATTTTCTAAAATAGGCAGTTTTTTATAATAATTTTCTAAATTTAATATATTTTTATAATATTTTTCTAACTTTAGGGTTAATTTAGAATTATTTTATAAATTTTAGTTGCTGCTTTTAGTTATAGTTTAGGAAATATAATATTTATGGTCTAAAAGTTGTTATTGGAATATAAAAATTTATTAGTAATCATCTAAGTTTAAACCCTTTACTTGAAATAAGCCCTGCTACTTTTAAATATATAATTAACTAAAAGCTACTAGTAAAGTCTAAAACGCTAGAATATAGATTCGCGAGAACTTTTATGCTTAAAAAAACTACAGAAGATGGCAGTGACACTTTTACCAATTTAAAGTTTAACGAAGATTACCACTCTTATATCGGAGCTTACACAGAAGCTTTGCATAAGCATGTCTTTGCCTGCCAAATTCCTGAGCTGGCTAAAAAGCATAAGGATTTGTATATTTTAGATGTTTGCTTTGGGCTTGGCTATAATACTGGCGTAGCTTTACTAGAAGCTATTAAAGTTAACCCTGAAGTTAAATTAAAGGTCATAGCGCTGGAAAATGATTTAGAAGTGCTAAAAAACATTAAAAATTTAACTGTAAGTCAAGAGTATGAAGATGCTCAAGTAATATTAAAAGATTTAAGTGATCATAATTTAGTAAAAGTTTCAGCTGGCTTAGCTGATTTAAAAGCTCACTTGCAGTCAAATGCTCTATTTATAGAAAGTGCAGCTTTGGAAAATACATCTCAATCTAAGATCGAATACTTAGAAATAAAAACTAGAAATCTAGAATTAGTTATTTTACTTGGGGATGCCAGGGACACTATTAAGTTTTTAAAGACTGATAGCTTTCAAGCTTGTTTTTTTGATCCATTTAGCCCGAAAAATTGTCCTGAATTATGGCAACCTGAATTTATTAAAACTGTCACGAGAACCTGCCAGGTGGGCGCGCGGATCTCTACATACAGTAGCGCGCGCGTCACTAAAGATAGCTTTATGGCAGCTGGATGTATTTTACATGAAGGACCTAAACTTAATCGTCGTAATGGTGGTGTGGTGGCTGAAAAGCGATAAATAAACTCTAAACCTGAAATTTTAGCTAATATAGCTTTATTTAAGTCTTTAATAGAAGCTGAGGCTGTACTTTTCAGAAAAAACTCATTGCGGCTGGGCGGCTCATTAACAGGCTCATTATGGTATATATAGTAGATTGATGGAAGTAAGTTCTAAATTTAATAATTCAGCTATAATCGCTGCTTATGAAGGTGATTTGCAAAAATTGCAGGAAGCGATTAATGAGGCTGTAGATTTAAACAAAAAAAACCAAAATGGTGAGACTGCTTTAATTATTGCGATTAAAAATGGTCATAATAAGCTTGCTAGTATTATTATCGAAGCTGGAGCTGATATTAACCCTATAAATGAGTCAGGCAAGTCAGCTTTAAGCTATGCTGCTCAAACAGGTGACCTAGAATTATTAAAATCTTTAGTGAGCTTAGGAGCTGATAAAAACATTAGATCTAAAGCAAAGCAACATAACTTACTGATGTTAGCTATTGGGGGAAATCATCCTGAACTTATTCCAGAATTAATTAAGATTAATGACATTAATGCCAGGGATAGTAAAAATTCAACGGCTCTTATCCTAGCTGTTGATAAAAATAATATCGAATCTATTAAGACTTTACTTATGCACGGTGCTGATGTGAATTTGGCTAATAAAGGTGGCTTTACAGCTTTAGCTTCTTTAATAAGTAATGATTTGATAACTAATGAACTGTTAGAGCTGTTTATTGAAGCTGGTGCAGATCTGAATATTCAGACCAAAAAAGGTCAAACTTTATTTCAGCTAGCTCCTAATGATAGAGTAAGAGAGCTTTTAGCGCAGCATGGTATTAGTTAAGCGGAAGTTTAATTAATACTACTATAAAATGAATTACATCGTTAAGTTTAAAATTCTTCTAATAAAAAATCCATTATATGTTGTCTAATTACGCCTTCATAGTTAGATTTAGGTGTTTCATCCATGGATAACACGTATTTAGGATGATTGTCAGCAATTTTTAGTAAAGATCTAAATTCTCGCTCTCTAGTTTCTGCTGATGCAAGTAAATAGCAAACCTGAATATAGATTTTTTGTTCGGCTTTACTAGCGATAAAATCTATTTCCAATTCATTTAATTTACCAACATTCACTTTATAGCCTCTTCTTAGCAGCTCTAAATAAACAATATTTTCAAGTAAACCTGCGATATCTTCTTCTCTATAGCCTACTTGAGAATGTTTAAGTCCATGATCACTTACAAAAAATTTATCATTAGTAACTAGTAGCTTTTTACCAGCTAAGTTATATATTGAGCATTTACTTAAAATATAGGCATCATTTAAAAATTTTAAGTAGTTTTGGATTGTGTCGTAGCCTGAAGATAGCTTATGAGTTTTCAGATAGTTGTTGACGTTTTTAGCTGATAGGTTCGAGCCAATGTTTTTAAATGCATAATTTATGATGTTCTCAAGTAAACTAATGTTGCGAATTTCAAATCTTTTGACTACATCTTTAAAAATAATAGTATTTATGATGGCTTGCAGGTATTTATAGCTAGTTTCTGAATTAAGTGTTAATTGATGTATACCAGGCATGCCACCATACTTTAAAAATAGATTGAATTCATCTTTCAAGTTTATATTAGATGAATTGATGTGCTTGCTTTCAATATTTTTTTCGGTTTGATTTTGCTGGGTATATTTTCTGAAATCTAAAAACTCAGAAAATGCCAAAGGATAAATCTGAAATTCTACATAGCGTCCATTTAGAAATGTAGATAGTTCAGAAGATAATAGGTTTGAGTTCGAGCCACTGATGTAGATATCGATGCTTCCTTGGTTATAGAAAGACCGAATCGCTTTCTCCCAGTATTCAATTTCCTGAACTTCGTCTATCAATAAATAATTATTCATTTCTGAATCAATATGATCTTTAACATAGTTATTCAAAGCTTTATAATTATCAATTTCCTCAAAATCTAGTGATTCTTTGTCTATAAAAATTATATTTTTAGCTTGCTTGCTATCTTTAAAATTTAGATCTCGAATTATTTGCTTTAGAAAGTAACTTTTACCACTACGCCTCATACCAGTGATAACTTTAATAATCTGTGGCTTATCTATAAAATTTTTAATATTCTTATAGTATTTATATCTATTAATCATTTGATGTTTCTAATATACCATAATATGCTGACAGTTTATTGTATTCGTTATGATATACCATAATATTCTTGATACATGTGGTGTATGTTATGGTGTACCATAACTTTTATTTATGCTAATCAATATTAAATAATGATAGAAAAGCATATCATTAATGATACGCTTTTCTATTTTTCATGGTGAAAATGATATGTTTAAGCGAAAGTGTATCATTTTAGTTAGGTATTTTTTGAAAGTGTATCATTAAAGTGATAAACATCAGACCATATATGATATAAATCTATCATTTTCATCTGAACATTGAAATTAGGAGATTAAAGTAGTTTTTAAGTATAAAAATAAAAAAACAAGCTCAAAGGCTTGTCGAAACTTCTTTAATTTGTTTGATAATTAACATTATAGCAAAGATTCTTGATCTATGGAAGAGGTTAAGATTAAAAAGTGTTAATTTTCGTAACTTTTCTTTATAAAATAAGAATTAGACCCTAACCTAGCTAAAGTTTTTTATCGAATTGGTAGAGTTGAAGTGCTAGGTAGTGGTCTTACTAAAATAGCCAAATATGTACCTTTATATAATAATTCTGACTTGCAGCCAAGTTTCGAAGATGGCGATATTTTTAAAGCCATAATTCCGATTTCTTTAGAGGCGGATTTGCCAGCACCAGCTGGCAGTCAAAGTGGTGGTGTAAATCTAGAAATTGGCGGTCATCAATTGGCAACGCTATAATCTTACGTAAAAAGCTATCTTCTTACTTCTTATTTAAAAAACCTCTAGAGCCATAAAAGAAGAAACACTTTTAAGAAGTTCCACATGCTTCTCTAATGTGAACAACCAAGCACTTTTAAAAAATTACCCTATATAACAAAAAAACAAGCTCAAGGCTTGTTAGAAACTTCTTAAATTTATTTGATAATTAACATTATAGCAAAATTTCTTGATCTATGGAAGAGGCAAAGATTAGAAAACGTTAACCTTGGAGCTTTTTTATTGAAATTCAGCTAAAGCGTTGAATCTTATTTTAACTTGTGTTGCCTGAAACCTTTTTAGGTTTAAGCATAGACGCTCATAGGCGTAACCTGGATCTCAAAATAAGAAGCTGGGTTCTTCTTTTTTTTAACATAAGATTTCTATCAAGTGTCGGACACTTCTTACTATATATAAGCATGAAAAACGCTGCCGACCTTTTTAAAATAGCTGAGATTATCTCAAAAAAGCATCACGATCAGATCGCCAAGCTAAGTTCAGCTGACAGTATCAGTCTGTCGATTCTGCAAACTTCGAAAAACTCTTTTGCTGCTAGTCACAAACTTTTAAATTATATAAAAAGTGATTTGAAAAATACATAAGGTACTTTTCTGAGGTTAAAAACTTAAATTACTTCAACAACTAAGTATTAATCAACCCGACACTTTACAATTTTGCTAACTACCTTTTATTCTCCATATTCAAGGTCTATCTTTTATTTACCCTTTTTACTGATTAGACGATTTTGATACTGTCGAAGGGTAGTTAGCATCCTATTTTTACTTTTCTACTAATTTAAACAGATTACTGTACCATTCCAGTTTCATAGTTTTTCATCATTAAAGGCATTTAATTAAGTAATAGTCTTTAGGCTGAAATCCAAGCCTCGAAACTAAAAAAATATCTAGCCAGTTTAATGACTAGATATTTTTCTAAATTTTTATCGTAGCTAAATTAACTTTTTGTTTTAAACAAAGCCTTTATTAACTATCCCAATCGTCAACAATTACGCCCTTAGCGTACTCAGTCGCGCGGGTTTCAAAGAAATTAGCATGCTCTTTACCATTTACCATCAGGTTCATCCATGGTAATGGGTTTTCTGGGATGTCATATCTAGCTTCAAGGTTGAGGTCTTGCAAGCGTTTGTTTGCGATATATCTGATGTAAGCTTTAACCTTAGCTGGGGTTAGACCTTCAACCGCACCTAAACTAAAACAAGTATCGATAAATTTATCTTCAAGCTCTAGCATGTCATCGCAAGCCTGATATAATTCGGCTCTGAAATCTTCAGTCCATAGATCTTGATTTTCTTTAATAAATTCTCTAAATAAAGCACAAACACCTTCAGAGTGTAGACTTTCATCGCGAATAGACCAAGTGATGATCTGACCTACGTTTTTCAGTAAACCACGACGCGGGAAGTTCATTAAAATAGCGAAACTGCCAAAAAGACTTACACCTTCCATGAAACCACCGAAAATAGCCAGGTTTTTAGCGATACCATGTCTAGAAGAAGTATCGAAGTTTTGCAAGTATTCATACTTATCGCGCATAGCTTCGTATTCGCGGAAAGCACGGTACTCAACTTCAGGTAAACCTAAAGTGTCATTTAAGTGCGAGTAGGCCCAGACGTGAATAGTCTCCATAGCTGCAAAAGCAGATAGCATCATAGTGATTTCTGGTTTAGGGAAGACTCCCACTAGCTTAGAATTGTAGTTGTTTTGTACTTCCATATCACCCTGAGTGAAAAATCTTAAAACCTGAATGATTAAGTTAGATTCTTGTGGAGTTAATTTGGTTTTAAAATCAACTAAGTCATCAGCCATCGGTACTTCATTTGGTAACCAGTGGGCTTGTTGTTGTAATTTAAAATATTCGAAGAATTGTGGATATTCGAAAGGCTTATAGTAGATTCTCTCTTTCATGATTGAACGCGCTTCTTGCACTTCTGCGGGCTCATCATTAATAATGCTGCTGCTAGACTCAATAACTTGAAAAGCTTGCTGCTCTGCTAGAGGTTCTGGGTTCGGGATATTGTTTGAATTGGCTACCATACTTAGATTTATTTCCTGTTTTAATTTTAACTCAAATTATGAGAGGTCAAGCATTAAATTTATCTTATAACAATATATATAGTGTTTATGCCCATGATTTGTGTCACTAAAACACTATGAAATTTAATGTGTTTTAATCATACCACTCACTTTATAACTTTTAAAGGTTTAATTTAGATAAAAAAGCTAAAGATTTGAATCTAATTTAAATGACCTAGATTGTGTGATTGGTTGAATTTTTAAAAGTAATGCATATAATATATACAAGATGAATTTGGAAAACCTGCTATTTCAAGACTTTAAAGATAGGGCTTGCAATCAGCAGCTATCAAAATATGAAAAAATAGGCTTTCCTGATAGTTATCGCGAGCATAAAGAGCAGCTTATCTACGATGATCTTAAGTTAAAACTTAATCTAACTAGACCGAATTTAAATATTTTAGATATAGGTAGTGGTTGTAGTGATTTACCTTTAATAATTGCTAAGCAAGCTTTGAGTTTTAATCAACAGGTGACTTTTAATGATTCTTCAGAGATGCTCGAAAATCTTAAGCAAGAGCTCACTGCTGCTGAGGATCTGACTAGCTGTAAAGTGAACTTTTTAGCTGGTAAATTTGAAGAGTTAGACTTTAAAACTATCAAAAAAGACTTTGATGTTGTGATAGCTTATAGTGTGATGCATCATGTGATCATTAAAGATAGTGTTTTTAATTTTATAGACTGCGCTTTAGACTTGCTTGTAAGTGGTGGCTATTTACTATTAGGTGATCTGAAAAACTGCACCAAGCGTAACCGTTTTTTTAGTTCAGATAGTGGCAGAGTATATCATCAAAACTACTTAAAAAGTCGGCAGTTGCCTAAAGATACTCCGCTGCCAGCACAGCTAGATTTTGAAGATAGTCGTCATCATTTGGATGATGCTTTAATTATGGCTATCATGCAACGTTACCGCCAGTTTGGTTTTGAAACTTACCTGTTACCTCAAAGTAATTCAAGTCTACCCTTTTATGGTAGACGGGAGGATCTGTTAATTCATAAAATATAGTTTGAAGCTTGCTTGATAGTCATGATAAATTTAACCTGATCGTGATAACAAATATAGTTCTATGATGATAGTGAACATAGCTTTAGGACTGCGCCCAGTAATGTTTTCTTGGTTTATGTTTAGCGATACTTTGTTTTATGAAGTTCACTTTAGAGTTATTGTGACTCCTTATGGGGTAACTAGTATATATCTAGGTAAGTTTAGACTTGCTGAGTGCCAATCAAATCAGTTTACTAATAGTGCAGCAAAAAACTTTACTCATCAGCGAGACTAGCCTTCACTTTACTTGAAATACGCACCATACGCACACGATTTTCTGAAAAGCTCTCTATTTTTAAAATGAAGCCATCTTCTTCAACCTGATCACCTTCAGAGGGTTCAGAGCCCAGCAGACCATACACATAACCACCTACAGTGTCATAATGATCGGAATTAAAATTAGAGCCAACTTCAGAGTTAATTTCTTTTAAACCAACAGTCCCTTCGACTAAATAATCGCCGTTACCGAGGCTTACAATAGGCGCGTTAGGGGCATCTTCGGTTTCATCGGTGATTTCACCGAAGATCTCTTCGACGATATCTTCAGCCGTAACTAAACCACTGGTACCACCATATTCATCAATTAAAATAGCGATTTGCTTTTTCTTTTGTTGCATTAATTCCATTAAATCTATGACATACATGCCATCAGGTACTTTTAGCACTTCTTTGCAGATGTTTTCGATAGGTTCATGCGTGCAACCAGCTTCGAAGCATTTTAAAATTTCTTTAATGTGTACGTAGCCAACAATATTGTCCAGGCGGTTCTCGAAGATTGGGAATTTAGCGTATGAATAGTTATTAGTAAACTTAGCCGCTTCTTCTATATTAACGCCAGCTTCGATGCAGATCATCTCCGTGCGTGGGCGCATGATGTCTCTAGCGACAGTGTCATTAAAGTCGAAGATATTTTGCATTAACTTCTCTTCTTCTTCTTCGATCACACCTTCTTCTTGTGAAGTGCTGAGAATCATTTTCAGCTCATCTTCAGAGTGGATTGATGAGTGTGCTACGTTAATATCGATACCGATTAGTTTTAAAATAGCGTTTGAAGACATATTTAAGAGCAAGACTGGTAATTTAAAAAAAGTGTAAGTAGCTTGCAAAAACCAGGCTAAGCGCAGACCAGTTTTTTCTGGGTTTAAAATAGCAAGGTTTTTAGGAATAAGTTCACCTAAAATCACATGGAAAAAAGTAACGATGCCGATAGCTAATACGATAGCCAGAGTATGAGAACCAAAAGGTAAATGCAAGCTTGTTATAAACGGAGAGAGCATCTCTTCTAGCTTAGCTTCAGCTAAGGCACCAAGCATTAAACTCGCGATAGTAATCCCGACCTGACAGGCGGAAATATAATCGTTTATGTTTTCAAGCATTCTTTTAAGGAGCTTGGCTGTTCTTTTAGTAGCTTTATCTGTGTTGGGAGATTTGGCTAGGAAGTCAATTTGACTTTTGCGCAATCTAGCTATTGAAAACTCGGCAGCAACAAAAGTTCCGTTTAGAAAAATGACTCCTAAAATAATAAATATCGAGGCTATGTCTTCCATTGATTTGGATATCTAGTAATATACCATAAAATTAAAATATATTAACTAAATAATATTAACAGACATACATCAATAAGATTAATTTAAAGATAATGTTTTGGTTAAATTTTTAGTTCGCCTAAAAGTGTTGCTTTTTGATTCGCTACTTCTTAAAGTATATAAATTTAAACAAAGAAAACTATTAAGCATAATAAATTATCTAGACTAGATTTAATTCCAGCTTTAAGTGCATAAAGTAAGTATCTTGAGATATAAAGGCATAATAAGAAATAAAACTTGCGCTCATCAAATTCCAGCTAAAAGTTGCGCAGCGACTATGGGAGATTTAAATAGAGTTAGCTTTTATCGTAGCCCAATTTTAAATTGGATTTTTATACACGGAAAAATCACTTTTATTATACTTAGCCTATTTTTATGCTTGCTGCTTGCGCTTAAGCCTGCGCGCGCAGCGATAGAAGAAGATGTCATAGTAAATCCACAAAATTTATCGGGCTACTTAATTAATAAAGATGGTTATTTTCTACCGCGCGGCATGCTGATTCAAGCTGAAATGCGCACTCCGATAGATACCAGACATAGTAAAGTTGGTGATTTGGTGACTATGCAGGCGACGGTAGATATCTTTGAAGCTGATTATGCGATTATCCCGGTTAATAGTTTTTTACATGGTTATATTTCTAAGCTGGAAGGTCCAGGAAGACTTTTTCGTAAACCGAAGGTTGAAATTACTTTTGATAAAATTACCATTCCAGGCGAACAGAAACCTAGAAAGATTAATATTACAGGTTTGGTTGAAACTAAGCAGTTTCGCGGTAATGCTAAAAATGTAACTTATGGTACGCCTTATGGTACTAAATCTAAAATAGCTGCTGGCTTAGGCGGGGTGCTAGCGTTTGCCACCACTTCATCAGCGATAGCTTTTATCGAGCCTTACGCTACTTTTGGTATCGAGAGTCTGCTTAACCGTATTACTGTTTTAGGTGCGACAGGAGCTGGCGCGACGGCTGGAGCTGCTAGTATTACTCGCGATGATCTGAGGATCGATAGTGGTACTAAAATGAATGTAATTTTAACTGAGCCAAGTTATACCTTCGCTGCTGATACTGTACCAGAGCTGCCGAATAATTTAACTGATAAAATGCCAGAAGAGCGCATGACTTTAATGGAAGAGTATGAGCGTCTGCGTGAAATGAAATCTGAGAGATTGTAGGTAGTAAAAAATAGCACTTGATTAAAGGTCACGGAAAAAGTACCATGAAGATTATATCTGAAGCTCCATACTAAGTAGTAAGCTGCTTGAACTTAATACTTGGCTTGAGATCTCGCGAAAAATACCATGAATTTACCTTTAAACTTCTATGTTAGGTAGTAAGCTTCCTAGCTGTAGATAATAATCAAATGACTGTGAAAAGATTTAGTTGAGTTCTGAACTTTTTATCTTAATAAAGACTTTTAAATTAAAATTAAAAAAAATTTAGAAAATATATTTTATTGAATACAAGGCTGTATAACCTACACCGGGCTTAAGGTTTGTGAAAGTTTGTGTACGAATGATTCATGCGCCTCTTGAAACTCATATATGTAAAGCGATTGAAAGTGTAAGCCTTAAACTTTTAAGATTAGCAACATGAGAAGTGTAAATGGAATTTTAAAATCTAAGCAAAACTCTAAGTTTGACTTTACTGGCTATTATCTGGTCGTAAGTTACCAAGAAAGAGTAGATTTATTTGAAGCTGTAGTAGAAAAGCCAGGCTATAGTATGGCAAGAGAACATGAAGCTAATGATTTTTATGCTGAAGAGATATCACCTATGGTCGCAGCTAGAATGATGAGGCAACCATCAGTAGATGATGAAATCATTTTAATTAAGACTCGTATTAAAGATATGGAAGCTATGCGCGAGAAGCTTAAAAGCGCTGAAGAGCTTGATGAAGCTAATGCTAAAGAATACAGCCAAGAAATCAAAAGATTAAACGAGGCTTTAAAGAAAGCCGAAACAGCTAAAGCTAATACTACGGTCGAAAAGGAAGTTACAGCTAAAACTAAAGGCTTAACCTCTCAAAGACAAATCAGAGTTAATGTTGATGAAAAAGGTGAATTTGAATTTCTAGTAAATGAAAAGAGACTTGCTAAAGATGCCTTCGAGGTTAAAGTGCATGCGGCTGACTCTGAAGAGCTTTACGAAACAGTAGAAACCTTAAAAGGCTTGCACGCTTCAGTTGATGAAAGAGGTCCTGATAAAACTAAACCCTATGTTATTACCCTAGAGACTAAAGAAGTGTTTCAAATTAAACCAAGCGATGACCCGTTTTTAGGTCAGAAAGCTAAAATTTCAGGTCGTGTGATCACTTTAGATGGAGAATCAGTGCCAGCTGAATTGCAGGTGGTTTTGTGGGCTACTAAAGAAGACGGCGTAGAGAGCTTTAACCGTAATGATTTTAGCCCTGTTTTAGTGACTAAATCTGATAAAAAAGGTTACTTCTATGGTGATTATCCTCGAGGTAGCTTTACAGCTGCTTATGGTAGTGTACCTGGCGCTAAGAAAAACAGTACAGTCGTAATCAAACTCAAGAAAGGTGGCGTTTTTCCAGATCACGTAATCTTAGCTTTTGATGAAATTGAGCAAGAAGATGATGAAGATTGTGGTTGCACCTCAGAAACTCCTAGACTGCCAGATAACCAGGATTTAATAAACTCAAGTGAAAGCTTTTCAGAAGATGTCGGTGGTGGCAAATGTATTAACTTTACTGTACCAAACCGTACTTTAGAAGAGTATAACTATTATAAAGCAGTCAGAACGACAGAGCCAGTAATTAAAGCAGGTAATTTAGAAGTGGAAGAAGAAACCTTACCAAGTGATATAGCAGCCCAAATCGGTCGCTTATTAAGTAATGGCTTTAAGTTTGATTCTATAAAAACAGCTGGCATGTACACACTAGCACCTACTATGGCTTATGTGGATACTAGTAAGTCAGATAAAATGAGTGGTAAGCTCGATGTCTCTAGTTCTAATAAAGTTGACGTAAGTAATAGCGGTAAACTAAATGTTACTAATGCAGGTAAACTTGATTTTACAAATTTCAGTGCTAAAGACGTTAAAGGGCTCTTAAAAGATCCTGATGCTTTCACGCCGCAAGCTGTGATGACAGCTGAGCGTAAAGCTATTTTTGCTAAAGCAAATAACGTACTCACTTTTTATGCTGGTAATAATGGTGGTAGAAAAGCTTTAACAGCTGCAAATCCAGTAGACTGGGATGATGAACCGACTTACTACCAAGCAACTACTATCTCGCACGGTCATATTTTGAGACTTAAGCAGGTCTGGAAATCTGATGGTTATTCTTTAGGTGATTTACTTTATAGCTTGCCTTTAGCTCCATGTCAAAAAAAGCAGATAGCAATTTTCGACTGGGACAGAAGTGAAACTGGTTTTAGAGCTGAAAATTCAAGCCAAAGTGAAAGAATGAACGCTCATTTGAGCCGTGATCGTGATATTAATGAGATCGTAAATTCAAGTTTTAATGAAAGTATTAACGGTGGTTCTAAATCTTCTACTAGAGGTAGTGGTGGTGGAATCGGTGGTGGCTTACTAGGTTCGATTGGTAACTTTTTCCTCGGTGTAGGTGGTGGTTACTCATCATCTAAAGGTTCATCATCATCTAGCGCATGGCAAAACTCAGCTCGAAACGTCAGTGCTGGTTCAATGCAAAGCCTGCAAGATAACGTTTCTCAAAGCGCATCTGCGATTCGTAATAAACGTACTACTGTGGTGCAACAAGTCAGGCAGGGCGAAAATTTGGAAGTTAGCACGGAAGTAATTTCTAATAAAAACCATTGTCATGCCGTGACGATGGAATATTTCGAGGTTTTAAGACACATCGTAATCGAGCAGGAATTAGCTCAAGTGCAAGAATGTCTATTTGTACCTCTGCAAATGTCTAGATTTGATGAATACAAGGCATTAAGATGGAAAAATACTTTAAGAAGGTATATTAGAAGTTTCGGTCTGCGTCAAGGTTTTGATGCCATAGAGCGTATCACTACTAACTACGCTAATAGTGATCTGCCAACCGGTATTTATGCTGAAGAGAGCATAGAAGAAATCTATGGTGATATGCGTATTAGCTTTATCTTGCCGCGTCCTGAGGACAATGATGATGGTAATGTTGTTATAAATAACTGGATTAACTATATACCATTTTTAGGTAATACTGTACTTGCTATATATAATAAGTATTTGAAAGATCGTGTTGATGCTGAAAAAGACCGTATTTTTGAAACTACCATCGCACCGCAGATAGCTGAGTCTATGGTACAAAAACTCAAGTTTAGAGTTAAGCTTTCAAATGGTACTACTGAAGAATTGAAGTTGGATCCAACTTTAGTTTCTAGATATAGACCAGGTGTGCCACTGTATGTAACTTTAAGACCGACTTTAGACATACCAGCTATTCCGCGTGAAGATATAAAATATGTAGAGATTTCTACTGATGAAGACTTGCCAGAGCATTCTAAAATAATTGTGCATTCTGGTAATATGTACTACCGCACTAAGCACTTGAATTACCATTTGTTTAGAAGTAGCTTTATTAAAAATGATCTTTTACCAGGTGATCCAGTTGTCATTTCTACTAGGTTGCGTGGTAGAGAGCTTTATAACCCGCGTAAACGTGATCGTGAAAGAGCTATAGATTTACTTGACCATCTAAACGAGAATGTAGAGTTTTACCATAGAGTGATTTGGTATCTAATGGATTCTGGTAAACGCTTTATGCTACTTGATGGTTTTATCGCGCCTAATTCTGGTGGTAAAAGTGTTGCTTCAGTTGTTGAAAATAAACTTATCGGTATTGTAGGTAATAGTTTAGTCATGCCAGTTGCGCCAGGTTATCATTTAGATCCGACTTACAGGCAAGATAAAGATGAACCTATTGATCTATTAGAGCATTATGCACCTAAAACTCCACCTGCACCTTATAGGATTAGTATTCCTACACGCGGGGTATACGCTGAAGCGGTTCAAGGAGCATGTAATAGTTGTGAGAAGAAAGATGATAGTCGTTTCTGGAGATTTGAGGAGTCACCTTGCGGTGATGAACCGACTGCTATCGGTACTATTAATACTGATACCAGAAGAGCTGATCCGGGTAATTTGCAAGCTCAAGACTTTACTGCACCGATTATTGCGATGCAAAATGCGCCAGCAGCACCGAATCCTACTGGCTTCGGTCCAGCACTTGATCTAATGGGTAAATCAGGTATTTTTGAAAATATTACCGGCTTAGACCAAAATCAGAAAAATGCACTGGCTGCTCTGCAAATTAATAGCGATGCCGCGCAAGGTTATGCTAAGCAAGCTGCAGACCTAGCCAAACAGGCAAGTATGTTAAAGAATTTAGATAAAACTATTGATACTATTGAAAGCGCTAAGAAAAAAGGCTTAATTAATGATGAGCAAGCTTCTAAATTAACTGAAAGTGCTCTTAGAAGTTCGATGGGTGGTGGCTCTGAGACTCCAGGTGGTAAGCTAGTGGATACACCAGAGGTGAAAAAACTGGTTGAAGGAGCGGCAGCATCTGGTGGTAAGGACGTTAAGATTAAGACTCCAGGCGAATCTGTCGAGGTAACTCAGCCTAAAACTGAAGAGTCATTAAAAGATAGCTCTCCTAGCATTAATTTAAGCGGTAATAGCGCGCAGGCTAGATCATTTAATCCTGCTAGTAACGATAAAGCTGGTGTAACTACTTTATCTGCTGTAGTTAGTAACTTACCAGCAGGAGCGACTGTTAGATGGCGCGCTACGGATGCTAATCTAGTAGCGTTTGAATCTCCAAATGCAAATACTACTAAAGCTTTTGCTAAAAAAGGTGGTAAAACAGATGTATTTTTCGAAATCGTTTCAGGGGCAAGTGTAGTAGCTTCTGAGAAAATCGAAATTTCAGTACCTCAGTTTTTCTTTGTGACAGAAGACAAAGCAGCTTTTGATGGAGCTTTAACTAACTTAAATATTGATTATTTAAAAGATAATGTAGTTGAGATAGCTAAAGAAACTACTGATAAACTTTTAACTAAAGCTAATGTAAGGTTTATCTGGAGTATTAAACCGTATAATGAAAGTCTACCTGCACAGTTTATTGGTGCTGGCGTAGCCTTCGGTCAGTTTACGACTGTTAATATTAAAGGCGCTGCTGCTACAGCTGGTTTACTTGGTGAGACTCTTGCCACAGCTCTGCCAACTTCATCAGTATCGAATGAAATTATTAATTTATATCCTGATGAGTATAGAAGAGCTGGCGCAGATGTTTCAACTCCATTACAAAGCTTCGTTACTAAGATGCTTAGCTTGAACTACTCGGATGTAAGACTAGTAGAATTATGGCTTAAGATAGTGGGTCGTATGATCGGAGAGACTTTAGCTCATGAAGCTTTGCATTCTATCATCGCAACTAGCGCGGCTCATGGTGATCATAATAATCCAGCTATCGCTAATGATTTGATGAATAAAGGTTCAGATAGAGATATTATTCATCGTGCTGGTTTAAATGTAACTGATGATACCAATTTCCCTGATGTGGGGACTTACACCATTAGTCCTAGCGGACCGCAAAGTACAGTTACAGCGACTACACAAACTAGAATAAATAGTGTGTTTCCTGTACCACCTGGCTTTAGATAGGGAAAGATACAGCTTAGAAGTAAGCTAATTAATAGTATAGATAAGCTAATAGCAAGATTGCGGCGCCTATCAGGTTGCCGCAATCTTTGTTTTTGTTTAGAAAATTTAAATTGAGGCTAATATATAATTCAAAACTTCAGTATTTAAGTATATAACTGTAACCTAAGAGTTCGAGTGAAAATGAAAAATTAAAATTTATAGTAGTCTTAATTTTTATAAATTTCTCATAGCATTTTGAAATGAATCTATGCGTGCCATATCAGCGTAGTAGCTAGTAATTAAATCTGGATCTGGATTAGGTTTAGCGCGCTCTAAATTAATTAAAGCTTGCAAGCTATCGAACTGTCCTTTTTTATATTCAGCCAGCAACCAGGTTTTCTCTGAAGTCTGATCAAGACCTGAGCTTTTTAAGTATAATTTAGAATATCTGCTATCTACCACATGATCTAAACCAGAGGAATATGATTTACCTTCGCTTTTAAGAGCTTTTGCTAGATCACTGATTATAATGTTTGAAATAAAAGCTTTATTTTCAATGTCATAATCACCGACAAGAAGATCATGCAAGCGCTGGACTTGCTCTTCATAAAACTGATAAATAGCTGGATCATCTAATAGATCTTTATTTTCAAGTAAAATTTTATGTAAAGGATCTAGTCTACCTTTAGCTGAGCTAAAAGCAGGCTCAATTTCAATCACATGACTTACATTAATTAATTTAGCGTACTTATTAATAAACTCAGCATCAATCATGTCTTCATTTTGGAAGCTATGTCTACTGGTTATAATACGCTCAAAATTCTCAAGTGTACCTGAGTCTGCTCCGTCAGCTAAAATATTATTAAATGAACGAATCAGATCAGGGTTACGCTGATCATAAATGTATTCTAAAAACTTTTCTCGCTGTGGATGTTCTGGATCAGCTTCAATCATAGGATTTAATAGTAGGAGTTCACCGTACATCGCTAACTCCTTAGAGTTTAAACCTGACTCAAGCTCTTTAATACTTTTAGTATCATAGCCAGCTGCTAGTATTTCTTTTTTATTTAAAATTGTTTGCCAGTCATTTACCATATTTAGATCTATTCTGGCTTGCGCGAGTCGCTGCTGATCTAAATTACTAGTGCTGTTATCCAGTATATACTCCTGGTGATCGATAATATTATAAATAGTTTTTTCGATATCAGGATTATCATCAATTAAATTGTTAAACATAATTCTACTGTGATTGTAGTTGGCATTGAACATCGTTTCAGTGATAGTACCACTTTTAGCTAACTCTTCAGTGTACTCCAGTAAAAAGCGGGTTGCTCTTTTCTTTTCACTATCATTGAGCCCATCATTTGTTAGTAATTTATTTGTTTCAGTCAGTACAAAGTTTACTAGCTCACCCAGCTCAGGATTTTCTTGAATTTTGTGATGGTTAGCAACTAAAGCTAAGTTAACTTTCTTAGCCATAGTGTTTGCATGTGGATTGCCAGCGATTTTAATTAGCTCAGGATTAGGTGAGGAAAACTCTTCACCATTAAGTGCTTGATCTAATTTTAAATTTTGTTTGTGCATAGTTTTTAAGGCGATAAATTTACTTTCTTCCAGATCCTGATTTATAAAGTTGATCATGCTCTTAGCGTAATTACCAGACTTGTCCACTTTTAAAAAAGTGCTAAACATAGCTCTTTCACTTTCAGATAAGTTATCGTAATTATTAACAAAAAACTTTAACGATTCTTTATCTTCGATCTTGTTAATCTGCTGAGCGCGCGCGATATTTAAAAAACTACTTAGACTAGGGTGTCCTTTTTTGGTGGTAAGTAGTTCTAGGTATTGATCTTCTAAAACAGTATCTATGTTAGATTTTTCACTAAATTCGGCAAATTTCAAAGCATCTATGCCACTTAAAGATGAAATAGTTGCCGCTCTCGAGATTGGTTGAGCCGCGCCTTGTTGATCTTTAAACTGCTTGCTTGTTGGATCAAAGGTTAGCCAGCCTGAATCACTACCTTTAGCTTGAGCAAAAACTTTCACTTCACTTTCTTCAGTTCGAGCGATACTTTCCCAGACTTCGAGGCTAGGACTTTCGATAATTTTAATTTCATCCTGAAGCTGATTTTCTAAACTTACATTTTTTATACTTGTTGTTACATCCTGCTGCACTTCATCTGAAACAGCAACATTAATAGATTTCATGGCTTCTAATAGATATTTTTCAAAAGATTTAGCATTATAGATTTCGCCGCTTTGCTGATAGATTTGCTGAGCTAGATCACTTTGTTTACCATACTTACTTTTTAACCTCAGGAACTCACCTGCAGTTATTTTTCCATTGTCTGTGGCAGATTCATGGAAATCGCGTAAAAAGTCTGCACTAAAGTTTAAGAATTCATTTTTAGTGTTCTCGTCTACTGGGCTTTCGTTAGCTAGCTTAGCAACTTCATCTGGATCATTGATTTTAAAGCCAGTTTGCATAATTTGTTTACCATTTGCTGAGCGTATATAGAGAGTTCTAGCACCGACTTGCTGTTTATTGCTATCGTAAAAGGCACTAGTTTCTGGTAATTTATCAGCCTGAATAAAAATTTCAGTACCGTCATCTAAGATATAACTGGCATTAACAACATCAGTTTGCGATAATACTTGACCTTCAGGATCTATTACCTGAAGCTGTTTGCCACCTTGATTGATATCTGTCTGAATTTTAAAGCCACCTGCAGTTAAAAAAACAGCTTGTCCCTGCTCACCTAAACTATTTGTTAAAGTGTTTTGCGGTGTGGAGCTGATTTTTTCAATTAATTTACTGTTTTCAAGTTCACTTGGGCTAAGATTTTTTTGCGAAACACCATTACGGTCGATAAGTTTACTTAAAGTCTCTCTATCACTTATTTCAATTAACTTAGATTTATAGTTAGTTAACTCTTGCAAATCTAACTTTTGATCTTGATTGGTATCAAAAGCACTAGCTAGGTTAATCTCAGCTTCGCTAAATTTATACTGACCATCAATAACACTATCTATATAATTAATGTAGTTCTTTAATTGTTGTTGTTTATGTAGTTGTTTGGTTGATAGTGATATTCTGTTTATCATTTAGATGACCTAGTTGCTATAAATTTATGCCTTGATAAGTTATCTGAAAGTTAAGATGGCTGCTTAAAATTTACTCCTTCTAAAGTGTTAGTGAGGTAGCCCTAAAGTAAATGTTTTCATGAACTTACGAGCTCAGCGCTACTTGTTTGTATAATTTAAAATAGCTGATAATTTCACTAAAGTTGTATCTGTTTCGAGTCACCCATGAAATTAGAATAAAATTATAAATTTGGCTTGAATTTGTAATTTTATTCTAATTTTAAATTAAATCTGTAAAATAATTCTAAAATAAGATGAAATTTAGAAATTTTTTATAAATTTTAATTAACGCGTTTTTTATTGTCTATATAATTTATTTACTAAACATCATTAGGTTAAAGCTAGCTACTTAGTCCGATTAAACATAGTCATTAACTTAAACAGCATTAGATTAAATCTAACTATCTAGTTCTATAAAACATGATCTATAAACTTACCTAAAAATGATATATTTTATAAGGTCTTTTTATGAGAATTTTTTTGGCATTAGATATAGGTGATAAAAGAGTCGGCATGGCTTACGGCGATTATATGGGTATTACCACTAAAGCTTTAAAGACTGTAGATATTAGTGAACTGCTACCTGAGCTAAGTATTTTGCTGAAAGAAAATCAGGTGCTAGGTTTAATTGTTGGTCTGCCTAAACACAAAGATGGCTCAAATTCCCTGCAAACCAACAAAATATTAACTGTAGTAAAAGACCTTAAAGTCAAATTTCCTGAACTTGAGATTCATTTAGAAGATGAAATTTTAACTAGCAAAGAAGCCACTAGTCGTCTTGAGCAAAGAGGTATTAAAATTACTAAGGAAAACAAACATCTCATAGATGCAGAAGCGGCGGCGATTATTTTAGAGCAATACTTCGCTAATAATTTTTAAGCTCGGTCAACAGAACTATATTCAATCTGTAATTAAGCTGACTAGCTGATCATAATAAGACGACATACGGTGAATAATCTATTCAAGGTCAAAAAAAGGACTATTGATGGATATATTTGCTAGTAACTCAGTAATTTCAAGTTTAGAAGTCGCTTTAAAAGGATTGCAACGTCGCTTTAAAGCTAGCTCAGCTAATGTTGCTAATGCTGAAACACCATTTTATGTAGCTAAGCAGGTTAGTTTTGAAGATAGTCTGGCTGAAGTTCAGTATAAGCTTAAAAATCATGGTGAAAATACTCTAGAAGTTACGCATGCCGGGCACATCCCTTTAAGTGCTGGTAGTGTGCTAGATACTAATATTGATACTTTAGATTCGGCAGATCCCTTCGTGACTAATAATAATAACGTCAGTATTGATCGTGAGATGGTCACTATGGCTAAAACTGGTATGAAGTTTAAAGCTATGACCAGTCTTACAAAAAGATTTTTTGATCATATTAATACGGTAATAAAAGGATAATTGAATGTCAAATTATGATGCTTTAGATATTGCCGCAAGTGGCATAAACGCTCAAAGATTGAGAATGGATACCATCTCAAGTAATATCGCTAACATTAGTACGACTCGTGATGTTGATGGTAATATCAATCCTTACACCAGGCGTATGGTAACTTTCCAAACTGTACTAAATGGTCAGATTGGAGGTGTGGATGTAGCTGGTATAGTTACTGATAATTCAGCTATGAAAATGGTCTATGACCCGAGCCACCCAGACTCTAACATGGATGGTTATGTGACTTACCCTAATATTTCAATTGAAGAAGAAATGACTGATATGATCTCTGCTAAAGCAGCTTATCAGGCTAATATCACTTCGATTCAAACCTTCAAGGAGATGTTTAACTCAAGTTTAAACATGTAAGCTATCTATGTATTCTAAAATCATTAACCCTCAGCTTGGTGCTGGTAAATTACAGTTAGAAAAACCCACTTTAAAAGCTGGTATTAGTAAAAGTCAGGCTCCACTTGGCTTTGCCCAAAGTATGGATATGGCTTTTCAAAATCTAAAGCAGGTAGATAATGCCGCTAACTTTAAGATGGAAGATTATGCAGCAGGTAAAAATCTAAATGTTGATGATGTGCTACTAACTTTAAATAAAGCTAATTTAGCAACTAACTTTGCAGTGCAAGTCAGAAACAAGCTTGTAGATGGCTATAAAGAATTAAAAAATACACAAATCTAAGGGAGATAAATAATTAGTGGCAGGTGAGGTAGAAGAAAAACAGGGTGATTTAGTCGATGATGATATCCAAATCGATGCGATGGATGATTTACCGTCTAAAGCTCCCACTCGTAAAAGTCCAATTAATAAACAAACCTTTATAATTATTGCAGTCGCTGTTGTAGTTGGTGGTCTGTTATTTTTCTTTTTAGCTAAACCTAAGTATGAAGTTTTGTTTTCGGGTCTTAGTACTTCTGATGCTGCTGGTATTTCAGCTTACCTGAAAAAACAAAATATAGATTTTAAAATTAGTGAAGATGGTGAAACTGTTTCTGTCGCTAATTCTTCAGTTCCTAAATTAAGATTAGAGTTAGCTTCTAAGGGGATGCCTAAAGGAAGTGGTGTCGGATTTGAAGTCTTTGATAAACAGAACCTTACTGTTACTGACTTCAGTGAAAAACTCAATTATCACCGGGCTCTTGAAGGTGAGCTATCTAGAACCATCGGTTCACTTGAATCGGTTAAAGATGCTAGAGTGCACTTAGTGTTAGCTAAAAAAAGTGTTTTCCGTAATCAGGATCGTAAGGCAAGCGCTTCGGTAGTAATTACTTCTAATCTATCTCAAACTTTATCTGATGATCAGATAGCTGGTATCAGACATTTGGTGGCAAGTGCTATACCTGATTTAGATGCTGCAAATGTACAGATTACAGATAATATGGGTAACTCTTTAGTACCTTTTGATGATGCGGAATCTAAAATAGCAAACAAACAAAACAACAATGAAGCTAAGTTAAAGAAGTTTGAAAAGCAACTTGAAAATGATTTAATTACTTTACTTGACCCGATCTTAGGGCATGGTAATGTACTGGTTAATGTAACGGCTGAAATGAATTTTGATGAATCTGAAATGAACATCGAAACATACGCACCTTTAGATGCCGAAGGTAAAAAGCAGGCACCAATCGTCCGTAGTGAGCAAACTGTAAAAGAAACTTATGCACGTGATGGCGTGCAGGTGGTCGGTGTACCTGGTACTACTAATAATGTACCGTCCTTTACAGGTTTGCAGGTGCGCCCAACGGGTAAAGATGAAAATGCTTATACTAAAGAAGATGTTACACGTAACTATGAAGTCAGTAAAAGAATTGAAAAAGTCAAAAAAGCTTCTGGATTACTTGAAAAATTGTCAGTAGCCGTAGTAGTTAATAAAGATCTAAGTCAGGCAGAAAGAGCGACTTTAAGGCAAACTGTTTCAGTTGCAGCTGGCATGAACCCAGAGCGCGGTGATCAAGTGATCATCACGGGTATTAAATTTTCATCTTCACGTTACACTGATATTGAAGCTATTCGCCAAAATAAAAAACGCCGCGAGCAGCAGCACCGTATTACAGTTAAGAAATATCTGGCGCTGTTTGTAACTTTACTGGTCGGTGGTTTAGTAACTCTAGTTTTACTTGGAGCTTTAAAGCGTACATTGGCTAATAGCAGTAATGAAGAAATAGATCGTTTACTAGATGAAGATGAAGTCGCTATCTTAAGTGACATCGACGGTAAGATCGAAGAAGCCGAGCTGGCTTATAGTAAGAAGATTTCACTTGATGGTAACCGAACTATCGCGAAGATGAAAGAAGAGCTGGAAAAAACCATCGATGATAACCCTAGAGCCGTAGCTAAGAGTTTAGAGAATTATATTAATGATACTGGGGCTGGACCTGTTTAATTTTAAAAAGTGTTTAAATATGATTGAGTAGGTTAGATATAGTTTTGATTTTAAGTGTGTTGCAAGTGACTAAGTGGTTTAAAGATAGCGTTAATTTCAAGTGTTTAAGTAAGTTGCAAGTAGCTAAATGAATGATAGATAAAGTCTGAAGCTAAAGTGTTTAATTAAGTTGGGTACAAAGTAAGTCTAAGGTATTTTCACAAAGAGAGTTAAGTAAAAAAATAAATTTATTTATGAAGTTAAAAAATAGGGTCTAAGTTAATACAAATGAAACGTAAGCTATCAGCAGGTGATTTAAAATCAAGTAATCAAAAGATCGTTATCGGTGGTCTAAACCCTGATGAATATAATGGTCTAATGACTAAAGAGCAAATCATGCAAGAAAGATTTGCTGAAGCTGAGGCTGAATTTAAAGCGCGCGCGCATCAGCTAACCGCTGAAGCTGAAGCTGAGGCTGAAAGCCTGCTTCAGCGGGCTGAAACTGATATCCAGCAAGCCCGCGCGCGCGCCGAAGAAGAAGGTTTCCAGCAAGGTTATCAGGCGGGTGAAACTGAAGCTAAAGCTGAAATTAAAGATTTAGTTGCTCACTTGGAAACTTTAATTAACAAATTAGAGCAAGAAAAGCAGACTATCATAAAAGATCAAGAAGAAAGTATAGTTGAATTTGTCGGTGCTTTTGCTAGAAAAATCTTAGGTCAAGAGCTCAGTGACCCTGATATGCTGCTAGCTGCTGTTAAGCAAGCTTTAGATAAAATAGATCTGACCTGCAATTTAAACTTATATCTAAATCCTAAATACAGCGATTATATAAGCGAAAAATTAGCGAATTACACAGGTTTAGCTAAAGTTGAAAATTTTAAAGTTCTTGAGTCTACCAAACTAAGTGAAAACGATATGATTCTTGAAAATGAAAGAACTCGCTATGATTTTAGACTTGATACCCAAGTCGGGCAAATGCTTGACTCTATCTTAGATGAGCTGAAAAATCCAAGTGCAAGCTATGTACCTAAAACAAGCTTGCAGGAAAGTGAAATTAACCAACTTGAACCTGAAAATTTCAAGCAGACTTTAGATCAAGTGCAGGCTAAGCGCAGCGCGCAAGAAAATGAAATAGGTAATAATGATACTGATACAGCTGATAAAATAGATAAAGATTTTCAAAATAGCACCCAAGATATTACTAGCCCAGCAAACACTGAAAACTCTAATGATCAAGAGTCTAAGCCAGAAAACTTAGTTGCTAAATCTAATAAAGACTTTACTGCGCAGCAAGAGATAGATATGCAGGTTGGGTTAAATCAAATGTTAATGGAACATGAGACCTCAGAGCTAAGCTCGCTTGCTAAACCAGCACCTGATAATGAGCTTGCTTTAGATCTTAGTAAGTCACATGGTGAAATCGCAAGTGAGCGTGATCACCAGCATGTAGACGATAACTCATCAGCTACCATAAGTAAAGCTGAAGCGAAGATTTTAGAAGATCCTGAAGATAGTGCTAACAATACCACAGCCGAAAATCTAAATAGTACTAAAAACTGTAATCAGGAAGAGGCTGAAACCCCTAAGCAGCCTAAAAATGTAAATGATTCAGGTGCATTTAATGAATCTTATCCCAAAAGCTCAAGCGATACTGAAAACTCTGAATTTGAACCGATAGATGTGCTAGATGCTTCTAATATGGAGGAGTTTAAATCTTAGTATATGAATCCTGGTTTAGATTTTAAAAGACTTGCCTGGCGAATAGAGTTAGAAAACTCTAAGCGTAGTATTGGGCGGGTGACTCAGATCATTGGCTTAATTATCGAAGCTGATGGACTTGAAGCTGAGCTTGGCGAGCTTTGTTACATTAGTTGTGCAGGCAGTGAACTTAAGGCTGAAGTGGTGGGTTTTCGCGAGCATAGTACGGTACTTATGCCACTTGGTGAAATGCTTAATATAAAAAAAGGCGCTGAGGTGAGACCGACAAGTCGTCAGCTGGAAATCGGCGTGGGCGATGAATTATTAGGGCGGGTTTTAAATGCTTTCGGGGAGCCGATTGATGTCGGTTTAAACTTTAAGCCGAAGCATAAATGCGGTCAGTGGGCTAAAGAAAACTTAAACCCTTTATCTAGAAATAGAGTTGAAAAGCAGCTTCATTTTGGTGTGAGAGCTTTTGATGGTTTTTTAACCTGTGGTATGGGACAAAGACTTGGTATCTTCGCCGGCTCTGGTGTCGGTAAAAGTACTTTAATGGGGATGATTGCTAAAAATGCTAATGCTGATATGAATGTGATTGCTTTAATTGGTGAAAGAAACCGCGAAGTGCGTGAATTTATTGAAGAGAGCTTAGGTGAAGAAGGTTTAAAAAGATCTGTAGTTATCGTTGCTACTGGCGATCAGCCAGCTCTGCTGAGAATTAAAGCCGCTTTGTTTGCTCATAGTATCGCTGAATACTTTCGTGATGTAAAACATAAAAACGTACTGATGATGTTAGATAGTGTAACTCGAGTAGCTCTTGCCCAAAGAGAAGTTGGGCTAGCTGTCGGCGAGCCGCCTGCGACTCGTGGCTATACACCAAGTGTGTTTAGTATGCTACCTAAATTACTCGAAAGAGCTGGTACGGGCATCCAAGGTAGCATCACAGCTTTATATACAGTGCTTGTTGAAGGCGATGATATGAACGAGCCTATTTCAGATTTGGCGCGTGGTGTGTTAGATGGACATATTGTGCTGTCGCGCAAGCTGGCTCATCAAAATCATTTCCCTGCGATAGATATTTTACAGTCAGTCAGCAGGGTGATGAACTCTATAGTATCAAGCGAGCATAAGGCTTTAGCCAGTCAAATTAGAGCGCTTATGGCAAGTTACGATGAAGCTAAAGATCTAATAAATATAGGCGCTTATCAACAGGGTTCCAACCCTGCTATAGATAAAGCAGTCGCTGCCATGCCTGCGATCTTGAAAATCTTACAACAAGATGTGCATGATGCTACTAAATACGAAGATTTACTTGCGATGATGCAAAATATATAAAAATTGAATATAATCTTATGAAATTAATGCAGTTACTTATAACTAATCTATTAAAATGATCCTAAAGAAACTAAGTATCGAAATGTGCTTAAAAGCTGACTATATATTAGCTTCAGCCCATTTTTTAATTTCAGGTACTTTAGCATCTAGAAACTTCATAAAGCCACCTTTTAAAATAAACTCTTTTTTCAGTTGATCAAGCTCGAAATTGTAAGTTTTATCCGCGACATAAAGTTCTTGTTTTTCAACATCTATGGAGATTTCATGTTCTGGCTTGGTTAAAGACTGATCGATTTCTTGCACTTCTTCTTCACTTAGCTTAACTGGCACTACACCATTGTTATAACAGTTATCTTCAAAGATTCTGGCAAAGCTAACTGCAATCACTACTTCAAAGCCACGGTCTTTAATCGACCACACAGCATGCTCGCGCGATGAGCCACAACCAAAATTATCCAAAGTTAAAATAAACCTTGCATTTTCGTGATCAAAAGCGTCTAAAGGATTACTCGGTAGATCTTCAAATAAAAATTTACCTAACCCAGTCTTACTAATACCTGTCAAATGACGCGCTGGGATAATTTGATCGGTATCAATATTAGATTTTAAGGCTTTAAGTACTCTTCCAGTGATTTTCATAATTTCTAACTCTTGCAAAATTTTATAATAGATCTACAAAACTTCGGTAATTTATAATGATAGCAAATTAAATTGAAGTAGCTAGTATACTAAGCTTGATTAAATACTTGTTTAATAACTCGCTGCTCTTTTTAATTTGTTTTTAGTAACTTAAGTATTAAAAAAACAGGCGAGGCTAGAATCATAAATGCTGATAAGGCAGTTCTATTAAAGTTGTAGGCCCCAGTATGCTTAGATCAACTATATAAATTATAATTTTAAATTAGTTAAAAAAGTCTTTCAACTTACTAGTAAATTCACCAGAGCCAGTGGTAAAGAACTCAGCAACTTGCGCTAGGCCAGTTTTTGAATTAGCTCTATCAAACTTTACCGCATTGTTAGCTGGTTGTTTGCTGTTTGCAGTTTTTGAATTAGCTCTATCAAACTTTACCGCATTGTTAGCTGGTTGTTTGCTGTTTGCAGATTGAAGATTTAGATTACTTGCGGTACCGTGTGCTAAATTCTGACCAATCTGTCTATTTTGATAGCTTCTATCTGGAAACTGAGTTTCTGGAAAAAAGTTTGAGAAGTTCTGTCTGAGCGCCGTTGCTTGACTATTAAAGTTAGGAGTGGGCTGAACTGTTGTTGGATATGTTATCTGGCTCATACACATTATTATAAAAGTAGATTACAGAAATCTTAAGATTTTTAAATTAGTCTTCAGTATTAACATTTTGTTTACTGTTTTATGTTTCTTAAGGTTTAATGTTTTGTTTATAATTGGTGTTGAGGAGATCTTTTAGTATCTTTAAATGAGAACCTGTCTAAATCAGGGTTGTAGTGGTTTATAAACTTTTTAAATCATTATTAATTGTTAGTTTTTAAATTTGCATTAAATACTTGCATAAACTCTTAGATACTAACTTGTGATTTTTGAGCCAATCCTGATGAGCGTTTTGGTTAGTAAAATTAGTTACACCGAGTATAGATGACCATTCTAGCTGGTAATCATAAGCAAATTTAGCAACTCCATACAATTCCATATTTTCAAGTGCTTGAGTTAATTTATGTTCACTTAAAAGTAAATCACTTAGGCGCGTATTTTGAGTTATTTCAAGTGCACTAAAACATTTTGCTGAGGCAAGCTTACTGATACTAGTATCAATCAACTGCTTAGTATTATAGCTAGCTTGATAACTAGGATAAGCTCTAGGTAAGTATGTTAGTTTAAGGTTTTGTGTATGATGAACCAGGCAAGTTTCGTTTACCTGAACTAAATCACCAATTTTAATATCTCTGTTACTTTCACTCGCTCGACTAAGACCAGCGGTACCGATAAAAAGTAGCGCTTGGTAGTCTTTTAAATCATAATTTTTAAAAAATTGAGTGAGCGTGCTGTAGGCATTTAGATAACCGATACCAGTATGCAAAATTTTTGCTTGCTGCCCGCTTAGCCAGTCTTGCTTCAGATACATACTTTCCTGATGCCAGGCAGAGCAGATTAAAATCATATTGATATTATGCCACTGTTTTTAAATATCAAGTACCTTTAACTGTATATTGGTTGTCAGTAAAGGGTCTTTAGATTTATGTAGATTTTAATAATAAATTAAAGTAATAATTTATTGCAAAAGTTTCTCAATAAGGTTTAAAATAGTAATTACGCATCTTAATGAGAATAATTCTCAAAGAATGAATATATGTCGATTAGTAACGTACCCAACAATCTAAATAGCTCAGGCGATTCCAAGATTGCTGTAAGTGAGCCTACTGTAATTACTTCACCGACTAAAAGTGAAGCTCAACCGAATCCTAAATCAACTTTTAAAAACAAAAATTCTTCAGCAAGTGCTGAAGAGCTAACGGCCCTGCATGCTGAATATGAATTAAAACAGCTATGTAAAATAGCAGAGAAGTCACATAATAAAAAAAATATACAGGCTTTAGAAAACAATTTGGGGAAAATTGAAAATGCTACTGCTGGCGCGGCTTTAGGTGAAATTGTAGCTTCTAGTATTTCAGCTACAGCTGAGGCTTGCCACCAAGGTAAGTTTAACCCTTTAGATATGCCAGCTGACACCATTATGTATGGTTTAAATAGCGTAATGGAATATTTCACCAATGCTAAGCTGAGTCCTAAAGTTCAGGGTAACTTGGTTAATATTGCAGGGAAGCTAGGTCTTAAAGAAGCTACTACACAAAGCAACAAACAGGCTTACTTTGCAGAAAATAAAGATAAGGTTTTCGCTACTATTTTAAAATCTGGCTCTATGTTAAATGCAGGCTTTAGCGCGCTGGGTTTACTGATACCGAATAAAAAACACGAAGCTGGCGATAACAAATTACTTGAAGCTTTTAAATTAGTGGGTAAAAATGCATTAGCGCTGCCATCGTTACTGATGTTTTTAACTTATAGCGGTAAAATTAGTAACGCAAATAAGCTTAAGAAACTAGATCCTAAAAATGTAGATGCTAAAGCTGCTACTATGACTGGCTTTGAAGATTTGATCTGTGGACTGGAAGCTTTAGCGCTTATCAGTAGACAAACTCTCTGCGCAGCTTTCCCTGATCTTAGTAAACCTCTCAAGGCGGCTTCAGGTATGTTGTTTTCAGGCTTAAGCTATGTAAATGCTAATAATTCACTAAAAGAATCTGAAAGTGAAGAAGATAGTAATCTTTCTAAAAATAAATTTTTACATGAAAAATTACCAGAAATGATTTATCCGACTGTAAATAAAATTGCAGGTTTATGCGGCATTAATCTAGCTGAAACAGAAAAGTTTGATCTTAAGAAAGTGACAGAGCAAATTACCAACGGTTTTAAACTGAACCTAAATTAAGCTGGTTAAATTTTTATATATTTTAAGTTTCATTAATTAATCTCATAAAAGTTATAAAATTAAAGGCTTATAAAAATTTTATAAAAAAGCTTAAAACTTATAATTATTTTCTAAAAAAAGGTGGGAATTTGGAAAATAATTATAATATTTGGTCAAATTTAGAAAAATATTATAAATGCCTAATTATTTTATGGAATAGCCACGGGTCTATTTTTACTACCAGTATCTATCTGGTTACGCAGTCTCTCGATGTTAGCAATATCTTCAAAAAACTTTTTAACTACTTTGCTAGATTCATCATTAACTTTTTCAAAGGTCTTTTTATCTGGTTTAAAAGTAAACAGACCCAGATCATCTTCGCTAACTGGAATAATTACTGTTCTAGTAAAATTACCGCCATTATCTACATAAGCTTCGCCAGTACCTAGAATTCCCAAACTAAGTGGGTACACTTTTAAAAAGCTAAAAATGCTACTAACCTCAGTGCGAGCATCTTTTCTTAATCTTAGAGCTAAAGTATGTTTGTGCGAGCCTGCTATCTGATCAAAAGCAGCGACTGGAGTGTTATTTAGTAGACCACCATCAACCCAAACACCTTTTAGTTGCGCGCGCTGAGCTGCGTTACTAGCAACTTTTTTCAAATCAGACTCGTTTCTTAAAATTAAAGGTTGGAAAGCAAATGGAATACTCATCGAAATTCTAACAGCATCAGCGATTGGGAAATCTGGTGAAGTGCTAGCTGAAAAATTGAAACTTTTTAGAGTCTCAAGATTAGTACCAGTAACTATCAAGTCAACTTTAAAGATTTCCTTATGATCAGCAAATGTAATCTCTGACATTTTTTTAGTGGTACCGCGTACGGTTATAGTGTCGGTGTTAGTTTGCTTAACTCTTCTAACAGCAGTGGTAATATATTTAGCCAGAAAATCTCTAAAAGTAAAGCCTGGAAAAATGCCATAGTGCGATAAAAGGTTTTTCTGAACTTGTTTATTAGATACATTGTTAGTGATTTGCTTAGCCATTTTAGCTGGCATCTTACCGAACATTACAAATGAAACCACAGTTAAAAAGCAACCAAACATAAAGACATATAATTGAGTTACTTTAGCTGCTGTTAATTTAGCACCTATACTTGTAGTAGCTTTAGCGACTAAAGCAGCATTACTAGCACTTAAAAAGAAACTAAAATAGCTAGTAAAGATACTTTCCATGAAGCCGAAGATCTTAGTTTTAGCCAGATACTGACCTAAAGCTGCTATGTCATCGTTATACTTAGTACTTTTAGTTCTACGATTTATATAAGGTCTATATTTAATATCAGGCGTATCGAAAAAATTTTCAAAATCATTTTCAGGTAAATTTAAAAGCTTGACCATTTCTTCAGGTGTGTAACCTAAAGACAAAAATAAAGCATTAATCGCACCAGCAGATGCACCACCGAAACCTTTAATCTGACCTGAGACTAGATTATTTTTATGTTCCAGTATCTTTTCATCTACTAATGCTTGCAAGGCTCCAGGGAAAGCATTACCTGCTCCCCCGCCACCTTCAAAAACCAGATAATTAATATCCGACTTTTTTATATATTCCATGACTAAGCTTCACTCCAGCTTGGTAACTGAGATTCCTTATTAATCATCACAAGTGATGTTGCCACCTTAGTTTCCCAAGTTTCGCCCACTTGCTCGCCTTCCGGCTCTGCTAGCTCTTCTGCTATTGATACATATAATGGATCATCGATAACAGGCGCTTCGCCACCTTGCCAGATCTCACCGCCAGTGTGAATAAAGTAATTAATCGCATCTTCGTAACCAGGTCTGACTGGTACGTTTACTTTAGCGTAACCTGCTCTTAAAAATGCTTCAAAAACTGGGTCGTTATCATTAGTTGCCTGAATTTCAAGCCAGTTGTTTTTACGTCCCCAGAAGTATGGGTACATTAAGTAAGTGATTTGATCCCACTCGAAAGCTTGCTCCATGAACTGCACAAACTTGCCTTCTTCTTCAGCTTCTTTTAGATCGAACTCAGGATAACCATAAGATACGTTATCTCTCATCGCGTTAAAGTGCTCGAAGCTATCTCTACTTAAAATTCTAATACAAGATTTTTTAAGTTCAGTCTGCTCTATGATGCGGTTTTGACCTGGATTATTGCCAGAGATTTGCACGCCTACTTCAATTTCACCCTGGCTCATAGCATCATCATAAGCTTGCTTCATTCTTTCATAGCCAGCTCTAATTTTTTCGTAAGTGTCTAACTGCCATTCCTGATAAGTTTCTTTTAAAAGTTCACATTCAACTTCGATACTCATCACAACAGCTTTTAAGTTAGACATTAAACCTAAAGCTAGAGTCCCTACTTCACCGTTTAGCCTTACATAATCAGCGCTATCTTTTCTATACTTTTTATCACCGATTAGAAGGTATAAAGACCAGTCTGACTTACTACTCCAGGCAGCGCTGTAGTCTATTTCTGCTGACTTTGCTTTATAACCTTCAGGGATAACAATCTCTTTACTAACCTGAGTTGATCTTTGCTGATCTTTAGTATAGTCCTTAGTGATAATGCCACCGATAACCTGCGTTGCAGCTGGCGGAGCTTTAATACCACTTACGTTATACCTAGCAGCAAGTACCATATAGTTATAGCGAGTAATATCTAAAGCACTTAAACTACCGATTGGATCAGGCTTAGTAGGTAGATCACTTACATCCATTTCTTCTTCGATAGGATTATTTTTAGCAAATTTATAAAAAGCAGCTGGTTCTGGTACCATGAATTCAAGCATCATACGCTTGCCGTAATTTACCATACGGTTTTTATAACGTTTATCTAACCATTGGTAAATGCCTACTACATGCTCGTTACTATTAGTATTATCAAAATTATGAGAAGTTAGCTCTTCAACTTCAGTTCTAGTCGTACTAGTACGCTCTTCTTGAACCTTAGTGCTTACACTAGTTGCTGACTTTTCAGTAACTTCTTTTGCAAAATCAGTTGCGATTTTAGACGCTTGCTCTTTAGCTGTGCGCGAACTAAAGTTAGCATCGGTACTAAGCTTTACAGGACCATAACTTGCACTAACACTTATGCCTAACTTAGCGTTGGTCTCTCTTTGTAACTGACTTTGCACTTCTGAGTGCATAGAATTGCGTTTAGTACTTTGCAGATCATAAGCACTTGACTGCTCTTCTGTCTCAGATACGAAAATAGTATCTTCCTGCGAAGACTTACGACGGAAAGATCTTGTTTTAGATTGAGACTGTAAAACATTTTCTACATGTGAAACTTCGCCAGCGTTATAATCGATTAATTCTTGCTCTACTTTTAATAGATCACCGATACCTAAGACTTTAAAAGCGCCAGTGATTTTATTAGGATTATATCTGCTAAAGTCAGCCTTAGGTCTAAAAACAGCTGTAATTTCCTGATCGTAATTATATCTGCCAGCTTGTGCTTGCATGGTTTCTTGCAGGCGGGTTAGCTTAACAATCGATTTAGTCGGTAAATCCTGCATCATAAAGCGGTTCACTTGAGTGATTTTCTCTTCGATTTCTTCACTAGCTTGCTCAACTTCAAGTTCTTCATCTAAACCCGTATCAAGTTCTTTGATAACGTTTTGTGATTTTGCCATTAATTTTTTTTGAATGTTTTTACTTAAAATAGAAGCTTTTTGTTTATTAGTGGAAATTATATAAAGATCATTCTCTTCTTCTAAAGCGTTTAGAATTTCAGGATTTTTAGTTAGTAATGCTGAATCGTTGTTATTGTCTAATTTAACACTGTTAAAGTCGCGCGCGGTCATCTTAGTTACATTGAATCTTGGATTTAACTCTAGACTTTTAACAGCTAAAGTCGCTTTATCAGTATTATTATTTATTTGAATATCTTTTAAGACTTCTTTAGAAGTGTTAAGTTGAGTATAATTCTTTTTAATCTCTTGAATATGAAGCTTTTCGACTCTTTTTAAATCTTTTTTAGTCGCTTCTAAATCTTTAGAGCGGTTTAATAGCTGTATTTTACGGCTAAAATCTAAATTTTCTCTAGCGGTTCTGGTTGGCTTTTGTTTAGCAAAGCTACGTGCCTGAAACTTCATTTCACTCATAGATGCAAGTGTTGGTCTGGCTTCAAGTAATCTTTTAACTTCATGATCATTATGTAAGCTATCTGGGTTTTTTGCTAAAGCTTGCAAGAAGTTTTGAGTTCTAAGGTTTTGGATTAGTTGCTCTCTTTCAGCTGGTTTTTGCTGAGACATAGTTGCTGCTGTTAGTGAATCCCACATCGCATCAACTTCATCTTGAGCTAAATTCTCTCTAATAAAACCATGGTAATCGTTGTTTGTTAGTTCATATAAACGACCACGCATCTGATTATAATCAGGGTGCTGGCGATTATTTTCGATTATTCTAGTAATTTCATTTAATCTATCCGATCTATAGCTATTTAAAAATTTTTCTGATGCTAAAAATTCTTTTGAGATACGTTTAACGTTTTCAAAATTAGTCTTAACTTTTTGAAGTTTCGCGTTAAGTTCAGTATTTTTGTTTTCAGTAACAAAAATATAACGAAAATCATCACTTTTCTCTTGTACCGGACGCATTTGCATCATTCTAAAAAGTTCTTGCTTAGTATTTGACATATTAAAATTACCTTAGCATTAAATATACATTTCTAACTTAAACTTAACTTCAAGCTTAAGCACTTAATTTAAATACTTTTAATGCTAAATAATACGAAACTAAATGTATAAGATAACGATTGCTTTTATATTTTTAAATTTTAATTACTTTTGAAACTGTTAGTGCACGAAATGATTTCAGGTGGTTTTTCCAATATATATGATAATCTTGCAATAAAAAATATAGTCTAAGATTGTGTTTCCAAAATAAATATAATTTTAGTTTTAAACTTTAGATCGTTTAGATAGGTTAAGTCTAAACGTAGTATAAGAGTAAGCTCGCTATGCCTTTAAATTTTAATTAAAATAAAACGCTCGAATTGGACTTCCAAGTATGATTTAATTAGGTCGGAACCTTAGAAAGAATTAATTTAGTGGAAAGCTTGCCATAGGTAGTAGCTAGATGAAAATCGAAGCTGTCGGGTATTACCGATGTATGAAATCACAGTAATAAGAAATACCTTTAAATTGAAAAATTTGCAGTGTAAATTAATATATAGCTTAAAGTTGTAAATATTTTTAGGTGAGGAATATATTTAAAATAATTATATTATTGCTTTAAATATACAAAATATTACAACCACTAGCAAAAAAGCACCCTTTAATTAAGAAGATGCTTTTTGCTAAGTTAAATTATCAGGCTAATTAATAATTTAATTTTTATAATTTACTAGCTAGGTTACTAAGCAGCAAAAGCAATTGAATCTTGATCTAATTCAAAACCAGGACCCTGAGTTACACTCAGGTAAATAGACTTCATGTAAGTACCTTTAGATGAAGCTGGTTTTACTTTTTTAACTTCGTTATAAGCTGCAATCAGGTTAGTCATTAAATCTTGAACTTCAAATTCTGACTTACCGATAGGCATGTGAACTACTGCGCCAGTTTTTTCAGCACGGAATGAAACCTTACCTGCTTGAAGCTCTTTAACAGCTTTAGCAACATCAGGAGTTACAGTACCATCTTTAGGGTTAGGCATTAAACCACGAGGCCCTAAGACTCTACCTAATTTACCAAGTAAAGGCATGCAATCTGGAGTAGCTACTAAAACATCGAAGTCCATCCAACCGTCTTGGATTTTCTTAACTAATTCTTCAGTACCTGCTTCAAAGGCACCAGCATCTTTAGCTTGTTGAACTTTTTCACCTTTAGCTATTACGCAAACTCTAACAGTTTTACCTGTACCTGCTGGAAGAGAAACCGAAGCTCTGACCTGTTGATCATTTGCTTTAGTATCGATACCAAGTTGCATACTAATTTCGAAAGTCTGGTTACCATTCTTAGAACCTGATTCTTTAATAAACTTTTTTAATAAAGTAATAGCAGTTTCAGCTTTAACTGGATTTTCGTTTTCTTCGTTATATTTTGAAATAAGAGTTTGTCTTTTTGTTAATTTAGCCATGAGCTTTCTCCAATAATTTTAAATTCTATCTAACCACAACACCCATACTGCGAGCAGTACCAGCGATAATATTACAGCCAGCATCATCGTCATTAGCGTTTAAGTCAGGCATTTTAGCTTGAGCTACTTCAAGTAACTGAGCCTTAGTAATACTACCTACTTTTTCCATATGTGGTTTCGGTGAACCTTTTTTAAGGTTAATTTTTTTCTTAATTAGAACTGCTGCAGGTGGCTCTTTTAAAGTTAATTCAAAAGATCTGTCTTCAAAAACTGTGATAACTACAGGAATTACAAAACCCATTTTATCCTTCGTTCTATCGTTATAAACTTTACAGAAGTCCATAATGTTGACACCATATTGACCTAACGCAGGACCTACTGGAGGTGCTGGGTTTGCTTTGCCCGCTTCGAGCTGCAAATTGATGTATCCTAAGATTTTTTTACCTTTAGCCATAATGATGATTTTTACAGAACTAAGATTATATCAGTTCTCAATATAATAATGCATGCTTTCACGCTTGCAATACATTAAAAGATTCTAAAAATATTCGTTTTTATATTTATCAAGCGCTTCTTGATTAGGAAATAAGTTTATTTGTCTATTTTGAGTGACTGATGTGCGCCTCAAACCAGCGCCAGTTAAATCACTATAAAAGATATCTTTAAACCCGTCAAAATTTTTAAAAGCTAAATTTAAATTGACACCACTCTGTTTAAAAACTTGAAGCATATTATCTAGGCTTTGTTTATTGCTGGCGGTTCTAGCAAAAGTCATTAAAGGTCGATCACCTACACTATTTTCTTCTATTATTTGATTTTTAAAAGCATCATGTTGCATGAGCTCACTAATTAATTGTCTGATATCTATGACCTCGTTATGCTGCTTGATGGCAAGCTGATAAAAGAGTTTGTGAAGTTTGTTATTATCCTTAGTTTTAATGGAATTAGCAGAAATTGGTTTGCTAAGTGAGCCAGCTAGGCTTTTAAATTTAGAATCACTGGCTTTCTTATGCGTGCCATTAAGTTCATAGTGTAGACTATCTTTAAGGCTGCTATTATTAAGGTCTTGGAATTGCACGAAAGCCTCTATAAGCTGACGCTCTTCAGCCTTTATTTCGGTATTATAGTTACCTGTTGGTTCTGTGCCTAAGTTTATTATATGCTGTTGAAGAAGATTTTTCTTTTCGTTATTTTTTAAGCTAAGTTCTATAGCTACTCTATTTAAAAAAGTATCTAAAGCATCATTGCTTTGTTTGTTTTTTAGGTTTAGGTCGCTTAAAGAATTTTTAATAAGAGCTAGCTTTAAACCTTGTAGAGTTGGCTTAGCGTCTGTACTGAGAATAAAGCTCTTGTTTACTATTTTACTCAAAACACTTGTGCCAGTTTGAGGGTCCTGAAAATTCATCAAATCGGGGAATTCTGCTAATGTCTTTTTTAGAAAATTTAAGTCTCTAGTGCTGTACATATAAGCATCGATCACTTTAAAGATAAAACTTTGTTCGGGAGTAGTTTCATTCTTAAGTTCACTCATTAAATTTTTACTTAAGACTTTAGACTTTAAGGCTTTTTTAAACGATTCACCTTCATTAAAAAGGGCAGTAAGTTCGCCACTATCTCCTTTAAACATAATCTTTTTTATGAGATCCTGCATGCTGGCATCATCATAGTATCTAGCTTTCAAGTTGTAACTATTACTAGTATCAATTAATGAAAGCTCATTAACTTTTTGATCTTGGCTCGAAATAGTTTTGAGGTAGTTTTCAATATCTGGTGAAAGATGGTTTTGAGGATTATAACCATCTTGACTATCTAGCAAGTTTTCTTGATAGGCAAGTAGTACATCATCAAATTCAAGTAATTTTTTAGCTGTAGAGTCATATCTAAGACTATATAGATTCTCTAATGCCACTTGGTGCGCGCAATTAGGCTCATCTAAAAGTTTGTAAGCTGGGAGCTTTTTATCATTGTGGGTGGCGATTTCAAGCAATACCTGATTTATTTTAGAGTAGCTTTTTTTAAGTACCTCTAAATCTTTAATAAATTTGCGGCCTTTCCTTTCTAAAGTTTTTAAACTATGTTTTTGGCTATTTAAGTAATCTTCCAGATCAAGAAGACTGTCCTTCTTATCAAACAAACTAGTTAATGTTTTATTTAAGAGAAGTTTTTCAGTCTGAAATTCTTTAGAGTCTTCTTTGAAAGGACTAAGTTTATCTGCTGCTGCTGTTAAAGAATCTAATCTAATTAAAGCTTCGTATTGAAATGAATGTTCTAGCGGTAGTTTGTATTTAAGGTTTTGATTATCATGAATGATATGAGATCCAGCGGGCATGTGCTCTACTAAGTCTTGCTTAGTTTGATAGTTAGGTAGAACCTTTTTTAAAAAATTATCAAGTATCTTGGGGTTTTTATTAATCAATAAACGTAGCGCGCAATCATTATCCTGGCGCGCGGCTAAAGCCAGTAGGTCTGCATCATCTGGTTTGATGTATTTCAAGGTGTTACTTAATGATAGGTTGTCGCCTTTGCTGACATTTTGAAAAATTTCTTTAGGCAAAAACTTAGCTTCATTGGGGTGAGGGAAAACCAAAATATTGTCTCTAAGTAAGGCTGGCTTACAGTACTTATTATGCTCAAAACTCTCTCGCTCGAAATCTTTTGCTGGATTTTCTAGACCATCGATAGCTTGAGGTTTGCTATTCTCGATTTCGCTGGTTAACTTTTCTTGATCCGTAAATGACTTAATTTGCTCATTTTCAAACATCTTGAAAACTTGCTTAACATGCTGAGGACTTTTAATTAATAGTGCTTTTAGTATATCGAAGTTTTCAGCCTTAAGAGCACTTTTAACAAAAGAACCTATTAGTTTTTCAGTCATAGGCAGCTCCTTGATAATGTCAAGGGCTATTTTAGGTTTATTTTTATTTATGACTTCTTGCAAGATTAGCGCTTCTAATCTATACCTATGACGCAGCTTATTATAAGAGCTTAGCTGCAATGGTCTGCTAGATTCTGGAGTGAGCTTCTCTCTAAGCTGCCTAAAGTCATCTTTTTCAATTGCTGCTTTAAAGTCCTCCAAGCCATGCTCGATGCTTTGACTATGCATTTTTCTGATGAAAGCTATTTTTTTAGGTTTATCTTCAGCGTTGTCAGTATTTTCATTTCTGTTTGCATATCTGCTCGATAGTGAGCTGCCAAGCTGCAATTCTTGGTTATTATTAATATATAGAAAACTGTTTTTAATGTTGCCCATTTGGTAATATTATCTTAAATGTCCGGCTATTATCAAGAGATGTGTGATACATTTTGGTATTTAGATAAAAAATGTGAGTATATAACAAAGACACCCGAGAATAGAAATATTTAGTAAGAAGCTTAATCTATAAGTCATCAGTGGAAAACAGCGGAACTATTGAAAATTCATTATAAAATTAGCTTTATTATTTTAATAGCAGCTAAATTCTTGTTTTTCATCTGAAATCTTATTTATAAAAGCTACTAAATAAACTATAATTTAAAGCTGCAATGTCAAACCTTATCAGTGAAAGTATTACCAGTATAATTGAGCTGGCTATTCATGAAGATCATGAGCCTTATGGTGATTTAAGTAGTTTTTTAACTATGTCTGGTGATATTCCAGTGTGCGCGCAGATTATAGCCAAGCAGCCTGGTATGATGTGTTGTGGTTTTGTTTGTGAGTTGGTTCTATTAAAGTACTTCGAGTACTTAAAGTATAAAGGTAAAATTCCTGAAGACGAGCAAGCTGATTTTAAAGTTGATTTAAAGTTTAACGAAGGTGAAGAGTTTGCTAAAGGTCAAGTGATTATAGAAATCGAAACCACATCTTGGCTAATTTTAGGAACAGAAAGAATAATCTTAAACTTACTACAAAAACTCATAGGAGTCTGCAATAGTAGTCACGAGTATGCTTTAGCCTTGTCTGACAGTCAGATTAAGTTATTGGATACCCGAAAGACTACGCCTGGATTGAGATTTTTAGAAAAACTGGCATTTAGCGTTGGCGGGAATACCAACCATCGTCTAAATTTAAGTGACATGCTGATGTTAAAAGAGAATCATTTAGCTTTAACCGATCTAGATTTGGCTGATGCTATTAGTTCGTGTCGCGCGCAGCTTGATGAAGCTAATCTAAAACAAGTGCAAATCGAAGTGGAAATTAATCCTGATAATTTAAGTAAACTTCAGACTGTATGCGAGCAGAAAGTAGATATTATAATGCTAGATAATTTTGAAGTTAGCATGCTAGAAAAAATAGTTAATGATATTAAAGGCTGGAACTCTAATCTGAAAATAGAATTAAGTGGCAATATAACCTTAGAGAATTTGAAGAATTATAAAAACTTAGCAGTAGACTTTATCTCTAGTTCGACTCCTATTTTGCAAGCCAGGCCTGTGGATTTAAGTATGTTGATTGAGAAAAGTTAAAGCTGCGTAGAGAGATGCTTGGGACTATTAAGTTTACTTTAGAATAGCATTATGGCATTAAATAAGTTTAAGCCATGGTTGATTTTTACTATGGTATTATTTTTCAGTAAACTATAGTAAACCCTAAGTTGAGCTTTACGTTAAAGAAAACGAGTTTGTGTAGATGAAAGTTTAGGTTTTAACTTTATTTTTGTTAAGCCTATCAAGTAAAACGCTAATTGTACTCACATGTATTGAAAAGTAATCGTAAAGTTTAGTTTATATAATCTAATAAAAAGGAACTATTTAAATATAAAACTTATGAAAAGCTTTCAAGTTCAGTTTATTTTAATTCTGATATCTTTGTTTAATTGTCAAGGGTTACTAGCTAAAGCTTTGGCTGGTAATATACCCTTTATTTTGCTTGAAGGGCAGAAGTTAATTTTACTTAGAGAGCAAGGGAAACCAAGTAAAAGGCATAGGCTCAATATTAATGCTAGGCGTATAAGCTTTGAAGCTAAAGACATTTCACAAGCTACTATAACTTTAGAATTTGAAAATCTGGATTCTATCGAAATGATACCTGAGGTGAAGAATAGTAATTTTTTCTATCAAATACCACAAGTTGACAAAGATATTTTGGCTGAACTAATAATTAACCAGCAACGTGTGCCAGTGATTATTAAAAATGATCCTGAACTGGATAATAATACAGCAGAAGTATTTAGAGCTTCATATGATAGGTATAGTTCGTTAGGTAATGAACTTCTAGATAGTATTGATGATTTAGCTGTAAATTTAGCTGACTACCAAGCTGACCTGTCAACATATGAAGTGATTGTTAAAAAGTATAATCAAACTATTAGTTTGATTGATAGTGCTGAAAGTAATGTATCTAATGTTATACCGAGTATAAATAGTACATTAGATTTATTAAAGCAAGATCTACTTATTAAAAAGGAGGTTTTTAATAAGGTTAAGCAAGACTTAGAAGCATATGAACAGAAGTTTGTAGATAAGTTAAAGTGCACTTCAAAGCAAAGTACCTGCGAGCCTCTATCTGTAAAAGAACTAGAAAACGCTCTGGTATCAGCCCAAACCCTTAATGCTCAATTAGAAAACTTTAATACCGACCCTACCAGTAAAAAATTACTAAAAAGCTTAAACACATTGAATAATTTTTCTTATGAAGATGTCTATGAACTTCGAAGCATAGTAGAAGATATTAAATCTATGTTACTTAAGCAAAGTACTTTTAATACCGAATACTCGAAGAAAATTAATCAGATGATGACATTTGAAAACGGTTTTATCTCTGCTTCAATTGTTTCAGCGCAGACCGAATATTTTTACCCCTATCCTGAATTTTGGCGTACTCAGCGTATTTATGCACCTGGTTTATATTCTTTTCCAGCTAAAGGTGAGTTTAGGTTTCCAGATCGGTTGGAGTTTATAGTAGGAACTGGTTCTCACGCTCAGTTAATACTTGATGGTAAGTATTTAGCCTGCTATAAAAAAAACAGTAGTAGAACCTTAGGTTATGTTGGCACTTATTTTATAAACAGCTTACCTCCAAACAAAATTATTTGTAACGATATAAAGAAACATAATGTAACTAACTTAGCAAGACCAGCTAATAAAATATATACGGTTTATAGAAATAATGTTTTAAGATTGAACGCTGCTTCGAATAATAACGCTGATAAATTTATGATTAGAGCTGACATAACATTTAATCCAGAGGATCTGTAAGATGAATAAAAAAACTATTATTTTTGTATGTATGTCATTGTTAATTACTTTTAAAGGACTAACTGCTAAAATCCTTTATGGTAACCTACCTGAAATATACATCCCTACTGAATTACAAACATATAACGTTGCTAAGAATACCGAAGCTGAATTAATGCTAAATGACGGTACTAACCTACCAGTGGTTATAGATATTGTTGAAAGTGGTGATTGGCAAGATAAGGTGACTTTCAAATTACCTAAGTTAGATATTGAAACCTTAGCTGTTTTAAAGCTCAGCCGCTATGTACCTCGAAAAGATATCACGGTAATTGAGAAATATCCCCTGTTAATTAAATCCGATGATAGCTCTAATAAATTAGTAGATACTTTAGTTGTTGATGACAGGATGAATTACTATAGAAACAGCTTCGTTAACGCTAAAAGAAACTTTACAGATTTACTAGAAGATTTTGATGCAGGGCGTGCTCAGCTTATGGATTTGCAAATTTCATCAGATTCTATCTTTAGTGCACCTCAACTACTTACCAGTGCTCATAATGTAAATAGTAAATTTATTAATGATTCCAAGCCCTTGGTTTTAAGGAAAAATCAGCTTCAAAGTGATTTAAATAAGCTTTCAACTGATTTTAAAGTACTAGATCAGCATCTGGCTAACCCTGAAACTTATCTATATAAATACGAAAATACTAGCTTTCAAGAGCTTAAAGATCAGCTTGCCACTCTTAAAGCTACTAACCGCAATAATAATTTAACTAATAAGCAATTAATGGATGATTTGATAATTGAAAATCCTGAGGGCTCACCTATGTCATCAGTAGTCTTAGATAAAGTTAAAGATCTGATGAACAATATAGCTAATAATTATATAGTTCACGGAGAGCTGAATGACCTAAACCAGCGTTTAGATAAGCTTATCGCAAGAAAAAATAAGCGCAAGACTTATTACCAATTGCTTTCTTTTAGTAATTATATAAGTAAATGGACTGCCTCTGATTATTTTGAATTTCCGGCTAGCACTTATATAGATAAAACTGGTTACTTAACTTTGCCAGCTGAAATTGATTATATTTATGGTGACCATCCCTATGATACTTACCGCTTAAACAGCGCTGCTGACCTCAGTCCTGGTAGTGTAAATGAATATACATTTTTTACAGGGGCACAATTGGCTATAGGCAAGAATAAATATGCCTGTTATGGTTTCACTGATCACCGTTTAGGTAAAATGAAGCTTTATTATGCTAACGATACTACTAATAGTAATATCCTGCATTGTAATAACGTACGCTTTAAAGCTCGCAGTTGGAGTTTAACAGTGCTTGATAAATCTAAATATAAGGCATTCGATCAAATTAATATAGATGACTTTACTGAATTAAAGCTTACTATTTTTAAATACGATATACATCCACTTAAAACTTTTGAAGTGATTGAAACTGATGCTGGGGTTCTTGCCAATATTTTATTTACTGAAACTGCAGCTGTTAAGGAGGATATGTAGTGAATTATTTATGTCTACTTCTATGTATTTTAATGCTGAGTTATGCAGGCGTGCAAGCTCGCATCGTAACTGGACGAATACCATCTGCTGTAAATGTTAACCATGGTATAGATATAGTGGTAGCTAAACGCTATCAGGATTTAGAAGTTAGCTTAACAGACTCTAAGGGCAGGCAGCTTGAAGTAAGTGAGTTTAAAATTACTGGTGCGCGTCGACTTAAATTTAAGCTGCCAATTTTCATTGAAAATGAGTATGTTACTTTACATTTAAAGACTTCAGCTGAGACTGAAAGTCATAAGATTTTTATAACTGGTGGCTTGAAGCAGGATTACGAGAAGCTGCAAGTAGAGTTGACTAGGTTTAATAAATCTTTAGATAATGAAACAGATTCTCTAAAGAGGGCTATATTTTCAAACAATACTTTAGATGCTCATTCTCGATCAAGTGTATTTTTATTGGACCATTTAAATACTCAAATTAATAACTTAGCTGACTTTTCAGCTATTGAAGATGGTTTAGTGGAAGTAGCAGCAGCAGGCGCTAATTTTCAGGATGAAGACGCTGAAACTGTGATAGGTTGTTTGGATAATTGTAATGACAGGCAAGTTAAAGTTTTGCAAGATGCTGATGAATTCATGCAAGAGTTGCCTGATGAGTATGCTGTGCTTGCTGCCAGTAATTCACATTTAATAAATGTAGATACAAAGTTTAAAGCCGTACAAAAGCAGTATGATCAGATACCCAGGTATCAAAGTTATGTCGATAATGAAAAATACTTAGTAACTAAAACAGAGGCTGAGCGCTTTAGGAAATCTGCTAGTAGCTTTAGAAACTTTGCTAGTAAAGACCAAGAACTACTGGAGCAGATACGCTCTAAATATAACTATCTATCTGCTGGGCGCAGTCATCAAAGGAAATATAAGAAGAATCTTTACTCTGCTTATAATAGTGATGTAGTTGATTCGGATGGCTTTACTTATATAAAAGAAGGTCCTGGTAACTATTTAAGGGGAGAATTTTCACCGAATGCTGATGTGATGATCGCCCTACCTTATAAAATTAAAAACTTTATCGGTCATGCTACTAAAGCTGAAGTATATATAGGTTCAACGACTGACACCTTGGCTTGTTATCAACGCGAAGTCGATGATATATTTAAAATTAACGAACATCAAATGCTGCTTGTTGGTGTATATAAAATTTTAAAGCCTAATAGTTTAGAGCGATTTAGCTGTGATAAGAGGATTTTAGATTTATTAGTTACTCATAAAATTATAAGAAAATTACCTTACAATCCAGGCACTTTTACCATACCTTTAAAAAAGCACCATATATTAAGCTTTGCAGCTTATACTATGAGCTTTTTAACAGATGGTGATCGTAGCTTCCATCATGAGAATCGCATGACTGTGCTACCACTCGAGTATAAATATAGTTTATAAATTTTATACTCGAAGATAGAAAGCTATTAGTTAAGCTGCTATCAGCATAAAACAGTCTGATAAGCTTAATGCCGAGTTAATCTTCAAAAACAGAGTACTTAGCATCTTCTTCATCAACATTTTGATGATTACCTTCTGCTTTTTTACTCATGTAGTAAAAAAAGAAACCCAGAGCTAAAAATAATAGACAGATTAAACCAGGTCCAAGATATGCAAAAGGTGCTGATTGATTTAAAACACAGTTAGGACACATATATATATTATGCCACTTTTAGTTTATGAATTTCATAAGTCACTACTGAAAGTTGTTTTGTTAAGGCGCTGCTAAAGGTATTTTTAGTTAAGTTGTAAAAAGTGTCTTTATAATTGTCAACTAAAAGCCCGCTATCTTTAAAGAAAATTAAGAAAAAATTAAAGCGTTCACATAATATTTTTGATATTATTGATACTAATAAGCAATTATGGAAACTTTAGGTCTACCAAGTACTCTTACTCAGTTACAAAAAGATAGTGAGCATAAAATTAAGATTTTTTCAGGTCGCGCTAACGAACTGCTCGGCAAAATGATCGCTAAAGAACTAGGCTTTGAACTAGGTAAAATTAAAATTCAGCCTTTCTCTGATGGGGAGCTCTATGTACAGATCCAGGAAAGTGTTCGTGGTTGTGAGGTTTTTATCGTTCAATCGACTAATCCACCAGTCAATGAAAACCTGATGGAACTATTAATTATCATTGATTGTCTTAAGCGCGCTTCAGCTAAAAAAATTAATGTCGTGATGCCTTATTATGGCTATGCTCGCCAGGATCGTAAAGCAGCTGGTAGAGAACCTATTACTTCTAAGTTGGTGGCTAAGCTAATCGGTGAAGCTGGCGCTGATCGTGTGATTTGTCTAGACTTGCACTCTTCGCAGATAATCGGCTTTTTTGATACTTTGATAGACCATGTTCATGCGACACCTATTTTAATCGAATATATTAAACGTTTCATTGGTTATGAAAACACCGTAGTAGTCTCACCTGATGTTGGTGGAGTCGCGCGCGCGCGTGAATTTGCAAAGCGCTTAGATGACGCACCGATCGCGATTGTAGATAAAAGACGTAACCTTGAAAAACATAATACTGTTGAAGTAATGAATGTAATTGGTGATGTTAAGGGTAAAGATGCTATTTTAATCGATGATTTAATTGATACTGCTGGCACCATGTGCAAGGCTGCTCAGTTACTTAAAGATCAAGGTGCTAATCGTGTGTTTGCCTGCGCTACTCATGGTGTTTTAAGTGGACCTGCTTTTGAAAGAATTGAAGAGTCACCGATCGAACAGTTAATCATTACTGACTCCATTCCACTGGCGCCGATCTGGCTTCAATCATCTAAAATTAAACAAGTTAGCATCGCACCATTTATGTCAGAAGCGATACGTCGTATTCATACTAACGGTTCAGTTTCAGGTTTGTTTAAGTAAATAAAGCATACTTAATAATTTAAAATTTAAACATAATACTAAAAGTGTATTTTACTTAGTGCTTCAAGATATCTATTACTTAGCCTTTAAGGCTAGCATTAAGATTTTTTAAACTTAGAAAATAATTCTAAAAAAATCAGATGTTTAGACTGGGATTCTAAAAAAATGCTAAATTTAGAAAATTTTTCTAATTATTAGTGTTTTTTAGAAATAAATTATAATTTTGTTGAAAGTCAAAAAATGTATTCGTGTATTAGAGAACCTAAATATACCTAAGCTATAGATTTCTTTTGATCATCATTAAAGGTATCTAGGACAGCTTGAGCTACTTCGCGATTGCTAAGGCGTTTATTCATAGCTTCTTTTTGTATTTTACGGTAAGCTTCATCTTCATTAAGATTAAAATTTTTCATTAGTAGCCCCTTAGCTTTTTCGACTAATTTGCGAGTTTCTAATCTATCAGTTAGCTTTTTAAGCTCTTTTTCAAGTCCTTGCATTTCTAAGGCTCTTTTCATGGCGATCTCGATATTAGGACCTAAATCCGCTCTTCTGATAGGTTTAGTTAGATAGGCATAAACACCATGCTTAGAGGCTTCTTCATATAGATCTGCTTGGCTATAAGCTGTTAGCATGATGATCGGAATTTTATACTTAGCTTTAGCCTGAATCTGTTTAGCAGCTTCGATGCCATCACAGTTAGGCATTCTGATATCCATGAAAATAATATCAGGGGTGTATTCAAGCGCGGCTGCAACAGCTTCGTTGCCATCTTTAGCCTCAGCGACCACTTTATATACCAGCGCTTCTTCAAGCATCTCTTTAAGATCCATGCGTATTAGTGGCTCATCGTCGACTAGTAAGACTCTGATTTGATCATCCTGAGCTTTATTCATAATAAAATTATATCAACTCACGATCTTAAAGTTAAAGCTTTCATATGGTCTAAAGTATGATCTTTACCTCATCTGTCAAATATTAAAAAAAAGTGTTGAATGGGTGCCTGCATATCAAATTTATGGCTGCCAGTAATTTATAATAAGTGTTCAAAATAAAAATCTAATATTTTAAAGGTAATCAAACATATGTTAAATAATATAAACAACTCACAACCCCAAGTACAATCTACTACAAAACTATCTCAAGCAGTTGGTAACGTAGCAGATTTTAAGGTGGTGAAATTTTTAGATAATATGAAAAAAAGTCTTGAGCAGCAAATGACTATCGACAATGACTCTAATAACCAAATTAATGCAAAGAAAGTTGCGGTGCTTAAAAAGAATATCGGTCAACTTGAAAAATTTACTAATTACCCAGAAAGCTCAGCTGATAAAAAACAGCCTATTCAAACCAGAACTCATAATGCCCTAAATCGTCTTAGTGATCAGTTTGCCCGCGATAATGGAGTCCAAAGTCTAGTAAGAAGCATCAGAAACCTGGTACCTGCTATACCTACTAAAAATGATGACCCAACGCGCGCTCCAATAAGTAAAATACCTGAAAATTCTGCTTTAGCTGCTGCTTAAATTTGTTGCTAGCTAAGTTACAATTTATGATCTGTGCTTATGTAAACATGATCTATGCTGGCGCTTACATGAAATTTATGATTGATTACAGGCGGATATCTTTACTCTGTTCGGGGTTATAATACTCTTCATCCTGCAAAATCTTAGAGTCAGCGGGAATACTCTCACGGTCATCTTCAACATTAGCTTCAGGCTCAAGTCCGATCACTTTAGCATATGGCGCAAATGGTAAACCTAGAAACGAAATACCACCTGAAACAAGCAAGCCTACATAAACTGGCTCGATACCTAAGAAGTAATCAGTGCCTCTAGCAAACAAGCCATTATATAAAACCCACAAGCTAGCAGCAATAAAAGCAAATAAAATACTAACTGTACCTAGGTAGTTTTTACGTCTATCTAAATAAGTGGCTAAAACACTAGGAATAAGTAAGCTACCAACACCAATCGAGCCCAGAGTATAGATAATCTCTATAATCGAAGTATTGTATAAGGCGATCACGATAGCTAGAGCTGCTCCTAGTAGGATACCAATTTTACTAACTAGTACGATACGTTTGCGGTCGGCGTCACTAGAGAACATCATAACTGTAAAGCTCATTTTGGAGTTTTCAGCGATGGTGCGATCGTTATATAGTTTATTTAAACGTTTCATATCCTTAATACGATGATAAATATCAAGCGAAAAAACCATACCTGTCACAAAAGCAAACGAGTCTAAAGTTGACATGATAATCGCGGCAAAGGCAAGTAATACAAAGCCATGAGTGCCAGAATCTAGTACTGACTGAGATAAATCTAAGATTGAAAACAAAGGATCAGCGTCAGGTATAGTCGCAAAAGCATACACACCTAAAGTCGTGATCATGACATCAAACACTAACCAAAAAGCGACAGCTGCCAGTACACCCCATTTAATATTGTTAGCTTTGTCAGCTGCAAAACATCTTTGATAAAAGTTAGGATCAACAAATGTCCAGCAAGCAAGCACGAACCAGGCTATGATTTGAGTAACAGGCATCTCACCAGTCATAGTTAAGTGACTCGCCTCAACATTATTTTTTAGAAATTCAACACCACCAAACTTATCAAAGCAGGCATTCAGCAACACTAATGGCGCTGCAAACATTAGTATGAATTGGATGATGTCGGTCAGGATAATAGTTTGGAAGCTACCTCTTAAAGTATAAAGTAAAGGTATGGCTGCGCCAATTAAAATAGCTGTCCCGCGCTCTAAGCCGAAACCATGCTCTAAAAGTAAACCCATAGAAAGTACATAAGGCGCGATATTTAGCATTAAAAAAATGATAAAACCTGAAATAATACCAGCATAATTACCATAAGCGTTTGCTAGTACGCCGGGTAAAGTGAAAAGTTGTAATTTATTAATTTTCTTACTTAAAAAGAAGCCGAAAAGTAAAGCTGTTATGTACCAAAACACACCTTGAGTTAGGATGGTTACAAAACCATACTTAAAAGATAGCTCGGAGCTTAAAAATACGGCTCCATACCAGGTAGCAACCATGCTCATAATAAAAGCGGGCATGCTCAAACGGCGACCAGCTAAAAAGTAACTTTCTAAATCAGTATCTTTTTTAGTATCGAGGACACTTATTAAGAAAATAAAGCTTAAATATAGACCAATAAGCCAAAGATTTAGATTGCTGATATCAAAGAAATTCATTGTTTAATTAATATAATACTGGTCAGTAGCCTTTATAACAAGTAATGTTCCACTTTTAAAGCTTAATTCCACCTGCTCTTGCATCAACTTATTACTGATAAGTCGACTGCCAGGCTGCGCGCATGCTCCCTCAAGTGGGTATTTTACAGCACTAACACTCAAAGCTTGTATTTCGGTTAAGGGTAAAATCGATAGATATTCATCTTTTGAACCTGTGATTTGATAATGATTAATGTAAGCTGGCTGATTTTTTAAACTCCTCGGCTCGAAGCTTGATATTTTAGCTTGATCTTCATCTGAACTTAAGTTTAATTTTTTAATAAAGAAGTGCTTATTAAAAGCTTTATCTGTGCGCTCACTTAAGTTATTTATCAGATTCTTAGAGCTAACAATTTTAGGTGAGCTATTTAAAGAGTCTTTAAGCTCTCCGGTATCAGTATTTTTTATATAAAGACTTAAAGCTTCATCGATTACTTTAATCTTGTTTTCACTACTATTTTTTACTCCTAGTAACTCGCTTTTTACTAAACTAAGTGAATTTAATTCATTATTTAAAATTATATTTAGCTCATTGAAGTTGCTTAGCTCTAAAATATTAGCTAAGCTATGATCTTGCCTACCACCAAAAGCCCCCCAAACTAAAATATTTTCTAATTTAAGCGCGCGCGCTAGCTCAAAAGCGAGCAAATAGTCTGTTTTATTTTGATCTGGGTCATTAATAACTTTTAGATTATTTTTTAAAGCGCTCATGCAATCACTAATATTTTTAAAAACCGCAGTCGCACTAGTGCTGATTAAGCGCGTATAAGCTGTAGGGGAGATTGAATCCATTTCACCTATTAAAAAATCAAGCTTAAGTTCTAGTTTTTCAGCTATATGATAAGCGCCGTCACAGGCGATAATGACTAATTTTGTTAGATCGAACTTCTTTAATTCACTTTTATAATAATCTAAATCATCATAAGAGCCATTAGCTAAAATAAGCGCGTTTTTAAACTGAAAGTCCATATTTACCCTCTTTATGATCGCATTAAAAGCGCAGGAATGTTAAAATCACTTGTATTATGATGTTTAGAATCAGTGAGCAAGATATCGAAGCAAGTTTAAAAGCTAAACTTGAGATCGAGGAGTTGGAAATAACTGACCTTAAGGGCGGTAACCACTGGGAAATCATTATTAAATCACCTAACTTTAATGACTTAAGTCGTATTAAGCAACATAAACTAATTTACGATATTTTAAGTGAGCCACTTGCTGACGAATCTATTCATGCACTAGTTATTAAATCTAGTGGTACTAACTAAATTCGTAAAACTTTTATACTAAATTAGATCTAATACAAGTTATTAAGAATTTTAATAAGGATTAAAGCCTAATTTAACTTAAAAAAGGCTAGAATTATAACTATGCAAATTGGTGGAAATAATTTAAGTAAAGATAATCTTGACCCAACTTTAGTAAAAAGATTCGATGAAATCTTAGAGAAAGATAACATCGTACTTTTTATGAAAGGTAATAAACAACAACCAATGTGTGGTTTTTCAGATGCAGTCGTAAAAGCACTTAATTTTTATGACGCTGATTTCGTAACTTACGATGTTTTAGAAGACCCAGATATTAGAAATGGTATGAAAATGTACTCTGAGTGGGCTACTTTCCCTCAGTTGTATGTAGAGAAAGAATTCATCGGTGGTTGTGACATCATTATGGAAATGCACCAAAACGGTGAATTGAAAAGTGCTTTAAAGAAATAAATAAACATGAAGCCTAAAGTAAAAGCAAAAACTCTGTTTGAATTAGATAGAGATCATGTCTGGCACCCTTATACTCAAGAAAAAATAGCTGGTGATCCTTTTTTAGTTAAAAGGGCACAAGCTGAGTTTTTATATGTAGAAGATAAACACGGTAAAGAGAGTAAAATTATTGATGCTGTATCTTCTTGGTGGGTAAATATTCATGGTCATAATCATCCTGATATAAATCAGGCTATTATAGATCAGCTAAAAGACTTTGGGCATGTAATATTTGCTGGTATGACACATGAGCCAGCTATTAATCTAGTCTCTAGTTTGATTGACTTTTTACCTCAAGTAGATTTAACTTTAGATAACCCTAGTAAGTCTAAGCTGACTCATGGTTTCTTTTCAGATAATGGTTCTACTGCTGTTGAAGTTGGCATAAAGATGGCGATTCAGTATTTCTATAATACGAAAAGTTACAATAAAAACCGAGTGCTAGCTTTATGCAACTCTTATCATGGTGATACTGTCGGTACCATGTCTACTTCTAACACACCAATCTTTCATCAGGCTTTTAAAAGCTTACTTTATGATGTAGACTTTATTCCTTCACCAGCACCAGCTTTTAAACGTAATAATACTTCGCTGACCCACGATGAACAGAAACTTTTTAAAGAGGAAGCTTATAATTTTGCAGAAAAACAAAGTATAAAAGCACTTGAAGATAAATTAAAACTTCATCCTAACAAGCATGCCTGTATTATACTTGAGCCTTTAGTTCAAGGTGCTGGCGGTATGAAATTTTATCGTAAAAGCTTTCTGCAAGCTGTGCGCAGACTATGCCGCGAGCATAATGTTTTGATGATCGCTGATGAAGTGATGACAGGTTTCGGGCGTACCGGTGAAGACTTCGCTTGCAAGCGCGCAAATATTATGCCAGATATTATTTGTTTATCTAAGGGACTGACTGCTGGTTATTTACCGATGAGCCTAACTTTTTGTACTGACGAGATTTATCAGGCGTTTTATGCTGACTCTAAACTTAAAACATTTTTTCATGGACATTCTTATACGGCAAATGCAATCGCCTGCGCGACTGCACTAGCTAGTTTAAACCTGTATCAGCGTGAAAATCGCCTGGATGATGTACGTTTCATTAATATGAAAATGTGCCGCGAGCTGCTGGTACCTGAAATTGAGATGAATCCGATTGTAACTGACGTGCGTGTAATTGGTGGTATCGCGGTTATAGAGTTTCTAGATGAAGAGCAAAGTGCTTATTGTTCTAATATCGGTGATTATTTGAAGCAAGCCTTTTTAAAAAGACATATTTTAATGAGACCTCTAGGTAATATACTTTATTTTATGCCGCCATATACTATAACAGTGGAATCATTAGAATATACGCTGCAAGCCATTAAAGATGTAATCCATGAACTTAGCAATAAGTACTTTAACTCAAATCCTTGAGCTGCCTAGTTCTCAACCACTGGCATTTTTAATTGCGCTAGTAATTTCTTTTATTATCACACCTAAAATTAAGGAGCGCGCCCAGCTATTTACGCCGCGGGTAGCTGAAACTGGGCGCGCGCTTTGTGAAAATAGAAATCAAGTTCCCAGATTAGGTGGAGTTTCTATTTTCATCGCAACTATCATTACCACTTTAGCTTATATCGTGATTTATGGTCGTTACACACCAAGTGGTATCGAGCATTTAGAACTAGAAGCGATTTTAGTTGGCAGTACGATTATATTTGTTGTAGGTCTTTGTGATGATTTGCGTCCTATTAACCCATGGATTAAGCTTCTCTGCCAAACTATAGCTGCTGGTTCAACCTGGGTGCTAGGTTTGCAGATGAAATACATGGTAAATCCTATGTATTTTTTAGATAGCAGCTTGCCTGACCATTTAACTTTAAATTCACTAGAGAGTTTTCTATTAACTGTAATTTTTTTAATAGCTGTTAGTAATGCGATAAATCTAATTGATGGTATAGATGGTTTAGCAGCTGGAGTGGCGATTATTTGTTCGATTAGTGTTTGGGCAGTCGCTTTAAGTGATCTTTTGTATCGTCCTGATGCTGCTGTTTTATCTGCAACTATTGCAGGCTCAGCTTTAGGCTTTTTAAGATATAACTTTAATCCAGCTAGAATATTTCTTGGAGATAATGGAGCTTATTTACTTGGTTTTGTGCTGGCTTGCGTGTCTTGTTTAGGTTTAACTAAAAAAGTCACTGTGGGTATTTTAAGTCCAGCTTTGCTACTATTTTTCGCCTTTCCATTAATTGACGTGACTTGGGCAATTTTAAGAAGAGCTTCTAGGTTGCGTAATCCACTTAAACCAGATCGGGAACATGTACATCACCTATTATTGAATTTAGGTTTGAGCCATAAACAAATTAGCTTTACTATGTACTTTGTTAGCTTTATATTTGGTGCTTGGGGTTGCTACTCGGTAGATACGGCTACTTTGAAGGTATATCTTGGTATTACGATAAGTATTTTGATAATTTGGTTAATATTTAGCTTAATTTTTAATCAAGCTAAGCAAAAGTATCATAAAAATACCAAAAAGTAATTAAGATCGAAAACAAAAAAGCACCCAACCATTTAGATTAAGTGCTTTCATGTAACTATATTATTAGTTTAAGGAAGAATTTTAAAATTTATTAAAGTGGTAAATTAACCTTTCGCAAAGTCATTTAAATCTTTACGACGAGATTTCTCTTCTTGAACCTCAGTATTATACTGTTGCTCTTCGATACGCAATTCACCTAACATAGTACGCGCTTGGTATAGCATTTGTCTTAGAACAGTCTGGTCAGCTTCAACACCTACTAAAGTACCAGCTTCTTGGAATTGTTCTAAACCAGTTTCGACAGCTGCAGTTAAAACAGCACCCTCTGGTACACCAGCATAGCTAGCATTAATATCAGCTAAAATGTCAGGAACAGTTACAGTAGCGTCACCTAAAATCGCACGTTGTAAATCCAATTCTAAACGGTTAATGATTTGTTGTTGAACATCTATCTTAGTTCTTACCTTTGCTAATTGTTGAGTAGTATTAATTGCTGCCATATTTTATGCTTTCCCCTATGTTTAATCAAGTAATCAAATCTAAGTTAAATTTGGGTTATGTAGACTATTTATATTAAATTTAATGATGTATTTCAATAAAAAAAAAGATAGTTTGTATTAAAATTATATAATGATGGCTGTAGTAGTAGATTTTCTCAAAGAATATAACATTGAGTTTGAATCAATTCTACAGGAAGTGGTGAATAAGGACCTGCTTTTCGAGGCCTCCAGTTTTTCTAGTAAACTAAAAGATGCGATTGCTTATAGCTGTTTAAATGGTGGTAAGCGTATACGACCGATTCTAACTTTATTAGCTGCTGAAGCTATAAAACAGTCTAAAGACCATATTCCACTTGAAGAAAACCCTGCTTTAGGTGCTGCGCTTGCTATCGAGCTTGTTCATTGCGGTAGTTTAGTACATGATGACCTGCCATGCATGGATGATGATGAATTAAGACGTGGTCAGCCGACTACACATATTGAATTTGATGAACCTACAGCTCTACTAGCAGGCGATTATTTAATGGTCTATCCATATCAGGTGCTAATTAAGTACTCATCGCGTATTACCGCTAATTATGGTTTAATTATCGAAGCTACTAAAAACTTGGGTCAAGCTATTCAAAAAATGATTATAGGACAATCTTTAGACCTTGAACTGGCTAATACTAAGGCTGATGTAACTTTAAAAGCTGACCAAGATCCTGATAGCATTATGCAAATTGAAAGTTCTAAAGTTATGCAAAAATATAAAACTGGCGCTCTGCTTGAACTTGCTGTTACTAACGGCGCACTAATGGCTAATGCTAGCTTTAGACAAATCAAAGCTTTAAAACACTATGCCGCAAACCTGGGTTTAGCTTTTCAAATAGTTGATGATATTTTAGATGTTACTAGTGATGCTGAAACCTTGGGTAAAGCTACCCAAAAAGATGAAGAACAAAATAAATTTACTTACGTAAAATATTATGGTTTAGAGCGCGCGCAGACCATAGCAGATAATTTGATTAAAGAAGCTAAACTAGCTTTAGAGGATATAAATATTTATAACGAAAAATTAAACCTAATTGGAGACTATATTGTTTCTCGAAAACGTTAAGGATACAGGCTATGAGGTTATTATTGCAGTAGTTATTGCTAATATCTCAGCCCAAATCCTCAAAACTATTGTTGCAGCCTTGCAAAACAAACGTCTGGATTATTCAATGCTTATTACCACTGGTGGTATGCCATCTAGTCATACATCTTCAGTTATTGCTCTATCAGCTTCAATCGGTATGATTAGAGGTTTTGGGTCGATAGCTTTTTCGATCGCAGTAGCGATTGCTGCTGTGGTTATGTATGACGCGCAGGGAATTAGACGCTCAGCAAGTAAGCAAGCCTCTGTGCTAAATAAATTAATACGTCAAATGCCAGACGATGTAGATTTAAGTCAGATTAAATTAAAAGAGTTATTAGGTCACAGTCCGCAAGAAGTGCTGGCTGGCGCAGTTTTAGGAATAATAATCAGTATTATAGTGCATATCTGTCTTTAGTATGAAAAAAGTTATTTTTGCTATTCATGGTTTAGGTGGTAGAGGTTCCTGGTTCGGTAACCTGATTAAATATCTGGAAACTTATGACGTAGAAGTAATTAATCCTGATTTGCCGGGATTTGGCACTAATAATCAGGAGCATAACGCTCAGGCAATCTGCCCTCAGGGACATGTTAATCACTATAATGTCTGGTTGAATTTCTGTAATAAAACTTACCAGAACTTAAAAAAAGAAAAACCTGATGCTGAAATTGTAGTATTAGGTCACAGCTTAGGCGCTGTTATAGCTTGCAATCTTGATTTAGATACCAATGATAAGCTAATACTCTCGGTGCCAGGTTTTAAAGGCGCTCAGGAGACGTTTAGTCTATCTTATACTTTTAAAGTAATGTTTAAGTTAGCTTTAGATAAACTAACTGGTAAAATCTCTAAAGTTGAGTTACCCAGCTCGCAAGAAAGCGGTCATATTACAGATAATGATCCTTATAAAGTAACTAAGGTTAGTCCTAATTTGTTATTTCAGATCTTAAGACTGAACGAACGAACGCGCGAGCAAGTAGCTTTCTTACAAAACCCTTTACTAGTTTTAAAAATAGCTGGTGATCGAGTTGTAGATAACGAAACTATCGATGCTTACTTTGAAGTGATGCCCAGTGTCTTTAAACAAAAGATTACTAGTGATTACCAAGATCACGACTGGATTTGGGTGCCCGAAGCTGTAAATGAAATAGCGCCAGAAATCTTAAACTTCGCCAGAACCCGCATCGCTAAACCTTAGTTTAAATATATAATTTTTTGTAACTCTTAGATAAGTTGCTTTAGAAAACTATAATTTATAAAAAATTAAATCTAAATTTGAAAAATTTATAGATCAAAAGTCATCGGCGGAGTAAAGTGTAAAAGCTTTGTTAACGTTTTGTCGTACTACGGTAATACAATATACCTCTGTTAAGCACTTTGCCTTAAGGGTGAATCATATCAGCCGGTACGATTAGCTTATCAAACTCCTCAGCTGTTAAAATTTCTAACTTCGCTGCAGACTGTTTTAAAGTTAAGTTGTGCTCGTGAGCATACTTGGCAATTTTAGCTGCATTGTCATAACCTATATGTGGGTTTAGAGCTGTTACCAGCATTAATGAATTATGCAGATTTTTATGGCAGTTACTTTCATTTGCTGTGATACCAACTACGCACTTATTAGTAAAACTTTCCGCACCATCAGCAAGCAAGCGCATCGAGTTTAGTAAGTTAAAGATCATCATCGGTTTAAAAACATTTAATTCAAAATGACCAGTGCTACCACCCATATTGATCGCGACATCATTACCCATAACCTGGGCTGCCACCATAGTTAAGGCTTCGCACTGGGTTGGATTTACCTTACCTGGCATGATTGATGAACCTGGTTCATTGGCAGGTAAATTTAATTCTGCGATACCACTTCTAGGGCCTGAGCCTAATAGTCTGATATCATTGGCGATTTTCATTAATGAAACGGCCACAGTTTTTAGTGCGCCAGATGCCATCACGATAGCGTCGTGCGCTGCTAAAGCTTCAAATTTATTAGCAGCTGTAATAAAGTTTTTACCTGTTAGCTTAGCGATTTGCTCGGCTACTTTTACCGCAAAATCTGGATGAGAATTAATACCAGTGCCGACAGCAGTGCCACCTAAAGCTAGTTCTTTTAAGTCAGGCAAAATTAATTTAAGACGGTTTAGACCTTTTTTAAGTTGAGTTGCATAACCACTAAACTCTTGACCCAGGCTAAGTGGGGTGGCATCCATCAAATGTGTGCGCCCGATTTTAACAATATTAGAGAATTTTTCAGATTTTTCTTGTAAAGCCTGCTGTAACTTATCGATTTTAGGTATCAAAGTGTCTTCAAGCATTAAAACAGCTGCTATATGCATAGCTGTCGGGAAAGTATCATTAGAAGATTGAGATTTATTCACATCATCATTTGGATGAATTGGGTTTTTAGAGCCTAGCTCACCGCCAGCAAGCTCAATGGCACGGTTAGCAATAACTTCATTTACGTTCATATTAGACTGGGTACCTGAGCCAGTTTGCCAAACTACTAAAGGAAAGTGCTCTACTAGCTTTAGGCTAATTACTTCATCAGCAGCTTTACTGATCAAGTCACATTTATCTTTACTAAGTAAACCTAATTCTTGATTGGTTAAAGCAGCCGCTTTCTTTAAAACCCCGAAAGCAGAAATTACTTCAGTTGGCATCTTATCTAAACCTATCTTGAAGTTAATAAGTGATCTGGCAGTCTGCGCGCCATAATATTTATCAGTGGGAACTTCAAGTTCGCCCATAGTATCTCGTTCAATTCGAAAAGCTGGTTTTACTGTCATATATATAAATATAACGCATAAAGATTGACATTGTTCATGGCAAATATGTAGAATTGAGGTTACTTGTCATGAATCTTGCAAAGCCAATTGATCCCAACTCTACTAAAGTTTTAGTGGTTGAAGACGAACCTCAGATACTTAGATTAATTGAACTTGAACTAAAGTACGAGGGTTATGATGTGGTCACTTCGTCCGATGGCAAGGAAGCTTTAACTCTAGTTCAGGAGTGTAATCCTGACTTAATACTTTTGGATTGTATGCTGCCTAGTTTATCTGGTGAGGAAGTATGCAAGCATATCCGTGAAGATGGTTACGATCAGCCTGTAATAATAATTACAGCTAAAGATAGCACAGAAGATAAGGTAAAATGCCTGGATAGTGGCGCTGATGATTATATTGTTAAGCCATTTGTAGCTGAAGAGCTGCTAGCGCGTATTAGAGCTATTTTTAGACGTAAGGGGACGACCACAAACTCTACACTTAACTATAATGATCTTTGGCTAGATCAACTTAATAGATTAGCTAAACGCGGTGATGAAGAGCTTAATTTGCGCTCTAAAGAATTTTCTTTACTTAGAACCTTCATGCTAAATCCTGAAGAGTATTTATCACGTGAATTTCTGTTTAATAAAGTCTGGGGTTATGACTTTATCGGTGAAAGTAATGTAATTGAAGTTTACATTAGGTATCTAAGATCTAAACTTAAAGAAAAGAAATACGGCAAGCTGATCCACACTAAACGTGGTGCTGGCTACATGTTAAAAACTATGAGTACCAGCTCAATTTAGCGTCTGTTTTAATAAACTTTCAGGTTTTAGCTTATTATGAGAGCTAAGTTTTAATATTTATTAAAGTTAATACATAGATTTGAAATATAGTACGTAGCATTTTTAAGCTGGCATTGAATCTTGGGTTAAACAAAATAATAATAGCCAAGTATTATACTTAATTACTGTTGTATAGTAAATTGATTTCTATAGCTTGACTTAGATTAAGTTTTTTTAACTGTATACGGTACTTAAGCTTCAACTTTAGCTTTAACTACTAGGCTGCCAGCTGTCATCTCGGCAGGTTTTTCAAGACCCATTAAATCTAAAATAGTCGGTGCGATGTTAGCAAGCGCACTAATTTCTGGTTTAGTGTTTTCAAGTTTAAAGTCAGCTGCATTATACAAAATAAGTGGTACTAGGCTGGTACTGTGAGCTGTTCTAGTCGAGCCATCCTGATCAAGCATTTGGTCAGCATTACCATGATCAGCAGTAATTAGCATAGCGTAGCCTTGCTCGCGTGCCGTATTTAGTACTCTTGCTAGCTCGCGATCAACGGCTTCAAGTGCTTGAATAGTGGCTTTGAAATCACCAGTATGTCCTACCATATCAGGGTTTGCAAAGTTGCAAACTACTAATTTATAGTCTTTTTCTGCATTTTTCATCGCTTCAATTAAACCATCAGTTACTTCAACAACACTCATCTCAGGCTGAAGGTCATAAGTATCTACTTTAGGGCTTGGTACCAGTAGTCTATCTTCACCTTGATAAGGATTTTTATTACGTTGGTTAAAAAACATAGTTACGTGTCTAAATTTTTCAGTTTCGGCAACCCTAAACTGGTTAAAGCCTTTTTTACTAATATACTCGCCTAAGGCATTCTCGAAATTTTGTTCTGGTAGGCTCGCTTCATCAAAAGCTATCGGTAAATTCAGATCAGAGTCGTATTCAGCGAAGCAGACATAATGAAAATCTGAATTTTTATCCTGATATTCTTTAAAACGAGTTGAAATTTCTATCGCACGATCTGGTCTGAAGTTAAAGAAAATTACTGCATCTTTAGCTGAGATTAAACCCGTTTCATCAATTAAAGTAGGTTCAACAAACTCATCGCTATCGCCGACCACCTGGTTATCTTTAGCATACTTATAAAAATTTTCGATAGCAGCGCTTGCGCTATTAGCTTTAAGCATATCTTTAGTGTCAGTACTGGCTGTTACCATTTCGAAATAACGATCGATTCGATCCCAGTTATTGTCACGGTCCATAGCCCAGTAGCGACCGCAAACTGAAGCTACATTTATTTTATCTTCGTACTTAGCCATTAATTTAGCGGCTACATATGGTGGATCATCGCGCCCATCAGAGATAGCATGCAAGTAAACCTGACTTTTGCTTAAACCAGCTTTATCAGCAAACTGAATTAAGCCATCAAGGTGTCCTAGATGTGAGTGCACATCACCCTCTGACATTAAACCCATAAAATGCACTTTAGAGTTGTGTTTTTCTGCGTGCTCGAAAGCTTGCTTTAAAACTTTATTTTCAAAAAATTCACCAGTACGTGTCTGATCTGAGATCATCGTCAGCTTTTGCTTGTTAACACGTCCAGCGCCAATATTTTCATGACCAACTTCAGAGTTACCCATGATACCAGCAGGCAAACCAACTTGCTCGCCAGATGCATGCAAGGTAGTATGTGAATTATTTTCAACAAGTTTAGTGTAATTAGGTAGATTCGCCGCTTTAATCGCGTTGCCTTCTATGTTTTCTGCTTGTCCCCAGCCATCTAAGATCAATAAAAGTACTTTCTGCATATTTTAATTGTACATAAAGCCGAGCTATAGCTAGATTAATTTCTTAAAAATGTTTAGTTACTAGATTTAATAATGCTAATTAATAGAGTGCTATCGATTACTTTAATTATTCATATATACGTCTAATTGTAGTTGTTTCAATTTTAAAAAAATTATAAAAAAGTGATAAATTTAGAAGAGTATTCTAAATTTTAAGGTATTTTAGAAAAATATTCTAATTTAGGGTGTATTTTAGAAAAAAAATATAAATTAAAAATCTTTATTAAGGCTTAGATAAAACTATTTAATAGAATATTTCAACTATCTATTCCATGATAAATATAACTTAAGTACTTGTTTCTATAGGTCTTTAAATTTTTGAAAAGTTAAGCAAGTGTTTAGTATAAAAGTTAGCTAATTTTTTAAAGAGTATATTAACGCACCACAAAAGAACCACCATTTTCTGGTTCGCGATCACGCACTCTAATATCGAAGAAACTGCGTTTTTTCTTTTTGCGGCGTGCTGGTTTAGCTTGTGAGACTGGTTCACTGATAGTGTAGGCTGGCGCTATCACACTGCTATTATTATCAGGCTTGCTTTCGATAATAGAATTAGCATTAGTATTACTTTCACTAAAATTAACGACTTCAGCATCGTGAATTGGTCTTGCTACTTGAGCAGGACTAGCCGCTGTACTAGGACTTGCTGTAGCATCGTTACCTTCGATAACTTTAGGTGGCTTAAGTTTAGGAATTTCAATATTGCGTACTTTATTAAAATAAGTCGTAAAAATCTTTTTAGCCATCGGCGCGCACACACTACCACCATGACCAGCACCTTCACCAAAACAGGCAAGTGCAATTTCAGGGTTATCAGTAGGCGCGTAAGTAATAAACCAGGCATGAGTCGAATGAGCGTAGCCGCTAACTTCAGCTGAACCTGTTTTACCAGCAGACTGAATATCAGCAAGTGGACCAGTTAAGTGACTCAAACCTGCGGTACCGCTATTTACGCACTGAATCATACCTTCCCTGACGATTTGGAAACTACGTTTACTGATGTTAACTTCAGCTTTAGGTAAGTTTTTAGTATTATCATTGACGATATGTAATTGTGGTACACGTCCATCCATCGCCATCGCAGCTGTATAAGCTGCTGCCTGAACCGGGCTAACTAATAAAAAGCTTTGTCCGATTGAAAAATGTAAAGTATTACCTGGGTACCAGGGCTCATTTAAACGATCTTGCTTCCACGCTGGATCAGGCACCAGACCAGCACTTTCATTATCAAGCTCGATACCTGTTTTGCTGCCAGCTCCAAGTGAGCGACCCACATCAGCTATCCACTCTGGTTTCATGCGCTTAGCAATCTGATAAAAATAAGTGTTTCTAGACCAAGCGATCGCAGTTCTTAAGTCCATCATGCCAGTAGCGCTAGTCCAGTCGCCGAAACGGTGACCACCATAATATACCGCGCCGCTTACTCTTAGCCACTCTCGAGGGTTAACTGCATTATGTTCGAGCGCCGCAAGTGAGGTTAAAGGCTTCCAGATACTACCAGGCGCGTAGCTGTTAATGGCGCGGTTAATAAAAGCTTTTTTACGGTTGAGTTCTTGGTAAATAGAATAAGGTAAAATACGCGTAAATAAATTAGGGTCGAAACCTGGTTTACTAACTAATGCCAGTACCTCTCCATTACGTGGATCGATAACCACGATCGCACCATTAACATCCCCTAAAGCATCGTAGGCTGTTACTTGCAAGTCGATATCTATATTTAGATTTAAATCTTCACCTTTTTTAGCGGCATCAACTAGCTGCTTGGAAGTGCCACTAGCGAGCGCCTTACCATAACGATCGACAAAAACTCGGCGCTCACCGTTTATACCACGAAGTTCCTGATCAAACCTTTTCTCTAAACCCGACTTGCCGATTATATCACCAAGCTTAAGCTTTTTTACTTCTTCTTCATTGCTTTTATTATCTTCTAATTCTCTTTCGTTAGCTTCACCGACATAGCCGATTAAATGCGAAGTGTACTCGGCATAGGGATAAAATCTGATCGGTTGTTTTTCTACTGAAATGCCAGGCAAAAGGTGCTGGCTCTCAAAAACCTTGATCGCATCTGTGATTTCAAGATCTGTGGCGATGGTGATGGGCAGAGGAGATTTAGGACTCATGTCATTAAAGATCTCCATGACATGTTCTTTTTCTAGTTCTAGAAAGCTAACTAAAGTATCAGCTATGGTTTCAGATTCAATACCAGATTTTAATAATTCATTCGGGAAGACTATTAACTTGATAGCCTGCTTGGAAGTTGCTAGCACCTGACCGTTACGATCGTAGATAATACCACGCGGAGCCTTATTAGAGCGCACTTTAGTAGCGTTGTTTTTAGCTAATACTTTATATTTTTGCTCTTCAATAATCTGCAACTGATAAACTCTTGCAAGTAAACTTACAAAAAGTAAAACAGTGATGCTGATTAAAACAAAAGCGCGTTTCAAGGATAAAAAGTCTCATTCAATAGTTTAGCAATAAAAAATTGCTTTTAAGCGCATGAGCATTATAATATTTAATCATGATTAAGGTTACAAATGTTGATAAGAGTTTTGGCGATCATGTAGTCTTAAAAGATATTAATTTTGAGGTCGGTAAAGAAGAAGTTGTCGCTTTAATCGGCTTTTCCGGCAGTGGTAAAAGCACAGCTTTAAAGATCATCGCTGGTTTAGAAGAAGCTGATGACGGTGAAATTGAACTAAGCTCTAGTAATTTAGGAATGAGTTTTCAGTATTCAGCGCTGTTTGATTCATTAAGTGTTAGGGATAACATAGCTTTTCCATTTGAAGTGGGTGAAAAAAAACAAAAACTAAGCCCGGCAGAAATTAATGAAAAAGTATCTAAAACACTAAGTTTAGTCGGTTTGCCTGATACTGAACATCTATTTCCAGCAGAGCTTTCTGGCGGTATGAAAAAACGAGTTAGTTTCGCGCGCGCGATTATTAATAATCCTGAAATCTTATTATATGATGAGCCGACAGCGGGGTTAGATCCGATGGCAAGCACTGTTATCGAAGATTTGATCGTTAAGCTTCAATCAGAAACTAAGGCTTCAGCCATCGTAGTAACGCACCAGAGTAGTACTATTAAACGTACAGCCCAAAAAGTGCTAATGTTGCATGAAGGTGCGCTTGTCTGGCAAGGTACACCTGAAGAGCTATTTGATCCTAACTATGATAACGATTATGCTCGCCAGTTTCGTGATGGCTCGCTAGATGGACCGATGCAGCTTAAAATTTAGGTTTAGTGCTGATCTAGTATGGATAAAGTGAGTCTTAAGATTCTAGCTTTAAGATTACAGCTGTTACCTAGATTCAAAGTAGATAAAACTATATAAAATAGTTATTCTGGTATTTGTATTTAGATATTTTATTAAAACTAAACTGACAGTTAAATTTTGCAACTTTTAGTTGCATGCGGTGTTATTATTGTCAAAATTAATTAGATGTTAAGTAAAAGGAAAAAATATTTTAATGATTAATAACAACAGTAACGATGATAATACTAAGCCAAGCAAACCCCACTTAGATCCTTATAAAGACGAAAATAAAGCAAAACCTGGTGAAAGTTTGGGGCGTTACATAGGCAGGATGACTGGTGGTTTGGCTGATAGTGATGTCGAAGTACAGCGAATAACAGCGGCATACAGAAATGCAAAAGAAGAAAGAGGCGAAGTCAAAGAAGATGATTCAATGATTAGCGGGCTTAATAGATTTTTCAAAAAGTTGAACGGGGAATAAAACTTAATTATCTTCATATTGAGATAAATTATCTTCACTTTTTATAACCGTACCACCGAAGATAGAGGCGCCGAGCTCAGCGATTTCATCTAAGTAAACATCTCGCTCGGCGCAACAGTCTTTATTAATTTCTCTAGGTGAATTAATACTGTCTTCTTGAGTAGAAACGCTTTTAAGCTCTGGTTTATCATTACTTTTTAGTTCAGTTTGATTATCACTTAGAGATTTTTCGGTGGTGTTTTGCTGCTTTAAAGCTTCTTGGCTGGTATCACTTGGGGGGCTGCTTGCTGTAATGGGTGAATTAGAGCTTGCTTGCGGTTTGATTTCTTCATTATTACTGCTATGAGTCTGCGTCTGATTAGATTCCTGAGTTTGCGCGTCACTGCTATCTTGGTAGCTAACTACTGTAGTATCTAGCATTGAATTAATATCATCTGGATCTAAATTTAATTTAGCTTTAGGTCGGCTAGTTCCAGCTTTAGCAGCGGCACTTTTATAATTATTAGATTGCGGCGCCTGACTCTGGCTTATATTTGCTGAATTAGTCCTAGATGTTGTTAGGTTAGGACTAGGCGAGGTTGTCTTTGCAGTTGAAGGTGGTATCGAACTGTTTGAGCCTGCTGCAAAGCTTGGTTTAAATTCTATTGAAGTGCTAATTGTGGGTGCAGAGTTTGACGCAGGCTGCGGTGTACTACTAACTGTAGAATCTAAGTTTTTCATCGGTGCCGGGCGCGCACTTGGCGTGCCAGTGCTCGAATCTCTAGCTGGCTTTACATTACTTTGCCGGGGAGGCTCTCCAGCTGCACCTTCAGCCAGCATTATATTTAAGTGCGAAATAGATTTACCTGTAACTTGAGTAATAGCTTTAAAGATATCGGCTTTTTTAGACTCTAGTTTAGACTTTAAGAATTTAAACTTAGCTGCTATCTCTAGTTTAGCTTCAGGCTCTTCGATATAAATAAAGCGTGCCGAGGTGCTGATAAATAGACCTTTAGTGGCTGCTGGTAAATAATTTATAATCTCCTTGCTGAGTTCCTGACTTTCTAAGTTGCTCTGCTTGTTGATAATCGCTGCTGATGGTAGTGGACTTTCGGGTTGGTTAAGTGAGGATTTAGTTGGTGCTGGCTCAAAAGAAGAGATGTTAGAATTATTGGGGGGGGCAGCTGGACTTTTAGGAGCCGACTGTGGAGCTGTAATTGAGCTATTTGATGCAACTGATTGATTTGGCTTAGTGCTTACCTGATTTGTTGATTGGTTTAGTGTGCTCAAAGCGTCAGCACTAGAGCTAGCTATATTTAAATTATCTGAAGTAGTAGCTTGATTAGACGCGCTCGCTGGATTAGATGCAGTAGGTTCATTAAGAGACTGACTTAAATTAACCGGCTCAGGAGCTAGGCTAGCAACTGACTGAGAAGATACGGTTGAGGTTTGATTCGAAGCAGCTGGCTTAGGCGCGTAGCTCGCAGACTGAGCTGCTTGATTAGGCGCTGCCATGTGGCTTGCAGCTGTAGCTGAGCGAGGCATGCTGCTAGATTGATACGTTGTTTTTGGTGGCATGGCTCTAGTAGATCCAGCTGCCTGAGGTGCGTTACTTAACTTACTTTCAAGCTCACTTAAACGTTTTTCTAAAGTTAAAACATCAGTGCGCGCGCATAAAGATACTAGTCTGGCTTTTAAAAGTGCGGCTGGCACAGAGCTTAGTCTTAAGTCTGCTTCAAGCTCACTTAAATCTTTAGTAACAGCGAGTAAATCTTCTTTACTTAAATTTTGCTCAGTTAAAGCAACAGCACTTTGTTTAACTGCTTGTGATTCACTGTTATTTAATACTTGATGTTCAAGCACTTTAAGCCAGTATTTAAATAATTCTATAGCTAAATTTATGCTACTTGCACTTTTACGCGTAGCTTCCGCTAGTTTAGTTAGCGTAGCAGCATGATCTTGCTTTAAAATACAACTAATAATCTCTGCCAAGGTTTCTTGATCTAAGTTGCCCAGTATTTCAGCCACTTCGCCAGCACTTAGCTGCTGATCAGCATAAGGGCTTAGCTGGTCTAGAATACTTAAACTGTCTCTTAAAGCTCCATCAGCTTCTTCAGCGATATAATTTAAAGCTTCTTTACTGAACTTAAAATGTTCTTTAATGCAGATCTCACTTAAACGTTTAGTACAGTTTTCGATCGAAATTGGTTTAAATCTAAATTGCTGACAACGACTAGTGATGGTTGGTAGCACTTTATTTTCTTCAGTGGTCGCTAAAATAAATAAAACTTTATGAGGCGGCTCTTCAAACAGTTTTAATAAGGCATTAAATGCAGCGTTACTTAGCATGTGGACCTCATCTATGATAAAGATTTTGTAATCGCTATAAACCGGGGCTAGCGCGGCTTTTTCAACCAAGCCGCGCGCGTCATCGACGCCGCCATGGCTGGCGGCGTCGATTTCGATCACATCTAGATCACTGCTGCTTGCGATACCTAGACATGCTCTACATTTACCGCAGGGCTCGCTAGTAGGTGTGCCTGCTGGTTTATTTAAACAATTAATCGATTTAGCGATAATTCGAGCACTACTAGTTTTGCCAGAACCGCGTGGACCAGTCAGTAGATAAGCATTAGCTATACGATTACTTTCAAAAGCCTTAATTAAAGTCTGCTTGACTGATTCTTGACCAACTAGATCATGAACTGTTTGGGGGCGGTATTTTAAAGTTAGCGGTTGATAGCTCACATAACTATTTTAGCTTGTCTCAGGCTTACTGGGCTGACTTAAGAAGTTTTCCACAGGTAAGCTTTTAAGTTATTCTTTATTATGCTTAAACACTTGCTCATTAAAGATATAGCCATGAGCAAACATATTATGGTCTATGAGACCAACATTTTGTTTTTTGCTACTGATGTTTTCAACAATGATCTCCACAAACTCATCGGCATTTTCAATATTTTCAATTTTAAATTTAAGCTTACCTGGTATTTTTATATTTTTAAATTTACCTTCACCATGATTGTCTCTTTGGTATTCACTAAAAGTCTTAACTGATCCCACTTCTTTAGTCACTTTATATAAGCAGTCACTTTCATCATCATAAACAGGCTCATTTTTGCTGGTTTCATAGTAATCAGTGCCACTTTGATGTTTTATATAACTGTATTTAGCTTTGTTTACTAATTCTGCTGCTAATTTGGGTGATCTAAAAAGCTTGTTTTCATGTATGTCATTATTTTTAAGCATTTTTATAGTAGTATCAATATCATAAGCATCGCGTTCCATTCTTTTATTGCGCTTTGAGATGTGCTTTTGAAGATCTTTTCTATCGTTAATGTTGATTACTTTTAAGTTTTTACGTGCTTTGGCGCTTAATAAAACAACTTTATTAGCGTGCCAGCTTTGATCATTGTCGCTGCGGGTAGTATCTATGGGCTTAGAAATCTTGGTAACAGCATCTCGCTTAGCAGATGATAATTCGATAACTTTTGAAGACGGCTTGTCATCTGAAGTAGGTTTATCTTCGCCAGGGTCTATCTTGTTAGAAGGTAGAATATTATTTAAAACTTTTTGTGCACTGTTTTTAAGTACTGTATCTCGCACCTGATTGCGAGCATTATTTTTTTGAAGATCTTTTCTTAATAGACTAAAAGCAGCTTCAAGGCTAGGTCTGATTCTGGGGCTTGGCATTGATTAATAATAGAATTTAAAACAAGTGTCCTGCTGGTCCTTAATTTAATCATAATGATTAGAATAGCAAGTGATTTTAAATGAGTGTATCTTATTTAAAATTGAAAATGGCTAATGTTGAATTTGTGTAAGCCTGAATGCCCTGATGAAGCTATGAATTTAAATGTAATTATAATTTTATTTAAATAAAAGCGAGGAGAATTAACTTGAGCTAAATCTAAATTATTGTAATCCAGATAATAGCCCTTGTGCGGGCTGAATGAAAATTTAGAGTCTAATAACTTTAAGCCTTTCACTAATTTAAGTTTTCATAAATAACGATTTAATTTTGCTAACTTTACTAATTTTAAAGACCTGCGCGCGCCAAAAGTAACCAGAATTAACAGCTATAATAAAGGTATGGCTCAAACTAAATTAAGCCGTATTGAAAATATCGCTGGTGATCTTTCTTCTTCTGAACAAAAATACGATAGAGATGAATGTTTGAAGTATTCTTTCGTTAAAGATTACTTTGTTAAGCCTATAAATGAAGATACAGTGGAATTTTTAAAGAAAGCGGTATCTGAAGCTAAAAATTCACTGTCATGATTTTTGTTAAAGTACTATACTAAAACTTTTCCATGGAATGCTTGAGTTGATATAATTAGAGCACGAGTGATTTTGATGGGTCACTAAAAAATATTTTGTCAACAAGCGCTTATATAAATTTAATCGAAACAGCTGTTCCTGATCATGCCATGCATCAAGAATGCACCTCTTTTATTAAAGAGAACTTAGTTAAAGACAAAGATCTTAAGAAGTATAATTCGATAGTAGAAAACTTGGGTATTAATCAGCGCTATTCTGTTTTAACTGATCTGTTTGATGATAATGGCTTATATAAAGATCTTACTCAGCAACCTACCACCGAGCTGCGTATGCAGCTCTATCAAAATGAAGCCTTAAAACTAGCAAGTAAAGCACTTGATAAGCTCATTTTACAAGTCGATTTGCAGGAAGTTACCCATATAATTATAAGTTCATGTACTGGTTTTTATGCGCCTGGACTTGATTTAGAAATTATCAAAAAATATCAACTTAAGCATAATATCGAAAGAACTTTTATCGGTTTTATGGGTTGTCATGCTGCGCTTAATACTCTTAAATCAGCTAGGCATATAGTATTAGCTAACCCTAAAGCTAAGGTTCTGATCGTAAATCTAGAGCTAAGTTCATTGCATTTTCAGGCGAGCCCAGATTTAAACCAGTTAATCTCTAACCTAATTTTTGCTGATGGCTGCGCTGCAAGTGTAGTCTCTAGCCAGGCTTATGGTTTAAAAATCCAAGATTTTAAAAGTACTATGATTCCAGAAAGTAAAGAAGATATGACTTGGTTGATTAAAGATTATGGTTTTGAGATCTACCTTGATAAAAATATTATAGGTCATATCTTAAAACAACTAAAAAGCTTCGTGTTAGAGGCCTATCAAGGAGCTACTTTTGAAAATTTTATAGTTCACCCTGGTGGTAAAGGTATTTTAGATGCTGTAGAAAAAAGTTTAAAGTTAGCATCTGATAGTTTAAAGCTATCTAGAGATGTTTTATTTGATTGCGGTAATATGTCATCAGCGACTATTATGTTTATTTTAGCTCGCGCTATATCTGATGATAAATTTTCGCATCCTGAAAACTTAAATCTAACTTTAGCTTTTGGTCCAGGGATGGTGATAGAAAGTATGAGCTTTTTTAAAATAAATAGTAGTTTAGACTTTGAACGAAAGAGAGCCGAGCTTGTCACTTCTTCAATCTAAAATCTCTGAAACTGATTTTAAGTCAGCTGACCTTCAGCCAAGATTTTCGCTTAAATCGAGATCTATGCAAGCAGAATTAATGGACGCAAGTGGCATAGACTATCAGTGTTTTAAAGAAACTCTAGCAGGTATTGAGAGTCTCAATCAAATAACGGGCGCTTATCAGTTAACTATTAAAGCTGTTAAAGATTTTTATCTGCTACACCACGCGAATCAAACTAGACCTTTAAAGGTTTTAGATATAGGTTCTGGTAATGGTGATCATCTGCGCGCGCTGATAGACTGGGCTTTAAAAGATAAAATCTCACTCGATTTAACTGGCGTGGACTTATGCCCCCACTCGAAGATGGCTGCTTATGATAGTCTAAATGCTAAGTATGATCTGAGTCACCTTAAAAAGAAAGGTGTTTCTGTACAATTTATTACAGATGATATTTTTAAACATAGAATAACAGGCTCCTATGATATTTGTTTAAGCTCTTTAATGACTCATCATCTGACTAATGATTTAATTATCGATCTTTTAATCTGGATGACGGTTAACACTAAGTATGGCTGGTTTGTACATGACTTGCATAGACATCCACTAGCTTACTATTTTATAAAAAACTTTACTCAATTTTTGGCTAAACCTTTAAAATATAATCACTTAGTCCAGCATGATGCTGCTTTATCTGTAGCTAGAGCATTTAAAAAAGTTGAATGGCTTGATTTATGTAAAAAAGCTCAGCTAGATCCATTAAGTTATCATCTTAGCTGGCAGCCGATGTTTAAGTATTGTATTTGCTACCAACATAAAAATAAAATAGTGAGTAGTACATTATAAGTGTCAAGTGTTTTTGAAACTGTGACTGGAAAATTCGATACTACGGCTAAAGAAACTAAAGTGGCTGTTATTGGTGCTGGTATCAGTGGTTCGATGCTTGCTTGTTACCTGGCAAGAGCAAACATAGCTGTCGACCTTTATGAAAAAGAAGCTGGCGCTCATCATAAAGTTTGCGGTGAGTTTTTTAGTTATGAAACTGTAGCCTATTTAGCTGAGATCGGTATTGATCTGGCTAGGCTGGAAGCTACTAAAATAAACGAGTTTAATATTTACAGTGATAGTCTAAAGCTAGCATCTGCTTTGCCTGAAAGTGCGCGCGGGCTATCTCGTTTCAAGCTAGATCAAGCTTTAATCAAACACGCTGAAAGTTTAGGTGCGTGCGTGTTTAAAGGTAAGCCTGTTACAGAGGCGCAACTAATTGACTTGGATTACGCGCATATAATTCAAGCTAGCGGCAAAAATAACTATAGTAAAGTGATAAATAACTATAAAGCGAAAAAACATCTTGGATTTAAAATGTATTATCAGCTGTCTAAGCAAGCTAAGCTTGAGCTAGAAAACAAAGTGAAAATCTTTTTGTATCAAGGTGGTTATGCTGGTCTTAGCTTTGTTGAAGATGAGCAGGCTAATTTATGTTTCATAATAGAAACAAATGTTTTTAATCAACATGCGAGTGACTATATAAGTGCTTTAGAATATATCAGATCGAAAAATCATTTTTTAAGTGAGACTCTAGATCGCGCTAAAGAGTTGTGGGCAAAGCCACTTTTAATTAGCAATATCCCTTATGGTTACCTTAGACCAGCTAATAACACTCCTAGTAAATCATATATCGGTGATACCCTAGCGGTGACTCCCTCGTTAATGGGTAATGGTATGGCGATTGCTTGCGCGAGTGCACGCTTAATAGCAAAAAAAATCATAAAAGAACTTAAACCTGAAGCTAAGTTTAGCTATGCTGGTGCTGGCTTCCATAACTCTTCAAACGCTAATATGAGAAAAACCGATATTAAGGATGCTCACATCGAAAAAGTAAATTTAACAAGAAATGATCTTAAGCTGGCACTTAAGTTTTCTGCTAGAGATATCACTTTATCTGATATAAAAAGTAAAGTATACCTAGCCACTTTTATTCACAAAATTTTAGTTAATTATAAGCTCGCTACACTAAGTATGAAGTTACTAAATTTATACAAGCCCAGTATAAATTATTTAATTAAAAAAACCCGTTTAAAAATTTAGCAGGGTTTTAAAAAAAACTGCGTATTAATTTTACAAACAAACTCAAAGATTAAAGAGGGAAAAACAGGGGAAACAAACCTATACCTAATTTATAAACAAAAAGGAAAAATATGAAACATACATTAATAAAACTAAGCCTAGCACTACTTACCTTAAACGCTGCAAGCGTAATGGCTGAATGTGATATCGATAAAATACACAATGGTCTAACTTTAGAGCAGTTTCAGGGACTAGCAAGCTCTCAGTTTAAAGAGCATGATCTAAATAATGATGGTGTGCTAAAGCTAGATGAAGTGCAGACTTTTACTGAAAATCGTTTTAAGGAGCTAGACACTAATAACGATAAAAAATTAGACAGAAGCGAAATGCGTAATGGCTTTAAAGATATGAAAGCTAGACATAAGCGTCCTTAATCTGATTAATAGTACTATTTATCTTCTGAATGAAGCTGAAATAATATTTTAAGCTGTTTATAAAGTCTAAAATGCTATTTATTTTTTAAAGTCAGATAAAATATTCTTATATTTATTGAGGGTCTAGAACATCAATGTCTACTTTTTGAATAAATATCACAGGTGTTTCAACTTGAAGCACCGATGCCGTAATAGAGTTGCGCACCGCCTCGCCGATTGTGCGCAATTTTAATTTTATTGGTGTTCCAGCTGAGACTTGATGGCTTGCAACCTTAGGTAGAACTGATCCATTACCTCGAATATCTCTACAGCTAGCATTAGGAGCTGTTTTTATAAGGTCTTGGTATAAAAGCTTTATGTTACTGTTGGCGCTATTATTTTCATCTGTGTATGCATAGTAGCATGCTGTTAGATCACCTAATATTAATTGAGCTTGTAATTCAAAGATACTTCCTAAATCTACTGAGCCAAAACTATGTGAGAAACTTAATTCTTCTGGAATAATAATAAATCCATCAACAGGTGAAACTTTTTCATCGTCTAAGTGTCTGGCTGTAAATTCATCGAGACCATCAGGATTAGTTTTAATTTTATTTGCTTCACTTAATAAAGCAGCTTTTAGTGAAATGTAACGAGATTTATCTGCAACAATAGCTAGCTCGTCTTCTAAGACCTCAGTGCGAGCAGTTAAAGCTTCAACTTCAACTTTAAGCTCATCATGAGAGCCTGAATTATTATTTACAATAGCATTTAAAGTATTATAGCTACTTATTAAATTAACTAAATTGTTTTTATTAACTTCTATGTTGCTTGCATTGCTCTGAGTGGCGTTTACAAGTACACTATAATCTGGATTACTTGGATCAGTACTATTCAATCCTGCTATTAAATCTTCTAAAGTTTTAAGTCTATTTTTTAGATCATTTAAATTAGCTTGACCAGCAGGCAGCTCACTACCAAAGTTGCCTGCGATAGCATCAGCATCATTGTTATTTGAAGTATTCGAAGTGAAGTTATCATAGATAATAATTGGAAAAACCTGCGCTTCAGTTTCAGAGACATTGCCGCCAGAGAATCTAAGTAGTCCTTTTACATCACTACTAACTTTAGGTAAAGTAATAGCAACGCGGTTAGCTCTATTAAATCTTTTATTTACCTGCGCAGCTAGTTCAAGTTGTTGATTATTTTCAAGTAATAAACTGGCTTTAAAAGGGTTGTTAGGTGAGTCTAATCTTTTACCTTTAATATTCATTACTTGCTCTTCAATGGCACTTGCACTAACAGACTGACTAAACACTTTAGCCTCGGTGATATTAGTATTTAAAAGTGAAGCTAGTAGTGTTAAGCTAAAAAGAAATCTAAAGTTATTTTTCATATTTTAAGTATATATATTAGCAATAGTAAATTAACTAAGCTTTAGCTTTTAAAAATATTAACTAGATTTTAGTTTTATATATTGTTTAAATTTTTTATCTCAAGTTTTATTAAACTACCTTTCCTTTTTTGTTGGCGTATTACTGAAAATTACACCATCTTAAAAACGAGAGCAAATTTTAATAGTTAGCAAGTAGATATAAAATAGCCCGGTTTAAGATTTTAGTATATTTTATATGGTTTAATGACCTTTAGAAAAGTATCTTTAATTAGAAAAAAATTCTAAATCCGGTGTGGATTTAGAATTTTTTTACAATTTCAAGGCTAATTTAGAATTTTTTTCTAAATTTTAGGTGTTTTTAGAAAAATTTTACAATTTCTAAACGTACTTTCTGTTAAGGGTTTAAGGAGTAAAAGTGCTATTTACTTTTTCTATAAATAAGTAAGGTAATTCTACCACTGTTAGTCTGTCAACTTTACTTACACCTTTAATGATCAGTTTAATATCGTCGCCTTTAGCAACTTCAGCTTTATTATTACTTACTGTTGTTGGAGTACCGCCATTACCACCATTGCTATCACAGCCAGCAGAACCAGTTACAATTATTCTATCGTATAGGTAATCTTTATTACCGCCACCTGCTTTAGCTTGATAACAAGCAGTTGTGTCACCTAAGACTAACTCTGCCCAAGGTTGTTGTCCAGCACTAGTACCACTACCTTGAACTACAGGTAGCTTGCTTGGAATTTCGACGAAACCAGCAACTGGTGCCACTTTTTCATCATTCATGTGTCTAGCTATAAAACCAGGTAAGCTATTTGGGTTGCTAGTGATATTAATCCTAGAAGATAAGCCAGCAGCTCTTAAAGTTACATAGTTTGATTTATTTTCTAAGGCATCCACTTTAGTATTTAGGTCAGTTACATCAGTTTTTAGATCATTAACTTCATTCACTAAACCGCCATTAGCGCCGTTAACCACTGTATCTAAATTGCTAAGATTATTAGTTAGATTTTGAACAGTGGTGCTTGTAGTTTGTAAGTTGTTTGCGTTGGCTTGAGTAGAATTTACTAGCGCATCATACTGAGCTTTGGTAAATTCACCACTAGTAGAGCCACCATTGTTACCGCCGCCAGTATTACCGTTTTCAAGAGCAGTTAAGCGAGTTTCAATATTAGATAAATCTTGCAAAGTGACTACTGAAGAGCTACCTGAATTACCTGGAATTGCATCAGGATCGTTATTATTAGAAACTGGCGCTGTGAAATCATCATTAATCTCGATAGGGAATACTTGAGCTGAAGATTCTGGAACGTTACCACCTGACAGCCTTAAAACACCTTTAACATCACCATTAACTTTAGGCATAGTGATAAAGACACGATTTGGTCTGCCTTGGCGTTTGTCTACTCTAGTAACCAAGTTATAATCCTGATTATTTTCAAGTAATAAATCAGCTTTGAAAGGATTATTTCTTGAATCAAGTTTTTTACCTTTCACGATTATTTCCTGTTCTTCAAAAGCAGTGTTTACGACTGATTTATCGAAGATTCTTGCTTGAATCGGATCGGCTTGGCATAGCGAAGCTACTAGCCCTAGGCTAAATAAGAATTTTAGTTTGTTTTTCATGGTTTACAATAATAGCAAAAAGGTCATTTGAATACAAACTTTTTTTGAAAATTAATTAGATTTAAGCTTTCTTATGTTGTGTAAATTTAAAATCGAAAGTGGGTTTACACCTTTAGACTGGGTGTTTTGAGGTATTTGAAAGCTGGTTTGTGTTTCAGATAAGAGTTTGTCTTATTTTAAGAGTTTGACTTTTAATCATTCTGTTTAATCCTTTAGGATGGCTGAACTGATCCCGAAGTCTAAAGTCTGGTTTGCAGTTTGAAGCTAATTTTATTAGTGTTTGATTGCTATAAAATTAATTAAGAGGCGTGCATGCTAAAGATAAATTCAGGATTGAGGGTTATTGGAAGATTCCGTAACTTCGGCTTCGGTACTTAAATAGTAAGTTGTCAAAATAGGTCTAAATTTTTACCAAGGTCGCGTTGATAATAGTTTAAAGCGGATTATTATTAGACTCTAAGGCTCCAACCCTGGTACTTAAGTTACTAAGAATGGTATTAATCTGCTGCAAAGTAGTATTAATATTATTTAAAGCAGTAGCGTTCGTTTGAATACCTGTGGTATTAGCTGCTATTCCTGTAGTATTTTGTTGAATACTGGTTGTATTAGCCGATATACTAGCTTGATTAGACTGAATGTTAGTTGCATTTTGGGTGATACCGCTTAGATTTAAGTTACTTACTGTGGTGCTAAGACCCGCAAGCGTAGTATTTAAATTAGCCAACTGCGTTTTTAAGGTATTAATATCTGTTTTATTAAGCTGAATAGCTGTAGTGTTGGTAGTAATGCCAGTAAGATTTAAATTACTTACAGTAGTATTTAAATTAGCTAACTGCGTTTTTAAGGTATTAATATCTGTTTTATTAAGCTGAATAGCACCGTTATTCGCTGTGCCAGTGCTAGTGTTTTGATTGATTTTAACCAGGTTAGCTTGCGAGCCACTTGAATTTTGACTAATTTTAGTCCGATTTCCCTGGATGCCACTAGCGTTAGTCTGAATTAGATCACCATTACCATTAACTAAATCTACCAGGTCGTCGTATTGATCTTTAGTTACACCATTGTTTAAGCCCTGAGTGGGATCACCTGTTTCAAGTACATTTAGGCGGGTTTCTATTTCTGAAATATCTTGAAAAGTTACCACTGAAGTCGCGCCCGTATTGCCTGGCACAGCATCAGGATCATCATTGTTAGAGTTTATACCAGTGAAGTTTTCATAGACAGTGATCGGGAAAGTTTCAGCGTTCGCTCTAGCTACGTTACCACCAGAAAGTTTAAGTATGCCTTGAACATTACCGTTTACTTTAGGCATGGTGATTCTAAGTATATCTGAGCTACCAGCTCGGCGGCGTGCCTGAGAAGCTAAAGTATATTCCTGACCATTATCTAATAGAAGCGAGGCTTGAAAAGGATTTTTTTTTGAAGTGGCTTTGATGCCTTTTGCTTTAATCACTTCTTCTTCTAAAGCGAAACCAGCTACACTACTAGGGTTTACCTTCGCTTGCACTGAACCATTAAAAATAACAGAGCTGGCAATTACAATACCAGATAAAACATTTAAAAAATTTCTCATTAATCATGATAATAGCAAACCCTGCTGACATATGACCCCTTTTAATATCATATTAGTTATATTTAAACTTGTACTGTGATCAATGAAAATCTCATACGCTGCTGTAATTTATTTATTAGATTAGCTAAGCTTGAAAACCTGCCACTTACCCCACTTAAATTAGGTAGTTTATTATATTTAACCTATGCTTTCCAGCTGGTTTTTACTGACGAAAGATTATTTGAAGATAAATTTGAAGCCTGGGATTATGGACCTGTAATACCTGCTGTTTATCATTATTTTAAAAGCTATGGTAGAAGTACTATAAATAAATATGCCATTTTAATGGACTCTCCAGAGCAGCTGGTGACTAATAGTGACATCAAGGGTGCTGGTTATCAAACTACAACTAAGCACCAAAGTACTAATCATTTCACTAAAGATTATTTAGAGACAGTTCAAGCAGGTAAAGTTAATCTAGATGATTTCAAAAAGAACACTTATCAAAATAGAAGAGGTGCGCTTAGAGATAATATCAAAAGTAAGCCAGTTTATATATCTTGTTTAAGCTTGCCAGCTGAAAGTTTGCTAATTATTTTAAAAGTCTGGGATTTATATAAAAATATAGCTGCTACGGATATTTTAACTGATCTATGTCTATGCGAGCATAGCGCCTGGCAAAAGGTTTATGAAGCTAACCTGAACCGCTGTCTTAATGATGAAGATATTATAGCTGAATTTAAAACTAGACTTGATTTGAATGCCCTAAATGCAGTGATATAAAGAATTAATTGACTTTGTTAAGATAATTAAGGCTATATTCAGCTAAAATATACTTAAAATGTATATTGAAGCGAAAGACTTATCTATAAATTTTGGTGAAAGACAAATACTCGACGGCGTCAACTTAACAATCGCTAAAGGTAACAGAGTCGGTTTAATCGGTGCTAACGGTGCTGGTAAATCTACCTTCCTTAAATGTATTATGCAGGAACTAGAGCCGCAATCAGGTGAGCTTAACCTGTTAAATGGTTTGCAGCTAGGCTATCTCACTCAAAACCCTAAATTAACACCTGGCAACACTTTAAAAGAAGAGCTTGAAACCGTTTTTGTGGAAACTAATAAATGGCAAGTTAAAGAAGAAGAACTTTTAAAGAAATTAGAAGATCCAGAACTTGATATGGATCAAATGCAAGACTGTCTAAATGAACTGGCAGATATCCAGGCGAGACTTGCTCATCTGGAGCCTGGCACTCAGGAACAAAAAATAGGTCGTATGCTCTCTGGTTTAGGTTTTAGTCAGGATGATGAAGAGCGTTTAGTAGAAGATTTTAGTGGTGGCTGGCAGATGCGTATTAATCTCGCAAAGCTTTTACTCACGGAAGCTGATTTACTCTTACTCGATGAGCCGACTAATCATTTAGATTTAAATGCTAGCGCCTGGCTAACGGAATTTTTAGTTAATTATCCTAAAGGTATGCTGATTGTTTCACATGATAGATACTTTTTAGATCGAGTGGTTAACCAGATCGCACTATTGGAGCGCGGTAAAATGGAAATTTACCACGGTAACTATACTAAATACGTCGAAGAAAAGAAAATTAGACGTGAAAACCAGCTTAATGCTGCCATTCGACAAGAAAAGCAATTAGCCGAGCAGCAAAAGTTCATCGATCGTTTTAAAGCAAAAGCAACTAAAAGCTCTCAAGTAAAAAGTAAGGAAAAACAGCTAGCTAAAATTGAAATTATTGAAAAGCCTCAAACAGAGCTTAAAAGCATGCATTTTAAGTTTTCTGAAGTGGAGACTATCGGTAGAGATATTATGCAGCTTAAAAACTTAAGTAAATCGTTTGAAAATAAACTGCTTTACGATAATATTAACGCTAAACTAGAGTGGGATCAGAAAAACCCTCCACGTGTGTTTATACTTGGGGATAACGGCTGTGGCAAAACCACTTTCTTTAAAATTTTAACTGAGCGCCTTGAACCTGATAGTGGTTTTGTGAGCTTTGATAACCGAGCTAAGATTGGTTATTACGCTCAGCATCAATTGCAGATTCTGGATCCAGAAAGCACACCGATAGAAGTGCTTGAAGAAGTGATGCCACCTACCCCACAAAAAGAAGTGCGTGGTATTTTAGGTAGGTTTTTATTTAAAAAGGATGAAGTCTTTAGTAAAATCAAGAGTCTAAGTGGTGGCGAAAAAGCCAGGTTGGCGATGGCTAAACTGATGGTTCAAAAACCTAATGTTTTACTACTTGATGAGCCGACTAACCATCTGGATTTAGCTTCTCAAGAAGCTATTGAAAGTGCTTTAGAGTCTTATGAAGGGACGATTATCGCAATTTCACACGACAGGTATTTTATAAATCGTCATGCTACTCATATTTGGGAGTTTTTCGAAAATAAATTAATTACTTATGATGGCAACTATGAATTGTATCAAGAAAAACGCAACACTTTAATCGATAAAATGCGCGCGGCTAAAGAAAAAGAAGCTAAAACCGCCGCGCGTAAGGCTAAGAAAGGTTCAGCAGAAACTGCAAATGATAGCTCATCTAATGCTGAAAGTGAAGCATCATTAAGTGATGCTAATTTAAATGCCGAAAATGAAGCTAATGCTAGTGAGGCAACTAAACACAGCTACTTAGAACATAAAAAAATTAGAAATCGTACTAAAGAACTAGCTAAACTTGAAAAAAGTATTGAACATTTAAACTCTAAAAAAAGTAAACTTGAACTTGAGATGGCTAAGCCCGATATAGCTAAAGATTACCAGAAATTAGCTGAATTGCAAGGATCATTAGATAAATTAACCACTGAAATTAAGCAGACTGAAGCTGCCTGGGGTGAACTCTCTAGTTTGATTGAGGCTTAATTGCGAACCATACTATGAAAACTAACCATGATATGCTGGTCAAAGCTAGATAAATTTTTACTTAACTTTAGCTTGATTGTGAATTATATCTAAAAAGTAATCATTTATTTCCTGGTTGTAATCAGTGAAGTTTTTAGCTAGCACTTTAGTGAAGTCTTCATTCTTTCCATTCTTTAAAGAAAAATCAGCACCATTATTAATTAATAGTTGAACCATAGCAGGAGAAGAGTGCTTAACAGCTATAGCTAGTATAGAATCATCCCAAGAGTTTTTGGAATTAGCACTGGCGCCATTTTCCAATAAGACCTTAGCAAGCTTTAGATTATTTTGTCTAATTACCATGTCTAAGGGAAAGTCGAAACTGTCATTATTAGCTTCAAGATTAGCGCCACTTTTTATAAGTAGCTCAGCAACTGAGGTTCTGCCATGTTTAATCGCTTGTATAAGTAAAGTTTCGTTATCCTGATTAGTTGTTTCAAGGTTGATACCAAGTTTTATTAATTTATCTACTAATTTAAGATTCCCGTGATTAAACACCTCTAAAGTTTCTTCATTCGAGAGGTCAGGTTTATGTGGTTTTAGATTAATTTTTATATTATTGTTTATTAGTAGATCTAAAAATTCAGTTTTATCTTCGTCTATCGCTGTTTTCAATAAAGACTGCTTGTTTTTGAAACTATGACCATGCTGAGAAAGTGAAAAATCTAATTTAGTCAGCATCAGCTCCAGGCTTTTATAATCGTTTTGTTTTAGGGCTTCTTCTAGCAAAGTTTCTTTATCGTAAACACTTGCATTCTTTATAGTATCAGGGGTTAAACTAATTAGGTCAGCTATAGAAATTTGTTGTGTGCTTTTTTCGAATAACTGGTCTAAGGAATTGTGTTTTAGGTAAGTTTGAAGCAATTTATTCAAGTTGTTAGAATCTTTATCTTTGATACTTTTATCTATTAATTTACTAAAGTTTTTAGAATCTAAATCAGCTAATTCTTTAGGGATTAATTCAATTAAGTCCCTGACCTTAATATTACTAGAGGGTTGTTTTAAAAAGTGTACTAATAATTTTTTGGCTGGGGAAAGTGAATATTTATCATTAGGATCTTCGTTGATATAAGGGCTGTTACCATGATCAATTAAATATTTAAAAGCTTTAATATCACCTTGCTCAGCAGCCCGACTTAAAGTCTTGTTTAGACTAAGCTGTTTTTCGATAAGCTCTGTATTAAAAATTTTAGCGGGCTTAATAGCGATACTTTTACCTGCTAGCTCACTGAGTAAACTTCTCAAGTTTTCAGGGCTCTTGAGGTTATTTAGCAGACTTGTGGCAGTGTTAGATTTAGCAGTTTGACTTGTTTGTTTACGATATACAGTATTGTTATCTGGCTCAGTATTAAAGCTTATATCTTTATTTGAATCTTCTGATGCTGATGAGTTGTTGGCTAGGTTAAATGACTCTAACTGTAAGTTTCTTTTAGCTGCTTCGAGATGGTTTTGATGATGTAATGGGCTATTAGGATTAAAATTAGTATTACTCATGGCTCAAAATAATAGCACTGGTTATATTGATAGTTATATTTTTTAACGTTATATTAACTAAGTGGTTTTAAAGTTTAAAAACCTAACTTAATCAAGCTAGAAAACGCATACAATAGCATGACCTTATTTTAAAATTACTGCACGCTTTTGTTTGCTGGCGGTACTTTAATACATATGATTTAGAATAGTTAATAGATGCAAGCTAACTACATAATGAGCCAAGAATGGCAAAACCTGTACTTTGTTCACAAAACTATGCCAGCAGCATTGCTGGCGCAGCATATCCCAGAACCTTTAGAATTAGATACTTATAACGGTGAAGCCTGGCTTAGTATTGTTCCCTTTGAAATGAGACATATTCGCTTTAGGTATACCCCTGAGTTTAGTTTGTTGGCTAACTTTTATGAATTGAATTTACGTACATATGTGCGCTACCAAGACTACAAGGGTATATATTTTTTTAGTTTGGATGCTGACAAATGTTTGCATGTAGAAGTAGCTAGAGCCTTTTTTAAAATTCCTTACCTGAACTGTCGCTTTAATAACAGATATCTAAATGAATCGTTTCAGATTCGATCTGAGCGCTGGGATCAGCGCGCGCCGCAGGCTGTATATGAAGCTAACTTTAGTCTTTCTTCGTTTGGGGGCGAGGTGCGTGGAAGTGATATGTTTAAAATGGAATCAGACCGACAACTAACTGGAACTAGTAGTAAATATGATAAACCTGATAGGCTATTTAGCCATCAAAGCCCTGTGAGTGACAGGTCTGGTCAGACAATTAATGTTAGTAATCCTAAATTCACTGAAAAATACGACTTTAAGCTACTTAATTTTTTACATGAAAGATATCATTTTTTAAATGTGGCAGTTGGGCGCTTTTCTAGTAAAAAAGAACTGATCATAGGTAAAGTATTGCATGAGCCGTGGCAATTATATGAATGTGATTATCAGGAAAAAACAGAAGAACTATGCTCTTCAATGCAACTAAATCAAGTTAGTCAAGCTAAGCTATGTTTCTATGCGCCGCTTACTAAGGTTAAAGCACAAAGTATTTCGCGTTTAGAGCTCTAGGTACTTTTATGACCTTCGAGGAAGGTGCTAGATGTTTTTATAGCTTCAAGCTTCGCGCTACCGTGTAAAATATCTAAAAAGTAATCATTAATTTCCTGATTATAAGAAGTGTACTCTTCACTTAAAGCTTTAGTGAAGTCGGCGCCGTCATTATTTTTTACCGAAAAATCGGCGCCGTAACTTTTAAGTAATTCCAGGCATATTTTTATGCCAGCTACATCTTGACGCTTATTTTGATCAGAAATCAAATTCTCTAAAATGGGCTTGCCGCTTAAATTAGTCTGATCTGGATCTAAACCCTCGGCGAGTAGATAATTTAAAACTCTATGGTTATGAGAGCTAGCAGCTTGAGCCAAAACTGTTTTCAACATATTTCGGTTTACTTTTTTAGCTTGCTCTATTAAAACCGCTTCTATTAGATCAGAAACTTTATTAAAGTCTATTTTAGTATTTATGGAGGTTTTGAGCAGATTCTCATATAGATTAACTAATTCATTATTCGCTGGATCATCTCGGTTAGTACGATCTAAAGAAGTTTTTATATTTTCAGTTAGTTTCTTAATATCTATGCTTTCATGCTTGTCCAAGTAGAATTGTCTTAAACTAAGACTATATTCATCAAAGATCTCATAAAGTTTTTCGGGATTAGGTTTAGCTGTATTATTTAATATATTACGTTTTTGGATAGAATTTATACTTATTTCAGCTAAGCTGTCAGGGTTGCTTAAATTTATATTCTTAGCGTACTTTAAACTTGCAAGCTTAGAGTGATTTTCAGGAATTAGCAGCTCTAAATGATCATTTAGAGTATCGGCTACGCCTTGCCCTTTATTATTTGCTACCTTAAAACTAGCACCAGCTTTTTCAAGCTGTAAAAGCCCAAGCAAATTTAACTTATAGTATCGATTGCTAATACCTGTTTTGTCCAGTTGCTCTGCTAGATAATGAGCGGCAGTATTACCTAGAGCATCTTGCTGATCTAAGATACTTGAAAATTTATCACTGTATCTGAGTAAAGTACTTAACATTTCAGGTCGCTCTTTAGCAGCTATTATCAAAGCTGTCTGCTGATTATTATTCGTGGCTTTTAGATTTACACCTGAACCTATTAATTTTCTTAAAACATCTACGTCACCTAGTTTGACAGCGGTATGTAGCAAGTTGTTACCCTGGATATCATCAACGCCGTTTGGCATAATTATTTCACCATGCTTATCTAGTACTGGTTCTTGCACGCTTACGATTAAATCTTTTAAGTAATTAACTCGGTGTTGATTGGGAAAAGCTGCGCGCTGATTGCTTAAGCTAGCTGATTTATTATAATTTTCCTGCTCGGTGATTCTGTCTGCTAAGTTGTAAAGTTTGATGGGTATTTGCTTAAGTGCTTGATAGTAAACTGTTTTGTCTAAAGTTTCAGGTCTCTGGTAATGGTTTACAAAATCACTTCTATCAACTACTTTCTGGATAAGCTTTAGATTTCCTTGTTTAAAAGCTAGGTTATAGATTTCTACTAGCTCATCATTAGGTAGACTCGTAAGTTCGGTGCTGCCACTGTCTGCTAAAAAATTAGTTAAATTAATAAATCTGGTTTTTAACACTCTAGCTAGGTCTAAATCTAGATCCTTATTAGTGAAACCCGCTTGAATTAAAGCTTTTAATGGGTTTTCTTGTTTAATGGAGCTGTTACTAGCCGCTATTAGCTTATCCATAATTCTCATATTAAAGAATTTACGAATCTTAGCTGGGATTTGCTTGCCTGTCTGCTCGAAATCTTCGACAAATTTGTTTACAATACGATCGTATATATCTTCTTTATAAGCTGGCTTGGAGAATTTATCTAAATAAGTTAAATATTTAAAATCTTGCGCTCTTAAGTCTACACCCTGATCTAATAAAGCATTAACTGCTGAAGCTGAGTGACCTTGCAAAGCAGCTATAAATGGTGTTTGTTGTATGAAATCTATAGAATTTAAATCTGCACCTTTAGAAATTAAGCGCTCCAGATAGTAATTAGGGTCATGAATAGCTGCACCAGTGTTAATTGGAGTTCTACCTAGATCTGCTACAGCATTAACTATAGTATGAATAATATTACTTTTCTGAGTATTACGGTGATGTATGTCTGCATGACTATCTAGTAGTAAATTGAATATTTCTTTATTATCTAACTGAGCTGCTAGCATCAAGTTAGAATTACCATAATAATCTTCACTATTAATATCAGCATCTGCTTCGATCAACAACCTAGCGCTTTTTAATTGATTGTCTTTATATTTCAGGTACCTCTCTTGCATGGCAGGATCATTAAAGCTTCTACTCAGGTCAAAATTCATAAAACTAAAGCCATCTTGATTAAATGGTTTTAAGCCTTCTTTTATTAATATATTTAATGGATCTAAGACACCGATTTTATGCTTAACATTCGCGCCATGATCTATAAGTAGCTTGATTATCTCGTGAGAGTTAAGACTGGCTGCGTCTGTCAGGGCTGAATTATCTGCATTATCGGTTTTGTTAGGATCAGAGCCAGCTTTGAGTAATTTATCTACTACTTCAGGGTTACTTGTTTTAACTGCATGTAATAGTGGTGTATAGCCGGCGTGATTTGTTGCTAAATTCACATTAGCGCCATTTTCGATTAATAAATCAATTAAATCAGTTTTTTTATTATCTATCGCATCAATTAATAAAGTCGAATCTGTGCTTCTCAAGCTGCTATCTGGATCTATACCAGCTTTAAGTAAAACAGAAGCTAGCTCAGCACCATGATATTCAAATAAATTAAAAATAGTTTCTACTCTTAAGTCTGGATTTTTAGGATCCTGGTTAATTTTTAGCTGATTTTCTTTAATGATTTCTATGATCTCTTTAATCTTTCCTGACTCTAGGCACTGCTCGATAAAAGAGCGATCTTCGTCATCTGTTAAGTTAGCTTTAATGTTTAATGAAAAGTTATAATCTTTAACTAAAGTGTTGATACTATTAAAGTCATTGTGCTTGTAAGCTTTATGCAGGTAAACTTGCTGATCGTAAGTGCTAGCCTGCTTTAAAATATCAGGTGCGATTTTAATAAAGTCACTTATTTTTAAAATGTGCTGAGTATCATCTTCAAATAACTGAGCAAATGGAGTATAACTGGCGGTATAGATATCATATATAGATTTTAGACTTTCTGAGTCTTGCTCTTTAATGACATTCATTGTGATCTCTTTAAAATATTTGTCATCAGATTTACTCATTTCACTCATAGAGCGCTCTAGGTCTTTTAGAGGCACTATTTTAAAGAGCTCTTTTACTGTAAACGGCTTGTTTGTAGAAGTGAAGTATTCTTTAATAAGAGTTTTAAGTGGGGTTTGTTTAAAGGTGTCTTGTTGTTTAGGATTTAATCCTTGATCTAGTAGAAAAGTATAGGCTTCTTTATTTAATGATGCAGCTGCATGATGAAGTAAGGTCTGCTGGTAATCATTTGTTAGAGTAAAATCTGCTCCTTTTTTAAGCATGGCTTTTAGCAGATCTAGATTTTTTAAATCTAAAGTTTGCTTTAGAATGGAAAATTTCTGTTTGTGGTTTAAAGCTTGAAAATCAAACTTGTCACTTGAGATTAAACTTAAAGCTTCTGTGATATTTTTTCTATCTAGAGCGTTTTTTAGAGTATTAATTTCTTTTTCAGGTGAATCAGTAACAGCGCTTCGATCAGTATGTATCCATGCCTGTATTTTATTATTTATAAAATTTCGGTTGTCATTTGACCCTAGAGGCGATAGTGGAGACATGGCTCAAAATAATAGCACTAGGGTGTAAGTTATATAAATGATTAAGGTTATACTTTAAGATTTCTTTAAATCAACATAATTAACATATTTTAATAATATGTAATACGCTTTGTGCTATAATCATATCTGTTAACCAAAAGATAACTTAAATTCATGGTCATTAATTCTGCTACTAACCAAATAAGACAGCCTCTAACTTCAGGAACCGTAAAGTCTAATAGTGGCGCGGTAGCTAATGGTGCTACTCAAAACAGCGTTTCGCGCACTGCATTTAATGAGATGTCACGAGTACCGAGACCCGCTAATATGCAGATGTTTATCTATATTACTGATGATGATAAAGAAGCCACTGCTAAAGCTAACAAGGTAAGAAAAAATATTACTAATGATTTTAAAGTGCCATTACAAAGTATATCTATAATAAGTGTAGATAGTAGCGATCCATTAAATAGAGGTTTTTTAAGTGAAGCTGGTGATATTAAACTTGGTATGGGCAGAGATAAGCAGCGTCCAGACCAGGCACTTGTTTTTACTGAAGATAAACTTCGTGATCTGAAATCTTCTAATAATAAGCTTGAGAAGTTTGATAACTTCGTTAATGAACTTTCAAACGCTTTAGATCAGCTAGGCGCGCAAGCTACTGTGAAAGCAGCTTCTGCTAGAAATGGTAATTTAACTTACCAAAGACCTAGTTATTTTAATTTAAGAACTAGAAATAGAGTGCTAACTAGACTTGCAAGACCTAATCCTTCTCAGAAAGGTGTTGGTAATGTTCAAGGTAGAGAACAAGGTGCTCGAGGTTCAGTGAATAATGGTCAGGGTGTTCCTGAAACACCAAGATCTAGTATAAAGACGGATTTACTTAACTTAGTACCAGGTCCAAGATCAACCATTAATCACGATGGCTCGGTGTGGAGCGCTATGAAAAGTAAGCTAGGTAATGTTGAAAGTTCAGAGCTAAAGCCAGTAATTAATCACGATGGTTCGGTGTGGAGTGCTATGAAAAGTAAGCTAGGTAATGTTGAAAGTTCAGAGCTAAAGCCAGTAATTA
>CAYTKM010000002.1:270581-369226 GCA_964438425.1 uncultured Gammaproteobacteria bacterium
CGATGGTTCGGTGTGGAGTGCTATGAAAAGTAAGCTAGGTAATGTTGAAAGTTCATCAGAGCTAAAATCTGAAAAAAATCGAATGTCGAATGGAAGTACCATGAAACCGACAACAGCAACTCAGCCTGTGGTGAAGCTTTCCAGTGACGCTCAAAAACTAATTAATGTTGCCACAAAGGAAGTGAATGAAGCAACTTTAAATGATCAAAAAACTTCTAATATTGTCTTACCAAAAAAAGTCAAGAAGATAGTGAATACTCAAAAAAGACAGGAAAGAACAGCAGCTAGAAGATCAGTTCAGACGGCTAGAAATAAACAGAAGTATAGCAGAGCTAAGCAAAATTACACAAAAAACTACTTACTATCAAAGCAAAACAATCAAGCATTCTCAAATGTAGATAGTAGCAATGCGTTTAATGATGCTTAAAAGATTTATATATTTAAATTAAATGGTATAACCTGTCATCTTCGAAAATAGCTCTGAACTCATTTTAAGTTTACTTATAAACCATAACTCTGCTAAAATAATAAGCGCAAGATAATAATTCTATGCTTAATAATTTAACAGATAAATTTAAACTCCCTATCGCTAGTGCACTCGCTGCCACTCAGATAGCTGCAGCAGCTCCAGAGCCAGTTTCTTTGCAGGCTCAAGTTGATAAAAATAATACTACTATTAGCGCTACAAAGTTATCTACTAAAGCTGTTGATAACAACAATACTAATAACTTAACGAATAATCAGACAAACCTACCCCGAGACCAAGTAGATAAAACCCGAAATGAGCAAGTTCACTTAGCAAATGCGCCGTATATACCTAAAAAACCACTCACTGAAATGTGGCAGGCAGAGAAAACTTCAATTGCTAGATTTATAGGTTTTTATGAAGATCAAATACCTACTAGGTATGAAACTGTTTTTAGGGATGGTAAAAAAGACAACGCTAGAAGTAAAGAACATAATATTATGCCAAGGGTCATTACAAGAGGTGGTGTTCCAAGAACTATAGTTAAAAATACTGAAATTCATTATAAAAAAGGTAAGCTCGCTGAAAAGCATCATTATTTTATAATTAAAGGTATTTTAGATAATAGAGTCCATGCGATTGCTAGACGTAAAGAAGACGCTAAGGGTAATATTCCTGAAGGCTGGGGACTAAAATTTTTAGACTTAGGTAGACCACCTCACCCTAAAGACAATATCTGGGGTAATTAAGCTTTTTAGATATTATAAAACTAAGACTGTTTCATGTGCTTTAACCGGCAACTTTAACATTTATCAAAAGTCACTTTAACTGTTACATCTCACCCATAGCTTTATTATTTAGCTTTTGGGTTAAATCATAATGGCTATTACTATGCATGTTAGCAGAAGCTAAATGGCTGTATTGTTTAGCTGTTTCTTCAACTTTCTGAGCTTTCATGCTCGCTTGTTCTTGCTGTTTAATAGATTTTTGCTCAGCTTCTTTAGCTGCATTTTTGCGTTCTTGCTGAGCGATCTGCTCTTGCTCAGCTTTTTCATCAGGGTTTGTCTTAGCTAACGCGGCTGCACGTCCTTCTTTATCTAAACTAATGCTTTTGTGTACTTCATGATTTAATACTTGTGCGCTTTTTATTTCTACGCCTGTTTGCTGCTCACTGGCACTCATACCAGCTTTAGTCGCTGCTAGTTTGCCAGCTAGCGCTTCGCGCTGAGCTTCACTCGCTACGCCAGCTAGATCATCTGGGTTTTGATCTACCTTAGGTTTTTTAACATTATTATTAGTATCTACCTGACCTACTTGCTGTGCTTTCATAATTTAGCTTTTAAATTTATATGTATATATTAGCTAATAATCGTTAATGTTATGCTAAGTAAAGTTTCATATAATGGCATTGTCGATGGATGAGAACGTATCGTAGCAAAATTAAAATTTGAGTTTGCGCCTAAAAACAGTGCTGTCATTAAAGATTCATACTTAGGTTTGTAATAAAATGAGCAGCTAACCCTAAAGCTTCTGGAACGTAAATCAATCCTTCAGGATCACTCTAAAATTTTAAATATTTTCAGCTGCATTCAAGATCTTTAATAAAAATTATTCTTTTTTAATTTATAACCAGTCCCATTTAGTAGTATCGATACTAAAATAAATTTATAAATAAATTCTAAAAAAGTGCCAAAAGTAGAAAATAATTCTAAATTAGTGTCAAATCTATAAAATAATTTTAAGAAACATGTAAATTTAGAAAAAAATTCTAAATTAAGAAAGCGGAGTTATAGTCAAAAAAGTCTATAAATATAATTAGCTTGTTAAAATTTAAGACTTATGATTGTATATTTAAAATATCTAAAATGGGGTGAATTTTCTTCACACTAAAACCTGAGCTTGCCACAATTAAGGCGAAGCGTTTCATATCTTCGATATCATCTAAGTCATATTCAGCTACTTTAAGTTCACCAGTTACATAGTCTATCTGTACTTTAGATAAGGGAATTACACAATCTTCTTCGCCTTTAATCATGTACTTTAAGTGATTAAGCACTTTAAAAGTTAGTGATAGTATTTCGTATTCAGCAGTTTCATCCTGGCTAATTGATACGGGCTCGCTGGTGTGATTGATTTGCAGGCAACCACGATGATCGTATACTGGGTTACCTTCATTATCCTGATACACAAATACCTGAAAGATGTTATTGTTTTCATCCTGCGCGAAATAGTATTCAGCGATCTCCTCGCCATCACTGTTATAAGCTTTCAAACACACGGTATCGTGGTCTACTAGTGCTCTAGCAGCTGACGAAAATATATTATTAACGGTAGCTTGCAAGGCTTCACTAAAATTTTCAGCTTCGCTATCGATAATCGCACTACCCTGATTTAAAGTGTAATCAGTTAACTGCTTTAAAATTACTCTTTTAAATTTAGCTATATTAACTCTAACTAGTTCATTACTAGCCTGCTCGTAATCTTCTAAGTTAAAATTAGCAAGTTGTTTAGATTGCTCAGCAAACGAAGTCATTAATAGTATCTTACCCTTATAAGTGCTTTAATTTGTGATTAATCCTTCAGTATTTTTATGAAGATCTTCAACTAAGCCAGCTGTAAAGGCGTCTTGGTTATCTACCACCATATTTAAACCTATTTCATCATCTTCAGTAATTTTATCAGCGTTAGCCAGCATGAATTTGTTAATATACTCCTGCGCGAATTCATTGAAAGCTAGTTGATCATGAATTTTACTATCAGCGATAGCTTCATCGATGGTAGTGATGTTCTCCTCACTAAAACCAAATTCATCAAAACCGATGTTAGTAATAGATGGCTCTATTTTACTTAAATCAAACTGCTCTGTCTGTTCTGGTTCTTCGCCGCTGTTACTAGCCTCACTATCGTACTCGCGCGCATCTAATCGATTAGTAATCTTAGAGATGGGAGTGCCATGAGTGTCTATGTTAACTTTATTCATATTAATATTACCTACGCTAACTAGTTTAACTTAAAGCTAAGCCTTAGTTAACTTATTTTTAGCTTCATCATTTTCAGCTAGTGTAGCTTCACCTGGTTTACGGAAGCCTTTGCCATCATTACTGGTATTGTTGATGGTATTTCCTGAATTCGCATCTTCGTCAGTACCATCTTTATTTTCAGTACCGCCAGCACGCTCAGTTCTAAGTGCAGCCGCGTCACCTGCTTGTGCGACATCACCAAACTGGGCATTAACTTTATTTTCTACGCCACCTTCATCGCCAGCACCAGCATTTTGTCTGCTTTCAATTTCAATAGCTTTGCTTTCAAGATCCATAGCTTCGCCTTCTTCAGCCATCGTGTCTTGGTATAAAGTACTAACTTCTTTAGCTGCTGCCGTGCCTTCACTGACTTTTTGACCACCAGCAGATTTATTACCTTCGCCTTTGCCGATTAAAGCTTGACCTTTAGCGATCATCGCTAAGCCTGCTGCTGCACCGATACCAAAAAATAGTGAGCCTGTTGCGGCAGCAACACCACCAGCGATAACTAGTTCATTACCTTTAGCTACTTCTAAGATTCCTGTGCCTTTTTGTGAACTACCGTTAGATTTTTTTTCACGAGCCTTAGCATCTGTTAAGTCAGCCTGCATATTGCTCATCTGACTATCAAGTTTTTTCTTGACTGCCAGTGATCTGACGATAAGTGGGTCATCAGTAATAGTCGCGGTTTTTCCTTGACCAAGAGTGCTCCTGGTTTGCTCAGCGGCCATGTTGTAAGCCTGATTCATTCCTTTAGTGGGTCCTGCCATAATTTTTATCCTTCTTTATTTATGTTTTCTTTTATTCTTTCAATTAACGATGTTGCGCTATGTAAACCTGAACCTTGCCAGAGATCACAGGCGCTTTGGTAGTATTTAACGAAAATTTTACGATAAGCTCTAATGTGCCAAATTACAAATCTGGCGGCTGAGTTTTCAAGATTAGAGTTAAGTGGAATATTTGCCATCACGAAGTCAGCTTCAAGCTCATCTTTAGCATGTCTAAGTGTGGTCGCATCTTTAAGATCGATGAAAATCGTATTACTGTGATCCTGAATAACTTGTTTAAGTTCAGCTAAGTCATACTTTTCTTTTTCGTTAACGCAAGCTTCAGCTGGCACTGTATGTAGTTTCATCGTAAATGCTTCATGATCTAAGGTTTCATAATGCACTTTACCGTGAGGTACTTCATAACTGACTTTCCAAAATCCAGTCATAGGATCTAGCTGACCGCGCAGCAAAACAGTATCACTATTTATATAAAAGCCATCACTGATGAACTTTTCGATATCAGCTGCGATGTGCAGGGAATTGCGGTAAGCTTCACTCTCCTGATATTTCTGGATAAATGACTGTAAAAAACCTTTGTTATGTTTATCCAGAATTTTTTTCTGGAGTTCATCGAGCTGATCGCGTTTTTCAGAAAGCTCACTAAAGCGTTTTTTTAATTCTGGTGTTTTTAATAAAGTACCCATAAGATAATGACTTTCCTTTTAACTAAGTTTATAACCAAGCTAATTTTATGTAGTTAACCTCTTTAGAGCATCACTAGAACCGTAGCTATCACCGTACTGTGCTGATGATGCTGCTTCAGCAGTCTCCTGAACTGAATTAATAGATGATTCTTGGGCTGCTTGATTTTCTTTCCAAGGAGCTTCTTCGCCTACTTTTATATAATCAACTTCGTAATATCTTTCTAATGATTCGAAACCATTTTCTTTAGATAAGTGAGCATCGATAGTATCGGCTAAAAGTTGACCTTCCTGGCGACCATCTTTATCCATGTCTTTATTTTCCCAAGCCCTTGCTTCTGTTGCTACTTGTTTTAAATTTTTTATAAATAAAGTTTCTTCATCTTTATTAAAGAAGCCATCTTTACCGTGAGCTACGTCATTTAACTTTTTCAAATCACCTTTAACGCTAGCGAGCAAAGCAGCTCTTTGCATCATGTTATCAGCCTGAACCTGAGCTTTATCAGCTTCAGTTGAATTCATACTGGCTTTTTGATCATAATCAGACATTTCGTTAGACATTCTGACTTTTTCAGATTCTAATTGTCCGATCTGACTTTGCAATCTTTGGACTTGTTTTTCGTCAGTAACTTCTTTAGTTTTAGTACCTTTACCACTAGATTCAGTAACCTGCATAGTAGGTGGTGGGCTTAATCTCGATTCTAGGCTGCCGATACGTCCTTCAATACTAGAAATTCTACTTTTAGCGGCGCCGACTTTTGCTTCATCTAACTCAGCATTATTTCTGCTTCCTGAGGCTTTATTCGCCTGACTAGCTGAAGCTATTGCTAAATTTTCTGATTGTTCTTTAATTGCTTTCGACATATACTTTTCCTTCCGATCAAATTGTATTGATAAAAGAAAAATACATAATTTGTTTTAAGTTTCGGTTAAGCGAAAGACACGCTAAAATTAAAGAAATATGGATATTTATAGACGTAGTACCCATCAAGTCAAAATAAGCGACGGTCTTTATATGGGCTCTGAGCATCCGATCATTGTTCAGTCCATGACGAACACCGCCACCACAGATATAGATAAAAGCGTAAAACAGATTCGGGAATTATATTTAGCAGGCTCTAGTATGGTGCGCTTAACAGTTAAAGACGACGCTGGTGCGCGCGCAATCCCAGAAATTAAGCGTATTTTACTTTCTGAAGGGCATGATGTGCCTCTAGTCGGTGACTTTCATTATAATGGTCATTTGCTACTAGCGAATCATCCTAAGTGCGCGGAGGCTTTAGTAAAATACCGCATCAATCCAGGTAATGTAGGTTACGGAGATAAGCACGAATATAATTTCGGTACCATTATTAATATTGCTAAAGATTTGGGTAAGGTGATACGTATCGGCGTGAACTGGGGTTCTTTAGATCAGGATTTATTAAACGAATTTATGGAAATAAATAGCAGGCGCGCTGAAGACGCTAAGCTAAATTTTAAAGAAGTGATTTATCAGGCGATGGAAGCAAGTGCTTTACGTTCAATTGCAGAAGCGGTGCGTTTAGGCTTACCTGAAGATCGCATTGTGCTAAGTGTAAAAATGTCAGAAGTGCAGGATCTGATTAATATTTATAAGATGGTCGCACCTAAAACTAAGGTGCCATTGCATTTAGGGCTCACTGAGGCTGGCACGGCTATTAAAGGGATGATTGCCAGCTCCGCTGCGATGGGTATTTTACTTCAGCAGGGTATCGGTGATACGATTCGTATGTCACTTACTCCAAGTGAGCCTGGCACGCATTATAATCCACTGGCTGAGCGCACGCTCGAAGTGAAAGCCTGCCAGGATTTGTTGCAGGCTATGGACCTGGCGTATTTTAAACCACAGGTAACTAGTTGCCCGGGGTGCGGGCGCACTTCTAGCACTTACTTCCAGAAATTAGCTGATGAAATTAATAATTATATAAATGCTGAAATTAATAGCTGGAAAAAAGATTATCCAGGTGTAGAAAAGCTTAAAATCGCTGTTATGGGTTGTATCGTTAATGGTCCAGGTGAATCTAAATACGCAGATATCGGTATTAGTCTACCTGGAGATAACGAAAGTCCGCGCGCGCCGGTTTATGCTGATGGCAAACAAGTTGCCATCCTTGAAGGCGCGCAGATAGGTGAAGAATTTCGCGAACTTTTAAGTAAATACATAAAGAATCGTTTCGGTAAAGAAGTTTTATCTAGTTAATTTAAATAGATATTTATTATTTAGAATTTAGTTGTTTTTTACTCTCAGAGCTATAAATTTCTATTAAATAACTAGCTTATATAGGAATAAACCATAAAACCAGTGCACTTCACTAAAAAATTGCTTTCAAGCACATGCAGTGTCATAATTAAATTAAGTACTGGAGTTAATTTAAGTGTTTAAAAGTCTGCTAAGTTTTGTTGTTATCGTGGTTGCATCTCTATACGTCTTTACCGAGTTTATTGAAAAAAGACCTGAGTGGACTGTATATCAAATCGTAAGTGCCGCTCATAGGCAAGATATTAATGAATTTAATACTCATGTTAAAGTCGAAGATACTTTAACTAATATTTTTGCTGATGCTGGAGTTAAATCTTTTAGCATGTCTGAAGGTTTAAAAGTGCTTAAATATGGCATTATGAAGAACCTTGATCTGAGTTTTTCTGAAAAAGAAGAAAAAACACTTTATTTGATGCAAGTTATCGATGATGGTGTAAAATTGAGCTCCAAATGGTACGCAAATTTAGGTGGCGTAGGCTTACTGATCGCTGAAATAGTTGATCATAGTGATTTTCAATGCACTGGTACTATTTGCAAATATAATATTAATAACAAAGACAACGAAAATAATACTTTAATGACACTTGAGCAGTTCGGTAGTCACTATAAATTAACTGATATGCGTTTTTCAGAAAGTGTTTATCAACAGATTGTTAACAAATCTAAAGCAAGTTCTAATAAAGATTAAAAAGTGATTTAGCATGATGACAGAAAAAATAACATTAGTTAAAAAGGAATTTAAGCTTCATAAAATATAATTAGTCTGAAGTGGAGTTTAGGGTGAGCCGTGGTCTATAAATTACTGGAAAAACTTGATACTTGGTCGAAGATGATTAAAGTGGAACACACACTTTTTTCTTTGCCTTTCGTAATCACCTCAGCTTTACTTGCGATACATTATATGCAAGGCTTAAATGATAATTTTCAGGTGCCATGGCTGACTTTTTGGTGGATTTTTGTCTGTTTATTCGGTGGACGCTCAGCTGGAATGACCTTAAACCGGATCATCGATAGTAAAATCGATGCTGAAAACCCACGCACCGCAGGGCGCGCCATACCTTCAGGTAAATTAGATGTGTTTACTTCATATGTACTAGCGGCGATTTCGATAGGTCTATTAATTCTGGGTGCTTTTAAGTTGCCAGTGATCTGTCGGATATTATTGCCGATTGCTATCTTGTGGATCTGGTCTTATTCATACTTGAAGCGTTTTACCTGGTTTTGCCATGTATTTTTAGGTGCGACTTTAGGTATGGCGACTATCGGCTCTTGGCTAGCTGTGACTGGAAGTCTAAACCATGCTGCACCAGTGTATCTGGGTCTGGCTGTGCTATTCTGGGTGGCAGCTTTTGATATTATTTATGCCTTTCAAGATATGGATTTTGATCAGAAAGCTAGATTACATTCGATACCTAGTCGCTTTGGTAAACATAAAGCCTTAATGGTAGCCAGATTTTTACACCTGATGACTGTTCTTTCTTTGTATGCAGTTGGTGTAATGCTCGGTTTAGGCTTATATTATAAGCTCGGTCTAGCTATGATTATGGCAGCACTTTGGTATGAACAAAGATTGGCTAAAGCTGGTGATATTAATAAAGCCTTTTTTACCATAAATAGCTGGGTTTCAGTGATCTACATGCTTTGTACCATACTTGATCTTTATATTATTAAGTATGTGTAAAATATAAATTTAATTAGAGTCTGTAGTAAGTCATAGTATAAGATAAATAGTATGCTAGAGCAGATAGGTTTATGGCTGGCGCCGTTTAGTTTCATATCAGGGGTTGGACTGTTAGTGCTATCTACCGCTAATCGTTATACTAGACTTAAAACAGTTATCTTCGAGTACCAAAAGCAAAAGCAATTTAATAGTGCTGCTTATGATAAATCTTACTTAAAGCACGAGCTTAAAAGAGCTATTTTAATGAGAAACTCGCTAATCTGTTTATATTCGGCGATTGCTATTATATGTTTGGGGAGTGTCGCTTCGATAATACCTACTAGTGAAGTCTTAAAGCTACTAATAGTACAAATAACTATGTTTTTAGTAGTAGTTATGATTTTATTTGTTTCAGGTTCGATGATTTATGAATCTACAGTCTCGCTTAATATTATGCGTGGTCTTGCTGAAGCACATCTTGAAGATCGTAACTAAGCTCAGGTTCCAAGATAGAATCAAACAATATATTAACTTCACTACTCTCCTCAACAGGTGAATCCAGGCGATCTTTTATCATGGTATTTAAAAGCTTGATATCATCTTTCTCAGTTTTAGCTTTCTGCATCAAATCATTTAAAATTTCTTGAATTTCAGATGTCTTAATTTCTGAAGTAATATCTGGATCTCTAAGACCCAAATAATCATTAATATATTCTTGCATCATATAATAAGTTACGTAAATATTCTTTTTAAGTGGAAAGATCGCATAATTAGCTTCAAAACCCAGCACATCATTTAGATCTGCAATTTCATAAAGCCTCGCTGGTTTAAAGTTTTTTAAATCTGGTGCTGGCATCTTGATTGTATATTTCTTAAGATCACGTTGAACCAGTTTTTCAAAGAAAGTTTCATGAGTCGCACTAACTATAAAGTCAGCGTTACCTTGATTTAATTTAGGCTCTGGTAGTTTAATCACTATGTCTCTTAACTCAAAATATCTACGTGTATGATTCTCATTTTTCCAGATTTTATGTAAGTAGTGATAAATATTGTTCCTTATATGTTCAAGTAATTCAGTATTATTACTATAAGTTTTAATCAATAAATGGTTTTTGATACTCTGCCAGTAACGTTTTAACCAGTATTCGTTTATATCAGCTGGATTCGGCATCGGTAGAGCGACCATAATTACTGGCGTGATTTTACTTAAAAATTCACTAACCCTCATTCTAGTGGGTAAAACGCAGCTGGTTTGGTATTCACCAGCTTCTACTGGCTTTAAATTACTTAAAGTCACATCTCTAAACCTGGCTTTGGCATTTTTAGAAACACTTTTCTGGTCATTATCAAAAACATCGGTATAAAAAGCTTTAGGCTGGCTTCTTGGTAAGTGATAAACGTCTAAATCTGGACCATGGCTACCTGCCATTTCCCAGTCCTGCTTATAATCGAACATTAGAGCGAAGTTATAGTAAAAGCTCTGGACGGATTTAAAATTAAAGTTAGAGCTGATCAAATGATTAATTTCATGTGATATTTCATCTAAAGCATCATCAACATTAAACCTGCTCTGAATTTTTTTAAGATAGACTAAATACATTTTTATACTCTGGCAATCATCTAAATATTCGAAAATCTCATCTTTAGCTTCAGGCTTTAGACTTATACACTTTTCAATAAACTTAATAATTAATTCATATAAATGGTTGTGTATATTTTCCTGCCATACATCTGGGTAAGCTTTCTGGATTTTACAAAACTCTAATTGATGTTTGTTTTCCTGAGCAAACTTATTTCCATGCGGGTATAACTGATTTAACTGTGACTTTACTTCTTGGTAAAGGCGATCTGGTTGGTTTAGCTGACTAGTAACAGCTCTTAGTTTGTACTCGTCGTATAATTTTCGTACTCTTTTTAATTGTAAGTAAGCTTTTTCGTGCATAAGCTCATAAAAATCTGTCAAATTTATACTTACTTCCTCGTACTCACCTTTAATTAAATATAGGTTTAAGGTTTCTAGGTCTTTTTTAGCCAGGGTTAAAGTCATCTGACCGTGATAGTTTTTTAGATTGCGAATACCACTAATAACGGCAAAATTAGCTGCATCTTGATTGCTACTATTTGCAAAAAACTTAGATTTGCTATTCGTATAAGTAAATTTTTTTAATTTTTGTTTTAAAAACTTGTAGCTATTAGCTGGCTTTAAAGGTGACATGTAATCTAGATAGCTTTGTTTAATTTTAATGCAAGTGCTAACAAACCCTTGCTGTTGATAAAACTTATAATAAACAGTACGCAATAGATCTGGCACTGGTAAGCTGATTTTGTGAGTTTCTTTATAGTGCAGCTCTTCAATATATTCTGGTACCATGACTGTTATCAAAAAACAGTGCTGGTCATCATCGACTATCTGATATTCATTTTCAGAAAGCTTAATAGCAAACTTGCCTTCTGTATCAGTGATAGTAGAGCCTAAGATTTTTGCACTGATATTATACTCATCAAGTTGACTGATGGATTTTAGGAAGCTACGATAATCATTATCTTTCTTGATTAATTGTTCTATAGAGAAAGCTTTACTGGTGCTATTAAAGTCTAGTTGCAACTTAGTGTTTATGAAGCTAGCTTTAGTGTTTTGTGGGTATTCGTAAACAGTAACCAGTAAATCTGGAATACCGATCGCTGTTTCAAAAAGTTCAACTTTACCTTCAATCTGATTCATTAGTCAAATCTTAATGATATACTATTCAAACTGTTAATTATCTGTAAAAGTCTAAACTTATTGTTAGATGAAAATTATTTAACGTAAAATAATCTTGCTTGACCTAAAGACCGATTTTATGTAAGAAATTCTTTAAAAAGCCATGTTCTTCTTTACTGGTGGGTTCAAATAGCTGCACTTCACTATCTCTAAAGATAATAATAGGCTCCTGCTTAGACTCTTTAGGTGGCTTTTGACTACATAGTTTAGGCTCTCTTAAATCGAAGTTTTCTACTTCAGCAAGCCTAATTTTTAGTTCATCGATATCACGGCAGGAAATATAAGTGTTGAAAGTTAAATCAAGGTTTAAAGATCTATCTGGGTTAGAAGTGACCATCTTTTTAAGTAAAGGTTGGTTGCTAAGTAGCTGATCAGCTCCCTCTGTAATACCATTGTCTTCAAGATCAAATTCAAAGGGTACAAGATCACTTAAGCTACTAATATCGTCAAGCTTATTATGACTTAAATCTAGGTACCTAAGTTTATACTTATCCCTTAATTCAGCCACCGAAGAGATATTATTATTTGAAGCCGAGAATCGATATAATAAAAAGCTAGATTTTAGGGCGCCTAAACTTTCAATTTCGTTATCGTCTATATGTAATTCTTTCAAATCTAGCATCGAAGTTACTGCATCTATATCTTTTAAATGGTTCTTACTTAAATTAAGGTAACGTAAGTTTATTAGGCTGCTTAAAGGTTCGATATGCTCTAGCTTATTATTTCTAAGGTTTAAGCTGTTTAAGGAGATTAAATTAGCTAACTCCTCAACATTACTAATTTGATTATCCGCCAAATTCAGGCGATCTAGTTTTTTTAAAGGTTCTAGATCTTCGATTACATAAATACCACTGTTTTTTAGGTTTAAATCTTTCAGATCGGTTAATTGATTGACTGGATTTAAAGTTTTTATACGAGAATTTGATAAATCTAGTTTAAGTAGATATTTAAATTGTTCTATACCTTCAACTGACCTGATGAATATCGGTTCATTGGTCTTAGAGTCGAATTCTAGACTACAAACTAAGGTTTTTAATTGGTAGACAAACTGCACATCACGGCTCTTAGTATTATGCAAAATGCAGTCAATTAAAGCTTGATCTTCAACATTCAAAATAGCTTCGCTAATTGAAACTCTTTTATTTGTCCTTGCAAGTGAAATGATTATAAGTATAATTAATATCAGGCAAGTGAGCGTAATAGAAGTTCGGCGAATAGACATAATATCATGAAGACAAATCGAAAATTAAAAACTTATCTTCATATATTCTACTCTAAGTTAAAAGAATTTATGCCAGAGCGTGCAGAATTTAATATATCTGGCGCCCAATATATTAAAGAACTCTTCGCCTCTGTAGTTGTTTTTTTAGTTGCTTTACCACTTTGTTTAGGTGTCGCGATCGCTTCTGGAGTGCCCGCTATCTACGGTTTAATTACTGGTGTAGTTGGTGGCTTAGTAACTGGGTTTTTTGCTGGCTGCCCTTTACAGATTTCAGGACCTGCTGGTGGCTTAATTGTCATTGCTTATGAGATTATTGCCGAGTTTGGTATTGAGAGCCTCGGACTAGTAGTCTTTTTAGCTGGTATTTTACAGATACTGGTCGGGCAGACAGGGCTTGCTACTTGGTTTAAGATCGTTTCACCAGCAATAATTCGCGGGATGCTAAGTGGTATCGGTGTAATTATTTTTGCCAGTCAGTTTCATGTCATGCTTGGTAGCACGCCTGCAGGTAGCACTTTAGAAAACTTATTAACTATACCTAATTTACTATTGATGACGATTATTCCTAAAGACGAGACTACCTATCATATAGCTGCTGGTGTCGGATTAGTTACTTTGCTTTCTATTATTTGTTGGAATGCACTTTCTGAAAAATTAGCTAAAGTAGTACCTGCCAGTTTGATTGCCGTGATTGTAACAGTGGTAGTAACTAATGTCCTAAGTTTGCCGATAGATTATGTAAATATCCCGGATAATATTTTAAGTGAACTTAAGCCTATTGATTTTAGTGGTGCAAGTAAGGTCTTAAGCTCTTTTGATGGTTTAGTTACTATCATAACTTTAGCTTTCATTGGTAGCGTGCAGGCTCTTTTAACCACGCAAGTCATTGATAAAGAGCGCATTGAATCTAAAACAAAACTAGACAAGGAGCTGACGGCTCAAGGAGTCGGTAATGCGATTGCTGGTCTACTGGGAGTTTTGCCTTTAACTGGGGTTATCGTTAGGAGCGTGGTCTGTATTAACGCTGGTGGTATGACTAGACTGGTGTCTATCTTTCAGGGAGTACTGATCGCACTTACGCTGTTATTTTTTTCAGATTTTGTTGAATACATTCCACTCGCTGCGCTCGCGGCAATTTTAGTTTATGTTAGTGTCAAATTAATTAATGTAAAACAGTTTATCGAGGTTACAAAATACGGTAAAAGTGAACTTTTAATCTGTTTAGTGACTTTTCTATTAGTAATTATTACTAATATCTTTGAGGGGGTACTGATCGGTATTCTACTTTCAAGCATTAAACTACTTTATAATTTATCTAAATTCAAATCTCGTTTAATTAGAAAGGGTAAAAGGTATCACTTAAAATTAATCGGTTCGGTCAATTTTGTGAATCTGCCTAGTTTATCTAAGATGCTTGATGGCATCCCTGACCTTGAAGAGGTAGTAGTAGATACTAGTAAGCTAAGTTATATCGATCACACCTGCTTTGATTATATTGATGTTTGGCAAAAACGTTACGAAGCTTTAGGTGGCAAAGTCGAACTAGAAAGAAGTTACCTTGAATCTAGAGTTGTCGCTGACGAACCGCAAGAGAAAATTAAGTAGAGATAGCGGTTATAAGGTAGCTATTTACTTAGCTGATTTACCAGTCTTAATAACCTAAAACTTAAATCAGTATTATAATATTAATAAATAAGTTATTTTATAAAATAGAAATATAGAAAGTGGCTTGTTTAAATAACTATTTTTAGCTTTAAAAAGGATAACGCTAGCATGTCAGATCAAGATTTTTTACAGTACGGTTTAGGGATACTAGTTATGGTACTGGTGGCTAACTTTCTTTCTTTTTTTATCTTACCTACCATTATGCAGTTTATTTTAAAGTTCAAACAAAACCCTAAAGCTAAATCTTAATTTTATAAACATTTTAACAAGAAAGAAAGCCAGCTAAAATAGTGCTATTAGCTGTAAATTTACTTCAAACACTGCTATTTAAAAGTTTTTAAATGGCTCGCTAGTGTAAAAAAAATTTAGATTATAGTAAAAAATATACTTGAATATTATCTAAATGAAACAAAAGTAATATTTTTAAATAACATATGTTATTAAATTAATAAAAAAGGGCATAAATTATATATGAAAATTGCAGTAATAATCAGTCAGGTTCCAGATACTAATACTAAAATTAAACTTAATAGCGAAGCTAATGCTATTGATGAAAGTGAGATTGATTGGATTATAAATCCATATGCTGAATTTGCTGTGGAAAAGGCTTTATTGCTTAAGGAAAGTGGCGATGTTGATGAGATTATCGTTTTTGCTGAAGGTAACGACGAAACTATAAGTGCTTTAAGATCGGCTTTGGCGATGGGCGCTGATGAAGCTGTATTAATTAAAACTGATAACTTCTCGCCGGCAAAACTGGCTGAAGAGATTAAGAGCCGTGAAATTGATTTAATTTTAGCTGCTAAAAAATCGATCGATCATGAAGCTAGCTGGCTAGAAGCTGCTGTCGCCGCTGAGCTTGATCTGCCGATAATTACTGATGCGAGTAAAATTAGTTGGTCTGGCACGGAGCTAGAAGTAAAAAGAGAATTTGCTGGTGACATTGAAGTGTTAGGGGTTAGTGCTCCTGCGTTAATTACCTGCGATAAAGGTGAGGATGAGCCGCGCTACGCCTCTGTTATGGGGCTGATGAAGGCTAAGAAAAAACCTTTAAGTGAAGTTGAAGTGTCTACTGATTTTGATTTAACTAAATTAATTAATTTAAAAGCTACTTTGCCAGCACCTAAAACCGAAGTGAAAATCTTTGGTGGCTCGCCGCAAGAAGCTGCTAAAGAGTTACTAGAAGCGCTGCGCAACGAAGCTAAGGTTATATAAAGCTGAATTTATTTTCAATTTATGGTGGCTCTTGATATCATAGTAAATTAAGACTACTCTTTTAAGTAGAGCTGCTAGCGACAATGTCATTTTTTAAAAATATTGCAAATAAAGTTTTTGGTAAGAAGTCTGATAAAAAAGATGCTGATAATGCTGCGACAGTTGAATCTGAAATCGCCAAATCAACTCAATCCAAAGCTGAAATAGATAAACACAGACAGCAGGCAAGCGAAAACCTGCAACAGCAGCCTGAAGATAGCGCGCCGCCTACCAGCCCCGAACCAGATGATGGCGGCGGCGCAATTGGTGCGGCTCCTGAAAACCCTGCCGCTAAAAAAGATCGTGAATACGTAGATATTAATCAGTTACCTGGCGCTGATGATGGTAGTCCTAATCTATTTAAAAAGACTACTAAAAAAGCCTCAGCTGACCAGAAAAAACGTCAGTATATAGATATCAAAGAGCGCCGTGAAGGCGGCTTAAACCTGTTTAAGCAGGCGTATGTTAAAGATCCGTCTAAGGAATATCAGGATCTTGATGAACTTATAGAAGATCAGGAACCGAGCGTCGACTATGATCAGAACCTGACTGAAGATCTGGTTAGACACCAACAGCTAATCGAAGCTAAACCTAAGTTACCAATTTATGATGAAGATGGTAATCCGATCAAGTATAGACCGCCAGAAAATAAGGCTGCGAGACATGAAGGAGTGCTTGAAAGTAAATTAAAGCGTGATCGCGAGGCTAAAAAGCAAGCTAAAAAATCTCGTTTTGATGATTTTGACTTTTTAAATCCCATGGAGCCACCAGAGCATCCACGTTACCGCTCTAATAAAAAAGCTCAACCTAAATCTCAGTCAGTATTTGCTAAGTTATTTGAACAGTCTAAAAGTGCCCAAAAGCGTTTAAGCGAGTCTCCGCGCCGAGATGCTGATAAGCCTGCTTTAATTGAAACCAGCGCTACTGATGAAGCTGGTAAAGATGCAGCTCGAGCTGCCATGCGTGACAAAATTAAAGCCAAGCTGGCACAGCAAGAGGGTAAAAACGATATCGCTGATCCAGCTAAAGAGCTAGCTGAAGCAGAAAAAGTCTTATTAACTACTGAGGACCTAGAAAATCTAGAAGAAGAGTTAATTAAAGCTGATCTGGGTGTTAATATCACTTGGGACTTTTTAGAAAGTATACGCGATGACGTTAAAAAAGGTTTAATCTACCAAGATGACTTGCCACCAAGACTAGAAAAGTTTTTGTTAAAAGCTTTTGTTGGCATTAAGGGTGGTAAAAACCCATTTAAATTTGAGCTTAAAAAGCCAGGTTTGACTGTAGTATTAGTTTTAGGGGTTAATGGTGTGGGTAAAACCACTAGTATTGGTAAGCTTTCGCATAAATTTAAATGCGAAGGTAATAAAGTGCTAGTTGCTGCTGGTGATACTTTTAGGGCTGCTGCAGAAAACCAGCTTAAATTTTGGGCTGAACTCGCTGAAGTAGATTTAATTGAATTGCAGGAAGGTGCTAAATCTAGTACTGTTACGTTTAAGGCAATTGAAGAAGCTAAAAGATATAAGCACGATGTGCTTATCATAGATACTGCTGGTAGACTGCATAATAAAAAGAACCTGATGGAAGAGCTTAGTAAGATTAAACAGGTTATTAGTAAGAACTTGGCTAATGTAGACTATAGGTTAGAGACTATGCTAGTGCTAGACTCCTCTATGGGACAAAATTCTTTAGTTCAGGCAGAAACCTTTAAAGAAATTTGTGATGTAGATTCGATTTTCCTTTCTAAATTTGATGGTTCAGCTAAAGCAGGTGTGGTTTTTGCGATCGCCCATAAACTTAAATTACCTGTTAAATTCATGGGTACAGGCGAGAAGCTTGAAAATATGGAAGAGTTTAGCCCACGTAGGTTTATTAATAAGTATTTTAAGTAAGCCAGATACACGCCAGCTTTAAAGCGAACCCTAAACTTAGTTTTGCACTGGTTAAAATTTAATTTTATTATGTAATTTACTTTAGAGTCATTTTTTAACAAATGCACTTCTTTAAAAATTTTCAATTTCTAGGTTTAATTTAATTTTTAACTTCATTCTAAAAAATACTCTTTTTTCGAATGAAATTCTAATTTTGGGTTAAATCTGGAATTTGATTCTAATTTTTAGTTTAATTTAGAAAAAAATTCTAAATTCTATTTTTGTTCTTAGTTGCTTTAATAAAGTAAATATACTTCATTACTTATTTTTTGTGATTCTTTAATCCAGTTTTCGTGACTATAGTAGTTATATTAAATTTATATCCTAGCAATTTTGCATCCTAATAATTAATAATTAATTATTAGTTAAATACAAGTCATAACCCTTAATTTCTAAAAGTCTATAGTGGTAGTATAAGGTTTATGCCATTAAACTTATTTCCACAAATGCATGTTAACGCTAAATCATCAGCAACTGAGATTAGCAAAGCTGAAAAAAATATTGTTATTCCAAATGCTGAAGTAATAGCTGCTACTAATAAATTAAACGACAAAGCTCTATTAGCTCTGCAAGCTGGCAGTAATAGTCAAAGTAGAGATGCAGCTAGTGAAATGTCACAGGTAGCTAATAACAGTTTTCTTCAGCAGCCTGCTAGAACTGGGTTGCATAACTTAAGCTATGCGGTGCTGACCACTGCGCTTTCAGGTGATAACATTATGGTGCCAATCCAAAAACTGGCTCAAAAAATGACTGGAACTAGAGGTAAGTTTAACTATGCAGAAATATTTAATAAGCTACCAGTAGCTAATCGAGCAGATATAAAGGATTCTATGAAATTTATAAATGCACTTGCTCCCAAACTAAATTCATTAGTTCAAGCGATAGACCCTGATTATTTTTTTGATGTTAATGAGTTTACTATTAATAGTAAGCATCCTGATAAAAAGATTAATACAGGCATGATTGTGGATTCTCAAGGTGAAATGCTAAGCAAGGACAAAAATTTACTAGTGTTAAAAATGGATCAAAATTTATTTCATGATGAACCTGAAAAAGAGCTGACAGCAAAAAAACTAACTACTGCCACCTCTAGCAACCGAATAGAAGATCTAACCGATGCCCAAAAGCAGGTTGATCAAAGCATCTTAAAAGAGTTTGATAAATTAACTAATAAGATAAATACAATTAAAAATAGCTCTTCTCAGGAAGCTAATTTAGCTGAAAATGGTGCTTTGAAACCTGAAGATTTATTACTTAAGACTCTTGGTGAGCGCATCACTTATATTGATAAAAATGGTAACCTGACTGTAAGTGCAGGTCATAGCCCGGCAGAAAAAATTAAAAATGTAGGTGCGGTTATAGCTACTCTTAAAGGTAGCTTAGAAGAGCTTGAAGAGTTACAAAATCTCGGTGTAATTAACTCTGAGACAATTGATCCTTTAACAAAATTAATTTCCCAGGTTAAACGTATCTCAGCTATGGGTACGACAGCTGAGCAACTACATGAGTTGAATTCGTCTAACGATGAAATAGTATATGGTACTAGTGCTGATGGGGAAGAGTATGCTTGCCATAATTGTCATGCTGATGAATTAGTTACTAATATCACTAAGAATCTTAATAAATTAAACAATTAATACTGTTAGTCGGATAATTTGACTTGACTGTCTTTTAAAGTTTTTAAACTATCAGCTACCTTTTCGTTATCGAACTTTTGTAAATAGCTATTAGCTTTTGGTTCAGAGTCATTAGGGCTCAGCTGGATTTTCACTTCTGTTTGAGCTTGATTTGGCTTTGAGGTTGTTGGTTCAGTGCTTATCTCAGTTTCAGCTGTGCTTTCTTCATCTGAATCTACTTTAACAGCTGCTGGCACATTATTCTTCGTAGTACTTACCGAACTTTTTTGTAGATGACTTTCTAAAATTTGGTCCATCTTAGTTTCATCATCTTTAACTTCATTTATACTTAAGATCAGTTTATTTAAGGTATCTACGTCTTTAATTATATTTTTATCTACAGGATAGATTTTTTTTAGAATTGTTTGACGTAATGACTTTAAAGTACTTTTATCGATGTTTAGTACTTTAGCTGCGATATCACTAGAGCCTATTTTTTCCAACTCAAGATCATTAACTATCTGGTTTATATCAACGTTATTAGAATATCTATTATCGTTTATGCGACCACTTAAATATATCTCATAATTTTTATAAGGTGTATCAGGTTTATGTTTTAAGTGATTATATACGTTTTGCCAAATCCCTACTTCATCTTCAATACTATTACTATATTTTTTAGCAGAGGAATTACCATAAAGACTAATTAATTTCATCATTAGATCAGCTTGTGGCTTACCAAGATTTTGCAATGTCCTATGATAAAAATATTGCTGATTACTATTATGAAATTTTAGTTCTTCTTTAGTTTCTTTTTTTAAAGTATGAACTGAAGATTTTGATTCCTCAGTTATATCTTGTTGAGCTTCTATAAATTTTCTTAATTCACTTTGTGACTGTTTAACATCCTGTTTAAAAATTTCTTCTTTTTCTTGCTCGATAGCTATGCAACAATCAGGCAGCGATACATTTTCATTTGAAACCTTACTGTCACTTGAAAAAGTTTTTAAGGCATCAGCTAATTGACTGCGAGCTTCGGTGCTCATACCATTATTTCTATCTTTCAAGCGCGCCTGCAAGCGGATAAATTCTTTGCGCTCAGCATCAGTCTTAAATTTTTTTAAATCGAACTTGGTACTTGCTACTTGATCTATGTTTTGGCTAGTATTTTTAAATTCTTCGAAACTACGCTTTTCTTTGCCTAATAACTTCTTTAGCTTGAAAGTTAGCGGGGATATAATAATACGGTCAATAGTATTAAATAGACTTTCTATTAAATTTTTAGAAACTTGTGAGGTTTTAGAACTTATATTTTTTAAAAGACCTTTTTTAGCTATAGGTGCTTCTGGAACACTGGTAGTTTGGTTAACAGGTAGCTTGTTTGGATGGTCGGTAGCACCAGAAACTACTGCACCTTCAGCGCTTTTACTAAGAAGATTAGCATTTTGGCGCGCGGCTTCTTTACTTAAAGGATTAAAGGTAGTTTTTTTATTTTTTAAATTAGTTGAATTATTAAACTTGTTAGAACTATTTTTAAAACCACCTGGATTGGTTTTAGGATTTACAGGTGATTGGGTTACTGAGGATACCACTTAAATTAATCTTAGCATTAGTTTATAGCTCAGCTATAGAGTTTTGCAATTAGTACTACATTAACTAAGCGCTGGAACTAAAACCACCGCGATAACTTTTTACAAAGTCAGCTGAGCTCATGCCATTATAGCCGGTACCACCATAACTACCACCAGTTAAACTACCATAACTGGAGCCGTAACGACTAAAAGATGAAGTATTACGCGCACTACCCGTATTATAGGCAGCAGCAGAATCTGGTAAATCGAACTTACGCTGAGTATCTCTGCTATAAATAGAATCTTGGTTTCTATTTTCGTTAAAAGTATTTACAGCTTTTTGCATTTCTTCATAGGTAGCTTTAGCTTTATCATACGTACTGTCAAAGCGATGATTCATTTCTGTACTCGGGCTATCTAAATCGCGTATTTTATCGTAATTTACGCCAGTAACGCTAGTCTTAGCACCATCGAGCTCAAAATAATCAAGACTTTTTTGGCGAATAGCTTTAAATTCGGGGTCATTATTACCCGTGATTTTGTTTGTTACCATGCGGTTTTCAGCCGCTGATAACCCTTTCCAGCCCACACTTTGTAATTTAAAGATAGTTTTATCAGTTAAACCTAATCTTTTAAGTTTTGCAGTGTCGTTCGGATTTAAAATAGTGGCATTAAATTTGCCGAAAGCATTTTTATTAAGATCTTTGTCAAAGTTTTTAAGACTGGCGATTTTCTCAGGCGACAGGAGAGGACTGCGCATATCTTGCAGAAAGTCATTAAATTCCTGATCATCAGCTCGAATACGATCATTATAAGCCTGCGTTTGTTGAGCCTGCTGAACTGCACGCTGATGACTTGCTTGTTTATTAGCATTCATAGTCTGAGTGACAGTACTAAAGACTTTTAATGCAGCTTGAACCCATACCATATATGTATATATATTATAACTTGATTAAGAAGTATTTATGATGAAATTATTTTAAAGTTAGATAGGGAGCTGTTTAAAACTAAAACTTGAATCTTCAACTTTATACTGCACATATAATTTATTATTCATCGAAGCTGCACTTTTATCCATTAACAGTAAGTAATTTTCTACAATAAAAAATTTTTTAGATTTTTAAAATTCAATTAGTTTATAGCTGGGCTATAAGGTTATAATTAAATAAGTTAGCTTTACGATTTAAAGGTTTAGTGATAGATAGTTTTAAAGTTAAGTTAGGGTTACTTAAGCCTGGAGATATACCACTTAATATAAATAAATCGATGAAAACAAAATTTCACAGTTTAAAAAGGATCTATCTCTTATAACATGCTCGTGAAAGACGCTACTAAAGCTCAGGTTATAGCGCGTAAATCAAGTCTAAGCCTGGCACCTAGTGAGATCAACAGCTTAGATGATGTGAGCACTAAACATTCTGCACTAGGCTCAAGTCAGCTTGAGGGTGATGCGGAAGAGAAATCAAGTCAGTTATCAATAAATCAGGTAGCACAAGAAAGTCAAAATAGAAAAAATGCTGAGGAATTAGCCTTAACTAATGAAGGCAGCTTAATTAATGAATCTAAGAAATCTGGCTTGAATTTACTAGCTAAATATTCTAAACAACCACTTGGTAGTCATATTAATAGCTTAAATATTCCACGCTGGTCAAAAGCGTTTCTATCTTTAAACGCACACTTAACTCCACTGGTTTTAACCACACTTGCCCTCGATAAAATTAAAATTCCTAAACAGCTTAAATCTTCGCTCGGTTTAACAGCTATGTATTTAGGAGTCTGGGGCAATCAAAAGTTAAATGACCTACCTAAACTAATCGGTATAACCTCAGCTTCAAGCCTGCTTGCAGATGCTGGGCACCTACCTGGCTTTTTAAGGCGCTCTTTATTAGGCTTTACCGTTACCAGCGCGCAGCATCTAGCTGATCATGGAAAAACCTCTGTTAAATCTTCAGGTGGAGCCTCATTAAGCAGGTTTTTCAAAGATTATGGCTTAAAACTTTTGCAGACTGAGCTTAAAATTAATACAGCTTTGCCTATTATGAAACATTTAAGTGCTAAAATACCTAATAAATTTCTATCTTCTATAATTAAGGTCTTCGGTATTAGTGCTTTAATTACTATAATTGGTGAAACTTTAAGAGCTGTTGGTATCTCAAGCTCTACTAGCAGCGCAGCTAACGATGTCTTAAGCTTAAGCGAAGGTTGCCCGATTTGTGGTGGCGCGCATGCTGAATGTATTAGTAGTGATCTTGCACCTGCAGCTAGCAGTGTAGATGATCTGCATAAACATGGCGCCGCTGGTTTAATATAAAAATCAGAGCTTAAATAAATGATTTAGGATTTGTAATATTTTTCTAAATAATCATGAAATTTATAATTATTTTCTAAAAAAGAGCTTAAATTAGAATTTTATTTTAAATATTTCAATATTTAGAAAAACTTTCTAATTTTAAGTGGCGTGAATCTTATTCAAACTCCCGTAAATTTATATTTTTAGACTTAAATAACTATATAAAATTAAATTATCTTAATAGATTTTAAGGTACTGTAGGCTAATAAAATAGACATAAGTAAATTTTATTAGCTAGTTTACTTTAAAAAAAGCAGCGCTACTAAGTATGACAAACTAAGCAGCAGTACTAACCGCTAATGATGGCGGTGCGGGTAGAAGTTTAGCACCCAGCATGCGCTTGAGCTTAGAAGGGTATTTATCCTGATCTGGGTCATGTGCTCTTAAAGTTTTATGTGGTTTTTGGGCTATTTTACCAGTAGCTGGATCGAATTTATAAACATTAATTTCTAAACCACGCACGCAGTTACTATTTCCGCATAACCACTTACCACCGTTATATTGGGCATTAATCATTTCATTTGGTTGTTCAGGATTAATAAAATTCATAGTTAGGCGTCTAACTGGCTTAACACCAGCTTGATCATATACTGTAGGTACGATCGGTGACATTTCTTCGATATATTTAAAAGTTTCCTGAGCTTTTAAAGCTGGTGATGGTTTACCTTTAGCTCTAGCTTTTTCTATAGACTGAATATCAGCTCTAGCTGACTCAGCTTGATTAATATTAAAAAAACTAAAACGCCTATCCCATTCTTTTTTATAATCAACGCCATCTTTTTTAGCGGTATGCGCGAAAAAATCAGTGTCGGTGGTATCTTTTACCATAAAAAGATCCTGATTATTTAATTTAACTGTCTCTCCCTGCCAGAAGTCATATGGATCTTTATTTAGCTGACTAGCCTGCTGATTAATACTCTGCTGGAATGGAATTAAAATCTGGCTGGCTTTAGCCTCGAAGTTCTGGATAATCTCGGGATTCACCAAATCCTTGCCTTTATTAGAGTTAGTTTTAGCGCTGTCACTTACAACATACATCGGACTTTCAGGCTGCATTAAAGTTAAAATATCACTTTGCAAACCACTTAAGTCTATATTTAGGTTTAAGGGTGAATCTAAGTTAGCAGCTAAAGCACTTTGTGTGTTTCGTGAAACACTTTTATCGGCTGTAGAGTTACTCCCATCTACAGCTGCGGTCGGCGCGCTATTTATGGTGCTGCTGCCCGCTTGCCCGCTTAGCATACCAGCATTAGCACTATTACCTTGGGTAGTATTGTTTTGCCAAAATGACTGCGAGTAAGGCTCTGGTGAGCTCTTTGCAGATCTAGCAGTTTGTGTAGACTTACTTTTACTTACCCGCGCCGTTAAATTAGACTCAGATGTAGCAGATCTATTAAGAAGCTTAGGAAGCATACTATAATTTTATCAAAAATAAAAGAGTGTAAATACAATCTGGCTATAAATTTATTAACCGCATTATTTTACACTCTTTTTATAAATACATTTAATAAAGGCTATTATTATTCGCCTGCAAATTGCATCCAGCTTTCAGTAGCCTTTTTAGATGATTCCATTACAGATTGGTTGATATATCGATATATAATACGCTTAAAATCCAGCTTGCTAAGATATAAATTATAAATGACTAAAGCAAATTTACAATACGACGAAATTATTACTGAGCTAAAACAAGCTAAATCAGCTGTAGTGGTAGCACATGTAAACCCAGACGGCGACACTTTAGGCTCTATGCTCGCTCTTGCTAAGGTGCTTGAAGATTACGGTGTCGAGACTGTACACCGTGTCATGCATGATAAAGTACCTGAAGTTTATAAGTTTTTTCCAGATCAGGAAAAAGTGCTTTGTTCACTTGAAGCTGATGACCAAGCTAAATTACTTGATAGCTACGATCTTAGTTTTAGCTGTGATTGTGGATCGGTCGCGCGCTTAGGTTCAGCTGGACGTATCTGGGAGCGCGCGCGCGTAACCTGCAATGTGGATCATCATTTATCTAATCCTTTATACGCAGATTTAAATTTAGTAGATAGTAATGCTACCTGTACTGGTCAAGTGGTTAAAGCACTTATGGATAAAATTAATCTAAGTTCAGGTTCAGATGGCAGTAATAATTCTCAAACAAGTGCGCCAGCAACTGATCTTAGCTTGCCAGCTAGCGCAGCTAAAGTTGAAACAGATAAAGAGATTTTAACCATCGATCAAGACCTAGCCAGTCTTTTATATATAACTTTACTTACTGATACTGGCGGTTTTAGACATAGTAATACTACACCAGAGGTGTTTAAGTGGGCAGCTGAATTATGTGATCAAGGTGCAAACCCTAGCTATTTATATCAGCAGCTTTATTCGCAAATGCCATATAAAACTTTGAAAATAATTTCAGCAGCTTTAAATTCTATGGAACTAACTGAAGTGGCAGGTCTTAAAATAGTTACTACAGTTACTACCAAAGCAGATTTAGAGAAATATGAAGCTAGCGATGAAGATACTGATGAGATTGTAGATCACTTAATGCGTATTAAAGATGTAGATATGTGCATTTATTTAAGGCAGGATAGTGCGGACCATGAAAACGGTTCATATAAGGGAAGTCTACGTAGCGCATGTCATATCGACTGCTCAGAAATCGCTTCAGAGCTTAATGGTGGCGGGCATGCACGTGCTGCTGGTTTTAATCTAACGGCTAAAAGCTTTGATGAAATTTTCGAGCTGGTACTTAATAAGATTAAGGATAAGCAGGCTACTACTGCTTAAGAGAATTCAGTTGTCCTTTAGATAAGCCATTAAACATAGTTTCACGATTCATGTACGGGCTAAGTTTGTAACGTAAACCGTATATCTCAGCAGTAAACTTATCACCTTGCCTAGCTTTAAAGACTCCAGTGTTTTCAGTCAAAATTATACTAGGTTCATTATTTTTAGATTTATTAGGTATAAACTCTACTTTATATTGACTTCCTCTATCCATATTGTAAGTTACTAGAGTGATTCTACCTTTTTCACCGCAAATAGTCGCATCAATACCAGCACTTGGATTGTCCATGGTTTTTCTCGTACCATTAAAAGAGTATTTAATAGGTAACTTATCATAGCTACCAACTTTTTTAATGACAGCGTTAGCGAATTCTTTGCTAGCTTGCGTTCTTTCACAAGGTATATCACCATTTGCCATTAAAGCGCCCTGAGTTTTATTTATTAAAGACGCTTCACTAGCGTTATTATCAGGTTTACTTTTTAAAACCTCAGTCGTGTTTCTAGCTAAATCACTTGCAGTATCTCTGGCGGTTGTGGCAGCTAGACTTGGTTGTGGGTTTAAAAGGTTAAGTGCAGTCATTGACCCCAATGTCGCTGCTTTAATACCTAAATTAGACTTAAGACCTTGAAAAAGATTGTTTTGGGTTTGTGGCTTTGAAATATTTTGTAATGTCACCTAATGATTTCTCCTGATTATTCCTTAATTTAAATCCAGTTAAAATATTTTATTAAACTATCAATAGCACTTTAACTGAATTAATGAAAGCTATCATAGCAATAAGCTTATTTGCGGAACTTGTGTTTAAAATTATTCTATTTTAGATAATACTGTAATCGATAGCTTATATTAGTAATGAAAATGACTTTTATTATTTGATGTGAATATGAAAATAGTTGAATTATTCACAGACTATCTAAGCTTATAGATCTTAAAGTGTAGATTTTATGTTGAATTTGATGGTGCTAGATAATGCTTTTTCATAAAGTGTAAATAATTAAGATAACGACTCTAATATTTTGATTATTAAAGGTACATTAAGATTTTTTTGTTTTAAATAAAGAGTGTTAGAACTCTTCATAGGTTATAGCTTAATCTAATATAAATGATATGATTCGTGTTTATGACCAGAAGCTAAATTCATTATTTGATTTCATATAATGACTAAATTTAAGCGTTATCTGCTACTGATAAACCCTGAATTTTAATAGCGATTAAGCCTTGAAGCTTAGAGCTATGAAGATTATCATTTATTTGAATAGTTTTTAAGGGTGACATAAAGCTGCTAGCACTTTTCGTATTAGAAGCAGTATAGTTATCAGGGTGAGTTGTATGCGTAATAGGACTATTAGTGTCTAAAAACTGCTGCGCTTCAAGTGCTTTTTTCTGGTATAAATTTAAAAAATCTTGTACATCACGATAAAACTTTAATTTAATTTTATTTACTTCACTTTTTAAATTGCTGGCTGAATCTGCTCTACTAGAGTTAATAAAACTAGCTTCAATTTTTTTTTCTATACTTTTAAAATTTAAAATATTAGGCTCGCTGGCATCACTACCAAAGCGAATTTCATTGATAATAGCTTGTTTAATAAGTGGCTTAGTTTGACTTAATGAATCGTCAGGTTTTAAATATGTTTCGTTAGTTTTAAAACCTCGCTCTAAAACATCACTTAGTTCCTGATCTGGAAGTAACTTATGCGGGTAAGGTGATGTGATATCGTAGATATTAGTTTTAGACTTTTCTTCTACACTAAGTGAATTATTGTATAAAAATCTTTCAAGGCTAGCTTTATGATGTGATTTCATTAACTCATTTTTAGCCTGTTGTTGTGATGGTCTATTTTCAGCTAACTTGCGCGCCTTACTATCAGTTCCTGTGCTACTACTTTGATTTTTAATAGCTGAGCTATCATTTGATTTAGATTCTTTTGCCGCTAAGTTTATAGTAGTTACTGGCTGTATCTTATGCATTGTGGGATCTTTGTCTAGAACTTTTTCATGCATACCACCTTGTAAATTATATTTTGAAGCAAGCATATCAATATGTACTTGAGTGCTATCTTTGTTTATCTGATGGAAATTCTTATAGCGTTCTTGAAAATTGCTGCTATAAGAAAAGTTGAAATCAGTAGTTTCTTGAGGATGCTCTAAAAGGTAGATTGCATTATCAATGGCTAAGATCTGAGCTAAAGTATCGTTTTGCTCGATTTGCTTGTTTTTTAGACTTTTTAATTCACTTACTTTAGGTTGTGGAAGTTTATCTTTTTTACCAACTCTAGCACCATCAACTACATCACTTAAAGCTGTGGTTATGTTTGGTTGCGGCATCCCATTATCATCTAATATCTCATAAACTTGGTCAACTTTATCTTCAAAATCTATATCGGCTTTTAATAAATTGTCTAATCCATCCACGATCGCAGCTTTGTCATACTTTACTGTAAAAATAGAAAAATCATTTTCAACAAATAATTTTTTTAGCTCAGAAAGTTTATTATTTATCCAGGTAAGGTTATCTATAGCTTCTTCTTTATTGATTGAGCTATCTTTTGGGGAGGATTTCAACTCTTTCAAGAGGTCTATAGATTGGTTTTTCTCGTTAGTTGTGTTATCAAAGTAATCAAAAGGACCATCATCAGGACACGCTCTATTCATAATATCTATGTGAATAGTTTTTAATCTATTTAAGTTTTGAAACACATTATGGTGCTTAATAAGAATCTTTTTAATTTCTTTTTGTTCATCATTAAGTTTATTAGTTTTAACTGTATGATTTTTATGCAGAGCTTCTTTTAAAATATTCAATTCAAGTATCGCTTGAGTGCTACCTTTATCTATTTTGCCAAGTTGAGTTTCAGGATATTCAGAAAAGTCTGCTTTTAGATTTTCATTATAGTGCTTAGCTTCATCCGAAATTTGATTATTATTGCTAGCTCCAGTTAGTTTATTTTTGGCGTTAATCATTCCCTGAACCAAACCGTTTAAAGCATGTAATCTCATTAAATTGAATCCTTAAATAGGTATTTACTTAAAATAATAACACACATGAATGGTTATATTGAGCTTGTTATGTTAAGTATTTTTAATTTAGAGTTATATCTCGACGACTTAAGTGGGGCTATTTAGTACTTATAATTAATATAAAAACTAATCTTTAACACGTGGCTCTCTGATTTATTACGTAGCATTGCTCACCTTTCGCGTAGAATTGTCACTCTTACACGTAGCATTTTAAATGCTACGTGGTAGGATAAGGTAATTAACAGATACTATGAAACAATTTGATTTTAAAGTTATGCCATACATATCCTTTAACCACTGACCAGTTAGCTATACTTTTAAAACGTAGTGAACGTACCATAGAAGGTTATCTGGCAGATTTGCAAGCTATTAATAAGATAAAGAACGTAGGATTTCCAAAAGATAGTCGAACTGGTTGGTATTTGACTATTTGATTAATAATGAATAATTAACTATGCTAGCTGATAAGGGGTTAAGAGCTTACAATATCCACAAGTAAGTAAATTATAAAATTTAAATGACAATTTAGAGTCCTTAAACTAATTATGTTAAGATAATGGGTTGGAAATGGCAGTTGTCGCCAAGCGGTTAAGGCCCCGGTTTGTGGTATCGGTATTCGTGGGTTCGAATCCCATCAGCTGCCCCATTTTTATTATTTAGCGTAAATTTTTCAGATTCACATTTTATTTTCTATTTTTAAAATATCTATTATTCCTAATTGAATAATCACCTGACTATTTAACAACTGCTGGTCTTTTTTTAGATCCAGTGTTACTGTTAAACGGGAAATTAACTAAGAGCACCTCGCCAAACTTATAATCTAATTAACTTCACTCACTTCAAAACAATCTTATTACGGCTAAGTAGCTCATAATTATCTAGTTCGCGCACCTCTAAAGTGTAGATATCATGCAGGTAATTCACGCAAAAGTATAAATCTAGCTTCTCTATTACCTTTTCTTCGTTTAAAGCAGCGTAAGCGAAGTGATTTGGCGCGGTGTAAAAATCGCGCCCCATACGATTAATTAGTTTAAAAGAAAGATATCCTAAACGCTTTTTATCAGGGTTTTTAAGACTCCCTTGAATCGTTAGACAAGGATCATCATACTGAGAGCGAGATTTTTTTACTTTAGTTACCTTAAAGTCAAATTGATCAGCGCGCACTTCGTTGCTTGCCAGTCCCGTTAAAGTGCCTTTCTGACCTTTATCTAAGTCTTTATTTAAAGCTGCGTAATTTTCTGTGCTTTTACCATGGGCTTTTAAGTCAGCTGCTACTTCTTGCAATTTTTCAGCTTCTTTAAGTAGCCAGTTGTTTTTAAGCTTTACTTTTAATTTAGTTCCAGGCTCTAAACGGTGGAGTTTACCTTTAGAGATAATACTGTATGCTAGCCCCGCGGTCGCGCCCGCGCCCGCGATTGAACCTGTCACGATCGGATCACTAAAAGCTGTCATGCCCACAATTTTATACGCGATTAGCGGCGCCGCTAGCGCGCCGCCAACTGTATAGCCAGCTGATCTACCGACTTTTCTTAGTTTATTTTTAAAACTTTTAGCCTGAGTTGAAGTAGATGCGCTGATACTGCCCTCTTCAATGTGATCAGTCTGACCAGCAAAAGCCAGCTCAGTAAATTCAAGATCTATGTAACCATCTCTTTGCCACCATTTAGGCTTAACGACATCTTTAATCTTAGCTGTAAATCTAACACCTTCAGGTAAACTTATTTCTTCACCATTGCTTAAAGCAAGCTTAATACTTTCAGTGTTTTCTAAAAACACTTCGTCACCTATTTCTGGTGGTTTAACTTTACCATCTAAATCGCGCTCTAGCATACCGTATGAAGTTGGCATAACTGTTACTCTAAGCTCGATAGTTTCGTTTAAAACTTCAGCATACTCGATGCCAGCTTTAAGTAAGCGTGCTTTTTGCTCGCTAAGTGCTTGCTCTTTAAGTTGGGCATCAGCATAAAGCGACTCTGGTTTGTTATCGCGACTATTAAAGCTTGATTTACGGCTTCTCTCGTTAGAGTTGTCAGGGAAATTTTTTTCGACCTGGAAAGGTAGCATACCATCATCTGTATTAAGATTAAAGCCACCTGTCACATTAAAGGTACCAGCTTGAAGCTCACTGGAGCTTAGTAAAATGGTTAATATAACAAGAAAATTAATGATGGTTCGCATAATAATATAAAGTCAACTATGACCTGTTTATTATTTTGGCATGCCTATACTTAAAAAGACTATTTTGTATTTAAGTATGAAGGTAAATTTATGTAAATGAATCTTCGATTTACCTAAAACTATTAAGAGGCACTTTATAAATTAGTAGTATCACTTCATTTAATGATTGCAACACTAACGAAATTTAAAATGCCAACTATAAATTCGATCGATCTAAGGCTGACTTTAAAATTTATACTATGTAAAACCAGCTTAAATAGCAGTCGACTTTAAAATTTAGACGATAATCTACACTTTAGATATGGGTAAGACATCGCTGTCTGAAAATCTAAACTGCAGCTACAGCTTCAGCGAAATTGATTTTTTGCTGAACCGTATAAATCTTTTTATCTTGCGATTCATAGTAAGTGCGCATAAGCATGTCAGCTAGTAAGCCCATCATCATAATTTGCACGCCTACCATAAAGAACATCGCTGAAATTACTATAAGTGGAGTTTGATCTAAACCAGTTTCAAAAGCTAACTTTAATACCACAGCCCATACAAAACAAATAAACGATAGTATCAAACTAAGAGCACCGATACCACCGAAAACATAAATTGGGCGGGTCGAGTAATCAGTTAAAAATTTAATGACCAGCAGATCTAAAATAACTTTAAAAGTACGGTTAATCCCATATTTAGATTCACCGAAACGTCTCGGGTGATGATTTACCGCAAGCTCAGTCACGCGCGCGCCATACCAGCTCGCACAAACCGGGATAAATCTATGCAATTCACCATAAAGTTTTACATACTGCATGACTTCATGTTTGTAAGCTTTTAAACTACAGCCATAATCGTGCAAATCTACTTTAGAAATCACAGAAATGATTTTGTTGGCGATCATAGAAGGTAGTTTACGATTAACAAAGGTATCTTTACGGTTTTTACGCCAGCCACTTACTACATCATAGCCTTCTTCGATTTTATCAAGTAATCTTGGAATATCTACCGGGTCGTTTTGCAGGTCAGCATCCATCGGAATTAAAATTTCACCTGTCGCAGCCTCGATGCCAGCTGACATAGCTGCTGTTTGACCGTAATTGCGCCTAAATTTAATCACCTTCATCAGCGGGCGCGATGCCGCCAGTTCACTTAAGATCTCAAAACTTCTATCACTAGAGCCATCATCGACATAGATCACTTCATAAGTGTAATCAGTCGCTTGCATAACCTTTTCGATATTTTCCTGACAAAGTTTTAGATTATCTTCTTCGTTATAAACTGGTATAAATATTGATACTTTATAGTTATAAGTGCTTTGCATAAGTTTTAGACTCATGCATCATTATACAGAGTTTGACTAAGCTGATGTTTTAAGACTATGCGAATTATCTAATCAGGATTAGATAAGTTAAATGCTATAAAGTGATTTTTATAGATACTTAAAATCTATATAACTATAATCTACTTTAAATGATCAAAGGTTGCACCTGTATCAATAGCGTAACGTTCATTCGCGCCATTAAGCTGAGAATCTATAGTTATTGTAGGTTTACCGTAATAGCCTGATTGAACTGCCATACGGAATTTTTTACCTGTTTCTGATCCTGTATGTGTGTAGATAGTACCGCTACCATTATAAATTTCTTCTCTGGTAACAGTGCCTTTTTCACCACCGATAGTTTGCGGTCCGAATGTTGCCCCTTGATCCATTTTCTTCGCTATATTGAGCATTTTTAAAGCAGCTTGTTTATTTTCACCTGAGATTGGGGCTTGAGTACTATTCCAGTCTTGATTAAAAGTCTTACTAATATCATTTTCATTAATACTTAAAGCACTAGTTTCGTTATATAGTTCTTGTTTTTGGGGAGTAAAGGCATCAGGTTTAACATCTACCTGACGTGGCGTACTATTTGTCGCAGGTTGGCGATCTGGTCTATCTGTACGCTTACCCTGATTCCATAGTTTAATAAAGTTGTCGTTAATAAAATTTTTTGCTGCTTCTAGTCCCATAATTATCTATCTCCTCGTTCTAAATTATAAATAGTCAAAAATATTTCAATAAACTTAAGCACTAAGTTATTGAACTTATATTTATATAAAGAAGATATCTTATTATTTTGATAAGAAGTTGCTGTCTAAATATAAATCGCTTTAGAATTCATAGCTAGCTTAACTGAAGATAGATTTTTGCTAGAGCATATTTATATTATCTTGGAGTTTCAAAGCGATTTGGAAAAATAGTTTTAGGTTCTTCAATCTGTCCAGTCTTATTATTTTTTAAATAATGCATCTCAAACTTATGACCATCCTGAGTTTTACCTGATGGGGTAGTTTTTTGTTTAGTCCAGTCTTCAGCTTTGCCACCGTAACGCTTCGCTGCTTTATCAGCGTTTCTAAATTTAGTATCACTTTTACCACCTGCGAAGGTTTCACCTGGCTGATCCATTAACTCTCTTTGGCGCGTAGAGTTATATAAATTACGCTGGTTTTGCGGGCTTTTAATATCTTTATCAGGCACATTTGATCTATTTTCGATAAACTCATCAGATTGCTTATCTTTTGACCGAGAAGTGTTTTTAGTTGGGGGTTTACCTGATTTAGGGGTGTTCGCGACTCTGGGCTTACCACGAGTAACTAACTTTGCACCACCTTGAAAAATTCGACCTATAAGTTTTGCTGCCATAAAAAGTACTTTATCTGATAAAAGTTAAGTAAGTGTAAAGCTCACTTTAGGTTTTTATGTAAAAGCTAAAAGTGTTAATTTATTAAACTTTATAAATACATTGCTAAGTAATATTAATAAGTATAGAATTAGAAAATTTTTCTAAATTAAAGCTAAATCTATAAAAATATTCTAAAAAATCCATAAATTTATAAAATAATTCTAAAAATAGAGCTAATTTATAAAAAATTATAAATAGATTGTATGCCAAATTAAGCATAAATCAGCTTCTTAAATCTTAATATACTTACTAGTAGTAAAGTAGCTACTAGCACCGCAAACTATCACTGCCGTGAGAAGCATGATAAAGAAAATGGTTAATAGTTCATTCGCTGAATCAAAGGTAAATGTCAGCGGCATAATAGTTTTAATCGAGCTTTGAAATGAATTCCAGATGATATTTTGAAGAAAAATCAGTGGAATAATCGCTATGCTAGCACCAACTACACCATAAAAAATACCATGAGTGATAAACGGACCGCGAATATACCAGTCGTCTACACCTACCAGCCTTAAAATCTTTATCTCTAGTGAACGTGATTTAATAATTAGCTGAATAGTATTCGAGATAATCATAATCGTACTTACAGCCAGAATCAAAGTAACAAATATACCGAAAGAAAATATAATAGAGCGGATTCTTTTTAAGCCCTGAAACACTTCAGGTGCGTAACTAATCTGTTCAATGCCAGATAGCCTGCGAATATTTTCAATAACCTCAGTGGTATCTTCTGCGTTAAAAACATTTATATGTAAAGTATCTGGTAAAGGATTACCAGTAGCACTTGAAAAGTTAAACTTAGTGCGAAAGTTTTCCCAAGCCACTTCCTTAGGAATAATATCTACTTTTCTAACGGCATCGTCTTCGCTTATTTTTTTGGCGATTTTATTTACATCAGCGCCATCTTTAATATAAACTGAAAACTCAACCTGACTATCTAGGTTCTGAGAAATTTGCTTAATAGATGAATTAAATTGCATCACACCACCGAATAAAGCCAGTGTAACTGTCATAATACTAATCACCATTAGGTTTGACATACCAGTAAAGCGAATACTCTGGTATGTTTCTACTAAAATACGCCAAAAAATTCTTAAACTACGCATAAAAAGATGAATTCGCAAGCGAATCACTAACTAGTTTACCATTATCTAGCATTAAAACTCTTTCATTAAAGTCTTTTACGATTCGATGATTATGTGTACTAACGATAACTGTGGTGCCACGCTTAGAAATACTTCTAAGTAAACTAAAAATCTCGACTGAAGTTTGTGGATCTAAGTTTCCAGTAGGCTCATCTGCTACTAGCAGTGGTGGACCTTGCACAATCGCTCTGGCGATACCTACGCGTTGCTGCTCTCCACCAGATAGCTCTTCTGGGTAGCTTTCAGCTCTAGGTAAAAGTGCTACCAGATTTAAAGCACCATTGACACGTTTCTGGATTTCGTTTTCTGAAACTCCTAAGCCTCTTAAGCCATAACCGATGTTATCGAAGATATTTTTATTCGGTAAAAGTTTAAAGTCCTGAAAAATGATTCCCATTCTACGTCTAAGATAAGGTATTTTTTCATGAGAAAGTGAACTGACATCTATGTTGTGGATTAAAATTTGTCCACTTGTGTTGCGCTCTTCTCTGTATAATAGTTTCATGAGTGTGGATTTGCCGGCGCCACTTGCACCTACGACAAAGACAAACTCACCGTGTTCAACTTCAAAGCTCACGTTATCAAGTGCCTTGATACCATCATAGATTTTGCTAACGTTTTTAAGTTTGATCACTACTTTGTTATTATACAGAAAAAATAAAGCCTATGGTTATTGAGCCGAAAACTGAGAAGTCAAAAATCACTAAAGACCGCATTTTAAGTGCTGCTAAGCAGACTTTTTCAGAAGCAGGTGTTAACAATGTCGGTGCTAAAGACATTTCTAAGCGAGCTGGTATCGGCTATGGTACTTTTTATCTATATTTTAAAGATAAAAAAGATGTTTTCTACACACTATTAGAGCAAGTGGAAGATGAGTTATATACCGCTACCCAAGAGGGAATCGACTTAGATGCTGAGTATCCAGAAGGGTTTTCAGCTTACAGGGCTTTGCGCCAAGATTTAAAGGCTATTTTTAAAAGCTTTGAGCGTAATTACCAGATTATAGCTTTTAGTAAAGAGCTTGCTGTCACTGATGATAAATTTAGAATTAAATATTATAAAATTAGATCACGTTTAATCAGTCGCACTAAGACTATTCTTGAGAAGACAAATCTAAATAAAGGATATGATACTGGTATCGTGGCTGCCGCAATCGCTGGCATGATCGAATCAGTAGTAGATGAGTGGCTAGATCATAAAAACCCTTACCGAGTGCAGATGAATTTCGAGCAGCTACTAGCTAACATTTCTAAAATTTACTTTAAAATCGTTGCTTAGTAGTTTATCTTATTTAGCGAAGGATAAAAAGATAATTTAGGGTATAAAAATCTAAAAATTATTATTACTAAACTAGTAACTTTTTATTTAGCATGCTTATAATCTATTTTTACTCTTATACCTGAGCTTTGATATAACTTACCATTCTTACTTCCGACATGAATCTTAACCTGGTAATTATTACCCTTATAAAAAACTTTGCCCTCGTATCTTACTGAATTATTAAAGGGATTAAAACTTCTTTTAGCTATTATATTATTTTTACTATCTCTTTGATATTGAACAGTTCCATCAAATTTAGACCAAGATTTATTACTTCGTTCGGCTAAAAACTTTTGAGCAATGCCTACTTGTTTGACGTTTCGTGGGTCCTTAAGTGCAGAGTTTAGGCTAAATGCAATATTTTCAGGTGATAGAAATTTAACTAACTCACGGCTAGGAGGATCAAAAGTAATATTTTTGTTTGAAGCTATTGAACTGGTAAAAGTATCTTTGTTTTTACCTGCTTTGCTTATACTTATTGATTCGTCTTTTGGTTTAGCTGGTACTAATCGTCTGCTTGAAACTAACTGAGATTGCAAGCCAGATTTTTGGAGTTTTTTGAAATTCTGAGTATTACGCGCTACTAGGTTTAAAGTTGTCATGCATCTGATAAAAACAAATTTCTATGAAATTTTTTACTTAACATAATCAACCTTAATTCTTTTTTTATTCTTTTAATTTTCTTAATGTTTAGCAAAAATTAAACATTGGCAACTTTGTCTTATTATCTTACATAAATTATGCCTATTCAAGCTCCAAAGAACAATATAAGTTCACTTAATATAAATGATGTTAAAACTTTAAAGGCTCTTAAGGAAAATACTTTAAAAAAAAGTAGTCTAACTGACCAACAAGATACTGACCCTAAAAAAAATAATTTAAATACTAAAAAAGCTTTTTTTAGTAAGAAAGAAACTTTTCAATCTGCTAAGTATGATATAAAAGCGTCAGCTAACAAAGCTAAATTGGATTTGTTAGCTGAAGTAGATGATGAACATAATAACGTGGAGACTGAAGACGCACTAAAAGAGCTGAAAAAACCTGATACTACTTATATTCAAACAAAGGTGCTGGACTTAGCTAGTTTTGGCAGTACTATAATTACTTCAGATTTAGATTATACAGTTAATGAATCACTTACAATAATAGTCTCGCCAGAGGCTTCAAAAATTACAACTACTAGCACTAATGAAAATAGCCAAACTACATTGTCAGCTCAAAAATCATCAAGTGAAAACAATGATTCAGTAAAATTAAATTCTGAAAGTTTTTTTAGGAGCTTAAACTTGCTTGATCAATTTAACTATAGCTTTAACCATGCCAAAAAAAACTTTTATAAAAATGATGAGGAAGCGAAGCAATATCTTATCGCAGCGCGTGAAGTTCAAATCCATTTAGTTAATTCGATGATTAATATGTATAAGTCGCCTAAGCTTATCCAAACGGCACCTGGAAGTGAAACTAGCATTAATGACTATTTAAAGTCACCTAAAAACCGTAATCAGTTTAATTTAATAGCTTACGTCATAAAAAACTTTCATGGTTTAATGCAACACCCGTTATCAGCGGCTCACGATACTAATATTTACCCAAGCTATAGCTCTAAAGATTTAGATAAGCAGCTTGCTAGTAAACCTGCTCTTTTTAATGATATCTACCAGCAAGATCTAAAGCAGGCTTCAAGCCTAGTATTCGCTGGTCTAAAATCTATTTACAGCGAAAGTGAATCTAAACAGATATTTAATGAATTAAAGCTTATTTCAGCTGATGAGCTTGCTAAAGAGCAGTCTAAGAGCAGCGCTAGCAAACTTATTATAGATTTAGAAACTCAAGCCTGCGATAAAAAAATTAAAAACAGTATTAAAGCTATAGAATATAATGCACTCGCTGATGCGCCTCACGGTAAAAACTTTCAAAAACAGTACGCTAAAGCTATGGCAGTTGAAAATCTTTATATTGAGCGCATGATGGATCAAGGTGAAAAAGCTAAAGTTATTAATAAACTTGAAAATCAGCTACTAACTAAAGTTGCTAAATTAAGCAATGCAGGCGGACTTATGTTAGGCGAGCCGCAGCAACTTAGTAAAATAGATAGCTCGTATCAGGCTGCTTTAGCAGGTGATCTTAAACCTTTAATAGAGAGTTTACCTGATTCAGTTATTAGTTTAGAGTCTAAAGCTATAGCTGAAGTTAGAGAGCTTAGTGATGATATAGCCGCAAAAAAAACAGAAGTTTTAAAAGAGGGTTTTAAAATTTATCAAGACTTGCCACTTGAAGCTGCGGTATCTTATTTAGGCTTTATTGGAGTTGTAGGTATGGTTCAAGGTGCTGATGCTGATAATCCACTGTTAAGTAAACCAGAGACTTTTAAAATTGCCGCGACCCAAGTTTTAGGTGAGTGGCTAGAACATAGTGGTTTAGAAAAACAGGGAACTGCTGTTAAGCTTAAAAAAAGTGAAAATACCTTTGAAAAAAGTAAGTATTTAGAGCGTTTAGCTATCTTTATGTCAAAATTTCAAGAATTGTCTCCAGAATTAAAAGATGATAACCAAAAAAAAGCTACTGCAAGCAAGCTATCTAAGGTAGCAACAGAGTTAGTGGGTTTAAAAAAAGCTCAAGCTATGCCAGTAGCTGACAAACTAATAAAAACAGAAATTTTAATGAAAGATTACTTAAATGATCAAGATAGTATAAATAATTTAGAGCAAACTTACCGTAAATTTATTGGTGAAGTGGTCAATGATTTTAAAAACTTTTTTTAAAGATCGCCTTCAGATGGAGTGTCTAGAGACTGCACTTCAAGCATATCTACTACTTTATTTAAGGAGTCGTGGATTTGTTCGCGTTCTGGTTCATGAATTTCGTTAAGAGATCTAAGTAGTTTATCTTGCAGAGACTCTGGTGCTTTTTTATAATATTCCTGACCATTTTTAGTTGAAGAAATTAATACCTGGCGACGATCAACTCTAGATCTTTCACGTACAACTAAGTCTTTTTTCTCTAATCTATCTATGATACCTACAAGTGTACTGGAGCTTAAACCCACTTCATCGGCAATATTAGCTAAAGTTAAAGGACCTTTTTCAACTATAGTAGTAAAACATAATAACTGCGGAGCAGTCATCTGATGTTTGCTTTGTAATTGTTTAGACTGCAAGTCAACAGCTCGTATTATCTTCCTTAAGGATTTTAAAATCTCTGAAGCGTACTCGTCTTTAATTACATCTTTATTAGTCATTGTGGTCTGTTTTTTAATCCTACTTCAATAATATACCCATAATATTATAACTTTGAGCAGAACTTAATACATGTGAAAATGTTTAAGACTTAATAAATAGCAAACCAAAAGCCTTCAGCATATATCATTTGTTCACAAACTATTATAGCATGATATTATTACTTCTTAGTATGAAGACCGAAGATAAACAGAACGCCATCTTGAACCTAAGTATAGCTTTGTTAACACTTACGGTAATAATCATTGTAGCTTACTTCTTTATCGTCTTTAAATATCTAATTGCTTTGATCTTTACCAGTCTATTAGTAGTGTTTTTGATGAATCCACCAATTTTACTGTTAGACAAGTATTTAGATAACAAGACACTTTCTCTAGTGCTGGTTTATTTAACTTTAATAGCTATTTTTGTAACACTTGGTACTATTTACATCCCTGATTTAATAGAGCAGATGGAACAATTATATGATGCTTTACCGCAACTAACTTATAAATTAAACATAATGATCAATAACTTTACCTATAATTACCTAGGCTTTAAGGTAACTATTCCGCAGACCTTAAGTGATTTGCATAGTATTATTGGTGATCGCGGTGATGCTGCACTTAATACCGCTCAAAACCAAGCCTCTAATATAGGTGAGTTTATTTTATTAACACTGACTAATTCATTATCCGTGATGGCGAATTTCTTATTGATTTTTATCTTGTCTGTTTTTATGAACCTTGAAGGATCCTTAATAATTCGCGAATTTTTACAACTACTTACTCCAAATGCTCGCATGTTTTTTAAAGGTATCATCGATAAAACTGATGAAAACCTAGCTAAGCTTATTCAGGGACAATTTCAAATCGCGACCTTAACTTCATTTGTAATGTTAATTACCTACATTTCACTTGGTAACAAATATGCTTTATTATTAGCTTTAATTCAGATGCTTGAAGTTATACCATTTATAGGCACTTGGCTTGGAATTCTACCAGCACTAATAGTCGTATTGCTAGTTAGTGGTACGACCAAATTTTTAATAGCTTTAATAGTCTACTGGATTTACTCACAGTTAATACGCGATCAGTTTATTACTCCTAAAATTATTGGTGATGCGCTGGGTGTTAGACCTTTATTAATGATTATTTCACTAGTGTTTTCACTAAAATACTATGGTGTAGTCGGATTTATTGTAGTGCTTCCACTGGCGGCAATCGCTTCAGCAATCATTAGTCAGTATAAAGATACTCACCAGCATACTAATGATAAATCGTATATTTACTAACTTTTAATTAGTAATTTCTTGAGTTGAATGCTGCTCATTATTTTTAGGTACTAGGCAGTCCTGAGCTGTATAATCGATAGGTACCTCAACTAACTTGACACCCTGATAATCAATCTCTAAAGCATCATTTAAACTAAAGCTTCCACTTAGTTTAATACCTTTAGCACCGAATGACTCAGCAAACTTCAGATAATCAATATCATTAAATTCAAGTCCAAATTCAGCTAAACCTTCTTTTTCCTGTTTCCAGTCGATCATGTGATACTCGCTGTCTTTTAATACTAAAATAGTTAACTTTATACCTAATCTAACGGCTGTTTCTAGTTCCTGGCTGCACATAGCAAAGCCACCATCACCAGTCACCACCACTACTTCACGTTCAGGATAAAAAAGTTTAGTTGAAATACCGTTAGGTAAACCTGCGCCCATAGAGGCAAGAGTGTTATCAAGCAGTATAGAATGTCTGTGACGCGCTTCATAAAAAGCTGCAAACCAAAGCTTGTACATTCCATTATCTAAGCAGATGCAGGCATCTGCTGGTAAAGATTTACTTAAAGTGTCTACTAAGCTATATGGTTTTAAAGGAAATGAAGGCTGGCAGCTAAAGCGCTCTTTAAACTCTGCCTTAAGTGGTTTAGTGAACTCGACTAGACTTTGCCACGTGGACTTAGCTTCGATTTCAGATGCTAGTTGTATCAAGCTTTTAGATAGGTCACCGATCAATTCATAGCTAACATCTACGGCTGGATTAAGTTTTAGGTGTTTAGCTTGCAGAGAAATAGTTTTTACTTTTAGATTCTGACTTAAAAAGACAGGCTTTTCATGTGGATTATTGCCAATTAAAATTATCAGATCACTTTTAGCAAGTGCTTCATGAATATAGTTGTTTTTCGAGATAAAAGCGCAACCTAAAGCCAGTTCATGTTTATCATCGATTAAGCCTTTACCCATTTGGCTAGTGATAAAAGGAATTTTAGTATCTTCTAAAAACTTTTCTAAAGCCTTGTTTATATTTAAATAGTTAGCTTCGGCGCCTATTACTATTACTGGTTGCTTACTTTTACTAATAAGTTTAGCGATGGCTAGTACATCATCAGTATTAGCATTCAATTTAGCACTACTGTTTACATTTAAAGTGTACCCGTCAGCTAGCTTCACTTTTCTTTCCGAAATATCTTTTGGTAACTCTAAAAAAGTAGGTTCGTGATGCTGCTCAGCGTCTAAGTAAAGTTGGTTTAAAATTGGTAAGGTAAAATCTTCGTTAGTCAATTTCAGACTAGTTTTAGTATAAGGCTTTAACATTTCGGTTAAATCCATGATTTGAAAGAGACCTTCATCATAATTTAACTGGTTTTTTTGACCTGAGATCATAATTACAGGTATATTGCTTAGCTTAGCAAACGCCATAGCCGTTAAACCATTAGTCGTGCCTGGACCCAAAGTTGTAAAAAATACTGCTGGCTTTCCTGACAAACGGGCGTAATTGGCTGCCATGAATCCAGCTGCTTGCTCGTGCTTGCATAAGATAAATTCTAAATTGGATTTGGCGATGGCATCTAGAAAAACTAGATTCTCTTCTCCTGGTAAGCCAAAAATATATTTAATACTTTTAGACTCTAAAAATTTAATAATTAACTCTGCTGATTTCAATGATTCCACTATAAATGATAATAACACGAAGTAATTTTTTATAAGATTCTTATAACATTAACTGCTTGAAAGTTAGACTGGGACTTGTTACCATGACAGAAGTAATGCGTAAAACTATAATTAGCATGCAGTTGCTTCTGCTTTTATGTCTCATGATGAGCCCAGCAGTCTCTGCTAAAGATAAAATGAGAATTATCTACACTAATTATATGGATGCTGGTAGTGAAATTTTAAACAAAAGTCCTGATTATATTATTCAGGGTAGCGATAAAATTAGTTTGCAGCTAGTTTTTGAAGGCGAAGATGTTCATAAAGACTACGATAACTTACGACCATTACCAAATGGTAGGCTTTACATCCCTGAAATTGGTGAAGTGCCTTCACGTGGCATGACTATTGATGAATTTCAAGTTATGTTAAGAGCCAAGGTGCCTCAACTTGATAAGGTTATCGTCGAATTAGAGCGCAAGCGTAATAATATTACGGTTTTAGGGGCAGTTAATAACCCCGGCAGCTTTAATTTAGATAATATTAGTACTATTTATGATGCGATAGGTAAAGCGAATGGCTTAAATGATCTGGCGGATGATGAGGAAATACGTCTTGTGCGCAAACACCCTGATGGTACTGAAATGATTTATAGTATTAATTTTTCTGAAAAAGCCTTATATGACCCTGATTCTGAAGAGAAAACCTTTAGAGATTACTATCTTTTGCAGGAAGGTGATTTAATTATGGTGCCTAAAAGTAAATTTAGAACTGTGATGCAGGTGGTTTACCAGGCGGCTAAAATCGCTTCAATTGGTGTGCTAACTGGTGTAATTAGTGGTGCTTTTAATGATTAAATATAGTGGCTAGTATGTTTAATCATTAATTTAGTGAATTTAATTGATTAAAATTAAACAAGCTGGCTAAAAGCGAATGTAAATTTATTTTTTTGCTTAAGTGTAACTATCACTAACTGTAAGCCATATCTGAATTTTAAGATGGTATGCTTAGGGGGATTCGAACCCCCAACCTTTGGCTTCGGAGACCAATACTCTATCCAGTTGAGCTATAAGCATGAAAACATATAATTTAAACTAAAATGTCTTTCTCTTGACGGCTTTTTTGGAAGCTTTTTAGTAAACGTTTTTCTTCACCACTTAGATTTTCCGGTGTCATAACTTCGATAGTTAAATGGTGCACACCTTTAGATCTGGGACGGTTTAAAACTGGCATGCCAGCATCTTTAATCATGTGCACTTCACCTGATTGAGTACCTGGTTTAATTTTAACTTTATGCTCACCGTGAATAGTCGGTACTTTAACTTCATAGCCTAAAGCCGCTTCAGCAAAGCCGATCTTCAGAGTCGAGTAGATATCTGCGCCATCACGCTCAAATTTATTATGCTTTTTAATTTTAACGTGCAGGTAGATGTCACCTGGAGGTCCACCATGACGACCTGTGTCACCCATACCAGTTAAACGCATAGTCGTACCATCAACAATACCAGCAGGTATATTAATTTCAATATCTTTTTCTTCGCGTTTCATACCGCGACCTTTACAGCTGCTACAAGGATTTTTAATAATCTTACCGCGACCCTGACAATTTGGGCAGGTTTGTGATTGGCGCATTTGCCCAAATAAGGTATTTTGGACGGTAGTAACTTGACCAGTACCATTACAAGTAGGACAAATTGATACATCCTCTGCTTTTTCAGCACCTTTGCCATCACATTTTTTGCAAGTTACTAAAGGATTTATGCGAATTTTCTTTTTAACATTTTCTTTCGGATCCATGAAATCAATGCTTACTTGCACTTCATGATCTTGCCCTTTTTGTGGACGGTTACGTCTAGTGCCACTTGTACCAGCTCCGCCGCTAAAGCCACCACCGAAGAAACTAGAAAACAAATCGCCTAAATCTTCAAAACCAGCTCCTGAAAAGTCGCCATTGAAGCCAGCACCGCCGCCGCCAGCGCCTTTTAAGCCTTCGGCGCCATAACGATCATAGACAGCGCGTTTATTAGGATCTTTTAAAACATCATAAGCTTCACCAACTTTTTTAAAAAGTTCTTCATTACCAGTATCGCCGTTATCTGGGTGGTATTTACGTGCAGCTTTTTTATAAGCAGATTTAAGCTCAGCGTCAGTGGCTGACTTGCTAACTCCAAGTAAGTCGTAAAAATCTTCGCTCATCTTTCAACCTTAGATTGTATCATTTAGCACTACTTTTCGGCAGGTCGTATGGTTTATTTTAGTTGCTTTGTATATAGCGAACCTGCATGTTTACAATTAATATTATAAATTTCATAAACTATATTTTTAGCTCGCCTCTATAATTTTAAAATCTACGGTATTTTAATCAAATAGATATAAATATTTTTCATACCCTTTAGACTTCATCTCAGCTTTAGGAATAAATTCAAGTGCCGCGGAATTAATACAATACCTAAGTCCAGTTGCTTCTTTAGGTCCATCATTAAAAACATGTCCTAAGTGAGAATTAGATTGACTGGCTTTTACTTCGATGCGTTGCATTGAGAACTGATTATCTTTAAATTCTTTAATGGATTCATCTTCGATAGGTTGAGTAAATGAAGGCCAGCCGCTACCACTTTTAAATTTATGGGTAGAGCTAAATAAAGGCTCACCAGTAATAATATCTACGTAAATACCAGCTTCTTTATTATTCCAGTATTTATTATTAAAAGGAGGTTCTGTGCCACAGTTTTGGGTTACTTCATACTGCATAGGATCAAGTTTTTGTTTAAGATCCTGCGCGCGCGCTGCCTGCTCCTTGGATACTGCTGTATCTCTACTGGCTTCTGGGGTTTGCTCTTTACTTGTCTGAGTGCATGCTGCTAAAAGTGCCATAAATAAAGTCATACATAAAAGTGATTTTAATTTAAATTTTTTCATTAGTATTAATTATATCTTTTAGTTTGCAAGCTCTTATGTTAATAGACTTTATGCGAGCGTTATTTTTATACGATAGTTACATTAATCATAAAAAACAGCAGATTAGTTTTTACTATTATCTAAGTGAGCATATAAACTGATTTTTGAGTCTGGAGAGCTTTGCTTAGTAGTTATTATATAATGTTTATTTATAAAAAAAATCTAAATTAGCATTAAAATTAGAAAATAATTTTAAATTTAGCTAGTTTTTATAATTATTTTATAGAATCGCCGGTTTTTTAGAAAATTATTATAATTTTATGGGTATGGGTATGGGTATGGGTATGGGTATGGGTATGGGTATGGGTATGGGTATACCTGCTAAAAAAGAACTAGCTTAATTATCACACTGTTAAATAGCTAACTGGCGCTAAGCTAAATTATTAAGCCTTTAGGCTTGCTTTGAACCTGCCCTAAACCATTTTTAGTAAGTTCAGCCTGCGCGATAATTTTATCTGTCGCGATATCTACAAATAGCTGACCATCCAAGTGATCTATTTCATGTTGAATACAACGAGATAACAAGTCGCCATTAGCTTCAATGCGCTGTTCCTTACCTTTTAGGTCATAATATCTACAAACAACTTTAGAATAACGTCTAACATTAAAATATACATTGGGGAAGCTTAAACAACCTTCAAAGCTTTCTAGCTCGCCTTCATGATAAACAATTTCTGGATTAATTAAAATTAAAGGATCTTTTTCATTAACGCTACCATCTTCATTTTCATTAGCATATTCGGTGTCGATGGTAAGTACACGCTTAGAGACGCCGATTTGCGGAGCAGCTAGTCCAACTCCACTTGCTGCATACATAGTATGAAGCATGTCTCGAGTTAATTTTTCGAGTTTTTTATCGAATTTACTTACTACGCTAGCCTTAGTTCTTAAGACTTCATCACCAAATTTTCGGATAACTTGCTTTGCCATAATAATTAATAAGTTCGGTCTAGTTTAATACCTCTTTTCGAGCTTTTTAAAAAGTTGATCAAATACTTAATCTCTTCAAGTTGCTCGCACTCTTCTTCCAGTCTGGCGATAGCCGATGGTAAAGAAAGTTTCATTTTATAAATGATTTTATAAGCTTTATTTAACTCTCTAAGAACTTCACTTGAAAAGTTATGTCTTTTTAAACCGATACGGTTGATCGAAGCTCCTACAGCTGGAATTAAACCAAAGATCATGTAAGGCGGTAAATCTTTACTGGTAGCTGACATGCCAGAAATCATGGCATGCTTGCCGACTCTACAATTCTGGTGAATAGCAGTTAAACCACCGATGTTTACGTAATCTTCTATGTGGCTATGACCACCAACCTGAACTGAATTAGTCAAAGTCACGTGATCACCGACTACCGCGTTATGTGCGATATGACAGTAACTCATAATAAAGTTATGATTACCGATCTTAGTTTCACTATCTAGACCGACACCAGTATGAATGCTGACATACTCGCGAATAATATTAAAGTCACCGATAGTAACTGAACTGTTATCTTCTGGCTTAAAGCTATAATCCTGCGGATCGCTTCCTATAACCACAAACGGATAAATCTTACAATTAGCGCCGATGCTCACATTGTCATGAATGATTACGTGATCCATGATTTCAGTGTTTTCGCCGATGGTTACGTTATCACCTATGATTGCAGTACTTGCAATTTTGTTTTTAGTCATAGTACTCATATGCTTACTCTTTTACTAAAGTATTAATCTTATCTTTTAAACTATCAGCCTGGATTGGACCTAATTGCTTAAACACTTTAGTACGGTCTTTAGATACGAAGTAAGTAACTGGGATCATACTAACTTTAAGTTCCCTAAGAAGTGGTAAGTATTCTTTATTATCTACATTAATCTCATAAAAGTTTACTGGAGCTTTAGCAGTTGTCATTTCTGTACTTACAGCCTCAAAAGTTGGCGCATATTTACGACAAGTACCACACCAGTCAGCATAAAATTTGATTACAGCTACTTCGCTTGAATTTTCACTTTGAAGGAATTTAATTAACTCACTTGAATTGTTTTCTGTCGCCGCAGTCACCGAATCACTTTTTACAGGGTTAGTATTAGCAGATTCAGAATTACAAGACTGGAGGACAAAAATTAGCAAAAATAGGTTAAGCGTAGATATAATTTTTTTCATATTGTAAATAATTATATCAGTTAGGGCATAATATAAAAGTGCTTAGGCTTAAAAGACTACTACTTATCTTAATTTGCGGCTGCCAGCTAGGTTGTTTAGCTGTTAAAGCTCATGGTGATCATACCGTGAAACACTTAGATCATACTCATAATCATGCTTTAACTAGATCTTTAAGCGTGATGGATCTTACTAAGCATGCAGGTCTTATTTTTAAAGGACGCTTAATGAGTACTAAAGTTCACCGTGAAGATAGTATTAACATTCGCAGCTCTAAGTTTTTAGTGAAAGAAGTTTACAAAGGTTTTGAGTATTTTAAAGGTGATGAAATTAACCTAGATTCATGGGCCAGTATTAATTCTGACCTAGATGAATTACAAACCAAACGCGATTATGTGTTTTTTTTCTACGCACCACACCCTAAAACTGGCTTGACTTCGATGGTAGGGATGAGTCAGGGTTACGCTGAAGTGCTTGATCAGGATAAGCTACAGTTCCATACCTATAGTAAAGGTTTAGGTTCGACTTATGATGAATATGTATCGAGTAAAACTAGCCGTTCTCTGTTTTCGAGAAGTAGTTCAACTACTTCACTTAATAAAGTAAGAACCATTAAAGATTTAGAAGCTTTAATTAACACTAATACGCCAGCTGTAACTCAAAAAATAGAAAAAAGTGAAACAGTTAAGCCAGTATCAGTGAAAGAAAGTGAAACTAAATAAACTAATTGGTACCTTATAAAGAGATTTAATAACTTGAATACCTAGTCTATATGCTGCTAATTAAGTTTAAAGTTAGTTTCAACTGATAGCATTTAACTAGCTTAAGCCAAGCAAAATATTTTAATTCTAAAAGTTAGCCTCCTAAATGTTTTACAATGATAAGTATGGCTCTTGAAGTTAATGATAAGAATTTTGAAGAAGAAGTTTTAAACTCTTCGATCCCAGTTTTAGTAGATTTTTGGGCACCTTGGTGTGGACCATGTCGCGCGCTAGCACCTACTATCGACGCTCTTGCAAGCGAGTATGAAGGTAAGGTTAAAATAGTTAAACTTAACACTGATGAAAGTCCAGAATCTTCAGTTAAATTTAGAATTAATAGTATTCCAACTTTAATCGTATTTAAAGAAGCTAAGCCTGTTGACATGCTAGTAGGCGCAGTTGATAAAGAAAAAATTACTACTGCTCTTGACAAGGTTGCGGCTTAATCTGTAATTCTGGACATGTCTAAACCTAAAATCGCCATTGTTGGTGCTGGAATTTCTGCTGCCATATTAACTTATAACTTAGCTAAAGTGGCTGAAGTTCATGTTTATGATAAAGCGCGCGGTCCTGGTGGTCGCTGTTCGAGTCGTAGATTCGAAGATATAAATTTTGATCATGGTGCTAGTTACTTTAAGTTAAGTGATGAAGACTGTAATCTTTTTAAAAAACTTACTGGGCAGGCACCTGCTAAATGGCAAATTAAAAGTCATTTGTACCTGAAAGATCTTGAAAATCAGTTGAATTTAACCAGCGCTAGCGCTGAAACAGTTTACTTAATGCAACCACGTATGAACTCCTTGATTAGGGATCTATTAACTGATAACTCTAATAGCCTAAATTTTCAAACTCGCATTGAACATATACGTCGCGATAATGATAAATATAAGCTAATCGATGATAAATATAATGTGTATGATGATTTTGAGCAAGTGTTTGTGACTGCTCCACCTGCTCAGGCAGCTCAAATGCTAAGTGAGTTTACTATTTCAGAAAATATTAATCGTAAACATGACATGTATCCTGATTTTGTGATGATGCTCGCGACTAGAAAACGTCTTGAGCAAGATTTTGATATCGCTAAAATAAAAAATTCGATGATTTCAGAAGTTATTGCTGAGCATCGCAAACCAGCTAAAGATTTTAAAGATTATGGCGTGTACACTGTGCGTTTGCATCGCGATTATACCTTTAGAAATGTCGATAAAAACCCAGATAAAGTACTTGCTGCTACTAAAGAAGAGTTTAGTAATTTATTTAAGTATGATTTAACAGAAATTGTTTATGAAAGTTTGCATCGTTGGTTGTATTCAGGTACCTCTAATGAAAAACTGGCTGGTAAGTTTTTGCAGGAAGATGAAATTTATATAGTCGGTGACTGGCTTGCTGGTAATGAACTTAAAGATAGTTTGCAGGTTTGTAATAGCTATCTTAAGGCTTTGGCTGGCTAGTGGTTCTTAGCTCAGTAGGTAGACTAAAAACTTTCAGTTGACTTAATTTTTATCATTTCTTAAAATACCTACTTAGTAATAAATAGATATTTTGCGCAAATTTTTCTATTTATAGAACTTTAAATCACATAATATAATTAACAAGGTTTACTTAGAGTTTACCTTTAATCACCTTTCAAACTAATACTTCTACCATTAATTTGAGCGTATACTTTTAATTGATTATTTTTGTCATATGTTCCCTGTACCTGAATTATATTTTTGCCAGGTTTTTTCTGGGTAGCGTAGCTAATAGAATTGCCAAAAATAAATTTACCAACCTTTCCATATTTATTGCTTATAGCTGTTCTACCTCCTGAAGTATGATTTTTAGGCCAAGTAACGTTTTTAGGATTGCTTACTTCATTAAAAAAGGCTTTTAACTGAATTCGATCTTTTATACTGATACTTTTACCATCATTTTTATAAACGAGCTGATCTGAATCGAGAATCGAAAGTATTTCAGAGCGTTTAGGAATGGTTTTCAATGAATCAGTCGGGTTACTTCTAACACGACTAGCCAGATCTATTGAAGCTTGCTTGAAATTAGCTTGCAAAAATGTACCCTTTTGCTCAAATTGCGCGCCTGCTTGCTGCTGCCAGATGTCAGTTGCTGAATTATTATTAGTTTTTGCTGAAGTTAAATCAGTAGTAGCATATGAATCCGTAAGCTTAATTTGTGAGTTTTTTACTTCAGTTTGATTCTTTAAGGCTTTATCTTTAGAATTGTTTATGCTAGAGCCAGAGTTCAGTTTAGTCGTCACTGGAAAGCTAGTGTCTGGTTTCTTAAGTTGAATGTTCATATCTATACAAGCTAATCTATTAAGTTTTTTTATAAGATTGAAGTTGACTTTATATTTGTTTAAGTTTTGCTTTTAAATTAGTGAACATAATCTTATATTTATGCTGCACATTAATCTTCTTAAATATAAAAAATTATAGGCATTGGTGGAATTTTATCGACTGTATTTTAGAGGAGGGAAGCAATTATAAATTAGTTATGCTTTATGCATAAATCCATTTACTTTATTAAGCTAAAATAAAGCAGACAAGGAGCAAAGCGCAGCTAGCTAGGTAATACTTAGTTAAATTAACTGTATGTTTAGGCGATGAATACACTTAAATTTAAACAAGACTTCACGCAAGCAGCACTTGACTTTGGTTTTTCAAATGTCAGATTTATCGCAGCTGAACCTTTACTTAAAGATGAGCTCAGGTTTCTAAAATGGCGCGCTGAAGGTAATGCCGCTCAAATGAGTTATCTGAAACGCGCTAACCCGATAAACGCGCGCCCTCAAAACTTGCTGAAGGAAGCGCGCACGCTAATTATGTTGACTGCTGATTATGCTGAGCTTCAAGCTGATTTTAAACCTACAGATGGTAAGTCATATGGTAGAGTAGCTGCTTACGCGACAGGCAAGGATTATCATAAGGTGCTAAAACGTAAAATAAAAGACTTTTTATGTGAGTATAGTAACTTAAATGATTACCTAAAGCGTGCCAGATTTTTTACAGATGCGGTGCCACTTCTCGAAAAATCTTTTGCGCGCGCTGCTGGTCTGGGATTTATCGGTAAAAACTCACTACTAATTTCTAGAACCACAGGTAGTAATAAATTTATTTTAGAGATTATTACGGATCTAAAACTACCTGTAGATGAGGACGAAAGTTTGGAGGCGGCAGGCACCTGCGGTGCCTGCCAGAGGTGCGCCGAAATTTGCCCAAGCGGCGCACTTGATCGAGAGTTTATCTTAGATGCTCGCAAATGCCTTAGTTACTGGAACATAGAAACTCAAGGTAAAATACCCGCTCATATCATGGCAGCGATGGGTGAATGGCTGTTTGGTTGTGATTTATGCCAGCAAATCTGTCCTTATAACCGTAAAGTAAAACCTTTAACTAAAGTTTTTAATGAATTTAACGCGAGTGCTGGTGCTGGATATTATCAGCAACTTGAAAAAATACTAATTATGGATCCTGTGCAGATGAATTATGAAGAAAAATTAGCCAGCATGCATTCTAGTTCGTACCACAAGTGTTTAAAAAGCTTTAAAAGTTTAACTGAAAGTGAATTTTGTAACCAGCTTTTCTTTGAGCTTTATGGTCAGACTCCACTTTCTCGAGTAAAAAGGCTGGGCTTAATTCGCAATGCTCTTATCGTTGCTACTAATTTAGCTGATCAGACACTTTTGCCATTTATAAAAAACTTTGTAAAACATGAATCTGAAACCATAAAGTATACAGCTGACTGGGCTCTTGAAAAATTGAACTAAATTAAATAAAAGATGATTACTTTATAAGATAACTACTGATACTTAGCGTGTCTTACCTTATTATAAGATTAAAAAGCTTGCAGGCTTAACTACAATGTCATACAATAGATTAGGATTATGGATTGGTCTTCTATTTCAACAGTTTTATTACCAGAATTTATTATAATTGCTGGTATTTTCCTTGCACTTGTGTCAAGTCTTTTTAATAAGACCAGTCGTATAACAGGTCATATAGCTACGATAACTTTTATTATCGCAACTATAATCTGCTCAAGAGCGATCATAGATCCAGCAAGTAGCGCCGAGATTTTATCTGGTGGCTTTGTCTCTGACTCCTTATCTTCTTATTTAAGAACTCTAATTTATGCGGTAGGTGCCATCATTTCACTTACTTCTAAAAGATATCTCGAATCTTTAGAAAGCCCAGCTGAGTACTATCCATTATTTATGTCAGCTACACTTGCTGCTGGTTTTTTAAGTGGAGCACATGATTTTTTAACTCTATTTGTGGGTTTAGAAACTTTAAGTTTAAGTGCTATTTTATTGGTAGCTTACGCACGTAAAAGCCAAAGTTCAAATGAAGCTGGTATCAAATATTTAATCACTTCAGCTGTTGCAACTAGTATGTTCTTACTAGCTGTTAGCTTTATTTACGGTATGACAGGCGAAACTAACTTTACTGTAGTTGCTGCCCGCTTGTATCAGTTAATGGCATTTAACGCCTTCTCTGTACCTCTACAAGTCTTAATCGCTTGCCTGCTAGCTGGCTCAATCGGCTTTAAAATGGCTGCGGCGCCATTTCATAACTGGGCCCCTGATGTCTATAGTGGCGCGCCAACTAACACGACTTTATTTCTATCTGTGATTTCTAAAATAGCTGCTTTTGCAGTTGCTATTAGAGTTTTTGCAACTGTATATCATAATGAATACACTTTAGTTTTACTAGCTATTTTAGCTATTCTGTCAATTATTATCGGTAACTATGTGGGTATCATTCAGATCGTTAATATGGGTTCGATCAAACGTCTACTGGCTTACTCATCTATCGCTCAGTCTGGTTACTTATTAATTGCCTTAGCTGTATTGAGATTTGAGAGTTTAAGTGCTCTACTACTTTACATCACTATCTACGCTTTAATGAACACCGCTGCTTTTGCATGTGCTATTTCATTTGAAAAATATACTGGCTCTGATCGTATTTACGATCTGTCAGGTATTATCAAGCATAAACCTGGGATGACGATAATTTTTGCTATCGCTCTATTTAACTTAGCCGGCTTGCCGTTTATACCAGCTGGTTTTATAGCTAAATTCTTTTTATTTGCAAGTGCTTTTCAATCTGAACTGCCTTATGCTGCTCTGCTCGTTTTAATCGGTCTTATCGGTTCGATTATCGCTCTATTTTATTATTTATACACAGTTAAAATCTTAGCTGTAAATGAAGAATCGACTTTACTTAAAGAAACTAATAAAGTGGCTGACAACAGATTCGATTACACTAAGTTTGGTGCAGTGGTAAGCATGGCTGCTCTATTATTTGTAGGTATTTTTGGTATGGATTACTTACAAAACTTGACAGATCTAGTTATTTTTACTATCGGTAAATAGTCTTAATCTGAAAACATCATTAAAGTTGAAAATCTGTAACTAGGTTTCGTTGTAATATTTATTGTAGCTACTAAGTGGTTTTGACTAATTTTAATTATCTTAAACATCTGACTGATAACCCTAATTAATTAGTTTTCATTAGTACAAACTTACAATGGTAACTAAGATAAGTTGTTATAGTTTTCTTAGATGGCTAATAAAACTTGTTACTTAACTAATAAATTTTAAAGTATAAATTCTCTTTTAAATAAATAGGAAAGTTAAATATTATCCATGAATGATGACAAAGTTAAATTAGTAAAACGTGATCTGTGCGAAGCTGACCTAGCCCTATTTAATGATCAGGAAGTTTTGGCTGTAGATTGTGAGATGATGGGCTTAAATGTTACGCGTGATCGCCTCTGTCTAGTACAGATCGGCGATAAAGATCATAATGTAAGGCTCGTGCAGATTATGCAAGGTCAGGAAGCTGCCCCAAACTTAAAGCTTCTGCTTGAAAACAAGCATATTGTTTTATTTCATTATGCAAGAAGTGATTTAGCTTGGTTGAAGCGCTGGCTTGGAATTAGGGTTAATAATTATTTTTGTACTAAAGTAGCTAGCAAGCTTGCGCGTACTTACACAGATAAACATGGTCTTAAAGATTTATGTAAAGAAGTGATCGGTAAAGATATTTCTAAAAGCCAGCAGAGCAGTTATTGGGGAGCAGCTGAATTAACCCGCAATCAGCTTAATTATGCGGCTAATGATGTTTACTTCTTAATTGAGATTTACCAAAAACTAAAAATGATGCTGATTCGTGAAAATAAATATGAGCTTGCCTTAAAATGTATTAGTTTTATTGAAACTTTTGCTGATTTAGATTCATTAGGTTATCAAGAAGTTTTAGAGCACTAAGAAACTAAGTATTAGAAAAGTGCTATTTGCTATTGAAGGATAGCTAAAACCTCATATTATATTTAAAGTTTAACTTCCAGTTATAGTATTATAACTTTATTAAATTCAGTCTTAGGGCAGCAGCTAAATACCTATAAAGATTTACTAGACTTTAATGTTTACTTAAGTGAGTCGGGTAAATATCTATAAATAAAATTTATTTTAGATTTTTAGACGTAACTTATAGATGTTAAAAAGCACCACTTATTTATATTTTATTATCATAGTTTCTTTTATAGCCAGTATTCAGACTGTCTCAGCATTAAACTATACGATTAGTGATTGTACTGAACTAGAAAATATCGCTGACATGAATGGTACCTATGATTTAACTGGTGATATTGACTGCTCGGCGAGTTCAGGCTGGCATGGTGGTAGTGGTTTTATGCCGATTGGAAACTGGGGGAACAGATTTAATGGTACTTTTGATGGTCACGGCTTTACCATTACGGGTTTATATATTGATCGCCCAGCTACTAACCAGCAGGCTCTTTTTGGTTATGCAGAGAATGCAAATATTAGTAATTTAACTTTGACTAATGCTGACATTAGCGCTCAAGGAGAGTCTGGTATTTTAATCGGTGCTAGCGTTAACACTATAGTCAGTAATATAGATATTACTGATTCACAAATAACCGGCACAGTTTCAACAGCAGCAATTAGTGGTAAAGCGGCAGGTGTTAGTGGAAATTTTAGTGCTATTAATCTAAGCAATTTAAATTTAACCTCTCCCGATAATGCTGGTTTAGTTGCGGGTCTAGCTGAAGATGTAAGTATTTCAAATGTAATTGGTAGTAACCTTACTTTAAATTTAGCTGATTATGGTGGTACCTTACTTGGAGTAATCGAGCGCACTAGTATCAGCGACGTTAACCTTCAGGATGTAAATATAGTTACTTATAATACTAGAGCTAATAAAATTGGTGGCTTGGTAGGTATAGCTAACTTCGATTCTGAAATTAGTAATATAAGTATCAATAACTTAGATATTGCTGCGACTGATGCAACTACTAGGAGTGATGACATTGCAGGTATTGTTGGTCGCTTAGAGCATGGAAGTTTTGTAGATGACTGTCACATAACTAATTTAATTATAAATGGACTAGACGAAATCGGTGGTTTAGCAGGTTCTGTTTTAAACGGCGCTATGGATCCTAATAACGAGACTATAGTTTCTAATAGTGATATTGTTAATGTCACTATTACTGGTAACGAAAAAATTGCTGGTTTTATTCGTAGGGCTAGGGAGCATACTTTAATAGAAAATTGTCATATCGAAGATTTGACTTTAGTCTCTAATGTAGATTCTGCTGGTGGTTTTGTTGCTAGATTAGAAAATGCATATAGCATTAAAAATTGCTATGTGAAGAATGCTAATCTAACATTTAATGGTTCTTTTAGTGGGGGCTTTGCTAGAAGCGCATCATCAGGTGGTTTACTTGAAAAATGTTACCTGGAAAATGTAACTATGACAGGTGCTGCAAGTAGTAATGTCGGTGGTTTTATGTCACTACTTGAAAATTCGACTATCGAAGAGTGCTTTGTTAAGAATCTAGATTTAGAATTTAATAATATGGATGGCTCAGCAGGTTTTATTGATCGTGTAGCTGGCAACTCTATAATTAGATATAGCTATGTTTTTGACTCTGATATTAAAGTATACAGAGGTGATAATACTGGCAGAGCTAGTTGCTTTGCTGATCTAGTAGAAAATACTGCCTTGCTTGAGGAAGTTTTTTGCTCGGCAAGAATTAACGGAGATTTTACTGACGAACTTGTTATTAATGCAGCAGGCACTGTTAATAAAGCTTTTTATGATGCTAGTCAAAATATAGCTCTCGGTAATAACGCTAATGCGATAGCTCTTACTGTTGGTCAGTTTAATGAACTGATGAATTTTACAGGCTTTAACCCAGCTATCTGGTCAAATGGTAGCGAGCACCCGATACTTAAACGCGTGCAACAAGAGGTAACCGATAGCTTAAATAAAATTTTAGTTAGCTTTAATAATATTTTTCCGTTTTTACCTCAAAAAACAATTCTAAGTGATGTAATTATAGTTTCAGAACTTGATGCAAGTGACTTTAATCTTGAAATTACTGATGGCGCTGAAAATGTGTCTTTAGTAGATGGTCGGTTATTAACCAGGCGTCCTTATAATCCAGGAGAAAAATTTACTATAGAGCTTAAAGCCACTAATAGCACAAACCAAACTATAACTTCTAAACATAGCTTTGCAGTTGAAAATCATAGTTTTAACGAAGGTAGCTCAAAGGTATCACCGGCTCCTGAACCTAAAGAACCTCTAAAGGATGAAGCTTGTTTAAATGAATTAAAAAATTATTTAGGGTATGCTGCTAAGCAAGATATTACCAATTCAGATTTAATAAATTTAGTTCTTATATTGCAAGATGTTGAAAATTCATCTTCAGATATTAATATCCAAGATGTTTTAGATTGTAAATCGATTGCAGCTGATCTTGAGCAAATCAATAGAGATTTAGCCAGCCTTGCTGTTAACCAAAAAGGCAGACTCAACTTTAAAGCTTATAAAAAGTTTACTAAAAGCTTTAAAAGAGCTTTACGTACTAAAGAAACTTTTAGTTGCCAGAATTTAAGTTATGACTTTGATCATGACTGTAAGCTAACTAGTGCCGATTTTCATCACTTTAAAAAGTACTTTAAAATAAGCATTAACCAGCGCCGTAAAGAAAAAATAATCAAGAAGCGTTTAAAACGTATTGCTTTTAGGCGTAGATTAAATAAATATATTACTATAAAAGATCCTACTATTTAATATATTTCACCTATCAAGAATTACTAGTCAAGCGTTTTGTAGTATTAACCTTATTTTAAGCTAGTAGGGTAAATCATACTTAGTGAATTTGAGTTAATTTACTTAATATTATGCCTTCATTACTAGCATACCAATTTATAATAATTTTATTACTCAGTGTCACTTGGACGCAAGCGACTAGTGCTGCTAACTTTACGATCAGTGATTGCACGCAGCTTGAGAGTATAGCTGATATGAGCGCTACTTATGAACTGACAGGTAATATCGATTGCTCAGCGAGCGTAGGTTGGAATGGTGGAGCTGGCTTTAACCCTATAGGGAACTTTGGTAGCAGATTTACTGGTACTTTTAATGGTAACAACTTTACTATAGATGGTTTATTTATAGATCGTTCTACTACAGACCACCAAGCACTCTTCGGTTATACTGAAAACGCTAATATCTCTAATGTTAATTTAACTAACGCTGATATCTCTGCTCAAGCAGAATCTGGTATTTTGATTGGTGCGAGTGTAGATACTGTAGTCGATGATATTAGTATTAGTGATTCTCAAATAACAGGTACTGTATCTACAGCTGCCATCAGTGGTAAAACCGATGGTATAAACAGTAACTTTAGCAATCTTTCATTTAATAATGTATTTCTAACTTCTCCTGATAGCGCTGGTTTGGTAAGTGGCTTAGTCTCTGATTTAACTGTCGCTAATGTCTCTGGTTCTAATTTATTTTTAACTTTGGAAGATTTTAGTGGCGGACTTTTAGGTCAAGTCACCAGAACAAATATTAATAACGTCAACTTAAGTCAGGTTAATATTACTAGCTATAATACTAGAGCTAATAAAATGGGTGGTATCGTTGGTGTCGCTGATCAGGATAGTGAAATTACTGATGTAACTATAGATCATTTAGATATAGATGCGACTGATGCGACTACTAAAGGTGATGATGTGGCTGGTATAGCTGGGCGTATAAATAATGGTAGTATCGTAGATAATTGTCATATTACTAATCTAGTGATTAATGGTACAGATGAAGTTGCTGGTTTAGTTAGTTCGGTTTTAAATAATAATGCTGATGCTAACAATAAAACTATAGTTAGCAATAGCGATATTAAAAACATTAATATCACAGGTAATATTGGGGTCGCTGGCTTTATTAGACGTGCGCGCGAATATTGTCTGGTTGAAAATTGTTTTGTTGAAGATTTAACTTTAACTATGAATACTGAAAACGGCGGCGGTTTTATCTCGAGGCTAGAAAATGCATTCCACGTTAAAAATTGCTATCTTAAAAACGCTAATTTGACCTTTAACGGAAATTTTGCTGGTGGCTTTGCTAGAGGGGCTGCTTCTGGCGGGCTTTTAGAAAAATGCTATATAGAAAATGTAACGATTAGAGGTACTGCTAGTGATAATGTATCTGGTTTTTTAGGTTTTATCGATGTCTCTGACGTTAAAGAATGTTTTGTTAAAGGTTTAGATTTAGAACTAAACAATACTGCTAGAGCAGGAGGCTTTACTACTTGGATTTCGAACGCAGCTAGCGAGGTTTCTCATTGCTATGTTGTCGACTCGGATATTAAAGCTTTTAGAGGAGATAATACAGGTAGAGCTAGTTGTTTTGCAGATATCATTTTAAATGGCGCTAGTTTAAATGAAGCATTTTGCTCGGCAACTGTAGATGGTGATTTAGAAGATAACTTTATTTTTAATAATTCAGCAACTGTAGATAAGATTTTCTTCGATGATAGTAAAAATTCTTTCCCGCGCAACGATTCAGCAGCAGTAGCCTTAACTGATAATGACTTTCAAGATTTAAGTAATTTCACTGGTTTTGACCCTGCAATCTGGCTAGATGGTAGCCAGCATCCGATTTTAAAAAATCTCCAACAAGACTTAAGTAATAATGTAAATAAAATATTAGTAAGCTTTACTGAAGTTTTTCCATTTTTACCGAAAAACACTATTCTAACTGATGTAAATATTTTAACTGAATTTGATGCTGGTGACTTTAATCTTGAAATTACCAGTGGTGGTGAAAATGTACTTTTACAAGGTAAAAAGCTTTTAACTAACAGAATCTATGATCGCGGTGAAAGATTTACTGTCGAGCTTAAAGCTACTAATAGTGACAACCAAAGTATTCTATCTAGGCATAATTTTAAAGTGAAAAACTTTAGTTTTAATGATGAGCGAGACTTTATACCTGACCCTAAACCAGAGCCACCTGCGCCACCAATCGAAGAAGAGGAAAATTGCCTTACAGAAATTAAACAGTACTTAGGCTACACTAATGATGAAGAGATTAGTAAGGCAGATCTGATAGATTTAGTTTTCTTAGCTCGTGATACTGAAAATCCTGTTTTAAATATAGCTACTGAAGATATTTTTAGCTGTGAGCTAATTGAAGAAGATTTACAGCAGATAAATAAAGATTTAGCTAGATTGCCATTAAATAGTAAGGGTAGACTCAACTTTAAAGCTTATAGAAACTTTACAAGAAATTTTAAACGTGCTTTGCGCGCCCAGGACTCGATTAGCTGCGAGAATCTAAATTATGACTTTAATCAGGATTGCAAACTGACGAGCACTGATTTCAAGCATTTTAAACAATTTTTTACCATTAGTATTAGCCAGAGACGTAAAGACAGTGTGGTGAATAGACGTCTGAATGAAATTGAGTATAGACGTAGATTAAATCGCTTTATCTCTCTAGATTAAGCTTAAAATCTCTAATAAACTATACTTTAGACTAGTTTTGTCGCCAGCGCTGAAATTACATTAGTAAAAAGATATTTATATTATCAGCAGACTACCATAAACAATTCTAAGTGGTTTGCTAAAATCAAATTACGTGTCTGAAAAATTTGCATTAATCTCGGTTGCTAATAAAAACAACTTAAAACTACTAGCTGAAAAGATAGTCGATCAGGGCTACCAACTGATCAGTACTAGCGGTACAGCTAAGTACCTTAAGGATGAAGGTTTTCAGGTTATCGAGGTCAGTGATTTAACTAATTTTCCTGAAATTTTAGATGGACGTGTTAAAACTTTGCACCCAAAAGTGTTTGCTGGTGTGCTGGCTGAAAGTAAGCCTGAACATCAAGAAGTTTTAGAAGCGCATAATATAAAAAATATTGAACTTTTAGTCGTTAATTTATACCCATTTGGTCAAGTGATTGAAAGTGATGACGTTACTTTTGAAAAAGCTATAAATAATATAGATATTGGCGGCGCAGCTTTAATACGCGCCGCTGCTAAAAACCATGCTAAAGTCACGGTGCTAGCTAGCACCGCAGATTATGAGGGCTTCATCTCGCGTCTTGAAGCTGGTCAGCTCGACGAAAATTATCGTTTAAACCAAGCTGCTAAAGCTTTTAAACTAACTAGTGATTACGATCAGGCGATTGCAGCTTACCTCACTGGCTCTAAAGCTCAGCCGACTGAAAGTAAGATGCCAGCTCGCGTGAATCTAAGATTAGAACTTAAACAAGAACTTAGTTACGGTGAAAACCCGCATCAGGGAGCAGCTTTGTATGTAAACCCACAAGAACCTTATCATGGACTCGCTAACGCTCGCCAGCTTCATGGTAAGCAGCTAAGTTTTAATAACTATAATGATTTAGATGCTGCTTACAATATTTGTCAGGAGTATAACGAAGAAGTGCCATGTGCCGTAATTATTAAACACACTAACCCATGTGGCGTAGCGATAGCCCCTAGTATCACGCAGGCTTTTATCGAGGCTTTTAGCTGCGATACGGTAAGTGCTTTTGGTGGTATTGTAGCGCTTAATAACGAAGTGGATTTATCGCTAGCTAATGAACTTCATGAAATTTTCTTAGAAGCGATTATTGCGCCAGCCTTTAGCTCTGAGGCACTAGCACTGTTAACTAAAAAGAAAAATCTTAGATTGATTACTTTGCCTAATCGCAAAAACGCGCGCCCCGCTTACGATATTAAATGTATTGAGGGCGCGTATCTGGTCCAAAATAATAACCTGGAGCTGATGAAACAAGAAGAGATAGTAGCTGTTACTAAAAAGCAGGTTCCTGAAGATCTATGGATAGATCTAATTTTGGCTTGGAAAGTAGTTAAACACGTTAAATCTAATGCTGTTGTGGCAGCGCATAGCGGTAAAATTATCGGTGTTGGTGCCGGGCAGATGAACCGCGTGAAAGCAGTTGAAGATGCACTTAAAAACTTTGATTTAGATACTCGCGGAGCGGTGCTGGCTTCAGATGCCTTTTTCCCATTTGCTGATAGCGTGAACCTAGCTGCCCAAAATAACATTGAAGCTATTATTCAGCCTGGTGGCTCGATTCGTGACCAGGAAGTTATTGAAGCTTGCAATGCAGCTGAAATCGCTATGGTCTTTACTGGCATTAGACATTTTAAGCACTAGTAAAATTGAGCGACTAATTTTAAGTTAACAATTTTGCTATCTATAGATTGTTTTTCAGTAGTTGCACTCTAGGGAGTTGTAAGAACTTTTAAAGTAAGATTTAAAATCTGATAATCTTAATTTTAATTCCTGAAAAACTTTAATTTGTAAGTTTAAATTTTAAAAGTGAAATCAGTATTACCTTAAATAAGACGATTAGTTTACAATACAAAAAACGGTAGGGGCTTAAAGCACACATGCATGCTTTAAACCCCTACCTATTCCATCGAATCGTTCATCAATTGGACTATCCCGACTTACAACCAGTCATGTTGGAAGAAGGATAACTGTAGCTGATATTAACCGATTATAAAATCGAGACAGTGATGAGAATAAAAAAATTGTTCTCCCCCCTTTTGATGATATGATCTTCGAGATTTATATGTCCATAGTTCATTAAGACTAGACTAAGAAGAGTAAATTTATTTTAAAAAGTTTTTTTAATCCTGAAAACCACTAGTCTTAGTAGAAAAGAATTTTAAAGTTGCATGACTTTTAGACCACTCTAAACAGGTAACTGAAGCTGTTGGTACTTCTAGTCTAAAGAAATTTTCAATTGGGATATTTAAAGCATGAATAATAATTGAGCGAATTACCCCTTCATGAGTTGAAAGTAATAAATTACTACCAGCTTTATCGTAATTTTGGCGAATATCATCCAGCGCTCGTCCAACTCGCGCAACAAAATCCTTAACACTTTCACCGGCAGGTGGCGCGAAGGTGATCGGATTGCGGCTCCACTTCTCCCATTGTTTAGGCTCATCCATTCTAAGCTGCCAGTAGGTGTTGCCTTCCCACTCGCCTTCTTTTTTTTCTACCAGTCCACTATGTTTAAAGTAAGTAGATAAGTTTAAAGCTTTAGCTAGAATATCGGTGGTCTGGACTGCTCGATTAATCGGGCTTGAAAAAATAGAATCTACTTTTAACTGACTAAAATAGTTTGCTAGACTTTCTATTTCATCTATGCCATCAGCAGATAAACCTTTGTCACTTTGTCCTGGAATATAACCAGGAGTGCAGGCAGTGGCTCCATGTCGAACTAGATATAAGGTTTTGCTTTCTTCAGAAAAGTCTAGTACATTTGACATCATAACTATCTTAGCTCAGATATATATAATCTTAAGCTACTTTTCATATTTCTTCAGTTTATGCTGGGCGTTTTTTTAGTAAAAATACTGAAGTTACCGCAGTTAAAGGTATCGCACCTAGCAGCCCGATACTACCACATAAAGCTGAAGTGAGTTCAGTAGCGATAACTTCCATATTGATAAGTTTTAAACCTGGTTGTTGGTATAAAAGTAAAAATAGCGGTATGGAAGCGCCTGTATAAGCCAAAATCAGGGTGTTAGTCATGGTACCCATAATATCTTTACCTACATTCATAGTGTGCCTGAAAAGTTGCTTGCGGCTTTGAGTTTCGTCAGCACCGAAAATTTCTTGAGCTGAGCTCGCTACTGAGATCGCGACATCCATTGCTGCGCCTAAACTAGAAATTAAAATGCCAGCAGCAAGTACGCCTTGAAAATTTAGCATGGTATCAAAGTGTCGCTTACTGTTTGCAAGTAAAATGCGCGCTTCATCACTAGCAAGGCCGCTTAAAGGAGCAAGTTTAATAATAAAATAAGCTAGCACGCCAGCTACCAGCACGCCACCAGTGGTGCCGATCGTCGCTGCCAGCGACTTTTTAGTAAAGCCAGCGATTAAGATCATAGTGGTAGCCGTTGAAAAAGCGGCGATTAAAACAGCGATTAAAATCGGGTTTAAACCTGCTTTGATCGCAGGTAATAAAAAATAATACACACTTAACCCCGTTAAAATTAAACTGAGTAAGGCTTTTACACCCTGCATGCCACCTAAGGCGATTAGCAGCACACAAAACAAAACCATTAAACCATAAATTAATGGTTCGCGATAATGATCTACTAAATAAATCTGAGATTTATCAGTGCCATCAAGTGAGATTAGATATTGTTTGCCGGGCTTTGCTTCGATCGCATAAGCCTGATTCTCAGGTACAAAATTATTGATAAAAGTCTCCAGACCTTTATTTTCACCTTCAAGTATTCTAACTTTAACTAACTGCTCTTTAGCGCCAGGTACAGTTGCGGCTAGACCTAAATTCTGTACTTCGATGGCTTTTACGACTTGATAAGCATTTTTCTTAGAATCTTTAGTAGGTTCACTTGCCAAACTAGGCGCCGTGCACATAGAAATTAGCATTAGTATGAAGCAGATGAAGTTAAAATTTACTTTCATTTCAAATCATTTTAGCAGTATTGAGAGTGTTGTAGAAGCGAACTAAAACTTTTAGCATTTCTTAGGCTATCTGATTTAGCTATAAAAGCTGAGGCTTTGGGTTTAAGCTATATATAACCTAAAACGGGAATTTTATATAAGTCTTCTATGTCAGCTAACAAACAATCAAAAATGAGAGCCTGGACTAATCGCACCAAAGTAGCGGCTTTACTACTACTTATTAGTGAAGAAGCTTCGGCTAAAGTCTTAAAACATATCGAAGACTCTAACTTAATAGTCGGGATAGCTAAAGAAATTTCCAGTGTCAGCACTTTAACTGAAGAGGAGCAGTACAACCTGCTCGATGAAATTTACGATATCTTAAATTTACAAATTGGTAAAGCTAGTGGTAGCTTGCAAAAAGCTGAAAATATTTTAATCCAGGCTTATGGACGTGATGTCGCTTCTAATATTATCGACAAGATGACTAATACTATTCATAGGGTACCATTTGAATTTCTGCGTATGGTCGATGCTGAGCAGATCGCTACTGTTATTCAAGGTGAGCACTCTCAGGTAGTCTCTTTAGTACTTTCTTACCTTCCTAGTGATAAGTCATCTAAGGTCCTAGCACTTTTACCAGAAGATATTCGCTCGGATTGTTCGCTTAGACTGGCTAAAATGGATAAAACTAATCCAGAAATCCTAGCAGTAGTTGAAAAGACTTTAGAAAGACGCTTCGCTGCTGTGCTTAACCAATCTCAACAAAGCACTAATGTCGGTGGCGTTGAAGCGATAGCTGAAATCTTAAATAGACTTGATCGTAATGTTGAGAAGAAAATTCTTGAGGATCTGGAGATTATCGATGAGAATCTGGCTACAGATATACGTAATCTGATGTTTGTATTTGAGGATATTATTAAGCTTGATAACCCAAGCATGCAATCTGTGCTTAAAGAAATTGATATGAAAGATCTGCCGCTGGCACTTAAGGGCGCGGAGGAAGAAGTGCGGGAGCTGTTCTTTAGAAATATGTCTGAAAAACAAAGTACTTTAATGCGTGATGAAATCGAAATGATGGGACCAGTGCTGGCTAAAGATGTAAGTGAGGCGCAAACCAAAGTGGTAGAGACCATTAAAGCGCTTGAAGAGTCTGGCACCATAGTCATACGTAGTGAAGAAGAAGCTATGATCGAGTAAATTTAGCGTTTCATAAGCTATACTAAGCCATGTGACTCAACAAATTAAAATTGGTATTTTAGGTTGCGGGACTGTCGGTCAAGGACTTGTAAAGTTATTAGCAGACTTCCCTAATATCCAAGTCGCTAAAATCTGCGTTAGAGACTTAAATAAACCTCGTGATCTAAATTTAGCTACTGAAGTGTTTACCACTAACCCAGATGAGGTTTTAGATGACCCTGAAATAGATGTCGTGGTCGAGCTAATGGGTGGTATTGACCATACTCATGAGCTGCTGGTAAAAGCTTTTAAAAATGGCAAAAATGTAGTTAGTGCTAATAAAGATCTGATTGCTGTGCGAGGTGAAGAGCTATTTAAAGTGGCAGCTGAAAATGATAAAACGATTTTATACGAAGCTGCTGTGGCTGGTGGTATACCTATTATTTCAACCTTAAAACAAAGCTTGAAAGGTAATCAGATTAAAGCTATTTATGGCATTATTAATGGAACAACGAACTTTATTTTAGATCAGATGAAAAATTCTGGCGCTAGCTTTGCAGATGCATTAGCTGAAGCTACTGAACTTGGTTATGCTGAAGCTGATCCGACAAACGATGTCGGTGGTCATGATGCTGCTTATAAAATAGCTATTTTAGCTTCAATTATTACTGATAGAAAAGTTGCTCATGAAGATGTTTTCCGTGAAGGTATTACGAACATTTCTGAAGCTGATATGAAATCAGCTAGTAAACGTGGTTATGTAATTAAGCTGCTAGCGATCGCTAAAACCAAGTCTACAGGGCTTGATGTGCGCGTGCATCCAGTCTTTGTACCAAAAAACAAAACACTTGCTAGTATTAGCGCTGAAAATAATGCCATCATGCTTGATGGTAATGCTGTCGGTGAATTAACATTAATCGGTAAAGGTGCTGGCTCATTTGCAACTGCCAGCGCGGTCTTAGGTGATCTGCTGATGTTTGCCTATAAAGATAGTGGTTTTAATCAACAGTTTGCTGTTGAAAAACATAGCCAAGAAGCTACTTTGATACCATTTAGTGAAATAGAAAATAGTTTTTATGTACGTATTTCAATGTTCGATAAAGTGGGAGTTTTACATAACCTGGGCAAAATTCTCATGGCAAACAACGCGAATGTGAAGTTTATAGATCAGTATGATGTGCATGATGATGAAGCGCACGCTGACTTTATGCTTGATCCGATTCCAGAAGCTAGTATGACTAAGATTAAAGAAGAATTAGAAAAACTACCTTCGATAAAAAAAGTTGAAAGTGTGATTCGGGTAATGCAGGGGTAAAGCTGAAGTCTTGATTAAAAGTTTAGCTTTTATCTCAATATTTATTAAATATCCTCGCTACATACTTACAAATTTTAAACTGTATAATTGTCTATGTCATAAAAGCTATTATAGTTTAGCGCTATAAAGTATAATAAACTGGCATGTATTTGTGAGTAGTGATCAATAAACCATAATTAGAAAATATTTCTAAAAAGTGCCTATGATTAGAAAATATTTCTAAAAAACTGCTTAATTTAGAATTGTTTTCTAAAATTACCCCAAAATTAGAAAATATTTCTAAATCTAAAAGCGCGGTTTAAACTAATGCTTACTTAAGACTTTACTATTACTGGTAGCATAAATATTAATAAAATACAACTTTCTTTCAGTACAAAATATTGCTACTATGATTATAGGAGGTCTTATTATGACTACTACAGAAACAAACGAATATAAAGAATTAAATGAAAAAATTTCAGCTAAGGTGGATGAAGATACTAAAGCTAAAATGAAGCAATTTCAAGAAGAGCTTAAAGCTCAAGATATAGTTAAAAACGCACTTAAAGAAGGGGCTGAAATCCCAGCTTTTGAACTGGCAAACTCTAAAGGTGAGGTTATAAAAATAGCTGAACTGCTTAAACAAGGTCCAGTAGTAATTAACTTTTTTAGAGGTGGCTGGTGCCCATACTGCAGTCTGGAATTAAAAAAATTACAAGACAACTATCAGGAATTTAAAAATTTAGGCGCTGAGATCGTGGCAATTTCTCCAGAAAGAGAAGATACCACTAAAGAAACTAAAAATACTAATAATATCCAGTTTAAAGTACTAAGTGATAAAGGAGCTACAGTAGCTAAGCAGTTTGGTTTGGTGTTTAGACTATCTGACACAGTAGAGCAAATCTACCGTGAAAAATTTAATATTCACTTAGAAGAACATAATATTAAGGAAAATCCGACAGAGATGCCTGTACCTGCGACTTACATTATTAGTCAGGATCTGAAAATCTTTAAATCTTTTATTGATATCGATTACACTAAGCGCCCTGAGCCGCAAGATATTTTAGATGAACTAAAGAAAATATCTAAATAAAGCCTCTCAATTACTTGAGACATATTAAAAAAGGTACATTGCTAAGTAAATGCAATGTACCTTTTTACTTTCATAACAGTTAAGTATGTTCTTGAAATTTTAAAGTGAACATTACTTAATTTTCTAGCTTAATTTTATAAACATAGGCTGGTTGTTTTTTTAAAGTGCTAGCAAAGGCTAGTAGCCGCTCGTGTGACTAAAACGTTAAGTTACTTCCTTTACTAGCTTTAGCTAACTAACAGAGGTATTTTGAGGTTTAAGAGCTGTTAATTAGCAGACTCTATTAATTTACATATTCTTCGATCAAATTAATCATATCCTGAGCTAGCTCAGCGCCAATTTCATCTTGTGAGAAATGTCCTATATTTTCTACAGCTTTATGTGGCAAACCACGCGCACCTCTAACATTATTGATAAATGTTTCCGCTACGTTTGCTTCTCTGGTTGAAAAGACAGTCAAAAATGGCTTATTAAAACGGCGTAATTTAAATAAAGCCTTTCTATTTAAAAAGCTTTCTCTTCTGATTGGTAGGTTGGTAGTTGGCAGTGATCTTGGCAGCTGCCTGGGCGCAGCTTTATAACCTTCTTCATTATCTGGAAAAGGTGCTTGATAAGCTCTAATTTCCTCATCAGATAAAGTAACTATAGTATCTAGTTGAATTACAAAAGAAAAATCTGGAATAGTTTGAGAGATGAAGTTTTGCCAGTCATCGAACTGCTCGCCAGCATCAAATGAATTAGTTGGCAAACCTGCATTAGACAATAAAACACTGTCAAACAGATTTTGATTATTAGCGATAATTCTTAAAGCAATCAAGCCACCCCAGTCCTGACAAAAAATATTAATATTCTTTAGATCTAAAGCTTTAATAAAGCTCCGCACCCATTTGACTTGATTAGAGTAATTTTGGTCTTCTCTTAGTACAGGTTTTTCACTTCTACCGAAACCTATTAAATCAGGTACTATAACGTGGTAGCCAGCTTCAACTAAAGGTGGTAACATGTCCCTGAAACTATAACCCCAGGTGGGATTACCATGAACAAGTAATATAGTTTGACCATCACTTGGACCCTCTTCCACATAAGCCATTTTTAGGTCGCCAGGATTTACATTTACATATTTGGTCTCGTAATCCCAGTCTTCAAGATTACTAAAGCGTTCAGCTGGCGTCATTAAACTTGGTCCGACTATAGCTTCAACACCCATAAATGCTTGCAGCAGCACACAAATCATGGTTAGTAAGTATCGCATTTTATTTTTCATAACTATCAAGATTCCTTTTATTTATTGCTTGTTATTAAAGGCGCTGTTTTTCGCGAATACTTAAGTATTGTATGTTCTCTACTAAGCATTTCCATTCATGGTCAGCACCTTAAGGTGAGACATAAGCTTGCAAGGTAAGCACAAGGCAAACCCATCTTCAACCCAGATGAACTTGCCTAAACACATGTTTAATATACGAATGCATATAATAGGTTGCAAATCATTGTCTAAGACTAATGCTGAGCTTCAATTACAGTGTCTTAGCTTGAGCTTAAAACTCATTTACACTAAAGTAAACTACGCTTTTCGCTCAGTACAAAGCTTAAAACCTACAGGTTGTAGTTTTTAACTATGAAATACTGAAAATCTCTAATCATGCAACAGTCTTTATATGTTAGCGAGCAATCCTATGTCTCAAAAATAATGCTACGTTTAGTTGCAATAAATGTCAAGTAATAAATTACTGGAAATTAAAATTCACGGATTCAGTTTATAGCAGCATAATCAAATTTTTGCTAAAGTAATAACGTGGAAACTATCGCACTTAATACATCTTCGAACCTTAAACTTAAAAGAACTCACTTTTGTGGCACTTTAGCTGAAGCTAATGTTAAACAAGAAGTCACTTTAGCTGGTTGGGTTGATACACGCCGTGATCTTGGTGGCATCGTATTTTTAGAACTTAGAGACCATAAAGGACAAGTGCAAGTAGTCGCTGACCCGAATGTAAACAAAGCAGTGCATGATGTCTTCCAGAAAATTCGTCCTGAATATGTAATTTCTGTTAAAGGTGTAGTCTCGGTTAGACCTGAAGGCTCAGAAAATACTAATTTAAAGTCAGGTGCTATTGAAATTTACCCGACTGAAGTTGAAATTTTAAATGAAGCTAAGCCATTACCATTTCCATTAGACCAGGTTCATACTGTAAACGAAGATTTAAGGCTGAAATACCGTTATTTAGAGCTTAGAACAGCTGAAAAACGCAAGCACTTAAATAATAGACATAAAGTAGTACATGCTATACGCAACTATTTAAATGATAAAGACTTTTTAGATATTGAAACTCCGATTCTTTCTAAATCTACTCCAGAAGGTGCGCGCGATTATTTAGTGCCTAGCCGAGTTCACCCGAATGAATTTTATGCTTTGCCGCAATCACCGCAGATCTATAAACAGTTACTTATGATGAGTGGTATTCCAAGATATTACCAAGTGGCTAAATGCTTTAGAGATGAAGACCTAAGAGCAGATCGACAACCCGAATTTACTCAAATCGATATGGAAATGAGTTTTGTTACTCAGGAAGATGTAATCGAAGTAACTGAAGGTTTAATTCAGGCTGCTTTTGCTGCTGTCGATATCGAAGTTAAAGCTCCATTCGAGCGTATGAGCTACGCTGAGGCTGTCGGTCGTTATGGTAGCGATGCGCCAGACTTGCGCTTTGACATGCTACTAGAAGATATGAGTTCGATCATGGCTGGTTCTGGCTTTAAAGCGTTTGCCTCTGTCGTGGAAAAAGGCGGCATGGTAAAAGCCATTAATTATAAAGGTGGCGCTCGCCTAAGCCGCAAGGAGATGGAAGATCTTAAGACACTTGCTATGAGCAAGGAGTTTGGTGCTAAGGGATTGGCTTGGATTAACTTTAAAGTAGATGAAAGTGGTACTGAAGAGATCAGTTCACCGATAGCCAAGTTCTTTACTGATGAAGAAATCATTAAGATGCGCGAGCAGGCTAGAGTTGAGCCTGGCGATAGCTTACTGTTCGTAGCTGATAGTCCTAAAGTGGTTCACCAAGTTTTAGGTAAATTAAGAGCACACATTGCGCGCAGTGAAAATTTGATCGACCCTAAGGCGCGCAAGCTAGTTTGGGTAGTAGACTTTCCGATGTTTGAATATGACGCAAAATCTGATCGTTTTAAAGCTAATCATCACCCATTTACTATGCCAGTACAAGAAGATATTGAAAAATTAAAAACTGATCCTGGCGCGGTTAAAACTTATGCTTATGACATAGTCTTTAACGGAGTTGAGCTAGGTGGTGGTTCGATTCGTGTGCATGATACCAACGTGCAACGTGAAATCTTCAAGGCTTTAAAAATCGATGATCAGACTGCACAAGACCGCTTCGGCTTTTTACTAGAGGCTCTAAGCATGGGCGCGCCGCCACATGGTGGTATAGCACTTGGATTAGACCGTTTTATCATGCTACTTTCTAAAACAGATAGTATCCGTGATGTAATTGCGTTTCCTAAAAACCAAGCAGCTTTTTGCCCGCTGACAGCTGCGCCGTCATTTGTTAGTGAAGATCAACTAGAAGAGTTGCATCTTGAGATGATTAAGACTGACGATTAAAAATCTTAAGATATTTTAATTTGCAAGCTTGCTAACAATTAATGAATTCTTTTTCAGAGCCACTCTTGATAAAGTAAACGATTATCTGTTGCCTAGTCGGTTGTATAGCTTTTGAGCAACAGGTAACAGTGTTAATTCTTGTATGGCTTGGTGTATAAGATTGTTTTACGTACTTATTAATATGATATACCTAAGTAAGCTATAATATAAGTAATTCATTTAAACTAGATATTTTAATCTAGTCCAAATTTAAAAAGTCACTTTATAAGTTGATTAGATAACTTTTTTAAATCGTAGTAAAGACCACGTAGGGACTCTTTGATTTTATCTGAAAAATAGTTTGAGTTCAACATTCTCTCAAACTGTTCATCTTTCAGGTTATTTTCCTTATATAGATTAAGAATGCTTACAGTAGCAGCTTGAATGTCCTGCTTTTTATCTTCGAGATTATGTTTCACTGCGACCATAACTAACATCTTAATATTTTGTTTATACTTTGTCAAGTTTTAATATTTGGGGATTTGTGGATCAGCAAGTTTAGCTAGCATTTTGGCATCTGATTGCCAGTATTTAAAATTATGCTAATTAAAGTGTAAACTGCATTAAAACCGAGGTTCGAAGCATAAACCCTTTAAAAGTAGCTAAGAAAATTTAACTTAAGAGAATGAATATAATCTAAATATACTTAGTTTCAATTAAAGTTTGAGGTCAATTATAAATTAACTTAAGTAATTAGGATACTTACAAATTTTGATTAAATTTCGATATATCTATGTTTAGCCTTAGGTTCAGTATATTTATCGAAATTATTTATTTTTAAAAGCTTAAGTTGGCAAATTTTTATGAAACATTAAAAAAAACTTACTACTAAACGAAAAACTTGCAACTCTATAGATAATAGTAATATAATTTAACATTCAAGGTACCCATACTATGAGCCAAATCATTAAAGAAATAGAAAATAAGCATGCTAAAGAAACCGTGCCAGAGATTAGAGTTGGTGATACTGTAAAAGTTGAAACTCGTATTATTGAAGGTAAGAAAGAGCGTTCACAGTATTTTGAAGGTTTAATCATTGCTAAGGCTGGTAGTGGTATTAACCAGACTTTCACTTTAAGAAGAATTTTTCAGGGTATTGGTTACGAAAGAATTTTCCTAGTGCACTCTCCTAAAATTCGTGCGATTAAAGTAATTAGAAGTGGTCGTGTGAGAAGAGCTAAGCTATATTATCTAAGAGATCGTATCGGTATTAAAGCTACACGTTTAAAAACTATTCAGTTTGATAAAAATAAAGCTAAAAAAGATAAAGAAGCTGCTAAGGCTGCTGAATCTTCTAAGAAAGCTGCTGAACCAAAAAAAGAAACAGCTGAAGCGTAAGCTAACTAGCTAAATAATTTTAATAATTATCATAAATCGGGAGTCAATGCAATTTAGTATTGGCTCCTATTTTATTTTTAGAAAAATATTCTAAATTAACAGTGGATTTAGAAGAAAATTCTAATTTAACCGTAAATCTATAAAAAAATTCTAAGTTTAAGTGTTTTTTAGAAATTCTTTATAGATTTTGGGTTTTAAAAAATTGTACAATCTCAAGCTCAAATTTGAAACTTTTTATAAATGATTTCTAATTTAAACCTATATTTAGAAGAATGTAAAATCAGTTTAACTAGATCTTAGCTTAAGCAAATCAGTGCTAGCTAAAATAGTACTATGATTGCAGCTTCGTTTGATAAGCTTTACTGATCTGAGGTTTATTTGCTATCTCAAAATCCTGGTTTTCTATGGTGTCATAGATGTAATTCTTAATTTTATTGGTAGCGTAAGCTGATATTGCTAAATGCTTACCACTAAACTTTAAACCATTCTGTTTATATATCTCAAGAAGACACAAAGTCTGGTCTTCAAGTTTTTTACCCAATAATTTTCCTCTAGATAAATCAGCTGCATGGTCTAAAGTAAACCAAATTAGATCTGTGCCATAGTCCTCAAGTAATTGACCAAGCTTATCCTTATTCATTTCAAGCAGTGTGTTTAGTGATTTAACTTCGAAGGTATAAGCCATTTTTTCTAATGCCCTCACCATCATGGTATTTATACCAGACTCATCATTAGATTTTTGGAAATTTCTATGGCGCTGATCATCAATAAAATTATCTAAAAAACTATTGTGGAAATCTTGATCTGATGGAATCTTAGCTGCTTTTTCTAACATATAATTAGCTGCGCTTTTAAATTTATGATTGCTGGCTAATGAACTTCTGATATGCTCCTGGGTAGTGGTACTATAAACTAAATGTTTATCTAAACGTTCCTGAACACTTTTACCAGTGTCACTTTGTAGATTTAAATCGGCGCCTCTAGTTTTAAGCATCAGTAAAATTTTAAGGAAGTAAGGATCTTTACTTTGATCTAAGTGCTCAATTAAATAATTTGCAGCTGAATTCCCACTTGCATCCAACTGATTAAGATCAACGGCACGTTTATTTTGATACTCTACCTGATGGCTGGTAGTATTAAAATCAGCAGCAGAATTAATTTGTTTACTTGCTAGGTTTGAATTTAAGTAGTCATATGAATGTACCAGAAGATCAATACACTCTTTTAGTTGGTTTTTCTTTTCTTTAGTAGGGGCACTGTCATAAGCCTTAAGCGCTATGTGCAAAGGGGTTTCACCGCTAACATTAGTATGATTAAAGTTTACACCACAGTTAACTAATCTATTTAGCACCTGCACGTCACCGTCCTTAGCAGCTATGTGAGCTAGACTATTGTTATGCTCATCATATAATCTAGCTGCTAGCCTAGGGTGTTGAAGCATGCCAGTGATTTGTGGCTGAATATTAGTGCTAAAAACTTTTGGTTGGCTTTCTTTTAAAGCTTTATAAGTTAAGGTTTTTTGCAAATCATTTTTTTCATGATTATACTTAAAGCCAGCATTAACGAGTGCTTCATTTATCTCGAAATTACCAGTTATAAAAGCTTTTTCATATAAATGATTAAAATCTCGGCCAGCTGGATCAATAGCCCCATCAACATCGTCTATTAGCTGCTTGATAATTTCTGAATTACTTGCTCCCATAGCGATTTCGAGTAAATCTATATTAGGTGTTTTATCTGGATCTTTATCTTTAGTATTAATACTAATGTTTTTTTGAGCTAACTTTTCTATTAAGTGCTTATCATGAGCTAAAATGGCTTTTTCAAGTAATTTTTTACCTATTAAAGGTGTTAGAAAGTTTTTTTCAAGAATAATATATTTTCGGTAATATAAAAAATTTAACTGATCATCTTCAGCCGCCTGCTCAAAAAAATTTTTATGTTGCTCACCTGCAAGATTTACGTTTGCGCCAGCATCAATTAGTGTCTTAAAAATAACAGGATCTAAGGTCATTTTAAGTGCTGTATCACCGTTAGCATCTGTCTTGTTTAAATCTACTTTAGCTTCAATTAGCTTATTTATAGCATATAAGTTTTCAGATTGAGCTGCCATATGAAGAGCAGTTTCTTTATTTTTATTAAAGCTATCATTAAGTCTGGTAGGTGAAGTTTTGCTTAGTATGAGATCGAAGATTTTTGGGTTGCCGATTTTAACAGCGAGCTGTAAAGGTGATTTATAGCCAAGCTGGCTTTCAAGTAGAGGGTATTCCATAGGGAAGCCTTGCTCAGCTAGAATTTTTAAACAATCATACTTTTTACTTTTTAAGATTAGCTCTAAAACGTTATATTTATTAACTGTATCTAAGTTTGATAACTGCTTAAGGCTGCCAACTAAAAACTTTGCTAGTGACTGATCATCAATATTTTTAATAAGTTTGTTTAAATTATATCTAGAAATAGAATCTTTATCAAATAGATCAATACCCTGTTGATTCATTAATAGAACGTAAGCTTTTAAGTTATTTTTCTCTAAGGCTACGTTAGCTAATTTTTCACCTTGGCGGCTTTCAGGTAGATCAAGCTTATGGTAAGTGTAGCAATTTAATAAGGCAACTAAACTTTTGGTCTTATGGTTCTCTATAGCATATGCAAGCAAGTCAAACGGTTTAGAAAATAAGTTCATACCGATCAGCTCAGAGTTTTTACGTATAATCTGATTTAATTTAGCACCGTCATCTTCATCTATAGCTGTTTTAGCAGTCTCAAAAGCTTGATCTAGTTGAGTTCTTGCAACCAGCTGCGTTGCAAGAACTCTATTCGATGCTTGAGGCGCGCCTCTTAAATCTCTGCTGCGCTGCTGTATGTTACTTGTCAGGTTGCGGGTTGAACTTACAACCTTCATAAAGGCACGCTTGGCAAAAGAACTATCAAAATCAGGTGGAATAAGATTAGGCATCGGCATCGTATATCAAATCCATCACTTAATCTTATCTTTAAGTTAATGAATATTTAAATTGTATAGCATAGTTTAATTGTTGATGTTAAGGTAATATGAAATTTGGTGTAGCTAACAACTAATGACTTAAACTAATTCACAAAATTCAAATTAGTTTAAATAAGTTTTTGTGAAAAGAATGTATGCACTAAAATATTAAATTATGTAAATGACATGCAAAATTTTAAATAAACGTTCAGCAAATATTTTTTAGAGTAAATATTTTACTTTAAAACAGTTTTTAAAGCAGTTTTAAGTAACTTGTTTTTAGCTTCAGGATAAAGATATTCAAGCACTTTTTTAGTAATTTTTTTACTGGCTTCACCGTGACCATAAGCAGAGAAACTTTTATTTTTAAATTTAGCTAATTCATGTATATTATTATGAATATAATTAAAGATTTCAAGCATTTTATCTGAGTTAAAAGCGAAATAAGTCGCAAAATTAGCCTTAATTACTTCCATGCGCTCAGTTTTATCTCTTAACACAAGTGTAGGCTTTTTGAGATAGGGCGCTTCTTCAAGCATACCTCCACTATCAGTTATAATTAGGTGACTTGCCTGCATCAATGCCACCATCTGCGGGTAGCATAAGGGCTCTAAAAACTTGATTTTACTCTGGTGGTTATTAATAGCTAAAGGTAAAAGATCCTTAAAACCAGCGCGCGCCTGTTCGTTTTTATGCAGCACGATTATAAACTCATACTCAGCATAATGCTCATCAAACATAACCTTTTCGATAAATTCAGCTAAATTTGCCTGCACTTTACCTAAATTTTCGCGGCGATGACAAGTGACTAAAATAATTTTTTTTTCTTGTCTTCTTAAGTGACTGATTAGGTTAAATTTTATATGACTGGCTTTTTCGTGCTCATGCTCAAAGACTATACGCTCAGCAAACAAAAAATCTCCCCAATCATATTCAGGATTGTTGATTTGTTTTTGGCAGGCTAGCAAGCTATCAATTACGGTATTGCCGGTAAAGAAAATTTTAATTGGCGCTCGATATTCAGTAGTTTTAGCTGAATTTAGTAAGGGTGTTTTAAAAGCTTTGAGCTCGCTTTGTAGGTTTTTATAAGCAGCTCTACTAGGAGCGAAGTGCAGGTTAGCTATTTTAGTAATAGTTAACCTATTATACTCTTCAGGAAAAGGTTTTAATAGATCATAAGTTCTAATACCTGCTTCAATATGAGCAATTTTAATACCTAATATAAAAGCTGCTTCAGCTGCTTCTTTAGCACTAGTGGTATCACCCTGAACTATAACCAGATCAGGTTTTTCTAGCTGGAAAAGTTTATCTAAAGCTAGCTTGAGAGCAGCTGACAAAGCCGCTAGCTGAGAATTGTTAGAGTAATCTAAAGTGGGCTTAAGATCAAGGCTAAGCTGTGGTTTAAACTTCCAAAAAGCCTTGAGATCAGCGGTCATTTCCTGATGCTGGTTAGTTTCAACAAACTTCACTCTAAGATTTTTGTAACCAGATAGTAGCTGCTGTTGTTTTTGGCGTAGAAGTTTGTAAACTGGATATAGTTTAATAAACTCGGGTCTGGTACCAGCAACCACTAAAATCTTCACGATGGGCTCACTTCTGTATTACTGGCAGTCTGATCATCTATGGCAGCGGTGTTACTTACAACAGTATTATTAGCTTGAAGATCTATAGAAGAAGGCGTATGATCGCTGCCATGCTGACTAGCTTCAGTTTGCACAGCGCTTTGCGCTTTTAAATGAGATTTAACAGAAGCTTTAAGTTCTTTAAATTCTTTTTGGAGGCGCGGTAATCTTATAACCGAGCGCGTACGGCTCATATACTCGCCGTAGGCGATGGCAGGCACGCCGATTACTGGTAAAAACGGATCGCAACTACTATTAACACCACTAAAGCCAGCTACCACAACGTCATTGGCTATTTCTATATTGTCAGCAGCAGCAGAAGCCCCTGCCATTAAGACTCTATCAGCCAGTTTAGTGCTGCCACCGATGGCTACGCAGGCAACTATCAGGCAATCTTTACCTATCTGCACGTTATGTGCGATCTGACATAAATTATCAATCTTAGTGCCAGCACCAATTAAAGTATCGCCGATGGTACCTCGATCTATGCAGGTATTGGCGCCGATCTCAACGCATTCTTCGACTATTACAGTACCGATAGATTCTATTTTATGCTGAGTCTGACGACCGAAATTAAAACTAAAGTCTCTTTGTTGAAGTTTTTCAGTGTTAGATGGAATTTCTGTAACGAAGCTATATCCATCAGCACCAATCACAGCTCCTGAATGAATTATTACGTCATCAGCGATCTTACAGTTATCATAAATCTTAACTCCACTGTAGATTATGCAATTCTTGCCGATGCTGACATTGTCGCCGATAAACACTTGCGCGCCGATAAAAGTGTTTTCACCAATCGAAACATTTTCTTCGATAATACTAAAGTGACCGATGTTTACGTTGTCAGTGAGCTTAGCTGAATCTGCAATCGCAGCTTGGGAGCTTACTGTATGTTTTTTATCAGCGTGCCTGATAGAAAACTGTTTAATAAACTGCTGCATAGAGTAGCGCGGGCGAACTGACTTGATAAAGTTAGCTTTAGATTCAGCCTCTTTCAAATAAGCTTGAAACTCTTCATGCTCAGCAAGTTTACTTGGTATTAAAAAGTAACTAGCTTTAGATTGTTTAATAGTTTTTAAAGCTTTAGTCGGTTTATCTGTAAAAACTAAAGCTAAATCATCTATACCGGTCGCGAGGTCAGGATGACGAGCTAAGCTTTTAATCATAAAATCAGGCTTGCCAGTAATGAGCTCGCCATCGATTAGTTCAAGTAAGTCTTTAACTAGTACAGTCATAATTTTATTTTTCTAGTTCTTTAATAAAAGAATCAGTAATATCGGTTGCGTTAGCATTTTCTACTAAGTACGATTTATCGATAACTAGATCATATTTATTAGCTTTAGCGTACTTTTCTAATTTAGTAGCCACCGCTAGATTAATTTTCTGGTTATAATCTCTTTTCTTAGCTTCATAATCTTTATATGTTTTATCGATTACACCCTGAATTTCTACACGTTTTTTATTAATTTCAACTTCAGATTTGCCTTTCTTTTTAAGTTCAGCCATTTCTTGCTGGGCAGTTGCTAAAATTTCTTTTACTTTTTGCTGCTCGCCTGCTACATCTAACTGAGCTTTACTTACTAAGCTAAAGCCATTAAATACTTTTGCTACGTCTAATAAGGCGATATTTAGATTAACATCTTCTTTTTTAGCAAGCGTAGCTGGCATGAAAGTGAAAGTTACTGCTAAGAGTATTAAACATAGTAGTTTTTTTAGGTTAAAGCTTACTTTAGATATATGCATTACTTTAATTTTCCTAACACTTCTTTACTAATATCATCGCCACCATATAAAACGGCATCTTTAACTAGAACTAACTGATAATCTTTTTCTTTAGCTACTTTTTTAATTACGCTCTTTACATCAAGCTCAATTTCTTCTGTTTTAGCTTTAGATTCGGCTTCAAGCTTTTTAGCTTCTGGTTCTAGCTCAGTTTTAATTTGTTGAGCGATCATCTGTAACTCGGTTTCAGTTTTATTTTTACCACGCGCGTCTTTTAGTTGTTTACGCTTAGCTGCAATCTTTTTATTTAAACTTTTTTCAGAATTTGCTATCTCTTTTAGTACTTTTTGGGCTTTAGGATAATTAGCCAAGATCTGACTGGTATCAACTACAGCAACTTTAGAAGCAGCTAAAAGCCCGCTTGCTGGGCAAAGTAGACTGGTTAATAGTAAGAATTTATAAACCTTTGACATTAACTTTTTATTATACCTAAATACCTGATAGAATGTTGACTGTGAACAAGCTTTTACGCTCTATAACATTAAGCTTAATGGCAATTGTGCTGTTTACTGCCTGTAATAGAATCAGTGACAAACAGTCCAAGTCTAAAATTATTTCTGGTCCGCGAGTGACGGTTTACTACACTCAGGCATCAGATGATCTTGGTGTGGTCTTGATTCCAGTTTACCGTGCGGTAGATGAAGACCACACAGCTTATGAAACTGCTATTCAGGAACTATTTTTAGGTCCGACTATCGATGAGCAAACTAATTTGAAGCTAAACTCGGAAATACCTGAAGGTGTCAGGCTAATTAAAGTAGAAGAGTCACCTGAAAAAGTAAATATTAATATTAGTAGTCAGTTTATGAGAGGCGGCGGCTCAGAGAGTATTCAAATACGCTTTAGACAGTTAAGAGAAACTGCTCTTAACCTAGCCAAGGGTAGACCTGTATATTTATTCGTGGATGGAGATAAGGCTAGAACTATAGGTGGTGAAGGTTTAGAAGTGCCACAACCGCTAGCTGCAGAGCAAGATGAAGATAAATAAAGAGTTAACTTCGTTAATAGATACTAAAAATTCGGCAGCAGAGCTAGCTGAAACCTTAAAGCAAGCTTTAGCAGCTGTAAGTCAGGTTAGTTTAGATTTAGATATCTCTAATAGAGGCTTGCAGTCTGATAATTTTAAGCTAAGTGCTAGCAGCGCGCGCGACAGTAAAAGTACTATCGATAATATAGTTTTTCTATTTAAAGCTGAGATGGGGGCTGGTAAAACGACCTTTATTAAGTATTTTGCTGAAGCTCTAGATGTTAAAGGTAATATATCTAGTCCTACATTTACTGGCATGAACCAGTATGATTTCAAGCTAAATGAACAGGACTTTAATTTATATCACTTAGATCTTTATCAAAAGCCTTTTATGCTTGATGATGCCTATGAGCTTGGTGATAGTGCTAGTCTTTGGTTAATTGAATGGGCCGAAAACCTAGATCTTGAAATCTTAAAGCTATGGGAATTAAATCCAGCCGCTAAAATTTACCAGATAGAGCTTAGTATTTTGGATGAAACCCGCCGTCAGTTGCAAGTTAATAGCTATGATGATAATTCTAAAGAAAGTGCTAAAGCTAACTTAGAATTAAACTCTCCAGTGCATTAAGTTGTCTAAGAAATTTTTTATTCTTAAATAGATATGGATATAGCAGAATTAAATGAGCAACTAGCTGATTATGATCAAGAAACAGAGCTTAAATTGGCGCCTATTTTAGAAAAGATCTCAGTAAATTCAAAAGCTTTAGCTTCTAATTTAAAAGAAGGTTTTACTAAATTAAAATATAGTGATCGTTATGTGCGCGCGGCGCGCGGCGAAGCTGTCGGTATTAAAGAAAGTGATTATACTCCTGAAGAATTTGAAATATTCAGAAAATACGTCAGATTACTGCGCTCCTGCACAATTATGTGTGGCGGTGAACTATCAGCTCAGCTTAAAAAATTGTTTATAGATTATTTTTTAGGTCAGAGGCTTAGATTAGCTAAAGATTTAGTAGGCGAATAAAATTTTTTATATTCAATATTATTTGAAATTTAAGAAGTAATCACCTGTTTAATATTTATCTCGATTTTGGCTTAACTTACTTTAGTTGTTAATATCACTTATGAGCTATATAAATTTAGTGATCAGTTGCTTAATCATATGCCTGAAATAGCTAACTTATAAGCTAAGATAAACATATTTTAATCTAATAAAATAGAGATAAAAGGAAATTTACTAGTTAAATATAGTATAATTAGTAATACTGATTATTATTTAGTTTTATGGTTAACAATCTCTTAAGCTCAGCAACCAAATTCTTAACTCCTTTTAGAGGTAGTAAAGTTAATACTGCTGGCAAGACTGCTGTTAGTCAGCTATTAAATCAAGCTGGTACTTTCGGTAAAAAAGTAAGTAGTGCTGGTAGGGATTTAGGTTCACGCCTGTCTGGAGCTCCTGGATTAAGTAGTAAATCTGCTGATATAAAAAAAGACCTTAATGAAGTTAAAACTTATATGGATAAAGTGTCTAAAAACATTTTTAAACATATGGGCGATAAACTACCAAGTAACGTAGTTAAAGCTGCTGATAGATTATTGAAAACAGTTAAAAGCTCATCATCTAACAATATAAGTAAAGCTAAACTTGAGAAAGCTGAAAAAACTATTAATCAGCCCGGTGTAAAAGTTGTTGGTCTGCGTGGTGACCAAGGTACATTAACTGCCGCAATACAAGCAGCAGAAGGACTAGCAAATAAACCTGAATCAACTACAAATACTATTGTAAACAATCCTTCAGCTGAATCAAATGTTACAGCATCAGCTAATAATATCGTAAGTGGACCTAGTAGTGTAGCGTCAGCTACTGATAGTCCCGTTCTTGCAGCTAACTCAGCACCAGCTAATAACATCGTAAGTTTTACTAGAATGAAAACCGTTTCTTAAATAATATTTGGCGCTTGTAACTATATTACAAGCGCCAAATATATCAGGTGTAGGTTTATAAGTTTATTAATCTACTAGTTTAGCTTTAGGTATAAATTGACTTACATCTATTACACTTAAATGAACATTGTCTTTACCACTGGTATTTAGCTTATCCATAGCATTTGCTGTGGTGTAAAGCTTCGCTTCGCTAGCAACTTCACTCAGTACTACTAATTTATTGCCTTTAACAGCGACATCCATAGCCATTTTGTTACCAGCTGTCGGTGCAGAATCCTTAACTAAAGTCGACCAAAAGTTACGAGTTGTAAATTCTGGTGCTAGACCTATAATTGAAGTATCACCTTTCTCATATGCCTTAGCTAGCTCGCCGTTTACTGAAACAAAGTCACGGTTCTGCAAGTGAGCAGCAGCGATACCTGACATAAAGACTCTTCCTTCCGTGCTGGCAGCAAGACCTCTGGTTTTAAAGGTGTTAGATTTACCATTGCTTAGTCTAGTCATAGTCAACTGAGATTTTAAAATGTCACCCTTAACTGGATTTACTCTCGCTAAATATGTCATATGGGCTGATTTAGTATTCCATAAATCATTATGAAAATCTATCTTAGTAAGGATATCTTTACCAGTTGGCTGCGTGCCATCATCCATGAAGATAGTTGATGAGCCTGCAGATTCACCTGAAATATAAAGCTGACCGTCCTCACCAATTTCAGCTCGATATAATCTGGTATCAGCGATACGATTTTCTACACTTGAACCTGGGAAATCAAACAGTTTCCACACTCGCTTACCTGTTTTATCAAAAGCATACACATGACAAACCTGAATAGGGTAGTTTCTAGGAGTTTTATCATTCTGAAAACCTACCTCATAGAAGATGGGCTCACCATTTACTTCAGTTACAGCAACATCTTCAGTATAAGAGCGCGCGATATCTTTAGTAAATAGCTGACTGCCAGTAGCGGAAAAAGCCATGATCTTCTTATTATCAAGCATAGCAATTACATTTCCAGTTGAACTGATAGCGATTCTCTTTTTAGCAGAAGCGTAGTCGTAGCTCCAAAGTACATTATTATTAGTTAAATCGAGTACGGTGATACCACTTGCGCCTGCGATAGCTAGTTTAGAACCTGAAACAGCGATATCATGTAACTTACTATCTACTTTTAAGACACTAAGAACGTTAGTACCATCAGCGTTTAGCACAGCAACTGTACCGAAGCTACTTGAAGTACCTTTATAAACTGTTGTAGCAGCTATATCATAATCGCCACCAGTGTTAAGAGCAGCTAAAATTTTGCCATCAGCCATAACTTCAACACCGATAGCCTCATCATTTGTAAAATTAGAGCCTATATAAGTTCCTGTAGTTAAATCAATATTAGAGTTATAAAACTCAGCGGCGTTGACATCGAAAGCTAACTTCCCTAGAAAGTATTGAGATCCTCTAGTTTTAGATCTATCTCTAAATCTAAATGTAGCCATCAGACCTTCTTTAACTTTAACTATGGTATTAGCCTCTAAAATACCCACTCCAGCTGCTGATAGATCCATGCGATCTGGAATATTCACTTTGCGAGTACCATCTAGAACATAATCATCGAATCTACTAGCATAAAATAGCATAGTGCTTTGGTCTTTACCGAAAGGCAAACCCTTATGACCGTAACCGCGACTTTGCTGGATTTGTTGCCACTTAGCATCACCTAAATATTTAAAAAGGGTGCTAATCTGAGTTGTTTTAGCTTTTTCATAAGATAAATATACTTGTCCATCACCACCGACAGATAATGCACCTGACCTATCACTTTCTTTAGTCCATTCCTGTTTAGTAAAATTGTATTTAAAAACACCAGAATAGTTAGATTTGTACCACATATTACCTTCAGCGTCTTCAAGTAAACTTACATGAGGTTTTCTATCCACTTGGTAAGGTAAAACTAAACTTTCGATAGCTCCAGATTTTAGGTCGTAAGTATAAAAGTTATTATATTTTTTAAGTTCACGCAAAAACAATTTATCTGAGCAGGTGCCAGCGTAACATTCACCAAGACCGCCAGCTCGAAAAGGTAGTTTCGTGCGAGTCCAAGTATATGGTGTATTACTATTACTATCAGTAGCCGCTACTAATTTAAATAATAAGTTTTCTCTATATGTATAAATATCTCCCTGTTGCGTTACAGCGATATCACCACTGAAGCGATAGTGAGTTGGCTTGCTAGCTAGCTGCTGCCATGAACCTATTTCTTCATTTAAAATGTACAAACCATTTTTGCTTTTATCAAAACCATCATCGTAACAATTGAAACTTAAATATGCTTTGTCAGCTGCATTGCTGAGTCCAGTTATTTCAGAATCTGAGCAGGAGGGCAGTCCATCTGTAAACATTTTCCATTGTGCTTCACTGGCTGAAACTTTAATCATCGCAAGAAGCATCAAGCTAATACATATATATTTTAAATTAGACACTATATTTAAATCTACACTAAATGATCTAAATAATACTCGGGGGTTCGCTAGTACTTATGTTAGTTTTATCTAATCTAAATTTTAGAGAACTTAATTTGATTTCGATTAAACTTAAGAGATTATCAGCAGCATTACAGTAAAATATATATGTAAAAAATAAAATATGAGTTAATGATCTTTTATTTTACAGAGTCTTAGAGAATTCACATAATAGAATTTATATGACCGAATATTTAGGTATGTTAAATCGACTTTATTATTTACCGAGTTCATTTGCAACTTCGACTATATCAATTCCTATACCTTTTAATTCAGCTCTTCTAGCAAACTCGGTTTCTGAAAATCTTTTTAAAATACTAAATGAAATAATAGATTTATGTATTTTTTTATCGTTTAGATCTAATACGCCATCCTCATTGTAATCGTAAGTCCTGATCTTATTGTTTAGTTTGCCAGATATCTGGTATTGTCTTAAAGCGCTGTTTATATTGCGGATATATCTTGCAAAAATTTTAAAGCCGTATTGTCCGTCACGGTTTAGACCTGTAGTTTCGATAAAGCTTATTAGCCTAGCGTAACTAGGTTCACATTGAAGCTCTAATTCGATCTGATCCACTTCAGCCTGAGTGATTTTACCGTCCTGATCTAAATCTAGCTGAGTGTACTGATGAATAATAATCTCATCAAATCCAGCATTCTCAACTGACTTTTCATACCCTTTAATATCTAAAATCGCATCTAATACTTCGTAGCGACTTAAAGTTAAATTAGCATTTGTATCTAATAATCTAAGCATAGTAATAGACTGACATACATTGTTTTCTACATCGGGTTCATAATTACCAATTACATCGATAGTATAATTTTCAAGTAATCTATTCACTCCAGCTATTGAACAGCTAATGGTAAAATTAAGTTCCGCAGTCTGATTAGCATCAAGATCAACTAATAGAATTAAGTTTAAATCATTATCAAAGCCAAGTTGTTCTGCACCAGTAACTGTGCAACTTAAAGTGCTATTACTATTACTTTCGTAATTAGCCATACCAAGCTCAGAGCCAGTAGGAGTATTTTCGTTTAACTCTGTCGACTTTAGCTCGAAAGTTACTCTATCACTTGTAGCCGGGCTAGTATCATCACTAGGGTCATTTAAAATATTTATGATAAAGTTTTCTGTTAAAGAAGCTCCGCTATTATCTGAGCAGCTAATAATTACATTGTACTGGGTGATCCCTTCAAAGTTAAAACTAGTCTTAGCAAGTAAATTCAGACCACTAATTTCAAAATTATTTTCTTCAGACTCTAGCGTGCAGGTGAAAGTATCGTTCTCATCAGCATCTTGAACGTTAATTGTAGATATTAGTGCATCAACCTGGTTGTTTTCTATCAAACTCAAATTACTTAAAGTGATAGCTCTAGGTGGGTTATTAACATCACCTAAAATAGGATAATCTTGCCCTTCTAAAATATCCCAGACATTATTAAAATCCCAGTTTTCATAGTTAATTTCAGTATATAAAGCGCTAGTTGAACGCGAGCTTGCTAGGCTAGTATTATTAATGTCCATTAAATTGCGGTCATAATACGAATCGTTAACTTCAATATCTTCTCCAGCGATTGCTACAAATGCATCTACATCTGTATTACTTGATATCGAACCATAGACCAGCGCATTACTAATTTTGGTAATATTTAAAGCTTCACCGATTAAACCACCAATAATTTCATCACCATGTAATTCTATGTCAGCGTATACATCTTTAACTTCATACTGATTATCATCAATATTACTTAAACCTATCAGCCCGCCTGAGCTAAATTTAGTTGCGATATTAGCTTCAGCGTAACTTCTAAATATACTTGAATTTGCTAATGAACCAACTAATCCTCCAGCAAATTTGTTAGCAATCACATTAGACACAGCGTGGCTATCTGAAATTTTAGAATCTGATTTCACGAACCCTACTAATCCGCCTACGTTATTTACACCAGTAACAGTATTTTCAGCATAGCTATCTGCTAAATCTGTATTAATCATGCAACCGATCAGTCCACCTACTGCATTTCGTCCATTTACGCTTCCAGTAGCATAGCTATTTAAGACACTTGAGTTGTCAATTTCACCGAGCAGTCCACCTAGTGAATCATTTTGGCTAGCTTTTCCCTGCACTGAGCCAGTAGCATAGCAGTTATTTATATCAGCAAAGCTTATCTCGCCTGCTAGCCCGCCAGTATGACGCGCGCCGTTGACTGTTCCAGTAGCGTAGCAGTCATGTAAGGTAACAGTATTATTAGCATCACCATTTATATCACCGATTAAACCACCAGTATCACTATCCTGATTAGGCTGAAATTCGTTAAAAGAGCCTTCAACATTAGCGCTAGAGTTTGAATTTTTAACTATAGATGTACCTCTAATGTAACCAATCAAACCGCCAGCATCTTCATTGGTAGCTTCAATATAACCAGCAGTGCTTACATTAATTATTTGCACAGTACTGGCGTTGCCAGCTAAAATGCCGACATCTTCATAACCTATAACATTACTAGAAGTTATATTTAAGTCTTTAATAGTGGCATTCCTAATTGAGCCGAATAGACCTACATTATTATCATCAGGATAGTTAATATTTAAATTGCTAATAGTATGATCCTGACCATCAAGCTCGCCTGTAAAATTTCTAATAGGATTAAAATTACTGATACTGGAACAATCTATATCAGTAGTTAAAGTGTAATTAGCACTTAAATCATTGCGGATATTGTCTAACTGAGAGCAGTCAGATACATTGATAGCACGCGCGGCTAAAATACTAAAAAAAAGAATACTAAGTGAAGAAAAAATTTTAAATTTCATATGGATAAAACCCGAATGGTAGTTTGAGTACGTATGATTACTATTCCAAATATATATGGGTGTATAACCAGATATGTTATATAATCATGCGAAAGTTGTACTAAGTGTTTAACTTATCTTGAGTGGTTTCGTTTATATTTATTAAATTTGATAATTGAACTATACTTTTCTGATTTATTTTATATCAAGTTATGTAAAAAATTTTTCATTAGAATAAATAATAGGACGAAGTGAAATAACACATTAGCTTAGGTCTAGCTATGATCTAAGGTTTGCTAAAATTTGACATGAAAATGGAACGTAAAAAACTCTTAATCAGTTTAATTTGCTATAGCTTACTATTTATAACTTTAAGAGTACTTACTAGTCCTACTTTTACATTAGATGAAAGCGAGCAGTATTATCTAAGCCAATTCGATTTTGCTTGGGGTTACCCTAGACAAGCTCCACTTTATACTTGGTTAATAAAGCTTTGGGGAAAGTTCTTTCCGGTTAATCTAGTCAGTTTGACAGTTTTTAAATTTATACTGATATCAGCGTTTTATTGGTTTTTTTATGATACCTATAATTACTATCAAAAAAACTTTAGCAAGTTTATTTTACAGCGTTCTAGTGATCTGAAAAATGAGACGGCTTTGTCTTCAGGTTATGTTTTAAATCCTTTTGAGGTAACTTTAGCCTTATCAACTGTGCCACTTTACAGTGTAGTGTTTATTACTGATCTGACTCATACTGTGCTTGCCTGTTTATGTGCAGTGGCTCTGCTAAATTTAGTTTTACGGTTAATCGTTAAGCCTACTTGGCTAAATTATGTTTGGCTTGGGGTCATAATCAGTGCAGGTTTGCTAGCAAAATATAATTTTGTATTGTTTATGTTAAGTATTTTGCTAGCAGCTATCATGTGCGCGCCGGCACGGCGCGCGTTGCTTAATCCTAAAATTTTATTGAGTGTGGTGTGCGCTATCGTAATCTGCGCGCCACATTTACTTTGGCTTTATCAAGATCATTTCTCAGCGTTAACGTATGTAGCTGAAACTAGTGAAATAAGTTCAAATACTACTATGCTAACTTATTTTAAGCTAATTTTTTTGAAGTATTTAAACCAATTATATATATTTTTAGCTTTACTTGCTTATATTTTAGTTAAAAACAAGTCAGCAGTCAGCTCGAATTTCAGTGAAGTATCTAAAAGTGCTCTGTGTGGATTAAGCTCTGATAATAAGGAGGATCTAAAGCTAAGTATAGAGTTTGTTGAAAGTTTTTTATCAAGAATTATTACTTACTTTAAAAATAATTTTATCAGCCTGATAGCTTTAATAAACCTAATTTTGCCAATTATTTTACTTGCTTGTATGGGAGCTAGTAAGTTTCAAGCGCGCTGGGGGGCACTAGTATATTTTACGGTGATTTTAGCTGTTTGCTGCGAGCTTAAGGTCTCCCCGCTGGTGCTGGCAGGCTTTAGTCGTTTGAAAAAGCACAAAAAATCTTCTGTTTATTTCGTTTGTATACTGATGTTAATTATTGCTATGAGTTTTAGAATTTTACCCGTCAGATTAAAAGTTAAACACATAAGTGCACCTTTTAAAGAAATAGCGACTAGGCTAAAACAAACAAATACCTTTATAAATCCTGATAAAAAAATCTACAGTCTTCATCGTCATACCGCAGCTAATTTGACCTATTATGGTCTTCCAGTTCTAGTTTATAATTCTATAGACAAAGCCTATACTAAAGATCAAAGAAAGCTTAATAGTTTAGTTAGTACCAAACAAGCTAACTTTTATCAGCAGGAAAGCTTTTATCTGGTTTGGAATGTTAAACGCTTTGGTTTTAAACCTGACGCTGCTATTAAATTAGCTCGAACTTGCACAAACTATAAACCTAAGCTAGGTTTTAAAAAACAGCAAAGAATTTTAAAACAAAGATATTATTATAGTGAGAAAATTTTTAAACTTGCCATACTTGAATGTAGAAGATGAAAAAAGACAGCTTAACTTACCAGCAAATTTTTAAACTTGCCTGGCCGGTGATTTTAGCTAATATTTCTATTCCATTAATCGGTACGACCAATATTGCAGCCTTAGGTCATCTTGATGACGCAAAATATTTGGCTGCCGTTTCGATAGGTGTGGTGGTCTTGCAGAGTATTTACTGGAGCTTTGCCTTTTTAAGAAAAGTTACCACTGGTTTAACTGCTCAAGCACTTGGTGCAGGTAAAACTAAAGAAATTAAAGCCATTCTTTTTAGAAATCTGTTTTTTGCAACTCTGCTAGGTGTTGTGATTACGCTACTAGCTGAGCCGATAATGACTGTTGCCTTTAAGATAATCGATAAAAAAAGTGAGCTTGAAACTTTAGCTAAAGAATATGTAGGTATTAGGATACTTTCTAGTATCGCTGTATTTGGTAATTATGTAATTTTAGGCTGGCTATATGGCCTGCAAAAAAATAAGACAGCCTTAGTTATTCGTACAGGCATGAATTTTATAAATATATTGCTATGTATATTATTAGTAGGATACTGCGATCTTAAATTGGTTGGAGTTGCTTGGGCTGCCGTGGGGGCGCAGACTGGCTTCTATGTTCTAAGTCTGATGTACTTATGGCTATTTAATGTTAATGGCATAAAAGATATCCGTCTATCTAAATTTAGAGTTTTTAATTTAAATAAAATACTAATGACTCTAAACTTCAATAAAGATATTTTTATCAGATCTATTTTTGTATTTCTCGCTTTTTCCTGGTTTACTTTTACTGGCGCGAATTTAAGTACTGATATTCTTTCTGCTAATGCTGTTTTAATGAATCTATTTTGGTATACCAGCTATGGACTTGATGGTTTTGCTAATGCTGCTGAGGCTTTAATTGGTGAGGCTTATGGTAGTAAATCTGTTCAATATTTTAGGCAAGCTATTTACAAGACTTCAATCACGGCTTTAATCTGTGCAGGTCTGCTCAGCCTGATATTCTGGTTTAAAGGAAAGTATTTTATTAGTTTGCTTACTAGCCTTACATTAATTCAAAATATAGCTGAAGATTATTTGATCTGGTTAATTTTAATGCCGCTTAGCTGCGTGATTTGCTTTCAGCTTGACGGTATTTACCTAGGTGCAACTAAAACTAAGTATATGCGTGATATGATGATAGTCTCATTTTTAGTTTATAGTCTGGCAATAGTCTTTTTGCCTAAAGTATGGTTTAATCATGGTTTGTGGCTAGCTTTGCATATTTTTATGTTGGCTCGAGGTTTGACTTTACTTATTAACTATAAAAAAATCGAGCTTAAGTAAGTAGTTGAACTTAAGTAGGGTTTAAAATTTTTTAGAATTAGTGCATAACTATTTATTAAGCTATCTAGCAGTCTTACTGTCCTAATTAATGTTTAAAGGTTTATAATTAAAGCAGATGTTCAAAACACTGCTACTTTCTATTGCCGGACTTTTCGGTATCAACAGTTTTTATGAGCAACCTGAAATGCTGATGAGTACACAAATTAACGAAACTATCGAAATTCGCACTTACCCTGAAAGATTTGCGGCTAAAGCCGAGGTTGCAGGTGATAAAGGCGATGCTTTTAGATTATTATTTGATTATATCGGCGGTGAAAATATTAAAGACCCTGCTAAAACTAGTAACTCTGATGACAATGGTGAAAAAATTGAAATGACAAGCCCAGTTCAGGTAGACAATCAAGAAAAATCAGCAAGCATGATTTTCTTCTTACCTGCTAAATATACTGAATATCAGCAGATCCCTAAGCCAGCAAATTCTCAAGTTGAAATTATAGTTTTACCAGCAGAAACTTACGCTGTATTAAAGTTTAAGGGTGAGCCAGACGCTGAAAAATTTAAAACTAAAGCAGAAGAACTGAAACTAATGCTAGCTGAGCAAGAAAAATATGAAATTTCTGGTGATTTTGTGAATTATGTCTATGACCCTCCGTTCACGCCAGCTTTTTTAAGAGAAAATGAGATCCTAGTACCAGTGACAGAAATCTAAAGTTTAGTAGTCTCTAAAAGCTATTATTTTATAGAACTGCTTTGCACATAAGACTAGGGGCTCAAGATCGCTGTTGAGTAGTTTCATTCATCAACAGTACCTTAGCAGCTACCTAAAATAAATACTTTAAAGTTCGCTCTAATGCAGTTAAAATTAGTACAAAGTAACTTCAACCAGTAAATCTTAACTTTAAGTAGGATCGGTAACTTAGATTTTAAATTTTAGATTTAACTTCCAATTTCTTTTTATTCTTTAAAGGTATAAATAGTCTAAAGCTTGAGCCTATGTCAGGTTCACTGTGAACTCTGATTTCGCAATCATGTCTGTCTAGTATATTTTTTACAGTACTTAGCCCAAGACCGGTACCATGATAAGTAGAGTCATTTGCTACTAATCTGATATCTCGATCGAATATCAGATCTTTATCTTCCATATTAAAACCGATACCATTATCTTCGATGGCTATAGAAATACAATTTGGAAACTTTTCAAATACTATCGTAACCTCAGGTTTAGAGTCCGCTTTAACATATTTAATCGCGTTAGAGATTAAATTAATTAATATTCTGCGTAAAGAGACTGTACTCATATTTACGTTAAAAAAACTTACAGTATTTAATAATAGCTGAGATCTTAACTCACCACTATCAGCTAGTAAGTAATTTTTTTTATTATAGACGTCTTCTAAGCGGATATTTGCTTCGGTTTCATTAATTTTAATTTCAAGGTCACTTAAAACTTCAATAATAACAGTATTTAGATTTATCTTATTAGTATTCTGATTATCGGAAGTCGTGAATATTTCTTTAGGTGAGAGCATTTCTTTAAACATTAAATTCATACGATCACAAGCTGAAACAATACGTTTTATATAATCCTTGCCAGTATCATCTAAGTTTTCGCCGTATTCATCAGCTACTAATTTACTAAATTCGCTGATAGTTCTTAACGGTTCTTTTAAATCGTGACTGGTATCAGCAGCTAGATTACTAAGCTCATCATTTGATTTATTAAGCATTAAAGTATGCTGGTAAAGCTGTCCAATGGTTTCTTTAAGTTGAAGATTAGTTTTATGTCTTTCAACTGCATGAATAATCAATTTATATAAAAAATCTATAGAATGTATTTGATCTTTTTTTAGATACTCTTCAGCGCCTATATGTAAGCATTTTTGCCAAATGACTTCATCAGCACACGAAGTAAGAATTATAAAAGCAGTTTCAACTTCTAATTCAATTAATTCATTTAACTTTTCTAAGTTACTATCTGGTAGATCTATTTCTGTTATAACTAAATCGAATGAATATTCAATTAAAGTTTTTTTACCTTCTGTTAAGCTTTTAACCCAGGTTATATCAAATTTATTAGTATATTCGTTAGAGACAGTAGCTTTATTTAAAAGCCCGATCAGGTTTAAAGCGTCATCAGGTTTATTTTCGATTAATAAAGTTTTCAGCACGGCAAAACCCTTCCTTTCACTTAATTATAAACTAATAGATTAACAAAACATAAACTATTAGTTAATCCCTTAATAGTACGATCCGAAGTAATTAGTGTAGATGAAATTTGAAGACTAGTTATTCTATTAAATATTATATTAGCCTACAAATTGCTAATTCGTTGTTACAGTGACAGTACCATTAATTCTTTTCTGTACAGAATCCTGAAAAAAATGATCAAGTTCATTTAAAGTTGTCGAACTTATATTGTCTAAATGCTCGAGTTTTGAATTATTAATTTTTATTAAGCAAGCTGATATATTATCCTTAAGGTGAGCTAACTTAGTTGCGCCTAAAATAATTGAATCAACTTTTTCTCTACTGGCAAGCCAGCCTAGTGCTATATCTACAGGTTTTAAATTTTCTACTTTAGCTACTTGAAGCACTTCATCAAGAATCTCCCAAAATTTTTCAGTGTTGCTGAATTTTTCCATAATAGGGTTTCCCGAATTTTTAACTTCTTGCAAGCGGCCTTCCCCAGAAAAATCTCCACTCTCTTCTCTTTTATACTTACCAGTTAGTAAGCCAGCCCCAAGAGGACTCCATGGAGTAATGGACATATTAACTTCGCGAGCAAGTGGTAGGTGCTCGCGCTCTAGGTTTCTTGAAAGTAAAGAATACTCTAACTGGAGAGTGGTCGGTCTTTCCCATGAGTTTTGCTCGCAGATTGCATCAAAACGCGCAGCGTACCAAGCTGGTACGTCACTTAAGCCATAATGAAGGATCTTACCTTCGCTGATTAAATCATTAAATGAGCGTGCAACTTCTTCAATTGGAGTTATTAAATCATAAGTGTGCATGATATAAAGATCCAGGAAATCAGTTTGCAGGCGCTCTAAAGAACCTTCAAGTGCCCTTCTCATATTTTTGCGACTATTACCACCCATGTTCGGAGAGTTTGGGTTAGCATTAAAAGTGTATTTACTGGCTAGAACTATTTCATCACGCCTTTTACTTTGTTTTATATAACGACCTAAAAGTTTTTCACTTTTACCTGCATTATACATATCTGCTGTATCAATAAAATTACCGCCGTGTTCGATAAAATGATTAAAAAGCTCCTCACTATTTTCTGCGCTGCCACCGAACGTCATGGTACCCAAACAAAAAGGTGAAACTTTCAAGCCTGATTTACCTAGATTTCGGTATACGATAGTCATGATCTATATCTATCATAGCCTTTTACTAATTCGTTTGAACTCATTCTAAAGGATTAACGCAAGTGTTAGGTACATTAAAATTTTCTAAGCTAATAATTTCAGCTGAAAATATTTATTATATAATTATGCATATGTTACCCGAAGCGCACCATGCTACCAACCAACTAAATTTAAATACCATCGTAGTTTTAATGATTATTGCCAGCATAGTTGCGGTCATTGTTAAGCGTATAAAAATCCCATATACTATTGCACTAGTAGTTGTAGGTCTTTTTATCGGTTCAGTTAAAGGCTTAGAGCCTGTAGAGTTAACAGAGCACCTAGTATTATTTATATTTTTGCCGGCGCTTTTATTTGAAGCTGCTTTTAATCTAGATCTTAGGCATGTTAAAAAAGTCTATCCAGGGGTTTTAATTTTAGCGACCTTGGGTGTAGCAGTATCTATCGCTATCATCGGAGCTGGCTTGCATTTTATCTTAGGTATGCCATGGCTGCTTAGTCTGATTTTCGGGGCGATAGTGGCGCCAACTGACCCAGTAAGTGTGGTTGCAATTATGAAACGTTTGCATCTGGATCATACTATTTCAGGTATTGTAGAAGGTGAAAGTCTAGTGAATGACGGTACATCTGTAGTATTTTTTAAATTATTACTGGCGATGACTATGAGTTTTGGGTTAGATGTGAGTCCAGAGGTAGTCCAGTCATATACTTTAGCTGGCTTAGGGCAATTCATCTTAGTAGTTTTAGGTGGCGCAAGTTTAGGGGCTCTGATCGGGCTTGCTTTTAGTGTGATTACTAAGTTTTTTGACGATCATCTACTTGAGCTAACTTTTACTACTATTACAGCCTACGGTACTTTTTTACTAGCTGAATCGATTTCTGTACCAGGTTTAATACCTAACTTGCACCTGTCTGGTGTTATTGCTACAGTGGCTGCTGGTCTGCTAATGGGAAATTATGGTCGCCATACAGGTATGTCAGCTTCTACGCGCATAGTAGTATCAAGTTTCTGGGAGTATGCTGCCTTTTTTATGAATTCGTTGATTTTCCTGCTTATAGGTTTAGAAATTAATCTAGAGTTATTAGTTAATAACTGGATTCCAATTGCTGTTGCGATAGGTGCTATGTTATTTGCTAGAATTGTGTCGATTTATCTACTCTCTGGTGTTATTAATGGTTTTAAAATTACTAAACTAAAACTTGCCTGGCAGCATGTATTAGTGGTCGCTGCGCTTAGAGGCGCTTTATCTATGGCGCTTGTACTTAGCTTGCCAAAAGATATTATTAGCGAAGAGACTAGGCAGCTGATAATAGTAATGGTATTTGGAGTTGTATTGTTTACTTTAATCGTTCAGGGCTTATCTATTAGTAAATTCTTGGAGTGGTTTGGTTTAAAGAACATTATCACCCCAGATATCAATGACTACCAAAAACTTAAAGCTCGCTTGCGCGCCGCTAAAGCTTCGTTAATTGAGCTGCATAAACTTGAACAAGAAGGCGAAGTACTGGTTCCAGTATCTAAACAAATTTCAACAGAGCTAAATCAAGAAATAGAGCAGGTTAACGAGCAAATGAGCACCCTAAACATTACCAGTGAGATGCTAGTAACCGAAGATTTAATTGAAACTAAAACTCAGCTACTAGAAAACCAGATCGCGGTAGTTGAAAAGATTAAAACAAATGGCTCACTTAGCGAAAATGCCGCTAATGAACTTAAAGCTCGCTACGATGAAGAGCTACTTAAGTTAAAGAACTCACATCACTAACAGCTTCTTTTTCAGATGATAAAGAACTGATTTTAGCTTCCAGCTCAGATTTATCTTTTTCCATTTTAGCTGCTAGGTCTCTTCTATTAGGGTCAAGTACACTTAAATATTCAATTTCTTCATTTAAATAAGAGATTCTACCGTCTAAAGTTTTAAGTTGCACATAATCATCATAAAATAGTTCATTTTTAGAAGCTAAACCATCTCTAGTACCAGTTACTAATTTAAGCTCTGCTCTATAAGTATGTAATTTAGTTAGCATCGCATAGTGCTTAGATTTAACAACTACAATTTGTGAAGCTAAACCGATCATCTTATTTAAAAATGTAGTATCTATATAACCGTATTTTTCTTGCATAGCTTTAGAAACTTCTTGAGCTACTTTAATATCTTTAAAAACGATTTCTGCAGAGGTTATTTTACCGTCAGCCACCATTTCTCTTTCAACTTTCTCTTTAGCTTCTTCGACACTTTTAACTACATCTTCTACGAATTCGATTTCTTCATCACTTAACACTACATTGGTAAATTCAACTTCGTCTTCTTCGACGATCATAATGTCTGAGTTGACATCATTATTAATTAATTCAGCTTCTTCATCTGAAATAAGTATTTCTTCGTCTTCAGCTTGATAACCTAAATCTTGTTTGCCATCAAAAGTTCTTTTTACTTCAGAAGTCTTACCTACTTTGCTAGCAGCTTCTTCTTTAGCTATATTCAGTATCGGCTGATTTTTCTTAGCTTCGGTACCTGGCATCAAAAATAGTGTTTTTTCAGCTTCAATGTTAGTAGTATTATTGTTTTTGACTTTGGATTTGTTCTTATTTTTAACTTTGTTTTTATTTTTAACTTTCTTTTTGGTTTTCTTTTCTTCAACTAAAACTACTCGACCAGATTCTTTAACCACTAATGGTTTTTTAGAACTAGTCGTATCCCCAGCCAGTAAGGCTGTTAAACCATCTAGTTTAGGGTTCTTTTTATTATTTTCGGTATTTGTAGTACTTACATCCACCTTTGCTTCTATATTTTGCATTAAAAAATGTCCTCTTCTCTCTAACTTATACGCTTAAGCTATCAAAAATGAATTAAAATTATGTTAATAAGAAGGTGGTGTTATTGCTAATTTGAGGTGATTATTGTAACCTGATCTAAGCAGCTTAAATTATAATATTCTAACTTAAATTTGACTAAATTTTAATCTTATAAAAGCACTAGGTTTATTTTTTAAACATACTCATAAATTTTTTACTAGCAACAGTACCTAGTATTAAAAAGATTATAAACAAAGCGATTGCGATAAAGAATAAAAACTTAGCGATACCTAGGCTAAATGATGCGATGCCACCAAAACCTAAAATACCAGCGATAATCGCAATAACTAAAAATGAAAAAGCTGCACCTAACATATAATTATTATACCATTTAATTTGTGCTCGTATCGTTTTAAGTGAAAATATTTATATTGGATGGTAAATATGCTGTTAGTTCTTAATTCATATAAATTGTATGATTAGATTAAATCCTGAATAAAGTCTCTAATTTGTTGTTGGCTACTGATAAATCTAATACCGCTAGCATTCCAGGTATATTCTAGCTGGCGAGTATTACCCTCATCTAACCATAAATATACTTTAAACTGATCAAAGTGACTCCTTTGAATTACCAGCTCAAAGCTAGGGTCCGCTGGTTGAAATATAAATTGCTGACGTTTCTCACTTATTAGGAAGTTTAGTATACCTTGCTGTAATCTTAGGAGCTCGTTAATCGGACTTAAATTAAAGGCAAAGATTCCTTGAGTTTTATTAGTCTCGTTAGTATCACTTTTAAAAGATACGGAACTGTTTTCGCGATGTAAAATTACTTCATAAAACTGCCAAAGTTCTTCTGGAGTGTCAGTGCCAGCCATATTTTCAGCAATTAATTCAAATTGCCGGCTATCTGGGGATAAAGTGAATTTATTTAATAAGTTTAAACTAAAGCCAGTCTTTAAATTTAAAGTGCTATTATCTTCTGCTGCAAATAAATCTGGCATACTTATGATTATATAAATTAAATCTTAGGGATTTATTAACACCCTAGCTACATAATTCAGCTATTCTATCTGCAACTATTAATGAGGTTTCTTTACTAGATAAAGACTCACTTAAATTTCTAAACTCATCAATGATACGCTTAGCTTTTTTAGTATATTTGCCTTCGCATGTAAACATAGCTTCAGTTTCAGCACTAAAGTTTTTAGCAGTTGCATCATGCTGAAGAAACTCACTTGCTATGTACTTCTCACTTATTATATTAGCTAGTCCTGCCATATCTATTTTACGTAGATAAAGGTATAAAAAGTAGTTTACATTCGTACTACGATAAGTCAAGAAGTAAGGTTTATGTAGAAGTGCTGCTTCTAAAGTTACTGTGCCAGAGCATAACCATAAAAAGTCTGAAGCCGACATGAGTTTTTGGTTGGCATCTTCAAGCTCATCATTTGAAATGACTTTAACCAGTTTTTCATCAAGCCCGTATTCCACTAGTTCATCGTGTGAAATAGTACTGGCGCGCGCCAGTATGTATCTAAAACTGAGTTTAGAGTTTTTGTTTAAGGCGCGCGCTGCTTTCATAAATTCAGGTAATAGCTGTTTTACTTCTGCTGCGCGGCTACCAGGGAAAAGTCCGATTAAAATCGGTCTTTTTTGAGCCGCGCTACTTTTATGATTAGCTTCATCTGAGCTATTTTCACTTTTAGCACCAAACTTACTAAGCTTATCTAGGCTGCTATCATGACTACTTTTATGATTAGCTTCATCTGAGCTATTTTCACTTTTAGCACCAAACTTAC
>CAYTKM010000002.1:369326-372709 GCA_964438425.1 uncultured Gammaproteobacteria bacterium
TAAGCTTATCTAGGCTGCTATCATGACTACTTTTATGATTAGTTTCATTTCTAATAACTTCATCGTTATCAGCTTCATCTGTTGTAAAATCTTTTAAAAACTGAGCTCTAAGCTTACTTGAGATTAAGTTTTTTTGTTTAATAGTTTCGCACACTGGGTTCCCTACGAAAGTTTTTACTATCCTGCGTGGTAAAGGATCGTAGATTTTAGCTTCAAAAGGTAGAGTGTATAAAACTTCGTTGTAATACTTTTCGATCTTTTTAATACGTTCAGGTCTTGATGCCCAGAGCTGCGGAGCGATGTATTGTACGATGTAAGGTTTATGTAGCTTAGGGTTACTATTTTTAAGCTTACATAATCCCTCAGCGACCATACTATTTAAACCAAAATAATCCAGACAAAGTAAAACCTTAGGTTTATGCTTTTGGATTAAGTCTATTATTTCATCTTTTAGTTTATAGATCTTAGGCAAGTTAGCTACTACCTGCGTTAAGCCAGAATACGAAAAATCCTTATAATCGAGTAAGTTTTCCATGCCAGCTTCAGCGCTAAGTTTAGAGCCCATGCCGAGATAATTTATATCAGGCTCAGAGTTATCTATTAGGCGTACTAAATGCTGCTCAGCGCTAAGTTCACCGCAAATAGCAAAGATTAGTTTAGAATCACTTGCTTGCTCTTCAACCATTTTGTAAATTTAAAGCCTTTTTAGCACTTTCCATCATCATGGCATAGGTATTCATAAACCCATTTGCTCTTGAGGCTGTTAAAGCAGAGCTAAGACCCATATCCTGAATGAATTTAGGGTCAGCTTTTAATATATCAGCTGGCGCTACATCATTAAAACCTTCAATTAATAGAGCTAGCAAACCTTTAACTAGGTGCGAATTAGAATCACCTTGATAGTTCATTACTTCACCCGCGAGTGTACCTTTGACATAGGTCACCGAAGCGCAGCCTTTAACTAAATTTTCTTCTGTTTGAGCTTCTGCTGGGTAAGCTGGTAATTTTTTACCTAAAGAAATTATTCTTTCAAACATTTTAGTTTTATTATCAATTTTTTTAAACTGATTAAAGCGTTTTTCAAGTATAGGTGGTAAGTTATATTCACTCATTTCTTTAGCTTAGGTGCGCAGTCTTGCTCGCACTAATATTAAATATTTTACTTGATTCAGCTTGAAAAGAAATTGACTTAACACATTATTCTTATATAAAGATTGTTGAGACTTTTATTTTCATCTTTAGATAGGTGGGCTGTATTTTTGCTAAAGGTACTATTTTCGCTGAAAACCTAAACATAATGTTTCCTGTTATGGATTTTCGCTCGCCCACTGCGCCTTTGTAACAGATATCTAATTAGTAATATTTATCTTAAAACTTTATGATTATTTACCAAATCAAACCTAAATAAGTTAAAATCATTATCTGTAAAGATATTAGCTTTTGCTAATTGTGGTGGCATAGCCAAGTGGTAAGGCAGAGGTCTGCAACACCTTTATCCCCAGTTCGAATCTGGGTGCCACCTCCATTTATAAAACTTTAATAGTATTTAAAAGAATTTTATTTTACCTTCGGCTTTTCTCTGTTATTATATGTGTTCATGCATAAACAGCGTATTATACTGGCTCTAAGCTTGGGCTTAAGCTTACTTAGTTCTTGTAATATTAATTCTAAAAAAGATGTAGTTGCACTCGGCTCTGATACTTCATCTGTAGCGAATAGTACTAAAAGCATCGGTAAAGATGTACTGTGGGTACAAAACTCTGCTGAATACGTAGCTTTATGCTTGCAAACATATACTTTAGCTGAGCGTAAGTTAAAAAGTTTAGCTGAAAGCGCTACTCTAACTAATATTAATAATAAACCTGCTGCAATTGTCTTAGATTTAGATGAAACAGTGCTGGATAACTCGCCATACCAAGCTTATTTAGTATTAAATGAACAAAGATTTTCATATGAAAGTTGGGGTAAATGGATAAAATTGCAAGCAGCTAGGCCTGTACCGGGTTCTAAAGAATTTTTAATTGCTGCAAGTGAGCTTGTTGAAATCTTCTATGTTTCTAATAGACAGAATAAATATCTTGCAGACACTTATAAAAACCTTGAAAAGCTGGGTCTGCCAGTAAAAAAAGAAAATATCTTACTAAAAACTACTACCAGTAGTAAATCTAAGCGCCGCGAGCAGATTAGCTCTAAGCATAATATCGTGATGTATTTTGGTGATAACTTAGCTGACTTAAGTGATGATTTTGAAGGTAAAGAAACTAACCAACATTATCAAGAGATAATTTATAAAAACCAGCAGCAGTTGGGTGAAAAATATTTTGTGCTACCTAATCCTAGTTACGGTAAATGGTTAAATGCTGTGCATGGTTATAGTTATGATTTAAATCCTGAAATGGAATATTTGCTAGAATCAAAAGCCTTAAAAACGTTTGAGTAATTATATTAAGAGTACTTTGTCTAGAATTTTTGTTTAAGGCATACGCCACTTACATAAATTTTTAGCTGTAGCTGTTTTATTTTTATTACGTGGCTATTGAATTAAATAAGTTTTAGTTAAATATATTATAACTTTACTTATATTCTTATATATTAAATATAGTTTTTAAAATAGCTAGTATATAAGCTATAAAACTTAAATTTAGAAAATTTGTAAAAAAAAGACCAAAATTTAGAATTTATTTCTAGATTTTGGTCTTTTTTAGAATTTATTTCTAATTTACAAGTGATTACATTTAAAACTTATAAATTACGAAGCATGTTTAGTTGTTTAGTAAGAAAGAGTAATCTCTTGCAAATACACCACGAGGTTTTCTTGCAGAAGAAGTGTTAGTAGCCACTTTATCATCATTACTACTGTTATTGTTGCTAGCAGTAGGAATATCCTTGAAAGTCTTTGCAAACACACTTACATTATCTTTATCGACTAATGGGGACTCACCAGAATCACGTGCAGGCGCATTAGTGCTGGTAGTCGGGATACTACGGTAGGTTCTAGCAAACACACTTACATTGTCTTTATCGACAAGCGGCGATTCACCAGAATCACGTGCCGGAGCGTTAGTACTAGTAGTCGGGATACTACGGTAGGTTCTAGCAAACACACTTACATTGTCTTTATCGACAAGCGGCGATTCACCAGAATCACGTGCCGGAGCGTTAGTACTAGTAGTCGGGATACTACGGTAGGTTCTAGCAAACACACTTACATTGTCTTTATCGACAAGCGGCGATTCACCAGAATCACGTGCCGGAGCGTTAGTACTAGTAGTCGGGATACTACGGTAGGTTCTAGCAAACACACTTACATTGTCTTTATCGACAAGCGGCGATTCACCAGAATCACGTGCCGGAGCGTTAGTACTAGTAGTCGGGATACTACG